>NZ_FOQG01000019.1 GCF_900113685.1 Nocardioides psychrotolerans
GGTTGACGTCACGCGAGAGGTAGGCGACCGCACGTCGCATCACCTCGGCCTCCTGCTCGAGCAGACGGATCCGCTTCTTGGCCTCACGCAGCTCGGCTGACTCGGCCGCGGTCGGGCCTGGCCGGGCACCGTCCTCGATGTCGGCTTTCTTCATCCAGCCGTGAAGGCAGCCCTCGGAGATCCCGAAGTCCTTCGCGATCTGGTTCAACGGAGCTTCGCCCTTGCGGGCAACGGCCACGACATCGTCGCGGAACTCCTTGGGGTACGGCTTCGGCATGACAGACATCCTTCCAGCGAGGAGCGATCCTCACAGGTCAGGTGTCAACCGATCCCTGGGCAGTCCCATCTTCGGAAAGGTCCTCCACGAGCACGTCGTCGCCGCGTCGGAGACCTACAACACCGCGCTCGAACGCCGGCTGACCGAAGCGCTCGGGGTGCAGTTCGTCGAGCGGCCCGGTACCGCGCGGGACAAGCGGCCGGTACGCGAGATCGACGGTGTCGACCTGGCGCTGTGCGAGAAGTGGTCGCAGCGGCGGTCCGACATCGTGGTGCGCCAACGTGAGCTGTCGAGAGAGTTCGCCTCGTCGCACGGGCGGGCTCCGACGCCAACCGAGGCGGTCGCACTCGCGCAGCAGGCGAACCTGGAGACTCGGGATGCGAAGCACGAGCCGCGGTCGTACGCCGACCAGCGGGCACTATGGCGGGCCGAAGCCGTCGGCACGCTCGGCTCGGACCGCGACGTTGCACAAATGGTGTCGGCGGCGTTGCACCCTGTCCGGCGAGCACAGCACGGGATGTCGGCTGCGTGGGTCCACGAGACGGCGGCGCGGGTCGTCGCAGAACTCGAAGCGCGCCGCGCGACATGGCAGATCTGGCACGTGCGTGCCGAGGCGCAGCGGCAGGTGCGCGATGTTGCAGCTCCGGCGGATCGGCTCGCCGAGGTGGTCGAGTGGGTCGTCGACGATGTCATCGGGCGACTGTCGGTCAATCTCTCCCCCGACCTCGACTCGGTCAGTGAGCCTGGCCCCTTGCGGCGTCGTAACGGCGAGAGTGTCTACCGGCACTCCGGTGCCGACCAGCACACCAGCCAGCGGATCCTCGATGCCGAGCAGCGGATCGTCGCGGCGGCCGGTCGGTGTGACGGGTTCGCCTGGTCGACCGACGACGTGGAGCTTTCGGTGCTCGCCGCACGGCTCGATGGGGAGCGACTTAACCGTGGGCAGGAAGCTTTGGTGGGCGCGATGGCCACGAGCGGAAACCGGGTGCAGCTAGCGCTTGCTCCGGCCGGGTCGGGCAAGACGACCGCGATGCGGGCGCTGGCCAACGTGTGGATAGAAGGCGGCGCCAACGTCGTCGGGCTTGCACCGTCGGCGGCCGCTGCGGCTGCACTTGCCGAAGCGACCGGGATCGCGTGCGAGACGCTCGCGAAGCTCGACCACGACTTGGCCTACTCCCCCGGCTCCGCTCTGGTTGGCTCCACTGGTCCAGGCACATTGGTGGTGATCGACGAGGCCGGGATGGCCGACACCCTCACGCTCGACCGGGTCATCGAGTACGCCGTCGCCCGTGGTGCGTCGGTCCGGCTCATCGGTGACGATCAGCAGCTCGCCGCGATCGGCGCCGGCGGCGTACTCCGCGACATCGCCACCACCCACGGCGCTCTTCAACTCGACGAACTCATCCGCTTCACCGACCCGACCGAGGCCGAAGCATCGCTCGACCTGCGCGATGGCGAACCGGCAGCGCTCGGGTTCTACGTCGACCACGACCGCGTGCACGTCGGTGACGCCGTCACCTGTGCCGACGCAGTCTTCGACGCCTGGGCACGCGAGCGTGCCGGTGGACGCGACTGCCTGATGCTCGCGCCCACACGTGAACTGGTTCGCGAACTCAACCTGCGCGCGCAAGCAGCCCGAGGGCTTGTCGGCTCCTCCGCATTGCTCTCCGACGGCTGTGAGGCGTGCGTTGGCGACGTAGTGATCTCGCGCCGCAACGACCGACGCCTCGGCATCAGCGGTACCGACTGGGTCAAGAATGGCGACCGCTGGATCGTCGCCGGCATCAAGGACGGCGCTCTGTCGGTGCGTCATCACGACTCTGGTTTGCGTACAACGCTCCCCGCGGCGTACGTCGCTGCTCACGTCGAGCTCGGCTACGCCTCCACCGTCCACACCGCCCAGGGCCTCACCACCGACGTCGTGCACGGCATCGTTACCGGCGAGGAGTCGCGGCAGACGCTCTACACGATGCTCACCCGTGGCCGGGTCGAGAACCACGTCCACGTCGTGCTCGCCGATGTCGGCGAGGACCACACCCTGCCGAGCCCGACTCTCGACCGGCAGGCGACCACCACCGAGCTGCTCGAAGGCGTTCTGGCCCGCGACGGTTCTGCGGTCTCGGCAACAACCACCCGGTCGGCGGCTGCTTCACTCGAAGCCCAACTGCAGGAAGCCGTCACCCGGTACGCCGACGCCCTCACCCTGGCCGCTACCAGGACTCGGGTTGACCTCGATGAGGCTCCGGTCGGGCCGCTGCCTTGGCTGGTCGGCATCCCTTCCGACCTTGCGGAACACCCGGCCTGGGGTCCTTACCTCGCCGCGCGAGCTCGACGGATGAGCACGCTCGCGACCGAGGTTCAGGAGCGCGCCTCGACCACGCTCCCCGCCTGGACGAGCCGATACGACGACGTGCTCACTCCCGACCTGCGCCGCGACTTGGCAGTCTGGCGTGCGGCCACCGGCATCAAACCCCACGACCGCGCCATCGCCGGCCCACCACCGACGGACGACCGCGAGTCGGCGTATCACCGCCGCCTGACCCGGACGATCAATGCGCGATACGGCGAAGCCATCAAGGTGTGGGAGGAGCGCATCGTCGAGTACGTCGGCAGGCGCGACGAGCAGACCTTTGAGCTGGCCAAGCAGCTCGACACCTTGAAACGTCGTGGCGTCGACGCCGAGCAGGTCCTCGACCTCGCCGCTGCCCGCAAGCCGCTGCCGGTCGACTGTCCGACGGCGGCGCTGGCCTACCGGGTGAAGGATCTGACCACGCCCAAGCGGAAGCACCCCGCCTTCCCCGTCGACGAACCGTTCCGGCGCTCGGTTTCGGGCTTAAGCGGCCCGAGCCTTGGACTCTGACCATGCGATGCCTCAGATATCTTGGAACGTATCGTCTTGCACGATACACTCCAAGCATGAAGTCCAACGAAGCGCTGCGCACCCTCGCGGAGCTGACCGCCTACCAATGGGGAATGGTGACGTCTGCTCAGGCAAGCATGCGCGGCATCACCCGTCTGGACCTCTCCCGACTCGCCGAGGCCAGCCACCTGGAGCGCCTCGCCCACGGCGTCTACAAGGACGCCGGTGCCCCCGCTGGCCGATTCGACGATCTGCATGCTGCCTGGCTGAGCACTGATCCCAAGCGCCTCGCGGAAGTGCGCATCAAGGACAGCACCAACGACGTGACGGTGGCTGGAGAAACCGCCGCGGACCTCCACGGCATCGGTGACTTCCGAGCTCTCCGCTACGACTTCGTCTCCCCAACTCGACGTCAAAGCCAGCGCCGGGAAATCCGCTACCGCCAACGCACCCTTGACCCACGCGACATCATGCTCGTCGAAGGCATGCCGGTCATGACGATGGAGCGCACGATCGCTGACCTCGTGGATGACAACATAGATCTCAGCCTCGTCGGCGATGCGCTGCGTGACGCATCCAGCAATCGCACCCTCGACCTCCAGCGCCTTCGCGAACTTTTCGCCCCACTTGCCGCACGGGACGGGTTCAAGAAGGGAGACGGTGACGCACTGCTACATCGCCTGATGGAAATTGCGGGCATCGACCTCGATGCTCTCGCCGGGCGCGTGGCAAGAGACGCAACCCTCGGCTCGCTGGTGGCTGCCAAGTTTGTCGGAGGTCTCAGCAAGACTGATCTCAACCGGATCATCATGACGCCCGAGATGGAGAAGTCGCTGCGCACCATCAACGAGAGCCTCGCCGCGACGCTTCAGAGCGCCCTGGCACCACAACTGGCGGCGATGAACGCCAGCACATCGGCCCTCGTCGCGAACCTCCTGGGAGATTCCGGCATCGAGGAGATGCTGCGCAAGTTCTCGACACAGGTCGTCAGCCCTGAACTGGTGAAGGCGCTCAGCCAGAGTTGGGGCGCTGCCAATGCGACGTCGCCGATCGGTCCTGAGACTCTCGCGCTTGCACGTGCCGCACAGAAAGCCGCCGGTCGTGGATGAAATCCAGCCTTATCCCACCAGCGCTGGCGTCGAGACCGCCATCAAGGAAGCAGCAAAGAAGGCGGCGGCTGCCGACTCCTCCCTCGACACGAACGAGCGAATCCGGCTCGAGTACTTCAACCGCTTCCTCAGCCGCATCTTCTCCGAGGGTGACGACTCAGAGTGGGTGCTCAAGGGCGGCACGGGCATGCTTGCTCGCGTGCCGTCAGGCCGGCCGACTCGCGACGTCGACCTGTATCGCAAGGGATACACACTGGACGAGGCCCTCGATGACCTTCGTCGCCTGGCCGCAATCGACCTCGGCGACCACTTCGTATTCCAATACATCGGTCGCGAGACGTCGATCGGCGGCGAGGAACAGCCTTACACCGAGGGCTACGCAGTGTCGTTCGACATCCTCATCGGTGGCCGCAGCAAGAACATCCTGAACGTGGACCTCTCCATCGGCGCAGGACTCACTGCTCCGGTGACGATTACGGAACCAGCGAACGCGCTGGACCTACCAAGGCTGATCCGCCATGAATACCGCGTCTACCCGGTCGTCGACCAGATTGCTGACAAGGTCTGCGCAACCATGCAGACCTACCGCGACCGCCCGTCGAGTCGCGAGAAGGACCTGGTGGATCTGGTCGTGCTCGCCGTCACCCAGAACGTCGACGGCACCGCGCTTGGCTTCGCCATTGCCAGCGAAGCACGACGCCGCCAGATGGAGCCGTTCGAGCACTTCACGGTCCCGTCCACGTGGGGAACCAGATACGCGAAGCTCAGCAAATCGGTGCCCTACTGCGCCGACTACCGCACCGTCGATCTTGCGCGCGAACTCGTCACGCGTCTCATCGATCCCGCACTGACAGGTGAGGGTGAAGACAGGACGTGGCGCCACGACACCCGCTCTTGGAGTTGAGTTTCGTCAGAGCGCCATGCCCTGGTGATGAGTCATCTGGATCAGCCCGTCCAAGGCATCGGCCGCGTGCCGCCTGACGGTCCTTGCTGACATCGCGTGGTCTTCGCTCACCATCTGCGCGACCGACGGCGTCGTCAGGCCGGCTCTCCCCCTGCGCAAGGGCGCCTTCAGCAAATGTGCGGCGTGGGCCAGGTCGAGGAGTAGATCGCGGTCTGCGTCCGACAGGTTCCCAGCGTCGAGCGCGCGGCGGAGCAGGTCGGCGAGCTGCTCCCTGGGATCCTCAACCGCCTCCGACTCGACGGACGGCATCGACTCGTCCAAGCGCTCGACCAACACCGTGGAGTCCCATGCCGGGTCACGACGCTTCGCCAAGTCCCCGACGCCAAGCTCGGCCATCGACTCCCGCGCGACGCGATCGAGGATCTTCTTCGCGACGTACCTATCGTCCGTTGGATCGTGCTCGCAGATCTGGATCCACAGCTGACCGGCCACGATTTCGTCAATCGCGTCGACGAGCCTGCGAAGCTTGCCAGCCAGGAGTGACGCCCCGGGCACCAGGAGCCAGGCCAGCACAAGGAATGCGCGTGCGTCTTCCTGCGCGACGCAGCGAAGCGCGGCCAGTACGACGTCCCGCTCGGCAGGCTCTGCCAGCTTCATCCAGCTGGGGAGGTCCTTGACGTCATCGACCACGGCGAGCGCGGGCTCGGTTCCTTGCCAGCGGGGCCACTCAGCTCGCGCTTCTCGCATGTTTGGGGCATCGAAGTCGTCGACGCCCAGGCTCTTTGCAACGCTCATTGCGTTGCTCCTTCCTGTCTGCCCGGGGTTGGGTGACAGGTAGGTGTGCGGGCGTTCCCGCACGAGGGGCCAAAAACACCTGATCGGATATCATCGGTGCATGGAGCGGCCGACGATCATCGAGATCGCGCGCAAGGCGCGCGGCTGGACCCAGCGCGACCTGGCCGGTGCGGCAGGTACGTCGCAGGCCACCGTGTCGGCGTACGAGCGTCGGGAGAAGTCGCCGTCCCTGGCGGTGATGGAGCGCCTGATCGGCGCGGCCGGCTACTCACTCAGGCTCGACGTCACCGTCGACTTCATCCCGATCAGCTTCGACGGACACACGATCTACCAGATCCCGAACCGCCTCTGGCGGGTCGAGCCACGGCTGAGCTTCAGCAAGGTCACGTTCCCCGACTGGCCGACCTCGCGCGAGAGCGGCGGCTTCATCATGCGCAATTGGGATCTCGCTGTCCGCGAAGAGCGTCGACGGGTCTACGGCTACCTCCTCCGCGAGAGCGTTCCGGTGTGGATCTATCGCTGGGTCGACGGCGCACTCCTCGTCGACCTGTGGGACGAGCTCGACCTGCCGAAGCAGCTACGGGCAGCGTGGCAGCCACTCATCAACGACGCGCGTAACGGCCCCATCGAGAACCCGATCTACGTCGGCTTCGACCACATTCAGAAGGGGAAGAAGGACGAGCTTGCCGAGCGGATAGCCGCTCTTCGCGCCGGCACCGCGCAAGACCTCGCAGGGCCCGGCTGATATCGGCTGATCCCCGAACTGTCGGACCCGCAAGCGACACTGGGAGAAACCCATCCGCGGTCCTGCCCCCTCCGGCGACCGGCTGCGGCAGGATGGAGAACAACCTCGGCGATAATTTTCACAGGCAGGAGTGAGAGATGACCGTTCGCGTGGACGTCGCTCCTTCCGTGCTGTCCTGGGCTTTGGACGTGACCGGAGCCGACGAAGAAGGGCTTCACCGTCGCTTCAAGCTCGACAAGTGGCTCGCTGCGGAAGCCCGACCGACGTTGAAGCAGCTTCAGGACTTCGCGAAGGCCGCGGGGGTTCCGTTCGGCTACCTACTTCTCCCCCAGCCTCCCGCTTGGTCCTTGCCCGTCCCTGACTTCCGGGAAGGGTTCGAGACAGTTCCTACGCCCAGCGCGAACCTCATTGCTGTCATCGGGCAGTCCCAGCGGCGCCAAGAGTGGTATCGCGACTACGCGCTCGCACTCGGTGTCGAGCCTCTGGCATTCGTCGGCTCTGCAGCCGAGCTCCCCCCGTTGGAGGCTGCGGCCGAAATCCGCAGCGCCCTCGACTTCCAGGTGTCCGATCGTCACGGCACGTGGGCTGACACACGCAAGGCGCTGCTACGCGGCTTCGAAACCCTCGGCGGGCTGACCGTCGCGACCTCCATGGTCGAGAACAACACCCGCCGATCTCTCGACGAGAACGAGTTCCGCGGGTTCGCGCTCGTTGATGACATTGCTCCGCTGGTCTTCGTCAACACCCATCAGACCCTCAATGGCCAGATCTTCACCCTCGCCCACGAGTTCGCCCACGTCTGGCGTGGGACCAGTGGCATCGGCAACGAAGACACCCGCTCCGATGGCCAGTCCGACATCGAGCGTTGGTGCAACGCTGTCGCATCCGAGGTCCTCGTACCTCGCGACGACTTGGCCGATCGACACGCACGGGTCGCGAGTGCACCGCTGGTGCAAGCCCTCGACACGCTCGCCCATGATTTCCGCTGCGGAACATTGGTCGTCCTGCAGGCACTGCATCGGACCGGTGTGCGCCGCATCGAGAACTACGCCGCCGCATACGACGCCGAGGTCGTTCGGCTTCGCGACCTCAGCGAGGCGAGGGAAAGTGGTGGCGGCGACCACTACAACAACCAGCCGTTCCGCGTCGGCGAGCGGCTCTCCCGCGCCCTGATTGCAGACGCACTCGAAGGGCGTACTCCCATCACCGAAGCTATGCGCCTGATGTCCATGAAGTCCGCGAGCACATTCGACGAGTACGCCCGCCGCCTCGGAGCAGCCTGATGTATCTCCTCGACGCCAACGCCTTCATGGAGGCGAACCGCCTCTACTACGCGTTCGACATCGCACCTGGTTTCTGGACCTGGCTCGGCGACCCAACCCACGTCGGCCAAGTCGCCTCGATCGGCGCTGTGAAGGACGAGATCACAGCTGGCACGGGCGACCTCGTCGACTGGGCTCGCACCCGACCCGATTCGTTCTGGCTCGATGACACAGCAGACGTGGTCGCGGCCATGACGGAGATCGCCGCCTGGGCAACCAGCCCTGCCCGGCAATACCGGCAAGAAGCGATCGACGAGTTCCTCGACTCCGCGGACTACAAGTTGATCGCCCACGCGCTCGCTACCGGCTCGACAGTCGTCACCCGCGAGCAGCCGGCGCCGGACTCCAAGAAGCGGATCAAGATTCCCGACGTCTGCCTCGCGTTCAACGTTGCGTGGACCGAACCGTTCAGCGCTTACCGTGGACTCGGCTTGAGGCTGGTCGCATAAGCCGCAACACCAATCCTGAGCCCGCCTCGCCCTATGCTTGAGTCACAACTCAATCGTGCGTTCAGGTCCGGGACTTTGGGCAGTTCGACTCTGCTCGTGACCTCCGTCTTGTACCTAATCTGGACTCTCAACATCCAGGCAACCTTCAAAATCGGATTTCGCTGGTCGCTGTTCGGAGCACAGGTGAAGGGAGTGATGCGTATGACCTCTAAGGGATTCGTGCTGCTGACGGTAGGACTCACCACCCACGGTTGGGCCTGGTCCTGAGCGCACGATTCAAGCCCCTCCAGATTCCGCAGGGATTCCGCAGGAGATCCGTTCGAGGCCAGAATCAGCCAACTTCGCCCAACTGTCAAAATCGACGTTTCCCCAGGTCAGACCGTGTTTTCCCGAGTTGACCAACAGGGGCCAACACGGCCTCCGGTGTTCGAGCTCTACTACGACATCTGATCCACGTCGTAGCCCGACAACGGCCCCTGAGCTGCGGAAACGCAGATCAGGGGCCGTTCTCGCCGGCCTGACGTGGGCAATTCCCACGGATCCCGCACGAGATCGGCCCGCTCCTCCCTGACGCCGCCTGGGCATCGTGTCGAACCCTGCTCCCCCGGCGGCGCCCCGCAACGCCACACTGCGTCCATGCGCATCGGAACCTGGAACCTGGAGACTGGAATCACGCTCTGTCGGGCCGGGAGTGGGCAGGCCCCGTCGAGGGACGGCGCTTCGTGCTGGAGACAGCCGGATCTCCGACCATGACGCCTACGTGGTCGCAGTCGCCAGCGCCGCGAGTGTCGAATAGTTGAACGGCCACATCTGCTTCAGTCAATCGCGGCGAATAGACGCACCTGTCGAGGGTTGCGAATTGGGCATGTCCGGACGGTCCGGAACGCCGTCCACACGGATGGCCTGATGGACGGATCCAGCGTGCGATTTCGCTTCTAACGATTGCCCCGCGCGGATGACGTAGCGTCCCATCAAAGTGACTCTCGGAAAGTGAGCGAGGCGGCGGCGTGCCAGCGGTGAGGCGTCGGTTCGCGACGATGCTATTCGGCTTGCCGTTGTTGCCTTGCTGGCCCGGCACTTCGTTGCCTGATTCCGACCCAGCCAGGTCGACGACGTGGCGGGTGGTCTGGTGGCGGCTTCCGAGAGAGGCACGCAGACCCTCATGCCCTATCGGCGCCAGGACGCCGTTCCTGATGCGGCGCACCGCTCGCCTTTCACATCAGCAACATCTCGAGCGTGGGGGTTGAAGTCTGCCGGCTAGCTGTTTCCTGGCTCCGGGGAGAGGTGCTCATGGATACAAGTCCAGGTGTCGCCGTCACGAAGAAGCACGATGGTCTCCCGCTCGAACACCTCGTCCTCGGCGCCGTCCATGATTCGCACGGTGTGGACGCGGTGGGTGTACACCGCGAGGTCGCCGTACTCCTGCACACGTTGCACCGTCGAGGTGCACGCAAGGACCTTGAAGCCTGCCTCGCGTTCCCATTCGGACCACATCGCTTCGTACTCCGCACGCGATTCGACGAGATGGTCGGTGTCGTGGAACAAGAATGTGGCCGCGGGGTCGAAGTGGGCGAAGTAGCGGGCCGAGTCGCTGGATGCGAACGCGGCGACTAGTGAGCTGGCGAATTCCTGCGGGGTCATTGCTTCTCCTGGGATCCGGGCGCCATGGCGCTGAGCAACTCGTAGGCGACGTGCGAGGCCGCGATGCCCGTGATCTCCGCGTGGTCGTAGGCAGGTGACACCTCCACGATGTCGGCTCCGACGATGTCGAGCCCGGCCAGGTCGCGCAGAATGGCGAGCAGCTCGCGACTGGTCATGCCGCCGGCCTCGGGGGTGCCGGTGCCCGGCGCGAAGGCTGGGTCGAGGACGTCGATGTCGATGGAGATGTAGACCGGACGCTCTCCAACTCGTGCTCGGATCCGCTCCGCCACCCCGCCGGCTCCGAGGGCGTCGATCTCAGTGGCGGGGACCATGGCGAAGCCGAGGTCACGGTCATCGACCAGGTCCCGTGCGCCGTACAACGGACCTCGGGTGCCGACGTGGATACACGCCGAGGTGTCGAGAAGCCCCTCCTCGGAGGCTCGGCGGAACGGCGTGCCATGGGTGTAGGCCGCCCCGAAGTAGGTGTCCCAGGTGTCGAGGTGGGCGTCGAAGTGCACCACCGCGACAGGTTCCTCCGAACCCAGGGCGCGGAGTAACGGCAGGGCGATGGTGTGGTCGCCACCCAGCACCAGCAGACGGGGAGCCTGTTCGAGAAGCGCCCGGGCCGAGCGCTCCACCTGGGTGATCGCTTCCTCCAGCGAGAAGGGGTTCGCGGCGATGTCACCGGCGTCGGCAACCTGCTGGGCAGCGAAAGGTGAGACGCCGGTGGCGGGGTTGAAGGGGCGCAGCAGTCGTGACGAGGCGCGGATGTGAGCTGGGCCGAAACGAGCGCCGGGACGGTAGGACACCCCGGCATCGAACGGCACCCCGACGACGGCGAGGTCTGCACTGTCGACCTCGTCCATCCGCGGCAGCTGGGCGAAGGTGGGTGGACCGGCGAACCGGGGCACCAGGCTGTTGTCGATCTGGCCCACGTGCCCGCCCTCCGCGATGCGCGGAGGATTGCCGAACAGCGGTGCGTCACGCGTGGTGTCGTCAGCCATGCGGGTGACCATCGCTCAGTTCTTCGACTGCCGCCTTGTCCGCCGCGCGGTTGCGCGCGATCTGGCGGTGCGATGAGGCGTTCCCGTCCTCCACCACCTCCGCGATGTCCGACTCGCGGGACGGCACCCAGCGCGGACCGTCGGGCCCGAAGACGTAGCGCGGCTCGGGAAACAGGAACAGCGCGGCCACGTAGATCGCAGCAGCGAGGCCGATGGACACGAAGAGGCTGATGTCGACGCCGCCCACAGCGTTGCGCAACGGACCCTCGATCAGGGGCGGGTAGTTGGCGAACAGCAGGCCGCAGACAGCGGCCGGGATCCAGGCCGCCATGCCGCGCCAGTTGATGCCGTTGTGGAACCAGTAGCTGCCTCCGCGCATCCCGAGGTTGAAAACCTGGAGGTCGGCTGCGCTGTAGTAGCCCCGCCGTACGACGTACCCGATGGTCATGATGATCATCCACGGCACCGTGCAGATGACGATCGCACCGATGAAGGCGTTCACGCTGCCGATCAGGTCGAACGCCAGCCGTCCGACGAGGATGAAGACGAACGCGAGCGCCCCGATGAAGAGCGATGCCTGCACCCGACTGAACCTGGGAAAGACTGAGGAGAAGTCGAGCCCGGTGCCGTAGAGCGAGGTGATGCCGGTGGAGAGTCCGCCGAGGAAGGCGACCACCATCAACAACACGGCGTACCAGAGCGGTGAGGCGTTGATCAGCGCCACCACATAGTCGGCCTCGCCGACGACCAGCGTGGCGGTGACCACACCGAAGAGGAACGGCAGCAGGGTGGCGCACTGGCCGGCGAATGTTGCCAGCAACAGCGATCGTGGCGCGGTGCGTTCAGGGATGTAGCGCGACCAGTCGCCCAGGAACGCGCCGAACGAGACCGGGTTGCCCATCACGATGAGAGCGGACAGGACGAACGTTGGCCAGAAGCTGCCCAGCGCGTATGCCCCGGCTCCGGGATCGTAGGAGAGGTCGATTTGTCCGGAGTAGGCAATGACCCCGAGGAGGATCAGGAAGGAGTTGCCGACTACCACCACCTTGTTCACGAGCAGCATGAACGCATACCCGTAGACGACCACGACGATCACGATCGCGCCCAGAAGGGCGTAGATCACCCCCCGCAGCAGGTCGGAGTCGGCCACGCCGAAGAGACGGATCATCGCGCCGACCAGGGCGTCTCCGCTGACCCACACCGAGATCGAGTAGAACGCGATGGCCGTGAGCAGCGAGAGGAACGAGCCGAGGACCCGACCGCGAACGCCGAAGTGGGCTCCGGACGCGACTGCGTTGTTTGTGCCGGTCAATGGACCGAACAACCCCATCGGCATCAGGAACAACGAGCCCATCACTACACCTACGACGGTCGCTGCGACTGCTTGCCACAGAGACAGTCCCAGCAGGATCGGGAAGGTGCCCAAGATGATCGTGGCGAAGGTGTTGGCGCCGCCGAACTGGATCCGGAACAGGTCGACCGGACCGGAGTGGCGATGCTCCGGGGGGATAGTGTCGATTCCGTGCTGCTCGACCTCGGTCGCCCGGGGGCGGTCGATCGGTGCGTCGTGGGCTGGAGCGCTCATCCGTTGCTCATTTCCGAAGGTGGCTCATACGTGCTGCGAGGTGGTTGAACGCTAGGTCAGTGTTTACTGGCATGCAATAGTTGTTGCCCATGAGAATCCATCGTGTCGTCGACCTATGTGTTCCGGTCGACTCCGGGACCGTCGCCTATCCAGGGGACCCGTCACCGAGGTTCGAGGTGCACAGCACTATCGAACGGGACGGATTCAACCTGCTCGACGTACACATGGGGTCCCAGTCGGGCACGCACGTCGACGCCCCCTACCACTTCGAATCGGACGGCCTGCGTCTCGACGAGATCCCGATCGAACGGTTCGTCGGGCCCGGAGTGGTCGTGAACGCCCTCGGTCTGCCGGCACGTGGCCAGATCGGCTGGGAGCACGTCGCGCCGGTCGCAGACCGGCTCGCGCCGGGCGTGATCGTGCTCCTGCGCACGGGCTGGAGCGCGTACTACGGCACACCGTCCTACTTCGAGCACCCGTTCCTCGAGGCCGAGGCCTGCCGGAAGATGCTCGATCTGGGTGTGCGTACGTTCTGCATCGACGCGATCAACATCGACGAGACCCCCGACGACACTCACCCAGGAGTGGGCTTCCCGAGCCACCACCTGATCTCTCGTGCCGGTGGCGTCATCGGCGAGAACTTCCGACTCGAAGACCTTCCAGAGCGTGACTTCCTCGTGGCGTGCACCCCGATCCGGCTCACGGGTGCCGACGGCGGCCCGGTGCGGGCCGTTGCGATAGAACTGGAGCCATGAGCACCAGACGGATCCCCGAGGCGCGGGAACGACCCGCGGTCCACATCGGTGCCAAGCTGCGGGCAGCGCGGAAGCTGCGGTCCCTCACCCTGGACCAGGTGGCGCAAGCGGCAGGCCTCACGAAGGGTTTCGTCAGTCGGCTCGAGCGCGACGACGTCTCGCCGTCCGTGGCCTCTCTCGTGGCCGTCTGCGACACCCTCGGGCTGCGGGTCGGCGACCTGTTCGACCCGCCGCTGACCTCGGTGCTGCGCGCCGGCGAAGGACGGCTCATCAACTTCGGCGGCCATGGAACCGTGGAACGGCTGATCACTCCGGGCACTCAGGCATCACTGGAGGTGATTCACTCGGTGATTGAGCCCGGTGGCGGCGGTGGGGACGAGCTCTACACCCTCGCCTGTGAGGCCGAGTGCGCCTACGTGCTCCGTGGCACCATCGAGGTCGTGCTGGAGAGCGGCTCGGAACTGTTGTCAGCCGGAGACGCCATGACCTTCTCGGGCAGCGCGCCGCACACGTGGAGGAACCCGGGTGCCGAGTCGTGCGAGGTCCTATGGATCCTCGCTCCGGCGCCGTGAGGTTTGCTGTCGAACAACTGCAGCATGGGTAGCGATGTCGGGACTGCCCAGGGATGCGGTCTGGAAGGTGAAGAGGTGGGCGAATGCGAGCCCGAAGACGAGGTAGGGCGTCGTACGGGTCTTCATCAGGTAGCCCAGCGGGAAGGCTGCGAGCAGGGTCAGGATGAGGATCATGAGGGTTCCTTCTGTCGAGGTGGCGTGAGTGGTCGAAGCCGGTCTCAGACGGTCGGGGTCCCGGCGCGGCGAGAGACGACCTCGCGCATCCGGGCGTCCTCAGTCTCGACCGCGTCGTTGACGACCCGGACCTGGTCCGGGTCGTTGACGACCCGGACCTGGTCCGACGTCGTCTCGGTGTGGTGCTCGACGGTGTAGAACCTGACCTCGTGCCCGTCGGGGTCGTGGGTCATGGGCAGGATCCAACCCAGCGTGGCGAAGTGGACCCCCGCGTGCTTGCTGCCGTGCGCGGTCAGCCGGTCGGCGTGCTCGTCGATGGCGGCCTTGTCAGGGACGCCGATGGCGAAGTAGTCGAAACCGGCCGCTGCCCGGGCCCGGTCCGGATCCAGGCGCAGGGCGAACGGCGGACCGCCCTGCGGGTGTTCATGACGACGCCCGTGAGGACCCCGTCCTCACGGAACTCCTGCACGGCCCGGTATCCCAGCCGGGAGAAGTACCACTGCTGGGAGCGGTCCAGGTCGGAGACGGGAAGTTTGAGGTGATGATGCCCCAGCGACGCTGGGCGGCAGTCGCGTCCAGAGTCCCGATGCGTGCGATGCCCGACCCTCACGCCGCCTGCGCCATGGCCGAACTGGAAGGCGTAGGTGTTTGCTCCTCGATCCTCCCGTGGCGGAGCTGCGGCACACACACGATCCGTGGATGGGCGCCACGACTGCGGAGAAGACATTCGCGACCGTCGCTGCCGTGGAGGCCGCCGCCCATGCGGTGTGGGGAGGAGACTGGAATCACGCTCTGTCGGGCCGGGAGTGGGCAGGCTCCGTCGACGGAAGGCGCTCCGTGCTCGATGCCGTCGAGCGACTGGGACTCCACGTCGCCACCGCCACCTCGCCGCACCAGATCGAGGATCTCCTCAGCTTCGCAGGAGAGAGCCGTCTCTCCGACCACGACGCATACGTGGTCGAAGTCGCCAGCGTCACGAGCGTCGAGTAGCCGAGCGGCCACATCCGCTCGGTCCATCGCGGCCAAAGGTGACGGCCAGGGGACGTCGTCGGGACCGAGCCCACACATGCCGGTGGCGGCCGGCTCCGGCAGATGGAGCGGACGCGAGGATTTGAACCTCGACTCCTTCCCTGGAAGGGAAGCGTGCTGCAACTACACCACGTCCGCGAAGCCAGCCTCTGACGAGCCTGGCACGCTCGTAGTATGAACCACCTCCAGGACGCCGCCCTACTTGACACTCCGTCGACGAGCCCAGATCGACGTCAAGGCAACGTCGATTGCGACACCACTCTCATCACGCCCGCGAGGGCAGAACCGCTCGTCGCCCCCGCACCAAGCATCGTCGCCCTGGCCAGACAGATCGTGCGACCCTGCCACTGAAGGGCGGCCAGCTCAGTCGCGCGGCCTCAGGCCCACGTCGCGCACCATCACGAAGTTGCCCAGACCCTTGGGCCGGTCGTGGGTGAAGCCCTCGCGCTCATACCTCGTGCGGGTGTCGTTGTAGAGGACGTCGGGCAACGGCTCGGCCGTGGCGACGTACGCCTTGCGGTGCTGGATGCCGGGCAGCTCCTCGGGTGATCCGTGCTCCGCCCACGCGACCGCCAGGTCGCCCTCGTAGACCAGCGCCGCGTGCGCGATCTCCTCGACCACCAGAGGTTGCTTGAGCACTCGGTTCCCTTCGGCGCTCTGGCCCCTCTCCGCGCAGTCGGGGTGGAAGTGTGTACACCAGCAGCTGGCGAACATGCCCTTGTTGCGCCCGCCGAGGGCAGCGAAGTCGTCGAACGTATCCGGCGTGAGTGCCCTGATCGTGAAGTCGGACCTGCGGTCGACGTACGTCGGGTTGCGGACGTTCGGCGTTCCGTTGGCTGATGCTTCCCGGACGGCATGGACGAGCGTGGAGAGCCGGGTCAGCTCGGATCGACGGCGCGCACGAGGTCCTGGCCGTCGGCGCTGTGCGGGTTCTCATCGATCGCCTCGACGGCTGGCGTGGGCTCGAGGTCGTCGGTCGGGCGACGGTCGAGGTGGACCCCGGCGATCATGCACCGCACCGATCCCCCGGCGAGCTCGATCGTGGGGATGTCCACGGCGACGATCTCGCAGGACTCCTCGATCGTCGTCACCTGGTCTGGCCGCAGGCTCCCCCGCGCGCGGGCCGACATCGCCATGAGGGGGCGGCTCCGACCATCCGGCATGCGGCCGCGGAGCTCGACGGCGTTGCCGGCGAAGTCCCGGATCTGCTGCTCGGTGAGCTCCACGATCGTCCGGCCGGTCACCGCGAGCCGCTCGCGTACCTCGGCGCGACGGGCCACGTCGGGGATCATCTCGAGGGCGATCATCGCCACCCTCGTGCCGATGCAGGCCATCACGTTGGTGTGGTAGACCGGTACGCTGGCAGAGTCGACGGCATCGAAGGCCATCGGCTCGTAGCCGAAGTCGGTGCAGAACCGCTCGAGGACGTGGGTGTCGGCACGGTGGCTGCGAGCGGCATAGGCAACCCGTGACACGTGGTCGAGCACCATCGCGCCGGTGCCCTCGAGGAAGATGCCGTCGGGCTCGAGGCCGGAGTAGTCGACGATGGTCTGCACCCGGTAGTGCGACTTGAGCAGCTCCAGCACGTCGGCGCGGCGCTCGTGGCGCCGGTTGGAGGCATACATCGGGTAGACCGCGATCTTGCCGCCCGCGTGCGTGGAGAGCCAGTTGTTGGGGAAGACGCTGTCCGGTCGGGTGTGGTCCTGGTCGTCGAAGACGTGGACGGTCACCCCGGCATCGCGCAGCGCCTGCGCGACGCCGTCCATCTCGGCCACCGCCCGGGTCGACGTCGCAGCCTGGGACTGTCCCTCGGGGACCTCACGCTGGAAGGCGTTGTCAGCCGCCGTCGCGGCGTTGGGGACGAACCGTGCTGCGCGGATCAAGATGACGGCGGATGGGGCCTGAGCACTCACGGTCGGAACCTAGGGCATCGCGGCCGCTGCATTCCAATCACGGCCTCGACGACCGCTCGGCGTCCGTGATCGACATGATCCACGACTGGTGGGTCGTGCTGCTCTTGGTGATCGCCAGGAGCTCGTCCATGTGCGGCTCGAGGCCGGTGACCTTGTCGAGCGGGACTCCGATGATCAGCTGGAAGCCGAGGCCCCGCCAGGCCTGGACGGCGCGGCCGGCGAACTCGGAGTCGGCCTTCACGAAACCCTCGTCGAGGAAGACCGGGGCGAAGCGCGGGCGCGAGCGCATCTCGTCACCGAGCCGGAAGCGCAGCGCCGACCCCACGATGAAGGCGACGAGCTCCTGGCTCTCGCCCCCGCTCTTCTCCCCCAACGTCCGGTAGGTCGCATGGAGCTCACCGGTCAGCGAGTCGTAGCGTTCGGCACTGATCTCCACGTGACGTCGCACGTCGAGCAGCCGGTCGCGGTCAGTCGGGGCGCCGGCGCCCACCTGGGCCGGCTTGCGCAGCTGCTCCATGAAGCGGCTCAGGGCCGTGAACCGCTTCTCCAGCTCCGCCTCCCCCAGCTCGGACGTAGAGCCCGCGGACAGCGCCCGCAGGTCCCTCATGAACACCTGCACGTGGGCCGGGGCGAGCCGTCGCAGCCGGATCCGCAGCCGGTCTCCGGCCCCGCCGAACTCCAGTCGGCGCAGGATCGTGTTGATCGGCTCGAGGCGGTCCTCGATCTCCTCGATCGACGCGGCCATCGCACCGACCAAAGGCACCAGGTCCTGGCCGCTCCACTCGGTCAACCTGCGACGCCACTCGGCACGCCGGTGCGCCAGCCCCTTGCCGCGGATCTCCTCGAGGATGCGTGCGTAGTCGGCGTAGGAGTCTGCGGTGACACCGAGGTTGGGAGAGTCCCAGTGGAACTTGTAGACCCGGAAGAGCGCCGCCAGGTCTTCCTCGACGCGCCTGATCTCTGCCTCGGCGACCGCGACCGCTCCGCGCAGCCGCTCGGCCAGGCGGTGGGACGTCTCGGTGAACCGCTCGAGGTCGGTGGGATCCGCCGGGGCCGCCGCAGCCGCGAAGTCGGCGGCAAGCGCGGTCTCCTGCTGCTCGGTCAGGACCACGGCGCCGTCGGCGTCCATCGCCTCGAGCCGGTCCTTGACGTGGTCCTCGTCGTCGACCAGTCGTCCGTGCGCGTCGTTGAGCTCCCGCTGCCGCTGCTCCAGGCAGAACCGCGTCCGGCGTGTGCCCTCCAGCCGCTCGGACAGTGTCTCGATCTGCGCCTCGAGCGCTTGGAGCTGGTCGTCGGAGGCGAGGATCTCGGCCCTGCGGGCCCCGAGATCGGCGATGCGTCGCTCGCTGCCCTCCACGTCGAGATCGTCGTAGCGCGCAGTGGCGACGGCGTCATAGGACGTGCGGCGCTGCTCCAGCACGCTGGCCTGCCGGTCCAGCTCGGACACCTCGGCGTCGAGGGCACCGAGCTCCTGGTCCAGCGCAGCGAGCTCGGCGTCGAGCTCGGCGAGCGCGTCGCCGTTGGAGAAGCCGATGATGCTGCGCGACTCGTTGCGGCCGTGCGTGCCGCGGCGGCCGTTGCGGGTCTGGCCGGCCATGGTGACGCGGAAGCCGGGACCGGCGAGGCCGGCGGCCGTCTCGACGCAGAGCGCGTTGCGACCCGGCTCGGCGACGTGCTCCTGCACCCAGCCGGAGAACGGTGAGTCCTGGAAGACCAGCTTGCCGGCCACCCGCTCGGGGTCGGCCGGGCCGAGGTCGGGGAGGTCGAGCGGCACCCCCTCGAAGGTGAGCCGGCCGCGCAGCCGCAGCCCGTCGATGGCGCCCGAGAAGTCCGCGAGCCGGTCGAGCGGGACGAGGAGCATCCGGGCGCTGGCGCCGAGCACGGTCTCGATGGCGTCGCGCCAGCCCGCCTCCTCGGGAGCGACGTCGAGCAGCTCGGCCACGAAGGGCAGCTCGTCGATGCCCAGCCCGCTCGCCTGCGCGACCTCGGCCCGCAGCTCGTGCATCCGCACCGGCACCCGGCCAGCGCGGCTCTCCAGCGAGGCACGCTCGCGGCGGAGCTCGGCCTGGCGCTGGCTGATCGGGTAGCGCCGATCCCGGGTGGCGTCACGCTCACGCTTGGTGACCTCCTGCTGGCGCTCCCAGCCGCCCAGCCACTGGCGCGCATGCAGCTGGAGCACGCGGAACGCCTCGCTCGAGTCGAACGCCGCCTCGAGGTCCGGCGACCGGGCGTCGGTCGCCGCGATCAGCGGCAGGAGACGCTCCTGGAGCACCGTGCGACGTGAGGCGCGTCCCTCGCGGATGACCTGCTCCTGCTCCAGGGACAGTGCCAGCGACTGGAGCGTCGAGCCCCCGGCGGCGTGGTGCGCCTCCTTGGCCGTCTCCACGTCGGACTGGAGCGTCTGCTCGGACCCAGCCGTGGCTGCCAGCTCGTCGGCCGTCGTCGCCCGGTCGTGCCGGTTGCTGCCGACGGCTGCCTCGATGAGCCCGAGGTGGGTGTGCAGCAGCCACTTCCGCAGCGGTGTGTCACCGGGCAGCGTGACGCCGTAGGAGTCGAGCTCAGCGAGCCGACGCTCGGCGATCCCCTTGCGCTCGTGGAGGCCGGCGATCGGCTCGAGCAGCTCGAGCTTCTGCTCCTCCGTGCGCATGGCGGCGTAGGCCGCGTCGAGGTCGTCGAAGTGCTCGATGGCGCGATCGGCCGCTGCATAGGTCACCGGCCGTTCGAGGACCATGTCCTTGTAGAGCTCGTCGACGCTGCGCACCTGGTTGCCGGCCTGGATCCGGGCCAGCAACCGCAGCGCCATCGCCCCGTCGCCGTTGGCGCCGATGCCCAGACGCGCGTGCAGCACCGCGGCATATTCGGCGTAGGTCCGGTGCACGCGGATGCCCGGGAAGAGCTTCTTGAGGGTCGTGGCATGGAAGCGCTCGGGTACGGCGACCTCGAGGACGTCGAGCGCGAGGGTGCCCTCGTGCGTGGCGAGCTGCATCTGCACCTCGCCGGAGCGGGTGGCGCGACGCGGGACGTAGTAGGTGCGCAGCGCGGTGAACCGGCCACCCTGGTCGTTGACGAACGTCATCGCCACCGCACCCCAGGTGTCGGTGCCCCTGCCCCGCAGGAGCTTCTCGACCGGTCGACCGGTGCGTGGGTCGTCGATCACGTCGACGGCGCCGCGCAGGTAGGACAACAGGTTGCGCTGGCCGACGCCGCGGGCTCGCCCGGCCACCGCGTCGTTGGAGGCGCCGTTGAACTTGGTGTCCGACGACATCATCAGGGCGGTGTAGGCGTCGAGGACGGTGCTCTTGCCGACGCCGGAAGCTCCCGAGATCATCGTGGCGTCGCCGCCCAGCGGGACGGTGGTCAGCCCGCTGAAGCCGCCCCAGTTGACCAGCTGCAGCAGCGTGGCCCGCCACTGCACGGTGTTGTCGGCCGGGGTCTCGACCGTGTGCTGCTCGAACAGCCCGTCGATGGTCTCCCCCTCGGTCTCGTCGATGCGTTCGGTCTCGTCGATGGACATCGTCACTCCTCCCCTGCTTCGCCCGCGTCGCCGGCTCCCTCGTCGAAGAGCTCCGTCTGCTCCTGCGGGCTCGCTGCCGAATCGGCGCTGGTGGCGCGCTGGAGCGCCTCGAGCAGCTCCTGGAGCAGGTCGAGCGGGAGCAGCGGCTCGACGGCCTCGCTGATCTCGAAGCGGTCCTCCGCTGCCGTGCCGATCAGCAGCCCCGTCTTGACGATGCTGACCACCGCGTTGCGGGCCCGCTTCTCGTCACCCGCCTCGTCGGTCGCGTGCACGGGGCGGAAGGTCGCGACGTAGTCGACGATGTCGTCGCGATCGATGAACACGTGCGCGTCGCCGCCCCCCAACCCGGCACGCAGCCGGTCGCGGAGGTGCACCAGCACCAGCGTCTCCTCGCGCGACCAGGCGGCGTCGTAGAGCAGGGTCGGGAAGCGGCTGCCCGTCTCGGAGGTCGCCTGCCGCTTCCAGGCCACCTCGCGGGCGCGGTCGACGGCGAGGTCGAGGAAGAGGTCGTTGAGGCGCGAGCGCAGCACCCGCTCGTGCTCGACGAGGACCTGCCAGTCGCGCGGGTGGGTGCGCGCGCTGATGAAGCGCTGCTTGAGCAGGGTGACGAGGGCGTGGCGCTGGGCGTGCTCCAGACCGCCCTCGTCACCCTCGAAGAGGGAGACCGACCCCTCGTCCAGGATCTCAATGTCGAGGTCGAGGTCGGGCTCAGCATCCGTCTCCGCGCCCGTGTCCAGCCCCGTCTCCAGGTCGGTGTCGACGCTCATGCTCGGGTCTCGCTCTCGGGTCGGTCGGGATCGGGCAGGGGCAGGCGGGGCACGGAAAAGATGCGCCGCGACCCGTCGGGACGGACGGCGCCGAACACCTCGACAGCCTCCTCGGCCTCCCACTCGCGGTCGGCGGCGAGGTGCAGCAGGCCGAAGATCTCGACCGGCCGGCGCAGCGACGGCTCGAAGCCGTCGAAGAGCTCGCCGAGGGAGCCAGCCGGCAGCAACGAGGTCAACGACGCCTCGAGCCGCTGGCGCAGCGAGGTCAGCTGAGGCCCACCCTGTGCCATCACGGCCGCCAGGGAGACCGACGGGCCGTCGCCCGGGTCGGCCGTGGTGATGCGCTCCGGGAGCACGTCGTCAGCCGGGTCGTAGAAGCGCTCCCGGAGGTGCTCGACCCCGGCGCGCGCCGGCAGCAGGGCGACGTCGAGGACCGCGCGCGGGCCGGTCGTCGCCATCCACGTCATGAGCTCGGCCTCCACCTGGCGCAGGGTCTGCTCGAGCTCGCGGTCACGGGCCACGTCGTGGGACACGATGTAGTCCTTGAGGGTGGCGGTGACCCGTGAGCGTTGGGCGAGCACGCGGTCGAGACCGTCGCGCACCAGCCGGACGGTCCCGCGGAGCTCGGCGCGATCGGCGTCGCTGAGGATGCCGTCGGCGATGGGATGCTCCAACAACGCGGTCAGGTCCTCACGCAGCTGCGTGACCAGGGCGTCGTCGCGCAGGAGGGCGAAGGCGCCCTCGAACGCCCGCCCCTCGTGGGTCGCGTTCATCAGGGAGTCGGCACGTGACAGGTAGTCGTCGATGACCTCGCCCGCGGGACGGTCCTCGGCCCGGAACGCCGCCAGGATCTCGCCCCTGATCACCGCGAAGCGCTCCTCGACCCGGGCGAAGTCGCTGGGAAGCGCGGAGACCAGCGAGAGCAGCTCGGTGAAGCCCTCGTGCATGTAGTCCTCGGTCGCGCTGACCACCTCGGCGCCGTCGACCAGTCGGTCGCGCTCCGCCTGGAGCCGGGCGATCTCGGCGTTGAGGATGGTGACCCGCGCGGTGCGATCGGGGTTGGCCTCGGAGTTGAACCGGCGGACCGTGCCGAGGATCGTGGCGATCCGGTGCTCGCTGAGGGTGGCCCGGTCACGCGCGAGATTCTTGACCAGCTCCAGCGCCTGCTGGGCGTGGGAGGTCAACGTGTAGACCTCGTGCCCGGCCTCGTCGAGCGAGCGCACCAGCCACTGGCCACGCATCCATCGCTGGCAGAGGTCCTTGCCGCTGCCGGTCGGGACCTCGGACTCCCCGGAGAGCCTGATCGAGGCGAGGTGCTCCTCGACCTGGGCGTGCAGCCGCGCCGTCGGGATCGGCTTGTTGTTGCGTCCGAAGGCCGCCCGGAAGATGGTGATCACCACCGGCGCCTGGCGCTGGTGGAGCAGGGTCAGGGTCGGTTGCGCGAAGGCGCCCCTGACCCTCGCCAGCTCGCCGGCGATCTCGCTCACTGCCGTGGCCCCCTTCGAGGTCTCTCGCGTCCGTGCCTGCGACGCGCAAGCATCCCAGAGGGCACCGACGAGGACCGGTCCCGGGGTCACCTGAGACCGCGGATAGCGTTCGACCCATGACCGACCTCGCACCGGCCCTGCGCTACCCGACCCCTCAGGTGGTGCGAACGCTCAACGTGTCGGCCAAGGGCGGGCTGCTGCTCCTGCTCGCGCTGGCCCTGCTCAACCCCGAGGTCGGCAACATGGAGGGCAAGGGCGCGGGGATTCGCGCGATCGCCTATCCGCTGCTGGCGTTCACCATTCCGGCCGTCTGGTTCACCCTGTGGCGCGAGCGCACCTCGTTCCCCTGGGCTGCGGACCTGCTGGTCACGATCACCTGCTTCACCGACATCCTGGGCAACCGGATGGACCTCTACGACACCATCGTGTGGTTCGACGACTGGATGCACTTCGCGAACACCGGGCTCCTCGCCGCGGCCGTCGTCCTCCTGACGATGCACTGGAGCTCGAGCCTCGGCGCCACGTTGGAGCGGTCCTTGGCCTTCGGCGCCACTGCGGCCCTGGTCTGGGAGGTCGCGGAGTACTACGCCTTCCTCAGCACCTCCGTCGAGCGCAACGGCGCCTATACCGACACCCTCGGAGACCTGACCCTCGGCACCCTCGGCGCGGTGCTCGCCGGCTTCGTCGTGCACGCCTCGTGGCGCAGCGGGCGCCTGCGTTCCGCCGCGCCGCAGCTCGAGCTGCCGACGCTCAGCCGCAGCTGACGACGCCGCCGACCCCGCCAGGGGTCATTCGGACGTGGTCTCGTCCTCGTCGACCTTCCACTCGCCGTCCTCCTCCACCAGGGTGATCGTCCCCTTCTGGGTGAAGTCGGTCTCGTCCTCGCCGAAGAACTCGCTGAAGAGCGCGGCGTCGTCCCCGGTGTAGGAGACCTTCTCGCTGTAGTCGACCGTCGCGGACTTCCCGCTCTCCTCGACGGCGCCGATCTCGATGTCGACGTCGATGTCCTCGAGGAGCGTCACGAAGTCGTCGTAGCCCTCCTGCCCCTGGATGGCCTCGGCGAACGCCGTGCAGTCGTCCGCCTCGTAGACCTCGAGAGCGGCGTCCTGGCTCTGCGCCGAGGTCAGCTCGCAGACCTCCTCCTGGTCACCTTCGACCTGGGCGCGCAGGTAGTCCTCGGCAACGGCAGCAGGTCCGGAACCGCCCAGCACCACCGTGAAGAGCAGGACGACGCCGACGACGACCAGCACAGCAACCGCCGCAAGTGCGCCGATGAGCTTGCCCTTGCCGCCTCCACCACCCCCGCTGGGACCGGCGTACGGCGCCTGCCACGGTGGGGCACCCGGCGGCGGCCCCACGGGCGGCTGGCCAACGGGCGCCTGCCCCATGGGGGCCTGTCCGATGGGTGCCTGCCCTGCGGCCGACTGACCTCCCCGCGGCGGAGCGACGACGGTCTGGTTCGGGTCGAACCGAGCAGCCTGCGCAGCGGCGGGAGGTGCCGGTGGGGTCGGCGGTGCCTCCACGGCGGGCGCGGGCTGGACGTGGTCGGTCCACCGCGCCCCGTCCCACCAGCGCTGACCGCCCTGGCCGTCGGGGTACCACCCGGCCGGGGTGCTGGGCTGGTTCGGATCGCTCATGGGGATCTCCTCGACTGGCGGGCGGACGCGTCCTGCGCATCATCACACGAGAAATCGACGATGACCGGTCGCAGGACGGCGACCGGCCATCGTCGACAAGACGTGTCGGTTCAGTTGAACCAGAGCGACTCGCAGGAGTCGCAAGCGAACTCACGCACCTCGACCCCGTCGGTGAAGTCGATGCTGCGCAGCGTCCAGGTGTGCTCGTGGTGCTCGATCGCCGGCACCGTCACAGCGGCGGACGGGTGGTGCGCTCCTCGACGACGTGGGTCGAGCGGGTGCGCTGCTGGTTGACGACCAGCGACACGACGATCGCGAGGACCCCGGCGGCGAGGAGGATGCCCCCAAGGGCACCGTCGTCGATCTGCGCGAGATCCATCGTGACGACATCGAAGACCAGGATGAGGCCCAGGATGATGAGAATGATGCCCAGTCCGATGACCATGACGTCTCCTTCAGGTGAGAGACGGGCGCGCGGGTGCGCCCGTCGGCCGGAGCCGTCTGATCGGTGCCCCGGCCCGCCCTCCCCCAAACGTCAGCCCAGGAAAAGACTTTTGTGGTCTGGACCTCAGAGGATGTAAAGCATCTCCTGGTAGGTCGGCAGCGGCCACAGGTCGTCGGCGATCAGCGTCTCGAGCGTGTCGGCCGCCTCCCGGACCGACGCCATGGCCGGCAGCACCTCGTCACGGGCGGAGGTGGCGGCGCGCAGCGGGTCCTCGTCATGGTCGTGGGCGAGGGCCGCTGACAGCGAAGCGATGCCCGCGCGCAGGGCCGCGATCGGCGCCGAGACCGACACGAGGGTCGACAGGTCGGCGTCCACACCGGCCGCCTTCAGCGCGGCCACGTTGGCGGCCAGCTCGGTCTGGTAGCGCAGCGCCGCCGGGAGGACGGTCGTGGTCGCGATCTCGAGGGTCAGGTTGGCTTCGACCCCGACCGTGAGCAGGTAGTGCTCCAGGCCGATCTCGTAGCGACTGTGCATCTCGCGCTCGTTGAAGACCGAGTACTTCGAGAAGAGCTCGATGGCCTCCGGCGTGATCAGCTCGGGCAGCGCGTCGACCGTGGTGCGCAGGTTCTTCAGACCCCGCTGCTCGGCCTCGATCTGCCACTCGTCGGAGTAGCCGTTGCCGTTGAAGATCACCGCGCCGTGGTCGCTGACGATCGAGGTCAGCAGGTCCTGGACTGCCTCGTTGAAGTCGGTGCCCTCCTCGACCGCCGTCTCCAGCACGGTGGCACAGTGGTCGAGCGCCTCGGCCATGATCGTGTTGATCATGACCATGGGACCGGCGACGGTCTGCAGGGAGCCGGGGGCACGGAACTCGAAGCGGTTGCCGGTGAAGGCGAACGGGCTGGTGCGGTTGCGGTCGCCCGGGTCCTTGGTCAGGTCCGGCAGGGTGTCGACGCCGATGATCAGCGTGCCCTTCTCCTTGGACCGGGTCGCACCACCCTTGGCGATCTGGTCGAACACGTCGGCCAGCTGGTCGCCGAGGAAGATCGAGATGATCGCCGGCGGGGCCTCGTTGGCACCCAGGCGGTGGTCGTTGCTCGCCGAGGCCACCGAGGCCCGCAGCAGGCCGCCGTACTTGTGGACCGCGCGGATGACCGCGGCGCAGAAGACGAGGAACTGCGCGTTGTCGTGAGGGGTGTCCCCGGGAAGCAGGAGGTTGCCCTCGCTGGTGTTGCCGAGCGAGAAGTTGACGTGCTTGCCCGAGCCGTTGACGCCGGCGAAGGGCTTCTCGTGGAAGAGGCACTCCATGCCGTGCTTCTTGGCGATCGACTTGAAGGTCGTCATGAGCAGCTGCTGGTGGTCGGAGGCCACGTTGGCGCGCTCGAACATCGGCGCGATCTCGAACTGGCCGGGCGCGACCTCGTTGTGCCGGGTCTTGGCCGGGATCCCGAGCTTGAAGAGCTCCCGCTCGGTGTCCATCATGAAGCCGAGGACCCGCTCGGGGATGGCGCCGAAGTAGTGGTCGTCGAACTCCTGGCCCTTGGGCGGCTTGGCGCCGAAGAGGGTGCGGCCGGCGTTGAGCAGGTCGGGCCGGGCCAGGAAGAAGTGGCTGTCGATCAGGAAGTACTCCTGCTCGGGGCCGCAGTACGAGACCACGCGCGCCGGGTCGTGGCCGAAGAGGCGCAGGATCCGCTCGGCGTGCGCGGCCATCGCCTGCTGCGAGCGCAGCACCGGCGTCTTGTGGTCGAGGGCCTCACCGGTCATCGACACGAAGACCGTGGGGATGCACAGCGTGTTGCCGTTGGGGTTCTCCAGGACGTACGCCGGGCTCATGACGTCCCAGCCCGTGTAGCCGCGCGCCTCGAAGGTGTTGCGCAGCCCGCCGTTCGGGAAGCTCGAGGCGTCGGGCTCACCCTGGATCAGCGTCCTGCCCGAGAACGAGGCGAACGCCGAGCCGTCGCCGACCGGGTCGAGGAAGCTGTCGTGCTTCTCGGCGGTGAGGCCGGTCAGCGGGTAGAACACGTGGGCGTAGTGGGTCGCACCCTTCTCCAGGGCCCAGTCCTTCATTGCGGACGCGACGGCGTCGGCCATGTCGGGGTCGAGCGGGGCTGAGTGCTCGATGGTCGCGAGGACCGACTTGTAGACGGCCTTCGGCAGCCGCTTCTGCATCACCGCCAGGCTGAAGACGTTCTGCCCGAAGATCTCGCCCGGCTCCTCGCCCGGATCGAAGGAGATGGGCGGCGGGGTGTAGGCCTCTACCGAGGTGATGGCCTGCAGACGGACGTTGTTGGCACTCAAGTTCGCGCTCCCTCGGGCATGCCCCGCGCACGTGCGCGGGTGGATGCTCGCGAACCTAGGTGGCCGCCGTGTCCGCATTGTTTCGGGGAGGTGACAGGGGTGGCATCTCTGCGCTGAGAGACGCAGGTCACAGGCTCCCACTGTCGTTGCCAGTGGCCTTGCAAGTGAACGTCGCGGTGAGCAACGGGCCGGTCCAGGAGCGGATCGTGGCGCCGATGGTGAGGGTCCACGTCGTGGCCGCATTGTCCCGCGCGCGCGATCCCGTGAGCGAGGCAGTCCTGGTCGTCGACGTCGCAGTCGCCTCGGGGGCTCCGGTGGCCGACAACCGGTAGACGTAGGACGAGCCGGCGGGTCCGGCATCGGTGAAGCCGGTGACCGACACCGTGGCGCTCTCGGTGAGCGTGGTGCGCGAGCAGGAGAACGTGCCGGTCATGGACGTGGGCGCGACGAGCTTGGCCGTGCCGACCGCGAAGATCGGGGCCTGCCGGGCGGTGAACGCCGCATGAGCGATCTGCGGGGCCATCAGCAGGCACAGGACGCCCAGGGTCAGCGAGACGGCGCGGCGCGCGATCTCTGACCGGTTCATGGGATCTTCCTGCTGCGGGAGGTGGTGCGGGAGGGTAGCTGCGGGCGGAGCTCGTGGGTCTGCGGCCAGCCTCGTCGACCCACCTCAAGCACGGCCCGGATGAACCTCAAGAAGCCCTCAAGGTCTGGCAGACTCACGATATGTCTGCTGCTGGTGTCGAGCGTCGCGCGGTCGTCGTCGAGGACGACGAGGACATTCGCTCGCTCATCGAGTTCACGCTCACGAGTCAGGGCTTCGAGGTGCGTTCCGTCGACTCCGGGCTGGCCGGGATCGAGTGCGTCGCCAGCTTCGACCCCGACCTCGTGACCCTCGACCTCGGCCTGCCCGGCATCGACGGGATCGAGACGTGCCGACGCATCCGCGAGACCAGCGACGTCTACATCGTCATGATCACGGCTCGCGACGAGGAGATCGACCGGCTGATCGGCCTCGAGACCGGAGCCGACGACTTCCTCTCCAAGCCCTTCAGCCCTCGCGAGCTCCAGGCCCGTGTCAACGCCCTCTTCCGTCGGCCGCGCCGCACCACCGCCACCATGACCGAGAGCGTCCCCACGCCCCTGCCCGAGACGACCAACGAGATCCTCGACCACGGTCCGCTGAAGGTCGACGTCGACGGACGACGCGCCTTCCGGGGCGACGAGGAGCTAGCACTGACCCGCACCGAGTTCGACCTGCTGACCGAGCTGATGCGCACCCCCGCGCGAGTGTGGACGCGCGAGGCGCTGCTGCGGTCGGTCTGGGGCACGGAGTGGGCCACCGACACTCATCTCGTCGAGGTCCATGTCGGCAACCTGCGACGCAAGCTGGGCGACGCCGCGCCGCTGGTGCGCACCGTGCGGGGCGTCGGCTACCGCATGGAAGCACTCTGACGGGCGCCGTCAGCGGTCCTGGCACGCCACGAGGTACGACGTCAGCGCCAGGTCTGCGCGCTCCGCAGCGTCCGCCAGCAACCGGGCACGCGCGTAGGCGCCGACCAGGTCCCCGGCCCGCAGCCTCGTCTCGATGTAACGCGCCATCTCCACCAGCTCGAGCGCACCGACGATGCTGCTGGCGACCCGCAGGCTGAGCGTCGCATCCATCGCCTGGTCGAGGTCGCCGCGCTCCGTCGCGGACACGATGCGCGTCACGCGCTGGGGCAGCAGGCGGCGGTACTTCTGGGCGAAGCTCACCATGAACGGCCAGTGGGACACGTCCACTGCGAGGCGGTCGAGGTCACGGGGGTCGAAGGTGCTCATCAGGCTCACTCCTGCTCACCATCAGCGAGGTCGGCATCGGCCGGGTCAGCCTCGTCCTTCGACCAGATCGTCGTCAGGCCGAGCAGGAGCGTGCCGGCGATGGCCACCCAGAGCAGGCCCTTGCTCACGAACGGGTGGTGAAGGGCACGGATGACGGTGCCGATCTCGGGGATGACCCCTTGGACCTCCCAGACGACGTCGCCGTCGAGGACGGCCGTCCACGGGTCCACGTTGGCGTTGGCGTCACCCTGCGTGCGCACGGCGACCGTGCCGTCGTCACCGTGGATGACCTCGGTCACGCGGTGGGTCTCGACCCGGTGGTCCTCGATCGGGATCTGGTAGCTGATCACGTCACCCACCTCGACGTCGGCAGCCGGTCGGGGCGCCGTCACGACGACGTCGCCAGGCATGATGCCGGGCGCCATGCTGCCGGTCAGCATGGTCGCGGTGCGGTAGCCGAAGACGTGGGGGCCGACGGCCAGGACCAGGAAGGACAGCAGGCAGGCGGCGAGCAGGAGGCTCAGCAACGCGGAGCCCAGGCGGGCGGGCACCGAGCCACGCGGTGCGCGCTGCCCGGACCTGCCGGAGCTGCCGGACGCGGCCACGCCGGCGCCCGAGGGCGCGATGGCCTGCGGCCGCCGTACGGGCGTGGGCGCAGCGGCGCGGTGACGGCCGACGACGGTCGGGACGGCGTGGCTCATGGTCGACTCCTGCTCGCTTAGCGGTGGTGGATGGAGGACGGGGTGGTGCTGGTGAGGCTCTGGGCGGCCGCCGCCCCCCAGCGGCAGCCACCCAGGGCCGGTTCACAGCAGCGGGGTCACTTGAAGGTGGCGGCGCGCTGCGTGGCGTCGAAGGTGAAGGTGAGGTTGTTGGCCAGGCCCTGGAAGGTGTTGTCGGCCGTGGCCGGCAGCAGCAGCTGGATCCGGAGATAGGAGGCCGCACCCACGGCGTTGAGCGTCGTCGTGGCTGCCGCCATGTCGACCGCGGTGCCGATGACGGGCTTCGAGGCGATGACGGTGGTGGGCGTCGTGGCGCAGGCCAGCTCGTTGGTGGTGCCGACCTTGGTCCACGGGGTGGCGCACTGCTCGACGGTGAGCTGCAGGCCGTTGGTGGTGTCGGAGGAGAGCAGGTTGGCCGTGCCTGCCGACGTGGTGAGCTTGACCGACCCGAAGGCCTCGGTGTTGGCGTTGCGGACCAGGGTGACCGAGCGCTGTACTCGGTCGCCGGGGACCATGTTGGTCGCGGCGACGGTGGTGCCGAGGTCGGCGTGCTGGGTGAGCTCGATCTTGACGTTGCCGTTGGCGACGGCCTCGCTGGCGGCCGTGCTCGAGGTGAACGCACCGAAGGTGCCGAGACCGGCCACGGAGGCAGCTCCGGCAACCAGGACGACCGAGGCGAGGATCTTCGTCGAGTGCTTGCGAGCGGTGCGGCTGGAGGCGGTGTGCTTGCTCATGGAGGGAGTCCTAGCTTCGGGCCACCGAAGCGGTGGCGGCAGGTTCTGGTGATGAACAGAACTCTGCAGGACCCGGATCAAGGCTCCCCCCGGATCAACCACGAGGTTTCCTCAAGCAAGCCTCAAGGATCAGCCGACGACGAGATCGCGCTCCAGGTCGGCGGCCAACCGCTCGGCGAAGTAGGCGTGACCGTCGTTGTTGAGCAGCCCGCCCTCACCGAAGTAGGCCGGGGCGTCGGCCCCGGTGAGCCACTCCTCGCCGAAGGTGTCGACGCAGGTGATGTGGTCGTTCTCGAGGGGCTCGCACATGCCCATCCCGCGCGGGTTGCCGTAGGGGAGGACCACTGCGATGACCGCGTCAGGCACGCGTCCGCGCAGCGTCGTGACCGTGTTGCGCATGAGCTTGCGGATGACCGGCGTCGTGGCGGGTGAGCGCATCTGGGCGGAGATGACCACGACGTCCGGCACGAAGTCGTCGTCGGTCTGGAGCCGGAAGACCCGGTCGAGGTATTGGCTGCCGGGCGTCGTCGGCGCGCTGTGCGCCCAGCCGGAGCCGGGGACGGCGTCCACGCGGTACTCCCAGCCGAGATCCTTCGACACGAGGTGGACGAAGCTGGCCCTCTGCAGGGCGGCTCCCTCCCCCGCGGTCCAGTCATCGCCGATGAAGAGGACCTTGGCTGCAGCCGGCACGGACAGGGGCGCCCCCGCGGTGTCGGGGCCCGCCGCGGGCACCGCCTCCGGATCGCCGGAGCCGGTGGAGAACTGAGTGACCAGCAGCGCCACGGTCAGGGCGGTGGCGGCGATGACGCCGAGCAGCGTGAATCGCCGGACAGCGACGTCTCGGCCCGTGTCGGTGGACCGCCCCCATGACGTGGACACGTCGGCGATCCTACGTGGTCCGGTCCGGTGCGAGATCGGATGTTTGCCCACGTGGGACCAGGGGCAGGCTCACCTCGACACGTACTGCTGTTCCGACCTCGTCTCGGACTTTCTTCAGCCCACATCCCGGGGGTGGGCTGCTCCACGAGGCTCACGGAGCGCGGTGCGTGTCGCACGTCCGGACATGAAAGTGCCAGGACGCGACCTCTGGGGGGCAGTCGATCGCGGCCTGGCCCCGCGATCATCCCACATCTCGCGCCGGACCGACACCGCCAGTTGCGCGGTCAGTCCCAGAAGACGTGGTCGACGACCGCGCGTGCCTGTCGGGTGCAGCGCAGGTAGTCGTTGACCATCTCGTCGGTCGCCCCCGGCGGGTAGCCCAGGATGCTCGCCACCGCCGCGCGCTGCCGCGTGTCCCGCGGGATCTGGTCACCCGAGGTCCCCCGCACCAACGTCACGGCGTTGCGGGTCCGGCTTACCATGCGCCAGCCCTCGATCAGCAGGGCGGTGTCGTCCTCACTGATCAGCCCGGCCTCCCGCGCAGCGGCGAGCGCGTCGAGGGTCTGCGGGGTGCGGAGGGACTCGACCCGGCCGGCGTGGCGCATCTGGAGCAGCTGGACGGTCCACTCGATGTCGGCCAGGCCACCACGCCCGAGCTTGAGGTGCAGGTGGGGATCGGCTCCGCGGGGCAGACGCTCCCGGTCGATGCGGGCCTTGATCCGGCGGACCTCGAGGATGTCGTCCTCGGAGATCCCGTCCACCGGGAAGCGCAACGGGTCGATGAGCTCCACGAAGCGACGCCGCAGGTCCTCGTCGCCCACGACCGCGTCGGCACGCAGCAGCGCCTGCGCCTCCCAGACCATCGACCACTTGGCGTAGTAGGCGGCATAGGAGTCGATCGTGCGGACCAGCGCCCCCTGCTTGCCCTCGGGGCGCAGGTCGGCGTCGACGTGCAGCGGCGGGTCGGCGCCCGGGAGGGCGAGCAGACGGCGTACCTCGTTGGCGACGGCCTGGGAGTAGGACGTGGCCACGTGCGCGTCGGCACCGGGCTCGGCCTCGAAGACGAAGAGGACGTCGGCGTCGCTGGAGTAGGACAGCTCGAAGCCGCCGTAGCGGCCCATCGCGATGATCGCGATGCGCGCGGGCGCCTCGGCCAGCGACCGCTGCCGTCGTACGGCGAGCCCCGCGACCCGCAGCGTGGCTTCCAGCGTGGCGTCGGTCAGGCGCGAGAGCCCCTTGCCCACGTCGGCCACGTCGGTGAGCCGCAGCGCATCGCCGGCCGCGATGCGGAACAGCTCGCGCCGGCGTACGGCGCGGATGGCGCGCACGGCCTTCTCGACGTCGTCCTGGCGGCCGGCTGCCGCGAGCATCTCCTCGACGAGCGGCTCGGCCGGGAGCGGGGCGAGCGATCCCCCGAGGATCCGCACGCCCTGGGGCTCGCGCTCCAGCAGCCCGGTGACGTAGCGCGAGGTGGAGAGCAGGTGGGCCAGCCGCTCGGCGACGGTGCCCTCGTCGCGCAGGGTCTTGAGGTACCAAGGGGTGCGCCCCAGGGCCTCGCTGATCCGGCGGAAGCCGAAGAGCCCGGCGTCGGGATCGGGGCCCTCGGCGAACCACTCGAGCATCGCGGGCAGGAGGGCACGCTGGATCGTGGACGTGCGGGACAGCCCGGCCGTGAGCGCCTCGAGGTGGCGCAGCGCCGCCTGCGGATCGGCGTAGCCGAGGGCGGCCAGGCGGGTGCTGGCCGCTTCCGAGGAGAGCCTGGCCTCGGAGCCGGGGATCCCTGCGACCGCAGCGAGCAGCGGCCGGTAGAAGAGCTTCTCGTGGAGTCGACGGACCTCGCGGCGGTGGTGCTCCCACACGCGGTTCAGGGACGGGACCGGCTCCTTGAAGAGCCGGACGCTGCGGCCCAGGCGACGCAGGGACGGCTCGTCCTCGGGCACCACGTGGATGCGGCGCAGCTGGAAGAGCTGCATGCGGTGCTCGAGCGTGCGGAGGAAGGCATAGGCCTCGTGCAGGGCCTCGCCGTCCTCGCGCCCGACGTAGCCCCCGTCGGTCAACGCTCCCAGGGCGCTGAGCGTCGCGGTCGGCCGGATGCGCTCGTCCATGCGCCCGTGGACGAGCTGGAGCAGCTGCACGGCAAACTCGACGTCGCGCAGGCCGCCCGAGCCGAGCTTGATCTGGCGATCGGCCTCGCGCGCCGGGATGTGCTCGATCACCCGCCGACGCATGGCCTGGGCGTCGGTGACGAAGCCCTCTCGCTCGGCGGCGGACCACACCAGCGGGGCGAGCATGTCGACGTAGTCCCGACCCAGCGCCAGGTCGCCGGCGACCGGGCGAGCCTTGAGCAGCGCCTGGAACTCCCAGGTCTTGGCCCAGCGCTCGTAGTAGCCGAGGTGGCTGGCGAGGGTGCGCACGAGCGGACCAGCCTTGCCCTCGGGGCGCAGCGCGGCGTCGACGGGCCAGATCGTGCCCTCGCTGGTGTGGTCGGAGCAGATCCTGATCAGGTGGCTGGCCAGCTGGGTCGCGGCCCGCACGACCGCGGTGTCGCTGGCGTCCTCGTGCCCGGGCGACGGCTCGTAGACGAAGATGACGTCGACGTCGGAGACGTAGTTGAGCTCGTGGCTGCCGAGCTTGCCCATCGCGATGACCGACAGGCGCGCGAGCGAGGCGGACTCCCCCACCCGCTGCCGCGCGACGGCCAGGGCGGCCTCGAGCGTGCCGGCCGCGAGGTCGGAGAGCTCGGCCGCGGCGTCGTCTATCCCGACGTCGTGGGACAGGTCACGCGAGGCCAGGCGGAGCAGGACGCGGCGGTATTCCACGCGCAGGGCGTCCACGGCCTCGGCGTCGGGGAGCGTCGCCACCGGCCGGTCGTCGCGCGGGTCGGCCCCGACCGCCTCCAGCAGGCCCGCCCGCACCGCCCAGGCCGCAGGACGCGTCGAGCCCATGGCTGGGTCGGTGAGCTCGTGCCACTGCTCGGGGTGGCGGACCAGGTGGTCGGCCAGCGCGCTGCTCGCCCCGAGCACGCACAGCAGCCGCATCGCGGTGCCCTCGTCGTCGGCGATCGCGGTCAGGAGGGCCGCGCGGTCCTCGACCTCGTCGGCGAGCCGCACGAGGGCCGACAGCGCCAGGTCGGGGTCGGCCGTGCGCCCGAGGATCGCGAGGATCGGCTCCGCCTGCTCCCCCAGGCCCGTCAGCGCCTCCAGCGCCGCAGCGCTGTCGGTGAACCCGTGCCGGAAGAGCGCGACCTTGGTCGTCGGGGTGCGGGTCACCGCGCGTCCCCGGCGCTGCTCCCGACGATCCGGGCGAACGAGCGGGCGAGCGGCCGCCAGGCCTCGGTCAGCTCGTCGGCGGCGTCCTCGACCGCGCGCAGCAAGGTCTCCTGGTCGATGCCGCGCAGGACGTGGGCCTCGCGGTCCTCCTCGGCCCACGGCCGCAGGGTGGCCGCGTCGACCTCCGGGTGCAGCTGGACCCCCCAGCTGCGCGGGCCGAAGCGAACGGCCTGCGGCTCCCCGGCGTCCGTCTGCGCCAGCACGGTCGCGCCCTCGGGCAGGACCGTGACGACGTCGTCGTTCCAGTGGACGCCCCGGCGAGGCGTGGCGACCGGGCCGACGAGCTCGTCGGTCGCCGCCTCGGCGGTCCAGCCGACCTCGATCAGACCCAGCTGCTGCCCGCGTGGGTTGCGCTCGACGCGCCCACCCAACGCCGCGGCCACGAGCTGGTGACCGAGGCAGACCCCGAGCGTCGGGACGCCGGCCGCGTGGGCGGCCCGGAGCTGCTCCTTGAGCGGACCGAACCAGGCGACCGTGTCGTCCTCGGCCTGCTGGGGCCCGCCCAGCACCAGCACTCCGTCGTACGACGTGAGGTCGGGCAGGGCGTCACCGGCGTAGGGCCGACACACCTCGAGGGTGCAGCCGGCCTCGGTCAGCCAGCGCCCGAGGAGCACCGGGGGGCACTCGTCCTCGTGCTGGACGACCAGGACCGACGACATCGTGGGACCTGGCCGGTCAGATGACCGGGAGCATCTGGTCGCGCTCGAAGACGGAGACCTGCCCGCGGTATTCGTCCCACTCGGCGCGCTTGTTGCGCAGGAAGTAGTCGAAGACGTTCTCGCCCAGCGTCTCGGCGAGCAGCTCGGAGCGCTCCGCGATCTGGATCGCCTCGTTGAGGTTGTGCGGGAGGGGCTCGATGCCGAGGTTCTTGCGCTCGCGCTCCGAGAGGGCCCACACGTCGTCCTCGGCCTCGCGGGGCAGCTCGTAGCCCTCCTCGATGCCCTTCATGCCGGCGGCGAGCACGGCGGCGAAGGCGAGGTAGGGGTTGCAGGCGGCGTCGAGGCTGCGCAGCTCGACACGGGTCGAGTTGCCCTTGAGCGGCTTGTACATCGGGACCCGGACCATCGCCGAGCGGTTGTTGTGGCCCCAGCAGATGTAGGAGGGGGCCTCGCCGCCGAACATCATCCGCTTGTAGGAGTTGACCCACTGGTTGGTGACGACGCTGATCTCCGGCGCGTGGCGCAAGACACCGGCGATGAAGCGGCGGCCGGTCTGGGAGAGCTGGTATTCGGCACCGGCCTCGTAGAAGGCGTTCTGGTCGCCCTCGAAGAGCGAGACGTGGGTGTGCATGCCCGAGCCCGGGTGGGTGGTGAACGGCTTGGGCATGAAGCTGGCCCAGATGCCCTGTCCGAGCGCGACCTCACGGATGACGGTGCGGAAGGTCATGATGTTGTCGGCGGTCGAGAGCGCGTCGGCGTAGCGCAGGTCGATCTCCTGCTGACCGGGGCCGCCCTCGTGGTGGCTGAACTCCACCGAGATGCCCATGGCCTCGAGCATCGTGATGGCCTCGCGGCGGAAGTCCGAGCCGTGGGACTGCGCTGTGTGGTCGAAGAAGCCGCTGCGGTCGACCGGGACCGGGTCGACCCCGGCCTGCGGGCTGTCCTTGAAGAGGTAGAACTCGATCTCGGGGTGGGTGTAGAAGGTGAAGCCCTTGTCTGCCGCCTTGCTGAGCGTGCGCTTGAGCACGTAGCGGGGGTCGGAGTAGGACGGGCTGCCGTCGGGCATCACCACGTCGCAGAACATCCGGGCCGTGGCCGGGCCGTCGCCGCCACCTCGCCACGGCAGGATCTGGAAGGTCGAGGGGTCCGGCAGCAGCAGCATGTCGGCCTCGTAGACGCGGGCGAAGCCCTCGATCGCGGATCCGTCGAAGCCGATGCCCTCGTCGAAGGCGTTGTCCAGCTCGGCCGGGGCCACCGCGACGGACTTCAAGAAGCCCAGCACGTCGGTGAACCACAGCCGCACGAAGCGGACCTCACGCTCTTCGAGAGCGCGGAGAACGAAGTCTTCCTGCTTGCCCATGCGCCACAGCGTAGGGGCACCGCGGCGTCCGCCCGCGAAGGGGGCGCACGCCGCCGATCAGGACGGGACGTGGGCCTCGATCTCGGCCAGCCAGGCCGTGGCCTTGGCGTCCGAGGGCATCCGCCAGTCGCCTCGCGGCGACATGGTCCCGCCGGAGCTGACCTTGGGCCCGTTGGGCAGTGCGGAGCGCTTGAACTGGCTCATGAAGAAGCGGCGGACGAAGACCTCGAGCCAGTGTCGGATCGTGGGCAGGTCGTAGGCCTGTCGGCGCTCGTCGGGGAAGTTGGGCGGCCAGTCCCCCACCCCGGCGTCGCGCCACGCGTGCCAGGCCAGGAACGCGATCTTGCTCGGTCGGTGGCCCCGGCGGATCACGTGGAAGAGGGTGAAGTCCTGGAGCGCGTAGGGGCCGACGGTGTCCTCGGTGGCCTGCGGCTTGGTGCCCTCGGTGGTCGGGATCAGCTCGGGGGTGATCTCCTGCTCGACGATCCCCTCGAGCAGGGCGTTGGTCCCGGCGTCGAACTGGTCGCTCTCGGCCACCCAGCGGATCAGGTGCTGGATCAGGGTCTTGGGCACGCCGGCGTTGACGTTGTAGTGCGACATCTGGTCGCCGACGCCGTAGGTGCACCACCCCAGGGCGAGCTCGGAGAGGTCGCCGGTCCCGACGACGATCCCCTTGCGGTGGTTCGCGATCCGGAAGAGGTAGTCGTAGCGCAGGCCTGCCTGCACGTTCTCGAACGTCACGTCGTAGACCGGCTGACCGTCGGAGAACGGGTGGTCGATGTCGTGGAGCATCTGCGTGGCCGCAGGCCGGATGTCGAGCTCCTCGAACGTGACGCCCAGGCTCCTGGAGAGCCGCGAGGCGTAGTCCTTGGTCGTGTCGCCGGTCGCGAAGCCCGGCATCGTGATCGCTTGGATGTCGCTGCGAGGACGGCCGAGCCGGTCCATGGCGCGGGCGGCCACGATGAGGGCGTGGGTGGAGTCGAGCCCGCCGCTCACGCCGATCACGGGCCGGGTGTCGCCGATGGCCTGGATCCGCTGCTCGAGACCGGAGACCTGGATGTTGTAGGCCTCGTAGCAGTCGAGCGCGAGCCGCGCCGGGTCGTCGGGCACGAACGGGAAGCGGTCCACCTTGCGGCGCAGACCGATGTCGCCGCTCGGGGGCCCCAGCGTGAACTCGACCGTGCGGAAGCCGTGGATGCGTGCGTCGTGGGTGCGCCGGTTGTCGTCGTGGGTGCCCTGGCGGATCCGCTCCTGGCGCAGCCGGTCGAGGTCGACGTCGGCGACCGATCGGCGCGGACCGTCGGGGAAGCGCTCGGTCTCCGCGAGCAGGTCGCCGCACTCGTAGATCATGGTCTGCCCGTCCCAGGACAGGTCGGTGGTCGACTCCCCCTGGCCCGCAGCCGCATAGAGGTACGCCGCGTTGCAGCGCGCGCTCGCGCTGCGCACCAGCAGCCGGCGGTCCTCGGCCCGGGCGACGGTGATCGGGCTCCCGCTGAGGTTGGCCAGCACCGTGGCGCCGGCCAACGCGGCCTCCGCGCTCGGCGGCACCGGCACCCACATGTCCTCGCAGATCTCGACGTGCACGTCGAGCCCGCGCACGTCGGTCGCGCTGAAGATCAGGTCTGGCCCGAACGGCACGGAGGCCCCGTTGAGCCTGATCGTGCTGGCGCGCAGGTCGTCGCCCGGCGCGAAGTGGCGGCGCTCGTAGAACTCGCGGTAGGTCGGCAGGTAGGACTTCGGGCTGACGCCCAGCACTTCTCCCCTGTGGATGACCACGGCGCAGTTGGTGACCCGAGTGCCGTGCACGAGCGGGGCGCCCACCACGATGACCGGCAACAGGTCGCGCGACGTGTCCGTGATCGTGGCGATGGCCGCCTCGACGGCCTCGAGCATGGTGTCCTGGAGCAGCAGGTCCTCGATCGAGTAGCCGCTGAGGCTCAGCTCGGGGAACAACGCCAGCGCCACCCCGTCGTCGTGGCACAGCCGCACCTGCTCGAGCACCCGCTCCGCGTTGGTCGCAGGGTCAGCGATCGCCACGGGCAGCGTGCAGGCCGCCACCCGGGCGAACCCGTGCGCATAGGCCGAGTAGAAGTCCACGCCGCGAGTCTAGGGACCTCGTCGTCCGTCCGTCGGTCGCGCCGTTCGCGTCGGTCGGGACGGTGCCGTCTGCTTCCGTCGGGACCGCGACCAGTCGGAGCACTGGACGGTCGAACCAGGACGCCGAGCTTCGCGAGGACGTGTGGACACGGTGAGGCCGCGCGATGGGTGGCCGGACATGCCGATGACCCCGCCGGCGGGGGGTGTGAGGCGGGGTGCTCAGGTCTCGCCTGATGGGTTGGTCGGCCTGATGATCGGACCAGTGATGCCCAGATGCTCGCAGCGTGAGCGACCGGACGATGACAGGCCGCACATTCCTGGGGACCGGCGCAGTCCAGGCGACATCAGCCCTCGTGCCCGCATACTAGTTCGATGGCGATCGCAGGCAGGACCCTGCTCTCGGACCGGGTCCTCGTCCGGCTGCGGGGTTGCGGCGCACAGCACCGGCACCAGGCCGCCGTGGCGTTGGCGCTCGCAATCCTGGTGGGCTGCGCTGCGGGGGCCTTCGCGTGGACCAGCGTCCGCGACAAGGACACGGAGGGACGCTGGCTGCTCGAGTCCGGCATCGGCGTCCCTGGGTCCGGCCCTGCGTCAGAGATCGTGATCGAGGGTGACCAGATCAGGGGCGACGGGCCGTGCAACAGCTTTGGCGCGACCTGGTCCCAGGACGACGGCGTCTCGGGCCTCATGACGACCCTCATCGGGTGCGCGCCCGACGTACTGCTGCTGGAGGACCGCTACTTCGAGCTCCTCGATGGCGCGACGTCGGTCGACGTCACCGATGACCGAATGGTCCTCAGCGGCCCTGGCGGCACCCTCTCGTTCACCCGATCGACATGACCCCCATGACGATCCTGGCTCCTCGGATGCGTTGCGCCCTCGGTGTCCTCGTCCCGCTCGTCCTGGTCGCCGGCTGCGGGGACATCGCCAGGGACTGCACCACGATCGGTGGGGATTCCGGAGTCACCTTCGAGTTCTCGTCCGTCGACGAGCTGGCCGCAGGTCCTCGCCTCGAGGTGGAAGGTTGCGTCGACTCCACCTGCGAGTCCTGGACCGTCGACACGCGCGACGGGACCCAGGTGTTCGTGCAGGTCGCGGGCCTCGACGGCGAGACGGCTTAGCCCGTCAGCCTCACGGTCACGACCGCTGCCGGCCGTGTCGTCTTCGACGGCGAGACCGACGCACACCTCGTAGGCGCCCGGACCTGAAGCAAGGGACCGGTGCCGCAGCAGGGACAGGTCGCGCGCGGTCATGGCAGTGCGCTGGGTCCGAGATCTGCCACGGCCGAACACTAGCCCCTGGCGGCCCGCCCTAGGCTCGACGCATGACTGATCAGACGATGGCAGGCCGAACCGTGCTGGTGACCGGGGCGAGCGACGGGATCGGTGCGGAGACGGCGCGCGTGCTGGCGGCCAAGGGGGCGACGGTCCACGTGACCGGACGCTCCGCCGAGAAGCTCCGGCCGGTGGCCGAGGCGGTCGGCACGGAGCCGCTGGTGGCGGACTTCTCCCGCCTCGACGACGTACGACGCCTCGCGGCTCAGGTCGGCGAGCGGGTCGAGAAGCTCGACGTCCTGATGAACAACGCGGGCGGCACGTTCGCTCCGTCGAAGACGACGCACGACGGTCACGAGCCCAACTTCCAGGTCAACCACCTGGCGCCGTTCCTGCTGACCAACCTGCTGCGCCCGCAGCTCGCGGCGGCCGGCTCGTCGCTGGTCGTCAACACCTCCAGCATCGGCAACCTGATGGGCAAGATCGTGCTGGACGACCTCGACTACGAGCGCCGGAGGGCGATCGAGTTCCCGGCGTACGGCACCGGGAAGCTGATGAACATCGTCTTCACCCGCGGCATCACCCAACGCTGGGCGGAGGACGGCATCGTCTCGGTCGCCGTCCACCCCGGGCCGGTGGGCAGCTCGTTCGGCCGCGACTCGTGGTTCGTCGGGCTCCTCTACCGCTCGCCACTCAAGCGGTTCGCCACGATCAGCGTCCCCGACGGGGCGGCACCTCTCATCGCCCTCGCCGAGGGTGGGCCCGTCCACGAGGTCAACGGGCGCTACTACAGCCGTTTCCACGCCGACGGACGCGAGAACAAGCAGGCCCACGACCAGACTGTCATCGACGGGCTCTGGGAGCGCTCGGCGGCGCTGGTCGGGGTCGGCTGACGGGGCTCGCGATGATTCGGTGGCACCCCACCGGTCTGCACGAACATCACCCGCGACCAAGGAGGCACCATGCCCTCGATCACCCCCTGCCTGTGGTTCGACGCCAACCTGGAGGAGGCGGCGACGTTCTACACCGGTATCTTCCCCAACTCCTCGGTCGGTCACCTCGCGCGGATGCCCGACGGGTCCGCGCTCGCCGGGGACTTCAACCTCGACGGCCTGACCTTCCAGGGCATCAACGGCGGGCCGATGTTCGCGCAGTTCACCGAGGCCATCAGCTTCAGCATCAGCTGCGCCGACCAGGTGGAGGTCGACCACTACTGGGACTCGCTCGTCGACGGCGGGACCCCGTCGATGTGTGGCTGGCTCAAGGACCGCTTCGGGTTGTCCTGGCAGATCGTCCCCCGTCGGCTCATCGAGCTGCTCTCGGACCCGGACCCTGCGCGCGCGCAGGCGGCCCAGGCGGCGATGCTCGGCATGCAGAAGATCGTCGTGGCCGACCTCGAGGCAGCCGCGAAGGGTGCCAGCGTCTGACCGACCCGGGGCACCTACCGTGGGCCGCATGACCGCGTGGAAACGGGTGGCCCTCGCGATGTTCTCGGTCGGGTGGGGCGCCAACCAGTTCTCCCCGTTGCTGATCGCCTACCGCGACGAGCTGGGGATGTCGACGCAGACGAGGGCCTTCCTCTTCGGTGTGTACGCCGTGGGGCTGATCCCCGCGCTCCTCATCGGCGGGGCTGCCTCCGACCGGTGGGGACGCCGCGCCGTGGTCGTGCCGCTGGTGGCACTGTCCCCCCTGGCGACCGTCCTGCTCATCGTCGAGCACGAGTCGGTCGCCGGGATCGCGGTCGCGCGGCTGCTCGCGGGCATCTGCTCCGGGGTGGTCTTCAGCGCCGCGAGCGCGTGGGTCTCCGAGCTGTCCTCGGAGGAGGCCGCCGGCACGGCCGCCAAGCGAGCGGCGATCGCCCTGTCCGCGGGCTTCGGTGTCGGCCCGCTGGTGGCCGGGCTCGTGGCCGAGCTCACGGCGTACCCCCTGACGGTGCCCTATCTCCCCCACGTCGCGCTCGGCGTCGTGGCCCTGGTGCTCCTGCTGCCCGTGCCCGGACCACGCCCCACGACCGGGGCAACGCGCTCCCTGCTGCGCGTCCCGGCGGTCACCCGCACCCGGCCGTTCCTCCTGCTGGTCGCCCCGGTCGCGCCCTGGGTCTTCGGCTCTGCTGCGATCTCGATCGCCTTCCTGCCCGCCGAGATCGGCGGGTCGACCCGCGGCGCCCTGGCCTTCGCCGGGGTGCTGACCGGCATCACCCTTGGCACGGGCGTGCTCGTGCAGGGCACCGCACGGCGTCTCGACGACCGCCGCCCCCTGCTCGCGGGGCAGGTCGGGCTCGTCGCCGCGATGGTGGCCACCGCCATCGCCATCGCCGCGCTCCAGACCGACGTGCGCTGGCTGCTGCTGATCGCCGGCCCGGTGTTCGGCGCGGCCTACGGCTGCTGCCTGGTCTCGGGTCTGCGCGAGACCGAGCGGGTCGCCGACCACGGCGAGCTCGGCGCGACGGTCGCGGTGTTCTACGCGCTGACCTATCTCGGTTTCGGTGCTCCCTACGCGCTGGGCGCGGTCAGCGGTGCGGGTCTCGGCGACGAGGGCGCCCTGCTGCTGACGGTCGGGGTCGTGGCGCTGTGCCTCGCCGTCGTGTCCTTCGTGGGACGACATGTCCGCAGCACAGGGATCAGCCGTGCATGAGCCGCCGGCCCACGTCGGCGACCAGGACGTGCTCGACACCGTCCGTGCCACCTGGCTCCCCGACGCGGACACCGCCACCCACCTGCCCGTCGGCTTCGGCGCCCACCACTGGGCAGCCTCGGTCGCCGGCGAGCGCCGGCTCTTCGTCACGCTGGACGGCCTGGGAGACAGGCGCAGCACCGACTCGCTGACCGCTGCCTACCGCGCGGCCGCCACGCTGGCTGCCGACGGACTGGAGTTCGTCCACGCCTCGCTGCCACCGCTCACGGTGCCCTTCGCCGACGACCTGCTCAGCGCCACGCCCTGGGTCGACGGGCACCGTCCCGAGCGCCTTGACCGCGAGGTCACCTCGACGATGCTCGCCCGACTCCACGCGACCCCACCGCCCGAGGGCACGCCGCGCTGGCGCCCGCTGGTCGGGCCCGACCTCGCCGAGGACCTGGCGTGCCGCGCCCGGACGACCTGGGACGGCGGCCCGTTCTCCGCGCGGGCCCAGGCTGCCCTGCGCTCCCACCTGGCCGCGATCGACACCTGGGTGACCCGCTACCACCGGCTCGCCGAGGAGGCGGCCTCGCGGCCCGTCGTACCCACCCACGGCGAGCCCGACGTCCACAACCAGCTCCTCACCGACCGCGGCACCCTCCTCGTGGACTGGGAGTCGCTCCAGCTGGCACCCGCGGAGCGCGACCTCAGGGCCCTGGACGCGGGCGGGCCGATGACCGAGATGTTCGACCTCGAGTGGCGCCTCGACGAGGTGCAGCAGTACGCCGAGCGGTTCCAGCAGCCTCACACCGGCGGCGCCGACGACCTCGAGGCGGTCGAGGGCCTGGTCGAGGAGCTCGAGCGACCCGACTGGCACGAGCCGAGCGACCGGCCGTGAGGCGCACCACAGCGCGCAGCGACCAGGTGCGGGGATAGCCTGATCCGCAGTCCGTGGACTCCAGCAGGGAGCCGCGAGATGCACGTCGATGGGAGCTCGATGATGAGCACGTCAGAAGAGACCGCGCCCTACGGCACCGGCCCTGCCGCGGCCAGCACCACGGCCAGCACAGCCGCCACAGTCAAGCGCGTCCGCACCCACCACCTGCGCGAGATGAAGGGCCGCGGCGAGCGCTTCTCGATGCTCACCGCCTACGAGCAGTACGCCGCGCAGACCTTTGACGAGGCCGGCATCGAGGTGCTGCTCGTCGGTGACTCCGCGAGCAACAACGTCTACGGCAACGAGACCTCGCTGCCCGTCACGGTCGATGAGCTGATCCCGCTCACCCGTGCCGTGAGCCGCTCCACGCGCCGGGCCCTGGTCGTCGGCGACCTGCCGTTCGGCAGCTACCAGGCCTCCCCCGAGCAGGCCTACCTCACCGCGGTGCGGTTCATGAAGGAGGGCGGGGCCCACGCCATCAAGCTCGAGGGCGGCGGCGAGATGGCACCCCAGATCGAGAAGCTCACCCAGGGCGGCATCCCCGTCATGGCCCACATCGGCTTCACGCCGCAGTCCGAGCACACGCTGGGCGGCTACCGCGTGCAGGGCCGCGGCGAGACCGCCGAGCGCATCCTGCGCGACGCCAAGGCGGTCCAGGAGGCCGGTGCGTTCGCCGTCGTCATGGAGATGGTGCCCGGCAACGTCGCCGCGCAGGTGACCCAGGAGCTGGACATCCCCACGATCGGCATCGGTGCCGGCGCCGGTTGCGACGGTCAGGTGCTCGTGTGGCAGGACGCCTTCGGGCTGCGCACCGGCCGCATGGCGAAGTTCGTCAAGCAGTACGCCGACCTGCACGCGGTGCTCCTGCAAGCAGCCCAGGACTTCGACGCCGAGGTGAAGGCCGGGACTTTCCCCGGGCCCGAGCACACCTTCTGATCCTCAGGGGGCCGTGACCCGGCGCCGCGAGCGGCGGTGCAGCAGCAGCGCGAACGCGAACGCCGGGACCACGGCCGCCGCGGGTGCCAGCAGCGCCGAGCTGGACGCCGTACGGGCCGGGGCGAGGTCGCGTGGCGCCAGCGGCGGCACCGTGCGGCCGGGCAGGCCACGGAAGCGGTAGACGTCGAAGCCGCGCACCAGGTCGTTGCCGTAGCCGTAGAACGAGCCGTCGCGGTTGATCTTGTTGGTCTTGAAGGACCAGGTGTCGGAGTCGGGGAACGTGTAGTGGCCGACCTCGCGCATGCCGATGCCCTGGCCGAGCGCGATCGTGGCCGGCGAGCCCTGCGCGGTCGCGAGGCCACTGATGTCGAGGACCCGGACGCCCTGGCTGTACCAGGCGATGGTCATCATCTTCTGCCGCGGATACATCCGCAGCACGTGGGAGGTGCAGACGGCCCCGTCCTGCGGCTGCACGACCGGGATGAACCAGGCGCCGACCTTTACGGGGTTGCGCACCTTAGCGCCGGTGATGTCGTAGACGTGCAGCCCGCCGCCGGGGCACTCCGTGCTGGCGGCGGCACCGGCTCGCTCGTCGGTGATGACGAGCAGCGTGCGGGTGCTGCCGTCGGGGCGCTTGAAGGTGATCGGGTCGGACTGGTGCACGAGGTTGATGGTGGGGTCGATGATCTGGCCGATCTGCACCGGCCGAGCGGGGTCGGTGGTGTCGAGGATCAGCGTCTGTGACAGCGCCGCGACGAAGGCTCGGGTGCCGGCAGCGTTGAAGGTGATGTCGTGCGACTCCGAGCCGAGCGACGTCGGGACGAACGGGATCCGGAAGTCCTGCACCTTCTTGGGCAGGCTCGGGCTGCGGATGTCGTAGATGGTGATGGCCGGACGAGTGCTGGAGATGAGGTCGGAGTTGGAGTTGTAGAGGAAGTTGCCGCTCGGGTGGATCGTCATGTTGTGCGAGCCGCGCGGCACCGGCAGGAAGCTCACCGACTGCGGCTGCGCGGGCTGCGTGATGTCGACGATGACCGTGCCGGCGTCGTCAGGATCGAGCTTCAGGTCGCGGCCGCAGCGGGAGCGGGCGCCCTCGGCGCCGACGGTGCCGTCTGCGGTGTAGCTCGCCAGCACCCGGTTCTTCTTGGTCCACACCTGGATGTCGCCCTGGCTGACCTTGCAGTCGAAGACGGCCACCCGCTTCGGCTGCGTCGGTCGGCTGATGTCGATGATCTGCATGCCCTTGTCGAGCGTGCCGGCCAGTGCGTAGTCGCGCCCCGCGATCCGCACGAACTCGATGTCGGAGCCGTTCTGCGCCTCGCCGGTGCGGTCGTACTGCAGGTTGGCCACGTGGGACATCCGCTGTCCGGCGCCGCTCGACGCGACCTGGAACGCCCGCTGGTTGGTCGCGACGTCACCGGCTCCCTCGTGCGCCACCGCTGCGGTGGGGACGGAGAGGCAGAGGGCCGCGGCGCCGGCGGCGAGCGTCGTCGTACGGGCAAGTCTGGAGCGGGGCACGGGGATCCTCCTGGCCACGGGCGGGTGTCAGAGGCCCAACGAGCGGTGGCGGATGGGGTTACCGTGAAGCCATGCGATCGCTGACGCTCGGAGTCCTGCTGGCCCTCGTCACCGCAGCCATCCCTGCGGGTGCGTTGACCACCTCGTCGTCCGGGGCCGCTGCGGCTCCGACGGCCGTCGTGGCGAAGGAGCCGGCCCGGGCCGCGGTGCCGCGGCTCGTCGTGACCAAGCGGGTCACCGGGCTCAGCAACCCCTGGGACGTCAAGCCCATCGGCGGGGGCCGCCTGCTCATCACCGAGCGCGACACCGCCCGGCTCTTCGTCGCCGGCAAGGGCGCCAAGCGACGCGTCGCCTTCCCCTCCGACTCGGTCTGGGTCAACGGTGAGACCGGGCTGATGTCGCTCGAGGTCGACCCCGGGTTCCCCCAGAACCGACGCTTCTACACCTGCTCCGGCGGCTTCCTCGCCGGCGGCGGGCACGACGTCCGGGTCAACGCGTGGACGCTCAACAAGGCGCTCACCCGGGCGACCCTGGTCAAGAAGCTGGTCGGCGGGTTCCCGACGACCACCGGGCGCCACGGCGGCTGCCGGCTGCTGATCTCCAGCAACGGCGCGCTGGTCGTGGGCACCGGCGACGCGGCGGTCGGCACCAACCCGCGCGACCTCGACTCCCTCGGCGGCAAGATGCTGCGGCTGAACCGCACCACCGGGGCGCCCTGGCCGAGCAACCCCTTCATCGACGCGCAGAACAAGAAGCGCCGCTACGTCCTGACCTACGGACACCGCAACATCCAGGGCCTCGCCCAGCGTCGCGACGGCACCCTCTGGTCGGTCGAGCACGGTTCCTACCGCGACGACGAGGTCAACCGCATCGTCACCGGCGGTGACTACGGCTGGAACCCGGTTCCCGGCTACGACGAGTCGGTGCCGATGACCGACCAGTCCCTCCCCGGCACGCAGCTCGAGGCCCGGTGGCGCTCGGGAGACCCGACGATCGCCACCTCGGGAGCGTCGTTCGTCTACGGCAAGAAGTGGGGCGCTCTCGACGGTGCCCTGGCCGTCGCCGCACTGAAGGCGACCCGCGTCGTGTTCCTGACGTTCGACGCCCAGGGCAAGCTGGTCCGCAAGGACGTCCCGAAGATCCTGGAGAAGTTCGGCCGGCTCCGCTCGGTCACCCGAGCCCCGAACGGCGACCTGCTCATCACCACCGACACCGACTCCGGCGGTGGCTCGGTGCTGCGCGTCCGACCGGCCGGCTGAGCAGGTCCCGTACGACGAGCCCGGGCCGGCGTGAGGAGCCGGCCGAACGTTCAGCCGTGCCGACCGGCACCCGCCGGTCTGTCGCGGCTCAGGCGGTCCAGCCGAGGAAGGCGCCGCCGGCCGTGAGCGCGCCGAACCAGAACACGAAGGCGAACAGCGCCACCCACACCAGCCGCCTCGGGTGAGGCGTCCACCACGCGCAGCACAGCACGAAGAGGGCGATCCAGACGAGGACGAGGAGCACCACTCCCCACCAGGGGGCGACCAGGCCGCTGGCGGCGTACAGGAAGAACGCCGCAGCCATGAGGATCATCCCGACGAACGGCCAGGGCTCGACGGTGCGCGGCGCGGTCGCGCGGCGACGGCGTGACAGCACGGGGGCCTAGTCCTCGAGCTGCTCGTCGTCCCAGCCGGCGTCCGACTCCTTGTCCCAGGCCTCGGTGCGCTCCGCGGCCGTCTCCAGCGCGCGGGAGGCCTCGGCCTCGGTGGAGTAGGGGCCGAGCCGCTCCTTGTTGGGGCAGCCGTCGTGGCCCTCGACCCGGGAGTGCTTGATGCAGTACCAGAACTCGCTGTCGCTCATGGCGCCGAAACTACACTTCTCCCCCTTGCTCTCCCGACCACCAGGGCGTCCACCGCCCTGGTCGCCCGGGTCGAGGCGCTCCAGGGCGAGCTACCTCGACCAGGGCGTGACCTTCGACATCGGCGGCGAGTTCCGGGTGCTCCAGGACAACGTGCGGGTCCCCTCGGGCGTGTCCTACGTGATGACCAACCGCCGCGCGATCTCCGCAGCGCCAAGAACGAAATGACGAGGCTGGGGATCCGGCACTGAGGGCACTAGGGTGTCGCGTGCGGATGGGCTGGCCGGGCGACCGCGTGGACCGGAGTGATCTGGTCCCCGAGGAAGGTCCGGGCTCCACAGAGCAAGGTGGTGGGTAACACCCACCCGGGGTAACCCGCGGGACAGTGCCACAGAGAACAGACCGCCAGCCGCTCCTCCGGGAGTGGTCGGCAAGGGTGAAACGGTGGAGTAAGAGACCACCAGCGGCCCGGGCGACCGGATCGGCTCGGCAAACCCCACCTGGAGCAAGATCAGACAGTGCGCGTTCGAGGGCTGCTCGCCCGAGTGCACGGGTAGATCGCTGGAGGCTGTCGGCAACGGCAGTCGTAGATGGATGGTCGCCGGCTGGCTTGCCAGTCACAGAACCCGGCCTACAGGCCAGCCCGTCCGCACCGGGTCCCGGCGGCCCCGTGGTGTGATGGTGACGCCCCGGAGCGCAAGGGAGGCCGCCCATGCAGGACGCCCCGCCCTCGCACGGCGCCCCGTCGTTCAGCCGCTTCTGGACGGCGGCGACCCTGAGCTCCTTCGGCACAGCCGTGACCACGGTGGCGATGCCCGTCCTGGTCGTGACGACGCTCGAGGCCTCCGCGTTCGAGGTCGGGGTCGTGAACGCCGCCCAGTTCCTGCCGTACGCCGCGCTGGGCCTGGTCGCCGGGGTCTACGCAGACCGGTGGCGACGCCAGCGGATCCTGGTGTGGAGCAGCGTCGGTCGGGCGATCACCCTGGGTGCGATCCCGGTGCTGTGGGCGCTCGACGCCCTCCAGGTGTGGCCCCTGGTCGGGCTCCTGCTCCTGTTCGGGTCCTTCTCGGTGTTCGCGTTCGCAGCGACCCAGTCCCTGCTGCCACGGATCGTGCCGCGTGAGCGACTGGTCGTCGCCAACGCCCGCCTCGACCAGAGCGATGCCGCCGCGCAGACGCTGGGGCCCGCTCTCGGGGGCGGGTTGGTCGGGCTGCTCGGCGCACCCGTGGCCATTGCCGTCGACGCGGTCAGCTATCTCCTCGACGCGCTCCTCAACGCCGGACTGCGCGTCACCGAGCCCCCGGTCGACGCCTCGACGCCGCGCAACCTGCGTCGCGAGATCGGCGAGGGCCTGCGCTTTACCTACCGCCACCGCACCCTGGCGCCCCTCGCGTTGTCCACGCACGTGTGGTTCCTCGCCAACGGCGCGGGCTTCACGGCGCTGTCCCTCGTGGCACTGCGCGAGATGGCGCTGTCCTCCCTCGTCTTCGGGCTGCTGGTCACCGTCGCCGGCAGCACCGGTCTCGTCGGCGCGAGCATCGCCCCCTCCCTCGGCCGGCGGATCGGTGCCGGGCCGGCGATCGTCCGGTCCCGGGCGGTCTACCCGGTCGCCTGGCTCCTCGTCGCGCTGGCACCGACGGTGTCCACCGCCGCCGGGGTCGCTCTGCTGACCGTGGCCCTGGGACTGCACGGGCTCGCCGGCGGCCTGGAGAACGCCAACGACATGGGCCTGTGGCGGCGGTCGGTCAACCGCACCTCGGCGGCCGTCGGCGCCCTCCTGGGCGGCACTGCCGTGGCGTTCCTCGGTGCGAGCCCGGCCCTGCTCGGCGTGGCGGTGGTCTTCACCGTCGCCGTCGCTGTCGCCGGGCTCTCCCCGCTCCGGGAGGTGCGCCAGGTCCTCTAGCGACCGTCCTCTAGCGCTTAGCGACGGGCCGAACGGCCCCGGTGCACGCGTCGGCGTACCTGCCACATCCGCAGCGTCGCCGCGATGGCGGCCAGCAGCAGACCCGCCGTGGCCGCCACGAGCAGAGCGACCGCCAGCGGTGTCTGGCCCTCCCAGCCGAAGTAGGACACCGTCACGTCCTGGGTGTTCTGGGCGATGAAGACGATGAGCAGGATCAGCACCAGACCGAGGGCGACGACGCCGAGCCACAGGCCGCTGGTGCGTGAGCCGCGCAGCGGGTCGGGGCGGTCGGCTTCGGTCGACGACGTGGGCATCGGCCCCGGGTCTGCGCCCCCACCGGTGTCGCGGGGCGTGGTGGTCGGGTCAGTCATGCTCTCTCCTTCGCGGGTCCTGGCGACCCGGTACCCCGCTGGTCCCTTCGTCACCGCGCCTGGTCCGCGACCATTCCGAGATTCGATGAAACCGGGCGCTGCCGCAGCCGGGCCCTGCCCCAGGGTTCCTCACTAGGCTGGACCCATGACCTGGGCGACCTGCGACCACGGCCACGCCCACTGGGGCCGGCGCGGAGCGGCGGGTCTCCTCCTGGCCGAGGAAGGACGCGTCCTGCTCCAGCTGCGCGCCCGCTGGGTCCACCGCGGGGGCACGTGGTCCATCCCCGGCGGCGCCCGCGAGCGTGGCGAGTCCGGGGTGCAGGCGGCCCTGCGCGAGGCGAACGAGGAGCTGGGGCTCACGGCGCACGCGGTCGACGTGCGTGGCTCGTCGACCGCCAGCTGCGGCGGCTGGACCTACGAGACGGTCCTCGCCGTGCCCACCCGGCAGCTCGACCTGCACGACCACGCCGAGAGCGACGGCCACCGCTGGGTGCCGCTCGCGGAGGTCGAGGCGCTGCCCCTGCACCCGTCGTTCCGCACGGCATGGTCGGCACCGGGCTCGACGATCGTGGCCTTCGTCGCCGACAGCTCGGGCACGCCATAGGACGTTCGGCTGCGCGGGACTGTGGGTGCCCCTAGCCTCCGGGGACACGTCTCGTTCCGGGGAGGGAACCGTGCCAGGACATCTCGCCCGACTGCTGCTCGCGCTCGCCCTTGGCTGCGCGACCCTGAGCAGCGTCGCGTCGCCGTCGTACGCCGCCGACAAGGACTGCGGCGACTTCGCGACCCAGGCCGCGGCCCAGGGCTACTTCCTCGACAAGGGCGGCCCGCGACGCGACCCCGACCGCCTCGACTCCGACGGTGACGGCGTGGCCTGCGAGTCCAATCCGTGCCCGTGCTCGACCGCCCAGAGCGGCTCCGGGGCGGACGCGCCGCCGGACGTCAAGCGGCAACGGGCGCGCATCGTGCGCGTCTCCGACGGCGACACCGTGGTGGCGAGGTTGAGCCGCAACGGGCTCGAGGTCAAGGTCAGGCTGCTCGGCATCGACACCCCCGAGGTGTTCGGCGGCGTCGAGTGCGGGGGTCGGGCGGCGTCCCGCACGACCAAGCACCTGCTCCCCCGAGGCACGCGGGTCACGCTGGTGTCGGACCCGACCCAGGACCTCCGCGACCGCTACGGACGGCTGCTGCGCTACGTGATGAAGGGCAGCACCGACATCGACCAACGCCTCGTGCGTCGCGGCCGCGCCCGGGTCTACGTCTACGACGACGACCCGTTCCGTCGGGTGAAGGCCTACCGTGCCGCCGCCCGCAAGGCTCGGGCGGCCGGACTCGGTCTCTGGGGCAGCTGCTAGGCCTCGTCCGGCAACAGTCGGAACTCGACGGTCCGCGTCGCCGCGTCGGCCTTCTCCAACCGCACCAGGACGTCGGTCCCCAGCGGCAGCTCGCCGTCCCCGACGACACGGGCCTCGACACCCACGCCGGTGAGCATCACGGTCCCGCGGGACGGGTCCTTGCGGTCGAGGCTGACGACGACGCCAGGGAAGTCCTCGCCGACGCGGGCCGTCAACAACCCGGCCTCGACCAGGTCGAAGACGGCCCGTTCATAGCTCTTGGCCCGCTGCCCCGACTGCTGCATCTCCTTCGGCAGCGCCGGCAGCGCCGCGAGCACCCAGTCGGGCACGGGCTCCCCCGAGCAGAGCGCGACACACACCTCGGCGGCGTAGCGGTCGGCGAGTCGGCGCAGGGGCGCCGTCACGTGGGCGTACTCGGACACGAGCGCCGCATGCATCGGCTCGGCCGGCACCTCGCCGTCGAAGGCGACGTAGCCACTGCCGCGCAGCAGGCGGGCCGAGGCGACGATCATCGCCGCGTGCGCCGGATCGGTGGCGTCCAGCGAGCGGATGAAGTCGGGATAGAGCTGCTCGGCCGGCCACTCGATGTGCAGCGCTCGGGCCGTGCGATGCAGACGCTGGACGTCACGCGGGTCCGGCGGCGGGAGAGTCCGCAGCAGCCCCACCCGGCCGTAGACCATGAGCGAGGCGGCCCCGAAGCCGGTGAGGAGGGAGATCTGTGCGTTCCAGAGCTCGACCGGCAGCAGGCTGCGGAACTCCAGGGTCCAGTGGTCGCCCTGGATGTCGATCTCCTGCTCGGGCAGCGGCAATGACACCCCACCGCGGGCGGCGTCGCGGGCAAGACGGAGCTCGCCGATCTCCTTCAGCAGCACGAGGACCTCGCTGGCGCTCGCGTCGTCGATCGCCCGCTGGGCCTGCTCGTAGGTCAGCTTGGCGGTCGAACGAACGCGGGCCCGCGCGACGGTGATGTCGGTGCCTTCACCGGTCTCGTCGAGGACGATCGTCCACAGCAGTGCCGGCCGGACCTCACCGGCCAGCAACGACCCGGCGTTCTCCGAGATGACCTTGGGGTGCAGCGGCACCTTGCTGTCGCCGCCGTAGAGCGTCTCGCCCCGGCGGTGCGACTCCAGGTCGACCGGGTCGCCAGCGGTGATGAAGGCCGCGAGGTCGGCGATCGCGTAGTGGACGACGTAACCGGTGCCGTCGCGCTCGATGTGCAGCGCCTGGTCGAGGTCCATCGCCCCCTCGGGGTCGATGGTGACGAAGGCGAGCTCGGTGCGGTCGAGCTCCGGCATCCGCGGCCTCGCCGCGGCGGCGGCCGCTGCGACCTCCGTCTCCGGCGGGAAGTCCGGGGTCACGTCGAGCTCGGCGCGGATCCGTCCGATCCCCTCGCGCAGCAGCGCTGCGACGGCACCGTCCTCGGCTCCGGTGATGTGGACGACGCGGTTGCTCGGCATGGCTCCGAGCCTAGACGAGGGTGAGGCGCGCCTCACCTCGAGCGACCAGCGCAGGTCGACCACGGCGACCTCACTAGGGTTTGCCGCGTGCTGATCCTGCTGCCGCCCAGCGAGGGCAAGACCGCTGCGCGCCGTGGCAAGCCGCTCGACCTCTCCGCGCTCGGCAGCCCAGTGCTCACCTCGGCCCGCGAGCGCGTCCTCGATGCCCTGGTGACCCTCTGCGAGGGCGAGCCCGACGTAGCTGCCGCGACGCTCGGCGTACCCAGGACCCAGCTCGATCTGGTCGCCCTCAACGCCACCGTCCGCGATGCGCCGACAGCGCGAGCCGACCAGGTCTACAGCGGCGTGGTCTACGAGGCGCTGGACTTCGCGACGCTGTCGTCGGCGGCCAAGCGCCGCGCCACCTCGCGCGTCGCCGTGACGAGCAGCCTCTTCGGGCTGGTCCGCCCCGGCGACCGGATCCCCGCCTACCGGCTCTCCGGCGACGCCACCCTGCCCGGCCTCGGCGGTGTGGCCGCGCACTGGCGAGACGCGCTCGGCCCGGCGCTCACCGAGGCCCTGGGCAAGGGCCTGCTCGTCGACCTCCGGTCCCAGATGTACGCCGCGTTCTGGCGGCCGCCGGCTGACCTCGCGAAGCGCGTGGCCACCGTCCGCGTGCTGCACGAGGTCGACGGCAGCCGCAAGGTCGTCAGCCACTTCAACAAGGCGACCAAGGGGCGCATCGTGCGCGAGCTGCTCGAGGACGGCCGTGACCCCCGCACCCCCGCGGCCCTGGCCGACGTCGTCCGCGACCTCGGGTGGACCGTCGAGGTCGGCGCCCCCTCCCCCCAGGGCACCCAGCTCGACGTCGTCGTCTCCGCCCTCTGATCGCCCGTACGCCGAGTCGGCGCGATGTTGCACGTCGCACCGCCGCGGCCTCCCGCCTCCCCCCTGCGGGCGTGCCGCGTGATCGCGGCGGCTGCCACGCTGGTCGGATGACCGACGAGACGCACGACCACGCCGCCGACCACGCCGCCGACCACGGCCGCCCCAGCCCCGAGCACCGCCGCCCCGACGGGGTCGACGACGCCACCGTCGAGGCCCTCGGGAAGCTCTCCGCCGCCCTCGACCACGTGGAGGACGCGCGTGGGCACCTCTATGCGTTCCACCGGCTCTGCGGCAGCGCCGAGACGACCCTGGAGGAGGCGACCGCGATGATCCGCGATGCCGGGCACCCCGACCTCGCCGACGCCCTCGACACCGACGTGCTGGGTCGCAACCCGCTCCCGGGAATGTGGTCCTTCCAGATGGTCGAGGCCTACGACGACGGCTACTACGCGGCGGCCAGGGGACTCCAGCAGCGCGCCCTCGACCAGCTCGTCGAGGGCCGCCGCCACGTGTTCGAGGCGGAGATGAAGGAGCTGCGCCGCACCCAGGGGCGATCAGGCCACGAGGCCACGCCCGAGGACGTCACCGGCTGAGTGCCGAGTGCCGAGTGCGCGTGATGGTGCTGCAACATCGTGCCGAGTCGGCCTACCAGCGCGTGGGGTCGGCGAACGCGTCGCGGGCCGGTGGCAGCGCGTTGTAGAGCCGCATCGACGTCCGCGGCTCGTCCCCGTCGGCACCGCCGCCGAAGAACGACACCACCGTCACCGATGCCGGGCTCAGCTCCATGCGGAACACCGAGTCCAGCGGCGCGTTGACGGCGTGCGAGACCAGGGTCTTGATCGGCGTCACGTGGCTGACGACCACCACGGTCTCACCGGCGTGGTCCGACAGGACCCGCTGGAGACCGGCGAGCACCCGCTCCTCGACGATGCTGAACGACTCGCCGCCCTCGGGAGCCGCATCGATGGACCCCAGCCACGCGTCGAGCATCTTGGGGTGCGCCTTCGCGACCTCGCCGAAGGTCATTCCGTCCCAGATCCCGAACTCCATCTCCGCGAAGCCCGGTTCCTCGACGAGCGCCTTGCCCAGGACCTCCGCGACGATCTCCGCCGACTCCCGGGTGCGCCGTACGGGCGAGGCGATGACGACCTCGATCTTCTCAGCGATGGGCGCCAGCCACTCGGCCGTGGCACGCACCTGCTCGCGGCCCTCGTCGCTCAGCGGCGGGTTGGCGCTGGCCAGGCCTCCGGAGAACCGCTTCTCCACCGTGTGGGCGGTGACGCCGTGACGCACCAGGATCAGCGTGGTCGGCTCCTGCGACGTCGCCGACCAGCCGCGCGCCTGGCTCTGCAAGGACGCCGGGGGGTCGCCTGCCGCAGCCGCAGCCGGACTCTCGATCTCCTCGATCAGCGAGTCTTCGTCGGCGGCGACCGTGACACCGTCACGCATCCCGTCCATCGCCTCGTTGGCCAGTCGGTCGGCGTGCTTGTTGCGCTCCCGCGGGATCCAGCTGTACGACGTGCCCGCAGGCGCCAGCGCGGCCGCCTGCGCCGCGAGTGGCTGCATGCTGGGGTGCTTGATCTTCCAGCGACCCGACATCTGCTCGACGACGAGCTTGGAGTCCATCCGGACCTCGATCTCGGCGTCGGGCGCGTGGTCGCGCGCCAGGCGCAGGCCGGCGATCAACCCGGAGTACTCCGCGACGTTGTTGGTCGCCCGCCCGATCGTGCTGCCCTCCTCCGCGAGGACGCGGTCGGTGTCGACGTCACGCAGGACCGCGCCATAGCCGGCGGGTCCGGGGTTGCCGCGCGAACCGCCGTCGGCCTCGATGATGACGCGACGGATCCGCTCGGTCACAGCCCGGACTCGCCCGTGCGCACGAGGATGCGCGTGCACTCCTCACAGCGCACGACCTCGTTGCTGGGCTTGGCGCGGATGATCGCGAGCTCGGCGTTGTCGATCGTGAGCTGGCAGCCGGTGCACCGACGCTGGCGGAGCTCGGCTGCGCCGACACCACCCTTGTTGGTCCGCAGCCGCTCGTAGAGCGCCAGCAGGTCCTCGGGCATGCCCTCGAGCGCGGGAGCCCGCTTCGCGACGGCAGCGTCGACCTCGGCGTCGATCGCGGCGAGCTTCTCGTCCCGCGCGATGGCGAGCTCGGCCAGGCGGGCGTCGGCCTCCTGCACCTGTCCGGTGAAGGTCGCCAGCGCCTTCTGCGCCTCCTCGCGTTGCTCCATGACGTTGATCTCCTCGTCCTCGAGCGTCGCGATGCGACGGTCGAGGGAGACCAGCTCGTGCTGCATGCGCTCGAGGTCCTTGGGGTTGGAGATCTGGCCCGAGTCCATGCGGTCGCGATCACGGGTGCGGCGGGTCTTGACCGACTCGACGTCGGCGTCGGCCTTGGCCTGCGCCGCCGTCAGGTCGTCGAGGACGATCTGCGCGTCACGCATCTGATCGACCAGCTCGCCGCGCGACTGCGTGAGCGCGGCCATGTCCGCGAGCTCGGGCAGGTGACTGCGCTGGTGGCCTAGCTGGGCGACCTGGGCGTCGAGCGCCTGCACGTCGAGCAGCTTGAGTTGGGCGAACGGGTCGGCTTTCAGCGTGTGCTCCTCAGAGACGGAACTTCCAGGGGTCGGTGGCGGTCGTGCTCACCCGAGTGCCCACCGTATCGCCCAACGCCGCGAGGACCCGAGCCTCCACCACCGGCAGCCAGGTCCACTCCGCCGCCCAGTGCGCCACGTCCACCAGCGCCGGTCCGTCCTGCTCGAGGAACTCACTGGCCGGGTGGTGCCTGAGGTCGCTGGTGACGTAGACGTCGGCATCGGTCCGGAGCAGGTCACCGAGCAGGAAGTCACCCGCCCCGCCGCACACCGCCACCCGTCGTACGACGCGGTCGGGATCACCCGCGACGCGCACGCCATGGGCCGTGCCGGGCAGGGCCGCCGCGACGATCTCGGCGAAGCCGCGCAGCGTCGTCTCCGCCACGGTGCCGATGCGTGCTGTGCCGGTCGTGGTGTCCCCGTGGTCGGCCAGCTCGATGATGTCGTAGGCCGGCTCCTCGTAGGGGTGAACCGCCGTCAGCGCCGCGATCGCCCGGCGACGCAGCCCACGTTCGACGATGACTTCGACCCGCTCCTCCTCCACCACCTCGGGCAGGCCGATGGTCCCGATGGCGGGTGTCGCACCGACCATCGGCCGGAAGCGCCCCTTGCCTGCGCTCGAGAACGACGCGTGCTCGTAATCGCCGACGCGTCCCGCTCCGACGGTCGCCAGCGCGTCCCGCACCGCCGGCGCGGCCCCGACGGGGACGAAGACGGTGAGCTTGTCGAGCGGGGTCGAGCCACCCGGGAGGATCGGCGCCAGGTCGGTCAGCCCCAGGGCACGGGCCAGCGCCTCGGACACACCGCCGACGGCACGGTCGGCGTTGGTGTGGGCGGTGAGCAGGGCACAACCACCGGCCGCCAGGGTCGACAGCGTGCGTCCCTTGGGCGTCGTCGCGGCGAAGCCGTGCACCGGCTTGAGGAAAAGCGGGTGGTGCACGACCAGCAGGTCGGCTCCCCACTCGATCGCCTCCCGGGCGACCTCGATCGTGGGATCGACCGCGAACATCACTTTCGCGACCTCGGCGACGGGGTCGCCGTGGACGAGGCCGACGGCGTCCCAGGAGTCGGCGGTCCAGGGCGGGTACCACTCGTGCAGCAGGTCGACGAGGTCCTTCAAGGCGGGCATGCCGGCGAGAGTATCGGCCGGGTGGCGCAGGATCCGTCGTGAGTACGACGGCGGATGCCCGTGCCACCCTCGGCGACCGGGCTCACGACATGACCACTCGGATCGTCCTCCATGTCCTCTTCAACCCTGGCGCTGCTCGACCTCGCGATCCACGCGATCCACGCGGTGTTGAGCCGATGGGTCGCGTCGCGTCGTAGGGTCGGCGTCATGCCCGTCGTGAAGATCAACGCCATCTCCGTCCCCCCGCAGGCCCACGAGGAGCTCGAGAAGCGCTTCGCCGCCAGGGCCCACACGGTCGACGGGTCGCCCGGCTTCCTGGGCTTCCAGCTGCTCCGCCCGGTCGCCGGCGAGGAGCGCTACTTCGTGGTGACGCAGTGGGAGGACGAGGAGTCGTTCGCCGCGTGGCGTGACGGGTCGGCTGCTGCCGCCCACGCAGGCGAGCGGGCCCAGCCCGTCTCCAGCGGCGCCGACCTGCTGGAGTTCGAGGTCGTGCTCGACGTCAAGCCCGGCTGAGATCTCCCCCGCGCGCGGCCTCAGCGAGACGGTTGTCACCAACAGACGTCAGGAGCGGTGCGACGGCTGCCGCAGCCAGGCCGCCCGCAGCCAGGGGCAGCCATGCCACGACCCGGTCGCTCGTGCTCGGATCGGCCAGCTCGCGCACCGCGAGCAACAGCAAGCAACCCGCGCAGCACCTTGAATTCGGTCCTGCCGAACACCTCGGCCCTGGCTCGCTCCCTAGTTGACCTGGCGGTCGAAGCCCTCCCAGTAGGGCGCGCGCAGCTTGAACTTCTGCAGCTTGCCGGTCGCCGTGCGGGCCAGCTCCTCGCGGAACTCCACCGACGTCGGCGCCTTGTAGCCAGCCGCCTTGTCCTTGCACCACGCGATCAGCTCGGCCTCGGTCACCTGCTCCCCTGGCGTCAGCACGACGAGCGCCTTGATGGTCTCGCCCCACTTCTCGCTCGGCACGCCGATGACAGCCACCTCGGCCACAGCCGGGTGCGAGAAGAGCACGTCCTCGACCTCGATCGAGGAGACGTTCTCACCGCCGGTGATGATGACGTCCTTCTTGCGGTCCTGGAGCGTGAGGTAGCCGTCGTCGCCGACCACGCCACCGTCCCCGGTGTGGAACCAGCCGCCGCGCAGTGCGGTGGCGCTCTCCTCCGGCTGCGCCCAGTAGCCCTCGAGCACCACGTTGGAGCGCGCGAGCACCTCACCGGCACCCTCGGGGGACTCGTCGGTCATCAGTCGTACGCCGAGGGCGGGTGCGCCGGCACGGACGAGCTTCTGGGCGCGCTCCTCGGGCGAGAGGTCGTCCCACTCCGCACGCGTGCGGTTGATGGTGAGCAGCGGCGAGGTCTCGGTGAGGCCGTAGATCTGGATGAACTCCCAACCGAGCTCCTCCTGCACACGCACGACGGTCTTCGTGGGCGGCGGCGCACCGGCCATGATGATCCGGACCTTGTCGCGGCCGGGGATCTCGCCTTCCCAGTCCTGCGCGGCCTCGAGCACCGCGGCCGCGACGGCGGGTGCCGCACACATGACCGTGACGCCGTGCTTCTCCACGCGACGCAGGATCTCGGCGCCGTCGATCTTGCGGATGACGACCTGCTTGACGCCCAGGCCGGTCATCGCGAAGGGCATGCCCCACCCGTTGGCGTGGAACATCGGCAGCGTGTGCAGGTAGACGTCGCGGTCGGTCACCGCCGTGTGCATCGCGAAGGTGACCGCGTTGGTCCAGATGTTGCGGTGGGTGATCTGCACGCCCTTGGGACGCGCGGTCGTGCCCGAGGTGTAGTTGATGCACGCCGTCGCGGTCTCGTCGGGCTCCCACGGTGCGGGGTCGATCCCCTCGGCGGCGTAGAGGTCGTCGTCGGCGCCGATGACGAAGCGGAACTCCGCCTTCACCCCGGCGAGGGCCTCCTCCAGCTCGGGGTCGACCACGAGCACACGTGCACCGGAGTGCTCGACGATGTAGCTCACCTCGTCGGGCCGCAGCCGGAAGTTGACCGGCACCAGGACCCGGCCGGAGCCGGCCACGCCGAAGAACGCCGTGAGCAGGCGCGAGCTGTTGTGGCTGACGAACGCCACCCGCTCCCCCACGCCGATGCCCAGCTCGTCGAGCTTGGCTGCCTGGCGGCGCGCGAGCGCGCCGATCTCGGCGTAGGTGAGCTCACCCTGCGCGTCGCCCAGGGGGCGGGCCGGCTGGTCGGGCTCGTCCACGGCGCCGATGCGGTCGCCATAGACCTGCACGGCTCGGTCGATGAAGTCGTTGACACTGAACGGGACGATCAATGAGGCCTCCTCTGTGACGGGTGCCACTGTAGTGAGGGCCACGTTGCCTCGCGGTTGCCCGGGTCTCCCGCGCGCCGAGCGGGTCGGCCTGAGCGCCCAGCGGTCACGAGCGTCCATGAGAGTCCTCTCATGGAGGTCTCACTCCCGACCCACGATCCGCCGCCATGCTGTGCCCATGAGATCAGTCGCCAGATCTTCATAGTGAGTTTTCCTTTGTCCGAGTGATGTTCTGCTGACAAGGAAGACCCTGACCGCCGCTGGTGAGCGCGCCATGAGGTCGAGATGAGACCGCTCTCACCGAGCGCCTCCGGCCCTGCGTCCGCCTCCGGACGCGACGCGACCCCGGCCCATGGGATGGGCCGGGGTCGCGTCGATCTGGGTCAGTGCGGCCAGTCCGCGGAGGCGACCTCTCCCCCATGGATCTCGACCACGAGGCGCACGTCGTTGCTGCCCTTCTCGAACAGCTCGTAGGTGCCCTCGACCAGCTCGGGGAACACCAGTGACGGCAGCTCCCCTCCCTCCACGGGCCGTCTGATGACGGCGACGTGGAGGCGGTGCCCGTGCCCATGTCCATGCCCGTGGCCGTGACCGTGGTCATGGTCAGGGGCGGTCTCGACCGGCTCCGCACCTTCCGGAGCGATCTCGACCTCGAGCCCGGCCATGTCGGCCGGCATCGTCACCACGAGGGCGCCGATGTCACCCCCGATGTCCAGCATGACGGCCGATCCCTGGCCGGCGTGCGGGTTCTCGGGAGAGTCGAGATGACGGGGCGCGGGCTCGGTCACGACGCCTCGGTCGTCCCCGGCACGGTCTGGTAGCCACCACCGGGCAGGCCCAGGAACGGGAAGGAGTTCGGCGGCTTCGGGTTCTCGTCGGACGTGCCGTCGGAGACGGCGTTGACTGCTCCGTCCACCTCGTAGGACGGGTCGACCAGCGGGATCGTCAAGCCGGCAACGGCGCGCAGCTCGATGGTCACGACGTCATCACCCACCCGGCGGCCGTTGGGGAACCCGGCCGCGTCACCGGCGACCAGACCCAGCGGGTTCTGGTCGGCGAACGCGGTCGGCGGCACCGCCAGGTTCAGGCGCACCATGTCCGCCTGCACGGGACCCGTGAAGTTCTGGAACCCCGGAACGACGCCTGCGGGGATGCCCGTCATCAGGATCGCGTTCAGGTCGGCCCGCGGCTTGGTGTAGGCCGCGAGGTTCGGGAACGCACCCGGGTAGAGGGCCGGCAGCAGACGAGCGAGCTCGGGACGGTTGACGTACTTGGTGTACTTCGCGTCGCCGCTCGGCGCCGAGGCGTTCCAGGAGTCCTTCTCGGCCATCGGGACGATGACCTCGTTGAACAGCGGGTTGGCCAGGCGCGACACCTGGACCCACGGACCGTTGTCGACGTACTTGCCGGCCTTGGAGTTGAAGACACGACCCTTGCGACGGCTCGCCGTCGCCCAGACACCGATGACGGCCTTGGGGTCCATGACGTCGGTCGGCCGCACGTTGTTGCGGGTCAGCTCCCGGATCGGGACCTGCAGCGCGATCGTGTGCACGTTGTAGGACTGCACCGAGTTGACCCCACCCATGTTCGGCATGGAGATCAGGTGCGCCTCGTTGAGCGGACGCAGGGCTCCGAGGTCGAAGATGCTGCCCAGGTCGACGTGGAACGCGTCGGCTCGCTGGCCGGCGTAGACGTCGCGCGTGCCGCCCTTGAGCTTGTGGATGGCCTGCCTGCTGAGCTTCGCGAAGTCCGGGGTGCTGCGCACACCGACGTTGACCGGCGGGCAGGGCAGGTTGCGACCCAGGACCTCTTTGCGACCGTTCTTGATCCGCGTGACCGTGTAGTACTGCGGGCGGTTCCAGTTCGGCGAGTCGATGTTCTCGATCGGGCCGGTGTTGTAGAGGAACGTGTCGGCGTTGCGGATCTTTGTGCTGAACTTGAACTGGTAGCGGATGTCCGAGGCGGCCTTGCCCTTGTTGGACACGTGGATCTCGTAGAGCACGTCGTCGCCGAACTCGTAGAAGTTCGGGCCGCCGTCCGGCTTCTGGAGCGGGATGAAGTTGGCGATGAGGACTGCCTTCGCCGGGTTGTTCGGGTTGACGAACGCGTAGACGTCCGTGCCGTCAGCGACCGGGTCCTTGGAAATTTCCGGTGCTTCTCTGTGCGACGACATCTTTACTTGCCTCCTGCAGCGTTGAGGATGCGGGTGACGAGGTCGCGGTCGTTGATGACGACCTCGCGCTCGCCGACGAGGAGCACGAGCTCACTCCCGCGGTGGTTGTCTACGACGGCGACGACTCGCTCCTGCGCGCGCCCCGCCTTGGGCTTGGCCTCTGCAGCGTTGGCGCTCTTGGTCGTCAGTCCCACCGTGGTGGCTGCTGCTCCCGCGCCGGCAACTGCCAGCAACTTACGTCTGCTCGTCTCGTTCATCGAACGCGCCTCCAGGCAATCCGTGGGCGCCTCGGGGTGAGGCACGCCACAGGACGTTCGGCGCGAGGACGGCGGCGGATTGGGAAAACCGGCAAGGATCTTGAGGAGTGGACCTGGTGGGCGCAGAGGGGATCGAACCCCCGACCACCTCGTTGTAAGCGAGGGGCTCTACCGCTGAGCTATACGCCCGATGCTCGAAGCGGGCAGAACATTACGGGACGTCGCCCAGGGCCGCCGAACGCGTCCGCGAAAGCCTCCGAAATAAGTCGAACCGCTGGAGTCTCGGGTCACCAGCGGTTCAACAAGTAGAACTCTAGACAAGCCTCCCGGACTCGTCATCCCGTCTCATCAAAAGGGGGTGATCGGTCTAGGCCAGTGCCGTCAGCTGGCGCAGGTGCTCGTCGAGGTCGCGCCCTTCGGGGATCGCGTTGTGGACGGCCCAGCGCACGACGCCCTCCTGGTCGATGACGTACGACGAGCGGTGCGGAGCACCGGTCGAGCTGTCGAAGACGTCGTAGGAGCGCGACACCGACCCGTGCGGCCAGAAGTCGCTGAGCAGCGGGAAGTTGAGGCCGTCCTGGTCGGCGAAGGCGCGCAGCGCGAACATCGGGTCGCAGGAGATCGCCAGCACCTCGGTGTCGAAGGTCAGGAATTCCGCGAGCCGGTCCCTGATACCGGCCATCTCGCCGGTGCAGACACCGGAGAAGGCATAGGGATAGAAGAAGATAGCGACGGCCTTGGAGCCACGGTAGGACGACAGCGTCACGTCCTGGCCGAACTGGTCGCGCAGCGTGAAGTCGGGTGCCGGCCCGCCGAGCTGCAGCCCGGTCACTCCTCATCCCTGTCGGTCGCGCCGTCGCGCTTGGCCAGCTCGCGCTTGAGCACCTTGCCGGTGGCGTTGCGCGGCAGCTCGTCGAGGACGACGATCTCGCGCGGCACCTTGTAGCGGGCGAGGTTCTGCTTCACCCACGCCTTGAGGTCGTGCTCGGTCACCGAGGTGTCGTTCAGCACGACGAAGGCACGCAGTCGCTTGCCGTAGTCGGTGTCGTCGACGCCGACGGCGGCGGCCTCCACGACCGCCGGGTGGCGCGCGAGGCAGTCCTCGACCTCCTTGGGGAAGACGTTCTCACCACCGGAGACGATCATCTCGTCGTCGCGGCCCTCGACATAGAGCCGGCCGTCCTCGCCGAAGCGACCCACGTCGCCCGACGACATCAGCCCGTCGATCATCTCCTTGTGCCCGCCACCGGTGTAGCCCTCGAAGAGGAGGCTGTTGCCGACGAAGATCCGCCCCGGCTCCCCCGCCGGGACCTCACGCCCCTCGGCGTCGTAGATCTTCACCACCGTCGCGTACGGCGGCCGGCCGGCCGAGGAGGGCGCCTCACGGAGGTCCTCAGGTGTCGCGATCGAGGCATAGGCGACCTCGGTGGAGCCATAGATGTTGTAGAGGTTGTCGCCGAAGTGGTCCATCCAGTCGAGGGCCAGGTCGCCGGGCAGCGCGGAGCCCGACGCGGCGACGACCTTCACGTGGGACAGGTCGTAGGAGGCGAGGGTCGCCTCAGGCAGTGCCATGATCCGCTGCAGCATCACCGGGATGACGACCATCGAGTCACAGCGTTCGGTGGCCGCGGTCCGCAGCGCCTCCTCGGGGTCGAACTTGCGGCGCAGCACCACCGTGGAACCGAGCAGCATCGCCAGGGCCATGTGCGCGAATCCCCAGGTGTGGAACAGCGGCGCCGCGATGTGGGTGCGCCAGCCGTAGCGCAGGGGCATCCGCGAGAGGAGCGCGACGGCCGCGTCGATCCCGGCCTCGTTGCGGGGAGCGCCCTTGGGGGTCCCGGTGGTGCCCGAGGTCAGGATGACGATGCGCGTGTGCCGCTGGGGCGGGTCGAGGTCGGCGGTGGACTGCGCTGCGATCAGCTGCTCGAGGGTGGCGGCCGGTGGGCGGTCGCTGTCGACCCAGGCCACGACACGGTGCTCGATGGTCGCGCCGGAGAGCAGCTCGGTGAACTCCTCGTCGTGGATCACGACGGCCGGCTTCTCGCGCTCGAGCACGTCGGCGAGCTGCGGGCCGGCGAAGGCGGTGTTGAGGTAGAGAAGGTCGGCGCCGAGCTTGGCGACGGCGATGCTCGCGTCGACGAAGCCACGGTGGTTGCGGCACATGACGGCCACCCCGTCGCCCTCGGTCACACCCTGCGCCCTCAGGGCCCTGGCCAGCGCGTTGGAGCGCTCGTGCATCTCACCGAAGGTGAGTGCCCCCAGCTCGTCGATCAGGCCGACCTGGCGGGGTGCACGCACCGCCAGCGAGGCGAACCCACCGGCCGGGCCCGTGCCCCAGGTCAGGACGGTCCGGGCGAGCCCGACGAGGACGACCGGCGAGTAGGGCCGGATGATCCCGGACCGACCGAGCACCCTGGCGGTGACGCCGAGTGCCGAGGCACGGGTGGAGAGCTTCTGGAGCACGAGGTCGTCCTTGACGTCGAGATGGGGCGGTCGGTGGTGACGAGCCGTGGTCAGGCAGGCGTCTTGGGTGCCACCAGCCGCGTGGCGGCCCAGTCCTTGCTGACCCCGGCCGTGGTCGTCTGGGCGAGGCCCGCGACCGGCGCCGCCTCCGCCACGTCAGCAGCATCGACGGCGTTGGGGCGACCGATCTTCGGCGTCAGCAGCCAGATCACTCCACCCCCGACAAGGTCGGTGAGCGAGTCGACGAGACCGTCGACCAGGTCCCCGTCTTCCTTGCGCCACCACAGCAGCACGGCGTCCACGACGTTGCCGTAGTCACCATCCACCATGTCCGCGTCGATAGCGTCCTCGATGGCGACCCGGAGGCCGTCATCGGTGTCGTTGTCCCAGCCGAGCTCCTGGATGACCATGCCCGGCTTGAAGCCGAGCCTTTCAGCGGGTCCGGTGACAGATCCTGTCTGGGTGGACCCGCCACCCGCGGTCGAGCTCACTGGTTCCTCCAGTCATGGTGCGAGAAATCCCGCCGTCAGGCAGGTCGGTGTGGGGAGTAGTCCACCGGAGTTGCGTCGGACGCGCAACCTCTCGTGCCTGGTTGTGCATCCAGTGGACCGCCCCGCCACCGTACGCGGCACCCTCGCGCACCGTCGCGTGGGACTACCCGTCAGTAGATTTGGTGGGGTACGCCCGCGTGCGACGATGCATGGGTGACCGAAGAAACACCCTCCACTTCAGGCACCCGTCCAAGCACCGTCACCTCCGTGATCCACGAGGGACTGCCGACCCAGCTGCCCGACATCGACCCCGACGAGACCTCCGACTGGCTGGCGTCGTTCGACGACCTGGTCTCGGAACGCGGCCGCGAACGCGCCCGCTACGTGATGCTGCGGCTGCTCGAGCGAGCCCGCGAGATGCAGGTCGGCGTGCCCGCCCTGCGCAGCACGGACTACATCAACACCATCCCGCCCGAGCGCGAACCGTGGTTCCCCGGCGACCTGGAGGCCGAGCGACGGATCCGCGCGTTCATCCGGTGGAACGCCGCGGTCATGGTGTCGAGCGCCAACCGCAAGGGGCTCGAGGTCGGCGGCCACATCGCGACCTACCAGTCCTCGGCCAGCCTCTACGAGGTCGGCTTCAACCACTTCTTCCGCGGCAAGGACCACCCCGGCGGCGGCGACCAGGTCTACATCCAGGGACACGGTTCCCCGGGGGTCTACGCCCGCGCGTTCCTGGAGGGCCGGCTCAGCGAGGAGCAGCTTTCCCGCTTCCGCCAGGAAGTCCAGCACGGCACGGGCAAGGGCCTCCCGTCCTACCCGCACCCCCGCCTGATGCCGGAGTTCTGGGAGTTCCCCACGGTCTCCATGGGGCTCACCGGCATCAACTCGATCTACCAGGCACGGTTCAACCGCTACCTCGCCAACCGCGAGATCAAGGACACCAGCGAGCAGCACGTCTGGGCCTTCCTCGGCGACGGCGAGATGGCCGAGCCCGAGTCGCTCGGGGCGATCCGCATCGCGGCGCGCGAGGAGCTCGACAACCTCACCTGGGTCATCAACTGCAATCTTCAGCAGCTCGACGGACCGGTCACCGGCAACGGCAAGATCATCCAGGAGCTCGAGGCCAACTTCCGCGGTGCCGGGTGGAACGTCATCAAGGTCGTCTGGGGCCAGGAGTGGGACCCGCTGCTCGCGCGCGACGTGGACGGCGTGCTCGTCAACAAGATGAACACCACACCTGACGGCGCCTTCCAGACCTACTCCACCGAGAACGGCGGCTACATTCGCGAGAACTTCTTCGGCGGCGACCCGCGGTTGCGCAAGATGGTCGAGCACATGAGCGACCAGCAGATCCTCAAGCTCCCCCGCGGTGGTCACGACTACCGCAAGGTCTACGCCGCGTTCGACGCCGCGAGCAAGCACGTCGGGCAGCCGACCGTGATCCTCGCCAAGACGATCAAGGGCTGGACCATCGATGCCCTCGAGGGCAGGAACGCGACGCACCAGATGAAGAAGCTGACCCCGGACGACCTCAAGAAGTTCCGCGACCGGCTCTACCTACCGATCTCCGACCGCGACCTCGAGCGCTCCTACGAGGAGACCGGGGCGGCGCCGTTCTTCCACCCCGGCAAGGACGCCCCCGAGATCCAGTACATGATGGAGCGGCGTGAGGCCCTGGGCGGCTCGCTGCCGAAGCGGGTCCTACGTGCCAAGCAGCTGACGCTGCCGGCCGACAAGGTCTACTCCGAGCTCAAGCAGGGCGGTGGCAAGAACGCGGTGGCCACCACCATGGCCGTCGTCCGGCTGCTCAAGGACTGGATGAAGGACCCCGAGATCGGCAAGCGCATCGTGCCGATCGCGCCCGACGAGTACCGCACGTTCGGCATGGACGCGATGTTCCCGTCCGCGAAGGTCTACAACCCGGGCGGCCAGCAGTACGAGTCGGTCGACCGCAACATGTTGCTCTCCTACAAGGAGTCCAAGCAGGGCCAGATGCTCCACGAGGGCATCTCCGAGGCCGGCGCCATGGCCTCGGCGACTGCCGCTGGCTCGGCGTACTCCACCCATGGCGAGCAGATGATCCCGTTCTACATCTTCTACTCGATGTTCGGGTTCCAGCGCACCGGCGACTCGATCTGGGCCATGGCCGACCAGCTGGCGCGTGGCTTCCTCATCGGGGCGACCGCGGGTCGCACCACGCTGACGGGCGAAGGCCTGCAGCACGCCGACGGGCACTCACCGCTGCTCGCGTCTACCAACCCGGCGGTCGTGCACTACGACCCGGCCTTCGCCTACGAGGTCGCGCACATCATGCAGTCCGGGCTCGAGCGGATGTATGGCGAGCAGTCCGAGGACGTCATCTTCTACATCACGGTCTACAACGAGCCCGTGCACCAGCCGGCAGAGCCAGCAGGCGTCGATGCCGAAGGCATCCTGCGCGGCATCCACCAGGTGACGAAGGCCGAGGGTGACGGGCCCCGGGTCCAGCTGCTCGCCTCGGGCGTCGGCTTCCCCTGGGTGACCAGGGCGGCCGAGCTGCTCCGCGAGGAGTGGGGCGTCCAGGCCGACACCTGGTCCGTGACATCGTGGAACGAGCTGGCCCGCGATGCCGTCCACGCCGAGGAGTGGAACCTCCTCCACCCCGGCGACGAGCCCCGCACGGCCTACGTCAGCGACAAGATGGCTGACGCCCAGGGCCCGGTCGTCGCGGTGTCCGACTACATGTGCGCGGTCCCGTTGCAGATCGCGCGCTGGGTGCCCGGTGACTACCGGGTCCTCGGCGCCGACGGGTTCGGGTTCGCCGACACCCGACCCGCAGCACGCCGCTTCTTCCACATCGACGCGGAGTCGGTTGTGGTCCAGGCGCTGCAGGCACTCGCCGACGCCGGCGAGATCGACCGCGACCAGGTCGTCAAGGCGTTCGAGAAGTACCGCATCGACGACCCGACGGCCGTGTCAGGGGTCAAGCAGGAGGGCGGCGACGCATAGTCGTGAGCACGAGACGACGACGGGCGGCGACCTCACGGTCGTCGCCCGTCGTCGTGCCTGTCGTCGTGCTCAGGCGCTGGTGATGCTGGTGACCGAGGCGACCGGGCTCACCGGACCCACCTGGCCGTTGCGCAGCAGGTTGCGCCACTTGGCGCGACTGTAGGTCGCCGGCTGCGTGGAGCGGATGAACTCGTGCAGGATCTTGGCGAAGCGCTGCGGGTGGTCCTTGTGCGGGAAGTGTCCGGCGTTGGGAATCACCTCGATGCGAGCCATCGGTGCCAGGGCTGCCGCGTTGCTCGCGTGGCGCACCGGGATGACCTTGTCGTCGCGCCCCCAGACCACCGACATCGGCATGGCGTCGGTGAGGTAGGCCCGGTCCGCCATCGTGACGATCTGGCCCTTCCAGTCGACCACGGCCCGCACGACGTGACGGATCGCGTGACGGGCGTCGGGATCCTTGAACGTGTCGAAGATGTCGGCGACCTCGGCGAGGTCGCGTGTCGACTTCCACCCTGTCCCCGACAGGGCACGCATGCCGGCGATCCCGAGGTGGCGTACCCCTGGTGCGGTGAGGACGCCCATGACCTGGTGGTAGCCGGGGGTCGTGATCGCCCGGATGAACGGCGAGACCTCCGGGCCGAGGCCTCCGGAGGCGACCAGCATCATCCGCTCGGTCCGCTCCGGGAACTGGTAGGCGAACTGCATCGCCACCCCTCCCCCGAAGCTGTGACCCACGACAGTGACCTTGTCGATCCCCAGGACGGTCAGCAGGTCGCGCATGCCGTTGGCGTAGCCACCGACGCTGTAGTCGGCACGGGGCTTGTCGGAGCTGCCGTGCCCGAGCAGGTCAGGTGCGATGACGGTGTAGCGCTTGGCCAGGGTGTCGATGATGGGCGACCAGGTCGTGTGGTCGCAGCCCAGGCCGTGCAGCAGGAGCACGGCCGGCCCCTGACCGACCCTGACGAAGGCGCGCCGGTGGCCGTGGATCGTGAGGTACTGCACCTCGTGCTGCGACTCCGTCACGGAAGCCTCCTGTCGGACGGCAAGTCCGAAGATTCAACCAGAGGACACCCGCCGTTGGCACGAGGACCATCCAGATGGTGATGATTTCTCCTTGTCCCAGGGCAAGAACTCATCCGTTCGGACGAGGTCAGGACGTGTCCGGCCGGACCGCAGGCGACTGCCCACGTCCCGAGGCGCGAGGACTAGGCTCGCAGGGTGCCCCGGAGACCTCCCGCCGCCCCCCGCCGCAGGGCGGCGACGGCCCTACAGCGCTCCTCCGGCACGCTCAGCACGGCCGCCATGGCGCGCATGGAGGCCGACATGCCGTGGTTCCGGGAGCTGAGTGCCCAGGACCGCTCGTGGGTGGGCCTGATCGTGCAGGCCGGCATCAAGAGCTTCCTCGACTGGTTCCGCTCCGACGTGGACGTCAGCGACGCCGAGGGACCGGCGCTCGCGGCCTCTGTCTTCGGGGCCGCGCCGCGCGCCCTCGCCGGGGTGATCACGCTCCAGCAGACCGTCGACCTGGTCCGGCTCTCGATCGAGGTGGTCGAGAGCAACATCGACGGCATCCTCGACCCTGAGGACGCACCGGCCGTCCACGCCGCCGTGCTCCGTTACGCGCGAGAGGTCGCGTTCGCCACCGCCGAGGTCTACGCGAAGGCCGCCGAGGCGCGGGGGGCTTGGGACGCCCGCCTCGAGGCCCTGGTCGTCGATTCCGTGCTGAGGGCCGAGGCCGACGAGTCGGTCCTCTCCCGTGCCAGTGCCGTCGGCTGGGGTGCTCGGGGCCAGGTCGCCGTCGTCCTCGCGACCATGCCCGAGCGACGCAACGAGACCGACCTCTTCGACGCCGTACGACGAGCAGCGCGCGAGGCCGGCATGGACGCGCTGTGCGCGGTGCAGGGCGACCGCCTGGTGGTGCTGCTCGGCGGCGTCCAGGACGAGGCGACCGCCGCCGCGGCGCTGGTCGACCTGGTGGCGGACGGGCCCGTGGTGGTGGGACCGGTCACCGAGGACCTCGGGCACGCTCACCTCTCCGCACGGGCCGCCCTGTCGGCCCACCGGGCAGCCGCCGGCTGGCCCGAGGCGCCTCGCCCGGTGCGGTCCAGTGATCTCCTGCCCGAGCGCGCCCTGGCCGGCGACGGACACGCGCGGCGCCACCTCGTGGAGGAGATCTACCTCCCACTGCTCCACGCCCGCGGCACGCTCATCGAGACCCTGGCGGCCTACTTCGCGACGGGATCCTCGCTGGAGGCGACCGCGCGCATGCTTTTCGTGCACGCCAACACCGTGCGATACCGACTGCGGCAGGTCGCCGAGACGACGGGGTTCACCCCTTCCCACCCCCGCGACGCCCTGACCCTCCAGATCGCTCTCGTGCTCGGACGCCAGTCCGGGCGTGACTTGTAGGAACCCTACAAAGAACCGCCGGTCAGATTCGTCAGCGTCGGACGCGAGCCGATAGCCCCGGGGGCGGCACAGTGAAGGGGTGCTCGTCATCGTCGCTCCCGGACAAGGGGCCCAGACCCCAGGTTTCCTCACGCCCTGGTTGGAGGACCCGGTCTTCGCTGCTCGCATCGGGTGGCTCTCCACCGTGGCCGGCCTCGACCTGGCCCACTACGGCACCGAGGCCGACGCAGACACCATCCGGGACACCAAGATCGCCCAGCCACTGCTGGTCGCAACCGGCCTCGTGGCGGCGCTCGAGCTCTTCCCCCACCCGATCGACGCCTTCGAGCGCGTGGGTGCTCTCGCCGGCCACAGCGTCGGCGAGCTCGCGGCAGCCGCCGGCGCCCGCACCATCACCGCCGAGCAGGCCATGGTCCTGGTGCGCGAGCGCGGCAAGGCCATGGCCGAGGCAGCAGCGGTCACCCCGACGGGCATGACGGCGATCCTCGGTGGAGACCGCGCCGAGGTCCTCGCCGCCCTGGCCGAGCACGGCCTCACCCCGGCCAACGACAACGGTCCGGGCCAGATCGTCGCCGCCGGCACGATGGAGCAGCTGGCGGCCCTCGCCGCAGCACCCCCGGCCAAGGCGCGCCTGATGCCCCTGACCGTCGCCGGGGCCTTCCACACCTCGCACATGCAGCCCGCGGTCGGCCACGTCGCGCGCCTGGCCCAGTCGGTGTCGGTGCACGACCCGCGCATCCCCCTGATCTCCAACAAGGACGGCCACGTCATCCACGACGGGCGCGAGGTCCTCAAGCGGATCGTGGGTCAGATCGCCAGTCCCGTGCGCTGGGACCTCTGCCTCGACACGATGACCGACCTCGGCGTCACCGGCATCCTCGAGATGCCCCCGGCGGGCACCCTGACCGGCATCGCCAAGCGCGCCCTCAAGGGTGTCGAGACCTTCGCCCTCAAGACCCCCGACCAGCTCGACGACGCCCGCGCGTTCTGTGACAAGCACGGCGAGGGGTCGTTGATGAACACCACCCCGACCTGGCGGATGGTCGTCTCCCCTGCGAAGGGCACCTTCCACCTCGACGGCGCGGCGGCCGACGCCGACGTCCTCGAGCCCGGGACGACGATCGGTGACATCGCCAGCCTGCGCGACCGCATCGTGATCACGGCGGCCCACGGCGGCGAGGTCGTCGAGTGGCTGGTCGAGGACGGCGACCTGGTCTCCCCGGGTCAGCCCCTCTTGCGTCTCCACCCCGTGGGCAGCTACTCGTGATCACCCCCAGCACCGGCGCGGCCCACACCGCGATCCTGGGCGTCGGCGCCTACCGCCCCGAGCGCATCGTCCCCAACGCCGAGATCGTCGATGCGATCGAGTCCAGCGACGAGTGGATCCAACAGCGATCCGGCATCAAGGAGCGTCGCTTCGCGGGACCTCACGAGAGCGTGCAGATGATGTCGGTGGCAGCGGCACGCATCGCTCTGGAGCGTGCAGGCATCGATGCCCATCAGATCGACTGCGTCGTCGTCGCCACGGTCAGCCACCTGATGCAGACCCCCGCCGTCGCCACTCTCGTCGCCCACGAGCTCGGCACCGACGACGCAGCAGCCTTTGACATCTCCGCGGCCTGCGCCGGCTTCTGCCACGGCGTCGCCATGGCCAGTGACTTCGTGCGCGCGGGCAGCGCCGGCCACGTCCTGGTCATCGGGGTCGAGCGACTCTCCGACATCACCGACCCCACCGATCGCGGGACGGCGTTCATCTTCGCCGACGGGGCCGGCGCGGTCGTCGTGGGCCCGAGCGAGACCCCCGGCATCGGTCCGGTCGTGTGGGGCTCGCAGGGCGAGCACTTCGACCACATCCGGCAGCGCGAGGACTGGCGCGACGTGCTGGCCGGCGACAACCCGTCCATGCCCTACCTGAAGATGGAGGGCAACGCGGTCTTCCGCTGGGCGGCGTTCGCGATGGCCAAGGTCGGCCAGGAGGCCCTCGACCGGGCCGGCGTCACCGTCGACGAGCTCGACTGCTTCATCCCCCACCAGGCCAACATGCGCATCGTGGACGCGCTCGCCCGCTCCATGAAGCTGCCACCCACCATCCGCATCGCACGTGACATCGCGCAGATGGGCAACACCTCCGCTGCCTCGGTCCCTCTCGCGCTCGACCGGATGATCGTCGACGGAGAGGCCCGCTCCGGCGACCTCGCCCTGTTCATCGCCTTCGGCGCCGGCCTGGCCTACGCCGCCCAGGTCGTCGTCGTCCCCTGATCGCACCACCCCAGCACCAAGCCCAGCACCAAGCCCGAGCCCGAGCAACACCACCTCACTGAATTCACACAGACAAGGAAGCCACCATGGCCACCACCGAAGAGATCCGCGCCGACCTCGCCGAGATCGTCAACGAGGTCGCCGGCATCGAAGCCGACGACGTCCAGCTCGACAAGTCCTTCGTGGACGACCTCGACGTCGACTCGCTGTCCATGGTCGAGGTCGTCGTGGCTGCCGAAGAGAAGTTCGGCGTGTCCATCCCCGACGACGAGGTCAAGAACCTCAAGACGGTCGGGGACGCGGTCGCGTTCATCGAGCGCGCCCAGGCCTGAGAGTCACTCTATGAGCAGCCGCACGCGCGTCTTCGTCACCGGCATGGGCACCACCAGCCCGGTCGGTGGCGACGTTTCCAGCACCTGGGACTCCCTCATCAACGGTCGCTCGGGCATCCGCCACCTGACGGAGGACTGGGCCCAGGACATGGCCGTCAAGATCGCCGGCCGGATCGCCGTCGAGCCGACCGAGGTCCTCGAGCGGGTCAAGGCCCGTCGACTGGACCGCTCGTCGCAGTTCGCGATGGTCGCCGCGATGGAGGCCTGGCGTGACGCCGGCCTCGAGGGCTCCGTCCAGGACGGCACCGTCGACGGTGACAGGGTGGGCGTGGCGATGGCTTCCGGCATCGGCGGGGTCAACACGCTGCTCGACAACTACGACATCCTCAAGGAGAAAGGCCCCCGACGGGTCTCTCCCCTGGCCGTCCCCATGCTCATGCCCAACGCCCCGGCTGCCAACATCAGTCTCTACGTCGGCGCCCGGGCAGCGGTGAACACCCCGGTGTCCGCCTGCGCCTCAGGCAACGAAGCCATCTCCTTGGCCCTGGACCAGATCCGTCTGGGCCGCGCGGACGTGGTCGTCGCCGGCGGCACGGAGGCCGCGATCCACCCGCTGCCGATGGCTGCCTTCGCCAACATGATGGCGTTGTCCAAGAACGCCGGGGACCCGACCACCGTGTCGCGCCCCTGGGACACCGGCCGCGACGGCTTCGTCCTCGGCGAGGGTGCCGGCGTGCTGGTGCTGGAGTCCGAGGAGCACGCCCGGGCCCGCGGAGCCCGCATCTACGCCGAGGTCCTGGGCGCCGGCATCACCGCCGACTCCCACGACATCGCGCAGCCCGACCCGAAGGGGCGAGGTGGCTCCCGCGCGATCCTGCGCGCGCTCCACGAGTCCGACATCAGCCCCACCGACATCGCGCACGTCAATGCCCACGCGACCTCGACGCCCCAGGGCGACATCGCCGAGGGTCTGATGCTCCACGCGACCCTCGGCGCCCATGCGGAGAACGTGGTCGTGACGAGCACCAAGTCGATGACCGGTCACCTCCTGGGTGGTGCGGGCGCGCTCGAGTCGATCGCCACGGTCCTGGCCCTGCACCACCGCCTGGTCCCGCCGACGATCAACCTCGACGACCTCGACCCCCAGGTCCACCTCGACATCGCCACCAAGCCGCGCGACCTGCCGGCCGGCGATATCGCGGCGCTCAACAACTCCTTCGGTTTCGGAGGCGCCAACGTCGCCGTCGCCTTCGGGAGCGCCATGTGACCACCTCCGTCGAGCCGGCTGCGGGCACCCGCGTGCCCAAGCCGGTCAAGGTCCCCCGCGACGAAGACCCGCGCAACCCGATCACGCGTCTGCGGGCCCTGATGGACGAGGGCTCGCTGGAGCTGATCACCCCCGACGACGACTCCGGCATGATCGCCGCCGTGGGTCTCGTCGACGGGACCCGCGTGGTCGCCTTCTGCTCCGACGCCACCGTCATGGGTGGCGCCATGGGCGACCTCGGCTGCCGAGTCGTCGTCGACGCCTACCACCGAGCTATGACCGACCAGCTGCCGATCATCGGCCTCTGGCACTCGGGCGGCGCCCGCCTCGCCGAGGGCGTCCTGTCGCTGCATGCGGTGGGCCGGATCTTCCAGATCATGACGCAGGCCTCGGGCAAGATCCCGCAGATCTCGGTCGTGCTCGGTCCGGCCGCAGGCGGTGCCGCCTACGGCCCCGCGCTCACCGACGTCGTCATCCTCGGCCCCCAGGGACGCATCTTCGTGACCGGCCCCGACGTGGTGCGCTCGGTCACCGGAGAAGCCGTCGACATGCTGCGTCTTGGCGGCCCCGAGCCCCATGGCCGCCGTTCCGGCGTCGTGCACATCCTCACCGACTCCGAGCAGGACGCCCTCGACCGCGCCCGCGACGTCGCGTCGCTCCTGGGCTCGCAGGGCAGCCTCCGGGTTGCCGAGGTGGAGGACCGCGACCTCGCCTCGATGCTGCCGGAGTCCAGGAAGCGCGCCTACGACGTGCACCCGCTCGTCGAGGGCGTCCTGGATGACGGATCCATGCAGGAGCTCCACGCCAGGTGGGCGCCCAACATCGTCACGGCGTTGGGCCGCTTCGGTGGGCGCACGGTCGGCGTGGTCGCCAACAACCCGTTGCGCCTCGGCGGCTGTCTGGACTCGCTCTCGGCCGAGAAGGCCTCCCGCTTCGTGCGCATGTGCGATGCGTTCGGCGTCCCGCTGATCGTCCTGGTCGACGTGCCCGGCTACCTGCCCGGGGTCGGCCAGGAGTGGGACGGCGTCGTACGACGGGGAGCCAAGCTGCTGCACGCGTTCGGCGAGTGCGTCGTCCCCAGGGTCACGTTGGTGACCCGCAAGACCTATGGCGGCGCCTACATCGCCATGAACTCCCGCTCGCTGGGCGCCACCAAGGTGTTCGCCTGGCCGGGTTCCGAGGTAGCCGTGATGGGCGCGGTGGCCGCCGTCAGGATCCTCCACCGCCGCAAGCTCGCAGAGGTGTCGGTCGAGATCCGGCCCACCGTCGAGGCCGAGCTTGCCGCCGAGCACGAACGAATCGCCGGCGGTGTCGAGAAGGCCGTGGAGATCGGCGTCGTCGACGAGGTGGTGACCCCGGACCGCACGCGCTCGGCCATCGCCCGCGCCATCGACGAGGCGGTGCAGACCCGCGGCGTGCTGCACGGCCAGCACGGCAACATCCCGCTCTGAGAACCTCGACCGGTGAGCTTGACCGTAACCGGGAGGATGGCGTTGCGTTGTACCTATGACGTCCATCACTCACACGGAGGAATCGTGATGCTGCGCTCTGCGACTCTCGGGACCCTGACCACGTTGGTCGTGACCCTGGGCGGTGTCGGGGTGGCTGACGCCACCTCGACCACGGCGCCCACGGCGCGCACGACCGACGCGTCGTCATGGGGCAGCACCAGGGCCCCTGACCAGGTGCTGCGCCAGGGGTGTCGCAACTATCGCTTCGCCTACAAGATCACCACGCCCAACAATGAGTGGCAGGCGGAAGTTTTCGTGACCGACCCTCGTGGGCGCGCGATCGGCAGCGTCCTGGTCGATGCCGGGTCCAACCCCCGCCAGGACGTCAGGACCTTCCGCACCTGCCGGGCCTCGACGACCCCCGGGCGCTTCAAGCTCCGTATGCGGGTGACCTACACCGTCGGCTACGAGAAGTACGTCGGCTTCGTGAAGCCCACCTACTTCAGGCTCACCCGCCCGCGCTGACGATCGCGGGGCCTGCCACCGTGCGTCAGGGTCAGACGACCTGGTGCAACCAGCGCACAGGCGCGCCGTCACCGGCGTGGCGGAAGGTCTCGAGCTCGTCGTCCCACGGCTTGCCGAGGAGACGGTCGATCTCTACGAGCAGGGTGGTGTCCCCCAGGGCTGCCTTGACGACTGCCGCCTTGAGCCGGTCCTCGGGGATCATGATGTCCCCGTGCAGGCCGGTGACGGCGTGGAAGACCCCCAGCTCCGGGGTGGAGGAGAAGCGCGTCCCCTCGGTGGCCGACGTGGGCTCCTCGGTCACCTCGAAGCGCAGGTGGTTCCAGCCACGCAGGGCGGAGGCCATCTGGGCGGCTGAGCCGGCGGAGCCGACCCAGGAGAGCTCGGCGCGGTAGGCGCCGGCCTGGGCGGGTTGGGGGGTCCACTCCATGCTCACGGCGACGCCGAGGACGCCCCCCACGGCCCACTCGATGTGCGGGCACAGCGCGGAGGGCGCGGAGTGGACGTAGATGACGCCCCTCGTAGCCGGGTGGGTTGCAGTGCGTGTGGTCACCGTGACTCCTTCATCGTCGGCGCGAGCTACGCCTTCCCCAGCGGTCTCACAGTCGATGAACGGTCAGTCGAGTGACAGATGTGTAGTTATGACCCCAGTGTGACGCATGCGGCCCCTGAGCACCAGTAGACACTCGCAGATAGAGCCGCCGTCAGCTGGTCGCCGTCGTGGACGGACACCGGGGACCGAGCTCCATCAGGGTGGAGATGACCTCCTCGGCGATGCCCAGCCCCCCGAGGTGGCTCTCCCCGCTGATCACGGTCATGGTGGCGTCGGGCAACCGGTCGACCATGTGCTGCCCGTGCCGGAAGGGCACGATGTGGTCCTCGTCGCCGTGCCACCAGCGCACGGGCACGCTGACGTCGGCTGCTTGAAAGCCCCAGTCGCGGGTGAAGAGCACCAGGTCACTCAGGGGGGCTGAGGTCTGGAAGCGGCTGCCGTTGAGCAGGTCGTCGAGGAACATCGCCTTGAACTCCGGGCGAGCAAGCAGGTTCTTGTCCCCCGGCGGCTGCAGGGCCGCGTAGAGGTCCAGCCCAGGGCCGGCCAGGGGCTTCACCAGGCGGATGGCCGCTGTGAGCGCGATGCCCAGCGGCACTCGTCCGGCTCGCAGCAGCGGTGCCAGCGCCACGGCCAGCTGGATGATCCCGCCCTCGGCGGCGTCCGGGCCTGCCGTGGGGGCCACTCCACCAAGGACGCCGACACCGTGGACGCGCTGCGGCAGAGCCGCGCCGGCCGCCAGGGCGTAGGGCCCGCCCCCCGAGAGACCGATCAGCCGACAGGTGTCGACGGCCAGCGCGTCCAGGAGCAGCGCGAGGTCCCCGGCCCAGTCGACGATGTTCGGATAGAGGTGGGGGGTGGAGGACCCGATCCCGGGACGATCGATGCCGATGATGCGCAGGCCGTGCTGCTCGGCATGGAGCCGGGCCTCGAAGGGGATCTGCCGACGAGCCCCGGGGGTTCCGTGCATCCACACGATCGCCGCCCCGCGAGGCGCGCCGTACTCCGCGAAGCTCAGGCGTCGCCCGTCGCGGACGGCGACAGTGCCCTCCAGGGCGGGCCGCTCTACTGTGCTCATGAGCGGATTCTGCCACCTGGGAGGGCTGGTCCTCAGGAGGTCCAGCAGGCGCGACAGCGCGACGAAACCGGGTGGTCCCCCTGTCCAGGGCCTACCCTCAGCGCATGAGCACATCCACCGACCTGCAGGTGCGACGTCGCCCGCGGGCTGGCATCATCCTCCGCGTGGGCCTGGGCCTCGTGGTGGTCGCCTTCGTCGTCTGGTTCACCACGAGCCCCGCGGCGCTACCGACCTCGCAGAGCGAGGTCTCGGCGTCGACTCCGGTCTCCATACCGGTCTACGTCGGGGTCTTCACGCCCGCCGCCGACTTCGACCGTCGACTGCACCTGTCCGGGGTGAAGGTGCACACCACGGCGAACACACCGGTCACGGTGACGCCCCTGCTGTGCGTCGGCGGCACAGTCGGAGTCACCACGGAGCCCGAGCGCTTCTGTCGGGGCCTCGTCGACCCCGAGGGACGCACCTTCGGGGAGGGCGACGCGATTGTGCTCGAGGTCTCCAGCCCGCTCGCCGCCATCGCTGTCATCGATCGGGTGCGGCTCGGCTTCCGTGACGGACTCCAGCGGGGCACGCTCGAGGCAGGCAGCGGCGCGATCGTGCGCGTCCTCGGACGCTGATCACCTGACCGTCGCCCTGGCGTCCTCAGACGCCGAGCCTCTTCTCCAGGATCGCGGCCCGCTGCGCAGCATCGGTCATCTCGTCGCTGTCAACAGCGTGCGTGCGGTGGAACCACATGAGCGCATCGGTGTCGCGTCCCGCGGCCTCAAGTGTGTCAGCGTAGGCATACCGCAGCCGCGTCACCCACGGCGCCCGGCTCTTCGACGTCAACGGCGCCAGCTCCAGGGTGCGCAGGGCGGCGTCAAGCTGCCCCATGTCGCGACGTGCCCCGGACTCGACCAGGGTCATCTCCGCCTTCGCCTCGGGCACGAAGTTGACGACCGACGGACTCTTGGCCAGCTTCAGCGCCATCTCGGGCTGCTTCAACGCACGGTGGCAGTCGGCCATGATCGGCAGGTAGGCCGTGGCCCCGTTCATCCGCTTGGCAGCTCGGAGCTCGGCCAATGCTTCGGCGTAGTGGCCGGCAGCGTAGGCCGCCTCGCCCGCTGCCTCCCGCACGACCGCGAGGCGAGGAGCGCGCACCCGGGCTGCCAGCGCGTGCTGGTACGCCGTCTCGGGGTCCTCGTCGACCAGCTGGCCCGCGGCGACCATGTGCCGCGCGATCCGGTTGGCCAGCTTCTCCGGCAGCCCCTTCAGCTGTGCGCCGATCGCACGGTCCAGCTCCTGCCCGGTGATGTCCTCGGGCAGGTCGGGTCCATCGTAGAGCGCCTGCTCCTGGGTGCGAGCAGCCTGCTTGTCCTCGGGACGCTTCCAGTCACCCGATCGCGCGGGACGGCCCTTGCCGCTGTCCCCGCGTGATCCCGCCGGCTTGCTTGCGCCGCGACGGTCCTGACCGGGCTTCCCGCTCGCACGGCGATCCTCGCCCGGCTTGCCACTGTCGCGGCGATCGTTCGAACGACCTCCTGCAGCGGGCTTCCCGGTCGACCGACCGGATGCTCCAGCGCCGCGAGCGGGCCGCTGACCTCGACGATCCTCAGCCACGATGTCTCCTTCTACTCACATCTGCGGCCGTCCGGCCGCGGTAGTCCTACAGCGTAATAGCAGCAGGGCCACCTCGTGTGAGGTGGCCCTGCGCAATATTTGTCCGGCGGCGTCCTACTCTCCCACAGCCTCTCGACTGCAGTACCATTGGCGCTGGCAGGCTTAACTTCCGGGTTCGAGATGGGACCGGGTGTTTCCCTGTCGCTATGACCGCCGTAACTCTATGACCCAGCCTCCCCACAACACGTAGCCACCTGAAACAATCTTCAGGGACACGCTGTGGTGACCGGGTGGTCTTTGATGTGGACGCGAACGACGCCTCAGCGTCTTGTTCATGTGTGCGCGGAATTGTGGTTTCAGTTGAGGGTTTGTGAGACAAGCCCTCGGCCTA
>NZ_FOQG01000009.1 GCF_900113685.1 Nocardioides psychrotolerans
GGGGGGGCGCACGGCGTCATCGAGGTCACCCGCTGAGCCGTCGCGCATCAGGTGCTCGACCGGGACCGTCGTGCGTCATCTTGACGATGTCGCTGGCGATCCGCCGCGGACGGCACCACCGCCTCAGCGGGTGCCAAGGAGCTGGGCACGTTGGCGCACCGGGAGGGACTTTCGACCCATGTCAAACGGGTCGCGTTGTCGGATCCTTGGGTGCATGTTCACAGTCGCTAGGTCGCGCCCAGCGCCGATCACTCGCGAGCCATGGTTCCGGAGGCACCCGAACCTGGCACTGTCGGTCGCCGGCGTCCTGTTCGTCGCAGTGTTGTCCCTCCGACTGCTCGTCGGCGACCCAGTCGACGCCTACTCGATGCTGTACGCGTTGCCCGTGGCGCTGGTGGCTATGACGTCCGGCCTGCGCGCAGGCATGGTCGCGGGCCTGGTTGCCGTGGGGCTCACGGTCGTGTGGGCGATCGCGAACGGCGTCGATCTGACTGTCACAGGTTGGGCATCGCGTGTGTTGCCGCTGCTGCTGCTGGGCGCCCTCCTGGGCCAGGCGACTGACCGGGCACGACGGGCCGAGATCGAGCACCGCCGTCTGGAGGCGGCCGCTCTGCTTCACCGCCAGGCGATCGAGATCAACGACTCACTGGTGCAAGGTATGGCGGCAGCGATGTGGTCATTCGACGCCGGCCAGGTGGAGGCCGGCAAGAAGGTCCTCGAGCAGACCCTCACGCAAGCTCACGAACTGGTCTCCGGACTGATCCGGCGGGCCGACATGGGGGCCAGGGCTGAGCTGCTGGACCTACCGGCGCCGGCGGGCCGGCCCGTCAGCGATGCTCTCCCGACTGCAACCGCCGACCCCAGGTCGGGACGGAGAGCCTGAGGCTCTGCTGGGGGATCGCCCCACACTCGAAGAACTCGGAACGGCCGAATGCCTGCGGCTGCTGGCCGCGCCGCTCCGATCGTCGGCGTAGTCGGACGGCACAAGTGCCCCGCGCCCGCCTCATTGACGCGCCCGGATCGGGCCCCCGCCCCGGAACATCACCGGACGGGCGTTGTGGATACTGAGCAGCCACGTCGCCTTTGCACACAGTCGCCGCTCAGGGTCCGCCTAGAGGAAACTCCTGGATCGGACTCTCCGGCGTCAACGCGCAGTCTGGAACTGCGCAAGTCTGTGGTGAGCGTCGGGAAAGCCGACAGACTTCGAGACGGGGGTCGCGGAACCTCACTCAGCTCCGCAAGTAGGACGCACCGTTAACGTCGATGATCGTGCCTGACGAGAAGCGGGCCCCGGGCGAGGCGAGCCACACCACCGCGGCGGCGACCTCCTCGGGGTGGGCCACCCGGCCGAATGGCGACTGGGCGCGCACGTCGTCCCCACCCTCGCCGTCGAGCACCTCGCGAGCCATCTCGGTCTCCACGAAGCCGGGCGCCACGGTGCCGACAGAGATGTCGTACGGCGCCAGGACGAGCGCCATCGACTGCCCGAAGGCGTTCATCCCGGCCTTGGACGCGGCGTACGCCGGGCAGTTCGGCTCGCCGCGGAACGCCCCTCTGCTCGACACGTTCACTACCGCGCCACCTCCTGCAGCGCGCAGGTGGGGGATGGCGCAGAAGGTGGCGTTGGCAGCGCCGGTGAGGTTGGTGGCCAGGGTCTGCGACCAGGTGGCCTGCCAGTCGTCGTACGACGTCGACAGCGGCGGGTGGGCGAGGAACACCCCGGCGTTGTTGACCAGCACGTCGAGGCGCCCGAGCCGGTCGGCGGCCGAGCCCACGGCGGCGCTGACGTCGTCGGGTCGGGCCATGTCGGCCTGCACGGTGACATGACCCTCGCCTGCCAGGGAGGCGCGCACCGCCTCGGCCTTCTCGGCTGACGCGCCGTAGTGCACCGCGACCCGGTCGCCCTGCTCGGCGAACGCGCGGGCAATGGCGGCGCCTATGCCGCGCGAACCTCCGGTGACGAGAACTGCTCGGCCTTGGTGGAGGAAGGTGGATGCATCGCTAGTCATGGCACCATCCTCTCTTCCCTGGAGCGTCGTGGCGTCGTGGCGTCGTGACCGATTGCCCCGCGGCCCCTGCCAACGTCGTGGTCACCGGGTCCGACGGCCTGGTTGGTGCCCGCATCTGTGCGGTCCTGGTCGAGCGCGGCGATGGGGTGTAACGCCCAAGCTCACGGCGCAGGCAAGTGGATCACTGAAGCTTCTCGCCGAAGGCATGACGATCGTCGACAGTGACGCAGACTCGACAGTGTGCGTCCACGTAGCCGTCAAGCATTTCGAACCGCGTCTTTCCGCCGCGAATGCGTCGCCCCTGAGGCGTTGCGAGCTCGGATGGCGAAGACGTCGACGGGGCCCATCCGTGCAGGTCAGGCGGTCTCGGGGAACTTCACGCCAGTGTTCGCATGGCACCGGTAACCAGTGACGTGCTTTGCCAGGTATTGCTAGTGGTTGCGCACGCGTAGTGCGCGCGCGCCTCGAGGTCTGGCCGACGGCGATGCTCACGAGAGCCACTCGGGGACCTGCGCTGATGGCGCGGTGCTGCCGCCAAGCGGGCGCTCGAAGACACATGCTTCCGTCACGCTGCGACAGGCGCTTCCAGCTGTCCGTTATGGTCGGCGGCATGGCATCTCCGGAGGCAAAGTTTGCACCCATCGGCGCGTTGCGAGGCGGACTCTCCCTCATGGTCCTGGGGGCACTGATGGCCTGGGGCCCCGTCGACTCGATCCCGCGTTCGGTAGGGCTTGGAACACTGTTCGTCGGCGCTCTGTTGGTGGCAGTCGCGTTGGGCATTCGGACGCTACGCACGTAGGCGCCGAGGCACGCCCTCCAGGTTGCTGACCTTGCAAGCGCACCCACACGCCGTGATCTGCACGCCGTGATCTGCGCACCCGAAAAGGTGCCCCTTGCCGCTGCGTATGCGTCGCCCTGAGCGTCCGGATCTTGCCGCGATTCGAGTCCCTGAGGCGCCAGCTGGCCCTCCAGCTTCGCCCTCGGCAAGCCCCTGTGCGGGGGGTAACGGCCCTCGTCGGTGGTCTCGCGATGCCCCCACTGGTAGAACCGGGGCATGCCCATCGATGTCTTCGAACCCCACCCGCTGGTGCGCCTGCTCGGGAAGCCGGCAGCGGACTTCACGTGCAGCGATCTCGTCCGAGCCGTGGAGCAGCTCGAGCTACGCCAGGTAAACCTGCGATACGTCGGGGGCGACGGGCGTCTGAAGACGATCGCGTTTCCGATCGGTTCGCGCGAGCACCTCGTCGAGGTGCTGACCAGGGGTGAGCGCGTGGACGGGTCCAGCATTTTCGAGGGCACCGAGACCGAGGCCAGTGATGTCTACATCGTGCCGCGCCATCGCACGGCCTTCCTGAACCCGTTCGGGGAGCGCACCTCTCTCGACGTGCTCTGCTCCTTCTACAGCCAGGACGGCGATCCCCTGCCCTACGCGTACGAACAGATCGTCCGCCGAGCCGCCGAGGTACTCACTCAGGAGACGGGACTGGTCCTCGAGGCGTTCGGTGAGCTGGAGTACTACCTCGTCGGCGAGGTCGAGCGGATCTTCCCGGTGCAGGCGGAGCGCGGCTACCAGGAGTCGGCGCCCTTCTCCAAGGGCCAGCAGGTGCGCGAGGAGGTGTTGGGCCACCTCGCCGAGATGGGCATCAAGCTGAAGTACGCCCACGGCGAGGTCGGGAACATCCTCGAGGAAGAGCGCCAGCTGGTGCAGCACGAGATCGAGTTCTGGCCCGTGCCGGTGGAGCAGGCAGCGGACGCTCTGGTCCTGGCGAAGTGGGTCGTGCGTCAGGTCGCCTACGCACACGGCCTGGAGGTGACCTTCGCACCCTCGGTCAGCAGCGACGGAGCGGGCAGCGGGTTGCACGTCCACACCCGGCTGGTGCGCGACGGCGCCAGCGAGATCGTTGGCGAGGACGGCATCAACGACACCGGACGGCGGCTGATCGCCGGATACCTGTCGGCAGCCAAGGCACTGACTGCCTTCGGCAACACCGTGCCGACGTCGTACCTGCGCTTCTCCGACGGCGAGGAGGCGCCCGAAGGCATCTGTTGGGGCGATACCGACCGCACCGGGCTGGTTCGAGTGCCGCTCGCCTGGGGCGGCCACGTGCTTCCCGGAATGGTCGCCCACGCCAACCCCGACAGCTCCGAGTCGATCCCCGAGCCGGCCATCCACCCCCAGACGATCGAGCTCCGGCTCGGCGACGGCTCGGCCGACGTCCACCTGCTCCTGGCCGGCATGGCCGTCGCAGCCAGACGCGGGCTGAGCGACCCCGACAGCCTGGATCAGGCCGAGCGACTCAACACCGCCGACCATGACGACTTCGAGCAGCTGCCGACCTCGTGTGCCGAGTCAGCCGATGCACTCGAGAACGAACGGACGTCGTTCGAGGCTGACGGCATCTTCCCCAGCGAGCTCATCGACGCCGTGCTCGACCGGCTCCGCGAGGCCGACGCCGCCGCGCAGATGAAGAAGGTGAAAAAGGACGACGACGCGCGCGAGGAGCTCGTACGCCGCTACTGGCACGTCGGCTGACGTCAGACGACCCTCCCGGGTCCCGAGCCACGACTCCTCGGCCACCAAGATCCGCAGCCTCTTCGCCGGCATCAAGATTCTGGACTCTGATCGCATAGACCGCGCGCTGGGCGCGTGCTTCCGCTGCGAATGCGTCGCCCCTGCGGCGGCGCGAGCTCGGACAGCGAAGACGTCGAAGGTGCCTATCCGTGCAGGTCAGGCGGTCGCTGGGAACGTCACGCCGGTGTTCGCGTGGCAGCGGTAGCCGTGCGGGTTCTTCGCGAGGTACTGCTGATAGTCCTCCACGTCGTAGCAACCGAACCTTTCAGTTGGGCGAGTGGGACCTACTGACGCGGATCTCAGTGCGACACGGCGAAGTGGCCCTCGTGTTCGCACGACTCCACCTTGGAACGAACGAACATTGGGAGGGGCCAGCGAGGTCGCTCATCGGTGACGTTGTGTCGGGTGTGGCGTTCGACGTTGAACCCGGAACGCGATACCTAGGTGGTGACCGGTGCGATGTGGACGGTGCCGTGCTCGGGAATGCCGAGGGCGTCGACGTGGTCGATGAGTTCGTTGGTGGCCTCGCGGGCCACGTCGGCCATCACGATGTCACCGACTGGTTCCAGAGAGGCTCCGCGCAGGACCGCCTGATGACTGATGGCCGAGTCGTCGGTAAACACAGCCACGACCTCGTCACTCAGACGGGCGGGAGACGTGATCCGCAGGTGCTGCACGGGCGGTCAGCCCCCGACGTGAACTTGGGGCCGTTGCTCGGCGTCCGGGACGGCCCTGCGGAGGATCTCGTGGGTCAACGGTGGAACGTCACCTTCGCCGGCGAACAGAAAACGAAGCGCGTTCTGTCCGGGCCCCCTCTCTGACCACTCGAAGTAGATGTGGGAGGGCATGTCGTCCATGTCGGTGACTGCCAACAGGACCGCTGCCAGCACGTTCGGCACCGACGGGCCGGTCGCTCGCAGGACCCGGTGGTCTCCGACGCGGATTCCGGCGACGTCGACGGTGGTGGCGAAGTCGCTGGCGTCGTTCACCTTGACCTCCAGGAATACTGCCGTCTCGCTGATGTCGAGGTGGTTGTCCAGTCGCACGTCGAGGGACTTCTCGTGATATTCCTCGTTGTCACCGGCCTGGATCTTGTTGGCGATGAACCGCACTGGTGCGTTCTTCAGCAGGACCTCATCGAGCAGAGCTTGCGCTGGCTCGTCGAAGGTGACCTTCTGGACCCGCAGCTCGGTGGAGCGGGTGATACGGGAGACCAGCGAGATGATCACGATCATCGCGATGAAGATGAGCGCGATGACAAGGCCCTCGGGGCGGTCGATGATCGTGACGGTGATCGTGTAGGTGAACACAGCCGCGACGACCCCGAAGAACACGCCAGCGCGCCGGTGGCCGCGCCGCCACTCGGTCAGGGTGACCGCAACGGCCGCCGACGTCATCAACGCGAGCACACCGGTGGCGTAGGCGCCGGCTTGGGCGTCCACGTCGGCCTTGAACGCGATGGTGACGACGATCGAGATGAGGGTGAAGACCAGCACGAGTGGTCGGGTGGCGCGAGCCCAGTCCGGGGCCATTCCGTAGCGCGGCAGGTAGCGCGGCACGATGTTGAGCAGACCCGCCATTGCAGAGGCGCCGGCGAACCACAAGATGCCGATGGTGGCGATGTCGTAGACGGTGCCGAATGCATCGCCGAGGCTCTCGTGTGCCAGGTAGGCCAGCGCCCGTCCGTTCGCTTCGCCGCCTGGCTCGAACGCGGCAGCAGGAATGAGGAACGTGGTGACGATCGCTGACCCCATCAACATCACGCTCATGATCAGTGCGGCAGTGGTGAGCAGCTTCTTCGCGTTGCGGATGCGGCCCGCCGGCGCCGCCGCGGTGTCGTCGGGGTCGCCCTTGACCAGCGGCATGACGACGACGCCGGTCTCGAACCCGGACAGTCCCAACGCCAAGGCGGGGAACACGAGCAGTGACGCGCCGAGAACGGCTAGCGGGGAGGCGTGGGCTTCGGTGACGGCGTTGGTCCAGTCGGTGAACGTGCCGGGGTTCTGGAAGATGCGCCAGAACCCGTTGGCAACCACGATGGCGCTCAACCCGATGTAGGCGACGACCAGCACGACGGCGATGCCGATGGCCTCGCCGAAGCCCTTGAGGAAGACCGCCGCCAGCATGGCCAGGAGGACGAGGGTGATCCACACCTCGCGACCGTGCAGGGCGTCGGTGAGGAACGGGTTCTCGACCAGGTGAGCAGAGGCGTCGGCCGCCGAGAGGGTGATGGTGATGATGAACCCGGTGGCGACGAACCCGATCAGGGTCAGCACCAGGACCTTGCTGGGCCAGTACGACAAGAGTCGTTCCAGCATCGAGAGACTGCCGTCGCCGTGGGGGCTCTCCTTGGCTACCCGTCGATACATGGGCAGCGCCCCGAAGAGGGTGACCAGCACCAGGACGAGGGTGGCGATCGGGGCCAGGGCACCAGCGGCGAGTGCGGCAATGCCGGGCTGATAGCCGAGCGTGGAGAAGTAGTCCACGCCGGTCAGGCACATCACCTTCCACCAAGGCTTCACGTGCTGATGGGCCGTGGCCTCCCGCTCACCCTCGTAGAAGCCACTGGGGTCGGGCTGCTGGTCTGTCTCGAGCAGCCAGGCGTTGAAGCGGCTCCGCTCCTGCACTTCTTCGATCACGTCGTGCAGAGTAAGGCAGCCGCCGCGCGGGCGATCACAGGCGGCCCGTTCCGTCCCACGCCCACCTCTGGTGAATGCCTTGACGAAAGAAGCCTGCCCATCACAGGAGTGGCGGCAGGCCGTGGTCCTTCAGGCAGCTCCGGCCGCTAGCGGGTCAAGCGGTCTCGGGGAACTTCACCCCCGTGCTCGCGTGGCACCGGTGGCCAGTGACGTGCTTCACCGTCCGGATCTAGCCGATGTGCGGACGGACGTCCTAGTAGCCCAGAAAGACGCACCACTCGGACGGTGTTGAGCGGGCAAGGGGGGCGACCCAGAGCCGTGAGCCTGGGGGCTTGATCCCTAGCATGGGACGATGTCTGACCGATTGATCTTCCAGCTTGGTACCAATAATTGGCAGCGAGGCGGCGAGTTCGCCCCTGGCTCCGGCATCTTGCACGAGTCGCACCATTTCGCGTACAACGCGTTGCCGGGGGTGCGCGCCTACTCGATGTACCCCTCGCGACGTCAGCGGTTCCAGGACGAGGACGTGCACGTCTTCCCCCTTGATCACGACATCCCCATCTGCGAGTCGGTGTCTCCGACCAGCAGCTATCGCTGGCACTCGATGGACGAGGCCGAGGTGGACAGCTACCGGGTGCGGCTGACGAATGACGTCGTCGACTGGATGGAGGAGATCGAGTCGCGGACCGGCGACTGCTTCAGCCTCGCGATCGCCCACCACGCATTCATGAACACGGTGGTGATACGTGACGTCAACCAGCGACGCGTTGCGGCCGGTCGGCCACGGATGACGGTGCTGTGCTTCGCACACGGCACCGAGCTCAAGATGTTCAACAACGAGCGGAGGGGAGATGAGCCGGAGGAGTTCCCGCTGCGGTTCTTGCCCTTCATGCAGCGCGAGAAGATCTTCGACTACGCCGATCCAGAACACGGGGTCGACGTGGTCGCGGCGATCTCGAACGAGCAGGTGGACGCGCTGCTCGACGTGTTCCCCGAGTTCCCGCGCGAGCGAGTCGTACTTTCCCCCAATGGCTACAACCAGGATGTCTTCCTGCCGGCGCCTGAGGGCACCGACCGGGCTGCGGTTCTGGCCCAGTTCTTCACACAGCCTCTTGAGGGCAGCGACCGCGCCTCCGAACAGGTGACGCCGCCTGAAGGATTTGACGCAGTCGTCGTCTTCTGCGGCAAGTTCGCCGACTGGAAGCGGTTGGACGTGCTGCTGCGTGCGGCGGCGCTCTACGAGCAGGATGCCCGCCGAATCATCACGTTGGTGATCGGTTCCGGACCGGCCGAGGCCCAGCGCGAACTGCACATGCTGACCACCGATCTCGGGCTGCGCCGCACCTACTTCCTCGGGCCCCGGCCACAAGACGAGCTCGCGTTGCTCTTCAGCTGTGCTGACATCGGCTGCTTCCCGTCCTACCGTGAACCATTCGGCCTTGTGTTCGTCGAGTGCATGGCCTGCGGAACTCCCGTCATCGGAGCCGACTCCGGTGGCCCACGTGACTTCGTCACCCCCGAAGTCGGCACCCTCGTTCCTGAAACCACCAACTCAACCGCTCTGGCCGAGTCCTTGGCCGAAGCGATCGACCAAGCTCTCACCGCCAACTGGAAGAGCACTCGCGGGCCGGTCGCCGCCCGCTATGCGCGCAACCGTTTCAGCGTGTCCGGCCAGGTCTCCCATCTACTGGCCGAAGTCGACCGCCTCACCAGCTGACCGCCTCCATCGCGGACGGGTCAGGCGGTCGCGGGAAACTTCACCCCGGTGTTCGCGTGGCACCGGTAACCATCTACGTGCTTTGCCAGGTACTGCTGGTGCTGCTCCTCGGCGTAGTAGTAGGTCGGGACCTCGCGCACCTCGGTGGTGATCTCGCCGAGACCGCGGCGGGCCAGCTCGGCGCCGTAGACGTCGGTCAGCTCGCGGGCGACCTGCTCCTGCTCGGGGGTGGTGAAGTAGATCGCCGAGCGGTACTGGGTGCCGACGTCGTTGCCCTGCTGCATCCCCTGCGTGGGGTCGTGGACCTCGAAGAATCGCTTCACCAGGTCGGCGAACGAGACCTGCGCCGGGTCGTAGACCACCCGCACAGCCTCGGTGTGCGCGGTGCGGCCCGAGCACACCTCCTCGTACGACGGGTGCGGGGTGTGTCCTCCGGCGTAGCCGACCGACGTCGACCAGACACCGGGGAGCTTCCAGTAGATCTCCTCGGCGCCCCAGAAGCAGCCGAGCCCGAACACCGCGACCTCGTGGCCGGCCGGGGCCTCGTCGGTGACCACCGGCGTGCCCAGCACCACGTGCTTGTCGGTGAGGTGGAAGTTGCGCTCGCTGCGACCGGGCAGGGCCTGGTCGGGGGCGATGAGCTCGGTCTTGTGGCGCGAGAAGAACACGGTCACTCCTTCGGTCGGTCTGTCCAGTGTGCAACACCGCCAAGGGCCCGATCCTTCCTCCAGCCCGGCACAGATAAGGCACGTGCATCGCGGTGTCACGGTTGATACCGTCAGTTCATGGCAATGACCCTGCGACTGACGGACGACGAGGCTGACGCGCTGCGCGCGAGGGCAGACCTCGAAGGTCGCTCGATGCAGGAGGTGGCTCGCCAAGCGGTGCGCGACTACGTCGAGCGCGAGAGCCGGCAGGACCTCCTGGACCGCGTGCTCGACCGGGAGCTGCCGCGCTACGCGCAGGCGCTGGAGCGGCTCGGACAATGATCTACCTGACGTTGGAGGACCTGCTCCACGTCGCTCGGCGCACGCTCGGCTCTGTCGACGTGAGGGACATGGGGCTCCTGGAGTCAGCCGTGGCTCGTCCCCGCACGACGGTCTTCGGCGACGACGGCGCCTACGACTTCATCATCGCGATGGCCTCCGGCGAGCTGCAGGAGATCGCCGCGATCGCGGCGGTCCTGGAGGCGCACACCGAGCCGTTCTGAGCCCCGATAGCCTCGGGGGATGAGCGAGCAGCAGCAGCACATCACCAAGTCCGGCTTCGAGACGCGTGCGATCCACGCCGGTTACGAACCCGACCCGACGACCGGCGCGGTCATCCCGCCGATCTACGCCACGTCGACCTACAAGCAGGACGGCGTGGGCGGACTGCGCGGAGGCTATGAGTACAGCCGCTCCGCCAACCCGACCCGCACCGCGCTCGAGGGCGTCCTGGCCGCGCTGGAGGAGGGCGAGAAGGGCTTCGCCTTCGCCTCGGGGCTCGCCGCCGAGGACACCCTGGTCCGCACGACCTGCCGCCCCGGCGACCACGTGGTCATCCCCGACGACGCCTACGGCGGCACCTACCGCCTCTTCGACAAGGTCGAGCAGGCGTGGGGCGTCGAGCACAGCCCGGCGGCCGTCTCCGACGTCGACGCCGTGCGTGCTGCGATCCAGCCGGGCCGGACCAAGCTGGTGTGGATCGAGACGCCGACCAACCCGCTGCTCAACATCGGCGACATCGAGGCGCTCGCCGCCGTCGCCCACGACGCGGGTGCACTGCTCGTCGTCGACAACACCTTCGCCTCGCCCTACCTCCAGCAGCCCCTCACCCTCGGCGCCGACGCGGTCGTGCACTCCACGACCAAGTACGTCGGCGGCCACTCCGACGTCGTCGGCGGCGCGCTCGTCGTGCGCGACCTCGACCTCGCCGAGCAGGTCACCTTCCACCAGAACGCCATCGGCGCCGTGCCCGGTCCCTTCGACGCCTTCCTCACCCACCGTGGCGTCAAGACGCTCGGGGTGCGCATGGACCGCCACTGCGACAACGCCGAGCGGATCGTCGAGTTCCTGACGGGTCACCCGTCGATCGCGCAGGTGATCTACCCCGGGCTCGAGGAGCACCCCGGCCACGCGGTGGCGAGCCGGCAGATGAAGCGCTATGGCGGGATGATCTCCTTCCGCGTCACCGGCGGGGAGGCGCAGGCGCTGGCCGTCTGCGAGCGCACCGAGGTCTTCACGCTGGGTGAGTCGCTCGGCGGCGTCGAGTCGCTGATCGAGCACCCCGGCCGGATGACTCACGCCAGCGTCGCCGGCACCGAGCTCGAGGTGCCCGCCGACCTGGTGCGCCTCAGCGTCGGCATCGAGACCGTCGAGGACCTGCTCGCCGACCTCGAACGCGCCCTGTCCGCCGGTGCGTGAGGTCGGAGTCCCCTCGCAGGCCGACGACGTCACGATCTGCGTCGACTTCGGCTCCACCTTCACCAAGGCATCGCTGGTCGACCTGACCGGGGGGCGCATCGTCGCCGCTTCCGAGCATCCCACGACGCTGCCCGACGCGACCGGCGCAGGCGACGTCCTCGACGCGTACGACGCCTGCCTGGCCGACCTCGTCGCCGCTGACCCACGGGCCGCCGGCGCGACGGTGCTCGCCTGCTCCAGCGCCGGCGGCGGGCTGCGCATCGCCGTGGTCGGCAACGAGGAGCTCGTCACCGCGGAGGCCGGCCGACGCGTCGCGCTGTCCAGCGGCGGCAAGGTCGTGGGGGTGGTCGCGGCGGGCGCCGGTCGTGGGCCTCAGGCAGCGCTCTACCGCGACCTCCGGCACACGACCCGACCCGACGTCGTGCTCCTCACCGGCGGCACCGACGGCGGCAACAGCGAGGTGCTGCTCCAGGCGGCCCGTGACGTGGTCGCGGGGGGCTGGACCGGCCCGGTCGTCGTCGCAGGCAACGTGGACACGGCCGGCGAGGTGGCGGTGGTCCTCGCCGACCTCCCGCACGTGGTCACCGACAACGTCGTCCCCCGGATCGGGGTGCTCGAGCCCGCCGGCGCCCGGGCTGCCATCCGCGAGGTGTTCCTGTCCCACGTGATCGGCGGCAAGCACCTCAGCAGCCGCACCACCGCCAACGGCGAGAGCTTCACCGCGATGGTCCGCGGCGCGACCCCCGACATCGTGCTGAGCGGGGTCGAGCTGCTGGCCAACGGCCTCGACAGCGAGCGCCCCGGCGCCGGCGACGTGGTCGTGGTCGACGTCGGCGGCGCGACGACCGACGTGCACTCGGTCGTGGAGGTGGATCCCGAGGACGCCGGCCTCTCCCGGGAGGTCGTCGCCACCACGCCGGTGACCCGGACGGTCGAGGGTGACCTGGGCATGCGCTGGTCGGCGCTCACGACGCTCGAGGCCGCCGACAGCAACGACGAGGAGCTCCTCGCCGCGGCCCGCACTCGCACCGAGAACCCCGGCTTCCTGCCGACCACGGACGTCGACCACGACGCGGACGAGGCGATCGCCCGGGCCGCCGCCGGCCTGGCGCTGCGCCGTCACGCGGGCCGGTCCAAGGTCGTCGTCGGTCCCACCGGTCGGGTCGTCGAGCGCTCCGGCAAGGACCTGCGCGAGGTCGACCTGCTCGTCGGGTCGGGTGGCGTGCTGCGCCACGGGCGCGAGGGCATCAGCGGGCGGGTCCTCGCCGGCAGCGTCGGTGCCGACCTCGAGGGTGGGTGGCAGCTCCCGGAACGGGCCCGCGTGGTCGTGGACACGGCGTACGTCCTGGCGGCGGTGGGGCTTCTCGCAGACTCCCACCCGGAGGCGGCCTACCGTCTCGCCCGACGCCTGATCGACCCCGTTGCTGATCTAGTGTGAGGCCGTGAGCAACGACGACCCCACGCCGGCGGCGCCCGAGGCGCTGGCCCGCGAGGACCGCATCACCCAGCGCCTGGCCCAGCAGTGGGCGGCGATGCGCGAGGAGCGTCGACCGGAGCCCGCGGCGATCGCGGCGGGCCCGTCCAACTTAAGCCAGGCCCAGGTGCCGTGGGGCCTCGACCTCGCCGCCGCCTGGGGGTGGCGCTTCCTGGTGATCATCGCCGCCGGCTTCGTGCTGGTGGAGGCGGTCGCGTTCTTCTCGGTCATCGCGCTGCCCGCTGCCATCGCCCTGCTCATCGCCGCGCTGGTGAGCCCCGCCGTCAGCTGGATGACCCGGCACCGGGTGCCGCGAGGCCTGGCCGCGATCGTCGTCGTCCTCGGCGCCATCGGCTTCGTCGGGGCGTTGCTCACCTTCGCCGGCCAGCAGGTCGCCAACGGCGCCAACGACCTGGCCGACTCCACCGTCGAGGGCCTCGGCCAGATCAAGACCTGGCTCAAGGACGGCCCGCTCAACGCGAGCGACTCCCAGATCAACGACTGGATCAACCAGGCGCAGGAAGCGATCACCAGCCGCACCGAGAACGGCGAGCTCCTGAGCCAGGTGACCGAGGTCGGCACGACCATCGGGCACGTGGTGGCCGGCTTCTTCATCGTGCTGTTCTCCAGCTACTTCTTCCTCGCCGACGGCGACCGCATCTGGGCCTGGTTCGTGCGGCTCTCGCCTCGGGCAGCCCGCCAGCACGTCGACAGCTCCGGCCGCGTCGCGTGGATCTCGCTGACCCAGTTCGTGCGGGCCACGGTCCTGGTCGCCCTGGTCGACGCGGTGGGCATCATGATCGGCGCCGCGATCCTCCAGGTGCCCTTCGTGCTCGCCATCGGGGTCCTGGTCTTCCTCGGCGCGTTCGTCCCGATGGTCGGCGCGACCGTCGCCGGGGTCGTCGCGGTGCTGGTCGCCCTGGTCGACCAGGGGCCGATCACGGCGCTGCTGATGCTCGGCGTCGTGGTCCTGGTCCAGCAGGTCGAGGGCCACGTCCTCCAGCCGTTCCTGATGGGCCGTTGGGTCTCGGTCCACCCGCTCGGCGTCATCTTCGCCATCGGCGCGGGCATCCTCGTGGCCGGCATCGCCGGTGCCCTGGTCGCCGTGCCCCTCGCTGCTGCGGCCAACGCCGTCATCCAGCACCTCGCGGCCAACACCTCTCCCGGGGACGACCCGGTCGAGGAGTTGGAGGAGGACTACGGGGAGACCGGGGCGAGAGCCTCCGTCGATCCGGAGGACGCCGATGACTGACATCGGCGCAGGCGTCACACTGGCCGACATCGAGGCCGCGCGCACCGTCCTGCAGGGGGTCGCGATCCAGACCCCGATGGAGGAGTCGCGCTGGCTCTCGGCGCTGGTGGGCGGCCCGGCGTACCTCAAGTGCGAGAACCTTCAGCGCACCGGCTCCTTCAAGGCCCGGGGCGCCTACCTCCGCATCTCGCGTCTGACCCCCGAGGAGCGCTCCCGCGGGGTCGTGGCCGCCTCCGCCGGCAACCACGCCCAGGGCGTCGCGCTGGCTGCGAGCCTGCTCGGCATCCGCTCCACGGTCTTCATGCCCGAGGGAGCGCCGATCCCCAAGGAGAAGGCCACCCGGGCCTACGGCGCCGACGTGGTCTTCGAGGGCCGCTACCTGGAGGACTCCCTCGTGGCGGCTCGCGCGTTCGAGGCCGAGACCGGCGCGGTGCTGATCCACCCTTTCGACCACGTCGACATCGTCGCCGGCCAGGGCACGTGCGGCCTCGAGGTCGTCGAGCAGGTCCCCGACCTCAGGACCGTGCTCGTGCCGACCGGTGGGGGCGGACTGCTCGCCGGCATGGCGATCGCGATCAAGTCGCTGCGCCCCGACGTACGCGTCGTCGGCGTGCAGGCCTCCGGCGCTGCCGCCTACCCCGAGTCGCTCGCGCAGGGTCACCCGGTGGCGCTGACCTCCATGAAGACCATGGCCGACGGCATCGCGGTCGGGCTGCCCGGCGAGGTCACCTTCGCCGCTGTCCGTGACTACGTCGACGACATCATCACGGTGTCGGAAGAGTCCATGTCACGCGCGCTGCTCGCCCTGGTCGAACGGGCCAAGATGGTCGTCGAGCCTGCCGGTGGCGCGGCCGTCGCGGCCATGCTCGACCACCCGACCGGCTTCGAGACCCCGGTCGTCGCCGTACTCTCGGGCGGCAACATCGACCCGCTCCTGCTCGGCAAGGTGATCCGGCACGGGATGGCCGCCGCGGGCCGCTACCTCAACCTGCGCGTCAACATCCCCGACACTCCCGGCGGCCTCGCCCGGCTGCTCGGCGAGGTCGGCGAGGCCGGCGCCAACGTGCTCGAGGTGATGCACGAGCGGATCTCTCCGGCGCTGCACCTCGACGAGGTCGAGGTCCACCTCCAGCTCGAGACACGCGGCGAGCCGCACGCCGCGCGGGTCATCACCCGGCTGCGGGCGTGCGGCTACCGCGTCTTCGAGTGAGTCAGGAGCCGGTGTAGGGAGTCGCGTCGACGATGACGACCTCGAGCTGCTTGCCGTTGGGCGCCTCGTAGGAGACGGTCTCGCCCTTCTGGTGGCCGTTGATGGCCGAGCCGAGAGGGGACTGCGGCGAGTAGGCGGTCAGGCCCTCGGGATCGATCTCGCGTGCGCCCAGGAGGAACGTCTCGGTCTCGTCTTCGGCGTCGCCGACGAAGCGGTAGGTGACGACCATGCCGGGCTCGACGATGCCGTCGTCGGAGGGCGTCTCGCCGACCTCGGCGCGACGCAGCATGTCCTCGAGCTGGCGGATGCGGCCCTCGAGCTTGCCCTGCTCCTCGCGCGCGGCGTGGTAGCCGCCGTTCTCCTTCAGGTCACCCTCGTCGCGCGCCGCGCTGATGCGGGCGATGACCTCTTCACGCACGGGACCCTTGAGGTTGGCGAGCTCGGCCGTGAGCTTGTCGAAGGCGTCCTGGGTGAGCCAGACGGTGCCGGGAACGGACTGCTGCGTCATCGGGGTACTCCTGTGCTGCTTGATGTAGGAGGGTCGGACCCGCCGGGTGTTCAGGAAGAAAATCCCGGTCCGGCGGCCACGACGTGGCGCTGCGCGGACGATCTCGGGCCCTCTCCTGGACGGCCCGGTGGGACGGTCAGAAGGTGGAGTCTAACAACGGCCTGCTCAGATCGCAGGTTCGCGCGTGATCAGCGGGGTCGGGACTGCCCCTCGGCGGTGCAGCCGATGGACTCGACCGACGTGGCCAGCCGCTCCGTGCGCACCGTCTGCTCGACCCGGTTGCCGGCCGCCGCGTCGGGGACGAAGGACAGCTCCCCGACGACCGTGTGGTCCTCGGCGAAGGCGCGCAGCAGGCAGGTGGCCTCGACGGAGTCGTCGGCGAGCTCGACCTGCACCACGGCGGTCGCGGTGTGATCGTCGATGACGTCGAAGGAGATCAGCTCGGAGTCGACCGGCGGGGTCGCCTGCAGCCAGGTGACCCAGGCCAGCCACGACAGGAAGAGTGCGGAGACGGTGACCGCTGCGATCAGCACGACGCGGCGGCGCCACGGCGCAGGCGTCCCGTAGCGGTCGACCAGCGCGGGTGGGGGAGTCTGCGGGCTCACCTCTCCAGCGTGACACCTACGATGTCACCATGCCGCAGCACCCTCCTGCCGGCGCCCGATCGGGCCTCCGGCTGATGCACGTGCACGCCCACCCCGACGACGAGTCGAGCAAGGGCGCTGCCTCCACCGCCAAGTACGTCGCCGAGGGCGTGGACGTCCACGTCGTCACCTGCACCGGTGGCGAGCGTGGATCGATCCTCAACCCCAAGATGGACCGCCCCGACATCCTCGAGAACATCACCGAGGTCCGGCGCCAGGAGATGGAGCGTGCCCGCGACATCCTCGGCGTGCGTCAGGACTGGCTCGGCTTCGTCGACTCCGGCTGGCCCGAGGGCGACCCCAAGCCGCCGTTGCCCGAGGGCTGCTTCGGGCTGGTCCCGCTCGAGGAGGCGACCGAGGCCCTGGTCCGGTTGATGCGCTCGTTCCGGCCCCACGTGGTCACGACGTACGACGAGCGCGGTGGCTACCCGCACCCCGACCACATCAAGTGCCACGAGGTCTCCGTCGCGGCGTTCGAGGCCGCGGGCGATCCGGAGCGGTTCCCCGAGTCCGGTGCGCCCTGGCAGCCGCTCAAGCTCTACTACCACCACTCGTTCAACCGCGAGCGGATGCAGCGGCTGCACGACGCGATGATCGCCCACGGACTGGAGTCGCCGTGGGAGGAGCGGCTCAAGGAGTGGAAGCCCGAGCCCGAGTGGGATGCCCGCGTGACCACCAAGGTCCCGTGCGGCGACTACTTCGGCGTGCGCGACCAGGCGCTGCTGGCCCACGCCACCCAGATCGACCCCGACGGGTTCTGGTTCGCGCTGCCGCGCGAGATCCAGGAGAAGGTCTGGCCCACCGAGGACTTCGAGCTCGTGGTGAGCCACGTCCCCTCCCAGGTGCCCGAGGACGACCTCTTCGCGGGCATCCTCGACCCCGCCTGAGAGACTGGCGACATGGACGCTGTGATGTCGCTGATCTTGCCCCTGGTGGAGAAGGGCCCCGAGCCCGAGGACGTGGTCGCGGGCTGGACCGCCTTCGGCATCTTCGGGCTGCTGATCCTCGCCATGGTCATCCTCGGCTTCAGCCTCACCAAGCACCTGAAGAAGGCGGCGAGCAACCAGGAGGACGGCCTCTTCGGTGCTCCTGCGGAGAAGCCCGAGCCCAGCTCCACCGAGCACACCGGCTGATCGCCCCCGGGCGCGCCGGCTTCGGTCCCGGCGCGATCTTCCCTACCGTCGACGGGTGACCTCCCCGACGGCCCGAGCCCCTTGCCGTACGACGTGCGGAGCGGTCGTGGGCCTGCTGGCGCTGGCCCTCGGCTCGCTCGTTGCCGCGGGCCCGAGCTCCGGCGGAGCTGCTGCGCCGGCGGCGGCCCGACACGCCTCGATCAAGGTCGCGACGTTCAACGTCCTGGGCAGCCAGCACACCCGTGGCCCCGGTGGTCGCGGCCCGGGCAAGGCGCGGGCCCGCATCACCAGCGACCTCGTGACCGCGAAGCGGCTCGACCTGGTGGGGCTCCAGGAGGTGCAGGCCGACCAGCTGCTGGTGCTCAAGCGCCGGTTGGACGACTACCGCATCTGGCCGGCCTACCAGCTCGGTCACGGCACCCTGCGCCTCCAGATCGCCTGGCGCGAGCGGGCCTTCGACCTGCTCGACCGCGGCACCCTCGTGACGAAGTTCGTCGGGCAGAACCGGCCGGTCCCGTGGGTCCTGCTTCGCCACCGGGCGTCGGGGCGCTCGATCTACGTCGTGGACATCCACAACTCCCCGCGCGGGCGTGAGCTCGAGCGGGACCGTGCGCTGGGGCGGCAGATCAAGCTGCTCCAGCGCTTCCGCGCCACGGGTCGGACGGTGCTCGTGCTCGGTGACCTCAACGAGCGCGCGGAGGCGTTCTGCAAGGTCGTCGGCCGCACGGACCTGGTCGCCGCCAACGGCGGCTATGTCTCCCGCCGCCGCTGCGAGCCACCCGAGCGCGGGCTCCGTGTGGACTGGATCTTCGGCAGGGGGCTCCTGGAGTTCTCCGACTACGTCGCCGACGACGGCCCTCTGGTGCGCAAGGTGAGCGACCACCGGATGATCCGCGCGACCGTCACGCTGCGCCGCAAGCCCCGGAGCTGAGCGGGGCTGAGCGGCGCTGAGCGGCGCTGAGCGGAGCTGCCATGGTGATCCGACCTCGATGCGACAGGTCGTGCTGATCACCGTTACCCTTCCGTGATGCCTCGCCGACCTGCCGCCACCCGAGCCTTCCTGCTCGCGGCCACCCTGATCACCGGCGCAGCGGTCGGAGTCGGGGTCCAGAAGGCCCCCGGCGCCGTCGACCTGATGGTCGTGGAGCCCGGCTCGCGGTCCGTCGTGAGCGGTGCTGACGTCAACGCCCGACCGGCCACCGTGTCGCGGGGCGGCGAGAGCGCCGGCAACCTCGCCCCGGCCGCCCATACCTCGGAGCCGACGACGAAGAAGACCAATCAGGAGTCGTCGAGCCAGGGATCGCTCGTGCGGGTCCCGCCCTACAAGGTGGCCAGGACGACCGCACCGATCGAGAAGCTCCCGCCCGGCCCGCCGCCGCCCGAGCCCGGTGACCCGTTCTCCTTCCGGATCGGCACCCTCAACATCCTCGGCAGCCAGCACAAGGGCGGCGGCACCAGCCGCGCCTCCGCGCTCGCCGGCGCCATCCTGGGCCGCGGCGTCGACGTCGTGGGCCTGCAGGAGGTCCAGGACGACCAGCTCGCGGTCCTGCAGAACCAGCTCTCCGGCTACACCATCTGGCCCGGCCAGGGCCTCGGCAACCAGGGCGTCCGCCTCCAGGTCGCCTGGCGCGACGCGCTCTTCTCCCTGGTCGACACCGGCTCGATCACCACGACCTTCGACTACCAGCAGCGTCCGATCCCGTGGGTGCTCCTGGAGAACCGCGGGACCGAGGGACAGTTCTACGTCATCGACGTGCACAACTCCCCGCGCGACCAGGAGGGTGACCGCGACGCCGCCACCGGCGAGGAGATCGCGCTCATCAACGAGCTGCGCAGCAGCGGTAAGACCGTCTTCATCGTGGGCGACATGAACGAGCACACCGAGTTCTTCTGCCGCGTCGCCGCCTCGACCGGGATGGTCGGCTCCAACGGCGCCTACTACTCCGGCGGCTGCAGCACCGGCGCCGGACCGATCAAGATCGACTGGATCCTGGGCTCCGGCGGCGAGGTCGACTTCTCCGGCCACGTCGTCGACTACGGCGACCCGATCCGCTACGCCACCGACCACGCCTTCGTGCACGCCGACGTGCGGGTCACCCCGATGATCGCGCAGGACTGACCCTCCGGGAGCAACCCCGCCGGTCGTCGTACGACGTCGTGGTCTGGACCTGGGTTTGTCGTCGCGCCCCGTGGGCACTGGAGGGTGGCGAGCCGCTGGGGGCCTGCGACGACGATGACCGAGGTCCTGATGACAACCCGCGACGACGACCTCCACGTCGATCCCGATCGCACCCGGGCAGTCCCGGACGTGGCCGCGCTGCTGAACGACACCGCTGGCGCGCTGCCGGCCTCCTCTCCCGACCAGGGCTGGCTGGGGGAGCGCTACGTGCTCGACGCCGTGGTCGGCCGAGGGGGTGTGGGGGACGTTCACCGGGCCACCGACACGCTGCTGCACCGCTCGGTCGCGGTGAAGGTGCTGCGCCAGCGCACGGCCTCGGAGTGTGACCGGGTGCGCTTCGGGTCCGAGGCCCGCACGCTCGCCGGGCTGATGCACCCCGGCCTGGTGACGGTCCTCGACGTCGGCGACACGGAGGGGCGGCCGTACCTGGTGATGGAGCTGGTCGAGGGCAGCACCCTGTCCGGGGCGCTGGCAGACGGTCCGCTCCCGGTCGCGGAGGTGGCGCGCATCCTGTCCCGCGTGGCCGAGGCGCTCGCCTACGCCCACGGCCGCGGCGTGGTCCACCGCGACGTCAAGCCCGGCAACGTGCTGCTCGGGGACGACGGTCGCGTCAAGCTCGCCGACTTCGGCATCGCCCGCCTGGTCGGCGACAACGTGCGGCACACGCTTCCGGGCACGCTGATCGGCACGGTGGCCTACCTCGCTCCGGAGCAGGTAACCGGCGACGAGCTGACCCAGGCCGTCGACGTCTACGCGCTGGGGCTGGTCCTCCTCGAGTCGGTGACCGGGGCCAAGGCCTACGCCGGGCCCGTGGTCGAGGCGGCCCTGGCACGCCTGACCCGACCACCCCACGTGCCCGACGAGCTCCCGGCGCGGGTCCGCGACCTGGTGCGCGCCATGACCGCGACCGACCCCCGTCGGCGCCCCACCGCCGGGCACGTGGCCGACGAGCTCGCGCACGTGGCCCGGGAGGAGTCCGGCGCGGCGCTGCCACTGCCCACCACGTCGCTGGCCGGGCGACGCTGGACCTCGCGTCCCGTGCTCGTGGCCGCCGCCGCGCTGGTCGTGCTGGCGCTCGCGGCCGGCAGCGGCCTTGTCGGCGGGCCGTCCGATGGGGCATCCGGTGGGCCGTCCGCCGGGCCGTCCGCCGGGCCGTCCGTTGGGCCGTCCGTTGGGGGAGCGCCGAGCGCGGCCGCCCGGCCCGCGGCGGCGCGGGGGGTGGCCGCGGCCACGGAGCAGCCCTCGCCGCGCAAGGGCAGTCACACGACCGCGAAGCCGAGGGCCGAGGCACCCGCGAAGGCCAGGCGACAGGCGAAGGGCCACGGGAACAGCAAGGCCAAGGGCCACGGCAAGGGCGGCAAGTCGGGCGCGTCGAAGGGCAAGGGGCGACGCTGAGGGGGCGGCGTTTCGGTGACGGCACCCCGGTATCGATAGGTTGGGGGGTGATGACCACCGCTTCCGACCCCCGCCCCCGCCGCACCTTCGCGGTCATCAGCCACCCCGATGCCGGCAAGTCGACGCTGACCGAGGCGCTCGCGCTGCACGCGCACGTCATCTCCGAGGCGGGCGCGGTGCACGGCAAGGCCGGGCGTCGCGGCACGGTCTCGGACTGGATGGAGATGGAGCGGGCGCGCGGGATCTCGATCACGTCGGCCGCGCTGCAGTTCGACTACCGCGACCACGTGGTCAACCTGGTCGACACCCCTGGTCACTCCGACTTCTCCGAGGACACCTACCGGGTGCTCTCGGCCGTCGACTCGGCCGTGATGCTGGTCGACGCCGCCAAGGGCCTCGAGCCGCAGACCCTCAAGCTCTTCCAGGTCTGCGCGCACCGCGGGATCCCGGTCATCACGGTCATCAACAAGTGGGACCGCCCGGGCCTGGACGCCCTCGAGCTGATGGACGAGATCGAGAAGGAGATCGGCCTCAAGCCGACGCCCCTCACGTGGCCGGTCGGGCAGTCCGGGGACTTCCACGGCGTCCTCGACCGCCGCAGCGGCCAGTTCATCCACTTCACCCGCACCGCGGGTGGCGCGAAGCGGGCGCCGGAGAGGCAGCTGTCGGCCGACGAGGCCGAGGCGGTGGCCGGCGAGGCCTGGGCCGCCGCGCTCGAGGGCCACGAGCTGCTCGCGATGGACGGTGCCGACCACGACCAGGAGCAGTTCCTGGCCGGTCGCACGACCCCGGTCCTCTTCGCCTCGGCCCTGCAGAACTTCGGGGTCGCCCAGCTGCTCGAGATCCTCCTGGAGCTGGCGCCCCCACCCTCGGCCACGCCGGCCGTCGACGGCTCGCTGCGTGCGGTCGACGACGAGTTCAGCGCGTTCGTCTTCAAGGTCCAGTCGGGCATGGATGCCGCGCACCGCGACCGGCTCGCCTACGCGCGGGTCTGCTCGGGCGTCTTCCAGCGCGGCATGGTCGTCCAGCACGGCGAGACCGGCAAGCCCTTCGCGACGAAATACGCCCAGGCGGTGTTCGGCCGCGAGCGCACGGTCGTGGAGACCGCGCTGCCCGGCGACATCGTCGGGCTGGTCAACGCCTCGGCCCTGCGGGTGGGCGACACGATCTATGAGGGCCGCGCCGTGCAGTACCCGCCCATCGCCAGCTTCGCCCCCGAGCACTTCATGTCGGTGCGCGCCGCCGACACCGGGCGCTACAAGCAGTTCCGTCGCGGCATCGAGCAGATGGACCAGGAGGGCGTGGTGCAGGTCCTGCGCTCCGACCTCCGCGGCGACCAGTCGCCGGTCCTGGCGGCGGTGGGGCCGATGCAGTTCGAGGTCGTGACCGCCCGGATGGAGAGCGAGTACAAGGCTGTCATCAAGCTCGAGCGGCTGGACTTCCAGCTGGCCATGCTCACCGATCTCCCGGGCTCCCAGGTCCTCAGCGGCGTGCGCGGCGTCGAGGTCATGCGCCGCTCGGACGGTGCGTGGCTGGCGCTCTTCCCCGACAAGTGGCGGGCCCACACCGCGGCCCGCGACAATCCCGACATCTTCCTCGAGGCCCTGCCCGCCAGCGGCGGCTGAGACCTCAGGACCCACCAGCTCTGCCGCGACCGCGGCCCAGACTCATTCGCACCACATCAGAACCAGATCGGAGCTCGACATGAGCCATCCCCACCCAGAGCTGCACAAGCCACCCGCACTCCCGAAGGGCGGCCTGCGCGTCGTCGCGCTCGGCGGCCTCGGCGAGATCGGTCGCAACATGACCGTCTTCGAGTACGACGGCAAGCTGCTGATCGTCGACTGCGGGGTGCTCTTCCCCGAGGAGCACCAGCCCGGCGTCGACGTGATCCTGCCCGACTTCAGCTGGATCCGGGACCGCCTCGACTCCATCGTCGGCATCGTGCTCACGCACGGCCACGAGGACCACATCGGCGGCGTCCCCTACCTGCTCCGTGAGCGCAAGGACATCCCGCTCATCGGCTCCAAGCTCACGCTGGCGCTGATCACCGAGAAGCTCAAGGAGCACCAGATCCGGCCGGTGCGCAACGAGGTCGCCGAGGGTGACCGTTCGACGTACGGGCCGTTCGACCTGGAGTTCCTCGCGGTCAACCACTCCATCCCTGACGGTCTCGCGGTCGCGATCCGCACCCCGGCCGGCCTCGTGCTGGCCACGGGTGACTTCAAGATGGACCAGTTCCCCCTCGACAAGCGCATCACCGACCTGCGCGGGTTCGCGCGGCTCGGCGAGGAGGGGGTCGACCTGTTCATGACCGACTCCACCAACGCCGAGGTGCCCGGCTTCACGACCTCCGAGCGCGACCTGGCGCCGGCCATCGAGCAGGTCTTCCGCACCGCGCCGCGCCGGGTGATCGTCTCCAGCTTCGCCAGCCACGTGCACCGCATCCAGCAGGTGCTCGACACCGCGCACGCCCACGGCCGCAAGGTCTCCTTCGTCGGCCGCTCCATGGTGCGCAACATGGGCGTGGCCAAGGACCTCGGCTACCTCAAGGTCCCCGAGAACCTGATCGTGCCGCTCGACCAGCTCGAGCGGATGGCCCCCAACAAGGCCACGCTGATCTGCACCGGCTCGCAGGGTGAGCCGCTCGCCGCGCTGTCGCGCATGGCCAGCCGCGACCACAAGATCCGCGTCGGGGAGGGCGACACGATCCTGATGGCCAGCTCGGTGATCCCCGGCAACGAGAACGCGATCTCCAACGTCATCAACGGCCTGACCCGCTGGGGCGCCAACGTCGTCCACAAGGGCAACGCCAAGGTGCACGTGTCGGGGCACGCCAGCGCCGGTGAGCTGGTCTACTGCTACAACATCGTGAAGCCGCGCAACGTGATGCCGATCCACGGCGAGTACCGCCACCTGCGCGCCAACGCCGACCTTGCCATCAGCACCGGCATGGACCCCAAGACCGTCGTGCTCGCCGAGGACGGCGTGGTCGTCGACCTCGTCGACGGCAAGGTGTCGGTCACCGGCAAGGTGGCCGCCGGCAACATCTACGTCGACGCACAGACCGTGGGCGGCGTGACCGAGGCGACGCTCAAGGACCGACGCACGCTCGCCGAGGAGGGCGTCGTCACGGTCCTCGCGATCGTCGACGCCGACTCCGGCGCGCTGGCCGATCCGCCGGACTTCCTGGTGCGTGGCTTCGTGCACGAGAAGGGAGCCTTCGACCCCGCCACCGCGGTCATCGAGCGCACCCTGGCGCGGGCCGCCTCCGAGGGCATCGGCGACGCCCGCCAGCTCGAGCAGATGCTGGCGCGCGACGTGGGCCGCTGGGCGCACAAGACGTTCCGGCGCAGCCCGCTGATCATCCCGATCGTCATCGACGCCTGACCCTCGGGCTCGCACCACACCGCCGGCCGAGTCGGCGCGATGTTGCACGCAGATCTGCACCATCGCGCCGCTTCGGCGATCTCGGACGGTGGAACCTCGGATGTGACGTGCGTTACAGAATCGTGACTCCTATCCCTTGACCTGCCCGGTGTGTAAGCGCTTGCATACCTAGCGTCGCAACGATCGATCCCCAGAGGTGTCCGACGGTCGTCGACGAAGACCCAGAGAGGGAACACTGATGTCATCACGCAACAAGCGCCGCGCCGCAGCAGCCTCCGCGCTGCTCCTGGCCGGGATCGCGCTGGCCGGCTGTGCCGAGGACAGCACCGACGGAGAGTCCCAGACCGCCGGCGGCACGTCGCCCGGCGAGGGCAAGGCCGGCTGCGAGCAGCTGACCGAGTTCGGCGACCTGAGCGATCGCGAGGTCAACGTCTACACCTCGATCATCGCCCCCGAGGACCAGGCTCACAAGGACTCCTACAAGCTCTTCGAGGAGTGCACCGGGGCCACCGTCAACTACGAGGGCTCCAAGGAGTTCGAGGCGCAGCTCGTCGTGCGCGTGCGCAGCGGCAACGCCCCCGACATCGCCTACATCCCACAGCCCGGCCTGCTCAAGACGCTCGTGGAGCAGACCGACAAGGTTGTCCCTGCGCCTGACTCCGTCTCGGCCAACGTCGATGAGTTCTTCGGTGAGGACTGGAAGTCCTACGGCACCGTCGCCGACACCTTCTACGCCGCCCCGCTCGGCGCCAACGTCAAGTCGTTCGTGTGGTACTCCCCGGGCATGTTCGAGGAGAACGGCTGGACCGTCCCGGAGACCTGGGACGACATGATGGCCCTCTCCGAGGACATCGCCGCGTCGGGCGTCAAGCCCTGGTGTGCCGGCATCGAGTCCGGCGAGGCCACCGGCTGGGTCGTCACCGACTGGCTCGAGGACGCCGTCCTGCGTGACGCCGGCCCCGACGTCTACGACCAGTGGGTCAACCACGAGATCGCCTTCGACGACCCGGCCATCGCGGAGGCCCTCGACCGTGTGGGCTCGGTCCTCAAGGACGAGAACATGGTCAACGGTGGCATCGGCGACGTGAAGTCGATCGCCACCACCCCCTTCCAGGAGGGTGGTCTGCCCATCGTCGAGGGTGACTGCGCCATGCACCGCCAGGCGAGCTTCTACGCCGCCAACTGGGACCCCGAGACGACCACCGTCGCCGAGGACGGCGACGTCTTCGCGTTCTACCTGCCCACGACCAACGAGGACTTCGGCAAGCCCGTCCTCGGCGGTGGCGAGTTCGTCGCCGCGTTCTCCGACGCACCTGAGGTCCAGGCCTTCCAGACCTACCTCTCCAGCGACGTGTGGGCCAACGAGAAGGCCATCGCCACCACCGCCGGTGGTTGGGTCAGCTCCAACAAGGGTCTCGACATCAACAACCTGGTCAGCCCGATCGACCAGCTGTCGGCCTCGACCCTGCAGGACCCCGACGCGGTCTTCCGCTTCGATGGTTCCGACCAGATGCCTGGTGCCGTCGGCGCCGGCTCCTTCTGGAGCGAGATGACGTCCTGGATCACCGGTGCCAGCACCGCGGACTCCCTGGCCAACGTCGAGTCGTCCTGGCCCACCTCCTAGGGGTCGGCCCCTGATCGGACCGGGCCGCGGTGTCACCACCGCGGCCCGGTCCGGCTCACCAGGCACCACGGATCGGCAAGACCAGACCCCTTGAAGACGACAAGGACGGGTGAGGCGTGACCACCACCGACAAGCTCCTGCAGATGGGCATCGCGGTGGCGCTGTTCTTCGGCGTCATGGGCGTGATCCTCGTGCTGACCTCCCGGCTCCGATCCCGGGCCGGGGAGCGGCTCCAGACCGCGGCGTTCCTCGCACCGTCCCTGCTGCTGATCGCGGCCGGGTTGCTCTACCCCGCGATCAAGACGATCTACCAGTCGTTCTACGACGCGGCCGGCACGACGTTCGTCGGGTTGGACAACTACCAGACCATCGTGACCGACGGTGACCAGCTCCAAGTGCTGCGCAACACCGCGATCTGGGTGGTCCTCACGCCGCTGGCCGCCACGCTGGTCGGGCTCGTCTATGCCGTCCTCGTCGACCGCGCGAAGTTCGAGAAGTTCGCCAAGGCCCTGATCTTCCTGCCGATGGCGATCTCGCTGGTCGGCGCCTCGATCATCTGGAAGTTCGTCTACGACTACCGCGGCACCGACGAGAACCAGATCGGCGTCGTCAACCAGATCCTCAAGAGCGTGGGCTTCGACACCTACCGCTTCCTGCTCACCGAGCCGTGGAACACCCTCTTCCTGATCGTCATCATGATCTGGGTCCAGGCGGGCTTCGCGATGACGATCCTGTCGGCGTCGATCAAGGCGATCCCCGAGGACGTCATGGAGGCGGCCCGCCTCGACGGCGCCTCGGCGCTCAAGATGTTCCGCTACATCACCGTCCCGAGCATCCGTCCGTCGCTGATCGTGGTGCTCACGACCATCAGCATCTCGACGCTCAAGGTCTTCGACATCGTGCGCACCAGCACCGGCGGCAACTTCGGGACCAGCGTGCTCGCCTACGAGTTCTACGTGCAGAGCTTCCGCTCCTTCAACCAGGGGCTCGGTGCCGCTCTCGCGGTCCTGATCTTCGTCCTGGTGACCCCGATCGTCATCTACAACATCCGTCAGATGCGAAGGATTGAGGCCCGATGACCGCCATCGCTCCGATCGTGCCCGAGGCCGATCCCGGCCGCGACGCCCCCCGTCGTACGACGTCGGAGGCGGCGCACACCGGGCTGACGAGCCGCTGGGCCTCGGTCGCCGCGATCGTCATCGCGCTGCTGTGGACCGTGCCGACCTTCGGCCTGTTCGTCTCGTCCTTCCGGCCCGAGACCGACGTCAAGACCTCGGGCTGGTGGGAGTTCTTCGCCAGCCCCGACGTCACGCTCGACAACTACCGCGCCGTGATCTCGGGCTCCGACACCGACCTCGGGACCTACCTGATCAACTCGGTCGTCATCACGATCCCCTCGGTGCTGATCCCGATCAGCCTGGCGACCCTGGCCGCCTACGCGTTCGCGTGGATGCGCTTCCCGGGACGCAACTTCCTGTTCGTGGCCGTCTTCGCGCTCCAGATCGTCCCGATCCAGGTCACGATGATCCCGCTGCTCTCGGCCTACGTGCAGCCGCCGTTCAACCTGATGCCGCTCGCCGGCGCCGACGCCCCCGGTGGCGGGCTCTACACGATCTGGCTCTCGCACTCGATCTTCGCGCTCCCGCTGGCGATCTTCCTGTTGCACAACTTCATGCGCGAGATCCCGGCCGAGCTGATCGAGTCGGCCCGCGTCGACGGCGCCGGCCACGTGCAGATCTTCCGTCGGATCATGTTGCCGCTGATGATGCCCGCGATCGCGGCCTTCGGGATCTTCCAGTTCCTCTGGGTGTGGAACGACCTGCTCGTCGCGCTGGTCTTCGGTGGCGGCAGCCTCGACATCTCGCCACTCACGGTGCGGCTCGCGGAGCTCTCCGGTCAGCGTGGCCAGGACTGGCACCTGCTCTCGGCAGGTGCGTTCGTGTCGCTGGCGGTCCCGTTGATCGTCTTCCTGTCGCTCCAGCGCTACTTCGTGCGGGGTCTCCTCGCCGGCAGCGTCAAAGGCTGAGGTCGTCGCGATGGAGCCTGCCGGAGCCTCAGGCTCGCGAGCGGGCCTCCGCGGCGAGCCAGTCGTACGACGCCTTCGGCGTGCGGGTCTGGTCGGAGGGGTCGATGTGGACGAGGCCGAAGGTCTTGGTGTAGCCCTCTGCCCACTCGAAGTTGTCGAGCAGCGTCCACACGACGTAGGCGCGCACGTCCGCCCCGGCCGCGCGGGCGCGCTCGGTGGCGGCGAGGTGGTCGCGCAGGTAGGCGATCCGGTCGTCGTCCTGGACCCGGCCGTCGACGACAGCGCGGTCGGCGTAGGCCGCACCGTTCTCCATGACGAGCACGGGCAGTGCGGTGCGCCGGGCGGTCTCGACCAGCAGCTCCTCGAGCCCGGCCGCCTCGACCTCCCAGCCGATGTCGGTCACGGGCTCGCGCACGACCAGGTCGAACGACGGCACCCCGGGGTAGGCCTGCCCCTCGGGGTGGTCGTGGGTCGCGGCGTCGGCTCCGGGCAGGTCGGGACGCACCGGCGTGTAGTAGTTGATGCCGACCCAGTCGGCCGAGCCGTGGACGAGCTCCAGGTCGCCGTCGCGGACGAGCTCGGGGTCAGCCAGCTCGGGAGCCACACGGAGCAAGCCCTCGTCGTAGGCCCCGTCGACCAGCGGGTTCAGCCAGACCCGGTTGCGCACGGCGTCGACGCCGTCGGCGACCTCGGCCACCTCGGGACGCTCGGGACGTTCGGGCCAGATCGGGGCCAGGTTGAGCACGATCCCGACGTCGCACGGGCTTGCGGCGCGCATCCGCTCCGCTGCCATCGCGTGGCCGAGCATCAGGTGGTGGGCGGCCCGGTGGGCCAGGCCGCCCTCGCGCCGACCCGGTGCGTGCACGCCTGCGGCGTAGCCCAGGTAGGCCGCGCACCACGGCTCGTTGTGCGTCGCCCACAGCCCGACCCGGTCGGCCAGCCGCTCGTGCACGACCATCGCGTAGTCGGCGAAGGCCTCCGCCGTCTCGCGCACCAGCCAGCCGCCGGCGTCCTCGAGGGGCTGGGGGAGGTCCCAGTGGTAGAGCGTCGCGGTCGGCTTCACGCCCCGCGCGAGCAGGCTGTCGACCAGGCGGTCGTAGTAGTCCAGCCCGCGGCTCTCCACCTGTCCGGTGCCGCGGGGCACGATGCGCGGCCAGGCGACCGAGAATCGATACCAGTCCACGCCGAGGCCGGCCACCAGGTCGGCGTCCTCCTCGGAGCGGTGGTAGGAGTCGCAGGCCACCGCTCCGTCGCTGCCGTCGCGGACCGCTCCCGGCCGCTGGGTGAAGGTGTCCCAGATCGACGCCCCCCGGCCGTCCTCCGTCGTCGCGCCCTCGATCTGGTAGGACGCGGTCGCCGTCCCGAGCTCGAGGGTCGATCCGTCCGGGAGGCGCGAGGGTGCGACGTGGGTCATGAGGCCACCGTATTCTCCTCGCCGGACCAGAGAGGAGGCCCGCGACGATGACCAGCATCGACGACGTCGCCCGCGAGGTCGGCATGAGCACCGCGACGGTCTCCCGCGCGCTGCGCGGCCTGCCCCGGGTCTCGCAGGAGACCCGCGACCGGGTGATCGAGACCGCGCGGCGGTTGGGCTACGTCCCGTCCCCGCACGCGGCCAGCCTGGCCAGCGGGCGCACCGGCACCATCGCGATCGTGGTGCCGTTCGTGACCCGGTGGTTCTTCGCGATGGTGGTCGACGGCGCCGAGCAGGTGCTGCGCGCCCAGGGTTTCGACGTGCTGCTCTACAACCTCGCCGGCGACGTCGGCACGCGCCACCGGGTTCTCCAGACCCATGTCCTGACCAAGCGGGTCGACGCGATCCTCGTCCTCGGCCTGGGCCCCACCGCGGAGGAGGTCGCGTGGCTCACCCAGCAGGCCTGCCCGGTGGTGATCCTCGGCGCCGAGGTGCCGCAGTGGCCCAGCGTGCGGATCGACGACGTGGCGGTGTCCCGCACCGCCGTGGGGCACCTGATCGAGCTGGGGCACCGTCGCATCGCCTACGTCGGCAGCCTGGTCGACGAGGGCCTCGACTTCGCGACACCGAGGGCGCGGCGACGCGCCTACCGGGAGATGCTGGCCGAGCACGCGATCGAGCACGACCCCGCGCTGGAGACCGAGGGGCACTTCACCCTCGTCGGGGGTCGCCAGGCAGGCAACGCGCTGCTGGACCTCCCGCAGCGCCCGACCGCGGTCTTCTGCGCCTCCGACGAGATGGCGATCGGGGTGCTGCGCGCCAGCCGCGAGCGCGGGGTGAGGGTGCCCGAGGACTGGTCGGTCATCGGGATCGACGACCACGAGATGGCTCCTTACTTCGACCTCACCACGGTCCGCCAGCCGGTCAGCGAGCAGGGGGCGGTGGCCGGCCGGCACATCCTGCGCTGCCTCGGCGTGGCGACGGTCGAGGAGCCCGAGCACGTCGTGCTCCCCACCGAGCTGGTGGTGCGCGGGACGACCGCTGAGATCGGTCTGTCGGCGCAACCTACGCGCGGGTAGGTTCTGCCCCAGGACCTCAAGGTGAAGGGCGTCACACATGCCGCAGGACACGTACGACTACGTCATCGTCGGAGCCGGGAGCGCGGGCGCCGTGCTCGCCGCGCGACTCACGGAGGACCCGGGCACCACCGTGCTCCTCCTCGAGGCGGGAGGTGAGGCCGACGCCGACGAGGTGATGATCCCCGCCGCGTTCCCCACGATGTTCAAGACCAAGTGGGACTGGAACTACTCCACGACCGAGCAGAAGCAGCTCCACGGACGTCGTGCCTACTGGCCGCGGATGAAGGCCCTCGGTGGCTGCTCGTCGATGAACGCGATGATCTACATCCGCGGCAACCGCGCCGACTACGACTCCTGGCGTGACCAGTACGGCGCCGAGGGGTGGGGCTTCGACGACGTCCTGCCCTACTTCGTGCGCTCGGAGGGCAACACCCGCCTCGGCGGGCCGCTGCACGGGCAGGACGGCCCGCTGCACGTGGAGGACCGCACCTACAGCCACGAGCTGAGCCACCTCTTCGTGCAGAGCGCGGTGAGCGCCGGGCACAAGCCGACCGACGACTTCAACGGCGCCGAGCAGGAGGGTGCCGGGCTCTTCCAGGTCACCTGCAAGCAGGGTCGGCGCTGGTCGACCAACGAGGGCTACCTCCGTCCTGCCCGCACGCGTCCCAACCTGACGGTCACGACGGGCGCCCTCGCCTCGCGGCTGGAGATCTCCGGCGAGCGCGCCACCGGCGTGACCTTCCGCCAGTCCGGCGCCGAGCACACCGTCCACGCCTCCCGCGAGGTGCTGCTCTGCGGCGGCGCCGTCAACAGCCCGCAGCTGCTGATGCTCTCCGGCATCGGCCCGGCGACCCACCTCGCCGAGGTCGGCATCGAGACCAAGGTCGAGCTCAGCGGAGTGGGCGCCAACCTGCAGGACCACCCGGTGACCCCGCTGCTCTGGTACACCCGCGGAACGACCGACCTGGGCCAGCTCAACAACCTCACCAACTTCATCCGCTGGAAGGCGCGCGGCACCGGCCCGTTGGCCTCCAACGTCGGCGAGGCCGGTGCGTTCTTCGCCAGTCGCGAGGGGCTCAGCGCACCGGACATCCAGATCCACGCGGCTCCGGCCGGCTTCTACGACAACGGCCTGCGCGAGCCCACGAGCCGCATGTTCACCGCCGCCCCGACGTTGGTCTCCGTGCAGAGCCGTGGATCGATCCGGCTGCGTTCGGCGGACCCGTCGTGGCACCCCGCCATCGACGCGGCCTACCTCGAGGACCAGACGGACCTCGACGCCCTCCTCGCGGGAGCCCGTCGCACCTTCGAGATCGTGACGCAGGGTGCCCTGAGCAACTACATCGACCGACCGTGGAACCTGCCCCACCACCCGACCGACGAGGACCTCCTCGAGCACATTCGCACCTGGACGCAGACGCTCTACCACCCGGTCGCCACCTGCGCGATGGGCAACGGCGAGGACGCCGTCGTCGACGCCCGGCTCAAGGTCCGCGGCGTCGAGGGACTGCGCGTCGTGGACGCCTCCGTCATGCCCGCCGTGCCGCGAGGCAACACCAACGCCCCCACCGTGATGGTGGCCGAGAAGGCCGCCGACGAGATCAGGAAGAACCGATGACCGAGATCCAGGACCGTCCCGCAGCCCCCCTCGCCACGGCGACGTTCGAGTCGCTCAGCCCGATCACCGGCGACGTGGTCGGCATCCACCCGGTCCACACCGCCGAGGAGGTCGAGGCCGCGGTGGCTCGCGCCCGCGACGCCGCGACCTGGTGGGCGGGTCTGTCCTACGACGCACGGGCGACGCACCTGAGCACGTGGAAGGGGGTCATCACGCGACGTCTCGCGCAGCTGGCCGACCTGATGCACCAGGAGACCGGCAAGCCCCACGGCGACGCGATGCTCGAGGCCGCGCTGGCGATCGACCACCTGGCCTGGGCCGGCGGGCACGCCGAGAAGGTCCTCAAGCGGCGGCGCGTGCCGTCCGGGCTGCTGATGGCCAACCAGGCCGCGTCCGTGGAGTACCGCCCGCTCGGGGTCGTCGGGGTCATCGGCCCGTGGAACTACCCGGTCTTCACGCCGATGGGCTCGATCGGCTACGCCCTGGCCGCCGGCAACGCGGTCGTCTTCAAGCCCAGCGAGTACACCCCCGGCGTCGGCGAGTGGCTGGCCCGCACGTTCCAGGAGACCGTCGGCCGGCCGGTCCTCCAGGTCGTCACCGGTTTCGGCGACACAGGCGCCGCGCTGTGTCGCGCCGGTGTCGACAAGGTGGCCTTCACCGGCTCCACCGCGACCGGCAAGCGGGTCATGGCGGCCTGCGCGGAGAACCTCGTGCCGGTGATCATCGAGGCGGGCGGCAAGGACGCCGTGATCGTCGACGCCGACGCCGACCTCGAGGCCGCGGCGGACGCGACGCTGTGGGGCGCCTGCTCCAACGCCGGCCAGACCTGCGCGGGGGTGGAGCGGGTCTACGTCCACGACCGGGTCTACGACCAGTTCATGTCCGTGCTCACCGAGAAGGCGCGCGACCTGCACGCCGACGCGAGCCCCGGCTCGCAGATGGGCCCGATCACGATGCCCCGGCAGATGGACGTGATCCGCAGCCACATCCAGGACGCGCTCGACCGGGGTGGCCGTGCGGTCGTCGGCGGCCTCGACGCCGTGGGGGAGCGGTTCGTGCAGCCGACGATCCTCGTCGACGTGCCGGAGGACTCGCTCGCCGTGCAGGAGGAGACCTTCGGCCCCACCGTCACGGTGGCGCGCGTGCGCGACATGGAGGAGGCGATCGCGCGCACCAACGCGACCCGGTACGGCCTCGGCTCGACGGTGTTCTCCAAGTCCCGCGGCATGGAGATCGCCGAGCGGATCCGGTCGGGCATGACCGCGATCAACGGCATCATCAGCTTCGCCGCGATCCCGTCGCTGCCCTTCGGTGGGGTGGGCGACTCCGGCTTCGGGCGCATCCACGGCCCCGACGGCCTGCGTGAGTTCACCTACGCCAAGGCGATCGCGCGTCAGCGCTTCAAGCCGGCCATGGCGCTCACGTCGTTCGGGCGCACGGCGAAGGCCGACCAGCAGCTCGCCACGATCATGACGATGCTGCACGGTCGCGGCACGACGATCCCGAAGGACTGAGCGCAGGCTCAGCCCGTCGCGCCGTCCTGCTCCTCGCCCTCGGCGGCAGCGATCTGGCGTCGTACGTCGATCATGTCGAGCCCCTTGATCCCGGCGATGACCTGCTCGAGGCCGGCGGGTGGGAGCGCGCCGGGCTGGGCGAAGACCAGGATCCCCTCGCGGAAGGCCATCAGCGTGGGGATCGACTGGATCCCGGCTGCGGCGGAGAGCTCGTGCTGTTCCTCGGTGTTGATCGACCCGAACGTCACGTCGGTGTGCACCTCGGAGGCGGCCTCGTAGGTCGGGGCGAACTGCTGGCACGGACCGCACCAGCTTGCCCAGAAGTCGACGAGCAGGATGTCGTCGCTCTCGACGTGAGACGTGAAGTTGTCGTTGGTCAGCTCGATGGTGGCCATGTCTCCACCGTACGACGACACCCCAGGCCCGTCACGTCGGCGGCGGTTGGGCGGTGGCTCAGCGCAGGGTGTAGGTGGCCAGCGAGACGCCGACGTAGTGGCTCACGAACGCCAGGATCGTGAAGGTGTGGAAGACCTCGTGGAAGCCGAACCACTGCGGCCACGGATTGGGCTTCTTGAAGCCGTAGACGATGCCGCCGGCGGTGTAGAAGAGCCCACCGACGGCGATCAGGATGAGCACCGCCGTGCCGGGGCCGTTGCCGAGGCGTGAGGAGGCCCCGTCGATGAAACCGGGGATGAAGAAGACCGCGGCCCAGCCCATGCCGATGTAGATCGGGGTGTAGAGCCAGCGCGGGGCATCGGTCCAGAACACCCGGAAGAGGACCCCGAGGATGGCGCAGGCCCAGACGGTGGTCAGCAGCACGACCCGCTGCGTGCCCTCGAGCAGCATCAGCGTGAGGGGGGTGTAGGAGCCGGCGATGAGCACGAAGATGTTGGCGTGGTCGAAGCGTCGCAGCGTCTGCCAGGTCCGTGGCGACCAGGACCCCGTGTGATAGATCGCCGACACACCGAAGAGCAGCAGGGCGCTGGCGGCGAAGACAGCGGAGCCCCAGCGGGTGGTGGTGTCGGGGGAGAGCACGATCAGCACGATCCCGCCGGCGAGGGCCAACGGGGTCAGGGCGAGGTGCAGCCACCCACGCAGCCGGGGCTTGACCTCGGCGAGGGTCTCGCTGACGACGTCGCCGAGATGGTCGAGCCCGGCGCGAACCGCTTCGTTGGCGTGGCGTCGGGTCGAGTCCATGACTCCAAGGTACCCACTACGCGTGAGCTGCCACGGATCGGCGCCGAACAGGTCACGATCCCCGCGATGTCCCGAGCCCCTACGATCAGGACATGGCGGACTGGAAGCGTGGGCTCAGGAGCGTGCTCTACCCCGCCTACGAGTCCCGGATCCTGCGCCGGATGCCGGACAACCTGCCCCAGCACGTCGGGGTGATGCTCGACGGCAACCGCCGCTGGGCCAAGGAGGTGGGTCGCGACACCGCTCACGGGCACCGCGCCGGAGCCGCCAACATCGAGCCGCTCCTCGGCTGGTGCGACGAGGTCGGCATCGAGGTCGTCACGCTGTGGCTGCTCTCGACCGACAACCTCAACCGCCCCGAGGCCGAGCTCACGCCGCTGCTGGAGATCATCGAGGAGGCCGTCGACTCGCTGGCCGACCAGCGCAAGTGGCGGCTGCACCCCGTGGGGGCGCTCGACCTGCTGCCCGCCGCGACCTCCGCGCGGCTCAAGGCCGCCGCCGAGGCCACGCGCGACGTCGACGGGATGCTCGTCAACATCGCGGTCGGCTACGGCGGGCGACGCGAGATCGCCGACGCCGTCCGCTCCCTGCTCCACGAACACGCCGCCAAAGGCACCTCCCTGGAGGAGCTGGCCGCCATCTTGGACGTCGAGGACATCTCCGACCACCTCTACACCAAGGGCCAGCCCGACCCCGATCTCGTGATCCGTACGTCGGGCGAGCAGCGGCTGGGCGGGTTCCTGCTGTGGCAGAGCGCCAAGTCGGAGTTCTACTTCTGCGAGGCCTACTGGCCCGACTTCCGGCGCGTCGACTTCCTGCGCGCGATCCGGGCCTACGCCAACCGCGAACGACGTCACGGGTCGTAGCCGGCCCGACCCTGGACGCGGCACGCAACACGACGTCACCCAGCCTTCACCCTGCGTTCGGGCGTGTCGTCGCAGATCGGCTCCTGGCGGGCGTACTTTCGGCTCAATGGCGAGTGGGGAAGCTCGCCACATCGGAGGCCCGTTCGTGATCGCTCACGACCAGCTCGCTGGGATGAGACTGCAGGTGCGAGCCTGCATGTCGTCCCGGCCGGACGGATGCCGGCACTCCGGTGTTCGGGCGACTCTCCGGTCCATCTGCGTCGACTAGGGCCGGGCGTCGAGTGCGCGTGCGGTCCCCTGAGGGGTGTCCCGTGGCATCAACGCCCAAGAGTTCCGAGCAGAAGGCCCGCAAGGGCAAGGTGGCTGCTCCGCTCAACCGCACCTACGTCCTGGACACCAGCGTGCTGCTGGCCGACCCGGCGGCGCTGCGCAGGTTCGAGGAGCACGAGGTCGTGCTCCCCGTCGTGGTGATCACCGAGCTGGAGGGGAAGCGTCACCACCCCGAGCTCGGATTCTTCGCCCGGGCGGCGCTGCGGGCGCTCGACGACATGCGGGTCAAGCACGGCCGCCTCGACGAGCCGGTGCCGGTGGGGGAGATGGGTGGGACCCTGCGGGTCGAGCTCAACCACACCGACCCCAACGCACTCCCCTCGGGCTTCCGCCTCGGCGACAACGACACCCGCATCCTGGCCGTGGCCCGCAACCTGGCCAATGAGGGCCACGACGTCACGCTGGTCTCCAAGGACCTGCCGATGCGGATCAAGGCCTCCGCCGTGGGCCTCGACGCCCAGGAGTACCGCGGGGAGGCGATCAACGACTCCGACACCGGCTACTCCGGGATGGCCGAGCTCGAGGTCGCGGCCGCCGAGCTCGACGAGCTCTACGACGACGGGGTCCTCGACATCGAGGCCGCCCGCAGCCTGCCGTGCCACCAGGGGTTGGTGCTGCTCTCCGACCGGGGCACGGCGCTGGGTCGGGTCGGTCCCGACAAGCAGGTGCACCTCGTGCGTGGCGACCGTGAGGTCTTCGGCATCCACGGCCGCAGCGCCGAGCAGCGGATCGCGCTGGAGATGCTGCTCGACCCCGAGGTCGGCATCGTGTCCCTCGGCGGACGCGCCGGCACCGGCAAGTCGGCCATGGCGCTGTGCGCGGGCCTCGAGGCGGTGCTCGAGCGTGGCCACCACAAGAAGGTCGTGGTGTTCCGCCCGCTCTTCGCGGTCGGCGGCCAGGAGCTCGGCTACCTGCCCGGCTCGGAGTCGGAGAAGATGTCGCCGTGGGGCCAGGCGGTCTTCGACACCCTGGGTGCCATGACCTCCAAGGACGTGATCGAGGAGATCCTCGACCGCGGCATGCTCGAGGTGCTCCCGCTGACCCACATCCGCGGTCGCTCGCTGCACGACGCGTTCGTGATCGTCGATGAGGCCCAGTCGCTGGAGCGCAACGTGCTGCTCACCGTGCTCTCGCGCATCGGGGCCAACTCCAAGGTGGTCCTGACCCACGACGTCGCCCAGCGAGACAACCTGCGGGTCGGCCGTCACGACGGCGTGGTCGCGGTGATCGAGAAGCTCAAGGGCCACCCCCTCTTCGCCCACGTGACCCTGACCCGCTCCGAGCGCTCGCCGATCGCCGCGCTGGTCACCGAGATGTTGGAGAACGTCACGGTCTGACTGGTGTCCACCGTGCCCCGTGGGTCCGTTGTGACCCGTGGGGCACGGTGTGGCCCGACTCTCCACAGATTTGTCCCCTGGTTCCGTGGTTTGGTTTGCACGTCCCCCAGTGTTCATGCAGGGTAGAGCGAGATCTTTCCGTGACCTTCTGGGCGCGTCGATCGCCCGTGTCACCGCCAGCACTCCTGCATGACCTGCCCGTGTCGTCTACCTCTGGACTCATCCTCTGTGCCGAAGCACGTCAAGCACGTCCCCCAGCACCGCGCTCGCGTCGAGCGACCCGGCGCGGCCGTCGCGCGAGCGCCTCGCAAGGCGCTGCGCACCACGCTGATCTTGTCCTCGGTGGCCGTCGCGGCCACCGGCGCGACCGTCTCGACGGGCCTGCTGACCCAGTCGCCGGCCGTCTCCGCCGGCGCTGACGACCTGTCGGCCGACCTCGCTGCCGCTGCGGTCTCCGCAGCCTCCGCGACCCAGGAGGCGACGCGCGACACCACGCAGAGCTCGCTGAGCTCGCTGAGCGAGGAGAGCCTCGAGCAGCGCAGTGCCGAGGTCTCGCGCTCCGACCGGCGTCGGGAGCTCGACCCCGCCAAGCAAGCCGCGCTCCTCCAGTCCGAGGGCACCACGCTCACCCGCACCGAGGACCTCTCCGACAACGACCCGCGTGACATCGGTCGCGCCCTGCTCGCGGAGTTCGGCTTCTCCTCCGACCAGTTCGGCTGCCTCGACTCGCTGTGGACGCGCGAGTCCGGCTGGAACGTCTACGCCGACAACCCGAGCTCGTCGGCCTACGGCATCCCGCAGTCGCTGCCGGGCTCCAAGATGGCTTCCGCGGGCGCCGACTGGGCGACCAACCCGGTCACGCAGATCCAGTGGGGCCTGGGCTACATTGACGATCGCTACGGCAGCCCGTGCGGCGCCTGGGCGCACAGCGAGTCCGTCGGCTGGTACTGACCCCCCGCGGGGGTCTCCCGCGCCGGCCATCGTCAACGGTTGCAGTGGGCGCTGCCCCGAGGGGCGACGAGCAGGGAGGAGCCTGGGACGTGGGGCGGATCTGGGACGCGATCATGCACCCTGCCCGCATCGTCCCTGCTGCGTTCTTCGTGGCCGTCGTGGTGGGCACCGTCCTGCTCTCACTGCCCTACTCGACGCCCGGCCCGACCCGTCCACCCGTGCTGACGGCGGCGTTCACGACGGTCTCCGCGGTCTGCGTCACCGGACTCACCAACGTCGACACTGCGACGTACTGGTCGCCGTTCGGGCAGGCCGTCATCATGGGCCTGATCCAGGTCGGCGGATTCGGCATCATGACGCTCGCGACGCTGCTCGGGATGCTGGTGGGGGGCAAGCTGCGCCTCAAGTCCTCGCTCATCGCCCAGGCGGAGACACACACCCTCAACATCGGCGACGTGCGCCACGTCATCCGGCGCGTGGCCATCACCGTCCTGGCGTTCGAGACCGTGTTCGCGGCCGTCCTCACGATCCGCTTCCGGATCGCCTATGACGAGTCGTGGGGGCAGGCCCTGTGGCACGGCACGTTCCACTCGGTCTCGGCCTTCAACAACGCCGGGTTCGCCCTCTACAGCGACAACCTGATCGGTTTCGTCGATGACGCCTGGATCATGTTCCCGATCTGCGTCGCGATCATCGCGGGTGGCATCGGGTTCCCGGTCCTCTTCGAGGTGCGGCGCCGCTGGCGCACCCCCAGCACCTGGTCGGTCCACACCCGCCTCACCGTCTATGGGTCACTGCTCCTGCTGCTGGTCGGCATCCTCGGGTTCCTCGCCCTGGAGTGGTCCAACGACGCGACCATCGGCCCCCTCGGGACGTGGGGCAAGGTCGTGTCGGGTGTCACGGGCGGAGTGGTGCCCCGCACCGCGGGGTTCAACAGCATCGACTACGGGCAGATCACGCCCGAGACCATGGCGATCACCTACGTCCTCATGTTCATCGGCGGCGGGTCGGCCGGCACCGCGGGTGGCATCAAGGTCACCACGTTCTTCCTGCTCGCCTACGTGATCTGGTCCGAGATCCGGGGCGAGCGCGACACCAACATCAGCCACCGCCGCATCGCCGGCTCCACCCTGCGCCAGGCCCTGACCGTGGTCCTGCTCGCCATCGCTGCCATCGGGATGGGCACGATGACCATCCTGCTCGCCACCGACTACGCCCTCGACATCGTCCTCTTCGAGACGATCTCGGCCTTCGCTACCGTCGGTCTCTCGACCGGCATCACGCCCGACCTGCCGCCGGCGGCAGAGCTCACCCTCATGGCCTTGATGTTCGTCGGCCGCGTCGGCACCATCACGGTCGGCACCGCGCTCGCCTTCAAGTCCCGCCGCCGCCATTACCACCTACCCGAGGAGCGCCCCATTGTTGGCTAGAAGGAAGTCCGACACCGTGTCGGTGGTCGTCATCGGACTCGGGCGGTTCGGTGCCGCGGTTGCCGAGTCGTTGGTCAACCTGGGCCAGGAGGTCCTGGCCATCGATGAGGACGCCGAGCTCGTCGAACGATGGGCCGACGAGCTCACGCACGTGGTCCAGGCCGACACCACGGACGACGAGGCGCTGCGTCAGCTCGGCGTCGCGCACTTCGACCGCGCGGTCGTCGCGATCGGGTCCGACATCGAGGCCAGCGTCCTGACCGTCCTGGCCCTCGCCGAGGCCGGTGTCCCGGACATCTGGGCCAAGGCCATCACCCGCAAGCACGGCCAGATCCTCGAGCGCGTCGGAGCACACCACGTCGTCTACCCCGAGCGCTCCATGGGAGAGCGGGTGGCCCACATGCTCACCGGCGGGATGATCGACTACATCGAGTTCGACGACGCGTTCTCCATCGCTCGCGCGCACGCGCCTGCGGAGACGTGGGACAAGACGCTCGCGGAGTCGGCACTCCGCAGCCGTCACGGCGTCACGATCGTCGGCACCAAGCGACTCGGCGAGGACTTCACCTACGCCCGCCCCGAGACCCGGGTGGAGCGCCACGACCAGCTCATCGTCTCCGGCCCGACCGACAAGGTCGAGCGGTTCTGCACCCTGCGCTGATCAGCCCGGCGCCCAGCGGCTCACGAGCAGGTAGCGCTCGTCGGTGATCGGCCTGCCCCAGAAGACGGCCTCGGGCAGCAGCCGCACCTCGACATGATCGCGCTGGGCGCCCACGAGCGCAGCACAGTCGTCGGCGCTGATGCCGCCCCCGGTGTGCCACCGTCCTTCGACGAGCACCAAGCGGCCTCCCGGTCGCAGCAGGGCGATCCAGCGGCGTAGGGCCTCGGCCGGGTCGGGCATCGCCCACAGGACGTGGCGCACGAGCACCACGTCGGCCGACGCGTCGGCGTACGGCGGGTCCCCGGCGTCGGCGACGACGACCTCCACGTCGAGCCCCGCCGCGGCGTGCTTGGCGCGGGCGGCCTCGACCATCGCGGGGGAGTAGTCGAGCCCGCGGACCCGGTGGTGGTCCTGCGCGAGCAGCGCCGACAGCGTGCCGGTGCCGCAGCCGAGGTCGACGACGTCGCTCGGCCTCGCGGGGAGGTGCTCGCGCATGAGGTCTCGCCAGGCCTCTCGCGTGACGGGGTCGGCCAGCCCGTGGTCGGGCTCCTGGTCGAAGCAGGCAGCCTCGGCGTCCCAGAACGCGCGGGCCTCCTCTGCGGCGCTCACCGGGCGACGAAGACGGTGACGTGGCCGGCGTACTCGCGGGAGCCGTCGAACGGTGGGAGGTCCCAGTCGACCGGTTCCTGCGAGGAGTGCAGGTAGGCCACGGCGGCGGCGTGGTCGGGGAAGACCGCCCGGGTGCGCAGGTCGTCGCGTCGCAGGTCGCCGAAGTGGCGGGAGAGCGCGTCCGCACCGTTCTCGCTGCTGAAGTGGGTGATGGCCGGCGGCCCACCGGCGGACCGGCGGAGCTCACCGACGTGCTCGTCGCCGTTGGTGACCGCCACGAACGTGCCGCCCGGTCGCAGGACGCGGCGGACCTCGGCGAGGCCCTGGTGCAGGTCGGGCACGTGGTAGAGCATCCACATCGCCGCGACCACGTCGAAGGAGTCATCGGGGAAGGGCAGCGACTGGGTGTCGGCGACGTGTGCGGTGACTCCTCGTGCAGCGGTCAGCTCCACCAGACGCTCCGACTGGTCGATGGCCACCAGGTCGAGGCCGGGGATCCGGGCTGCGACGCGCTCGGCGAACGCACCGGTCCCGCAGCCGACCTCGAGGGCGCGCGAGGGCGCGGCCGCGACGATCGCCTCGAGGGCGACGGTGGACGGGTCGCGACCATCCGCGGCCGGCTGCCAGACCGACAGCCGGGTCTGCAGGTTGCCCTCGTCGGCGTACTGGCGACGGACGGTCGTGGGGTCGTGGATCTCGTGGCTCGTCACGGGTGGGTCATCCCCGCGAGGTCGAGTGCGGCATCGAGCTGGGCCTCGGTGAGGTCGCCGCGCTCGACGTGTCCCAGGGCTATCACGGTCTCGCGGATCGTCGCGCCCTCGGCCAGCGCCACCTTGGCGATGGCGGCGGCGGCCTCGTAGCCGACGTACTTGTTGAGCGGCGTGACCACCGACGGCGACGAGGCGGCGTAGCGGCGCATGCGCTCCGCGTCGGCGGTGATGCCGTCGACGCAGCGCTGGGCCAGCAGCGTCATCGAGGTCGACAGGATCCGGATCGACTCCAACAGGTTGCGGGCCATCACCGGCATCGCGACATTGAGCTCGAAGCTGCCGCTCGCGCCGGCGATGGTCAGCACCGTGTCGTTGCCGATGACCTGGGCGCACACCATCAGCGTCGCCTCGGGCAGCACCGGGTTGACCTTGCCGGGCATGATGCTCGATCCCGGCTGGAGGTCGGGCAGGTGGATCTCCGCGAGGCCGGTGGTCGGGCCCGAGGACATCCAGCGCAGGTCGTTGCAGATCTTGGTCAGGCCGACCGCGATCGTGCGCAGGACGCCGCTGAGCTCGACCAGCGAGTCGCGGGTGCCTTGCGCCTCGAAGTGGTCGCGGGCCTCGGTGAAGGTCTCGCCGGTCAGCTCGTTGAGCTCGCCGATCGCTCCCGCGGCGAAGCCGGCGGGGGTGTTGATCCCCGTGCCGACGGCGGTGCCGCCGAGCGGCAGCTCACGGACGCGCGGCAGCACCGACTCGAGGCGCTCGGTGCCGTAGCGGACGGTCGCGGCGTAGCCGCCCATCTCCTGGCCGAGCATCACCGGTGTGGCATCCATCAGGTGCGTGCGCCCGGACTTCACCAGGCCGGCGAACTCCTCGGCCTTGGCGTCGAGGCTCCCTTCGAGCACGCCGAGTGCCGGCAGCAGGTCGCCCACCACGGCCCGGGTGACTGCGACGTGGATGGCGGTGGGGAAGGTGTCGTTGCTGGACTGGCTGGCGTTGACGTGGTCGTTGGGATGGACCTCGACGCCGGCGCGGGCCGCCAGTGAGGCGATGACCTCGTTGGCGTTCATGTTGGAGCTGGTGCCCGAACCGGTCTGGAAGACGTCGATCGGGAAGTGCTCGTCGTGCTCGCCGTCGGCGACCTCCGCAGCGGCCGCCCGGATCGCGCCGGCCTGCTCGGCCGTGAGGACGTCCAGGCGCTCGTTGGTCGCCGCGGCCGCCGCCTTGACCAGGGCCAGCGCCTCGATCATCCGCCGCTCGAGGCGGGTGCCGCTGATCGGGAAGTTCTCGACGGCGCGTTGGGTCTGGGCCCGCCACAGCGCGTCCCGGGGCACCCGCACCTCACCCATGGAGTCGTGCTCGATCCTGACGTCGTCCGTTGAGTCGCTCACCTGAGTCACGCTACCCAGTCGCGCTCTCGACGATGGCGGGGAGCGTCGGCCACGGTTGGGACACCTATCTCGACCGCCTCGTCGCCGGGCGCCGCTCCACCTCGCGGAGTTCAGTCGCGGACCCGCGCCACGTAGAGCCAGTAGCGCTCCTCACGGCCCTGCAGCAGCACCTCCAGCGGGAGCGCCTCGGCGGAGCCGGCGCCGAAGACGGTGTCCAGCGCGGCCGCGAGGTCGGGTGCCTCGTCGGCCGACCAGATCGCCAGTGCCCCACCGGGTCGAAGCACGGCTCGGGCGGCGCCGAGCGCCGAGGGTTCGTAGAGCGCGACGTTGGACTCGTGGACCAGGTAGCCCGGGCCGTTGTCGACGTCGAGGAGCACCAGGTCGTACGTCGCCGGGCGGGCCTCGGCCAGCGCGACCGCCACGTCGGCGATGACGACGTGCACCCGCTGGTCGGCCAGCAGGCCCGGACCGTGCCGGATGGTGCCGTCGCGCATCCAGCCGACCAGCGCCTCCTCGACCTCGACCACGACACAGAGCTCCACGCGCGGGTCGGCGAGCACCTCGTGCATCGTGAAGCCCAGGCCGAGCCCGCCGACCACGACCGCCCGCGGGTGCTCGACGAGGGCCAGCGCAGCGCTCGCGAGCGCTCGCTCGGTGCTCACCTCGACGGTGTCCATCACGAACGCGCCGTTGGCCCGCAGCTCCAGCGCCGCCGGTCCGCCCGCCGCTCGGCGCTCGCGCAGGACCAGCACGCCGCGCTCGGACTCGGCCCGCGCGATCTCGACGTAGTCCAGGGGCCTGGTGTCCATGGGGCCAGTCTCACCCTTGGGCCGAGGAGGGTGGAGCGGGGGCTCAGTCGAAGATCTCGCTGAGCCAGCTCTCCTTGCGCTTCTTCTTGTAGTGACCCTGCTGGGCGTAGCCCCGGTCCTGGCTGCGGTCCCGGTCCTGATCGCGGTCCTGACGCGGCTGCTCGTAGGTGTCGTAGCGGTCGCGGCTGCGGTCGTCACTCCTGCGGTCGTCGCGGTCGAAGGACTGCTGCGGGGGCACGGCGGCGGGCGCGGGAGGCGGTGGCTGCACGCTGAGTGATCGGTCGATGATCTTGTCGAGCTCGCCGCGGTCGAGCCACACTCCGCGGCAGGTCGGGCAGTAGTCGATCTCGATGCCACTGCGCTCGCTCATGACGAGCGTCGCCTGGTCGGTGGGGCACTGCATGGTGGTTCTCCTGTCGTCACCAGGACGAACGCCTCGCGACCCGTGGTCGTTCCCCCTCGCTGGGTACCGTCACGATGGACCGCACGACACGACGCCGATCCCAGGAGCGCCCATGACCTCGACCGAGCAGCCACAGGACCGGAACGACGAGCAGGCCGACGGGGCCGAGCAGGGTGGTGGGCAGGTTTCCGAGGTCGGTGCGATGGATCCGGCCGACGCAGACACGCCGATCTCCGACGACCAGTCGGTCGCCGGCTCGCCGAGCGACGAGAGCGGACGCCCCGACGAAGGCCCCACCGGTCCCGGCTCCGCGCCTGATCACGACCGCGAGCCGCACGGCTGACCCCGCCTGGCAGCGCGGCCAGGGCCAGCCGCCGATCCAGCCGACCCGGGGAGCGGGCTACTCCGCGGAGCGCACCCGGATGCCGGAGATCGGCACGGTGACGGTGCCGGAGGGGTCGGTGAAGAAGTCGTTGCCCTTGTCGTCGACGACGATGAAGGCCGGGAAGTCCTCGACCTCGATCTTCCAGACCGCCTCCATGCCGAGCTCTTCGTACTCGAGCACCGACACCGACCGGATGCAGTCCTGCGCCAGGCGGGCGGCGGGGCCGCCGATCGAGCCGAGGTAGAAGCCGCCGTGGGTGGCGCAGGCGTCGGTGACGACCTTGGACCGGTTGCCCTTGGCCAGCATCACCATGGAGCCACCGGCCGCCTGGAGCTGCTCGACGTAGGAGTCCATGCGGCCGGCCGTCGTCGGGCCGAACGAGCCGGAGGCCATGCCGTCGGGGGTCTTGGCCGGTCCGGCGTAGTAGACCGGGTGGTCCTTGAGGTACTGCGGCATCTCCTCACCGGCGTCGAGGCGCTCCTTGATCTTGGCGTGCGCGATGTCGCGCGCCACGACCAGCGGGCCGGTGAGCGAGAGGCGGGTCTTGACCGGGTGCCGCGACAGCTCGGCCAGGATCGATTCCATCGGCTGGTTGAGGTCGATCGGGACGACCTCGCCGCCGGCGATGTCGTCGGCCACCCCGGCGTCGGGCATGTAGTGCGCCGGGTCGGTCTCGAGCTGCTCGAGGAAGACACCCTCGGCGGTGATCTTGCCCAGCGCCTGGCGGTCGGCCGAGCAGGAGACGGCGATCGCGACGGGGCACGAGGCGCCGTGGCGGGGGAGTCGGACGACGCGGACGTCGTGGCAGAAGTACTTGCCGCCGAACTGCGCGCCGATCCCGAACGACTGGGTCAGCTTGAAGACCTCCTCCTCCAGCTCCAGGTCACGGAATCCGTGGGCGTCCATCGAGCCGGTCGTCGGGAGGTTGTCGAGGTAGTGGGCCGAGGCGTACTTCGCGGTCTTGAGCGCGAACTCCGCCGACGTGCCGCCGATGACGATCGCCAGGTGGTACGGCGGGCAGGCGGCGGTGCCGAGCGAGCGAATCTTCTCGTCGAGGAACTCCAGCATCCGTTTCGGGTTGAGGACGGCCTTGGTCTCCTGGAACAGGAAGGACTTGTTGGCCGAGCCACCGCCCTTGGCCATGAAGAGGAACTTGTACTCCGGGCTCTGCTTGCCGTCAGGGCCGGCCGTGGCCGGCGTCGAGTAGAGCTCGATCTGCGCGGGCAGGTTGGTGCCGGTGTTCTGCTCCTCCCACGTCGTGAGCGGCGCGAGCTGGGAGTAGCGCAGGTTCAGCAAGGTGTAGGCGTCGAAGACGCCCCGGCTGATCGCCTCGCCGTCGTCGACGCCGGTGAGCACACCCTCGGACTTCTTGCCCATCACGATCGCGGTGCCGGTGTCCTGGCACATCGGCAGCACACCGCCGGCGGAGATGTTGACGTTCTTGAGCAGGTCGAGCGCCACGAAACGGTCGTTGCCCGACGACTCGGGGTCGTCGATGATCTTGCGCAGCTGCGCGAGGTGGGCCGGGCGCAGGTAGTGGCTGATGTCGTGCATGGCCTCCGACGTCAGGCGCTGGATCGCCGCGGGATCCACCCTGAGGAAGCTCCGCCCGTCCGCCTCGAACGTCGACACCCCCTCCGTGGTGATCAGTCGGTAGGGCGTCTCTGCCCCCACCGGCTCCGGGCCGATGGGGAGGAGGTCGGAGTAACGGAACTCAGGGCCAGTGCTCACGAGGATCAAGGGTATTCCTGTGCTGCCGCGGCCCCGGCACGAGACCCTCAGCATTCATCCTGCGGACGGCGGAGGGTCGGGACGGAGTAGCGTCCGGACATACGGTCCCGCGAGGGTCCGCAGGCGCGACCACGCGCCCGTCTTGAGGAGGACTCATGAAGCCGATCACCTCGTTGGTGACCCTGGTGGCACTGATCTCGACCGCAGCTCTCGCCGGGTGTGCCCCGCCGGAGGACGACGACACCGGCTCGGCCGCCAGCGCCGACGCTGCCGCGGCCACGTCGGTCGCCGACTTCGGGACCATGGACGACCTGATCTCCGCTGCGCAGGAGGAGGGCGAGCTCAACGTGATCGCCCTGCCGCCCGACTGGGCCAACTACGCCGAGATCATCTCGACCTTCGCGGAAAAATATGACATCAAGGTGAACTCGGCCCAGCCCGACGCGGCCAGCCAGGACGAGATCAACGCGGCCGAGCAGCTCAAGGGCACCGACCGCGCCCCGGACGTCTTCGACCTCGGCCAGTCGGTGGCGCTCGCCAACACCGACCTGTTCGCGCCCTACAAGGTCGAGACCTTCGACTCCATCCCCGAGGAGTTCAAGGACGCCGACGGCACCTTCGTCAACGACTACGGCGGCTTCATGTCGATCGGCTACGACTCGACGGTCGTCCCCGAGATCGACTCCCTCGAGGACCTGCTGGGCCCGGAGTTCAAGGGCAAGGTCGCTCTCAACGGCGACCCGACCCAGGCCGGTGCCGCGTTCAGCGGCGTCGTCATGGCCTCGGTCGCCAACGGCGGCTCCGCCGACGACATCGCCCCCGGCGTGGAGTTCTTCCAGAAGCTGAAGGCCGCGGGCAACTTCCTGCCCGTCGACCCCACCGCCGCGACGATCGAGTCCGGCCAGACCCCGGTCGTCATCGACTGGGACTACCTCAACGCCGCCGAGGCCAGCAAGGTCGAGGGCTGGACGAGCTATGTCCCGGAGGAGGCCCCGATCGCGGGCTACTACTTCCAGGCCATCAACGTTGACGCGCCGCACCCGGCCGCCGCGCGCCTGTGGCAGGAGTTCCTCTACAGCGACGAGGGTCAGAACCTGTGGCTCGCCGGCGGTGCGCGCCCCGTGCGTGCCGACGCGATGGCCGAGGCCGGCACGCTGGACCAGGAGCTCTACGACGCCCTCCCGGAGGTCGCGGGCGAGCCGATCATCCCGAGCAACGAGCAGACCGAGGCGATGGCGGCCTACCTCGCCGACAACTGGGCGAAGGCCATCTCCTGAGCATGACCACGTGCTGACGAGCCCATGACCATCACCGCGCCGCTGGCAGCAGCGGCACCGGACAGCGACCCCGGGAGGGGCCGGCGCCTGAGCGTCGGCCCCTCCCTGGGGCTGTTGCCGTTCCTGGTCTTCATCGGGATCTTCCTGGTGATCCCGACGGTCACCGTCATCGTCGGGGCCTTCCAGAGCGAGGCCGGTGGGTTCTCCCTCGAGAAGGTCCGCGCACTCGGCGAGGAGACCCCGCTGAGAGCGCTGCGCGAGAGCCTCGTGCTCTCCTTCACCTCGGCCCTCGTCGGCGCCGTGCTCGGCGCGCTGCTGGCCTACCTGGTCGTGACCGCGCCCCCCACCAGCATCCTGCGGCGGGCCGTCACCTCCATCTGCGGCGTGCTCGCCCAGTTCGGCGGGGTCACGCTCGCCTTCGCGTGGATCGCCACCCTGGGCTTCTCCGGCCTGCTGACCGACCTGATGGCCGACACGTTCGGCACCGACCCCAACGGCTCGAGCTGGCTCTACGAGCTGCCGGGCCTGATCCTGGTCTACTCCTACTTCCAGATCCCGCTGATGGTGATCGTCTTCCTCCCGGCCCTCGAGGGCCTGCGCCCCCAGTGGCGCGAGGCGGCGGTCAACCTCGGCGCGACGACCCGTCAGTACTGGCTGCAGGTCGCCTTCCCCCTGCTCCGGCCGGCCTTCCTCGGCTCTGCGCTGCTGCTCTTCGCCAACGCGTTCGCCGCCTACGCCACGGCCGCCGCTCTGGTCAGCCAGGGAGCGCCGATCACCCCGCTGCTGATCCGCTCCGCGCTCACCAGCGAGATCGTGCTCGGCCAGGCCAACTTCGGCTTCGCACTCGCGCTCGAGATGATCGTCGTGGTCGCGATCGTGATGGGGCTCTACGCCTGGCTGCTGCGTCGTACGTCGAGGTGGCTCGGGTGATCGGCGCCTGGGTGTGGCGCGTGAGCCGGTGGCTGCTGCTGCTGGCGTTCGCGGCGTTCTTCCTGCTGCCCCTGGTGGCCCTGCTCGACTTCAGCACGACGATCCCGCGCACCGGCGAGCGCACGGGCGCCGCCTGGCAGAGCCTGCTCGAGGACCCACAGATGACCCAGGCGATCAAGACCTCGCTGCTGCTGGCTCTGTTCACCGTCATCGGCATGGTCGTGCTGCTCGTCCCGACGATGATCTGGGTCAAGCTGCGGGTGCCGCGCGCCTCGCGGCTGGTGGAGTTCCTCTGCCTGCTGCCCCTGACGATCCCGGCCCTGGTGGTCGTCGTCGGCATCAAGAACGTCTATGCCTGGGTCACCTACCTGATCGGTGACTCCGCGCTGACGCTCACCTTCATCTACGTCGTCCTGGTGCTGCCCTACGCCTACCGGTCCATCGACGCGGCCCTCTCCTCCATCGATGCCGGGACCCTCTCGGAGGCCGCGCGCTCGCTCGGGGCCGGCTGGTTCACCGTGATCACCCGGGTGATCACGCCCAACATCTGGCCGGGGGTCCTGGGTGGAGCGTTCATCTCGGTGGCGCTCGTCCTGGGTGAGTACACCGTCTCGTCCCTGCTCAACTACGAGACCCTGCCCGTCGTCATCGTGCTGCTCTCCAAGAGCGACGCGCCCCAGTCGATGGCGGCCTCGCTCGCCTCGATTCTGTTCGCCGCCGCCCTGCTGGTGGTGCTGTCGTTCCTCGACCGCCGTCGGCGCACTACGGTCAGAAAGTAGATGTCCGTGACCCAGAGCTCGTCCCACAGCGCGCCCAGCACCGTCTCGCCCGGCCTCGCCGTCGAGATGACGGCGCTGCGGCGCACCTACGGCACCGTCAACGCGCTCGACGGTCTCGACCTGCACCTCGACCCGGGCGAGATGGTGGTCCTGCTCGGTCCCTCAGGCTGCGGCAAGACCACTGCCCTGCGGATCCTCGCCGGCCTGGAGCGTCAGGACGCCGGCACGATCAGCGTCGGTGGCCGCGACCTGACGCACGTGCCCGCCAACAAGCGCGACATGGGCATGGTCTTTCAGGCCTACAGCCTCTTCCCGCACCTCACCGTGCTCGACAACGTCGCCTTCGGACTCAAGCTCCGCGGACGCTCCCGCAAGGACCGTCGTCAGCGCGCCGGCGACATGCTCGACCTCGTCGGCCTGGGGGAGCAGAAGGCGCGCTACGCCCACCAGCTCTCCGGCGGGCAGCAGCAGCGCGTGGCGCTCGCCCGTGCCCTGGCGATCGAGCCCGCGGTGCTGCTGCTCGACGAGCCGCTCTCGGCCCTCGACGCCAAGGTGCGCGTTCAGCTGCGCGACGAGATCCGTCGGGTCCAGAGCGACGTGGGCACCACCACGCTCTTCGTGACCCACGACCAGGAAGAGGCGCTCGCGATCGCCGACCGCGTCGGTGTGATGAACTCCGGACGCCTCGACCAGATCGCGCCGCCCGCCGAGCTCTACTCCAGCCCCGCCACGAGGTTCGTCGGTGAGTTCGTCGGGCTGAGCAACCGGATCCCCGCGCAGGTCGACGGCGAGACGGCTGTCGTGCTCGACGCCCGGCTCCCGGTCCTGCCGGGGTCGGCCGCCGGCGCCGGTCTGGCCCTGGTGCGGCCCGAGTCGGTGTCGGTCGAGCCCGACGAGCACGGCCACGCGACGGTCGTGTCTGTCGCGTTCCTCGGGCCGGTCTCGCGCGCGACCCTCACGCTGGACGACGGCACCCTGGTCATGGCCCAGCTCGCCAGCGCGGCGGCAGGCGGCCTGGTCGTCGGCGGTCGGGTGCGCCTGCGGATCACCCCGTCGCCGGTGCTGGTCGTCGGCGCCTGAGCCACGCAGAGCCGGGCTGCGGGGCCGACGTAGGCTGCCCGGCATGAGTGGCGAGCTCGAGCCCGACCCGGCACGGATGCGTGTCTCCGACGCCCAGCGGCACGAGGTGGCGGAGATCCTGCGGGAGGCCGCCGGCGACGGGCGCATCGACCTCGGCGAGCTCGACGAACGACTCGAGGCGACCTTCGCCGCCAAGACCTACGCCGAGCTGGCGCCGATCACCAGCGACCTCACGCCGGTCGTCGCTCCCGCTCCGTCCGCGCCGGCCATCAGGTCGCCGCAACCGGCCCGCTCCACCGAGCGCCGGGTGGCGATCATGAGCGGCTTCAAACGCTCGGGCACCTGGACGGTGCCCGAGCACCTGACCGTGCTGTGCGTGATGGGCGGGGCCGACCTGGACCTGCGCCAGGCGACGTACGCCGCCGACGAGGTGGTCATCACCGTCAACGCGATCATGGGCGGCGCCTCGATCGTGGTCGGCCCGCACACGCGGGTGATTCTCGAGGGCACCGGCATCATGGGCGACTACTCCGGCCCGTCAGGGCTGGTGGCCGCCGAGCTCGACGACACCTCACCGACCGTGCGGGTCCGCGGGGTCGCGATCTGGGGCGGAGTCTCGGTGGAGCGCAAGCACGGCTGACCCGGAGACCGGACCAGCCGTGCTCGATGCTGTGAGCGGGCCGCTCAGGCGGGTTGCGCCGCAGCCTCTTCCTGCAGGGTGAGCACGCGACCCGCGTTCTCGCGGTCGATCGTGAGGTTCTCCCCGGTGCTGGGGTCGAAGAGGTGCATGGTGGCGGTGTCGACCCAGATCTCGGCCTCGTCGCCCTCGCTCACCTTGCTCGCGGCGTCCAGCGAGATCACCAGCTGCGTGCGCAGCGTCTCGCCGTCGAGGTCTCGCTCGAGCTGCTGGAGCTGCTCCTGGACCTCGGGCGGTGCCTCGAAGGGGATGTAGCCGAAGGCCTCGCTGCCCAGCCACTCCACCACCTCGACCGTGGCCTTGAACGTGGACCCGGACGCCCTCTTGGACTCCTCGACGACCGAGGCGTCCTCGAACGCCTCGGGGCGGATGCCGGCGATGAGCAGTCCGCGACCGGCAGCCTTCTCGGCCTTGTCCGCCGGGATCTCGACGCTGCCGAAGGGCAGCTCCACCGACGTGCCCTCGACGGTGGCCGGCAGGAAGTTCATCGGCGGGGAGCCGATGAAGCCGGCGACGAAGAGGTTGCCCGGGTTGGAGTAGAGCTCGCGTGGCGTCGCCAGCTGCTGCAGGATGCCGCGCTTGAGCACCGCCACGCGGTCGCCCAGCGTCATCGCCTCGGTCTGGTCGTGCGTGACGTAGACGGTGGTGATGCCGAGCTTCTTCTGCAGCCGCGAGATCTCGCTGCGCATCTGGCCGCGCAGCTTGGCGTCCAGGTTGGACAGCGGCTCGTCGAAGAGGAACGCGTCGGCGTCGCGCACGATCGCGCGGCCCATCGCGACCCGCTGGCGCTGGCCTCCGGAGAGGTTGGCCGGCTTGCGGTCGAGGTGCTCGTCGAGCTCGAGGGTCTTCGAGGCCGCACGCACCTTCTCATCGACAGTGGCGTCGTCGGCCTTGGCCAGTCGCAGCGGGAACGCGATGTTCTCGTAGACGGTGAGGTGGGGGTAGAGCGCATAGTTCTGGAAGACCATCGCCAGGTTGCGCTCCCGGGGCGCGAGGTCGTTGACCCGCCTGTCTCCGATCATCATGTCGCCCGAGGTGATGTCCTCGAGCCCCACGATCATCCGCAGCAGCGTCGACTTCCCGCACCCCGACGGCCCGACGAGGATCACGAACTCCCCGTCGGCCACGTCGATGCTGATGTCGTTGACGGCGGGAAAGCCGTCGCCGTACTTCTTGACGATGTTCTTCATCTGGATGGAAGCCACGAGGTCACCCCTTCACCGCGCCGGACGTCAGCCCGGCCACGATCTTGCGCTGGAAAATCAGGACGATGATGACGATCGGGATCGTCGCGATGACGGCTCCCGCGGCCAGCAGCGAGGCCGGCCGGTTGAACGGGTCCGCGCCGACGAAGAACGACAACGACGCCGGGATGGGCCTGGCCGCCTCGGTCGAGGTCAGGGTGATGCCGAAGACGAAGTCGTTCCACGCGAAGAAGAACGTGAGGATCGCCGCGGTAAAGACCCCGGGTGCCGCGAGCGGCACGATCACCTTGCGGAAGGCCTGCCACGACGTGGCGCCGTCGACCTGGGCCGCCTGCTCGAGCTCCCAGGGGATCTCGCGGAAGAAGGCGGCCAGGGTCCAGATCGCCAGCGGCAACGTGAAGGACATGTAGGGGATGATGAGACCCGGCCAGGTGTCGTAGAGGCCGACGGCGCGCCACATGTCGAACAGCGGGCTGACCAGCGCGACCACCGGGAACATCGCGATCGCCAGCGCCGTCGTCAGCACGAGCTTCTTGCCACGGAACTCCAGGCGGGCGATGGCGTACGCCGCCAGGGTCGCGAGGATCACCGACAGCGTGGTCGAGATCAGGCTGATGCCCAGCGAGTTGATGATCGCCCGACGGAACTGGTCGTTGCCCCAGGCGTCGCGGTAGTTGTCGAAGCCGGCGAAGGCCCCGTCTGCGGGGAAGAAGCCCGGGCTGCCGTTGGTGACCGCGACCGCGTCCTTCAAGGACAGCGAGACGATCCACACCACCGGCAGCAGGCACCACACGAGGATCAGGCCGACGCCGACCACGAGTCCGACCCTCTGCTTCATGGCGTTCACTCCTCTCCTCGTGCCTTGGCCAGGTCGACCCGGAACAGCTTGACGATCAGGAACGCCACCAGCAGCACCGAGAGGAACAGCAGGACCGAGAGGGCCGAGCCCATGCCCAGCTGGAACTGCTCGATGGTCTGGCGGTAGACGAGGAACGAGATCGACTCGGTGCCCACGGCCCCGCTGGTCATCACGAAGATGTTGTCGAAGATCCGGTAGGCGTCGAGGGCGCGGAAGAGCACCGCGACCATGATCGCCGCGCGCATGTTGGGCAGGATCACCCGCCACAGCCGCTGCCACCACGTGGCGCCGTCGACCTTGGCGGCCTCGATCATGTCGTCGCTCACCTGGGCCAGGCCCGCGAGCAGCAGCAACGACATGAACGGCGTGGTCTTCCAGATCTCCGAGACCATGATGGCGATGACGGCCGGCGTGGTCTCGCCGAACCAGTTGAACGAGTCGCCGATGCCCGGCAACCAGCCGTTGATGAAGCCGTTCTGGTAGGTGAACGCGAACTGCCAGGCGAAGCCGGAGACCACGGTGATGATGCCGTAGGGGATCAGGATCGAGGTCCGGATGAGGCCCCGGGCGAAGACCACGCGGTGCATCACCATCGCGAAAGCGAAGCCGATGACCAGCTCGATGCCGACCGTGACGACCATGTAGAGCACGGTGACGCCGATGTCGCGCCAGAAGAGGCCGTCGGTCAGTGCCGTGACGTAGTTGTCGATGCCGATGAACGCGCGGTCCTCGGGGGAGGTCAGCGAGTAGGTGTAGAACGACAGGTAGAGCGCGCGCAGGATGGGGAACGCCGTGACCAGCAGCATGATCACCACGGCGGGCGCGACCAGCCGCTGCGCCAGCCGCTGCTCCTGACGGGCCCGGTCGGAGACCTCCGGCCGGTCGGCCTTGCCCGGGGAGGGCTTCTCCCGCTGCTGGTCGTCGCGCACGGGGGGCGCCACGGCGCTCACAGGAGGGCCTCGGAGCGCAGGACCGCACGCAGGTAGTCGGCCGAGTCAGCGGGCGTCGAGTCGGGGTCGACCTCGGTCGGGGAGTGCCACGAGGCCTGGATCGCTCCCGAGATCAGGTTGTAGTAGGCGCTCTTGGGTCGCGGGGCGCCCGACTCGAGGCTCTCCTGGAAGAGCGTCAGCAGGCTGGGGTCGAAGGCGTCGATGAGCTCCTGGTCGTCGTAGACGGACTGGCGCGAGGGCATCAGGCCGTCGTTGACGGCGAGCTGCTTCTGGGCCTCCGGCGACGACACGCACCGTGCGGCCTCGAAGGCGAAATCTTTGTTGTCGGTGAACTCGCCGACCGCGATGTCGATGCCGCCCACGGGCGGCCGCGACTCCTCGCCCTCGACGGTCTGCGGGTAGCGGGCCCAGCCCAGGTCATCGAACTGCTCCTGGGTGAACGCACCGCCGTCGGTGGGCTCGTAGTTCTTGTAGACGAAGGTCCAGTTGGTCATGAACTCACCCGGTCCCTCGAACATGAAGGGAAGGCTGGTGCCCTCGCGCGAGACCGACAGGTCGGGCTGCGCTGCGCCCGAGTCGGCGAGCTCCTGGACGACGGTGGCGGCCGCACGGCCCGCCTCCGAGTCGATCTCGACCTCGGCGTCGCTCCCGGTCTCGGTGGCGGAGACGATCTCGCCTCCAGCGCCGGCGACGAGCGAGTTGATCCAGACCATGTAGGCCTCGTAGCGGTCGGCCTGCACGCCCACGGTGCCGCCCTGGCTCGCAGCGGCATCGATGACCTGCGACCACGTGACCGGCTGGCTCATGTCGAGACCGGCAGCCTCGGCCAGCGATTTGCGGTACCAGAGCACCTGGGTGTTGGCCCACTGCGGTGCGGCGTAGACGCCGTCGTCCCAGCGGACGGTCTCGGCCGGCCCGGAGAGCACGTCGTCGTCGAGGACCTCGGCAGCGAGGTCCTCGGGCCATTGCGCGATCCAGCCGGCGTTGGCGAACTCCGGCACGAAGACCGGGTCGAGGCTCATCAGGTTGGTCTCGGAGTCCGAGGCGGCGAGCCGACGGGCCAGCTGGGTGCGCTGGTCGGTGGCACCGGTCGGCAGCAGCTGGATCTCGATGTCGTAGTCGTCGGTGCTGCACGCGGCGGCCAGCTCGGTGAGCGTGGCCTGTCCGTCGGGGTTGATGTACCAGTTGAGCGTCGGCTTGTCCGAGCCGTTGGAGCACGCGGCCAGGAGGCCGCAGGTGAGCGTCGCGACGGCCACCGCGGCGACCCCACGGGATCGTCGTCGTGCTGGGCGGGATCTGGCGCCCCGCCTCGGAGAGCGTGTCGGGGGTGGCGTCATGACGTCCCTTCCGCATCGGCGCGACCCAGGTCTGAGAGTGGCCTGAGTCACAGGTCTAGTCCTACCAGGGGGGTAGAGCACGTAACCACCAGTGCCCCGTCAGCCGGTCTCCACTAGAGTGACCTGCGTCACTTCACAACGGATCGTCCGGCACGTACCTGCCGGTGAAGGAGCAGAAAATGGCAACAGTCACGTTCAAGAAGGCTCAACGCTGGTTCCCCGGAGCGGACAAGCCCACGGTGCCCGGCATCGACCTCGAGATCCGCGACGGGGAGCTCATGGTCCTCGTCGGCCCCTCCGGCTGTGGCAAGTCCACGACGCTGCGGATGCTGGCCGGGCTCGAGGAGGTCAACGAGGGCAAGATCTTCATCGGTGACAAGGACGTCACCGACCTGCCGCCCAAGGACCGCGACATCGCGATGGTGTTCCAGAACTACGCGCTCTACCCGCACATGAGCGTCGCCGACAACATGGGCTTCGCGCTCAAGATGGCGAAGGTCTCCCCGGAGGAGCGCAAGAGGCGCGTCGCCGAGGCGGCCGAGATCCTCGGTCTGACCGAGTTCCTCGACCGCAAGCCCAAGGCGCTCTCGGGTGGGCAGCGTCAACGCGTCGCCATGGGTCGCGCCATCGTGCGCAGCCCGCAGGTCTTCTGCATGGACGAGCCGCTGTCCAACCTCGACGCCAAGATGCGCGTGCACACCCGCACGGACATCGCCAAGCTCCAGGCGGACCTCGGCGTCACGACCGTCTACGTCACCCACGACCAGGTCGAGGCGATGACGATGGGCGACCGCGTCGCGGTCATGAAGGACGGCGACCTCCAGCAGGTCGACACCCCGCTCAACCTCTACGACAAGCCCGTCAACCTCTTCGTGGCCGGCTTCATCGGCTCTCCGCAGATGAACCTCATCAAGGCGACGGCCAACAACGGCCAGGCGCAGATCGGCCACTACCAGGTGCCGGTCGACCCGACCGCGGCGAAGCGGATGGAAGGCAACATCACTGTCGGTGTCCGGCCCGAGTCCTGGCGCATCGTCAGCGCCGAGGACGGTGGCCTCCCGGTCAAGGTGACGGTCGTCGAGGAGCTGGGTTCCGACGGCTTCGTCTACGGCACCTCCGACGTCGAGGGCACGCCCAACCACATCATCGTGCGGGTCGCGGGTCGTGACACGGTGCACAAGGGCGAGACCATCTATGTCACGACCGACCCGCAGAACGTGCACGTCTTCGACACCGACACGGGGGCGCGCCTCAGCGAGTGACCCCGGCTCAGCGGGCGCGGTCCGCCGTACGACGGATCGCGCTGACGAAGGTCTCGAACAGGTCGGGCGGCACGTCGTGGCCCATGCCGTCGATCAGCAGCAGCTCGGCGCCGGGGATGGCCGCCGCGGTGGCTCGACCGCCGGAGACGTGGACCATCTTGTCGGCGAGCCCGTGCACGACCAGGGCCGGCATCGGCAGGCTGTGCAGGCGTGGGCCGCGGTTGGGCTGGGTGAGGACCGCGAGCATCTGGCGCATGACCCCGCTGGCGCTCACACCGCGGTCGAAGGTCTCCTCGGCCCGCGCCGTGACACGCTCGTCGGTCTGCGGGTAGGCGGGGGAGCCGATCATCTTCCACAGGGCCTCGCTGGAGCTGACGTAGGCGTCACGGCCGGCGCCGCGGTTGGCGAGCAGCGAGAGGATCAGGCCCGGGTGCTGCCAGCCGACGGTGCGCTTGCCGGTGCTCGACATGATGCTGACAAAGGTGAGCACCCGACGCGGCTCGGCGATCGCCATGGTCTGCGCGATCATCCCGCCCATGGAGACGCCCACGACGTGGGCGGCCTCGACGCCGAGGTGGTCCAGGAGGCCGAAGCCGTCCCCGGCCATGTCGACCAGGGTGTAGGGCGGGCGGACCGGGGTGCCCGCGAAGGCCCGCACGAGCGTCGTACGGCGCACGCGGGCGCTGCTGCGGCTCGAGCGGCCGGTGTCGCGGTTGTCGTAGCGGATCACGTAGAAGCCGCGGCGCGCCAGCATCGTGCACAGCTCGGGGTCCCACCAGGTCATCGGCCCGCCGAGCCCCATGACGAGCAGCAGCGGCTCGTCGTCGGGGCTGCCGAAGGTCTGATAGCACAGCTCCATGCCCGGGGAGATCGGGGCGAACAGCTCTCCGGAGACCGCCACCGGAACCTCGACGGGGGTGGTCTCGGGCTGTCGGCGTGCACGTGGGGACATGTCACCGAGTCTCTCTCACGGGTGAGGAGGTGTCTTCCAATGGCCCGGATTTCCCACCTTCCCGTGTTGCGGCCGCGTAACGTCGTCCAGATGAGCACCTCCACGCTGGCCTCCTTCCTCCTGCCGGAGGGCTATGCGAGGCCAGCCCTGGTCGCGGTGGCCCGCGAGGCGAGCCTCGTCACCGAGGTCGGCCGCTACGCGTTGCGCTCGGTCGAGGACCGCCGCACCCGCCGCAGCACGCCCTACACCGGTCGCGGACCCGTGCGCGCCGCCGACCCGGTCATCCTGGTGCCGGGATTCATGGCGGGAGACGCCTCGTTGGCGTTCATGGCGCGAGCGCTGCGGGCCCAGGGCTACCGCACCTACCGCTCGATGATCCGCGCCAACATCGGGTGCACGCTCGACGCCGCAGCCCAGCTGGAGTCGCGCCTGGAGTCGATCGCGATCCGCCGCGGCACGCGCGTGCAGGTCGTCGGCCACAGCCTCGGCGGCATGCTCGCGCGCGGGGTCGCCGTCAGGCGCCCCGACCTGGTGTCGGGGATCATCACGATGGGCAGCCCGATGCTGGCGCCCGGCGCCCACCACCGCGCCCTCACGGCGGGTGTCGACGTGCTCGTGCGGCTCAGCCGGGCCGGCGTGCCGGGCCTGATGTCGGAGGAGTGCGTCGCTGGCAGCTGCGCGCGCCAGAGCTTCGACGAGAGCCGCTCGCCGCTGCCCTACGGCGTCGACTTCACCGCGATCTACTCCAAGCGCGACGGCATCGTCGACTGGCGTGCCTGCATCGACCCCGCGGCGCACGCGATCGAGGTCCGGGCCTCCCACGTCGGGATGGCCGTTGACCCGCGCGTCATCGACCACGTGGTCGGGTCGCTGCGCCGTCAGGCGCAGCCGGCCTCAGTCGAAGTCGATCGCGGAATAACTGCGTAGCTTCTGGAGCCGGTGCTCGCTGGTGATCGAGCGGATCGTGCCGCTGCGCGAGCGCATCACCAGGGAGTGGGTCGTCGCGCCGCCGGAGCGGTAGCGGACGCCCCGCATCAGGTCGCCGTCGGTGATCCCGGTGGCCACGAAGAAGCAGTCGTCGCCCGTGACGAGGTCGTCGGTGTGGAGGACGAAGTCCTTGTCGAGGTTGTGGCCGGCGTCGAGGGCGCGTTGCCGCTCGTCGTCGTCCTGGGGCCACAGCTGGCCCTGGATCACGCCGCCCATGCACTTCATCGCGCACGCGGTGATGATCGCCTCGGGGGTGCCGCCGATGCCGAGCAGCAGGTCGACGCCGCTGTCGGGGCGGGCGGCGGAGATCGCGCCGGCGACGTCGCCGTCGACGATGAACTTGATCCGCGCGCCGGTGGCCCGGATCTCCTCGGCGAGGGCCTCGTGGCGGGGGCGGTCGAGCAGCATGACCGTGACGTCCTCGGGCTTGCTGCCCTTGGCCTTCGCGACCTGGTGGATGTTCTCCGCGACGGGGAAACGGATGTCGACGACGTCGGCGGCCTCGGGACCCGTGGCGAGCTTGTCCATGTAGAACACCGCGGACGGGTCGTACATCGAGCCGCGCGGGGAGACTGCGAGCACGGCGACCGCGTTGGCCATGCCCTTGGCGGTCAGGGTGGTGCCGTCGATCGGGTCGACGGCGACGTCGCACTCCGGACCGGTGCCGTCGCCGACCTTCTCGCCGTTGTAGAGCATCGGCGCGTTGTCCTTCTCGCCCTCGCCGATCACGACGGTGCCGTTCATGCCGATGGTCGAGATCATCACGCGCATCGCGTTGACGGCCACGCCGTCGGCGCCGTTCTTGTCGCCCTTGCCGACCCAGCGGCCGGCGGCCATGGCGGCCGCTTCGGTGACCCGCACCAGCTCGAGCGCGAGGTTGCGGTCGGGGGACTGGGGCGCGACGTCCAGGGTGGGGTCCATGGTCGGCATCGTATCGGTGTCCATCACCTCGGCCGGTCCGCCGCGTAGGTCTGGACCGCCGTCTCCTTGACCGAGAGCCACACCTCACGCCCCGGCGTCAGCCCGAGCTCGGTCGCCGCGCCGGGGGTGACGTCGGCCAGCAGCTCCTGGCGGGTGGGCTCCTGCGTGGCGACCAGCAGCCGTACGGCGTCGCCGTGCGGCGCGACGCTGGCGATCGGGCCGTGCCACTGGTGGCGCGCGGACCCCTCGGGCCGGTGGACCGACACGGTCACGGAGCTGGGGGTGAAGGAGCGGTAGGTCTGCCCCTCGCCCTCGCCCTCGCCCTCCCCGTCACGGATGACATTGAGCCCGACCAGGCGGGCGACGTGCTCGGTGAGCGGGCGGGCCGCGACCTCCTGGGGGCTGCCGGACTGCGCCACGCGACCCTCGTCGACCACCAGCACCCGGTCGGCCAGGGTCAGCGCGTCGATCGCATCGTGGGTCACCAGCAGGGTCACGCCGCGGTAGTCGGCGAGGTGGCGGGCCAGCTCGATCCGCAGGCCGGTGGCGACGCCGACGTCGAGCCCCGCGAACGGCTCGTCGAGCAGCAGCAGCTGGGGATCGGAGGCCAGGGCGCGGGCGATCGCCACGCGCTGGGCCTGTCCGCCGGAGAGCTCGCCGGGCAAGCGCTTGGCCAGGTGCCCGATGGCGAAGCGGTCGAGCCAGCCCTGGGCGACCTGCTCCGCCGCGCGCCGCGGCGTACGACGGGACTGGAGGCCGAAGGCCACGTTGGCCAGGGCGGTGAGGTGGGGGAAGAGGGACCGGTCCTGGAAGACGAAGCCGAGGTGGCGCTCGCGCACGAGGCGCGGCGGGTCGGTCCAGCTCTCGGTGTCGACGGTGACGTGGCCGGTCATCTCGACCAGGCCGGCCAGCGCGCGCAGCAGCGTGGTCTTGCCGGCGCCGTTGGGGCCGATGACGGCGACGACGGAGCCGGGTGGCGCGGTGATGGTGGCGTCGAGACGGTCGGGGACGTGGATCTGGGCTTCGAGGCCGGTCACGGGCCGGGTCACTGGGCGGGTCATGGCGTTGTCAGCCAGCGGTTGCGGAGCGCCGCGAGGATCACGACGGAGGCGAGCAGCAGGATCATGCTCAGCGTGCGCGCGAGCGCGGGATCGCCCTGAAGGGTCGTGTAGATCAGCGACGGCATGGTCTGGGTGGTGCCGGGGTAGTTGCCGGCGAAGGTGATCGTGGCGCCGAACTCGCCCAGCGAGCGGGCCCAGGCCAGGACCGACCCGGCCAGGATGCCGGGCATCGCCAACGGCAGCGTGACGCGACGGAACGTCGTCCACCGGGTGGCGCCCAGGCTGGCGGCGACGACGTCGAAGCGCTCGCCGGAGGAGCGCATCGCGCCCTCGACGCTGAGCACGTAGAACGGCATCGAGACGAAGGTGTGGGCGATGACGACCGCGCCGGTCGTGTAGGGCAGCGTGATGCCGCCGTCGCGGAGCAGGGGGCCGACCAGGCCGTTGCGACCCAGCGCGGTGACCAGGGCGACGCCGGCGACGACCGGCGGCAGGACGAGAGGGACGGCGACGGCGGCGCGCAGGATCGCCCGACCGCGGAAGTCCACGCGGGCCAGCAGCCAGGCCAGCGGCGTGCCGAGCACGATGCAGGCGACCACGGTGGCGCCGGACGCGACCGCGGTGAGTCGCAGGGCCTCGAGCACCGGCTCGCTGCCGAGCTGCTCGAGGAAGGTCGACCACGGGGTGTCGAGCACCAGGGCGACCAGCGGGAGCACGAGCAGTGCTGCTGCGATCGTGGCCGGGACGACCAGGACGGCGGGCGGTCGGCCGAGCGTCTGGCGGGTCGTCGGGTCGCTGCGTCGGGTCATCAGAGGCTGTGTGTCGGGTGATCAGCTGGGCGGGCCGAAGCCGGCGTCGGTGAGGGTCTGCTGGCCGGCTTCGGAGAGGACCAGGTCGACGAACTCCTGCGCGAGGTCGGCCTCCTGCGACTGGACCAACGGGGCGATCGGGTACGAGGTCACCTGCTCGGCGGCGCCGGGGATCTCGACGGTGGAGACGGCGTCGCCGGCGGCGACCGCGTCGGTCGCGTAGACGAAGCCGGCGTCGGCCTCGTCGGTGATGACCTTGGACAGCACCGCCTTGACGTCGACCTCGAGGGAGGAGGGCTCGGCCTCCAGGCCGGTGCTCTCGATCAGGGCCGCGGCGACCTTGCCGCACGGGGCGGTGTCGACGCAGACGACGTAGGTGACGTCGCCGGAGCCCAGGTCGTCGTAGGAGGTGATCCCGGCCGGGTTGTCGGCAGGCAGCGCCAGCACCATGGTGTTGGTCGCGAAGAGCTGTGGGTCGGCGGCCAACGCCTCGCTCGCGTCGTCCATGGTCGCGGTGTCGGCGGTGGCCAGCACGTCGGCGGGCGCGCCACCGAGGGCCTGCTCGGCCAGGGTGGCGGAGGAGTCGAAGGCGAGCTTGACGGTGACCCCTTCGTGCTCGGCCTCGAAGTCCTCGGCGAGCGCGGTGAAGGTGTCGGTGAGCGAGGCCGCCGCGAGCACGGTGATCGTGGTGTCTCCGTCACTCTGCCGCCCGGAGTCCTCGCCCTCGTCGGAGCCGCAGGCCGTGAGGGGCAGGAGGAGGGCGAGCAGGGCGAGGGACCTCCTCACGGTTGTCGTGCTCATCAGGGACGCTCCACGACGACGTTGGTGGACTTGACCGAGGCGACGGCGCGCACCCCGGGGCGGAGGCCGAGCTCGTCGGCCGCCTCGGCACTCATCAGCGACACGACCCGGTAGGGCCCGCAGATCAGGTCGACCTGCGCCATCACGGTGTCCTGCTTGACCCGCACGACGATGCCGGTGAGCCGGTTGCGCGCGCTCACGGCCGCGGCGCGGTCGGGGTCGGGGTCACGTCCGTCGGCCAGGGACTCGGCCAGCTCGGCCAGGTCCTCCCCGGCGATCGTGCTGCGCCCGTCGACGGACGAGGCGGCGACCTTGCCGGCTTCGACCCAGCGCCGCAGCGTGTCGTCGCTGACCCCGAGGATCTCGGCGGCTTCCGCAACTCGGTAGGTAGTCACGGACAGAGCATGCCGTATCTGCGGTGAGGAGACCAGTCAAGATGCCGCAACTGCGGCTGTTAGGCTCGGGGGGGCGCGACCAGGTAGGCGGTGACGAGCAGTGCCAGAAGGGCGCCGACCGCGACGGCGTCAGCCGCCAGGTGGACGAGGGTCGGCACGCGGAGACCATGCGGGACCTGTGACACTGGCCCGGTGAGCGAGAGCGGGACGCCCGGGCGTTACAACAGGTCGGTCGACGGGCTGGTGGCCGCGCTGGTCATCACGGTCGTGGCCGTGCTCGCGTGGGTGGTCTTCCGCGCGCTGACCAGCCAGGACGAGGAGATCGAACCCGGCGCGGTCGACTACCTCGAGACCGTCGAGCTCGCCCAGGACTCCGACATCGAGATCGCCTACCCCGCCGAGCTGCCCGACGGCTGGAAGGCGACCAACGTGACCGTCGTACCGGGGGAGCAGCCGGCGTTCGGCCTGTCGATCCTCACCGACGCGGGCACCTTCGTGGGAGTGCGCCAGGAGGACGAGTCGCTCGACGACCTGCTCGCGACCTACGTCGACGAGGAGCCGGAGAACATCTCCGAGGAGGACGCGCTCTTGGTGGATAGCCCGATCGCCACGACGTGGGAGGGCTACTCCGACGAAGGCGGTGACCTCGCCTATGCCGCCGAGCTCGGCGAGGACCGGCTGCTGGTCTACGGCTCGGCGAGCCAGGCCGATCTGGTGCTGCTGATCGAGTCGCTGACGACGGCCCCGCTCACGCCCTGACGCCTACTCGTCGTCGGCGCCGATGACGGCGTCGAGTCGCGCGCGCGCACCGTCGAGCCAGGTCTGGCAGACCGTGGCGAGCTGCTCGCCGCGCTCCCAGAGCGCGAGGGACTCCTCGAGCGTGGTGCCACCGGTCTCCAGGCGGCGTACGACGTCGAGCAGCTCGTCGCGGGCGGCCTCGTAGGAGGGGGTCTCGTCGGTCATGCGGGCTCGTCTTCCTCGTGCACGGTCGGGGGAGCGGGGTCGGGGTCGGGGGTGGCGGTGGCTGCGGCCGTGGTGATGGTGGCGGCGATGCGGCCGTCGGCGACGCGGACGCTGATCTTCTGCTTCGCAGCGAGGCCGTCCACCGACGTGACGACATGGCCGTCGGCGTCCTGGAGCACGGCGTAGCCGCGTTGGAGGGTTGCGAGCGGGGACAGCGCCCGGGCGCGGGCGCGGTGGTGGCCGATGTCGTCGGCGGCGCGGTCGAGGGCGTGCCGCAGCGTGCGCCGGGCCCGCTCGCGCAGGGCGGTGAGCTCGTCGTCGCGGGCGTCGAGCAGCGAGCGCGGGTCGGCCATCGAGGGGCGCGAGCGCAGCTGGTCGAGGCGGGACTGCTCCTGGTGGATCCGCGCGGCGACCGACTGGCGCATGCGCAGCCGGGCCTGACCGATGCCGGCGAGCTCCTGGTGGACGTCGGGCACGACGAGCTTGGCGGCGTCGGTGGGTGTGGAAGCCCGCACGTCGGCGACCAGGTCGAGCAGCGGGGTGTCGGGTTCGTGCCCGATCGCGGAGACGACTGGCGTGCGGGCCTTGGACACGGCCCGGATCAGCCCCTCGTCGGAGAACGGGAGCAGGTCCTCGACGGCCCCACCACCCCGGGCGATCACGATCACGTCGACGCTCGGGTCGCGGTCGAGCCGGTCGAGCGCCTCCATCACCTCGGCGGCCGACCGGGTGCCCTGCATGGTGGCGTGGCGGACCTCGAAGGCCACCGCCGGCCAGCGACGTCGGGCGTTGTCGAGCACGTCGCGCTCGGCCGCGGAGTTGGGGGCCGTGATGAGCCCGACCTTGCCGGGAAGGAACGGCAGCCGTCGCTTGCGCGCCTGGTCGAAGAGACCCTCGGCGGCGAGGAGCTGGCGCCGCTGCTCGAGACGGGCCAGCAGCTCACCGAGCCCGACCATCCGGATCTCACGTGCATAGAGCGACATCGTGCCGCGCGTCGCGTAGTAGGACGGCTTGGCGTGGATCACGACACTGGCGCCCTCGACGAGCGGCGGGTTGAGGCCGTCGTACATCACGCGCGAGCAGGTCACCGGGACCGAGATGTCGGCCACCGAGTCACGCAGCGTCAGGAACACCGTGCCGACCCCTGGCCGCCGGCTCACCTGCGCCACCTGCCCCTCGACCCACACTGCCCCCAACCGGTCGACCCAGCCGGAGATCGCATTGGCGATCTGCCGCACCGGCGCCGGCGACTGGGGTGAGGTGTCCAGGGCCATGCGGTGACCCTAGGACACCACGGCCGGCGAGGCGCCGTCGCCGGCCCCCGTAGACTCGGGGTCATGAGCACCGACCTCGGCACCCCGCGCCTCCTGCCCACCGACGAGGCGGAGCGAGCGGTCCTGCTGGCCGCGCCGCGGGGCTACTGCGCTGGGGTCGACCGGGCCGTCGTGACGGTCGAGAAGGCGCTCGACCTCTACGGCTCCCCGGTCTACGTGCGCAAGCAGATCGTGCACAACAAGCACGTCGTGGCAGACCTGGAGTCGCGCGGCGCGATCTTCGTGGAGGAGATCGAGGAGGTGCCGGCCGGCGCCACGGTCGTCTTCTCCGCCCACGGCGTGAGCCCCGAGGTGCACCGCCAGGCCGAGGAGCGCGAGCTCAAGACGATCGACGCCACCTGCCCGCTGGTGACCAAGGTCCACCACGAGGCCAAGCGGTTCGCCGAGGACGACTACGACATCCTCCTGATCGGCCACGAGGGCCACGAGGAGGTCGAGGGCACGGCGGGTGAGGCGCCTGACCACATCCAGCTCGTGCAGAGCCCCGCCGACGTGTCGGGCATCGTGGTGCGCGACCCGGCCCGCGTCGCCTGGCTCAGCCAGACCACTCTCTCGGTCGACGAGACCATGGAGACGGTCGCAGCGATCCGGGAGCGCTTCCCGCTGCTGCTCGACCCGCCGAGCGACGACATCTGCTACGCCACCCAGAACCGCCAGCTCGCGGTCAAGGAGATCGCCCGCGACGCCGACCTGCTGATCGTGGTCGGCTCGGGCAACTCCTCCAACTCCGTGCGCCTGGTCGAGGTCGCGCTCGATGCCGGCGCCAAGGCCTCCTACCGCGTCGACGACGCCTCCGAGATCGACGAGACCTGGCTCGAGGGTGTCCGCAACGTCAGCGTGACCTCCGGCGCGAGCGTGCCCGAGGCCCTGGTCGACGGCGTGCTCGCCTACCTCGCCGAGCGCGGCTACCCCGACGCCAAGGCGGTCCACAGCGCCGAGGAGTCGCTGATCTTCTCGCTGCCCAAGGAGCTGCGCCGCGACCTCAAGGCTGCCGGTCGGAGCTGACCGGCTCGCCCATCGACCACGCCCCTCTCGTGAGAAGGTCGGGGCGACGACGGAGACAGGAGGTGCGTCATGGCCAGGTTCGTGGACATCCACCCGGACAACCCGCAGCCGCGGCTGCTCGAGATGGTGGCCGAGGAGCTGCGCAACGACGCGCTGATCGCCTACCCGACCGACTCGGGCTACGCCCTCGGCTCCCGCATCGGCAACCGCGACGGCCGTGACCGGATCCTGCGCATCCGCGGGCTCGACGACCGCCACCACTTCACCCTCATCTGCAAGGACTTCTCCCAGCTCGGGCAGATGGTGCACGTCGACAACTCGGCGTTCCGCGCGATCCGCTCCGCGACGCCGGGTCCCTACACGTTCATCCTCCCGGCGATGCCGGAGGTGCCGAAGCGGTTGATGCACCCCAAGAAGAAGACCGTCGGCGTGCGTATCCCCGACCACACGTTCGTGCAGGCGCTGCTCGAGGTGCTCGGGGAGCCGCTGCTGTCGAGCTCGCTGATCCTGCCGGGGGAGACCGAGCCGCGCACGATCGGCTGGGAGGTCAAGGAGGAGCTCGACCACGAGGTCGACCTCGTCATCGAGGCAGGGGAGACCCCGGCCGAGCCCACGACCGTCGTCGACTGGTCCTCGGGCACCCCCGAGGTCACGCGTCGTGGTGCAGGAGACCCTGACCGCTTCGAGTGACCCGCTGGCGGACGTAGAGGGTGGACAGGCACAGGACGTAGCCGGAGACGAGCGCGAGGCTGTGCTCGGACAGCCCGGTGATGACCGCCTGCACCGTGCCGTCGTCGGGGTGGCCGATGACGGAGGGGCGGCTGACGCCGACCAGGACGAACACGCCGATCATCAGCAGCGGCGGCAGGACCCCGACGGTGAAGAAGTCCGAGGGGCGCACGGTCAGGGCGAGCGCGACGCAGAGGGCGACGAAGCACAGGTCGAAGAAGAAGCTGATGTGACCGCCCAGCAGCAGGTCGACCACGACCACGGTGAGGGCAGCAGCGATCCCGAGCGCGACGACCTGCCAGCCTGGCTCGCGCCCCTCCTCCCAGAGGGTCCGGGCGTGCGTCATAGTGCCTCGATCACAGAGCTACCGTATGGTCCTGGTCCGACTCGCCCGGGGCGACGCGCCGGGCGACCGCCCGCAGCTCCACGGCCCGCGGCGTCGGGAGCTCGTCGTCGGTCACCGACAGGTCGCTGAACCGGCGGGCCGCCACCAGCACCCGTGACTCCAGCGAGCCGACCGCCTGGTTGTAGTGACCGACGGCCGCATTGAGCGAGCGGCCGAGCTGGTCGACGTGGGTGACGAGCGTGCCGAGACGGGCATGGAGGTCGCGCCCGAGGCGGTGGATCTCGCGGGCCTGATCGGCGAGCGCCTCGTGGCTCCACCCGTGGGCGACCGTGCGCAGCAGCGCGATCAGCGTCGTCGGGGTGGCCAGCACGACCTGACGCGTCGCGGCGTAGTCGATCAGGTCGCCGTCGGCCTCCAGCGCGGCGGCCAGGAACGACTCGGCCGGCATGAAGAGCACCACGAACTCCGGGCTCTCCTCGAGCGACTTCCAGTAGGCCTTGGCGGCCAGTGCGTCGACGTGGGCGCGCACCTGTCGGGCATGCCGGGCGAGGTGACCGCTGCGCACGTCGTCGTCGTCGCACGAGGTGGCGTCGAGGTAGGCGTCGAGCGGCACCTTGGCATCAACGACGAGCTGTCGGTCGCCGACCAGCCGGACCACCAGGTCGGGCCGTCGGGCGCCGTCGTCGAGACGCACCTGCTCGGAAAAGTCGCACCGGTCGACCAGTCCGGCGAGCTCGACCGCCCGACGCAGGTGCAGCTCGCCCCAGCGACCCCGCACCTGCGGCTTGCGCAGGGCGGTCGACAGCGACTGGGTCTCGCGGCGCAGCGAATCGTTGGCGTGCCGCATGTCGAGCACCTGCTCGTGCAGCTGGCTCTGCCACGCGACCCGGTTGTGCTCGAGGTCGCGCATCTGGTCCTGCAACCGGTCGAGCCCCTCCTTGACCACCGCCTGGTCTGCCGCGCGCTGGTCGAGCGCGAGCGCGGCGCCCGCGCGTTCGTCGTACGACGAGTGGTCGCGGCCGCGGAGCAGCCCGGCGAGGTAGCCCACGAGGGCTCCGACGACGAGGCACAGCAGCAGCGCGGCGAGCAAGGTGACGGTCATGGGTCCAGCATGGACGCGACCACCGACAGTGCTTCGGAGGTCGCGCGTGACCGCTCAGATGTCGAGGAACGCGGCGAGCCAGACCTTGATCTCCGCGAGACACAGGTCGTCCACCTGACCGAAGGGCTCGCCGAGGCGGTCGCGGCTGAGTGTCCTCGACTGCTCCGACATCGCGAAGCAGTCCGGCAGGGCGCTCACCCCGGTCAGAGGGACGTGGTTGGGCCAGCCACGATCAGTCCGAGAGACGGGTACGACGACCGCCAGCGTCGTGACGACGTCGAGGTAGCCGTCGGAGGAGACCACGACCACCGGCCGTCGACCGGCCTGCTCCCGACCGACCGACGGGTCGAGCCAGGCCCACACAACGGCGCCTGGCCGCAGCGGCTTCATGCACCGAGGTCGGCGTCGAGCCACTCGTCGGTCTCGGCGGCGTAGGTGGCCAGCGCGTCGGCCGGCGTCGCGTCCATGGCCCGGCGCATCGCCTCGAACCGCAGTCCGCGATCCGCCGCGTCCGCCAGGCGCGACAGGTGCTCGCCCAGGCTCACGCGTGATGCCGCAGCTTGCGCCTTCAGTCGGTCACGCGTCTCGGGCGAGACCTTGATCGTCGTCATGGTCATACCAAAAGTATACGCGGGGCTGCGTGTGGGTCGACCCGTCAGTCAGCCAGGTCAACGACGACCGGGGCGTGGTCGGAGGCGCCGGTGCCGGCGCGCTCGTCCCGGTCGATGAACGCCCCGGTCACCCGTGAGGCGAAGGGTGCCGAGCCGAGCACGAAGTCGATGCGGAGCCCACGGTTGCGCTCGTAGCGCTGGCGGTAGTAGTCCCAGTAGGTGTAGACGTCCGGGCCCGGTGTGTGGGGCCGCACGACGTCGACGTAGCCGTCGTCGAGGAACGCCTGGAAGGCCGCACGCTCGGGTGGTGTCACGTGCGTGGAGGTCTTGAACTGCGCCATGTCGAAGACGTCCTCGTCCAGGGGTGCGATGTTCCAGTCGCCGACGAGCGCGGTCGGCCCCTCGCGCCAGTCGAGCGCAGCGGCCCGCAGGCGCGCGAGCCAGTCGAGCTTGTAGGCGTAGTGCGGGTCCTCGACCTTGCGACCGTTGGGCACGTAGAGCGACCACACGCGCACCCCTGCGCAGGTCGCGCCGATCGCCCGCGCCTCCGCGGTCAGGGGGTCGCCGAAGCCGGGCATCTCCTCGAAGCCGATCTGCACGTCCTCGAGCCCGACGCGGCTGATGATCGCAACGCCGTTCCACTGGTGGTAGCCGGCGGCCGCGACCTCGTAGCCCAGAGACTGCAGGCCCATCAGCGGCAGCTGGTCCTCGCGCGCCTTGGTCTCCTGGAGCGCAAGCACGTCGATGTCGTGGCGCTCGAGGAAGGCCTCGACCCGGCCGATGCGCGAGCGCAGGGAGTTGACGTTCCAGGTGGCCAGGCGCATCCACTCAGCCTAGGAGTGCCCGCACCCCGTCGAGCAGGCGGTCCACCTCGTCCTGGGTCGTGTAGGCCGCCAGCCCCACCCGTACGCCGCCCTCGTCGCCCAGCCCCGCGTGACGCGATGCCTCGAGCGCGTAGAAGTGGCTGGCCGGCGCGTTGACCGACAGCCCGCCGAGGTGTTCGTGGACCGCGCGCGGCGCGTGGCCGGCGACGGTGAACAGGACCGTCGGCGTACGACGAGCGGGTCGGCCGTGGAGGCTCACCCCGTCGATCCCGGCCAGCCCGTCGAGCAGGTGCCGGAGCAGCACGTCCTCGTGCTGCTCGAGCGTGGCCATCGAGACGAGGACGCGCTCGCGCCGCGAGCCCTGCCCCGGCACGAGGTCGGCGATGAAGTCGACCGCGGCGGTGACGCCGGCGAGCAGCTCGTAGGGGAGCGTGCCGAGCTCGAAGCGCTCGGGCACGGCGTCGCTCGACGGCAGCAGCTTGTCGGGCCGCAGCCCCTCCAGCAGGGACGGCGACGCGACGAGCGCGCCGAGGTGCGGGCCGAAGAACTTGTAGGGCGAGCAGACCAGGACATCGGCGCCGAGATCGACGAGGTCGACCGGTGCGTGCGGCGTCAGGTGGACGGCGTCGACGAACACCAGCGCACCGACCGCGTGCGCGGCGGCGGCCACCGCGGCGACGTCGGGCCGGGTGCCGAAGAGGTTGGAGGCGCCGGTCAGGGCCACGAGTCGCGTGCGCTCGCAGAGCAGCGGTGTCACGTCGTCGAGGTCGGTCGTGACGGGGTCGAAGCCCAGCCACCGCACGGTCGCCCCGGCCCGCTCGGCGGCGATCACCCAGGGCCGGATGTTGGCGTCGTGGTCGAGCCGCGTCACCACCACCTCGTCGCCGGGCCCCCAGCCCTGCGCCAGCGTGCGCGCGAGGTCCATCGTCAGCTGGGTCATCGAGCGTCCGAAGACGACGCCTCCCGGGTCGCCGCCGACGAGGTCGGCGATCGACTGGCGCGCGCCCACCGTCACCGAGTCCGTACGCCGTTCGCTCGCCGTCAGCGTGCCGCGCTGGCACAGCCCTGACGTCATCGCGTCCGCGACCGCCTGCGCCACGACGAGGGGCACCTGCGAGCCGCCGGGGCCGTCGAAGTGCGCCACGCCCTGGTCGAGCGCGGGGAAGTGCGAGCGGATGCGGCCGACATCGAGCTGAGGGTCGAGCAACGGAGCGCCCATCAGACGAAGGCGCTCTCGCCGGTGATCGCCCGACCGACGATCAGGGTGTTCATCTCGCGGGTGCCCTCGTAGGAATAGATGGCCTCCGCGTCGGCGACGAAGCGCCCCACGTGGTGCTCGAGCAGGATGCCGTTGCCGCCGAGGACCTCGCGGGCCCAGCCGACGGTCTCGCGCATCCGCACGGTGCTGTGCACCTTGCAGAGGGACGCGTGCTCGTCGCGCAGCAGACCGGCGTCCTGGAGTTGGGAGGCGCGCACATTCATCGCGGTCGACGCCGTCACGTTCGAGAGCATCTTGACCAGCAGGTCCTGCACCAGCTGGAAGGACGCGATCGGCCGGCCGAACTGCTCGCGCGACTTGGTGTAGCGCAGCGCGTGCTCGTAGGCGCCGCGGGCACAACCAGCGGCCTGCCAGGCCACGCCCATGCGGGTCACGCGCAGCACGTTGGCGGTGCTGGCGAAGCTTGTCGCCCCCTGCAACCGGTTGACCTCGGGGACGTGCACGTCCGTGAGGTGGATCTCGGCGTTCTGCACGACCCGCAGCGCGATCTTGTCCTGCTGCACGTCGAAGGTCATGCCCTCGGTGTCCTTCTCGACGACGAAGCCCTTGACCTCGCCGTCGTCCTCGTCGCGGGCCCAGATGACGACCAGGTCGGCGAAGGAGGCGTTGCCGATCCACTTCTTCTCGCCGTTGAGCACCCAGCCGTCGCCGTCGCGGCGGGCACTGGTCGCCAGGCCCTGCGAGATCGCCGAGCCGACGTCGGGCTCGGTCAGCCCGAAGGCGCCGATCAGCTCCACCCGCGCCATCGCCGGCAGCCAGCGCTCACGCTGCTCGTCGGACCCGCAGAGCTGGATCGAGCCCATGGCCAGCCCGCCGTGCACCCCCATGAACGTGCCGATCGACGGGTCGATCCGGCTGAGCTCCATCGCGACCATGCCGTCCACCAGGGCGCCGCGCGCCGGGCAGCCGGGTCCGTCGTAGGCCAGCCCGGCGATGCCGAGCTCGGCGAGCCCGGCGACGAGCTCGTGGGGGAACGCCCCGCGCGTCCAGTGCGCGTTGATGACCGGCTCCACCTCGCGCGTCATGAACGCCCGCACGCGGCTGAGCAGCTCGCGGTCCTCGTCGTCGAGGAGCAGCTCGAAGCCGAGGAAGTCGGAGAACGGGGAGTCCTCGAGCTCGCGGTGGGTCAGGGCCGAGTCGTGGGTCATGAGGGGGTCTCCTCGTTCAGGAACTGCTCCACCACAGGAGCCAGCTCGTCGGCCTCGGTGACGATGCCGAGGTGGCCACCGTCGTAGAGGTACAGGCGGGCGCGTGGGATGAGCCGGGCCTGCAGGCGGGGGTTGGCGACGGGGATGATCGGGTCGTCGGTGCCGCCCATGACCAGCGTGGGCTGCCGGATCAGACCGAGGAACGGCAGGCTGGACCAGCCGGTCATCGCGGCCAGCTGGTAGTAGTAGCCGCGCTTGGGGCCCGACCGCGTGACGGCGTGCAGCAGCTTGGCGCCCTTCTCGGGATCGTTGCGCATGGAGCCGCCGTAGATGTCGGCGGCGATGCGCCGCGCGTAGGCCGGGTCGCGGTGCCGCCGGGGCGTCGCCATCTTGGCCAGCACCGAGGGGTGGGCCGGGACCATCAGGAAGCCGGTGCCGGTCGCGACCAGCACCACCCGTCGTACGCGCTTGCGGGACTGGATCGCGAGCTGCTGGGCCAGGCCGCCGCCCCAGGACAGCCCGAGGACGTCGAACTCGCGGTGCCCGAGCTTGGTCATCAGCGCTGCGACCCAGGAGGCGAGCCCGGCGATGGGGTAGGGCGTGGGGGGCAGGGCGCTGCCACCGACACCGGGTACGTCGAAGCGCACGATGCCCCGCTCGGGGTCGAGCTGGTCGACGAGGGGTTGCAGCACCTCGAGCGAGACGCCGATGCCGTTGCAGAGCAGCAGGGGCGGCTCGTGCACGAAGCGACCCACGCCGGGACGCACCGAGACGCGCGCCGCCACCCCACGCACGGCAACGGTGCGCACGGTGTCGGGGGCTGCCAGGGGCGACTCAGCGGTCATGGACATAGGTCCCCGGAGCGTCGCACAGCGGCTCGAAGCGTGCGGAGCCGACCTTGCGCGGCTTGGTGCGTTCCGGCCCGGTGCGGGCGGCCAGCCAGGCGGCGTAGTCGTCCCACCAGGTGCCGTTGACCTGGCGGGCCCCGTCGAGCCACTCCGCCGCGCTGGCCGGGTTGGAGTCGGAGGTCTGGAAGCTGGCCCTCTCGTTGCCCGGGGGGTTGACCATGGCGGCGATGTGGCCGCTGGTCGAGAGGACGAAGCGGGAGTCGCCGCCGAAGAGCTGGGTGGTGCGGTAGCAGGACTCCCACTTGCACAGATGGTCGGCGATCCCCGCCACGACGTAGGAGTCGACGTCGATGTCGCCGAGGTCGACCGGGGTGCCCAGCATCGTGCAGCCCCCGGCCTTGGTGAGTGCGTTGCGCAGCGCGAGGTCCATGAAGTCACGGTGCATCCCGGCGGTCATGCGCACGGGGTCGGCGTTCCAGTAGAGGATGTCGAAGGCCTTGGGGGCGTGGCCCATCAGGTAGTTGTTGACCCAGTAGTTCCAGATCAGGTCGTTGGGCCGCAGCCACGCGAAGATCTCCGCGAGGGCCCGACCGTCGAGGTAGCCCTTGTCGCGTGACGCCCGCGTCGACGCGGCCGCGCCCTTGTGCGAGAGCAGGGCACTGGGCAGGCCCGCGTCGTGCTGGTCGAGGACCGTCACGGCGAGGCTGAACGCCGCCACCCGGTCGAGGTCGTCGGTCGCCGCCAGGTGCGCCATCACCATCGAGGCGAGCATGCCGCCCGAGCAGATGCCGAGCACGGCGACCTGCTCCTGACGGGAGATGACCTGGGCGGTCGTCATCGCCTCGAGGATCGCCTGGCCGTAGGTGTCCAGGCCCCAGTCGGCGTGCCGGGCGTCGGGGTTGCGCCAGGAGATGCAGTAGACCTGTTGACCGGCCTGGACCAGGTGCTCGACCAGGCTGCGTCGCTCGGCGAGGTCGATGACGTAGTACTTGTTGATCGTCGGCGGCACGATCAGCAGCGGCACCGTGCGGACCTTCGGGGTCTGCGGGGTGTACTGGATGAGCTCGAAGACGTCCGTGCGCAGCACGACCTGCCCGGGCGTCACGGCGAGGTCCTCGCCGACCTCGAAGGCGTCGGGCTCGACCATCGACGGCACCCGTGGCGCCGTGGCGAAGTCGCGCACGAAGCGCCGCCCGCCGGCCACGAGGTTGCCGCCACCGGTGTCGATGATCCGCTTGAGGACCTTGGGATTGAGCATGGGGTTGTTGCTGGGGGAGGACGCCTCGACCAGGTTGTCGACGATGAAGCCCATCCGCTGCTCGTCGCCGTGGCCCAGGCCGGCGTCGGCGACCAGGCCGCGGGCCGCCTCGCCGGCGACGAGGTAGGACTGCAGGGTCCGCTTGAGGAACGGGTTCTTGGCCCACGCCTCGTCGCTGAAGCGACGGTCCTTGGGGTGCGGTGCGATCTCCGAGCGGCCGACCTGCACGCGGGCCAGCTCGGCGCCCAGGCCGAGCGTGCGGCCGGCGAGGGTGCGGGGGTGGCGGGCCAGGCCGGCGGCGAACTTCACGCCGGAGATGCCGGGCAGGAAACGCCTGATCGGGCCGCGACTCGCATCAGCCAGCAGCAGGTCCAACGGGGTGCCCAGCTCGCTCACGCCGGGCTCGTCGTCGGCGCCCGCCTCGTGGATCCGCCGGTCGGCGTCGCGGGCCAGCCGCATGCTGGTGTCGGTCATGGGGGAGCCTCCGGGCGGCATTGATCGGCCTGTGACGGCCACAGACGTCAGCCATGAGTGTGACGGGCGACACCAAGATCGTCACCACCTGCGCGGATGAGACGGCGGGATAGGCGGGTCAGGCGCTGATCCGGGCCACAGCGGCGATCAGGGAGCTCGGGTCGGGGGCGTCCCCGGTCGACTGCAGGACCACGGTGTCGGCGCCGGCGCGTCCGAGGGCGTCGGCGACCTCGCGCACGCCTGCGTCGAGCGACGCCTCGTCGGGGTGCTTGCGGGGGTCGACCTCCGCGTAGACCACCACCAGGCCGCGGCCCTCACGCTCCGCCGGCCGTGACTCGTCGACCGACGCCCGGGCTCGTCGTACGGCGTCGACGTCCGCGACGGCGTCGAGCAGCACGCCGTCGGCCAGCTCGCCGGCCAGGCTGACGGTCTTGTCCCCACGCGCCCCGAGCAGCAGGGTCGGGGGCGACGCCGGAGGCCAGTCGAGCCGCACGGAGTCGAGGTGCACGTAGCGGCCGTCGACGTCGACCTCCTGGCCTGCCAGCAGGTCGCGCACCGCGGTGGTGTGCTCGCGCAGCAGGGTCATGGGTGAGTCGACGTGGGCGCCGACCTGCACCATCCAGGGCTGTACGCCGTGCCCCAGGGCGACCGCGAGCCGTCCGGGGAAGAGCCTGGCCAGCGTCGCGACCTCCATCGCGACCAGGGCCGGGTTGCGCAGCGGGACGGGCAGCAGGCCGATCCCGACGACGACACGCTCGGACCAGGCGAGCGCCGCGGCGGCGGTGGTGAGGCCGCCCTCGAGGAAGCAGTCCTCCCACAGCCACAGCTGAGGGGTCCCGCTGCGGTCCGCGTGCTCGACGACGGCGCGGATCTCCTCCGGTGGGGTCTGGGGACGCAGGACGACACCGAGCTCGGGCAGGGTCATGCGCCCACGAAACCACCTCCGGTCTCGTCGGCACGACCCGGTCCCTGCCCGCACTTCCAGGTCGTCCCCGGGGTGGGCACACTGGTGGCCGTGAGCGACATACCCACCCTTGACCACTTCCCGGCGCACGCGCAGGACAAGCTGCGCTACGGCGACACCGACCGTCAGGGGCACGTCAACAACGCCGTCTTCTCCTCCCTGCTGGAGACCGGCCGGGTCGAGGTGCTGCACGGCAGTGCAGGACCGCTGGCCGATGCCGGCTCGTCGTTCGTCATCGCGCGGTTGGTGCTCCAGTTCGTCGGCGAGCTGCAGTGGCCGGGCACGGTCGACATCGGCACGCGCGTCGCGCGGGTCGGTCGGTCCTCGGTGACCATGGAGCAGGCGATCTTCCAGGACGGGCGCTGCTGCGCGACCGGCGAGAGCGTCATCGTGCAGGTCGACGACGCCACCCGCACCTCCAAGGCGCTGTCCGTGGCCGCGGTGATGCGGCTCAAGGCGCTGACCACGTCCGGTTGAGGCTGGCTGATTCGTCGGGGGGACTCGGGTCTCCGTAGACTGCCCGCCCGTGGCACTCACCATCGGTATCGTCGGGCTCCCCAACGCGGGCAAGTCCACCCTCTTCAACGCCCTCACCAAGAACGACGTCCTCGCGGCGAACTACCCGTTCGCGACGATCGAGCCGAACGTCGGGGTGGTCGGCGTGCCCGACGACCGGCTGCCGCAGCTCGCGGAGGTCTTCGGCTCGGCCAAGCTGTTGCCGGCAACGGTGGAGTTCGTCGACATCGCCGGCATCGTCCGCGGCGCCTCCGAGGGGGAGGGGCTGGGCAACAAGTTCCTGTCCCACATCCGTGAGTCGGCGGCGATCTGCCAGGTGACGCGCGTCTTCCGCGACGAGGACGTCACGCACGTCGACGGCGAGGTCAACCCCGCCAGCGACATCTCCACGATCCAGACCGAGCTGATCCTCGCCGACCTGCAGACGGTCGAGAAGGCCATTCCGCGCCTGGAGAAGGAGGCGCGTGGCAACAAGTCGGTCACCGCCAATCTCGACGCCGCACGCGAGGCGCTGGGCTTCTTGGAGGCAGGGACGCCGATCATCGCGACCCGCGTGGATCGCGCGCTGATCCGCGAGCTGTCGCTGCTGACCGCCAAGCCGTTCATCTACGTCTTCAACTGCGACGCCGACGAGCTCTCCGACGAGTCGTTGAAGCAGACGATGCGCGACCTCATCGCGCCGGCCGAGGCGATCTTCCTCGACGCGAAGTTCGAGTCCGAGCTCGTCGACCTCGACGACGACGAGGAGGCGCGCGCGATGCTCGCCGAGATGGGCGTCGAGGAGCCCGGCCTCGACATGCTGGCCCGCGTCGGTTTCGCGACCCTCGGCCTCCAGACCTACCTCACCGCCGGCCCCAAGGAGACCCGCGCCTGGACCATCCCCCAGGGCGCCACGGCTCCCGAGGCGGCCGGTGTCATCCACACCGACTTCCAGCGTGGCTTCATCAAGGCCGAGATCGTCTCCTTCGACGACCTGATGGCCGCCGGTTCCATGCAGAAGGCCAAGGAGGCCGGCAAGGTGCGCATGGAGGGCAAGGACTACGTCATGGTCGACGGCGACGTCGTGGAGTTCCGCTTCAACGTGTGAATCGGCGTAAAAGCGCAGGTCAGAGGGGGTGTGGCTCCTCCCAGTCCGCACAGAGTCCGCAAGAAATTCAATCCGATTCGCTCGATAGACTTGGTTGTCGGCTTCTCCGTGAGCGGCTTCGAGCCATTGGCGCGGCTGTCTGCAGGTCGGTCTTCGAGTCGGAATGACGAGGCGCTCGGGAACGCCGCGGGGCGGGTGCCAGGCGTTCTCCAACGTGACCGCACAGGCGGTCCACTTGAATAGGCCTTCCGCGAGTCTGGTCGGGACCGTTGTGAGCGGTTCTGACGGTGCGAGACCCTAGACTCGAGCAGACAGGCGACGGGAGGTGGATCATGGCGGGCACGGGCGAACATTTCAAGGCGTTGGTGCGTAGTCACGCCAGTGGTGATGACGCCGCGTTCTACTCAGTCGCGTTGCAGGTTGCTGCAACAGCTGCACGACAGGGACACCACAAGCTCGCTGCGGACCTGAAGTCGGCTGTGGAGACCTCTCGGGCCTCGACCGTGTCGAAGGTGACCTCGATCGCGCGCCCGCGGGGTGACCTGGCGGATCTGGTGATCGCTTCCCATCCGACTGTCGGCTTAAAAGACTTGGTGCTCCCTGCAGAGTTGGCCTCCCAGGTCTCGCGGATCCTGACTGAACAACGGCAACGCAAGAATCTGCTCGACCATGGGTTCGAGCCGTGCCACCGGGTGCTTCTCGAAGGCCCCGCTGGCACCGGGAAGACCATGACGGCCGGGGTCCTCGCGCACGAGCTGTCGTTGCCTTTGCTGAGCATTCGGCTGGACAGCTTGATGAGTAAGTTCATGGGTGAGACCGCCAGCAAGTTGCGCATGATCTTCGAGGCGGCCGAAGAGCAGCGTGCGGTATACTTGTTCGACGAGTTCGATGCCCTGGGTGGAGATCGGACCGGTAATGATGTCGGCGAGGCACGCCGGATTCTGAACTCATTCTTGGTGTTCCTGGAGCGCAGCAGGAGCGAGAGTTTGATCATCGCTGCCACCAACCACCGCTCGATCCTGGACAAGGCGTTGTTCCGGCGTTTTGACATGGTCTTGGACTACGCGCTCCCAGACGCCAAACAAGGGGTCGCGGTCATGCGGGGGCGACTGGGTGCTCTGGCCAAGGGGGTGCGGTGGTCTGCCCTCACGCCTGCCATGGAAGGTCTCTCACATGCCGACCTGGTCCGTGCCTCGGAGGCCGCAGCGAAGACCGTGATCTTGAGTGGAGGCACCGGGATCACGATCGAGCACCTGCGCAGCGCGCTGGAGAATAGGCAGGCGGGCAGCCTTGGCTGAACCGCGCGAGCATCTGAGTCACCTCCTAGTAGAGAACAGATCCACTGACGAAGAGTTCCGTCGACGCGGGCGGGGTAACGCGAAAATCCGTCCCGTCGAGGACCGGGCAACCCACGGCCGCGGACGCCTCGGCGAGTTGCGGTCGGCGTTCGAGTCTGCGGAAGAGACCCGCGCCGAGTTGCTCACCGATGAGGAACTGCGGGCGCTGGGCACGGTGGTAACGCTTGAGGGCGACGAGTCCGACTACCCGATCGCACTCGATCGGCTCGAACGCCGCTCGGCACACCGCACAACCCCAAAGAGACCCAAATGGCTGCTCCTCTCGGTGATGCCAGCGCGACCTGACGACGGATTGCCCGAGCGGGCCACGGTTTGGGTCAGCGACGAGTACCGGGCCGACTTCCTCAAGCTCTTCGAGGACTACCTCGCTCTAGCAGGGCGCACGGGCAATCCGCGAAACAACGAACTTGTCGCGAACATTGCTCGGATCCGGGAGACGGTGCTTGCTGATCTGTGGCAGTCCGAGGGGGAACCGCCTGCGGTCGAGACCGTGTGGTGGGAGATCTGGTTGCGCCCTGGAGCCGACGGCTCGGGGCTGCTAAGCAGGTTCGCCCAGGCGAACGACCTATCCATCTCAGCGCGCGTACTGCGCCTGATCGACCGAGACGTCATGTGGATCCAGGCCACCTGGGAACAGCTGCAGGTACTGCCGTTTACTGCGATCCCCGTCGCAGAGATTCGTCGCCCTGAGTTCGTGGATTCGATCGAAGACCTGACCGTGGAGGAGCGGGCCGAGTACGTCGAAGACCTGGTCGAACGTGTGGAACCAGCGGCGGCGGACGCACCGGCGGTGTGCCACCTCGATACGGGTGTGGCCCGCACTCACGTCTTGTTGGAGAACTCCCTCGCGCCGCAGGATCTCCACACGGTCATCGGGACCAGCGGTTTCGACCGGAACGGACACGGCACGAAAATGGCCGGCATCGGACTCTTCGGCGATCTCGACCCACTCTTGTTTGGAACCCAGACGGTTGCCCTGAGGCATCGCCTGGAGTCGGTGCGCATCCTGCCGCAGGCGAGCGAACCGCAACACGATCCGCTTGCCTATGGTGATGTGATGGCGCAGGCAGTGTCCTTGCCGGAGATCGTCTCGCCGCGCGAGCGCGTGTTCTGCATGCCGGTGACGACCAAGAGCGACACGCCAGGCAACCCGGGCCAGCCGACCCTGTGGTCAGCGACCGTCGACGCCCTCGCCGTGGGTGCTGATGTCGTCCGCAACGGCGACGAACTCGCGTTGATCGCGGCCCCGGACCCGAGCCGGGCCCGCCTCATCGTGATCTCAGCCGGAAACGTCGACAACTACGTTGCAGACCACCTCGACGAGTCCGACCTGTCACCGATGCGGGATCCTGCACAGTCATGGAATGCGTTGACTATTGGCGCGCACACCGAACTGGTGGCCCCACCGACGGATCCGGCCTATGCGGGGTGGGACGTCGTCGCCAACGACGGCGAGCTGTCGCCGTACAGTCGCACGTCGCTGGTGTTCGGCAACATCCCGTGGCCGGTCAAGCCGGATATCGTGATGGAGGGCGGAAACGTGCTCCACGACGGCGGGTCGCTCTTCGAGACAGGTGTCCCCGCGCTCTCGACGCGCACCACCGGCCACACCAACAATCTTGCAGTCACCTCCGCCCACGCCACCAGTGCGGCAACCGCACGTGCCTCGCACCTCGCCGCTCTCGCGATGGCGACCTACCCCGAGTACTGGCCCGAGACCATCCGGGCGCTCCTGGTCCACGGTGCCGAGTGGACCCCGGCCATGCGGGCGGCCCTCAGGGAGGCCCGCAAGTCGGGCCGCAAAACCCAGCAGCTCATGCTGCGTCGCTACGGGTGGGGGGTTCCCACCGAAGACCGGGTCCTCTACTCCACAGACCAGGCGGTCACGCTCGTCGTCCAGGACGAGTTCGTCCCGTTCGAAGGTGACGCCTTCAGGATCCCCGCCTTCCGCCTGCATGACCTGCCCTGGCCACGGGCAGTCCTCGAGGAACTTGGTGATGCTCGGGTTGACCTGCGGGTCAGCTTGTCCTACTTCATCGAACCCACGGCATCGCGGCGCGGCTGGCGGCAGCGCTATCGCTACGCGTCACACCAACTGCGGTTCGAACTGCAGGACCCGCTCGAGAACGAGTCACAGTTTGTGCAGCGGGTCAATCGGGACGCTCGGACCGAGGAGGCCGGCGGACGACCTCAGGGCGGACAGGTCAACTGGTTGATCGGTGCCAATCAGCGCAACCTGGGATCGCTTCACCAAGACATTTGGGAGACATCCGGGATCGAACTCGCCCAGTCCGGCCAGCTCGCTGTCTATCCCGTCGGCGGTTGGTGGAAGAACAACGCGATCAAGGCCCGCATCGACCAACCCGTGCGCTACGCACTGGTCGTCTCGCTGAAGACCGCTGAACAGGAGATCGACCTCTATACCCCGATCGCAAACACCCTCCAGATCCCAACGGCCATCACCATCGAATGACTTGAAAGATGGTTCGGTTCGGTTGTTGCCGACCGTCTCCGTGTGGGACAGCGCCGATGCCGGCGGTGAGCTCCTAGGTTCGGGTGGTCTCGGAATGGAGTGTGTGCGCCGCCTTGAGCGCGTCAAATCTGGATACCACCTACGCCCGGCAGGACGGGTTGAACATCCCCAGCCCCTAGGGACGCGGCCCAAGACGCCGTCGACGGACACTTACCAAACGCGGCGTGAGTGCTGACTCTCGTGATCAGTGAAGACGGGACAGGCCCTCCGCAAGCTCGGGCGATTCCTCGTGTCCGAGGGACGCGGACATGATCGATTCCGCCGCCCGCCTGGTGCGGTCCTCGGCGGTCGGCCAGAGGTGTGCGTAGGTGTTGAGCGTCGTAGTCGCTTTCGCGTGGCCGAGCGACCGCTGGACGGTCACGACGTCGCACCCGGCCGCGATGAGGCCCGAGGCATAGAAGTGCCGCAGGTCGTGGAGCTTGATTCCTGTCAGGCCGGCGTCGCGCAGCGTCTTGCGCCACCAGTAGCCGACGGTGTTCTGGTGCGGAGGGTCGTCGTCATCACCGATGAAGAGCCATCGATCCTTTCCCGTGGTGCCTTGGGCGGCGACGTGCTCGGCGAGCACGTGGACAAGGCTGTCGGCGAGGAAGACGATGCGCTCAGAGCCGTACTTCGGCGCCCTTACATCGATCGCCCCGCCGTTGACGCGCTGCACCTGCCGGGTGACCTTCAGCGACTTGCGAAGGAAGTCGACGTCACCGAGCTGGACCCCGGCAGCCTCGCCCAGCCGCAGGCCGGCGAATGCGCAGAGGGCGATGAATGGCTGGAACCATTCGTCGGCTACGGCCATGAGCTGCCCGACCTCCTCCGGAGCGGGGATCGACATGGCGACGTCCGCGCGACGGCCGCGGGGGAGGCGTACGCCGTCGGTCGGGTCAGAGCCGATTACCCGGTCCTTCACCGCGGCGCGGAACACCGACCTGACGTTGACGTACCGCGTCTTGATCGTGCCGGGGGCGAGCCCGGCGGCGTCCATCTGCTTGATCCAGGTCTCGACGTCTGAGCGCCGGACCTGCTTCATCGGCTTCCCCGCGAATGGCACGGATCTCGCCGCCAGCGACATCGCGAGCACGGTGCCGGGTGCCCAGACCTGGCGGGCCGACCACTCGCCGAAGAACGCCGCGAACGTGATCCGTCCGGCCTTGGGATCGGCGTACGCGCCGGTGACCACGGCCGAGGTGACCTGGTCCAGCCACTGCTGGGCGTCGATCTTCCGATCGAAATGCCGCGAGTGCTCCTTGCCGGCCTCGTCGCGGTACCGCGCCCGCCACTTGCCGTTGGTTCGCTTGGCGATGTTTCCCGACATGGTGATACTCCTTCCAGGATCGCTCCATCGTCTCTCTTAGATCCGACGGTGGGGCAGGTTCAGCGGTGGTTCTGGGGACGGTTGGTCTGCTCGGTGAGCCAGAGGACGAGGTCGGCTCGCCAGTAGCGGACGTGGCGGCCGACCTTGAAGCTGCGGGGCCCACTCCCGAGGTGACGCCAGTAGCGCAGGGTGCCCTCGGGAACGCGGAGGAAGCGGCAGGCTTCCTGGAGGCTCAGCATCTCGTCGCCGAGGCTCGTCGACGGGCGGCGGTTGTTGTCGGGGTTCATCCGCTCTGCGGTCATCGTGGTGCTCCTTGCTGGTCGATGAGGCCAAGCGGTTCTCGACCTCATCCAGTAGGTGTGCGGGCCAGACCAATCGATGATCAGCGATATCCTGTGGTCGTGGAGCCGACGAAGACGATCATCGAAGTCGCCCGCAAGGCCGCGGGCTTGTCCCAGCACCAGTTGGCGATGTGGGCGGGGACCCAGCAGTCGTCGGTCTCGGAGTACGAGTCCCGCCGCAAGTCCCCAACCTTTGAGGTGGTGGAGAGGCTCTTGGAGGCTGCCGACGCCGAACTCGCGATCAAGCCGATCATCGACTTCGACGTTCGGCAGGACGCCGAGATCGGCCAGTACCTGGTGCCCGAGCGGCTGTGGTCGGTGCCGATGCCCGACTGCTTCAGCAAGATCCAAGTGCTGGGGTACCTGTTTAAGTCCCGCAGGCCGCGCGTGTGGGACCTCTCGGTCGAGGCCGAGCGCATCGACTACTACGAGTGGGTCATCGTTCGTGGGACTACCGAGCTGATGCTCGACTCCGTCGACGGGATCCTGTTGATGCAGGTCTGGGAGCGCCTGAACCTCCCGGAGGTGATCCGTGAAACGTGGCAGCCGGTGATCGACGCGGCCGCAGCGGGTCAGGACATGGAGCCGCGCGATCCGGCCGGGTTCAGCGCATGGCTCGCCAAGGAGATCGGCGTCGAGTGGCGGCCAGTCCGCAGGCGCAAGCGCCGTCACTGACTTCAGATGCCGATCCCGCCGCCGGATGCCGGGATTGGCGGTCGCGGTTCGTCCACCGTCCGATCCCGCTTCTGGATGCCGTACCGATCGACCGCGTCGATCGCCTGCCGCTTCGCGTGGGCGGGGCCGAGGTCAGCGCGGTCACGGGCGAAGACCTCGACCCACTGCCTGCGGGCTTCCTCGACGGACTCGGCCACCACGTGCGCGGTGTTGCCGTTTCGGCCTCGGGTCATGGCGACGTACGCCGCCGCGGCGCCGGTGGTGTCCCCGATGGCGACGTGCGCTCGGTCGACGGTCTCGCCTTGTGCCCCGTGGACGGTGGTGGCGTAGGCGAGCTCGACGAACCGGGTCGCGTACGCCGCCGGGACCTCCCGGTCGCGCCCGAGCCCGCGAAGGACCAGACCGCCGTCCTCGCCGATGCCGGCCACGGTCCACGTCTGGCGGTTCGCGACCCCGAGGTCGGGGTCGTTGCGGCGGGTGGCGACACGGTCCCCGAGCCCGATTCTTTCGCCGCGAGTGGTCACCATCGATTCGCCGGTGGCGGTTTCGGCGCGTCGCTGGTCGCGGATCGCGGCGTTCAGGCGGGCGACCTGCTCGCGGGTATCGGCAACGACGAGGCCTCCGGCCGCGCCCGCCTCGGCGAGGGCGAAGTCGCGTTCGATGTCGCTGGGGTGGATAACTGTCGACCCGCGGCGATGCAACGCGTCGAAGACGGCGGCAGGATCGTCGCCGGTACGCATGCGCAGGGACAGCGCGGCGTAGCCGGGGTCGGTGAACCGGTGCACCTTCTCCAAGGACACGACCGCGGTGGGGTGGGCCCAGGCGAGGGCGTGGTCCAGGACCCCGCCGCGTCCGACCGAGGGGAGCTGGTGCCGGTCGCCGACGAGGGCGACCCGCGCCCCGGCCTCGTCGGCGACCGTCAGGAGCGCGCAGGCGGTGTCCTGATCCAGCATGCCCGCCTCATCGACCAGCAGCAGGTCCCCTGGTCGCAGTCGGGCGGCCGGGACGGGGGTGGCGTCGGGGCGCCGTGCCCAGTGCCCGTCGTCGTCCCATCGCCAGCCGTGCTGGTGGATCAGCCAGGCGGCTGAGCGCCCGTCAGCGCCAGTCTCCGCGGCAGCGACCTCGGCCGCCTTCAACGTCGGCGACACCACCAGTAGCCGATGTCCCTGCCGAGCCAGAACGGCTTGCGCCGACCTCAGCGCGGTGGTCTTGCCTGTGCCGGCTGCGCCCTCCACGACGACCAGCTGGCCGTCACCCGCCAGGGCGCCGACGACGGCGGCCTGGCTGGGGTCGACCCGCGTCAGCCCGCGCCCTTGCAGCCGGACGTGTCTGGCGGGTTTCTCGGCGCGGCGGGCGAGGCGGTGGACGAGGTCCGCCTCCACCTTCACCACGTGCTGGGATGTCAGCGAGCGGACATGTTCGGGCACGTCGGGTGAGGCGAGCAGCCGAACACAGCGTGTGGCGGCGCGGGCGGTCACGTCCTCGGCCAAGTCGATCCGCGCTGAGGGCTCGGCAACCAGGTTGGTCTGGGCCAGCAGGACCTCGACCTTGCCGCGGATGTCGGCGGCGTTCCACGCCGACCGCTTCGCCCCGAGCTGGGAGATCACCCAGTCCGCAGCCCCGTCCCGGTCGATCCAGCCCACCTGGGTCGCTTCGAGCACGGCCGGGGCGGCTGGGTCGAGGTAGCCCAAGTCGCGTAGCTCGGCGTTCCACCGCGCGACCAGGTCATTGCCGTCCGTGGGGACGACCTTGTCCGGCCGCGCATCGGCCCACGCCCGCCGATCCCACGCCTCGCGCAGCCGTGGCCCCGGTTCCTCACCGGGATGCTCGCGCCGCCACTCAGCTTCGTAGCGGTCGATGTTGCGGTGGATCTGACTGGTCCGAGCGCTGAACGCCCCGACGTACGGCGCGAGCTGTTCGATCTCCCCGCTTTCGGCGTCCAGGGTGTAACCGCGGGCAGCGAGGACCGCCCGGAACTCCGGGTTCGTGGCGACCGCTGCGTGGCCGATGCCGTTGATGGCCTCGATTATGTCGCGCACCCCGACCGAGTGCAGGCCCCGCCAGGCACCGATGGCAAAGACGCGAGCATTGACCTGAAGGTGCAGATGCCGATGCGGGTCGCCGGCCCGCGACGTGTAGTGCCGGATCGCGGCGGCCTCGATCCGCTCGACCGGCACCTGCACCTGGCGTCCACGCGGACCGACCCGGGTCGTCGCGTGTTGTGCGACCCAGCCGACAATCTCGACGGCGGCCTCGTCCTGAGCCTCGTCCAGCGCCTCCGACACCTCTGGATGTAGCGCGGCGGCCAGTGACCAGGTCTTGGGTCCGTTGACGGTGACCTCGACGAACCGCAGCGCGTTCGCGTCCTCGCGAACCCGACCCTTCTTGCGACCGGTGTCAACGTCTATCCCGGCGACCCATTGCTCGTATGCGTCCCCGTCCATCGGGCCGGCTCTCGCGACACCATCCGGGGTCGCAGTGAGTCGCTCGGCGACGCCGGTGCCCTCGCCGAGGTAGTAGTCATCGGCCCGCGAACGGTCGCGCTCGACGTAGGCGCGGGCAGCCTTCGCCGCACCGCGGTAGAACTTCACCCCGCCGTGCATGCAGATCACCGCCTCCACGACGTCCGTCGACAACCAACGGACCTTTAGAAATGCCGCGTGGGCCGCCCGATCACGGGCGACCCATCGACGTCCTTCGTAGCATGCGTGCCGCATGGAAAGGGAGGGGTAGAGAGAGCAGGAAGGGAGGTATTTGGAGAGGATTGTGAGAACCGTGGAGAGTCAATGGGGATCAATGATTGGGAGGTCGGTAGGAGAGGATGAAGGGGTCGGAAGTGGAGGGAAGATCGTCGCCGGCAGTCACACGTGTGGCCATCGCCGGAGTAGTCGGCCGAACAACGGCTCGACGCCAACAGCCGGTTCGAGACAACCTTCTGGACAAACGTCACCTTGCCTGACGGGATGCACGCGGTGCGCCATCGCATCACACCCGAGAACGTCGGCCGCATCGTTCTGGCGCTCGCCGCTGCAGGCGTCGACGCGATCAAGGTCGCCCACGGCGATGGGCTGGCGGGTGGTTCGCTCAACTGCGGCCCCGGTTCGCACACCGACTGGAGGAGATCGAGGCGGCCGCGGAGAACCTCTCGAGCGGTCGACTGATCGCCCGTAAGTGTTCGTGGAGGCTCCATCGCTTGGAACCAGCCCCGGTCGGGACGGGTGGCGATCGGGCGATGGTGATCCTCCGTCGCGGCGCGGCTGCGCCTGGCGTTCAGATGTCGTGCGCCAAATAGTAGGACGTCCTACAATGTGGCACATGACCGACTCACAGTGTTACGTGGAGCGATGAACGGCCTAGGAGCTCGCTTCGAGGCTCAGGAGGGAGTCGGCCGGATCACGCTCGTGTGGCCGCATGTCTCCAACGCCATCGACACGGCCACCGCTCAGGAACTCGGCGACTGCGTGACGCATGCATCGTCCGAACAGTTCCGAGCTGTTCTGGTCGAAGGCGAGGGCCGTCGATTCTGTGGGGAGTGACGTCGCGACGTTCGCCGCTGCGGGGCGAGTCAGGGCAGCCGCACAGATCGCCAAGTTCGTGACCCGCGGCGGAGCCCGCATCCAGACGAGGAGTGAGAGAAGTGCGCTACGTCAAGCTGGGCAGGACCGGGCTGAAGGTGTCGTCACTGACCCTCGGCTGCATGGGATGGGGCGACCCGGCGCGCGGCGGCCACCCCTGGGTGCGTGACGAGGAGACCGGCCGCGCGATCATCCGCCAGGCCCTCGAGGCCGGTATCACCGGCTTCGACACCGCCAACGTCTACTCCGGCGGCAGTAGCGAGGAGATCACCGGCCGCGCGCTCCGCGACTTCTCCCGCCGCGAGGACGTGGTCATCGCGACGAAGGTGCACGGTCGGGTGCGACCGGGTCCCTACGGCGCCGGCCTCTCCCGCAAGGCGATCATGGCCGAGCTGGACGCCAGCCTGATCCGGTTGGGCACCGACTACATCGACCTCTACCAGATCCACCGCTGGGACGACGGCACGCCCGTCGAGGAGACCCTGGAGGCGCTCCACGACGCGGTCAGGGCCGGCAAGGTGCGCTACCTCGGGGCCTCGTCGATGTACGCCTGGCAGTTCGCCAAGGCGCAGTTCACCGCGGACCTGCACGGCTGGACCCGCTTCGTCACCATGCAGAACCACTACAACCTGCTCTACCGCGAGGAGGAGCGCGAGATGATCCCGTTCTGCGTGGACCAGGGAGTCGCGGTGCTCCCGTGGAGCCCGCTGGCCCGCGGCCGCCTGGCCCGTCCGTGGGACGCCACGACCGCTCGCCTGGAGACCGACGAGCTCGGCCGCACCCTTTACCGCGACTCCGACCGGGTGGTCGTGGAGCGGGTCGCCGAGGTCGCCGCCGCCCGGGAGGTGCCCCAGGCCCGGGTCGCCCTGGCCTGGCTGTGCGCCCAGCGCGGGGTCACCTCGCCCCTCGTCGGAGCCACCAGCCCCGAGCACCTCGCCGACGCGGTCGCCTCGCTCGAGCTCCGCCTGACCGACGAGGAGCTCGAGGCGCTCGGTGCGCCGTACGAGCCTCACGCCGTGGCCGGCCACCGCTGACCAATCCGCGGGTGGCCCGCCTCGGTCAACCGACGTAGGGGCGCTCCCTCTTGAGCTCCTGGATGGCGATCGAGCGGCGGTGCACGGCGTCCGGGCCGTCCACGATCCGCAGCACCCGGGCCCAGGCGTAGAAGTAGGCCAGCGGCGTGTCCCCGCTCACCCCGGCGCCACCGAAGACCTCGATCGCCCGGTCGATCACGGCCGTGGCCATCGCCGGGACGGCGACCTTGATCTCGGCGATCTCGGTGCGCGCACCCTTGGCGCCGAACTGGTCGATCAGCCACGCGGTCTTCAGTACTAGCAGCCGGGCCTGGTCGATGTCGATGCGGGACTGCGCGATCAGGTCCCGGACCACGCCCTGCTCGGACAGGTGGGTCCCGAACGCGACCCGGGACTTCGCGCGGTCCACCATCAGGCCCAGGGCCCGCTCGGCCATGCCGATGGCGCGCATCGCGTGGTGTATGCGACCCGGGCCGAGCCGGGCCTGGGCGATCGCAAAGCCCGACCCCTCCTCGCCGAGCAGGTTGGTCGCCGGGACCCGCACGTTGCGCAGCGTGACCTCGCAGTGCCCGTGCTGGTCGTGGTAGCCGAAGATCGAGAGGTCGCGCTCGATGGTCAGCCCGGGGGTGTCGCGCGGCACCAGGATCATCGACTGCTGACGGTGCGAGGGGCCCTCGTGCGAGGTCTTGCCCATCACGATGAAGACCTGGCAGCGCTCGTCGGCCGCCCCGCTGGTCCACCACTTGCGACCGTTGATCACGTAGTCGTCGCCGTCGCGGAGGATCTCGGTGGTGATATTCGTGGCGTCGGAGCTGGCGACGTCCGGCTCGGTCATCGCGAACGCCGAGCGGATCTCACCCCGCTGGAGGGGCTCCAGCCACCAGGCCCGCTGTTCGTTGGTCGCGAACAGGTGCAGGGTCTCCATGTTCCCGGTGTCGGGAGCCTGGCAGTTGATGGCCTCGGGAGCGATCACGGGTGACCAGCCGGAGATCTCCGCGATCGAGGCGTACTCGACATGACTCATTCCCGACCACTCCGGCAGGAAGAGGTTCCACAGCCCCCGCTTCTGTGCCTCCGCCTTGAGCTCCTCGATGACGGGCGGGTGCTCATGAGGCCCGTGCTCGGCCAGGTAGTCGGCGTAGCGGGACTCCGCCGGGAAGACCCGGTCGCGCATGAAATCCCACATCTGTGCGCATCTGTCCTCGGCCTTCGGGGAGAGGGAGAAGTCCATGAGAATCGAGCTCCGTTCCTTTTCGGTCTAATCATTGACACTTCGTGGTCAGGATCGTAGCCTTCCGTCAGGTTTTCAGTCGCAGGTACCAGTCGAATCTGGACGGTTCCGGCGTCGGGAGGGGACCAGTCGCCGGGGTGTCGGAACCCGCACCGCCGGCCGCGACCGCCATCCGCGAACGAGGAGACATCGATGAACGACTACCAGGGCTGGCAGCTCTCTGATGAGCTCAAGGATCTGAAGAAGCTGACTCGCAACATCGTGCAGCGCGAGGTCCGGCCGGTGGAGGAGGGCATCGAGTTCGATGCCTACACCCTGCCGACCGAGGCCCTCGACACGATTCGCGCCAAGGCCCGCCAGGCGGGGCTCTGGTGCGTGGCCTCGCCCTCGGCGTACGGCGGCAGCGAGATGAGCCTGCTCGCCCAGGTGGTCGTGGCCGAAGAGGCCTCGCAGTGCCGGATGGGTGCCTACGTGCCCGGCGGCGGCGTGTTCGGGTGGGACCCGCCGAACGTCATCTACAAGGGCACCGAGGAGCAGATCCAGAAGTACGCCGTCCCCACGATCGCCAAGGGTGGCAAGACCTTCGTGGCGATCAGCGAGCCCTCCGGCGGCTCCGACCCGGCGCGCAGCATCACGACCTCGGCCGTCCGCGACGGTGATGACTTCGTGCTCAACGGGACCAAGACCTGGATCTCGGCTGCGAACGTGTCCGACTGGGGCGTTGTGTTCGCCCGCACCAGCCCGGGCCGCGACGGGGTCAGCGCCTTCATCGTCGAGGCGGACACCCCTGGACTGACGATGACGCCGATCCCGGTCATCCGCTCGTGGTACCCGTGCGAGCTGTCCTTCGAGGACGTCCGCGTCCCGGCCGAGAACCTCATCGGCGAGGAGGGCAAGGGCTTCACCCTGGCCCAGCACTGGCTGGTGCACGGGCGGGTCCCCTACGCCGCAGCCACGCTCGGCATCGCCTCGGCTGCGCTGGCGCTGGCCATCGACTACGCCAAGAACCGCGAGGCGTTCGGCAGCACACTCGCCGACAAGCAGGCGATCCAGTGGATGATCGCGGACTCGGAGATCGAGATCCGCGCGGCGCGCGGACTCGTCTACACGGCTGCCTGGAAGGCCGACCTGGGTCAGGACTTCAAGTTTGAGGCCTCGGCCGCGAAGGTCTACGCCACGGAGACCGCTGGTCGCGTGGTCGACCGGTGCATCCAGATCCTCGGCGGCATGGGCGTCGCCAAGGAGCTGCCCCTGGAGCGGTGGTACCGCGAGCTACGCATCAAGCGCATCGGCGAGGGCCCGTCGGAAGTCCACCGCATGGTGGTCGCGCGGCAGCTCCTGTCCGGGGCACCGGGTGCGTTGAGTTGAGCGTCGAGTTCGAGGTCGACGACGCCGGCATCGCCCTCATCACCATCAACCGACCCGAGCGGCTCAACGCGATGGACGCCGCGGCGTACCAGCAGCTCTCGGAGGCCTGGTGCCGCGTCCGTGACGACGAGGACATCCGGGTCGCGGTCATCACCGGTGCGGGCGACCAGGCCTTCACCACCGGCGCGGACCTCAAGAGCTTCGTCAACGCCCCGAACGGCCTGTCGCAGTTCTGGCTCACCCAGCACAACCAGCTCCTGAACCGCGGGCTCGAGGTGTGGAAGCCGGTCATCGCCGCGGTGAACGGCTACTGCCTGGGCGGTGGCATGACGCTGCTGCTCGCGACCGACATCCGCATCGCGACCCCGAGCGCCACGTTCGGGCTCAGCGAGGTGGCCCGGGGCGTGGTCGCCGGTAACGGCGGCACCCAGCGCATCCTCGAGCAGATCCCGCACGCGATCGCCATGGAGATGCTGCTGACCGGCCGACGTGTCGACGCCGAGACGGCAGCCCGCTGGGGGTTGGTCAACCGGGTCGTCGAGCAGGAGGATCTGCTCTCGACCGCCTTCGAGGTGGCCCGCGAGATCTCCGCCAACGCACCGCTCGCGGTCCAGGCCGCCAAGGAGCTGGCGCTGCGCTCGCGCGACGTCGACCGAGCCACCGGACTGCGCCTGGAGGAGACCATGAACAGGCTGCTCCAGTTCACCGACGACGCCAAGGAGGGACCGGCCGCCTTCGCGGAGCGTCGGTCGCCCGAGTTCACAGGGAGATGACGATGGACAGTGCACCATTCGCCGGCGTGACCGTGGTCGACCTCGGTCAGATCTACAACGCGCCGTACGCGACGCTGCTGCTCGCCCTCGGCGGCGCGAGGGTGATCAAGGTCGAACCCCTCACGGGGGAGAACCTGCGCGGCCGCGGCAAGGTCGCGGGGGCGGGTGCGCCCTTCGCCATGCTCAACTCCAACAAGACGGCCGTCACCCTCAACCTCAAGAGCCCCGAGGGCGTCGAGCTCCTCGAGCAGATGGTGATGAAGGCAGACGTCCTGGTCGAGAACTTCCGCCCGGGAGTGACCGAGAAGCTCGGCGTCGGCCCCGACCACCTGCGCGGCCTCAACCCGCGGCTGATCTACGCTTCCGGCTCCGGCTACGGCTCCTCCGGTCCCTACCGTGACCTGCCTGCGATGGACATCACCATCCAGGCCATGTCCGGGATCATGTCCGTCACGGGCTTCCCGGACCGCGAGCCGGTCAAGGCTGGCCCGGCCGTCAGCGACTTCATGGGTGGCATCCACCTCTACGGCGCCATCACCAGCGCCCTCTACCAGCGCGAGCGGACCGGGCACGGCACCAGGGTTGAGGCGGCCATGCTCGACTCGGTGTACCCGAGCCTGATGTCGAGCCTGGGGCTCTTCTTCGGCAGCACGGGCGACATCCCCACCCGCACGGGCAACCGGCACTCCGGCCTGGCCGAGTCGCCGTACAACGTCTATCCCGCCAGCGACGGCTTCATCGCCCTGATCTGCGTCAGCGAGGGCCACTGGACCGCCCTGACGAAGCTGATGGGCGTCCCCGAGCTCGCCACCGACCCGGCCTACGTCGACCGGGTGGCGCGGGTGCGCCACATCGACGAGGTCGACGCGATGGTGAGCGAGTGGACTCGCCAGCAGACCAAGGAGCAGCTGGCCACCTGCCTCAACGAGGCTGGCGTGCCGAGCGCACCGGTCCGGGAGATCGCCGAGGTCGTGGCCGACCCCCACCTGCACGAGCGGGGGATGCTGCAGAACATGGAGCACCCCGAGCTCGGCCACCTAGTGGTGCCGCACAGCCCGATCCGGGTCGGGGACTACTACGCCGAGCTGGTGCCCAGCCCGACCCTCGGCCAGCACAACCAGGAAATCTACGGCGACTGGCTGGGCCTCGACGGGGAGCGGATCGCCGAGCTCCATGAGAACGGAGTGATCTAGTGCGCGGCGACATTGTCATCGCCGGGGTCGGTCACACCGCCCACGGCAAGCTCCCGGACCGCTCCACCACGTCCATGAACGTCGAGGCGTGCCGCAAGGCGCTGGCCGACGCCGGCGTCGAGAAGGGCATGGTCGACGGCCTGTTCGTCAAGTACCCCACGTCCCAGCACCGCTCGATGTACGGCCAGATCGTCGCCGAGGCGCTCGGCATCCAGCCGCGGATCGGCGGAGTCTGGGACCAGGGCGGCGCCACGAACATCTCGATGATCTCGTTTGCGGCCATGGCCATCGAGCAGGGCCAGTGCGAGGTCGCGCTGGTGACCATCGCGGACAACCCCCGGACGGGGACCCGGCAGGCCTACGAGCGCGCGTGGGGCGAGGACGACGTCTACGGCTGGTTCGGCACCCCCGCGGGCTACGCGATGATCGCCCGCCGGCACATGGAGGAGTTCGGCACCACCCACGAGCAGCTCGGCGCGATCGCCGTCGCCGCGCGACGCCACGGGGCGAACAACCCGGACGCGCAGCTGCGCAAGCCCCTCACCCTCGAGGAGTACGCCGTCTCCCGGCCGGTCGTGGAACCGCTGCGACGCGACGACTGCTGCCTGATCTCCGACGGCGGCGCCGCGGTCGTAGTGATGAGCGCCGAGCGGGCCCGCTCGCTCAAGGTGGACGCTGCCGTACCCATCCTCGGCTTCGGCCAGGGCCAGACCTCGTGGGAGGTCGCCCAGCGACCGAGCCTCACCGAGACGGCGGCGGCGGTCTCCGGCCGGACCGCCTTCGAGATGGCCGGCCTGGCGCCGAAGGACATCCAGGTGGCCCAGCTCTACGACTGCTTCACGATCACACCGCTGATGACGCTGGAGGACTACGGCTTCTGCGCGAAGGGCGAGGGTGGCCGGTTCGTGGAGGACGGCGCGATCGAGATCGGGGGAGCGCTCCCCGTGAACACCAGTGGCGGGCTGCTCTCCGAGACCGGGATGCCGGGCATGCAGCTGGTCATCGAGGGGGTCCGCCAGATCCGGGGGACCTCCACCAACCAGGTGCCCGGCGCGACGACGAGCCTGGTCAGCAACCAAGGAGGCATCATGCACACCCACTCGACCCTGATCCTGGGCGCCTAATGAGCGAGATGCCGGAGCCGGGCATCACGCCGGTCAACCAGCCCTTCTGGACCGCCCTGGAGCGCGGCGAGCTCACGTTCCAGCGCTGCGGCTCCTGCGGTGGTGCGTGGCTCCCCGCTCGGGAGGAATGCCCGCGCTGCCTCGCGGCCGAGCCCGGCTGGGAAGTGGCCAGCGGCCGCGGCCGGATCATCAGCTGGGTCGTATACCACCATGCGGCGCACCCCGGCTTCGCCGACCGGCTGCCCTACAACGTCGCCGTGGTGGAGCTCGACGAAGGCCCGCGCCTGATCACCAACATCCTGGCCGACGAGGGCGACCTGGGCATCGAGCTCCCGGTGGTCGTGCGGATCGAGCGCGAGGCGACGTTCTCCCTGCCCCGGTTCTCACTCGCATGACGGCCGGTCTCCTCGCCTCGAGGACCGAGAAGAAGGAAGGTGTGCAGTGACGACTTTGGAGCTGACGTTCGAGGAGCTGCGAGACCTGGGGGAGACCCCCCTGGGCGCCAGCGAGTGGCTCCTCGTGGACCAGGAACGTGTGGACCGGTTCGCCGACTGCACCGAGGACTACCAGTGGATCCACGTCGACCCGGACCGTGCGGCCCAGGGTCCCTTCGGCACCACGATCGCCCACGGCTACCTCACCTTGTCCCTCGTCCCGAGGATGCTCGACGACCTGATCAAGGTCACCGACCAGGTCCGGGGCACCAACTACGGGATCGACCGGGCGCGCTTCGTCAGCCCGGTGCCCGTGGGGTCGCGGGTCCGGCTCAGTGGGCAGGTCATGAACGTGCGCCTGCGCCCGGACGGCGGTCTCCAGTACAAGATGGGTGTCGAGCTGCATGTGGAGGGCCAGGACCGGCCCGCCCTGGTGGCCGAGGTCATCTACCTCACCTACGCGAGCTGAGGGAGTCGTGAGCGCGGCCCGCCCGCTCGACGGCAAAGTCGTGCTGGTGACCGGAGCCGGGCGCGGCCTCGGTCGCGCGACCGCGCTCCGCTGCGGCCGGGCGGGAGCCACTCTCGCGCTGGCCGGTCGCACCACCGCTGACCTGGACGCCGTGGCCGCCACGCTCGAGGCCGAGACCGGTGTCCCCGCGATCGTCGTACCCACGGACGTCCGCGACGCGGACGCGACCCGGGACATGGTGACCCAGGTGCTCGACGACCTCGGGCGGGTGGACGTCCTGGTGGCCAACAGCGGCATCGGTGGTCCCACCGCGCCGATCTGGGAGGTCAGCCCGGAGGACTGGGACGAGACCTACGCCGTCAACGTGCGCGGCGTGTTCCTGTGCTGCCGGTCCGTGCTTCCGTCCATGGTCGCAAGGCGTTCGGGCAGCATCGTGGTCGTCGGCTCGATGAGCGGGAAGCGGCCGCTGCTCAACCGGTCCGCCTACACCTCCAGCAAGCTGGCCCTAGTGGGCCTGACGAGGACGGTCGCGCTCGAGGCGGGGGAGCACGGTGTCCGGGCGAACCTGGTGTCGCCCGGCCCCGTGGCCGGGCCGCGCCTGGACGCGGTGCTCCAAGCCCAGGCGCAGGCCTTCGACCGGCCCGAGGCAGAGCTCCGGGCCGAGTTCCAGGCGGTGTCGCCACTTCGCCGGTTCGTCGAGCCCGAGCAGGTGGCCGCGGCCGTGGTTTTCCTGGCCTCCGACGAGGCAGGCGGGATCACCGGCGAGGACCTCAACGTGAGCGCCGGCACCACGATGTACTGAGGGCCCTCGGAGGACACCTCTAGGACTTATGGCCTGACCTTTGTACCATGGTGTTATGACACAGGCAGACAACGCACAGGATGACTCCGGGGTTGACATCGGCCTTGGCCTTGGGCTCGCCCCCATGTCCGTCCCCAAGAGCTCAGACGTGCTCGCCAACCACCTCCGCCAGCAGATCCTCGAGGGCAAACTCGTGGAGGGCAGCGCCCTTCCGGTGGAGCGGGCCCTCGCGACCTCGGTGGGTCTCGGCCGACAGACCGTGCGCGACGCCCTGCGGGTGCTCGAGATCGAGGGGCTGATCGTCACGCGGCCGGGTCGCGCCGGCGGTTCCTTCGTCCGTCGCCCGGACACCGCGACCTTCGAGCGGACGCTGAATGTACTGGTCAGCGGGCGCGGGGTCAAGTTCCACTCGCTGCTCGAGGCTCGCGAGGGCCTCGAGCCGGTCGCCGCCCGCCTCGCCGCGCTGCACCGCACCGACGACGACCTGGTGGCCCTCGACCGGGTCGCGGCCAAGATGGCGGAGTCCCGGGGCAACGTGCCGCTGTTCTTGCAGTGCAATGTCGAGTGGCACGTCGCGGTGGGCGCCGCGACCCACAACGAGGTGATCGAGGCGATCGTCAACTCGCTCTCGAAGGTGATCCTGCGCAGCACGGACATCGAGGAGTTCAACTCCGAAGAGACGATGGGCGCGACGCTCGAGGCGCACTCCCGCATCCTGAAGGCGATCCGGGCCGGGGACGCGGACAAGGCGGCCTCGTCGATGTCGAAGCACGTCCACGTCTACCGCGAGCTGGTGGAGAACTTAAACGTGCCGGAAGACATCCCCATGTGACGGCGCCGGCGCCGTCAGGACTTTGGTCCAAACTTTCGCTTGACGGCGCTGGCGGGGCAGGGCAGCATACGGCTCAGGCTGGTTCGTGACAGGTCGGGAGGCGGTCGGCGAGCCCTCGGCGAGCGGTGCTCGCTGCCGGTATGTGGAGTGACGGCAGCCGCCGTCAGAGAGGCGTGAAACTGATGAACGTCGAGACCGTGAACGGCCCGATGGAGGCCAAGGACCTCGGTTGGACCCTGATGCACGAGCACATCTTCGTGAAGAACCCCGAGCTCGAGCACAACTACCCGAGCGCCGAGTGGGACGAGGAGGCGATGCACGCGACCGCCCTCGCGGGCCTGCACGCGCTCGCCGAGCGCGGCATCACGACCCTCGTCGACCTCACGGTGATGGGGCTCGGGCGAAACATCCAGCGGATCCAGGCGGTCGCCGCGGAGTCGCCGCTCAACATCGTGGTTGCCACCGGGTACTACACCCAGAAGGACCTGCCGGCGTACTTTCACAACCACGGCCCGAACCTCTACGCCGACATCCCGGAGCCGCTCGTCGACATGTTCGTCGGTGACATCCGGGACGGGATCTCGGGGACCGGGGTGAAGGCGGCGATGATCAAGGTCGTCACCGACAAGTGGGGCATCACGCCCGACCTGGAGCGGGTGCTCGCCGCTGCGGCCGAGGCCCACCAGGAGACCGGCACGCCGATCACCACCCACACGAACGCCGCTGAGCGGGGCGGGCTCGAGCAGCAGGAGTTCTTCCGCCAGCACGGGGTCGACCTCCAGCACGTCGTGATCGGCCACTGTGGAGACAGCACCGACCTCGACTACCTGCGCGAGCTGATGGACAACGGCTCGCCGATCGGGATGGACCGCTTCGGCATGGAGATCATGGCCTCGGACGAGGATCGCATCGACACCGTCGTGCGCCTGTGCGAACTCGGCTACGCCGACCGGTTGACCCTCTCCCACGACGCGTCGTTCTTCAGCGTCAACATGGAGCCGTCGGTGCGCAACCGGATCATGCCGAACTGGAACCACCGCAACATCTCCGACCGGGTCCTGCCCGCGCTCAGGGAGCGCGGTGTGTCGAACGAGACGATCGAGCAGATCATGGTGCACAACGCGGCGCGGATCCTGGCCGGCCGCGCGAGCTGAAGTGCCACGCACAGAGGGCGGCGCCGGAGAGCTCTCCGGCGCCGCCCTCTGTGCGTTGATGTCAGGCCGGGTCGGGCAGGTCCACGACCGCCTTGCCCCGGATGGCGCCCTTGCTCAGCTGCTCGAGCGCCTCGGGGATCTGGTCGAACGTGTAGCTCGCCGAGACCAGCGGACGCAGCATCCCGGCCCGGTGCATCTGCGCGATCTCGCTGCCGGCGTGCGCCATCAGGTCGCGGTCGAGATCGAGGAAGGCGCCCCAGGCCACTCCCACGGCGGAGATGTTCTTGAGCAGCAGCCGGTTGATGCCCAGCTGAGGTATCGCTCCCGCGGCGAACCCGACGACCAGGATCCGGCCCTCGGGGGCGATCGCCCGGATCGCCTCGCCGAACAACCAGTCGCCGAGCGGGTCGAGGACCACGTCGACACCGCGGGCGTCGGTCAGCTCGCGGACCTTGGCGGAGAAGCCCTCGGTGAGGACCACGACCTCGTCGGCGCCCGCATCACGGGCTGCGTCGGCCTGCTCCTCCGAGGCGACGCCGCCGATGACGTGGGCCCCCAGGGCCTTGCCGACCTGTACCGCGGCGGACCCGATCCCGCCGGCAGCGCCCAGGACCAGGAGCGTCTCGCCGCGCTCGAGGCGACCGCGTCGCGAGAGCGCGAAGTGGACCGTGTGGTAGTTGATGATCGTCGCCGCACCAGTGGAGAAGTCCATGTCGTCGGGCAGGCGGAGCACGGCGTTGAGGGGGACGTAGGTGCGCTCGGCGTACCCGCCGGACCACACGAAGGCGGCCACCCGATCGCCGACGGACCATCCCGACGACGCGGGTGCGTGACTGATCACGCCGGCCACCTCGCTGCCCGGGACGAACGGCAGGGGCGGCTTCATCTGGTAGGCGCCCGTCGTGATCAGCAGGTCCGGGTAGTTGATGCCGATGGACCGGACGTCGATGACGACCCCGTCCTCGTCCGGCTCGGGGTCGGGCGCCTCCGCGAGGCGCAGGGCGCCGGGACCCTCGTAGGTGTGCAGGTGCAGGGCTCGCATGGGTGTCAGTCCTCCGGGTCGGTGACGGGATGGTGCATCGTGCGGACAGGGACAGGTGGGCGCGTCAGGGGCCGGTGGCCAGGAGCGCCCGGTGGCCGCGCTCGGCAAGCGCGGGTGCCAACCCCGCGACCAGCTCGAACCCCTCGCCGACGGTGAGGCCCTGGGTCTGGCGGGAGTGCATCCCCTCGAAGATCGCGGCGAGCTTGTAGCAGAGCAGGCCGCTGCACCAGGGGAGTGTGTCGAGGTCGGCCCCGGTCAGCTCGGCGTAGCGCTGGGCCAGGCGGCTGCTCGGGGGGAACTGCGGGTGCCGGGCCGGGACCGGCGCGAAGGGGCGTCCCTCGGTGTCGAGGACCCCGTCCCACCAGAGCATCAGGTTGACCAGGTCCATCAGCGGGTCGCCGAGGGTGGCCATCTCCCAGTCGAGCACGGCGACGATGGTGCCGTCCTCGGGGCTCACCACAACGTTGTCCAGCTTGTAGTCGCCGTGCACGACGCCGTGCCGCCGGGTCTCCGGCACGGTCTCGGCCAAGCGCGTGCCCAGCTCTTCCAGGCCGGAGATCTGGCGGGAGCCGGAGGCGGCCAGTTGCTTGCCCCATCGGCGGACCTGTCGGGCCAGGTAGCCCTCGGGCCTGCCGAAGTCGGCGAGCCCCGCGTCGGCAGGATCCAGGCGGTGCAGCTCGACGAGTGCCTCGACCAGCCGGTCAGCGAGCGCCTCGGCTGCCGGGGCGTCGAGGGCGGCCAGCTGCTCCTCGGAGCGGTAGACCGTGCCCTCGACGAACGACATCATGTAGAAGGGCGCCCCCAGCACGGCCGGGTCCGCGCACTGGGTGAGCATCCGGGGGACCGGCACGCCGGTGGCGGCCAGCGCCGTCATCGCCCGGTACTCGCGGCCCATGTCGTGGGCCGTCTCCAGGACATGGCCCAGGGGCGGGCGCCGCAGCACCCAGCTGTTGCGGTCGTCGCTGACGGCGTAGGTGAGGTTCGAGCGCCCACCCGCGATCAGGCGACCACGCAGCGGGCCGGCCACGGTGCCCGGGAGCTCGTCGGCGAGGTGGGCGGTGAGCGCGTCCAGGTCGAGACCGGGCATCTCCGCGCCGGGCACGTCCTCGCTGGGCAGCTCGACGCTGGGCTGGACGATGGGCAGCTCGGCGTTCATCGTGCGGTCCGAGGGAGCTCGCGGCGCAGCAGCTTGCCGGTGGCGGTCTTCGGGAGCACGTCGATGATCTCCACCACCCGGGGATACTTGTAGGCCGACATCCGGGCCTTGCAGTGGGCGATCAGCTCGTCCTCGGTCGCAGCCGCGTCCTGGCGCAGTGTGACGAACGCCTTCACGGTCTCTCCCCGGTATTCGTCGGGGACCCCGACCACGGCTGCCTCGTTGACGGCCGGGTGCTCGCACAGCACGTCCTCGACCTCGCGTGGCCACACCTTGAAGCCCGAGGCGTTGATCATGTCCTTCTTGCGGTCGACGACGTAGAACCAGCCGTTCTCGTCCATGAAGCCGACATCGCCGGTGAGGAGCCGCCCACCGGCCATCGCGTGCTCGGTCTCCTCCGGCTTCTGCCAGTAGCCGGGGACGACCTGCGGCCCCGAGATGGCGATCTCGCCGATCTCGCCCGCCTTCATGGGCTGGCCCTGCTCGTCGACGATCTCCGAGTGGGTGTTCGGCACCGGGACGCCGACGGACAGGGCGCCGGACTCCGGGTCCACCGGGGGGCGGGCACCCAGGGGGACGGCGTGCGAGGGGGAGGTGGTCTCGGTCAGGCCGTAGACGGTGTGGATCCGGACCCCGAACTGCTCCTCGAAGCGGCTCGCCCAGGCCGGGGTCACCGGCGCGCCGCCGGAGTAGGCGGCCCGGAGGCTCTCGAGGTCTTCGGCGCTCACCCCGGGAGTGTTGGCGAGCGCGATGTAGACCGGCAGGGCGGCGACCGTGAAGGTGGGTCGACGCTCCCGGATGGTCTCGACCACCATGGTGGCGTCGAACCGGTAGGTCAGGACGAGTTCCATCGGCACCAGCATCGAGACCGCCACGTGGGCGATCAGCCCGGTGACGTGGGAGAGCGGTGCCACCCCGAGGACCACGTCGTCCGGGGTGAGGCGGCACCACTCGCGCAGGGTCTGGGCGTTGAAGCCCACGTTGCCGTGCGTGTTCATCGCACCCTTGGGGGTGCCCGTGGTGCCGGACGTGTAGGTCAGCAGTGCGACATCGGTCGGGGCGAACTCGACGGCCGGCGGGTGCTCGCTGGCGTGCCGGTCCATCAGCTCCGCCATGTCGTACGTCCCGGGGTGCCGGACGCGGTGCACGTTCGCGAAGAGCCGCGGGTCGTTGCGGGTCTGGTACTCGAGCGGGCTGGTGGTGATCACCTGACGCACCCCGCTGGTGGGGAGCACCTCGCGCACGACCTCGTCGTACAGGTCCTCCAGGCAGACCAGCGCCGTGGCGCCGGAGTCGACAAGCAGGTGCCGGAGCTCGCGCTGGCGACTCATCGGGTTGATCGAGACCATCACGCCGCCGGCCTTCCACGTCGCCACCATGGCGATCACGAACTGCGGGACGTTCTGGAGGTACACCGCGAGGCGGTCGCCGCGCTCGAAGCCACCCGCGAGCAGCGCGCACGCCAGGGCGTCGGACAGCTCGTCGACCTCGCGCAGGACGAGCCGGCCGTCGAAGTAGGAGATCGCAGTCGTCTCGGGCGAGCGAGCCACGGCCGCCCGGAACATCGACAGTGCGTCGGTGAACTCGGGCTCGAAGCGGTGGGGGACCTCGGGCGGGTAGCTGCTCAGCCAGGGCAGTGCGTCGGTGGGCATGGGTCTCCTTGGCCGCCTGGTCGTCGACCGCGTAGGATTCGGCAGTACCGAGCGAGCGCTCGGTCGTAGAGCAACACTTTCGCGCTTTGGTCGACCAATGTCAATGACCGGGTGCTCCCGGGTGGAGGAGGGCGGTCGATGGACGGCACCGACTGGCGTTCCTATCCCGACCTCGAGCTGGTGGTTCCCCTCCAGGCCGCGCTGTCGGCCTTTCTCCAGTACGGCTACCACGGATCGACGATGCGGGAGATCGCGAGGCGAGCCGGCCTGTCGGTCCCGGGCGTCTACCACTACTACGCCAGCAAGCAGGACATGCTGGTCGCGATCCTGGACCTCACGATGGACGACCTGCTTGCCCGCAGCCGGGCCGCCCGTGCGGACGGGACCGACGCCGTGCAGCGGTTCTCGTACCTGGTCGAGTGCCTGGCGCTCTTCCACACGCACCGCCGCGAGCTCGGGTTCGTCGGGGCCAGCGAGATGCGCAGCCTCGAGGAGCCCCAGCGGGAGCGGCTGGTCGAGTCCCGGCGCCTCCAGCAGCGGATGGTCGACGTCGAGGTGCAGGAGGCCTGCGACGCCGGCCTCTTCGCGGTCGCACGTCCCCGTGACGCCGCTCGGGCGGTGGTCACGATGTGCACCGGCCTGGCGCAGTGGTTCGACCCCTCGGGGCCCGTTACCCCGGAGGACGTGGCGGCGCAGTACGTCGGATTCGCGCTGGACCTGGCGCGCTACCGGGGTGAGTGAGGCTTCCTACGCCGGAGCCGGCCCGGGCGTCAGGGGGCTGTGCAGCACCGAGCGGAAGGCGCCGTCCACGCGGATGGTCTCGCCGGTCAGGTGCGGGCTGCCGATGGCGGCCAGTGACAGCACGATGTCGGCTGCCTCGGCGGCCGTCAGGATGCGACCGGTCGGCTGGTCCCGCTCCATCGCAGCGCGCAGGTCGGGGTCGTGGTAGCGGGACGCGGCGGTCAGCACGGGACCGAAGGCGACGCCGTTGACCCGGATGCCGTACGGCGCCCACTCGTGGCCCAGGGTCTGGGTCAGGCTGTTGAGGGCGGCCTTGGCTGCCGCGTAGTGGGCGGCCCCCGGGTGCGGCAGGTAGGCGGCCGTCGAGCTGATGTTCACGATGCAGCCGGCCTGCTGCTCGCGCATCACCGGGAAGACGGCCCGACAGCACAGGAACGCGCTGGTCAGGGTGGTCTCGATGATCGCGCGCCAGCCGTTCGGCGTGATGTCCTGCGCGGCCGCGAAGAAGAGTCCGGCCGCGTTGTTGACCCACAGGTCGACGCGTCCGAAGCGGTCCACGACCTGGTCGACCAGCGCGTCCACCGCGGGTGCCTCGCGCAGGTCGACGGCGACGCCGAGGACCCGGTCCCCATCCCCTCCGAACTCGTGGGCGACCCGGGCGACCTTCGTCTCACTGCGGCTGGTGACGACCACGCGCATGCCGCGAGCGAGGGCGTCCTGCGCCATGGCGAGGCCGATTCCCGACGTGCTGCCGGTGATCACTGCGACGGTGCTCGGTTCGCTCAAGGGGGTCCTCCGCGGGTGGTTCGCTCCAGGCTTCCCCGCCCGTTGCGGGACCTGTCCGGGACCACTCTCGGCGCATGTGAAGGCCTTCGCAAGCAGTTTGGTAGGCCAAAGTTTTGCTTTGGTTCAAACTTTCGGCTGAAAACTCTTGACGCCGCCGATCTCGGCAGGGCAGTCTCCTCGGCTATGACCTGTCTCACGGTTCTCGGCTGGCAGGTGACAGCACCGAAGAACGTGCGCAGGGAGACTGGTCGCGACGTAGCGACCGTCGCATCGCCCCACGTGCACTGACGGATCTGTGGTGAAACGTCACCGCAGAACTGATGGCAATTCAGGAGGAACAATGCTTAGAGCACGTGCAGGGACTCTCGTCCTGGTGGTCGTGGCCCTGTCGGCCGCGGCCTGCGGTGGCGGCGGGTCGTCGAGCGGAAGCTCCGACTCGACGATCAAGCTGGGCGTGATCAACCCCTTCAGCGGCGCACTCGCCTCTGGTGGTGTCGCAGTGACCCAGGGCTACGAGGTCGCGGTCGACGAGATCAACGCCTCGGGTGGATTGCTCGGCAAGCAGGTCGAGATCGTCAAGGGTGACGCCTCCACGCCCGAGCAGGGAATCTCGGAGGCCAACCGGTTGGCCACCTCGGAGAATGTCGACGTCTTCATCGGCACTTACCTCAGCGCGGTCGCCAACACCGCCAGCCAGACCGCCGAGCGCTACGGGAAGCTCTACTGGGAGACCAACGGTCTCGCCACCGACCTGACCGAGCGCGGGCTCAGCAACTTCGTCCGCTCCGGCCCCAGTGCCACGGCGTTCGGCGAGGTCTCCGCCGAATCGGTCGAGACGCTCGTAGCGCCCAGCATAAATAAGGACGTCCAGGGCCTGAAGGTCTGCCTGAGCCATGAACAGTCCATCTACGGCGAGTCCGTGGCCATCGTCCAGGAGCAGATGCTCAGTGACGCGGGGGCGGATGTCGTCGCGACCGTGGCCTACGACCCGGCCGCGCCGGATCTGGGCAACGTCATCCTCCGGTGCCAGGAGGGCGACCCCGACGTCTGGATGTCGACCGGTTACACCTCCGACTCGAACCTGCTCCTGCAGACCGCCGCGCAGCAGGGCTTCCAGCCCGCCGCGACGATGCTCGTGGGCTCGGGTGACACCTCCGAGACCCAGAAGTCCGTCCCGGAGGCGGATCTCTCCGGCGTGTTCGTGACGTCCTACCTCCATAACGACGCGGCCGAGAGCTACGCACCCGGCATCAGCGACTTCCTGGCCGCCTACGAGAAGAAGTTCACGGGTGAGCCCACGTTCCCCCAGACGATGGCCGCCTACACCGGCGCCAAGCTCCTCTTCGAGGCGATCGAGAAGGCTGGCAGCACCGACCCCGAGGCGATCCGCAAGGTCCTCCCGGAGCTCGAGAAGGAGCTCGGCTCCACCGCTGCTGGTTTCGGTGAGAAGTTCGACGACGAATTCCAAAACACGCTGGCCCTGCCAGCGGTCGTCCAGTGGCAGTCCGGCAAGACCGTGACCGTCTACCCGGAGGCTGCTGCTCCAGAGGGTGCCAAGCCACTCGCGGCCGAGTAGCTCACGCTCGTCCGGTCCGGCACGATGACGTTGTGCCGGACCGGGCGGGGCCACTTGAGAACCATGATCTGACCAGTAGTCACGAAGGAGAGGTGGAAGAGCGATGGACACCTTCATGCGGGTACTCATCATCGCGGTCTTGCTCGGCGGCATCTATGGCCTGGTCGCCATGGGCCTCAACCTGATCTTCGGCGTCGTGCGGGTGGTGAACTTCGCCCACGGCGAGCTCGTCATGCTCGGCATGTACGGCGCCTACTTCCTCAACCAGGTGCTGGGCTGGAACGTCTACGCCACGATGGTCATCGTCGTACCAGCCATGTTCGTGCTAGGCCTGATCATCCAGCGAGTGGTCATCCAACCGCTGAGCGGACAGACCACGATGCAGCTGCTGGCGACCTTCGGCCTGGTCATCGTCTTTCAGAACTCCGTGCTGGCGATTACGGAGGGTGAGGCCTACTCGGTCTCCTCCTCGTTCGCCCGCAACACCTTCGACCTCGGGGTCGCCAAGGTTGACTACGGACGCCTGGTCGTCCTGGTCGCCACCACCGCCGTCGCGGTGGCGCTGTGGTGGCTCATCCACAAGACGTCGTTCGGCCGTTCGGTCCGCGCCGTCACCGAGGACAGGATGGCCGCCCGGCTGATGGGCATCAACGTCGAACGCACGTTCCTGATCGTGTTCGGCATCGGCTCCGCACTCGCCGGCCTCGCCGGCGTCCTGCTGGCCCCCGTCTACACGCTGACCCCGAACGTCGGCCAGAGCTTCATCTTCGCGGCCTTCGCCGTGGTGGTCGTGGGCGGTCTGGGCAGCGTGACGGGTGCCTACCTCGGCGGCTTCCTAATCGGTCTCGTCGAGGCGTTCAGCGGGTACTACATCGACCCCCGCCTCGGGATGGCCTTCTATTTCGGGGTGTTTCTCCTCGTCCTGATCATCCGCCCAGCTGGCTTGTTCGGACGAGCCGGCTCCGAAGAGATGGGTGCATAGTGTCGACCCAAGTGACCCCACGAACTGACGCGCTCGGCAGTATCGCCAAGACCCTGCGGGGTGGCTCGGCGGGCGCCAGCCCGGCCCTCGTGTGGGGGCTCTACGCGGTCAGCATGGCCTTTCTCGGGCTGCTGCTGATGATCGTCCAGGTCGACGCCTACTGGCTCAACATCCTGATCATGACCTACCTCTTCGGCGGGCTCGCCGCGGCTTGGAACCTGATCGGCGGATTCGGTGGCCAGCTCTCGCTGGGCCATGGGGTCTACTTCGCTGTCGGCGCCTACGTCGTCGGGATCACATCCACCCGCTACGACTGGTCGCCCTGGTTGGGCATGGTCCTGGCAGTCCCGATCGCCTGCGCGGTGGCCGGTCTCACCTCCTGGCCGACCTTCCGTCTCCGCGGGCCGTTCTTCGCCATGGCGACGCTGGCGCTCAACCAGGTTGCGCTGGTCCTCGCCCTGTACTTCGACAAGGTGACCGGGGGGCCGGCAGGTATCACCATGCCGTTCGCCCCTTCGCTGCGCGAGGCCGCCTTCATCGAGCGCTGGAAGTACGGCGTGCTCGTGCTCGTCTACCTGATGGTCGCGGTCGCATTGTCCACCTGGATGAGCCGCAGCCGCCTGGGCTATGCCTTGCGCGCCGTGCGCGAGAACGACGAGGCCGCCTCGGCGGCCGGGTTCCACGTCTTCAAGGTCAAGATGCACGGCATGCTGCTGAGCGCGGGAGTGACCGCTGTCGGCGGTGCAATTTACGCGATGTACATCCGCTACATCGACCCCGGTTCTGTGCTGAGCCTGGCGGATGTCAGCGTGCGGCTCGTCCTGATCTGCCTGCTGGGCGGGATTGGGACGGCGACGGGCCCCGTCCTCGGAGCGTTGCTCCTCATCCCCGCCATCACCCTGCTCCAGGCCAAGCTCTCGTCTCAGGCGCCTGGACTCAACCTGGTCGCCGTCGGTGCGATGCTGGTACTCATCCCCCTCCTCATGAGGCGAGGCATCGTCGGCACCGTGGCAGACCTGACGAGAAAGGCGACGACACGATGGTCACGATGACTGAGGGCGCGGTCCCGCTTCTGGAATGCTCCTCCGTCGTTCGACGCTTCGTCGGGATGGTGGCCGTGGACCAGGTCTCCATCAAGGTCAACGAAGGCGACGTCCTCGGGATCATCGGTCCCAACGGTGCCGGCAAGACGACCCTGTTCAACCTGCTCACCGGGCAGCTCAAGCCGAACTCCGGGGAAGTCTTCTTCCGCGGGGAGCGGATCACCGGGCGGCCGGTGCACGAGCGGGCGCGCCTCGGTCTCGGTCGCACCTTCCAGGTGGTCCGTCCGCTGCCGGCGCTCTCGGTGCTCGAGAACACGATGATGGGCGCCTTCGTCAAGCACCCCAAGCGCCGCGACGCGGAGGCGAAGGCCGCCGAGGTGCTGGAGGAGGTGGGTCTCGCCCACGTCGCCAAGCAGCGTGCCGGCGATTTGCCCCTGCCCCTGCGTAAGCGGCTCGAAGTCGCTCGGGCGCTCGCCACCGAGCCCGTGGTGCTGCTTCTCGACGAGGTGATGGCCGGTCTCAACCCCACCGACATCGGCAAGGCGGTGGACCTATTCCACCACCTGCACGAGCGTGGGGTGACCCTGGTGCTCATCGAGCACAACCTCAAGGTGGTGCGCACCCTGTCGCGCCACGTCGTCGTGCTCGACCACGGCGCCGTGCTGGCAGAGGGCACCCCCACCGAGGTCCTGCAGCACCCCGACGTCGTTCGTGCCTACCTCGGCAACCGGAGATGACCATGCCCCTTCTCGAAGTCACCGACCTCCACTCCGGCTACGGAGACCTGCCGGTCGTCCAAGGCGTCACCTTCACCGTCGACGAGGGTGAGATCGTCACCATCGTGGGCCCGAACGGTGCCGGGAAGACCACCCTGCTGGGCACCCTCACCGGCCTGCTCAAGGCCTGGGAGGGCACGGTCAGCTTCGGCGGTGAGGACATCACCAAGATGGCGGCCCACGAGCGCCCGGAAGCGGGGCTGGTGATGGTGCCGGAGGGGCGCAAGCTGTTCCCCTTCATGACCGTGCACGAGAACCTCCTGCTGGGTGCGTTCAGCAAGCGCGGTCGGCGTCAGGCCGACCAGTCGCTCGCCGAGGTCTACGACCTGTTCCCGATCCTGACCGAACGCCGCAACCAGCTGGCCGGCTCGATGTCGGGGGGCGAGCAGCAGATGTGCGCGCTCGGTCGGGCCGTGATGACCCGACCACGGCTGCTGATCCTTGACGAGCCGTCCCTGGGGCTGGCTCCCATCCTCGTCGAGCGGATCCTCGACTTCGTCCGCAAGCTCGCCGAGACGGGCATGACGATCCTGCTGGTCGAGCAGAACGTGCACGACGCCCTGGAGATGGCCAACCGCGCATACGTCCTGGAGCAGGGCAAGGTCGTGATGAGCGGGCCGGGCAAGGAGCTCCTCGCGCGACCGGACCTCCAAGAGGCCTACCTCGGCGTCTGAGCGGGAGTGACGATGAGTGTGCGAGCGTCCGGGTCGGCAGCAGCACTGGTGTGCGTCCGACCTCCCGGCTGGGTCAACGAGGCGGGCGGCGGGATCGCCGACCTGCTGGGCTGGGTTGAGGAGGCCGAGGAGCTGGGCTTCGACGGCGTCTTCGTGGGGGACCGGCTCCTCGGAGAGGCGACGGTCGCGAAAGGGTCTGTGGTGTACGGCGCGTCGATGATCGACGTCACCGTGATCATGGCCGCCATGGCGGCCCGGACCCGACGGCTCCTGATCGGATCCCTGGTCCTCGTCTTCCCCTACCGCCACCCCGTCCAGCTGGCCAAGACGTTCGCGTCGCTGGACGCCCTCTCTGGGGGGCGGGTGGTGCTCGGGGCAGGGATCGGGTGGAACACCCGCGAGTTCGCTGCCCTGGACATCCCCCACGCGGGTCGGGCGGGCCGCTTCGAGGAGGCACTCGGCGTCGTCCGGGCGCTCTGGACCGGGCGTCCCGTTGACCACGATGGCGAGGCCTGGAGCTTCCAGGACGTCCAGGTGCTCCCGGCGCCGGCTCGAGCCGGCGGTCCTCCCGTCTGGCTCGCGTCGTTCTCGCCGGCGCAGGCGCTCGACTGGGCGCCCGACGACCTGCCCGTGGCCAGCCTGCGTCAGCTCGACCGGGTGGGCCGGCTGGCCGACGGGTGGGTCCCGCTGGTGTACTCCGCCTCGCACCGGCGCCGGATCTCGCCCGAGACGCTGGCCGCGGCCTGGCGTCGGGTGCTGGACAGTGCCGAGCAGCACGGGCGCACCCGTGAGGATCTCGACTTCGTCATGTCCGACTGGTGCTACGTCCTCGACGGGCCCGAGTCGGAGGAGCGATGCCGCAGCGCGCTCGCGCGCTTCTTCAGGGGGAGCTGGGAGGACGCGCTGCGCACCTACACGATCGGGACCGCGGCGGAGGTCGTCGAGCAGGTCCGCGCCCAGACGGCGGGGATCGACCGCGTGGACGCCTACATCCTGACGCCGCTCAGCGACGAGACCGACCAGCTCCGTCGGCTGGTGGCCGTCGCTGAGGAGCTGCGGGCCCCCCGGGCCTAGGACGTGTCTGGTTAGTGGAGCCACAGGGTGATGGCTCGTAGTACGACGCCGCCGCGGTAGGTGATGGCGAGCTTGTCGTAGCGGGTGGCGAGTCCTCGCCAGTCCTTGATGCGGTTGAAGCTGCGCTCGACGACGTTGCGGCGCTTGTAGATCACCGGGTCGAAGGCTGGTGGGCGTCCACCGGCGCGGCCGCGGCGCTTGCGGCTGGCGGCCTGGTCGGCGGGCTGGGCGATGGTCGCCTTGATACCGCGGCTGCTCAGCAGGGCGCGGTTGGCCTTGGAGGAGTAGGCCTTGTCGCCCAGGACCCGGTCGGGCCGGGTCCTGGGACGTCCCGGGCCGAGGCGAGCAACACGGACCTGTCCAAGCAGGTGCGGCAACATCGGTGAGTCGCCGCCCTGACCTGGGCCGACGATCACCGCCAACGGACGACATCGTCCATCGACGAGCTGGTGAACCTTGGTCGAGAGACCGCCGCGAGAGCGACCCAATGCGTGATCAACAGGTTCGACGAGGAACCCGTCGACTCTGTTCGTGTAGTTCGACAGATCCCCCTGTGCCGACCAGAGGGGTCCGCGCCAGGCTGGTCGCGTGCTGGTGGGCCCGGTTGATCGTGGAGTCGATGCTGAGGTCCCACTCGACCTCGCCTCGGGCGTCGGCCAGCGCAACCAGATGGGCGTGGATCCGGTCCCAGGTCCCGTCAATGCTGAACCGCTTGTGCCGCTGCCACACCGTCTGCCACGGACCGAACTCGGCTGGTAGGTCACGCCACGCAATCCCGGTGCGGAACCGGTAGATGATCCCCTCCAGGACCTGACGGTGATCCCGGAAGGGCCGATGGCGCCCGTGCCTGACCGGCATCAACGGCTCGATCTGGGCCCAATGAGCATCGCTGAGAACAGCTACGCGTGACATGGCAACAGGAAATCAGCCCTCGGACGCAGTTCTAAGCAGACACGCTCTAGCTCTACCCGGTCCGGGAGGCCCGCCCACGCTGCCTCAGATGACGCCGTTCTGGCTCAGTCGCTCGACCTCGGTCGGGTCCAGGCCCAACCACTCGCCGTAGACGAGGGCGTTGTCCTCCCCGAGCTGGGGACCGGTCCGCCAGACCTGGCCCGGGTCACCGACGAAGTCGGGCACGACACCTTGCATCCGGACCTCGCCGAGATCGTGGTCGGGAACGGTGACGATCGAGCCGCGCTCCTCGAAGACGGGGTCGGCCAGGATGTCGTCCACGTCGAAGACTTTCGACCCGACGACACCGGCTTCCTCCATGAGGGCGAGCGACTCCCCGGTCGAGTGGGCGCCGATCCAGCTGCGCAGTCCGTCGTCGAGGACCTGGGTGCCGGCAACCTGCCGTGCGCTGTCGCTGTAGTCCTCGGTGTCCAGACCGAGGAGACGCACGATGTTCAGCACCGATCGCGGGGTCCCGGAGGTCACCGTCACCCAGCCACCGTCGGCAGCCTGGAAGACGTTCACGACGGCCGCGGGTGCGACCGCGAGCTGGTTGCCTGCCCGGCCGGGCACGATGCCGAGCTGGTCGCGCAGGATGATCTGCCACTCCACGAGGCGCATCAGCGTGTCGGACAGGGCGAGGTCGATCCACTCGCCCTTGCGCTCGGGGTCGCGCTCGCGGCGGGTCAGTGCGGCGCTCACGGCGAAGGCGCCCATCAGGCCCGTGGTCGCGTCGCCGTGCGAGAAGCCGGTGTGCACGGGGGGTCCGTCCTCGAACCCGGTGAGGTAGACGAGTCCGCTGCGGGCCTCGCCCATCTTGCCGAAGCCGGGGGAGTTCCGCTTGCTGCTCCGGGCTCCGTAGCCCGAGATCTGCAGGAGGATCGCGGAGGGGTTCGCCACCCGGACGCTCTCCCAGTCCAGGCCGTACTTCACGACCGTGTCGGCGCGGAACGTCACGATGACGACGTCGGCCCACTCCACCAGGCGCCTGGCCGTGTCCCGGCCGTCTTGCCCACGCAGGTCGAGGGTGACCGAGCGCTTGTTGCGGCCGAGCACCTTCCACCACAGGTGGGTCCCGTCGCGGGCCGGCCCCATGGTCCGGGCGCTGTCGCCGGTGCCCGGAGGCTCGACGTGGACCACATCGGCGCCGAGGTCGGCCATCAGGGTGCCGGCCAGCGGGCCCGCGATGACCTGGGCGAACTCCACGACCTTGATGCCCGCGAGCGGACCGCTTCCGTGGGGATTGGTCGCCTCGTCGCTCATGGTGTGTTCCTCCTGGTGGGCGCGGTACGCCGGTGCGCGGGCCTGTCTGCGGGCCTGTCTGCGGGCCCGTCCTCGGGCCCGAGGGTTGCCCTCTTGCGCCCCGACAGTAAGCCTGACAACCTGAATGGTCAATAGTTAGACCGAAGTTGCGTCGGCTGGCCGGAGCCTCTCGCGCCGAAGCGTGAGGGCACGGGAATTCGCGCGATCCAGAGGGGTGGACATGGCTACGAAGTCTCGACGGGTCGCCGTCATCGGTGCGGGGGCGGGGGGCCTGAGCGCCGCCCGACACCTGGTCGATGCCGGTCACCGGGTGAGCATCTACGAGAAGGGCACCCGGGTCGGCGGGCTCTGGGTCTACGACAACGACAACGGGCTCAGCGCCGCCTACCGCAGCCTGACCATCAACTCGGAACCTCGCGTCACCCACTTCCGCGACTACCCGTTCCCGAGCGGCACGCCCATGTTCCCCTCGCACGAGCAGGTGAGCGGCTACCTCTCCGACTTCGCCGACGACTTCGATCTCCGGCGCCGGATCCGGTTCGCCTCGCCGGTCGAGTCCGTGTCCCCGGTGGACGGGGTGCCCGGGCGGGGGTGGCTGGTCCGCACCGCCCAGGGGGGCGAGGAGACGTACGACGACGTCGTGGTCGCCACGGGCCACCAGGGGGTTCCTGCGCACCCCTCCTGGGCCGACGAGTTCACCGGCCAGTACCTGCACTCGCACGCCTACCGGGAGCCGGAGCGGTTCCGCGGCCAGCGAGTGCTGGTCGTGGGCGTCGGCAACAGCGGCCTCGACATCGCCGCCGACACCTGCACGCTGGCGAGCGCGACGTACATCTCCGCGAGGTCGCCGGTACTGATCATGCCGCGGATGATCCTCGGCCAGCCCTCGGGGCGGGTGCTGGCGAAGATCAACAAGCCCTTCGTGCCCTGGCGGCTCCAACGGATGGCGATGCGGGCCATCAGCCGCGTCTTCCATGGCCGGATGGAGGACTGGGGGTTCCGGACCCCGGCCAACCGGACGCACCCCGCCAGCAATGCGACCTTCATGGCGCACGTCGCCTACCAGAGGATCGTCGTACGGCCGGGCGTCGCAGGTGTCGAGGGGGACGTCGTCCGCTTCACGGACGGCACCAGCGTCCAGGTGGACACGGTGGTCGCCGCGACCGGCTACGAGCTCAGCCTGCCCTTCCTGGCGCCCGACGTCTCGCCGGTCGACGGGCGCCGGCTCGACGCCTATAGGCGGGTCGTCCACGTGCAGTGGCCGGGGCTTTACTTCGTCGGCTTCTTCAACGTCAGTGGTGGCGCCAACATCTCGATGATGGACGTGCAGGCCCAGTGGGTGGCCGCCCTGGTGAGCGGCGAGGTGGGCCTTCCCGACGAGTCGCACATGCGGGACGACATCGCCCAGGAGCGCACGTTCCTGGCCCGCAACTTCCCCGAGGCCGACCGCTACGGCCTCGAGCTGGATCCCAGGCGCTACCGGCGCGAGATCGCCCGCGCCATGCGGCTCAGCTCCGTCGCACGCCCATCCCGCGGGTGACGGGAGCGCGCCAGGCCAGGTCCGCAGCGTCGGCGACCAGCCGGTCGATCGCGTCGACGATGTGCACTGGCCAGAGAGACGCGGCGCGTCCCCAGGTCGACATGGGCCACGGTGAACTCGAGCGTGGCCGCCAGTCGCTCGCTCGTCCGGTCGAGGAGGAACGCCATCCCGTGCACGACCTTGGGTGAGCGCTCGAAGAGCCTGAGGTGGGCCGTCACGTCGTGCCCGACGAGCACCTCGGCGAAGTAGTTCAGGTGGTGCTCGAGCGCAAACGTGCCACAGCCCGTGCGGGTCCGGTAGTCGTCGGTGAGACCGACCTGTCTGAGCATCGTGGCTACGGCGTGGACCGTCAGGTCGAGGTGGTAGCGCACGTTCATGTGGCCGTTGGCGTCCTCGAACGAGTCCGGGATTCCACGGCTCAGGGTCGTGGGCAGACTGGCCACATCGGGATAGGAGGGTGTACTGGATTCCATCTCGGTCCTGTTCCGGTCAGACGTTCCGGCGGTACTGGCCGCCGACCTCGAAGAAGGCCTCGGTGACCTGGCCCAGCGTGCACACGCGAGCCGCGTCCATGAGGACGGCGAAGACGTTCTCGCCGGCGATGGCCGCCTGCTTGAGGCGGTCGAGGGCTTGGGCGGACTCCTCGGTGTGGTTGGTCTGGAAGGCGTGGACCCGGGTCAGCTGGGACTCCTTCTCGGCGTCGGTGGCGCGGGCCAGCTCGACGTGGGCCGGGGTGCCGTCGGCGTCGGGCTTGCGGAAGGTGTTGACGCCGATGATCGGCAGGGAGCCGTCGTGCTTGCGGTGCTCGTAGAGCATGGACTCGTCCTGGATCCGGCCGCGCTGGTAGCCGGTCTCCATCGCGCCGAGAACCCCGCCGCGCTCGTTGATGGCGTCGAACTCGGCCAGGACGGCGGCCTCGACGAGGTCGGTGAGCTCCTCGATGATGAACGAGCCCTGGAGCGGGTTCTCGTTCATCGCCAGGCCCCACTCCTTGTTGATGATCATCTGGATGGCCAGGGCCCGGCGCACCGACTCCTCGCCCGGCGTCGTCACGGCCTCGTCGTAGGCGTTGGTGTGCAGCGAGTTGGCGTTGTCGTAGATCGCGATCAGCGCCTGCAGGGTGGTGCGGATGTCGTTGAAGTCCATCTCCTGGGCGTGCAGGGACCGGCCGGAGGTCTGCACGTGGTACTTCAGCTTCTGGGCACGCTCGCTGGCGCCGTACTTCTCCTTCATCGCCACGGCCCAGATCCGGCGGGCGACGCGCCCGATCACGGAGTACTCGGGGTCCATGCCGTTGGAGAAGAAGAAGGAGAGGTTGGGCGCGAAGTCGTCGATGTCCATGCCGCGCGCGAGGTAGGCCTCGACGTAGGTGAACCCGTTGGCCAGGGTGAAGGCCAACTGGCTGATGGGGTTCGCCCCGGCCTCGGCGATGTGGTAGCCGGAGATGGAGACCGAGTAGAAGTTCCGCATCTGGTGGGCGATGAACCACTCCTGGATGTCGGCCATCATCCGCAGCGAGAACTCGGTCGAGAACAGGCAGGTGTTCTGGCCCTGGTCCTCCTTGAGGATGTCGGCCTGGACGGTGCCCCGCACGTTGGCCAACGCGTACGACGTGAGCTCGGCGTGCTCCTCGGCGGACGGTTCGCGGCCCTCGCGCTCGGTGAACGCGGTGACCTGCTGGTCGATGACGGTGTTGAGGAAGAACGCGAGCACGGTCGGCGCGGGACCGTTGATCGTCATCGAGACCGAGGTGGTCGGCGAGACCAGGTCGAAGCCGTCGTAGAGAACGGACATGTCGTCGAGCGTCGCGACCGAAACCCCGGAGGTGCCGACCTTGCCGTAGACGTCGGGTCGTGGGTCGGGGTCGCGACCGTAGAGCGTCACCGAGTCGAACGCGGTCGAGAGCCGTTTGGCATCGCCGTCGGCGGAGAGGATCTTGAACCGGCGGTTGGTGCGCGCGGGATCGCCCTCGCCGGCGAACATCCGGGCCGGGTCCTCCCCGTCACGCTTGAACGGGAAGACCCCGGCGGTGAAGGGAAAGTAACCCGGCAGGTTCTCCCGGCGCCAGAACCTGACCAGCTCGCCGTGGTCGGTGTACCTCGGCAGCGAGACACGGGGGATCCGGTTGCCGCTCAAGGACTCGCGCGTCAGCGTGGTGACGATCTCCCGGTCGCGGACCCGGGTGACCTGCTCGTCGCCGGAGTAGGACGCCACGACTGCGGGCCACGCCTCGATCTGCTCGACGGTCTCACGGGGCAGGGCCTTGCGGGCCTTCTCAAGGAGGGCAGGGACGTCGCCGTGGTCGCCCTCGGCGAGCTCACGGCTGACCTCGGCCAGCCGCTGCACCCGGCGCGCGGCCTCGGCCAGCTCGTCGGTGCGGGCGTGGTAGCCGCGGACGGTCTCGGTGATCTCAGCGAGGTAGCGGACCCGGTCGGTCGGCACCACCTGACGGATGCCGGAGGAGTGACGGACCTCGACCGCGGGCAGGGTGCCCTCGCTGACGGGCAGACCCGCACGGCCGAGCAGGTCACGCAGGTGCTGGTAGAGCGCGGTCACACCGTCGTCGTTGAAGGTCGCCGCCGAGGTCCCGAAGACCGGCATGTCCTCCGGGCGCTGGCCGAATGCCTCGCGGTTGCGGACCATCTGGCGGCCCACGTCACGCAGCGCGTCCTTGGCGCCGCGGCGCTCGAACTTGTTGATCGCCACGACGTCGGCGAAGTCGAGCATGTCGATCTTCTCCAGCTGGGACGCGGCACCGAACTCGGGCGTCATCACATACATCGCCAGGTCCACGAACGGCACGATCGCCGCGTCACCCTGGCCGATGCCGGGAGTCTCGACGATGACCAGGTCGAAGCCCGCGGACTTGACCACGTCGATGACGTCGACCAGGTGCTCGGGCAGCTCGTGGGCGCCCCGGGTCGCAAGACTGCGGAAGAAGACGGTCGAGTCGCCGGCGCCCGACCTCGCGATGGAGTTCATCCGGATCCGGTCGCCGAGCAGGGCCCCGCCGCCGCGGCGCCGGGTCGGGTCCACGGCGATGACCGCGACCCGGAGCTTGTCCTGCTGGTCGAGGCGCAACCGACGGACCAGTTCATCGGTGAGCGAGGACTTCCCGGACCCGCCGGTTCCGGTGATGCCGAGGACGGGGGTGGCACGGGACCGGGCGGCGGCCCGCACCTGCTCGAGCAGGTCGGCGGGCAGGCGTCCCTGCTCAGCGCCGGTGATGGCCCGCGCGACGGCGGACCGCTCGCCCGCCAGGATCTGCTCGGCGGTGACCTGCCGATCCGCCCAGAGGTCGACGTCGCAGTCGGCGACGACCGAGTTGATCATCCCGACCAGCCCCATCCGCTGGCCGTCCTCCGGCGAGAAGATGGTGACCCCCGAGGCCCGCAGCCGCTCGATCTCGTCGTGGACGATCACACCCCCGCCGCCCCCGACGACCTTGACGTGGCCGGCACCCTGGGCGCGCAGCGACTCGACGAGGTACTCGAAGTACTCGATGTGCCCGCCCTGGTATGACGACACCGCGACGCCCTGCACGTCCTCGTCGAGCGCGGCGTCGACGACCTCCTGCACGGAGCGGTTGTGACCCAGGTGGATCACCTCCGCGCCCTGGCTCTGGAAGATCCGCCGCATGATGTTGATCGAGGCGTCGTGACCGTCGAACAGGCTCGAGGCCGTCACGAGGCGGACGGGGTGGGTCGGGACGTGGAGGTTGGTCATGAGCACCTTCGCAGGGAAGTATTTGGATGTCCTACTATTCAATAGTAGGACGTCCTACTAAGTTGGGAACGTGACGTTGACCCCGGCCCCCTTCTACTTCGACGACTTCCGCGCCGGCCAGCTCTTCCTGAGCCAGGGCCGGACCATCACCGAGACCGACCTGGCCTCCTTCGCTGCCTGGAGCTGGGACACCAACCCGGTGCACACCGACGCGGTCGCCGCAGCGGCTGGGCGGTTCGGCCGTCCGATCGCACACGGGCTCCTGGGCATGTCGATCGCGATGGGCCTGGCCTCGCGGATCGGCGTCTTCGAGGCGTGCTCGATCGCGCTGCTCGGCGTGGACGACTGGCGATTCCTCCGGCCGGTCCTCGTCGGGGACACGCTGCGGTGCCGCGTCGAGATCCTGGCGGTCCGGCGCACCTCCGCGGGAGACGCCGGGGTTCTGGACCGAGCCTTCGCGGTGCTCAACCAGCGCGACGAGGTCGTGCAGGAGGGCCGGATCGGCCTGATGGTGTCGGTGTCCCCAGCTCGCCCGGAGGTCGGCTCAGCCGGGTGACCCGCCGGGCAGGTCGCCAGCGTTGACGCGCAGCTCGGTGAGCAGCGCGGTCAGGGTGGTGACCGCCTCGGGATCGAGCTGGGGGCGTTCGAAGACGGTGGTGTTCAGTTGGGCGGTTGCGCGCTCGACGACGTTGCGGCCGGCCTCGGCGATCGAGGCCAGAACCACTCGCCGGTCCGCATCCTGGCCGAGTCGGCGTACGAAACCCTGACGCTCCAAGCGACCCACTGCGCTGGTCGCGCTGGACGGATGGACCTGCAGCAGCGAGCCGAGGCGGGTCATGGGCATGGCGCCCGCGCTCGAGAAGGAGAGCAGTCGGAGGGCCTCGTAGCGCGCGAAGGTGAGGTCCAGAGGGCGCAGGACTGCGTCGATCCGCTCCAGCAGCAGTTGCTGGACCCGCACCAGCGAGGTCACCATCGCCATTCCGTCGGCCGCCTCCGACCAGCCGTGATCGAGCCACTGCTGGTGCGCCTCCCGGATGGGGTCGCGCTCGCGCGGGCGTCGCGTCACGTGCACCTCATTCTCGGTGGCGGCACCGGTTCTCCGGAGTGGGACCCATATCCTTGGACATCATAGGGTTGGCGACAGCTCGCTGCAGTGATGGACAGGCGGCCGGTGCGTACCGATTGCCGGCGGGCTTGTGAGCGCGCAGTGTTCGAGGGGGACGGTCGACGATCAGAGCGCAGGCAGGTTCGCGTGGCACCAGCTCTGGCGCGTTGCCTTCCATCTCCTGGGATCGGGCCGCGACTGGGATTCGGTGGGTCACGCCCGGTGATGAGATGGCCGCCCCAAACTGGTTGGACGTCCTAGTATTGGATCATGAGCGAAGAGAAGATTGTCCTCGTCGATGGCGCCCGCACTCCGATCGGCAGCTTCGGCGGGGTGTTCAAGGACGTCCCGGGCTTCGAACTCGGCGCCACCGCTTCCCGAGCCGCGCTTGAGCGAGCTAGCGTCGCCGCCCACGACGTGCAGGAAGTCGTGATGGGGTGCATCGGACAGGTGGGTCCGGACGCCTACAACGCCCGCCGGGTCTCGATGGCTGCCGGTCTGCCGACGAACGTGCCGGCGTACACCGTCAACCGGCTCTGCGGGTCCGGGCTGCAGGCCATCTGGTCGGCGGCGATGGAGATGCGCTGGAACGGGCTCGACATCACGCTCGCCGGCGGTGACGAGTCGATGACCCGGATGCCCTTCTACGACTTCGGCGCTCGCGACGGGTACCGGTTGGGTGACCGTTCGCTCGTGGACGGGACTGTCGCGATACTCACCGACCCGTTCCATGGGATTCACATGGGGGTCACGGCCGAGAACGTCGCCGCGAAGTACGGCATCTCTCGCGCGGCCCAGGACGAGTTCGCCGCTGAGTCGCAGCGACGTGCCGCCACGCCGGAGGCGAGGGCGGCGTTCGCGGAAGAGATCGTCGCGGTCGAGGTGGGCGGTCGCAAACCGTTCACGGTGAGCGAGGACGAGCACCCCAAGCCCGGCACCACCGTGGAGACACTGGCGAGCCTGCGCCCAGCCTTCAGCAAGGACGGCTCGGTCACGGCCGGCAACGCGTCGGGCATCAACGACGGAGCCGCCGCCGTGGTGCTGGCGCGGGAGTCGGCGGCCCTCGAGCGTGGCCTCACCCCGCTGGTCTCCCTCGAAGCCGTCGCGACCGCCGCGATGGAGCCCGAACTCATGGGCTACGCACCCGTTCTGGCTCTCAACGCGCTCTTCGAGAAGACAGGCACCTCTCCGGCCGACATCGGCACCATCGAGCTCAACGAGGCGTTTGCCTCGCAAGCCGTCGCGGTCATCCGCGACGCCAAGCTGGACCCGGCGAAGGTCAACCCGTACGGCGGCGCCATCGCCCTGGGCCACCCGGTTGGCGCAACCGGCGCCATCCTGGCGCTCCGCGTCGCCCAGGACCTCGTCCGCCGCGACCTCGAGCTCGGCATCGTAACCATGTGCATCGGTGGCGGCCAGGCGCTGGCCGCGCTCTTCAGGAGGATCTGAGGTGGCCCTCGTGGAGTACACGGTCGTCGACGCCGTAGCGCACATCGAGCTCAACCGCCCGGGCGCCGCCAACGCCTTCGATCTCGACACCACGCGGGAGTTCGCTGCCGCGGTGGACAGGGCCGCGACGGACGTCGAGGCCCGGGCGCTCCTGGTCACCGGAGCGGGGCCGCGGTTCTGCGCCGGGGGCGACGTGGCCTCCTTCGCGTCGGCTCCCGACCAGCCGGCCTACATCCACCGACTGGCGGTCGAGCTCGACGCGGCATTCCAGGCGCTGGCGGCGATCGAGAAGCCCGTCGTCGCCGCAGTGCAGGGCGCCGTCGCCGGGGCGGGGTTGGCCCTGATGCTCAGCTGCGACGTGATCGTGTCCGCGGCCGCGACGAAGTTCGTGTTCGCCTACCCAGGCATCGGCTTCACCCCCGACTGCGGAGTGTCGTATCTCCTACCCCGTGCTGTCGGTCAGCAGCGAGCGCTCACCTTCGCCCTCACCGGCAAGCCGGCCACGGCCGCGGAGGCGCTCGACTGGGGACTGGTCTCGGAGGTCGTCGCCGATCCCGTGGCCTGGGCCCGTGACCTGGCTGCCGGGTTCGCCGCCGGCCCGGCGACGGCCCTGGGGAACGTACGACGGCTGCTGCGCCAGGGATGGGACATGTCGCGCGCAGAGACCGGTGCGGAGGAAGCGCGCACGATCACCGAGATGGTGAAGGGCCACGAGGCCCAGACGCTGATCGCCCGCTTCGTGACCCGCTGATCAGCGCGGAGCCATCCGCAGCGCACCGTCCAGCCGGATGGTCTCCCCGTTGAGGTAGTCGAGGTCGATGAGCGACAGCGCCAGGTCCGCGTACTCGTCCGGGCGTCCGAGCCGTTGCGGGAACGGGATACCGGCGGCGAGCCCGGCCCGGAACTCCTCCGAGACGGTCGCCAGCATCGGCGTCTCGACGATTCCGGACGCGATGGTCAACACCCGGATGCCGTACTGCGCGAGGTCCCTGGCCGCGGGCAGGGTCAGGCCGACCACGCCGTCCTCAAGATGTGGTTCGCGCGGCGCAGCTCGCGGTTCTCCCGCTCAAGCTCGGCCAACCGGTGCGCGTCGCTGGTGGTGGTGCCTGGCCGGACACCGCCGTCGACCTCGGCCTGCCGGACCCAGTTACGCAGGGTCTCGGGATGCATGCCGAGCTGCTCGGCCACACGCGCGATCGCGCCCTGCTTCGTCGCCGGGTCCGCCCGCAGTTCCACCGCCATCCGGGTGGCTCGCTCACGCAACTCGTCGGGGTACTTCCTGGGTGCTGCCATGACTCTCATCCTCCATGGATTGAGAGCCTCCATCAGACCCGGGGCGATTCACGTCACGGTTGCCGGTTGCGGCAACGACTCGCCTGGGGACGGGTCCAGCGGTCCATCAGGACATCCACTGACTGGTGCTGTGGGATCCCACGGATCGGGGGTGCCGTCGTGGCCGGCGCCGACCGACGTGACTGGCCGCGTCAAAGCTGCTGGCCTGGATCTGGGGCCGATGGGTATGGCTGAGCGTTACCACCCTCAGCTTCAGGTTGTCATCGGCGGCCAGCAGGTTCTGGTGCCGGCGAACATAGGTGTGGACGCGGCCACGGGTGCGATGTCGGCGGTCCACACCCATACCGACGATCCACATCGAAGCCGCTACATCCGGTGAGGCCGCGTCGGGCTGGATGATGTCAAACGGCAGTTCCGACATCAGTTCGATGTACTCGCCGCGCACCCCCGGCGCGTCGAGGACGACGAGGTGGCCCAGCCGTACCCGTGGCCCTGGACTTCCAGTTCCACAACCGCATAGCGCAGGTATCGAACATCGGACTCCTTCGTCGCCTTTATGAACAAATCGGACCACATCATGCGATCTACTCGGAGAAAGTGATCTCAACTCCGGGGCGTATCGAACGAGCCTGTCAGGGCCACGAGCGCATCCTGAACGCCATCGTGCAGAGCGGCGCAGAAGCTGCCCGGACATCGGCGTCGGATCATCTCCGCTCAGCTGAAGGTGACCTCGTCGCAGCGAGCCAACCGGACTGACCCGTGTGTGCCGACATCGCCGCCCGGCGGGCCGCCCACAGCACATACCGCTCGCCTTCGACTCCCAACCGGAAGCCCAGACCGAGTTCGCTGCTGACGTCGACTGGTACGACGCCCGCGAGGCTGGTGTAGTCGGCCGCTTCGCGGAAGCGGTCCGTGCAGCCATCGACGCTGCCGTCGACGACCCCGCGGCCTGGGCGGCGTGGTTGGGATCGTCAGCCGGTCGTGCGTTTGAAGGGCGTGACCGGCTTCCCCTTTAGGGGTCGTCTACTTCGTTGAGCACGACGTGTTGACAATCGTGGTCGTGGCTCACGCCAAGCGCCGACCGAGCTACTGGCGAGATCGAGGCAGTCCCTGACGCAGCCACCGCGCGTCGCCAGCGGTCCGCAAATAGTCCGCAAGAAGTTCGGCCGAGACCGACGATCGCCGACGACCTCCAACGGTCTTGAGAGCGCGTTTCCGCAGGTCAGACCGTGTTTTTCGACCTCGACCAACGATGACCAACTACAGCCGAAACCCCCCGTGATCGTTCCGCTTCAACGTGTAAACGTGCAGGTCAGCGCCTGAGAGTCACGGCCGGCCCTCACAGTGCCCTCACCAGCGCCAAGGACCTCAGCCGCGCTGACGCGTTCCGAACCCGGCTCTCGGCGTTGGGCCACAGGTGTGCGTACGTCGCCGGAGGAGTCGCCTAGGCTCCCCGGTATGAGCGCGGTTCGCCGACGCCAAGCGCCTGGCGGGGTCGAAGCCGCGGGGGACGTGGCCACCCGAGTTCGTCGGCATGATCAAGGGCGGCCCTTCTGACGGATCGACCGCCGTCGGCCGAGGCGGCGTATCGTGATGGGCATGGTGAACCCCGCTCTCCAGTCAGCGATCGAGGCGATGAGCCTCGATGAGCGCTTGGAGCTGGTCGAGTACATCGAGGGCACGGTTCCGGTCGCCGTGACCGAGCGGCAGAAGGCCACGATCCGGTCTCGTGCCGCCGAGCTTGAGGCCGACCCGTCGATCGGCCTGTCCTGGGGCGAACTCAAGGCGCGGCTCGCCGCCCGTCGGGCGTGACCCTTCGACCAGTGGTCTTCCACCCCGGTGTGGAGGACGACCTCGCCTCGATCTATGAGCACTACGAGGCGTTCGATTCGTCACTCCCCGGACGGTTCGAGGCCCGCCTTGATGATCAGGTCGAGCGCATCGAGATGTTCCCCGAGTCGGGAGCAGTCCTGTTTGAGCCTTACCGCCGCGTCCTGCTGAAGCGGTTCCCGTACATGGCCGTCTACGTCGTGCGCAACGACCGGATCGACGTGCTTGCCGTGATCGGTGTCCGACGAGATCCGGAGTCGATCGAGGCGGCAGTCTCCGGGCGAGGCGATGAGTAGGTCCTCCGTCCTCTCGTTGCCCTCAATCTGCCGCCCCTTCGGTCCGTACAGACTCCGCAAGTAATTCAGCGGGATGGTGGGAACTCGACGTCGGGCGTCGGACCACGGAGATGAGCGAAGGGTCCGTACGCCGGGTCCGTGAGGCGCACACGGTCGTTGTGCTGCTTGCTGGTCGGACGCCGCCCGACGTCCGCAAGTAGCCTGCAAGAAGTCCAGCCGAGGCCGACGATCGTCCGCGACGCCCGACCGTCCCGAGAACGCGCGGGTGCCGTTGACCGTCGATATAATGGAGGATAATCTCAGTTATATGAGAACTGAGGCGCCACTCCTCGCTCCGATCTTCCGGTCGGAGGGTCAGGCGCGACTGCTCTCCACCTTGTTGCTCACCGGCGAGGAACTGAGCGTCACCGATCTGGCCAAACGGGCCGGCCTGGCTTACCCGACCGCGCACCGTGAGGTCGCGCGCCTGGTGGGTGCCGGCATCCTGAGCGAGCGACAGGTGGGCCGCACGAGGCTGATCCGCGGCAACGCCGAGAGTCCGCTGGTAAACCCCTTGCGCGAGATCCTCACGATCGCGACCGGCCCGGTGGTGATCCTCGCCGAGGAGCTTGCCCGCATCGACGGGATCGAGTCGGCGTTCCTCTACGGCTCCTTCGCTGCGCGGATGCTCGGGGAGGCCGGTCCGGCACCGCACGACATTGACGTCATGGTGCTCGGTGAGCCCGACGTGGACGCGGTCTACGAGGCGTGCACCCGGATCGAGGCCGCGGTGCACCGTCCCGTGAACCCGACGATCCTCACCCCTGAGGAGTTCGCCGTGCGCTCCGGATTCCTGGACAACGTGCGCAGCGGCAAGGTTGTCGCCGTGATCGGGGAGCTGCCGTGGCGCTGACCCCGCTCACCCGCGTCCAGCAGGCGACGGTCCTCGCCTTGGTCGAGGCGCGACGTCTCGATGTCGTGCCCGCAGACGTCGCGCGTGCGACCTCGTTTCTGCGCCAGGCCGAGGAGCGACTGAACCAACTGCCGCTGCTCACCAGTGTCGTCGTCAGGTACGGCATCGCCTACGACGCCTGTCACGACACGGGTGAGGCCCTGCTGGCGGCGTACGGCTTCCGGACGACCAACGGGCCCGGCCAACACGATGCGCTCGGCCGGTATCTGCGTGCCGTCTTCGACAAACCGCCCGCGAAAAGGGCGGCGCAAGAGTTCGACCGCCTGCGACGCGCTCGCAACCAGGACCGCTACGAGGCGAGGCCGGTGGGTGCCGCGGCGACCGAGAAGGCCGAGCAGGTCGCTCGGACGCTGTTCGACGCCGCCCTCGTCAGAGGGCTCTCGTCGTGATCGCCCAGCTGGTCGGCGGTACGCCCGGAAGTGACTGTCCGGGTCTCGCTGTTGCCGGGCAATCTGAGGGCATGGTGAATCCGGCCCTGCATCAGCCATCGAGGTCACCGAGGAGCAGCTTGGGCTCGACCAGTTGTCGCAACGAACCTCGCGTTGAGGGTCCGTCTACTCCTCCCGAACCGTCACCGCCGCCATCGACTGTCGCCCGTAGACCCAGCAGATGAGTTCAGTGGGCGCGCCGCTGACGACGACCTCGGGACGGCCACGGCCGGATGCAGCCCGGCGACCGTCGGGGTGCTCCAGGACCAGACCGGCCGGTAGCCGCCGTCGTAGGGCCCTGGCGGCGGCGCGGGTCCGCAGCCAGAGCGCTTCCTGCAGCTCATCGTCAGGAGCCGGCTGGAGGACGCCGTGAGGGCGGGCCACATCCTGGGTGTGGACGTAGTACTCGCCCAGTGCGTGGCGGTGGTCCTCCCAGCGATCCAGGGGCATGCAGGCGATGGCACCCGACTCCGAGCGGAGCTGGTCGATGAGATCTCCGTAAGGCCACCGGCGACGGATCCGTTCAGCGCGCTGTCTCGTGAGCGGGGCGAGCAGAGGCACGACCATGCCTGCCCAGGCCAGCGGCTCGCGTTTGATCAGCAACAGGTGGAGCGCAAGGTCGTGCGCGGACCAGCCTGCACACAGTGTCGCCGCGCCCGGATCCACAGCGGCCAGCGCATCGCAGCAGCGCTGGAGCTGGCGGTCTCTGATGTCGGCGGTGCTCACCCCTCGATCTTGGCAGCCGCCCGCGGATCTCTTGCTCCTGACGTGACGTGAGGTCCTCACGTGAGAGGCATGACCAGCCCTGCCCCCGACAAGTGTTGGGGCATCGGCGACGTTGCCCGACGTACCGGTGTCACCGAACGCACCCTGCGCTACTACGAGGAGCTCGGCCTCCTGGCTCCGGTCCGCGGTGCCGGCGGCCGACGCCGGTACGACGGCCGCACCCTCGATCGGCTCTACCGAATCCGGCTGTTCCGTAGCTGGGCACCCCTGTGGCCGACGTCAACCCCGATGCAGACGACCTGCGAGAGCTGACCGGCCCCCGAGCACCGGATGGTCTCACCGCTCACCGAGCTCGACGAACCGGAGATCCCATGGCCCAGGTGACTCCCTACCTCTGCGTCTTCTCGTTGCTCTGAGTGGCACGTCTTCAGGATCCTCGAGGCCTCACCCAGCCACCGGCTCTGATCGCGCGCGTTTCGTCCCGCCTCGTCGGGACCATGGACCCTGATGACGAGGCGCGGTGCGCTGCAGGCTGGACGTGAGAGACCGATCGGTCCCTCAGTCATTGAGGAGTCCAGACATGAACACGACCACGCTCGTCGCCCTGCCTTTCGCGCTCGGCCTGCTGATCGCCCTACCCGGTGCCGCCCAGGCGGAACCGGCGCCGGGCGACTTCGGCCAGCACGTGTCTTCCTGCGCGCAGACCATGGGACTGAGTGGCGACCACAATCCGGGCGTCCATCGGGGGGCCCATGACTGGGACGGCATGCCCTGTTGAGCCGTCGGACGCGCAGCGCTGCGACGTCAGGTCGCAGCGCTGCGAGGTCAGACGTCAGGCCGGCGCAACCACCTGGTGGCGCTGAGCAAGCCAGGCGACGACCGGGTAGCCCGTGACGAGGCCGAGCATGATGCCGACCTGCATGAGGAACCAGAAAGTTCCGTCGCTGGCCGGTGGCATGAACTCGTTGAAGTGCAGCAGGAGCATCCAGCCGCCCATGCCGATGTCGAACGCCAACACCGTCAGGATCGCTGCTGCGGCGGCCGCCCTGAGCGGGGTCGGGGTGCCGGAGCCGTGGCGAGCAGACGCGCGTTCGTAGGCGAACAGAAACGTCATGGCGAGCAACCCGATGACGATGATCATGACCCACAGGTTGATCCCGGCGATGGTGAGGCCTGAGGCGATCACCAGGGGAACCCCGACGAGGTGCGCCACGGCCGAGGCCCCGCCCCCGGGAAGTCCAGCGACGGCGACGGGCTGCGGGCCGGAGGCCGGGTTGGTTGCCTCGTACGACGTGGTCGTGGCGGTGGTGCGCGGTGTGCGCCCGTGCCTGGCGTAGGGGGCGATCGCGAACGGTCCGAGGTAGAGCGCCGAGGCGATCCAGACCAGTTCTGCTGCGACGGTGCCGTGCCGCCGCTGGCGCGCGTAGATGTCGTAGCCGATCGCGGCTGCCGTGAGGAGCGCGAGGGCGATGTAGGCCCACGCGAGAGGGGTGAGCCAGTCAGGTACGCGGTTGCTCATCTGCATGTCCATGGTGGTTCCGTCCTTCGAAGTCGTGTTCGTCACGTGGTGACGGTGAGGTATCGGGAGAGGTGGCGGTGGCTCAGCCTGGGGCCGAGCGACCTGTCACACCCTCCACACGCACAACGAGGTCGCACTCACCGAGGACCACCCGTGCCAGCCGCCGGGTCCGTGGTGCACCGAGTCCGCGCGGGGACCGGTGGCAGAGATGTGCAGTCGCCGCTCAGGTCGCACCGGCTGCTGCAGTCCCCCTGGGTGGATGGGCGTGGCATCCGCCGCTTGCACGCAGCTGGTCGCCGATTCGGAGGCACAGAGGCCGTCGCACGCACCCGCACCCATGTCCGTCATCGACTCGGTTTCCGCCGATGACATGGCCGATGACATGGCCGATGACATGGCGTGGTCGCTCGAGGATGCCCCCCCGTCGACCAGACCGGGGCCGGCGCACACCAGACCGAGGCCGAGGAGAGTCAGGATCGCCACCAGCCGCCGCGCCGGGCGGCGCAGGGTGATGACAGAGGTGGGGCGGCGCACGCGGCGAGGATAGCCGGGGTGGGGTTGCGCTCCCGAAGTCTCAAGTCCCTAGCAGTGGAGCCAAAGGGCCCTGTCGGGTCCGGACGAGTGCGGCAAGGCTCAGGGGACCGGCAACTCGATGGTGTCGGCACCCGAGATGAGGGAGACGACGATGATGTACTGGAACGGCGACGGCGGCTGGGCAGACAGTGGGGCCGGATACGTGCTGATGGTTCTCGGGATGCTGGTCTTCTGGGGCGCGATCATCGCCGCATTCGCTTTCGTGCTGCGCCAGCCCAGCCGGCAGGACCGCTCCGCCGGTGGGATGGTGCCAGCGCACCGCACGGCCCAGCAGGTGCTGGCCGAGCGTTTCGCTCGGGGTGAGATCGACGAGACCGAGTTCGCGAGCCGGTTGGCCACGCTGCACGGCCAATCGCCGTTGTGAGGACCGCTTCCCGCACCGGGCCGAGGTCGCTGAGCCGACGACAGGTCTTCCAGCTCGGTGGGCTCGCTGCGGTTGCGGTCGGCGGCAGCTATGCCGGGATCCAGCTCCTCGATCAGCAGTCCCGGACCCTGGTCGTCCCTGGATCCACCGCGGTCGCGAGGGTCGAAGCGGCGCGTTCCACCTCCGGCAAGGTGGTCCAGCGCACCCTCACCGCTGCCCCCTCCACCGTGGACCTCGGTGGACGTGTCGTGTCCACGTGGGCCTATGACGGATCAGTTCCGGGTCCAGAGATCAGGGTCGGCGCCGGTGACCTGTTGCAGGTCCGTCTGGTGAACCAGCTTCCCGATCCGACCACGGTGCACTGGCACGGCCTCGCGCTGCGCAACGACATGGACGGCGTCCCTGACCTCACCATGCCCGCGGTCGCCCCTGAGGAGGCGTTCGACTACAGCTTCGTGGTCCCCGACCCCGGCACCTACTGGTTCCACCCGCATGCCGGGATCCAGCTCGACTACGGCATGCAGGCCGCCCTCATCGTGGAGGACCCCGACGAACCCGGCGGCTACGACGAAGAGGTCGTCCTGGTCCTCGACGACTGGACCGATGGCTGGGGGCAGTCCCCGACGAAGATCCTCGCCGGCTTCGCCCGCGACGGGATGGGCTCCATGGCAGGCATGGGCGGCATGGATGGCATGGATGGAATGGGTGGCGGCATGGGGGGCGTCTCCTCGGACGCGCCACTCGGCGCGGACACCGGCGACGTCGCCTACCCCGCGCACCTGATCAACGGACGCCTGCCTCAAGATCCGGTCACGATCACCTCGGCGCCGGGTCGGCGGATCCGTTTTCGCCTCATCAACGCCAGTGGCGACACGGCCTACAGGTTCGCTGTCGGCGGGCACCGGTTGAGCGTGACCCACACCGACGGCTACGGCGTCGAGCCGCTCGAGGTCGACACGCTCATCCTGGGGATGGGCGAGCGCTACGACGTCGTGGTCGAGGTCGGTGACGGCGTCTTCCCGGTCGTCGCCGCACCCGAAGGGAAACCGGACCCGGCTGCGATGGCCGTGCTGCGCTCGACGCCGGGTGCAGCTCCCGCCCCCGGGGCGCGCCCTACCGAGCTCGACGGGCGGCTCCTGTCCTACGGCGACCTCGTGCCTACTGCCCGGGCCACCCTGACGGCCAAGGACGTCGACCGCGAGCTGGAGATGACCCTGGGGATGGCAGACGGAGGGCGCCGCTGGCTCATCAACGGCGCCACCTTCGCCGACCGGCAGCCACTCGACATCACATCCGGCGAGCGAGTTCGCATCACGATGACCAACCGGTCGATGATGTTCCACCCGATGCACGTCCATGGCCACACGTTCGCGCTCGCAGGTGGCACGGGCACAGGCGTCCGCAAGGACACGGTCAACGTCCTGCCGATGCAGACGGTCACGGTGGATCTGCAGGCCGACAACCCGGGGCAGTGGATGACGCACTGCCACAACGCCTACCACGCGGAGCTGGGGATGATGGCCGTCCTCTCCTACACGCTCTGAACACTCGAGGCCGATGCCCGGGTCGAGGAGGACCTTCGCCCCTGAGCAGGTGGTTCTCGGACTGGAAGTCTGGTCACGGACGGGAGTTCCCGTCAGACAGTGTTGGAGGATCTCGTGAACAACAGCAATAACTTCCCTCTATATGTGCTCGCGGTCGTCGGAGGAGCTGCCATCGCAGTCTGGGCAGGGGTCTCCCCCTTCCTCCTGCTCGTGCTGGCGTGTCCGCTGATGATGTTCTTCATGATGCGCGGCGGGATGAGCGGCGGCCAGAGCCAGCAGGACAACAGCTCGCAGGGTCAGCAGAGCTCGACCTCGAGCCGTCCGTCGGACCTCGACGGATCTCACGAACGCATCGATCGGCCGTAGAGCGGGCGTGAGCATCCTGAAGAGGACGTGGCGCACGATCTCGGCCGTTGTCGGGACCCTGCTAGGGCTCCTTCCGCACGTGTTGCATCACGCCGGCCTCATCTTCGGCGCCACCCTGGTCACGGGCGCGGGCGGCAACCTGCTGTTCGGTGCGCTGGGGCTGCTCTTCTCGATACCGCTGCTGCGTCGTCTCTACACCAGGTTCGACACGTGGAAGGCGCCCGCCATCGCGCTCGCCATCCTCGCCGCGATGTTCTCGCTGTCGGCCTTCGTCATCGGCCCCGCCATCTCCGGTGACGCGGTCGGCGATACCCCGCCACCGGCGGACACGCCTGATCACAGCGAGCACTCCGGCCACTGAACGGCCGTGGCTGCTGGTCAGGGTGTCGGCCAGGGGTTGGCGACGCAGTCGCCGAGGCCCTTGGTCTGTTGCATCATCACGGGCGCCGGACGTCCTGGACCAGGACAGGCGACGTGGGAGTTGCCGAGTGCGTGCCCGACTTCGTGGCTGATGAGGTAGCTGCGGTAGTCGCGCAGGCTGTCGGCGTACGCCGGGGCTCCGTTGAACCAGCGCCAGGCGTTGAGGACGACGAGGTCACCGTTGCGGCAGGAGAGCCGGCCTCCGGTGTCCAGGGGGGCGCACAGGGCGTCGGTGGTCTCCGGGGTGGCCAGGAGGACGCGGATGTCGCTGCTGGTCTCGACGCGGGCCAGGGCATGGGCGCCCGTGGCAGTCCATCCACGTGGATCGGTCAGGACCCGGTCCACGACGCGTGCGGCGGCGTCCTGCTCGACGGGCACCTCTCGTTCCACCTCGACCGTGTAGGTCATCAGCACGCCGGCGCCGGTGACCGGGCCCAAGCCTGCCGCCACGAGGAACTCCCCGGATCCCACCTCGGGCAGGCGCGCCACGAGTGGCGTCGGGAGGGCGGCAGGTGCTGTGCGCGCCTGGGAGGTCGGGTCGGTCCGCACGTCGGGGGGCCGGGTCTCCGGACCCAGACCCGGGGAGGAGCGAGGTGCTTGCGCGGCGTTGACCTCCAGGACGGGGACAGCGGTGTCGTCACCACGGGTCGTCGTCTGGTCGGTCCAGACGACAGCGGCAACGGTCACCAGTGCGGTGGCCGCTGCCCCGGTCAGCGCCCGTGATGTCCGGCGCCTGGCGTCCGTGCGGGCTCTGCGGTGGGCGCCGCTCACGGCGCGCTGTCGTAGGTGAACAGCGGCTGCCAGGAGCTTCCGGAGCTGGTCGAGGAGAACAGTCCCTGGTCGCTGGCGGCGTACCAGCCGGTGTCGGTGACCTCGAGGGCGCTGGGTCGACCGGGCACCTGCCCGACTCGCTCCCACGAGGAGGCGGTGCTGGTGGAGGCGAAGACGGTCCCGTCCGGACCGAGGCCGACCAGGAGGTCGGGGGCGGCCCAGTCGATGAAGGTGAGTGTCGGGCTGTCGGGCACCGCGGTCGACGTGCCGGTCGGGTCGTAGAACCGGAGCTGACCGGTCCCGGTGGTGACGAGGGCGATGTCCTGCCCGGCCGGGTCGGCGGCGACGTCGATGAACTGGCCTGACGCCACGGTGTCCCACGATCGGGTGTCGGTGGAGGTCAGCAGCAGTCCGCGTGCCGAGTCGGCACCCCAGGTGCGTCCGCCGGTAGCCGTGTCGAGGGCGTGGAAGTCGGCGTCGCCGGCGAGCGACACGGACTCCCAGGTGGCGGCTGCGTCGCGGGACTCGATGAGGCCGAGGTGGACGGGCTGGTCGGTGCCGATCTCCGGGTGCCCGGAGGCGAGGAAGCGTCCGGGGCCGGTGACGGTGAAGGCCATGGTGTCGTTGCGCACGACTCCGACCGGCTGCACGGTTCCCTCAGGGGTGACGCTGAACGTGCCGAGGTGGGCTCCGATGTAGAGCTGGTCGCTGCCGGGGTCGACGCCGATGCCGTGGATGTGACCCACGTCGACGCCGGCGGTGGTCCTGGGTGTGGAGTGTTGGTCGCCGCGAGTGGCGGCGAAGAGCAACGCAGCGATGAGTGTGACCCCGAGCGTGCCGATGATCAGCGCGCTGCCTCGTGAGGGCCGCCGGACCAGGGACATCAATCCAGGCGATGGTGGAGTGGTGATGATCTTCGGGCCTGACATGCGGTTGACACCTCGACATGGTCGGTCTGTGAGCGGGGTCGGGAATCTCCGAGGCAGGTGCCGGGGCCACCGTGGTGGTCCCGGCACCGTGCGCCCGTGATCAGAGTTGCGTCAGGAAGAAAGAAGGTCTTTCATGGTGGCGATCTCCTCGGTCTGCGAAGACTCGATCTGCTCGGCGAGAGCGACGGCGTCAGCGAACTCGCCATCGGCCTGCTCGGCCTCGGCCATCTCCACGGCACCGGTGTGGTGCTCGACCATCATGGAGAGCCACATGTCCTGGAACTCCGCGTCAGATGCGTTCGCAAGGCCGGCCATGTCCTCCGAGGTCATCATGCCGCTCATCGAACCCATGTCCGCGTCGGAGTCGCCGCCCATGTCCGACATGTCGTGACCGCCCTCGGAGGTCTCGGGGACCTCCTCGCCCCAGGACGTCAGCCATCCCGACATGGTCTCGATCTCGGGGGCCTGGGCGTTGCGGATGGCGTCGGCGATCTGCTGGACCTCGGGGTCGAGGGTGCGGCCCTCGGTGAGGTCGACCATCTCGATCGCCTGCGTGTGGTGAGGGATCATGTCGGAGGCGAAGGCCACGTCGGCGCCGTTGAAGACGTCACCGTTCTCGGCGGTCTGGACGGCACTCGGGTCATCAGCAGGGTCGTCTCCGCCGCACGCGGTCAGGGACAGGGCAAGAGTGGCCGCGGTCGCGAACGCGACGGCGAGCTTGCGGGATGCAACAAGGGTGAACACAGGGGTGTCTCTCTTCCAGGAACGGTCACTGCCGAACATGCGATGCGGGCAGCGCGAAGGGTGTGAAGGGATGCGGTGGTCCAGCCGTCACGTCATGCGACGTGGTTGCTGGACGTGCTCCTCAGCACCTCTGGATGGAGAGGACGAACAGGTCAGGCGGGACAGGGTCACGAGCAGTCCGGGCCATGCGCGCATCCGCCCCAGCGACGATGGGCCGCATGACGAGCCCGACCCACAACCCTCGTCCCCGGGTCAGGAGCAGGACCAGCCCGGCGAGAACGGCGAGGCACAGCGTCATGGCCATGTCCGCGCCGTGGCCGACCAGGTCCCCCGCCGCCGTGGCGGTGACAGCTGCACCAGTCTGGACGTCGGCGGCGGCGTCTGCGACGGACGCGGCGGCGCCCAGGCCCATCGCCATCGCGTCACCTGACGGGGACTCCGCCGACATGGACGACGAGTCGTGGTGCGCGACACCGTGCTCGGACATGCCGTGCATCGCGAACAGACCTGCCAGCGCCGCGAGCACGACCAAGAGGCGTGCCGCGGAAGCTCCGGCGACACGCCTGATCGGGATTGCACCGCGGCGACTCATCACCCTGAGTCTAGAGCCTCGGCCGAGGAGCGTGCCCGCATCTAGGCGCGGGAGATCCTGGCCAGCACGTGGTCCGGGGAGCTGCCGGTCGCGTCGGCCACCTCGTGGAGCAGGCGGGCGGCGATGGCGAAGAGCTCACGCGCGGTCTCGCTCGGGTCGTCCTCGACGAGCTGGTCGATCACGTCCTGGACGTCTGGGTCGTCCGGGTCGGCTGCATACTTCGCGAACGCATCCTGGGTCATGCGGTCACGCTGGAGCGCCAGCTTCCTGGCGTTGGCCCGGAGGATCCGCTTCTGCGTCATGTCATCCAGTATCGCCGACGGCTCCCACGACGGCTGCCACGACGGCTCCCACGACGGCTGCCACGACGGCTGCCACGACGGCTGCCACGACGGCGGGCCGGCGGTCAGCCCGCTGCGCGCAGCTTCTCGACCAGGATGTCCCCGTGGCCGGCGTGCCGGGCTAGCTCCTGGACGAGCTGGAGGTGCACGAAGCGCAGGCTGACCGGGCGGCCGTGCCACTCCCACTCGTTGTCGAGGTCGTGCTGGGCCGCGATCTCCCGCGACCGGGCGCACGCCTCGAGGTAGGCCGCACGCACGGAGTCGACCGTGTCCTCGTCGACGAGCACGAAGCTCTCGTCGACGGTGACCGGGATGGCGAGCTCCTCGCGCGGCACCCCGGCAACACGGGAGTGGAACCACACCCGCTCCACGAAGGTCGCGTGCTTGACCAGTCCGAGCAGCGTCGTCAGCGACGGCACCAGGCTGGCCCGGGCCTGCGACTCGTTGATCCCCTCGAGCAGTGCGGCGATCTCGCCACGCTGCACGTCCAGCATCTGCTCGAGCATCGTGCGTTCGTTCGCCGTGGAGTCCATGCGTCTCAGGCTAGTTCCACCGGGGCCACCACGACGGCTCGCGCCTACGCCAGCCGCGGGTCGACCACCGTGATGCCGGCCGGTGAGGCGGAGTCGAGGACGGGCAGCAGCCGGGCGGCCTCGTCGAGCGTCACCGTGCGCTCGAGGAGCAGCGAGGGGTCCAGCGCGCCGGACGCCACGAGCGCGAGCATCGCGGAATAGTCCGCCGCCGCCATCCCGTGGCTGCCCAGGAGGTCGAGCTCCCACGCGATCACCCGGTCCATCGGGACGGTCGGTGCCGACGCCAGCAGCCCGACCTGCACGTGTCGTCCCCGACGCCGCAGGCTGAGCACCGAGTCGGCCAGGGCCGCAGCGGAGCCGACGGCGTCGAGGGCCACGTGACTGCCGCCACCGGTGAGCTCCTGCACCCGAGTCGGTACGGCGTCCCCGTCCGCGAGCACCACGTGCTCGGCGCCGAGCCGCGTGGCGAGCGAGAGCGCGCCGGCGTTGCGATCGACGGCGATCACCCGGGCGCCGGCGGCGACCGCGATCATGACCGCACTGAGGCCGACCCCGCCCACGCCGACGACCGTCACCCACTCGCCGGGCTGCACGCGCGCCCGCGCGGTCAGCGCGCGGTAGGAGGTGGCGAACCGGCAGCCCAGGCTGGCCGCAGCCGCGTCGTCGACGCCGTCCGGGATCGCCACGAGGTTGTGGTCGGCCGCGTGCAGCACGACCAGCTCGGCGTAGGACCCCCAGTGCGTGAAGCCCGGCTGGGTCTGGTCGGGACACACCTGGGCCTCGCCGGCGCGGCACCACGTGCACTCGCCGCAACCGCAGACGAACGGCGCCGTCACCCGGTCGCCGACCTGCCAATGCTCTACGCCGGCGCCGACCTCTGCCACGACGCCCGCGAGCTCGTGGCCCGGCACGTGGGGGAGCGTCACCCCGGAGTCGTGGCCGGCCCACGCGTGCCAGTCGCTGCGGCACAGCCCGGTCGCGTGCACCCGCACCACGACCCCACCGGCCGGAGCCGACGGCTCGGGCACCTCGCGCACCGACACAGGTCCGCGGAACTGGTCGAGGACGACGGCACGCATGCGGGTCATGCTCGCAGGCGGTGCCACGCCTCCACGGCGACTAGCCTGGCGGTGACCGCCGTCACAGCCGAACGCCCGCCTCGGAGGACCCATGACCGACCCCCGCTCCAGCACCGTCGACGACGTCCTGCACCGCAGCGCGGTGCGGGTGCCCGACCGGGTCGCGCTGGAGTTCGAGGGACGCAGCTGGACCTACGCCGAGCTCGACGCGGCGACGTCGCGCGCCGCGGCGTACCTCCTGGGGCTGGGGCTCGTCGCCGGAGACCGGGTGGCGACGGTGGGGGCCAACTCGGACGCCTACCTGCTGGCCTACCTCGGCTGTGCCCGGGCGGGGCTGGTGCACGTGCCGGTCAACTACGCGCTGACGGGCAGCGAGCTCGACTACATCCTCACGCAGTCGGGGAGCCGGGTCGCGCTGGTCGACCCGGACCTCCGCGAGGCCGTGGAGGGCACTCGCAGCCGCGGCAACAACAGCATCGAGCAGGTCCTCGTGCTGCACGGCACCGACGACGCGGTCCTCCCGTCGTGGTCGACGGGCGACGTGCCGACGATCGACGTGACGGTGGTCGACACCGACCTGGTGCAGCTGCTCTACACCTCGGGCACGACCGGCAACCCCAAGGGCGCGATGATGACGCACCGGGCGCTGGTGCATGAATACGTCTCGTGCGTGGTGTCGCTCGCGATGGGCGAGGACGACGACCCGCTGCACTGCATGCCGCTCTACCACTCGGCGGGGATGCACGTGTTCCTCATGCCCTACCTCTCGGTCGGCGCCACCAACCGGCTGATGGTGCGCCCCGACGTGCCCGAGCTGATGCGCCGCATCGAGTCGGATCGGTTGGGGGCCCTCTTCCTCGCGCCGACCGTCTGGGTGCCGCTGTCCAACCACCCCGACCTCGCGACCCGCGACCTGTCCTCGCTGCGCAAGGCGTTCTACGGCGCCTCGATCATGCCGGTGCCCGTGCTCGACCGGCTCCGGGAGCGGCTGCCCGAGCTGGAGTTCTACAACTGCTTCGGCCAGTCCGAGATCGGTCCGCTGGCCACCGTCCTCCAGCCCGCCGAGCACGCCGAGCGCCCCGAGTCGTGCGGCCGCTCGGTGCTCTTCGTCGAGCTGCTCGTCGCCGACGAGGAGGGCGCGCCGGTGCCGGCCGGTACGCCGGGGGAGCTGCTCTACCGCTCACCCCAGCTCTGCACGGGCTACTGGGAGGCGCCCGAGGCCACCGCCGATGCGTTCCGCGACGGCTGGTTCCGCTCGGGCGACCTGGTCACGATGGACGCCCACGGCTACATCACCGTCGTCGACCGGATCAAGGACGCCATCAACACCGGCGGGGTGCTGGTCGCCAGCCGCGAGGTCGAGGACGCGCTCTACACCCACCCCGACGTCGCCGAGGTCGCGGTGATCGCCACCCCCGACGAGCGCTGGATCGAAGCGGTGACCGCGGTGGTCGTGCTCCGTCCTGGCGCCACGGGCGATGCCGAGGCGCTGACTACGCACGCCCGGAAGACGCTCGCGTCCTTCAAGATCCCCAAGCACGTCCACTTCGTCGACGAGCTGCCGCGCAACCAGAGCGGCAAGCTGCTCAAGCGGGTGCTGCGCGACCAGCTCGACGGGTGAACGAGGCGAGCGCGAACACTTGACATCGATCACTTCGGTGTCCGATCGGGAACGAACCGACCAGCCGGAGCGCTGAGCCAGGCATGACCAGCACCCTGAAGCCCCGCCTGATCGACGACCTCAACGCACTGCACGCCTCCTACGTGTCGGCGATCAACACCGCCGTTGCCGACGACGACATGGCGACCGTGCACGAGCTGGCCGCCGGCTACGACCGCGAGGCCACCCAGATGGTCGCCGAGCGCGAGGGCAAGACCCACCTGCTGCCGCTCAAGCGCCGAGCGGCCTGATCCCCACCCGCCGGCAGCGCGGCTCGTCGTACGCTCAAACGGGCATAGGACGGCAGCGGGGGCCCGGCCGCGCACGGCCCCGCGGTCTCGTGCGGCCTATGCCAGTTGGCCGGTACGACGTCGGGCGAGACGCGGACGTGTGGGGACCTCACGGCGTGGGTACCTCTCCCTGATGGACCCACGCACCCCTGACTCCTCCCGCGGACCGCTCGCCGGTCGCTACCGCCTCGACCGTGAGGTCGGCAGGGGAGGGATGGGCAGCGTCTGGCTGGCCCACGACGAGCGGCTCGGTCGCGAGGTGGCGATCAAGCGCGTCGGACACCTGCCCGGTGAGTCGCTGCCGCACCTGGCCCGCGCAATGCGCGAGGCCCGCTCCACCGCCGCGCTCAACCACCGCAACGTCGTCGCGGTCTACGACGCGGTGGAGGAGGGGGAGCACCTGTGGCTGGTGATGGAATATGTCCCCGGCCGCACCCTGTCGGAGATCACCGCCGCCGAGGGGCCCATGGACCCCATCAGGGCTGCGCGGATCGGCGCCCAGGTCGCCGACGGGCTGGCCGCGGCGCACGCGCTCGGGATGGTGCATCGCGACGTCAAGCCCGGCAACATCCTGGTCACCGACGACGACGTCGCCAAGATCTCCGACTTCGGCATCGCCCGCAGCCTGGCCGACGACCAGCTCACCCAGACCGGCCTGATGGTCGGCACGCCGGCCTACTTCGCCCCCGAGCTCGCCCGCGGCGCCGACGCCTCGCCGGCCTCGGACGTGTGGGCCCTCGGCGCCACGCTCTTCGCCGCCGTCGAGGGCCACGGTCCTTATCCCTCGCAGGGCAACGCCCTCGCCGTCCTCGCCGGCATCGCCACCGAGCCCCCTCCGTTGCCCGAGCGCGCCGGGCCGCTGCGTCAGCCGATCCGCCGGATGATGGACACCGACGTCGCCGCCCGCTGGAGCATGGCCGACTGCGCGCACGCGTTGCACCAGGTCAACGACCGTCACGCCGGCGCTCCCGTCCCCGCGCCGCCCCCGGACCGGATAGCGGTCTTCGCGGCGCCGTCGCCCGAGCACCTTGCGCCCGTGCCTGCGCCCGTGCCGTCGGCGGGTGGTGCGGGTGACCGTCGCCGTCGTACGCCGTGGGTCCTCGCGGCCGTCCTCGTCCTGCTCCTGCTGGGCGGCACGGCGTGGGCGATGACCGACGACGACGAGACCGAGCCCGCGGCCGCCGATCCCAGGTCGTCGGGCTCGTCGGGCTTGTCGGGTCGGCCGCAGGGCAGGCAGCCGTCCGCTGATCCGACCCCGAGCGAGTCGGCGGAGCCGGAGCCGGAGCCGACGCCCGAGGAGCCCGACGACCCCGGTCGAGGAGGAGCCCGAGCCGGAGCCCGCCCCCGATGCTGGGAGCCCGAGCGACTTCGTCGCGGGCTACTACTCCCTGCTGCCCGGCGACACCGGCGCGGCGTGGGAGATGTTCACCGAGGGCTACCAGTCCAACCTCGGTGGCTTCGACCAGTACGACGGGTTCTGGCGCACCATCGACGCCGTCAGCGTCGGCGGTGTCGAGGACGTCGACGACACCACCGTAGACGTGTCCCTGACCTACAGGACCGACGGCTCGACCCAGTCCGAGACCCGCCGGATCTATCTCGAGCCCACCGACGACGGCTTCCTGATCACCGCCGACGAGCGCGTCTGAGCTGAGACTCGATCGAGAACTGGGTAAGGGGGACCGGCATGGTGACTCCGGCATGGTCCAACGGGCAGTCGACCCGGCCTTGGTCGTCGTGACCGGGGTCTGCGTTCTGGGTCGCGCCGTCCTCGAGGTCACGTTCGACACGACCGAGGTCAAGATCATCGACATGGAGTCGCTGATGTGTGGGCCCGTCTTCGAGCCACTCATGACCGACGACAACCTGTTCTGCCACGTTCGGGCCGACGCCGAGACCGGCACGATCGCCTGGACCACCGGCGCCGGCCGGGCGCCGGACGAGCTCTCCGTCAGGTCTCGGGCCGCCGCCCTCGCCTGACCGGCCAAGCTCAGCGTGGCCCGACACGCGCCGTTCGCGGGCTGAGCCTCCGTCGGTGCTCGCCACTAGAATTCAGCGTGGAATTCATGTGGATATTGATTGTCAACCGAACGTCTCTTCGACTACACTAGATGCATGACCGGCGCCGCGATGTCATGTCGCAGGACATCGGTGACAGTTCTGCATCAGGACATCGGTGACACGCTGGATGTGTCTGGTGGTGACACTTCTGGCTGTCTTGGCCGGTGCCGACCGCCAATGACCCCGTCGATCCCCGTGTCCGTCTCGCAATAGTCCAGTGGCCCGATGACGCGCCACGCGGATCCGTGAGCACCTTCTGTGCCGAGCACGAGATCTCCCGCAAGACCTTCTACGTGATCCGTGCCAGGACCCGCACCGATGGTGCTGCGACTGCCCTCGAGCCCCGCAGCCGACGTCCTAGGAGCAGTCCGACCAAGATCACTGACGAGGTCAAGGAACAAGCCCTGTCCGTTCGTGCCGCGATGGAGTCCTCGGGGTTGGACCACGGGCCGATCAGCGTGCACGACAAGATGCGCGCGATGGGCCTGGACCCCGTGCCATCGATCGCATCGCTGGCCCGGATCTTCAGGGAAGCAGGCGTCGCCCGGCTGGAGCCCAAGAAGAAGCCCCGATCGGCCTGGCGACGGTTCGTCTACCCAGCTCCGAACGCTTGCTGGCAGCTGGATGCCACCGAGTACGTGCTGACCGGGGACGCAAGTGCGTGATCTTCCAGCTCATCGACGACCACTCCCGCTTCGCAGTCGCCTCTCACGTGGCGTGGGGCGAAACGTCCGAAGCGGCGATCGCGGTGTTCGACAAGGCAGTCACCGCTCATGGTGTGCCGCAACGGTTGCTGTCCGACAACGGGCCCGCACTCAACCCCTCGCGGCGCGGAATCCTGGGCCAGCTCGTCGCCCACGTCATGGCCCTGGGCGTGCAACCGATCACCGGCAAGCCGTACAAGCCGACCACCCAAGGCAAGAACGAACGCTTCCATCAGACCTTGTTCCGCTTCCTGGACAAGCAGCCACTCGCCGCCTCGTTGGCCGAGCTGCAAACCCAGGTCGAGACCTTCGACGTCGTCTACAACACCGAGCGCCCCCACCAAGGACTGCCCGGTCGCATCACACCGCTGACCGCGTGGCAGGCCACCGAGAAGGCCGAGGCGCCACGACCCACCCGTGAGCAGCTCACCCGACCCCGCGTCCACCAACGCCAACCCTCACCAGCACCGGTACCGGTGCCGTCGGACCTGCCCGACGACACCGTCGTCAAGAACCTGACCAGCGCCGGCACCTTCATGGTGGACAAGGTCCACTACAAGGTCGACGCACGACATGGCTTCCAGCAGGTCCTGGTCATCACTGACCGCGACAAGATCACCATCACTGATCTGCAAGGCGAGATCCTCATCGAGCACATCCGACCCGCACCTGGCGTGACCTACGTCGGCAACGGACGCCCGCGCGGCCGCCCTCGCAAGAACACTGAATCGTCACCGATGTCCTGAGACACCAAGTGTCACCAGTGTCTTGAGACAGAACTGTCACCGATGTCCTGAGACATCACATGACCGGCGCCGCGATCGACCCCCACGAGGTCGCCGACGACGCGCCCACACCCACTGACCTGATCCGCCAGGTCCGTGCCGCGAAGGCCACCGCAGACGCTGCCGCGCTCGACACGTTCCACCTCGCGATCGCGTGGGCCCACGCCCACCCCGAGACCCCCGGCGACCAGTCCTGGAAGGCGCCACGAGCTTCCTACGTCCCGGGTGAGCCGATGGGCGACGGGTCCCCGGTCACCGGTGACCTTGATGAGGTGCAGTGGTTCGGGATCCCCCCCATCGCCTGGTCCGCCGCGGCCCCCTTCGCCACAGCGAACGCGATGTCGACCGCAGCCGGGAAGGCGTTCCTGCGGGACTGCCTGGTGATCCGCCACCGGATGCCGAGGGTCTACGCGAAAGTGGTGGCCGGGAAGGTCCCGGTGTGGCGGGCCCGGCGCATCGCGGGCGCCGTCCTCGGCGCACCGAGAGATGTCATCGCCCACGTCGACCGTGCCATCGCCCCCCGTTGCCGGCACCGCCGGGTTGATCACCCTCGACCGCCTCATCGACGAAGCGATGCTGCTCCTGCACGCCGAAGAGGTCGAGATCGCATCACTCGAAGCCCTCGAACACCGCCACGTCACCCTCGACGAGAGATCCATCGGTCATACCGGGATCGCGGAGATGACCATCCGCGCCGACTGGGCCGACCTTCACGACCTCGACACCGCCGTCGCCCTCATCGCCGAAGCGTTAAAGCGCGACGGCTCACTTGAGTCCCTCGATGTCAGGCGCTCCCAAGCGGTCGGGATCCTCGCCGACCCCACCAGGGCACTCGCGCTCATCAACAACACCGAGCCACCGCCGCCGTCGAAGAGCATCGTGGCCTACGTCCACCTCGACCACGACGTCATCGAAGGCCGCGGGCTCCTCGCCCACGACGAGGCCGGCCACACCCTCCTCGCCGACCGCATCCGAGAATGGTTGACCCGCGGCGACCGCCACATCACCATCCGCCCCGTGATCAACCTCAACGACCACTGCGACGGCAGCGAAGACACCGGCCACCACGGTCGCCAGGGGCCAGACCCCTACGTCCCCAGCTTCCTCACCGCCGAGAAGGTCCGCCTCCGCAACCCCACCTGCGTCTTCCCCCACTGCACAAAGAAGTCCAGGTCCTGCGACCTGGACCACCTCACCGCCCACACCAGGACCGGTGTGACCTGCGAATGCAACCTCGCACCACTGTGTCGACATCACCACCAACTCAAGACCCACGCCGGCTGGACCTACCAACAACTCACCCCCGGCACCTTCCTCTGGCGAAAACCCCACGGCCAGACCATGCTCGTCACCCCCACCGGCACGAGAGACCTCACCGACCCCTGACGCGCCTCTGCGATGTCAGGCACGATCCTCGGGAACCCCACGCCGCCTCCGACTCGTCGCAGCAGGTGAGGGAGCAACGAGGAGGCGCCATGGACCGGGACACCGGTGACGACGCGGAGTTCGACGACTTCGTCGCCGCGCGCTGGCAGCGGCTGGTGCGCGCTGCGGTGCTCCTGGGCTGCAGCAGCCACGAGGCCGAGGACGTCGTCCAGACCGCGCTCACTCGCTGCCTGGTCACGTGGTCGCGCGTCCGTCGCGCCGATGACCGCGACGCCTACGTCTACCGCGTCCTCGTCAACACCTTCACCGACAGCCGCCGCCGGCTCTGGCGCGGCGAGCAGCCGACCGAGCACCTGCCGGAGCGGGCTGTGGACGGGGGCGACGACCCGACGCGCGACGTGCTCGTCCGAGACAGCGTCGACCGCGCGCTCGCCCGGCTCACCGCCGACCAGCGCGCCGCGGTCGTGCTCCGTTACTACGCGCACCTGAGCGAGGCCCAGATGGCGAGCGTCCTCGGCGTCGCGCCGGGCACCGTCAAGAGCCGCCTCTCCCGCGCCCTCGCGGCCCTGGCGCTCGACCCCGATCTCGCCGACCACGAGGAGACGCTGTGAACGACGACAACCTGACCGAGATCCTGGAGCGCTCCGTCGCCGACGTAGGCGTCGGCCCGCCCCCGCTCGCCGCCCTGCACCGCACCGCGCGCCGCCGCCGCAGGTCGGGAGCCGCCGGGCTGGCCGCCGCAGCCGCCGTCGCGCTGGTCGCGGGCGGGGTCGCGCTGTGGCCGGCCGGTGACGTCGCCGACACCCGCGAGCCGGCGCCCGCAGCCTCCGACTCCCCGGCGCCCCAGCCGGAGCCGCCCGACGACTTATCTCCCGCAGGCACGCGCTGGGCCGGCATCGGCCAGGCGGTCATCGCCATCCCGGACTCGTGGGGCACCAACGCGACCGGGTGTGGCACGCCGAGCCGCGACACGGTCGTCGTGGACGAAGGAGTCATCCCGCTCTGCCTCATCCCCTTTCCCGCCGACACGACGAGCGTGACGATCCGCGAGCGCAACGCCGTGGACGAGATCGACGGCTGGACGCCGGTCGAGGTAGACGGAGAGGCTGCGCTGCGATCCCCGACCTCGAGCGGCCGTGGTTTCGGCGGTCGCCTCTATGGAGCCAGCGTCTACCTCCCCGAGCGCGACGTGATGTTCGCCGCCCAGTCCTCGGTGTCGGCGCAGGCGGTCACCGACGTGCTCGCGGGCATCTCCATCCTCGACATGCTCGTCGCGGTCCCAGGGTTCTCGTCGGCCAACTACGACGGCGAGCAGCGCAAGGCGGGGGAGAACTACGTGCGGACCCTGACGGAGGCCGGGCTGCGGGCGAAGGTCGTCGTGAAGCCGTCGCGGAGCACGCCGGGGTTCGTCTGGGGTGCGTCTCCACGTCCCGGCACGGTCGTCGAACCCGGCTCGACGGTGACCGTTACTGTCACCGGCTAGCGACCTGTCACGACCGTCTCGGCCTCGTCGAGGAGCCGCCCCGCCCACTCGATGGCCTTCGCGGCGTCGCCTGGGGCCGCCAGACGAGATTGATACTGCGCCTTTGTCTTCAGCTTCAGCAGTCGACCGAGTGTCGAGGCCAGGGCCGCACCAGCAGGTCCAGCGGCTTTGAGTTCCGCGACGGCGTCGTGGTGGTTGTCTCTCTTGCGCGTGGTGCCGGTGAGGCGCAGGCAGATGGCGTCCTTGGAGTTGATGCCGGAGATGACCGCGTTCGAAGTTGCGGCATTGACGTGGTTCCACGTCAGGTCCAGACGAGCCGCCTCCAGGAACTCGCGGGCCTTCACCAGGTGTGCCTGGGCATCATCCAGGGCGGTCACGCGGGTTTCGTCCGCCGCATCAGGTCTCGGACGTCCTTGCCGGCCAACACGATCGCATCTTGTCGCAAGTCAACGACGAGCCGATCGTTGTCCAGCACGGACCGCTCGAGCTCATCAAGGCTGAGCTCCAAGATCTCGCACTCGTTGCCGGACCAGGCGTGGACGTGCGAGACGAGCTGCTCCACCTGGTCGAGCCAGCGGGGGTCATCGACGCGCGCTTCGCCTTGATCGCTGCGGACGAGCAGCAGGTCGATGTCGCTGCCAGCCGTGGCTGCTCCCCGTGCAGCGGAGCCGAAGAGGCACGCCGCGCCCGGCTGGATCTCCCACGTCGCGATCTCGTGGCGGATCCGCTGCAGGAGCGCACCCCACATGTCGATGAGCGCGAGGATGCCGGGCGCGGCCACGTGCTCATGGTTGAGCCGGTACAGCTTCGACGGCGGCCGGTCCTCGCAGAGCGCGACACCAGCGGTCGCAAGCTCGCCGAGAATGTCGTTGGCCCGTCGCTGGCTGACCCTCCCATCGGTCAGCTCGGCGACCTTCCGACCGCTCAGGGGCTCGCTGGTGCGGGCGAGCACCGTCAACACCGGTCCATGCGCGCTAGGTATTACGGACGAGAGCGGGTGGGACAGATCCATCGCAGCACCTCTGAGTTGAGCGAAATCATGCTCGATTGAGCAGTATAGCGCTCAGATGTCGCGATCGTCAGGACCGTCACCGGCTGAGCCTCACACCGCGAACGACACCGCGATCAGCACCGAGACGGCGACCATCGCCACGGTCACGACCAGCCCGAGGGTGAAGTGCGGCAGCGGCTCGCGCAGCCGCATCGCCCGCTCGACCCGCGCCCACCGGACGAACGCGAGTGCGGTCAGCAGCCCGCCGAGGAGCGCCAGCACCACGACGAGCACGCTGCGCAGCCAGTCGTTCGCAGGCGTTGCCCAGCGAGTGCAGCGCCACGGAGCCGGCCAGCATCGCGAGCGTCGTACGCACCCAGGCCAGGAACGTGCGTTCGTTGGCCAGCGTGTAGCGCGGGTCCGGCTCCTCGCCGCGCCCGTAGACGGGGTCCATGCACTCCATCGTGGCCCACGGGCGCCCCCTAGGCTCCGGCGCATGGCTTCCGTTTTCGACTCGACCACCGCGGTGAACCCCCGGGGCGGGGGGCGCTACGACGCGGTGCTCGACCCCGGGTGGGTGGTCGGGGGTGGCGTCAACGGCGGCTACCTGCTCGCCGTCATCGGCAACGCGCTGCGCGCGGAGATGCCCGACAAGCCCGACCCGCTGGCCATCAGTGCCTACTACCTCGCCGCCTCGGTGCCCGGCCCGGCGCAGGTCCAGGTGGACGTACGCCGCTCCGGCGGCACCGTGTCGGTTGCCTCGGCCGAGCTGAGCCAGGGGGGAGAGGCGCGCATCGCCGCTCTCGCGACGTATGGCGACCTCGACCGCGGCGCCGACGACGTGCAGACCACCGCGTTGCCCTTCGACCTGCCGCCGCTGGAGCAGTGCGTGCCCAACACGATGGCGCCGGAGGAGGTGCGCCGGATCGCGCCGCTGATGGGGCGCTTCGACATGCGCTTCCACCCCGAGCACGTCGGCTGGGCGCTCGGGGCGCCGACCGGGGTCGCGGAGATGGCGGCGTGGTTCCGGCTCGAGGACGGCCGCGAGCCCGACCCGATCTCCCTGCTGCTCGTCGTCGACGCGCTCCCGCCGGTCACGTTCAACACCAAAGGCATCGGGTGGGCGCCCACCTTGGAGCTCACCGCCCACGTGCGTGCCAAGCCCGCCCCCGGCTGGCTGCGCGTGCGACACGTGAGCCGCAACGTCGCCGGTGGGATGTTCGAGGAGGACTGCGAGGTCTGGGACGCAGAAGACCGCCTGGTCGCCCAGAGCCGTCAGTTGGCCCGACTGCCGCGCTGAGCGGCCGAGTCGTCGTCGCGCGTCGCGCCGCCCTGGAGCAGCCACCACGCCGCTGCTCGTCGTACGCCGTCGTCCGCGTGCTCGCTCAACCGCTCGAGCTCGGGTGAGCCGTGCATGCCGAGCGCGAAGAGGACGCCATGGTGCTCCGACCGGCGCCGGGCGGGCAGACGGGCGGCCAGGCCGGCCGCCGTGGCGGGGTCGAGCGGACGGTCGTGGATGCCGACGTTGATGAGCACCCGTGCCAGGTGACGGTCGGGCATGGCGTCCACGGTGCGCTGACGGGGACCGGTCGGCGGCGTGGGGCAGGGCAGGCGCATGAGCATCGCCCAGGCGCGGGCGGCGATGAACTCGTCGCGGTGGTGCGTCAGGGCGAGGACCTGGTCGGCCGTCGCCGGACCGTAGGGGCTCGCGGACAGCAGCAGGGCCGCGTGGTGACGTCGCGCCTTGTGCGTGTGGACCAACGCCTCGCGGACGAGCCGGTGGAGCATCATGTCGGTCTCGATGGGGTGGTGGGTCGGGGTGGCGTCCTGGATCGCGGTGGCCACCTCGGTGGCGAGCGAGGCCGCCTTGCGCGAGGTGATCAGCTCCCGGGTGGAGCGCACGCGGACCACCATGGCGGTCGCGACGGGGTCACGGAGCCGGCTCTCGACGGCCTCCCAGGAGGTGCGCGGGACGTGTACGGCGAGGTCGAGCGTGTCGAGGCCGGCGTCGAGGTCGAGACCACGGGAGAGCTGCCGCTCGAGGTGGCGCTCCAGCTCGGGCAGGGCCTGGGCGTCGAAGTGCCCGCGGGCGACCTTGGTCGCCGCGACGGAGGTCGCCGCGCGGCGCAGGTTCCTCGACGGCGACGACAGCAGGCGGAGCACGAGGTCGCTGGCGGCTCGGTCGGTCACCTCGCCGAGCAGGTTGAGCACCGGGGCCACGACCTGGGCGTCCGGGTCCATCACGAAGTTGCCCAGGGCGCGCGAGACGTGGCGCTGGGAGGAGGGGTGGCGCAGGAAGTCGACGGCCGCCTCGAAGCGCCGCACGTGGTCTATGCCACCGCTGGTCGCGAGCTCGCGGATCAGGGCCGAAGCGAGGGCGGACCAGTCGTCGTGACGCAGGAAAACCTGGTCGTAGTACCAAAGGGCACGGCTCGCGGAGAGCCACTGAGCACCCGTCACGACCCCCTTGGCGACGGCCTCCAGGAGGGCGTCGAAGTCGGCGTCGGCGTCGACCTCAGGGGTCTTGCGGACCCGCGGCGCCTCGGCGCTCTGGAAGCCGCGGCGCAGCCCGCCGACCGTGGCCGCCAGCAATCCGGAGGTGAGTCCAAGGACGTCCTCATAGCCATCCAGCACGCTCGCCTGGGCCACGCTGCTGCCCGACTCCACACGGGAGAGGCGAGGCGCATCCAACGCTGTTCCACGCTCAGCCAGGCGTGAGATGAAGCCATCGCGCCGAGAAAGCGCGGGATCACCACCGAGGATCCGCGCCGTGGTCAGCAGCCACGCGACGCGGAGGTCGACACGGATCGATGTCGACGTGATCGTCGAGACGTCCTCGGGGAGATGCAGGCGGCGGCCTCGTCGCGAGGGACTGACCGTGGGGCCCCTGGTGCCGGTGATGAACGCCTCCTGGATGGGCGGACTGACTGCGCGCTGCCGGTGTGGTGACCCGGGTCACTCGTTTGTTGTCGAGATTGGATCATGTCACAACAATTCCAATCGTTCACTCACCCCTCCTTAGGTTGCTGACTGCATCGACAGTCAGGTCACCCGTCTTGGGACCCGGCTCCGGCGCGAGAGGGCCTCGGGTCCTCGAACAACATTCATTCCTGAAGGGAACACGCATGAACAGCAGCGGCATCAAGCGGGGACTGGCCACCACGGCCATCACCGCTCTCGCGGTAACGGGCATCCCGTTCATCGCCACCTCGGCCTCGGCCACCCCTCTCGCGACTCAGGCAACCGCCGCGTTGGCGAGCGCCGACAAGGTCGACATTCTGACCGTCAATGACGTGTCGGCAAAGAACGACGGCACCAACACCACGGTCTCGATCGCGGCGACCGGTGGCTCCAACGTCACGTCGATCCAATTCCAGTACGCCCCCACCGCCCCCGCGGCCGGGGACCCTGTCAACATCGGCGGCCCGGTTGCTCGCAACGCGGACGGCCTCTTCGTCGTCGAGTGGGACGGCAACGCTGGCGCTGGCGTCACGGCTGTCGACCTCATCGCCATTCCCAACACTGGCCTCACCAACACCGACACGGAGGCTGCCACGCTCCTCACCAACGCCACCGCACAGACGGTGGAGCTGGCGACCGAGGGGTCCCGCGGCGTCTTCCAGAGCCCCTACACGGCCGACACTGGCAGTCAGTGGGTTGCTGTATCCGGTACCAACTCGAACGATGCTGGCGCCGTCACGGTTTCTCCACTGTTCGCCGGCGCTCCTGGCGGCACTGGGGCGACGGTGACTCCCGTTGAGGGTGCCGACACCACGGCGACCTTCCTTGGCATCGTCGACATTAAGGGCTACCCCTACTCCCCCGGTACCGAGAGCAACCAGCTCGCACTGCGTGCGGTCACTGGTGCCGGTAGCACCGACGACGTGGAGGCCTCGACGCTCTACCTCCAGAGCATCAACAGCATCACTGCCACGGCAGCCTCGAACACGGTTGCGGGCACGGGCAGCACCAAGGTCACCGTGACGGTCAAGGACCAGAACGGCAACCCGATCCCCAAGGTGATCGTCGACTACACCACGCCGGACGACGACTCTGACGTTGACACCAACCCGCAGCCCTCCCCGGGGGCGGCGTCCCTGCGGACGAACGGCAAGGGTGTTGCGGAGTTCACGCTCGGCGCGGGCTCGTACACCTTCATCGCCGAGACGAACGCAGTCCCGGACGGTGTCGCCAACGCTGGTGAGAAGACCGCTGGTCCCGTCACCATCACCTCGTACACGCCGGTCAACACCTCGCTCGTGGCGGAGCCCGTCGTCGCCGGTCGCGCTGACTACGACATCGACGAGCTCGACGACGACAACGACTTCCGCGCCGTCATCAAGGACCAGAACGGCAACCCCGTTGCGGGTGAGTTGGTCGAGTACAGCTACACCTTCGACCCCGCTGGCGCTGCGCCTGCTGGCGCTCCGTCGACTTACGCCGCGGCCGCCGGTGTGACCGACTCCAACGGCCGCATCACCATCCCGTTTACGGGTTCGGGCACCGACGTCGGTACCTACACGCTGAATGTCCGCCGCCCGGCTGTGCTGGGTTCGGGCTTCATTCAGGGGACCCCGTTCACGTTCGACACGAACGAGTCTGAGATCACCTTCGATGAGGCCCCCACGGCATCGTCGGCTGTGAACACCTCTGACACCTACTCCGGCAAGCTCGCGCTCCTGGGCGGTCTGGGTGCCCTGGGTGGTCGCACGGTCAACGTCGAGTACACCCCGACCGGTGACGTGGTCTTCTCCACCACGCAGCCGAGCGGCACGACTCGAGTCGACGCTGACAGCGTGACTGCAGTCACCAAGGCTGACGGAACGTTCAGTGTCTCGCTGACCGACCCGCCGGTTCCGGCCAACGTCACCCCCACGGCCGAGACGGGCACGCTGACCGCCACCGCGGCCGCGCCCATCAAGGACGGGGATGACCCGGCCGGTCCTGCTGACTCCACCGGCGCGCTGAACGTGGTCTTCGCCACGAGCGCCGCGCCTGCTGGCTCGGTCGCCACGATCGTCGCCATCACGGGCAACAAGACGCCTGGCCAGGCAGTCGCCGGTACGGTTCAGCTCCGCACTGCTGGGGGCGCCGCCGTTCCGAACACGCAGGTCACGCTGACGGTCGACAAGGGCTTCTTCACCGACGGCACCAACGACCCGGCTCCTGCCGTGGGCGCGGACGCCGGCGAACTGAAGTCCCTGACCCAGTCGATCACGGTTACCACTGACTCGGCCGGTGACGCTTCGTTCAGCGTCGCCATCGAGCGTGACGCCGGCTTCGACGACGACGGTCTCGTCAAGGCGATCGTCACCGCCACGGTTGGCACGGTCACCGACACCGAGGACGTCGACTACAGCTCTGCCAACCCGCTCAACGGCGGTACGGTCGAGCTCGTCGAGTCCCCGGCAGCTGAGCAGAGCGGCCCGACTGACCCTGCTTCTGTCAACCAGTCGGTTCTGTTCGACCTGGTCACCACCGACCAGTTCGGCAACCGCGTGGGCGGCGAGTTCGTTAACGTCACCGAGAACAAGCCGGGCGCCTCGACGACCGGTGGTTTCTCTGACTTCGACAACTCCGGCGACATCTCGGTGTTCTCGGACCGCGCACAGACCGTCACCGCGACGGCGACTTGGGTCACTGACACCTACCGGTACACGACCGCGACTGGGAACGGTGCCCCGGCAACCGTCGCCAACGGCGAGACGCTGACCGACACGGCCGACGTGGTCTTCGAGGGCATCGACTTCGCTGCCTCCGACTTCTCGATCTCCTCGAACCCCGAGGGCACTGTTGTCCCGGGCACCGCGGTGACCGAGACGGTGACCGTGCTCGACCAGAACGGCAACCCGGCTCAGGGTCTCCAGGTCGAGTTCGTCCGCTCCGGCGCGGGTGGTGGCGAGACCGAGTCCCGCACCACCAACGCCAACGGTGAGGCGAACTACACGTTCGTCGCCAGCACCGAGGGCACGGTCAACATCACGGCCATCGTCACCGACGGCAGTGGCCAGAGCGAGACGCTGACCGACACGGTCACGGTCGACAACGGCACCCAGCCGCCGGTGCCGCCGATCGAGATCGTCGCCAAGTTGACCGGCGTGAGCAACGGCCCGGCCAACGACAAGCTGAAGGTCAACGCGCCGTCCTCGGCCGCTGGTGCTGAGGTTCGACTGTTCAAGGTGATCGACGGTCGTCGGATCCAGGTCGGCAAGACCAAGGGCCTGAACTCGTTCGGCAACGCGACATTCATCGTCCGGGACCGCAACGGGAACCGCCTCACCAAGTACGTCGCGGTGGTCGTCAAGACTGCTCGCACGCTGGGTGACGTCACGAACCCGAAGCGGGTTCGCTGATCTAGCACCACCACGTGAGGAAGCTCCGGGGCACCTAGTGCCCCGGAGCGAGCTCTCAGGGGTTACTTCCGTATCCCCCTAGCAGCATTGCCCCAAGACGGGACGCACAGACGCGGCCCGGGTTCCACTCTCACGCCGCTGCGAGAGTGAGGCCCGGGCCGCCTGTCGCATTTCGGCCCATGGTCAGTTTGCTCAGTCGAGCGATGCGCGGCGCACGGCATAGATCCAACGCCGGCGCGGGTGCTCGGAGACCGACCACAGCAGGTCGGTCGAGGGCCAGTAGGTGATGTCCTCGGGCCCCATCGGGGTCGCCCAGCGGTGCCGGCGCAGGGCGCCGGGCGGACCGACGTACAACGAACCCAGCCCCCACGGGCCCTCCGACGTCGTGACGTGCAGCCGGCCGCGGGCCATGACGGCGCCCTGCATGCGCCGCGTGCCGTCGTCGAGCAGGACCGGGCGCGCGAGGCCGTCCTCGGCCGTCGAGAGCAGGTGGGTGTCGGGGTCGAGGGCGAAGCGCGCGAGGCGGCGGGTCTGCTTGCCGCGGGCATATTCACCCACAAGCAACGACGGCGGCGTGGTCTCCCGATCGAGCGACATGAACGAGTAGCGCAACCGCTCCTCGCCGTCGGCCGCCACGGCGCTGTAGGCGAAGCGCACCGGCAGGACATAGCGGTAGCCGTGGGAGGACACCCGGTCGTCCTCGATGCCGATGCCGGACGCGGGACCGGCCAGGTCGTCGGTGACCCGCAGCAGGTCGTCGAGGCGGCAGGTGTGGAAGCCCTTGGCCGTGGCGGCGACGTGGACGTAGGGGCCGGACCAGACGATGCCGCCCGCGTGCGCCCGCAGGGGAGCCAGGACCAGGCGGCCGTCCTCGAGCGTGGGCACGACCAGCAGGACGTGGCGGTAGCGGCGGGTGTCGAGGTCGAAGAACGTGAGGCGCGAGCCGTGGTTGCCGCTCTCGTCGCCGGGCAGCTTCTTGGCATACCAGGAGACCGCGACGATCCTCCTGCCGCCGATCGTCTCGGAGGTGGAGGCATCGGCCGAGGTGCTGATGCCTTGGGGCCACCAGCGCTCGTCACGACGGTCGGCGGCGTCGAAGGTGAAGGAGCGGTGCACCTTGAGGCCGGGTGCGAACCCTCGCCGGCCCCGGCGGTCGAGGTCCCCCAGCATCGTCTCCAGGCCGATCCGGCCGCCGAGGAGCGCTGCCAGGGCGTCGATCGCGGCGACGTTCTCCTCGGTGCGGGTCAGGTGGAGGCCGGGGTGTGCTGGCATGGGGTGACGGTAGTCGGCCGCAGCCAGGGCGGAGATGCGTGGCAGCCTCAGAGCCCTCGAAGCTGCCAGGTGGCGCGTGGGTCGCGGGCTGAGTTGCCGCGCCATTCGACAAGCTCTTCCTCGCGCAGGGCAGTAAGCACGCGCAATACCCAGGGTCGCGAGCGCTGAACCGCATCGGCGATCTGCCCCGTGCCCAGAGGCTGTCCGGCGGCGCGCAGCGCCTGGAGCACGGTGTTCGCGCCACGGGGGAGCCGAGTCTGCACTCGGGGGTCAAGTCGCGCGATGGCTGCCAAGGTCAGTCGGACACTTCCAGCGGTCTGCTGATAGACCGGATCAGACAAGCCGTGCGCTCGCATCTCGTCGAAGATCCGCCTGATTCCCTCTCCCAGCTCCTGGGTGATCGCGAGGTCGGCGCACACTCGCGCGATCCTCGGGTTGCGCGCATAGCGCGTGATGTCGAGGGGGCGCTCGGGGTTGACGATCCCGGGAAAGCGGCCTGGACTCTCGATCTCGATCCTGTCCGGGAAGATCTCGACGCGGATGTGGTCACCGGCGGCGCTGTAGGAACGGTGCACGACAGCATTCACAAGCCCCTCGAGCCAGGCATCGCGCGGCACGATGGGCGTCGCCGCGAAGCGCCCATCTCCCTGGAGCGCGCGTCGGCGTGGAACCCATGCGTCGATGAGGCGGCTGGCCTCGTCGATGACCCGGGGTATGGATGCCTCGAGGCGGATGTCTCCGCCGTCGAGGAGCGCCTGGTGTGCGCCCGTGCCGCGAGCTGTCGAGTCATAACGCAGCACGCGCACGTGGGCATGGGGGAACAATCGGCCCGGGTTGGGTGCGAACAACAGGTAGGCGCCGACAGTCACCTCTTCCGAGGACGTGAGCAGACTCCGGGCGTGGAGCTGACGCTCGAAGGGGCTGTCGGGGCCCGCGCCGATCGCGTCACGGAAGTGACCGAGCAAATCGACGTCGAGGTCAGCCATGCTCACGCCGGCAAGGGCCCGGGCTTCATAGTGCGAGCTTCCGCGGTCGTAGAGCAGCTCCTGACGCTCGGCCGGTCCCAGCTTCACGCTCGAGTCGCCCACGCGGAGGTAGACGTCACCGTTGCTCATCTCGTGCACCGTCTCCCCGGGGGAGACACGAGCCACGAGCAGGGTGGCCGGGCTTCCTTCCGTGTCGACGACTGACAGTTCCTCGAAGTGGGTGCGCACGGGGGGCGATGTCAGGCTCATCGGAGCGCGACGAAGCTCGTTGACTTGCTTGGTCTCCGCGTCGATATCCTCGACGCGGCCTTGACTCAAGCCCACGACGACGATGCCTCCCTCGGCGTTGGCCAGCGCTGTCAGTGCTTCAGCAAACCTACGGGCAGTGACGCGAATCGACTTGCGTTCGAACCATTGGTCCTCGCGGAGCCCCAGGAGGCCGGTCGCCCGATCAGGAGCCGGGAGGTTGAGGCAGAAGTCCACGCGGTTCGACGACACACATTTACTCTAACATTTTTAGAGTAAATGGGAGTAGTCTTTTCCCCGCTACGTGAGAGTGGGTGAGAGTAGAGATCCTTGATCAGAGTTTCTGAGAGCGTTTCGGGCGGCAAATGACCAGGTGGGAAGCGCGTGCCTAGGTCCCGCCTGGTGCGGGCGCGAGACCGATGAGCGTTGTCCGAGTCCGTTCGAGTGGGTCCTACGATGATGCGATGCAACAGGTCGTGGGAGCAGCCATCGTGAGGCACGCGCGCGTCCTCGCCGCACGTCGTACGACGCCACCCGAGGCTGCGGGCCGGTGGGAGCTGCCGGGCGGCAAGGTGGAGGTGGGGGAGACCCCGCTGGGGGCGATCGAGCGGGAGGTCGCCGAGGAGCTCGGCTGCGACATCGAGGTGACCGAATGGTTGAGGAGCCAGAGCGTCATCGGTGACTCCTACGTGCTGATCGTCGCGCTGGCGCGGCTCTCCCGGGGCGAGCCGGAGGCGAGCGAGCACGACGAGCTGCGCTGGCTGAGCCGCGACGAGCTGCACGACGTCGACTGGCTCGAGCCCGACCGGCCGTTCCTCGCCGAGCTGGCCCATCACCTCGGCCAGCTCGGGGAGACGGCCCCGTTGCTGCGCGCGATCCTCTTCGACGAGGACGACGCCCGCGCGGTCGCGCAGCGGCTGACCCGCGACGGCTTCGAGGCGAGCGTCCTGCGTGAGCCGTTCCAGGGTGAGGACGACGACGAGGACCACCCGTGGGCGGTGCTCACCGATGCGCCCGAGCTGGTGCTCGAGGTGCTCGTCGACGACTTCGACGGGTGGCTCGACCTCGACGAGCCAGTCGCTGCGCCGCCCGGCGTCACACCCGTCGAGCTGCCCACCCAGCCCAAGCGTCTCCATCGCGACGGCACCTGACCGGAGCGTCCGTGGGCCTCACTAGGCTGGCGGGCATGAGCCCCCCCGCCCACCGGCTGCTGCTGGTCCACGCCCACCCCGACGACGAGTCCATCGGCCAGGGCGCCACGATGGCGAAATACGCCGCCGAGGGGCGCGGCGTCACGCTCGTCACCTGCACGGCCGGCGAGATGGGCGAGATCTTGGTGCCCGAGCTCGAGCACCTCGCCGCCGACCGGGAGGACGGCCTCGGGCTGCACCGCCGCGGCGAGCTGGCCGAGGCCATGCGTGAGCTCGGCGTGACCGACCACCGCTTCCTCGGCGGCTTCGGCACCTACCGCGACTCCGGCATGAAGTGGCACGACGACGGCCATGCGGTCGCCGCCGACCTGGTGCACGACAACGCCTTCTGGCACGCCGACCTGACCGCGGCCGCCGCCCACCTCGTCGAGGTCATCCGCGAGGTGCGCCCGCAGGTGCTCGTGACCTACGACGAGTTCGGCGGCTACGGACACCCCGACCACATCCAGGCCCACCGCGTGGCGATGTATGCCGCCCAGTTGGCCGCCGTGCCGTCGTACAGGCACGACCTGGGGGAGCCGTGGGAGATCGCCAAGATCTACTGGGGCGCCATGTCCGCGAGCCGCATGCGCGCCGGGTTGCGCGCCCTGCGCGAGTCCGGTGACACGACGAGCTTCGAGGGCATGGACCCCGACGGGCCGCTGCCGCCGTTCATCACCGCCGACGAGAACCTCGCGGCCATGGTCGACGCGCAGGAGTTCCACCCCCACAAGATGGCGGCCCTCGCAGCACACCGGACGCAGATCACTACCGACGGGCCGTTCTTCGCGCTGTCCAACAACGTGGGTGCGACGGCGTGGGGCATCGAATACTTCCGGATCGTCAAGGGCCGCCCGGGTGAGGTCAACGAGGACGGGCTCGAGACCGACCTGTTCGCCGGCGTCCCCGCTGACCACTGAGCGCTCGGTGAAGGTCCTGTCGGCGCTCGCGCTGCTCGTGGGCGGGGCGGCCGTCGGGCTCGCGACCGTCGCGCTGCACTCGCTGTGGTGGGGGCTCCTCCTCGGCGTGCTCGCCACCGCCGCGGCGCTGTGGGCGCTGCCGCCCGGGTGGTGGCTGCGCACGTCGTTCGGTGCCGGCTGGGCCGTCATGGTGGCCTACCTGTCGGTCCCGCGCCCCGAGGGCGACTACGTCATCTCCGCCGACGGGCAGGGCTACCTGCTGCTGGGCTTCGGGGTCGCCGTGCTGATCTTCTCGGTCGCGACGCTGCCGGCGCCGTCTGGGCGCAGGGGCCGCCTCCCGGGGTGAGAGCGCGTGCTTCGTAGGATGTGGTGATGAGCCTGTGGGATGAGTCGGCGCGCGAGCCCGACGCGCGCCGTGAGCGCAACGGGGGTCGCGTGGTGCTGCTCGTCCTGGTGGGGCTGGCGTTGCTGGTCGGTGGCGGCTACGCCGCGGCCTACCTCGCCGCGGGCGACAAGGTCCCGCGCGGCACGACCGTCGCCGGCATCGACATCGGTGGCCGCACGCAGGCCGTGGCCGCGCAGGCGTTGGAGGAGGGGCTGGCCGACAAGGTCGACGCTCCCATCACCGTCACGGTCGATGACCGCACCGAGGTCGTTCAGCCTGCGGATGCGGGTCTCTCGGTCGACTACCTGGCGTCGGTCGCCGACGCCGGGGGTGAGCAGAGCTGGGAGCCCCAGCGGCTGTGGGACTACTACACCGGCGGCGACGACCTCGACGCCGTCGTGAGCGTCGACGACACGAAGCTCGATGCGTTGGTGGAGCGCCTCGGGGGCGACCTCGGCAGCGACGCCGTCGACGGAGCGGTCGACTTCCGGCGCGGCGAGATCGTGGTGACCGACCCCGTCGTGGGCGAGGGTCTCGACCCGGGGGCAACGCGCGAGGCCCTCGTCTCGGCGTACCTCTCCGACGAGGCGGACGTCGCCCTCACCCTCACCGACATCGCGCCCGACATCGACATGGCCGACGTGCAGGCGGCGCTCGACGACTTCGCCAACCCGGCGCTGTCGAGCTCGGTCACGCTGGTCTTCGGCGACTCACCCGTGCGACTCCAGCCGCGTGACTTCGCCCGCGTGCTCGGGATGAAGGCCGAAGGCGGCGTGCTCGTGCCCGCGCTCGACACCGAGCGGCTCACCGCACTGGTCTCCGACCAGATCGGCGGGTCCGGCGCGCCCGTGGACGCGTCGTACGACGTCGTCGACGGCAAGCCCCGCGTCGTGCCGGCCAAGCCGGGCGTGACCTACGAGCCGTCCGTCGTGACCGACACCTTCCTGACCCTCGTCACGCAGCCCGAGGGCGAGCGGCAGATGGACGTCGAGGCGACCGTCGTCGAGGCCGACCTCACGACGAAGGAGGCGCGCGCGCTGGGGATCCGCGAGCGCGTGTCGTCCTTCACGACGTACTTCCCCTACGCGGAATACCGCAACATCAACATCGGCCGGGCCGCCGAGATCGTCAACGGGACCGTGCTCGAGCCCGGCGAGACCTTCTCGCTCAACGATGTCGTCGGCGAACGCACCCGCGAGAACGGCTTCACCGAAGGCTTCATCATCAGCGACGGCATCTTCAAGGAGGACCTCGGTGGCGGGGTCTCCCAGATGGCGACGACCACCTTCAACGCCGCGTTCTTCGCCGGGCTGAAGGACGTCGAGCACAAGCCGCACTCGTTCTACATCGACCGCTACCCCGTCGGCCGTGAGGCCACCGTCGCCTTCGGGGCGATCGACCTGCGCTTTCAGAACGACACCGACAGCGGCGTCCTCGTCGAGGCGACGCTGAGCCCCAGCACGCCGTCGTCGCAGGGGGTGCTGACGGTCTCGATCTACTCCACGAAGACGTGGGACATCACCACCGCCACTTCCGACCGCTACGCCTACGTCTCACCCGCGACGCGGACCCTGGACACGCCCGACTGCTACCCCAACACCGGCTACTCCGGCTTCCAGGTCGACGTGTGGCGCTACTTTCGCCGCCCCGGCTCGGACGACCTGGTGCGCGAGGAGAAGTTCCACACCGACTACACCGCCTCCGACACGGTGATCTGTCGGCCGCCGGGCTCGATCGACTGACCGTACGATGGAGCATGCGTCGATCGCTCGGAGCCCTGGTCGGGCTGGGTTTGCTCCTGGGCGCTGAGGGGGGCTGCATGAGTACCCGGATGTCCGGGGACTTTGGCTCTGGAGGGGTGTTGCAACACCCCTCCAGTGACAGACTCGCCCGCCAAGTGCGGTCTCAGGCGGTCGCCGTGCTCGCGAAGAGGAAGTTGCGGATCCGCATAGCGGTGCGCTCGGGGTAGGCCAGATCCGCCCAGGTGATGCGGATGCAGCGCCAACCCGTCCGCTCGCAGATCCGTTCCTCGCGCCGCTTCTCGCGGATCACGGCGTCGGCGGCCGTCTCGCCCTCGCGCAGGTACTTCTCGTACTTCACCCGTCCGTCGAACTCCAGGAACACCTTGTGCTCGGGCCATGCGAAGTCGACGCGTCCGAGGAAATTTCCGTCCGCATCGCGCATCTCGTACTGCGGCACGGGCTTTGGCAGGCGCTGCTTCCAGAACAGGCACTGGGTCCGTGACTCACCCACGGTCTCGATGCGGCCGTCCGCGAGACGAAGCAGAAGCTCGGTCGTGAGCGTGTCGGGCCAATGCTCCATGGAAGACCTTGGGCCCGTCGACAAGGCTCGGTAGCGCGAGTTCACCCTGTCGATCGTGGTCAACTTCTTGTGAACGAAGTGGTTCCACACCACCAGGCACTGCTCAAGGTCGGCCATGGTCGTCAGCTCGATGAGGGTCCGCTCAGGACTAGTGATCCGTACGCCGTTGCGAGCGGTCGTGTCGTCTGGCATCAGCAGACCCCGGTGCTGCTTGACCCCTGCCTCCCGCCGTCCTGCCTTGTGGTCGGTGCGGGTGACGTGCACGACGGACAGATCCAGCCCCCACATCGGCGCTCCCCAATCGGGCAACGACGACACGTGGCTCAGCACGAGGTCGGTCTTGCCGGCCTTGACCACGGCGCGGGCCGTCAGCCCATGGCGCCCCTCGTGGTCGAGCGCCTCCCACGCGTCATGAGCGACATAGGCGCCGTGGCGCAGCTTCTTGAGCACCTTGGCGTCCACCAGACGCGCGATCGCACGGTCGGTGTAACCGTCGGCTATCAGGTCACGACGGAGCTGCACCGGGGCGAGCATCGGATGTTCGGGCGGGAGTGGTTTCATCATGCGCCACCGCCTGCCCGAAGTTGCCGGCCTCGACTCATCGCGATCTCGCGCCTGTGGATGACCGTGCGGAGCGGCGTACGCGTCGGCGCCGTCGCGCACGCCTGAGGACCACCCCCGGCCTGGACTGGGCGGGCGAGTCTGTCACTTGAGGGGTGTTGCAACGCCCCTCAAGTGACAGAGTCCCCGGACATCCGGGTACTCATGCAGCCCGCCGCCCTACCTCCCGCCCCACTCGCTCGCGCAGCTCGGCGCCGACGTCGCAGGCATGATCGTCGCGGGAAGCCTGCTCCTGCTGATGGTCCGCACCAACCGGGCCGTGGCTGGTCGCGCACTCGGAGAAGATCCGGCAGCGGTCAGGGACGCGTGAGGTAGCGGTAGCGGTGGTGCTCGCGGAAGCCCAGTTGCGCGTAGAGCGCGAGGGCGGGGTCGTTGTCGCCGAGGACCTGGAGGTACGCCGTCGTGGCCCCACGCTCGGCGCCCCAGTCGAGGAGGGCGCCCATCACCGCGAGCCCGAGGCCGCGGCGGCGGTGCTCGGGGGAGACCTCGATGCTCCGGAAGCCGACCCAGTCGCGGTCGAAGGCCGCGACGCCGGCTGCGACCTGCGTGCCGTCGACGAGGACGCTGGCCACGGCCTGCGGGTCGAGGTCGTCGAGGAGCACGTCGACGTCGGGAGGGGCGGCCGCGCGCAGCGCGCGGGCCACCGTCGCCACCGCGCTGACCTGGAAGACGGTGTCGGCGTCGTCGCTCTCGGGCACCCAGCCGCGCTGCTCGAAGAGCGACGACTCGGCCGAGTCGGGAAGGACAGCCGCGATCGGACGCTGACCGGCGTTGTCGTAGAACGCCACGACCTGCTCGTGGGCGACGTCGTCGGACTCCTGGTCGGCCAGCCCTGTGGGGCCGAACGCCAGCACCGAGTTGGCCCGCCGCGCGGTGGCGGTGGGGGAGCGACGCAGCACCCAGTCACCGAGCGGCTCGGTCTCGAGGTCCGCGAACAGCGCGCAGCCGAGCACCTGGGCGTCGCGCGCCGGCACGCGGTCGCGCACGGACGGCCGCGGCGGCACCGGCTTGCCCGACACGATGTCGCCGAGCGGGATCGTCACCGGGGCGCCGGCTGCGGGTTGGACGACGCAGACGCCGTCACCCCACGCGACGCACGTGCCGAGCAGGTCGGTCAGCGCCGGACCGCCCGAGGGACCCGTCTCGCCGCGGACGACTCGTCGCACGACGACGCGCTGGCCGATGACGTGTGGCCCCAGCCCGTGCTGGCCGACACCCTGGCCGACACCTCCGGCGACCACATGGTGGGGTTCCTGCGCTCCGGACACGTGGTGATACTAGGCTGAGGCTGCTCTCAGGGATTGCCCCGATCCAACGTCCTCAGGAGGACCCGGTGACCTACGTCATCTCCCAGCCGTGCGTCGACCTCAAGGACCGCGCGTGCGTCGACGAGTGTCCTGTCGACTGCATCTACGAGGGCAAGCGGATGCTCTACATCCACCCCGACGAGTGCGTCGACTGCGGTGCCTGCGAGCCGGTCTGCCCGGTCGAGGCGATCTTCTACGAGGACGACGTGCCGGAGCAGTGGAAGGACTACTACACCGCCAACGTTGGGTTCTTCGACGACCTCGGCTCGCCCGGTGGCGCGGCGAAGATGGGTGAGATCGACAAGGACCACCCGATCGTTGCCGCGCTCGACCCGCAAGAGCACGACGAGTGAGGCGGGGAGTCCGGACGACGGTCTCCTCGAGGCTCCCGGACTTCCCCTGGGACCACCTCCAGTCCGCCGGCGCGCAGGCGCGCAGGCACGCTGACGGCATCGTCGACCTCTCGGTCGGCACCCCTGTCGACCCCACCCCTGCCGTCGTGCAGGAGGCGCTGCGAGCGGCCGCGGACTCGCCGGGCTACCCGCTCACCATCGGCCTGCCCGAGACCCGTCAGGCCTGCATCGACTGGCTCGTCCGCCGCCACGGCGTCACCGGCCTCGGGCTCGACGGCGTCCTTCCGGTCATCGGCTCCAAGGAGCTGATCGCCTCGATGCCGGGCCACCTCGGCATCGGCGCCGGCGACCTGATCGCCTACCCCGCGCTGGCCTACCCGACCTACGAGGTCGGTGCTGTGCTGGCCGGTGCCCGCGCGGTTGCCACCGACTCGCTGACCTCGCTCGGCCCCGAGACGCCCGCCCTGCTGTGGCTCAACTCGCCGTCCAACCCCACGGGTCGTGTGCTGCCGCCCGAGCACCTCAAGAAGGTCGTCGACTGGTGCCGTGAGCGCGGCACGATCCTGGTCTCCGACGAGTGCTACCTCGAGTGTGCGTGGGAGGCCACGCCGCTCTCCGTGCTGCACCCGTCCGTCTCGGGCGGGTCGCACGAGGGCATCCTCTCGGTCCACTCGCTCTCCAAGCGCTCCAACCTCGCCGGTTACCGCTGCGCCTTCGTCGCCGGTGACACCGCGCTCGTCGGCGAGCTGCTCGCCGTGCGCAAGAACCTCGGCCTGCAGATGCCCGGCCCCCAGCAGCGCGCGATGATCGCCGCCCTCGACGACGACGAGCACGTCGCCGTCCAGCACGCGACGTACGCCGCTCGCCGGGCCTCGCTGCGCACCGCCCTGGAGGGCGCGGGGTTCCGCATCGAGCACTCGGAGGCCTCGCTCTACCTCTGGGCCACCCGCGAGGAGGACTGCTGGTCGACCGTCTCGTGGCTCGCGGAGCGGGGGATCCTGGTCGCCCCGGGGTCGTTCTACGGCGCTGCCGGCTCGCAGCACGTGCGGGTGGCGTTCACCGCCACCGACGAGCGGGTCGCGGCCGCGGTCGCGCGCCTTGCCTGACGTCTCCAGGAATGACAGCTGCGCGATGTCAAACTGATGGAACGTCATGGTGGCCAAGGTGGGTGCGGGCGCCGCGACTTGTCTGTTCGGGCTTTGTCCGAGATGCGCGTCTCGACGCCGGATCGTCCCGTTCGGGCAGTCCGGCGCGGGTAGGAACGCCATTTCGGATAGCCCACATGGGGCGTCGTCCCGCGCAGCCCCCACGGTGCGCGCTGTCAAGCGAATGCGCAGGTCAGCGACGTGCGCTGGGCTTCTCGCCGGGTCTGAGGGGGGCGGTCTCAGTGCTCCCACAGCTCCTGAGCGACCGCGACGGGAAGCCTCGTTTAGTCATATCTGACTAGGCCGCTGATCACTTCGGGCCAGATCGCCATCTGGGGGCTGTGCTGGGCGAAGAGACTCGCTACGTTGCGCCGTACTGTCTCGCTGTAACGAATGTCATGGGGGAACTCCATATGTCTCGACGCCGGTTGGCCGTCCGCTCTGCTCTTCTCTCCGCCTTGGCCCTCGGGCTGACCCTCGGTGGCACCAGCTCGGTGCTCGCCGCTGAGGCGCCAGCCGCGTCGAAGGCAGGTGCGATCGCTGCAGCCGAGGCGCCGCCGACACTTGGCACGGTCGACGGCAAACTCGTCGACGAAGCGGGCAACCCAGTCGGCGGCATCCGCGCGGAGCTGTTCCTCCCCGAGGCCTCCGGCCCCATGGACTTCCCGGTCGCTACGGCCTACTCGTCCTACGACGCTCAGTACGGCGAGCACCTCGACGCCGGCTTCTACCGGTTCACGGGCGTCGATGCGGGCGACTACGTGCTCCGTTTCAGCGATGACGTCGCCTACTGGGCCTCGACCGACTACGACGGCGTGGTCACGGTGGTGGCGGGATCGCAAGATCTGCAGGACACCACCCTGGCGGTAGCACCCGAGAGCCCCCAAGCGAGCCTGACCGGTCTGGTGCTGAACGTCGACGGCGATCCACTCGTCGGGGCCTACATCGAGCTTTACAGCGTGAACCCAGGACGCAGTGCTCGTAGCTTGGGTGGTGAGTACTCCGATGCGGGCGGCAACGTGGCCTTCGCCAGTGTCCCGACCGGAGTGAAGCTCGCCGTCTGCACCTACGACAACAGCGGCAACGGGAGCTACTTCTGCCAGGGCGGGGCCAACGGACCTGTCGGAGCCAGCACCTTTACGATCGATCCCACGGCCACCGAGTTCGACTTCGGGACCCTGCAGAACGATCCGCTGCTGGTGACGGGTTTTGCCAAGGATCGAGCGGGCGCGCCGGTAGCAAGCGGCTACGCGAGCCTCTACGGTCTCCGGGACGATGGATCGACCATCTACGCGGGCTACTCAGGTCTCGCTGAGGATGGATCCTTCTCGCTGACCGGTGCGGTCCCAGGGGGCCGCTACGTGGTGTGTGTAGCGCGTGCTGACGTCATAGTCGATTCTGAGGATTCGACCAACGATAACTACTACTACCTGGGTGAGTTCTGCCAGGGGGCGAGCAGCCCCTTCGAGCCCGAGGTCGACGACTTTGTGTTCCCTGAGGAGGGCGACGCGGCGATCGGCGAGGTCGTAGACCCACTTGTGGTGCTGCGTGGCCGGCTCGTGGACTCTGCAGGAGCCATCGTCACGGACGCCGGCATGAACGTGTTCGAGGTCTCCCCTGCCGGTGGAGGCGCCGACTACTACGGCTCCGCCTTCGCCCGGGTGGACGGTTCATTCGCGACCCGGTTGGCGCCCACTGACAGCGACCTGACGCTTTGCTCCTACGTGGGTGTCCAGGAGTGCCTCGGAGGTGCACCCGACCCGGAGTCGGCTGAGACCTTCCAGATCCCGGTGGGTTCGACCATGGGGACGAAGGACATCGGGGACTTCGAGATCGCCCGCAGGGTCCACATCCGGGGTGTTCTCACCCGCCCTGAAGGACTCGAGGGTCGGCGGTACTACCCCGTTCATGCGGTCGTGGAACGGCCTGACGGCGGATTCGAGACCCGAGGTTTCGTGCAGCGTTTCGCAGAGGACGGGGAATTCGACGTCATCATGCCGTTCACCGAGGAGCCCGTCGCCGTCTGCGTATTCCTTCTATCCTCCCAGCCGTGCTTCGGCGGTGCGACCCCTGCGGACGCGACGTACTTCACGCTTCCGGACGACGGTTCGGACCTCGTGCTCCCCGGCCCGCTGGAGCTGCCGGCCGGCAGCACGGTTAATGGACGGGTCCTAACGCGCGGAGGGGTGCCGCAGCGGGACACCCAGGTGTCGCTCTACGAGCTGATCGACGACAACAACGACGGTCAGCCGGAGTACGCCTACCAGAGCGACGAGTCCGACGTGTCCGACGCCGACGGCCGAGTGCGCATCATCAGTGACATGCCGGGGCGCAGCGTCACCGCCTGCGCGCAGACATACACCAACGTCTACCAGCTCGTCTGCCTCGGTGGCGCCCAGGACCCGCTGCTCGCCGACACCGTGATCGTGCCGGCTGTTGGTGAGACTCTCACCCTGCCGAACCTCGTGCTGCGCTACTCAGGCGATTACTGCGACGGTGCCGAGATCGGCAACGGCACGATCCGGCTCGGCGTCAACTGCGAGGGTGAACTCAACCGCTATAGCACCGGCCTCGAGCTTGTCGATGCCGCTGACGAGTACTACGACACCGTGCAGGACGGCCTCGTCCACGGTTGTCAGTGCGAGGGTTGGGGAGTGGCTGACCGCGCCTCCGGCACCAGCGGTCACGCGAACCGCAACGACGGTCTCAGCTCCGGCTTGCGGCGCGTGGGCTTCTCTTCAGACGGCACCGGTGCCACCGCCGTCGTCGAGATCGACGAGAAGATCCTCGTCACCCACGACTACCAGCCCTCGGAGCAGTCCGACTTTGCTTACGACGTCAACGTAGCCGTCGAGAACCTGACCGCCGACCCGATGGACCTGGCCTACCGCCGCGTCATGGACTGGGACGTCTTCCCGACCGTGTTCAACGAGCTGGTCTCGATGCACACCGGCGACGTCCCGGAGCTGACCTTCGCCTCCAACGACGGCTTCGCCTCAGCCGACCCGCTGGCCGGGCCGACCGACCGTGGCGCCACGGGTGACTTCGACAAGTTCGGCCCTCGGGACCAGGGCTCGCTGCTGGACTTCGACTTCGGCGCGCTCGCCGGGGAGTCGATGCGAGAGCTGCACTTCGTCTACGGCGTTGCTCCCAGCAGGGCCGAGGCGCTCACGGCTCTGCAGGACGAGGGCGCTGAGGCATGGACGCTCGCGGAGCCAAGCTTCACCGAGGACGGTGCGGAGGAGGGTTCGCCCAACACATTCTTCTTCGGCTATATCGCCTCTGACGCACCGAGCAGTGGGGCGGCCGGCACCAACACCGCGCCCCCGACCATCTCCGGCACCCCGCAGGTGGGCCAGACCCTCACAGCCACGTCGGGCACCTGGGAGCCGAATGCTGGACTTGACTTCAGCTATCGCTGGCTCCGTGACGGCGTTGCCATCACCGGCGCGACCGGCTCGACGTACGTGCTGAAGCAGGCCGATGTCGACACCGACATCAGCGTGCAGGTCACGGCTCGACGATCCGGGTTCAGCCCGGCGCGTGCGACGTCCGCCCCGGTCGACGTCCGAGCGCTCCCGTCGCTCGAGGTCGTGACCGGACCCTTCATCGCGGTGCGAGGTGGCGGTGCGCCAGATGCAGGGAAGACCCTCGAGGTCACGCCGGGTGAGTGGACCGGTGCTGACGAGCTGAGCTACTCCTACGAGTGGCGCGCGAGCTACGACGACACTGGCTACTCCTTCCTGGTCCAGAACGGCGGCACGGACTTCGTCGTGCCGGCTTCCCTGGGTGGCTACTCGGTCTTCGCAGAGGAGACCGTCGCAGCACCAGGCGCTTCGGCAGGCACGGCAACGAGCAACGAGCTGACTATCGTTCAGGCGCCACAGCTGTACCGCACGGAGCGTCTGGACATCGGCGTCCCGACCGTCGGTCAGGAGCTGGCGCCGGGTCAGGGAGTCTGGGCCGCCGTTGACGATGAGAATGCGACCGAGGTCGACGTCGACGTGACCTACACCTGGTACGTCGGCAACCGCCAGGTGACCGCTCCGACGTTTACTCCGGAGGACGGGGACGTAGGGCGTTACCTGTATGTCGAGGTGCGAGCCGTGGCGGACGGCTTCCAGGACGGCTACACCTACACCGACGGGCTGGTGCTGGGCCCTGACGCCGTCGTGGAAGACGTCACCGTCACCGTCGTCCGCGATAACGACGGGGCGACTCCGGTCGCGAACTCGTACGTCTACGCGTGCACGGTGGACGCCTGCTCGAACGGCGGAGTGACCGACACCGACGGTGAGGCGGTGCTGTCGCTTCAGGTCGTCGAGCAGGAGTACAGGATCACGGCGTTCCCCAGCAACAGCGGCCCTGTCAGCGCATCGTTGCTCGTGGTTGAAGGAGCCGTCAACGAGCTGACGCTCGTCGTGAAGTCTCCCACCCCGCCGCCCGACAACGTGATGACCGGGAGTGGCTTCACCACCAAGTCGGTCGACACCGACGGTGACGGCACCTCGGATGACACCATCCCCTCTGGTGTCATCGGCTCCCCTGCCACCCTCGTGATCGAGGGCTGCTCGACCGTGGCCGACCCGGAGTGGACCGTCACGTTCGCCAATGGGGCCGCGCCGATGACTGGCGCCCTGGTGGAGGACCCGCCTGGCACCTACACGGCCAACATCCCGCGGTTCACCAGCGCGGGGGACGCCACGTTCTCCACCAACCTGCCTGCGGAGTGCGGGGGAGAGTTCTCGATCTACATCGACCCGGCGGGAGTGGTGACCGACCAGTTCGGACGTCCCATCGCTGGGGCGACGGTCACGTTGCTGAAGCAGATCGGTGGCGTCTACACCGCAGTGGCCAATGAGGACACCTCGGTGATGGACCCCAGCGTCAACACCGCCAACCCGTCCACGACGCTCGCCGACGGGGTATTCCGTTGGGACGTCACGGCTGGCTTCTACAAGGTGAAGCTGACCTCGGGCGTCAGCGGTGGTGGGGCCTGCGCGACCACGACCACCAGCCCGCTCGAGGTGCCGCCGCCGAGACTCGACCTGCTGCTCAAGGTGACGTGTGGTCCATTGGCGCCCACGCCGACCGCGGCTCCGGGAGTGACGGGCACCCGTCAGGTCGGGCAGACGCTGAGCGTCTCCACCGGGACGTGGGCCGACGGGATCGTGCAGACCGGGGTGCAGTGGCTCCGTGACGGCGCGCCGATCGTCGGCGCGACTGGTGCGACGTACGCGCAGGAGGCGGACGACGCCGGCAAGGTCATCACTGCCCGAGTCGCGGCGCAGCGGCCGGACTACGTGCAGGAGAACGGCACCGGCGAGATCGTGGCGTTCGTGCCGTTCGACGTCACGACCGCGGTCGGACCGGCGACGACTGTCCCCGGTGGCGGCGGCGGTGGCGGTGGCGCAGGGGTCGCACCGACGGCGACGACGGCACCGAGCGTCTCGGGCGCAGCGAAGGTCGGCAGCACGCTGACGGCCAACCCGGGCACGTGGGACACCACGGGTCTGACGTTCGGCTACCAGTGGCTGCGCGGGGCGACGGCCATCGCCGGTGCGACGGGCACCACCTACGTGGCGTCGGTCGACGACCTGGACCAGCCGGTCTCGGTCCGGGTCAGCGCGACCAAGACCGGGATCCCTGACGGCGCGGGCACCTCCTCGGCGGTCACCATCGCCAAGGGTGCCGCTCCGGCTCCGCTGTCGCCGCCGCTCGTCACGGGTGTGGCAGCCGTCGGAGAGACACTCACCGTCACGAACGGGAGCTGGGACACCGAGGGCCTGTCCTTCGCCCGCCAGTGGCGGCGCGACGGTGAGGCCATCGCCGGCGCGACCGGAGCGACGTACGTCGTGACGGCAGCCGACCGGGGCTCGGCTCTGACCGTCCTGGTCACGGCGAGCAAGACGGGCTATGACTCCGCTGAGGTCGTGACCGGTGCTGTGACCGTGCCTGTGGCTCCCGAGCCGGAGGAGGCGAGCGACACGCGGACGAAGGCCTCGTTCGCCGACAGCACGCTGAAGCAGCGGCAGCGAGCCCTGCTCCGGGTGACGGTCAAGGCGCTGCCGTCCGGTCGCGCCGCAGGGCGCCTGGAGATCAAGGTCGACGGCGTCGTGGTCAAGCGGGTGAGGCTCGACGGAACGGCGGCTCAGGTCGCGGTGCGGCTCGGACGCCTCTCCGTGGGCAAGCACCGGGTGCAGGCGGTGTTCGTCGGCAACGACGACTTCGTGGGCTCCCGCTCGGAGGTGCTGACGCTCAAGGTGAGCAAGAACAGGAAGCAGGGCGGCAGCTAGAGGCTGCGACTCGGCTCGTCGGTGCCGTGCACTCCGGGAAGCACCCGGGGTGCATGGCACCGTGCTGTCCTACTCGACGACATCGACGTGCACGTGGTCGCGGTGCTCGAGGATCACCGGGTCGCCGGAGCCGCTGGGCGCGTCGTAGTCGCGCCAGCCCTGGTCGGAGCGGCTCACGGTCCAGATCCGGTCGTCGAAGATGATCGTCTTGATGTCGAGCCGGTCGGACTGGGCCATGAGGTAGTGCGCGACCGCCCAGCCGCTCTTCTGGTTCTCGGCGTTGACCGGGCGGAAGAAGATGTCGACCGCTCGTCCCTCGTAGTGAGCCGATCCCTCGATGTGGCCGCTGCTCACGCCACCGGGTGCGAAACCGCCGAGGGCCAGGTCGCCGAACATCCCGAGCGCCTCCCGTCGTACGACGTCGGCGCGGTCGGTCAGGCCGGTATCGAGCAGCGTGGTGTCTGCTGAGTCCACGTCATCGTCGATCTCGCAGCTGAACGCCTCGGGGGAGTTGCCGGTCAGCGCGGACGCGATCGTGCGGGCGTCCTGCTCGTGGTCGGCGTAGGCGTCGGGGAAGCCCGAGCGCTGCACCTCCTGCGCGGCCACCGTGATCTCGAGGCCCTCGTAGTCGTTGACCTCCGCCAGCGCGTCGTAGAACGCGTTGGTCGCGTAGACCGGGTCCAGCACCTGCTCCTCGCTGCCCCAGCCCTGCGACGGCCGCTGCTGGAAGAGCCCGAGCGAGTCGCGGTCGCCGTAGTCGATGTTGTAGAGGTCGGACTCCTGGTAGGCCGTCGCCAGCGCGATCGAGGCCGCCCGCGCGGGCAGGCCGCGTCGGATCGAGATGGCGGTGATGAGTGCTGCGTTCTCCGCCTGCTCGAGCGTCAGGTCGACGCTGTGCCCGTCGACGGTCGCGGTGCACTCGTCAGAGGCCGGGCTCAGGGGACCGTTGCCGGTGAGTACGCCGTAGCCCACCGCCGCGACCACGGCGACGGCTGACGCGCCGACGATCGCGGTGCCCGCTCCCTTCCTCATTCCTCCATTGTCCAGACCGGTGCTGAGCGTTGGCTGAGGAGGGCCTCCGGTTGCCGCTGTGGGTGGGAGGCGTTGCGGTTGCGCAGGGTGGCGAGTCGGCGCGATGTTCCCTGACGCCGGCGGTGTCCCCGCGACCGTGGTGAGTGACGACGGCCCCGGCCCGCCTCCGGAGCAGCTCGAGGAGATCTTCACCCCCTTCCATCGTGCCCCCGGCTCTGCCGAGGTCCCGGGCGTCGGCCTGGGCCTGACCATCGTCAAGCAGATCACCGAGCGGCACGGCGGTCGCGTCCACGCCGAGTCCGTCCCGGGCCGCTGGGCCACCTTCGTCGTGCGAGTGCCGGTCACCAGCAAGGGCCGTCGGACCAGCACTCGTCCCTCGGGTGACCTCTGGTGGGTGGCTGCGGGTCGTCACTCATCCCCGCAGCCGGGCGTTGAGCCAGCGCCGCCAGTGCCAGGTCGCTGTCGCGCTCGTGGAGGTACGCCGCCACGGCGGTGTGGCGGGGCACCGAGTCGTCCACGGCCGCGAGGGCCGCGAGCCCGGCGCGTGGGCCGTCGACCTCACCGACCGCGACCGCGCGGTTGAGCCGGACGACCGGGCTGTCGGTGAGGAGCACGAGCTCGTCGTACCACTCGACGACCTGCACCCAGTCGGTCTCCTCGGCGGTGGGTGCGTCGGTAGTGCTTGAGCATCAGGTACTTGGCCATCGTGGTTCCTCTCGCTGGTGCGACCCATCCTGGTCGCTTCACACCGGGGACGGAACCGGTCAGCCGCTCTCGTCATCGGGTGCCAGGAAGCGGAAGCGGGCAGGCTCCGTGGTGCTCCACCGGGTCAGCCGATCAGCTCGGTGTAGACCACGACGTTGCTTTGCCAGCCACCGCGCTCGGCGTCGTATTCGCCGCCACATGTCACGAGATTGAGCAATCGGCGCGACTCGGTGCCGGCGTAGACCTGCTGGGCCGGAAATTCTGCATTGGCGTAAGTGACTACCCGTTCCACGCGGAATCGACGTGCCGTTCCGTCGGACAAGTCAACAACCACCACATCCCCACGACGGAGGTGTTTCAGTCGGGCAAACACGGCAGGACCGTCGACCGAGTCGACATGGCCCAAGATGACGGCGGAGCCTCGTCCGCCGGGCGGTGTCCCCAACGAAAACCATCCCGCGAGCGACGGATCGCTCGGCACCTCCACCGTGTTGTCCTGATTCACTCCGAGGTCAACCAGGTCCGTGGTCACTCCGATCGAAGCAACGGCAAGTCGCGTCGGCGCCGGTCGGGTGCCGGTCGAGGAGGCAGACGGGACGGAAACGGCGGGGCCGGAGAAGTCACGCTGCGCTGTGAGCGGGTAAGGGCGAGTGGGCGATAGCTGGCTCACCTCGTCCCTCACAGGCGCGGCAACGTCCATCAACAGCGCAACAGTTAGCGCCGCAACCGCCCCGGCCCCCAGCAGTGAGGCTGCGACGACGCGCCGGGTTGGCCGCCGACGACGATGCTGCGGCCCGACGGGGGTCATCGACATGGCGCTTCAGTGACGCCTGACGTGGCGCGGTCCCGTGACCAAGGCACCAAGGGCGCCGAGAGCTGCCAGGCCCGCCAGCGCCAGCAGGATCACCTGCCCTCCGCCTTCCTGAGGAGATGCCATGCGGCCTGTATCGGGGTTGCCGACCGGGACCAAGGGGCCGCCGGTCAAGCCGTTCCCTGAGCCGTCTGAGCCGTCGTTGGAGCCGCCGCCACCGCCGCTATCTCCGGCGCCGAACCCGCCTCCTGCTCCTGGGCCAGGCCCTTGGCCTGGGTTGGCGGTGGGCGTCACCGTGCTTCCGGTGGGCAGCGTGGTGCTCGGGGTGCCAGTCGGGGTGCCAGTCGGGGTGCCAGTCGGGGTGCCAGTCGACGGCGGCGCGGACGCACACGCGGGAGAGGTGAGGTCATTGGCATCCATGGTGACCGCACCATTGCGCGCCAACACCCGACCTTCGACGTCCACGCCCGTCGAGAGAGTGATGGAGGTGAGCGCCATGATGGTCCCGGCGAAGTCGGTGTCGGTGCCAAGGGTCGCCGAGCTCCCGACTTGCCAGAACACCCGGCAGGGCTGAGCCCCGTTGATCAAGGAGACCCGGGCACCTGAAGCCGTCGTCAGCGTCGAGCCTGCCTTGAAGATGAAGACAGCACCGGGGTCGCCCAGCGCATCAAGCGTGAGAGTCCCGGTCAACGCCATGCTGGAGGTGTCCTCGAAGACGCCGGGGAGGAGGGTCCGACCCCCAAGATCGGTTCCGGTCACAGACTCGGTGGTGGGACGTGAGGCAGCATCCCCGAAGGCCGTTGTCAGGTCGTTTTGGGCTTGGATCGCGACGCCGTCGTTGAGGTGCTGAACACCCGAGACTTGGCCGGGAGGGAAGCCCGTGACGGCAGTGCCCGGGCTCACCCCGAGATCGCCCGAGATCGTCGAGGGACCAGTGTTGGTCACCGTGCTTCCGGCGAGGACGCCGAACGACTCAGCGGTGCCGAGACCGACGGCGGGCTCCGCGGCATAGGACGGGGACATGCCGCTCCAGACGGTCCCTGCCACCAGGAGACCCACCGCGGTGAGCCCCAGGCTGGCGACCACCCCCTGCCGCAACGAGCCAGACTGGTCTTGCGAGACGATGGGGCTGGCCTGGGGGGACATGCCGACCTGCTCTCAATGGGTGCCCGTCGGGGGAGGGCAAGGGGGGAGGGGGAGGGTGGTTTGTTGCAGACTACTTTTCATCCCGATCAAGGTTGATCAAAGTCTTGTCTAGACCAGCCCGTCGTCAGTGTGAACCGCCCCGGTGATTCCGGAGGCTTCGTTCGGTGTCTTTATCCGGTCGGTGAGAGACGGTTTCGTGCAGCGTAGTGAACTTGAAGCGCCTGTAAGTGTTCGTGGTGGCTGGCCTGGGGCTGGCTGGCAGGGTTGACGGTGGTCCTCCGGATCGGGCGTGACTCGTGAAGCGCCTGACCTCTTCGGGGTGTCTTGCCTGGGATCTGTCCGTCAGGTCCGGGGGCCGGCGTCGACCCTGGCCCCACCACGATGGCTTGATGAGAAGCATGTCCAACCAGTGCCGCTGAAACGACTCTGGCTGTGACCCGTTACAGGCCTGCCTCGTAGTGACTTCACTCCCGGGCCGACGTCGGCAACGACGCCATCCCCCGGTTGAAGTGAAGGAGACATCGCAGTGCCCAGTGTGACAAACAACAGCGCCACG
>NZ_FOQG01000016.1 GCF_900113685.1 Nocardioides psychrotolerans
AGTAGACCCCACGCACCGGCGACCTCAGTTTCGTGATGTCCCACGACCAAACCTGCCCTGGTTTCGTGGCGAGGAGTTCGGGCTTCTTCCGGGGTGGGTGCGTCGCCTGGCGGCGTCGTTCGCCGGCGAGGTGGTTGGCGCGCAGAACCCTGCGCATGGTGGACATCGAGCACAGGTAGATCCCCTCGTCGAGCAGGACCGCCCAGGCCTGTGCGACGGCCTTGTCAGCGAACCGCGGCTCGGTCAACACCTCCAGGACCCGCTGGCGTTCAGCGTCGGTGAGCGCGTTCGGCGGCGTCGGCCGCGGTCCACGCACGGGTGCGGGTTCGGGCCCGAACGGCAACCCCGCACGCCGCAGAGCTTCGGCCTCGGCGCGGTAGTGACTGGCCCGCGAGCGACCCAGCAACGCACACGCTGTCGCGATGCTCATCAACGCGGCGAGCTCGGCGACCAGCGGCACGATCACCGCTTCGACCGCCTCTCGTCCACCTTGGCCACCGGGCCGGCCAGGTCCGCGCTCTCGGAGAGCGTCTCCAAGAGCGCGTGTGCTTTTCCCATCAGGTCCAGCGCCGCCTTGTGCTTGGCGAGCTCAGCCTCGGCCTTCTCCGCGCGCGCCCGCAGCTGGGCGACCTCCCGGTCGCGTTCACGCTCACGCCGGTCCCGGGTCGCCGGGGCGAGCCCGGCGGCGGCACCCGCCTGGGCGGCCCTGCGCCACTCGATGATGTGCGAGGAGTACAGGCCTTCGCGACGCAGGATGCTCCCGCGCACACCACGATCAGCTGCCTCGTACTCGGCGAGAATCTGCGCCTTGTACTCCGCGGAGAAGCTACGCCGTTTCGGTCGATTAGCCCTGGGTCCCATGACCCCATCATCGCTACTGCTGCCAGCCACATCGGCCGTCGTCATCGTCATCGTGCTCGTCTCGCTTCTCACCCCGTGCAAGGGAACGAACTCAGCGGAGGTGTCTCACTCAACTCTGACGCACAGGGCTCAGCCAATCGACGGACGTCCTGCCACAACGGCAGCCACTGCTCGGTCTCGTCCCACACATAGGGGCGCTGAAAGAGTGGTACCACCAGATGCTGAGGCAGGTTGAACACATCCAGCGGGGTCCGGACGTTCGTCTCCATGGGACTCCCTCGCTCGCTTGCTATCCACGCGATCGTAGGCGGGATCGCCCGCCAAGTACGTCGCAGAGGTCAACGAAAGGGATGGCGCTCCGTGAGCGCCGGCGACAGAAGCCACGAGCGTCTCGAGAACCGCGGTGGCCGACCAGTCGATTGTTGCGCGGCCGCTTCCTGGGAGACGGCTGACGAATCACGCTGCGCTGACGAAGCGGAGACTGGGAACGGCTAGAGAGGTGTCCCGGTGTCTCCTCGCCTCGCTACTGGATAGCCGACGGGCGGTACCCGGCCGCCTCGGCGTCCTCCACGGAAGCAAAGCACTCCTCGGGTGTCGTCTTGTCGTAGTAGGTCCAGCCGGGTTCGTGAAAGATCTTGTCGCCACCTCCGCTCAGATTCCCCTTCACAGGCGCCGACGAGGGGCATTCTGAGCCGCTGGGGTTCTGTGGTTCCTGCCCACGATCTGTCTTGAAGACGGCCCAAAGTCCGACGGCGACGATCAGAACGGCGGCGCCGACCACAGCCACCCACACGAGGCGCCACCGTCCGCGCGCGGCCGTCGCCGGCGCAGCTGTAGATTCAGGGACCGTCGGCAACGTTGCACCTGGCGCTGAGGGCGCTCGGGCAGGTTCCGGATGCGAGTCACGCGGAAGGGGGCGCAGCGCCTCTCGCAGCTCGCTCTCGAGCTCGACGACACACTCAGCAGATCGATTCGCGACGCGCTCATTGCCGAAGTTCACAACTCGCCATCCCGCCGCGAAGAGATCGGTTCGTCGCGTCTCAAGGGCGCGTCGCACCTCGTCCGGGGAGCGTTCGCCGGGTGCTTTGTTTTTCCCATCAATCTCGACTGCCACCCGCAGGTTGCCTTCGCCTTGAATGGCGAAATCTAGGCGGTAGCGCTTGCCACTGATGCCCGTCGCATCTCGCTGTACCGAAACATCGAACGGCCGCAGGTCGCGCACATGCCTCAGCACCTGCCTGACGAAGACTCTCTCGAACTCCGCGCCGCCGGCCTGTTCCACCCGATGCTCCAGCTGCGTCCACGCGTCCCAGGATCCAGTTGTAGGCCAGCAGATGGCGCAGGGCTCTTGGTGCAGGTTCTGCAGCGGGGTTGGCCATCGCTCGATCGAGCGGCCGTGTTGAGCCTCGGCGTCAAGGATGCCGGGGCACTCGTAGCTGGCGTGGTACTTGGCGCCGGTGCGGGTGACGAAAACTTGGGTCACGAGGCCAAGGGTCCCAAGAACTCACCTCAAGCGCTCCTAATCCGGAAAGGGTCTCAAGTACGGCCGTTCCAGATCCGCGTCCGCGCGTTCCAAGTGGGAGTGGGTCGCGTCCCGACCGAGAGCAACCCTTGCGCTGGTGGCACCCCGATAACCGCAGGTCAGGATAGTTCTTTCCATACCCCAGGGGCCCGGGGACCGGGAGAACCGTCGGGCCAACCCCCGTGTGGTCAACACCTGATCCTCGGGAGATTATGCCCTCTCGGCTGCAGGCTCCTCAGGCAGGGGAACTTGCTGTAGACCACATCGAGAGGATTCTTCGCTCATGCCCCCCGGGGAGCCGCCCACAGCGGCGGCGAGCGCTGCCCCCAGGGCCGCAGATGCCCGTGCCGAGCAGGTGCGGATGGGTGACCGGCTGACCCGGGAGGGTGGCCGCGACGTCGCCGTACCTCCCCGGGTGGCGGTGAGTCCTGACCGGCGTGCCGCTCAGCGCACGACGAGGACCTGCAGCGTGCGGGGACCGTGGACGCCCTCGACGCGGTCGAGCTCGATGTCGCTGGTGGCCGAGGGGCCGCTGATCCACGTCAGGGCCCGCGACGGGTCGAGACGACCCATCGCGTCGGGCACGTCGGCGACCACCTGGTCCTCGGTCACGATGCAGACGTGCACGTCGGGCACGAGCGAGATCGCGCGGCGCCCCTGGTCGGGGCCGTGGTCCAGGACGATGGTGCCGGTCTCGGCGATGCCGAGCGCGGCGCGGGTGACGACGGCATCGAGGGCGTCGAGCTCGGCGGAGCTCAGGCCGGTGTCGACGACCTGACCGGGGACGTCGAGCCCCAGCCCAGAAGGTACGACGACCCGTGCGCCGGGCGGGAGGGCTGCGGCGACACGGGCCGGCAGGTCCGCGACGGAGCAGCGCTCTACCACTGCGCGGTAGTCGGCGACGCGCTCGGCGAAGAGCCCGACCAGGTCGTTGGGGACGACGCCAACCGGGGAGACGACGGGGCTCGGCTCGGGGGTCGCGTCAGCCAGCGCCGCGCGCACCGCGGCCAGGATGTCGTCGCGGGCGCTCATGACTCGCCACCGCCCTGCCTGCCCAGACGACCGACCCGTTGCCACCACGCACGGAACGACTCGGCCGGCGGGGCGGGCAGGTCCCGGGCGCTGGTCCAGCCCCCATCGGGGCCGGGCAGCTTGCCGGACGCGGCCCGACCACCGGGCAGCGTGACGCCGAACATCCGCTTCATGACCCGCCCCGCGACCCCGGACGCGCGCTCGGCGCGAGCCAGCCGACGGGCATCGGAGAAGGTCCAGGCGACCCCCTTCATCGCGACCGCCTCGGCGCTCGGCACGGTGTCGGAGCGGTGCGCGTCGACGACCTTCGAGCGCAGGTGCACCAGCACCTCGGGGATGTCGATGCGCACGGGGCACACCTCGAAGCACGCCCCGCACAACGAGGACGCGTAGGGCAGCGAGTCGACCTGCTTGTCGCCGGTGCCCTGCATCAGCGGGTTGAGGATCGCGCCGATCGGGCCGGGATAGACCGAGCCGTAGGCGTGACCGCCCGTGCGCTCGTAGACCGGGCACACGTTGAGGCACGCCGAGCAGCGGATGCAGCGAAGGGCCTGGCGACCGACCGAGTCGGCGAGCGCACGGGTCCGCCCGTTGTCCAGGAGTACGACGTGCACCTCCTGCGGGCCGTCGCCGGGCGTGACGCCGGACCACGTGGACGTGTAGGGATTCATCCGCTCCCCGGTCGAGGATCGCGGGAGCAGCCGCAGCAGCGGGTCGAGCTCGGCCCAGGTGGGCACGACCTTCTCGATGCCCACGACGCTGACCAGCACCTCGGGCAGGGTCAGGCACATCCGGCCGTTGCCCTCGGACTCCACGACCACGAGCGTGCCGGTCTCGGAGACCGCGAAGTTGGCCCCCGAGACACCCACCTTGGCCCGCAGGAACTTCTCACGCAGGTGCGCCCGCGCGGCAGCGGCCAGCATCGCCGGCTCGTCGGTGAGGTCCGCGGGCGCCGGTCGCCCGGCGCCGCCCATCTCGCGCAGGAAGATCTCGCGCACCTCGGCGCGGTTGCGGTGGATCGCGGGCACCAGGATGTGGCTGGGCAGGTCGCCCCCGAGCTGCACGATGAGCTCGGCCAGGTCGGTCTCCCACGCGGCGATGCCGGCCGCGGCCAGCGCGCCGTTGAGGTCGATCTCCTGGGTCACCATCGACTTGACCTTGACGACCTCGTCGACGCCGTGGCCCTGCGCGATGCCGACGACGATCGCGTTGGCCTCGGCAGCGTCGCGCGCCCAGTGCACGGTGGCCCCGTGGGCGACGAGCATGCGCTCGAGCTCCTCCAGGTGGGTCGCGAGGTCGGTCAGAGCACGCTCCTTGACCGCCGCACCGGCTAGGCGCAGGTCCTCCCAGTTGTCGACCTCGCCGACCACGGCGGCGCGCTTGGCCCGGATGACCCCGGTGGCATGGGCCAGGTTGTGGCGCAGCTGGGTGTCACCCAACGCTTCCCGGGCGGCGACCGGGAAGGCCGGCATCCCGACGAAGGTGCCGGTCATCGCCCACCACCGACGACCGCGCCCAAGGGGGCATCCTCGGTCGAGGCGAGGATCTCGGCGAGGTGCATGACCCGCACACCGGAGCGTTGGCGCGACAGGATGCCGCCGACGTGCATCAGGCACGAGTTGTCACCGGCCACCATCACCTCGGCCCCGGTGGAGCGCACGTGGCGCGCCTTGTCGGCGCCCATCGCGATCGAGGTGTCGGCGTTCTTCAGGGCGAAGGTACCGCCGAAGCCGCAGCACTCCTCGGCCGAGGGCAGCTCGGCCAACCGGATCCCACGCACCGCCTCGAGCAGACGCCGGGGCCGGTCCCCCACCCCCAGCATCCGCAGCGAGTGACACGTCGGGTGGTAGGTCACACGGTGCGGGAAGTAGGCACCCACGTCGACCACGCCCAGCACGTCGACGAGGAACTCGGTGAGCTCGAAGACCTTCGGCGACGTCTCCGCGACGGCCGCGGCCAGACCCGCGTCACCAGTGCGCCGCGCCACGATCCCGTGCTGGTGACGGGCCGATCCCGCGCACGACCCGCTCGGCGTCACGATGGCGTCGAAGCCAGCGAACGCGTCGACGAAGGTGCGCACCACCGGGACCGCCTCGTCGAGGTAGCCGGTGTTGACCATCGGCTGCGCACAGCACGTCTGCGCCGCGGGGAACTCCACGTCCACCCCGAGCCGGCGCAGCAGCGTCACGACCGCCTTCCCCGTCTCGGGGAACATCGCGTCGTTGACGCAGGTGACCATCAGGGCGACGCGCATGCTTCCCATGATGACCCGCCTCCGGTGGGGCCCAACGCCCGGCCGCCGCGTGCAACCGGCCAGAGCGAGTCCGGGCCGGCGGAATGCCGGCAGCTGGCGGCCTCGGGAGCCGCGCTGAGCGTGAGCCGCTCGACGTAGGCCCTGAACTGCCCGGGTGGGTTGGCGGTCAGCGGCGAAGTCCCCGACCCGTCGGTGCTCACGCGCCCGCCAGGCGCACGACAGCCGCCCCACCCAGGGCTTGCTCGATTCGCTCACGCGCCCCCCGGGTCTGGGGTCACACTGGTGCCAGCAGGCAGCAGGCAGCAGGCGGCCGGCGGCAGCGACGCCACCGACGCCCCAGGACGAGGAGGCACGTGACCACCACCGCCCCCTCCCAGCGCCCGCACCTGTGGGAGGTCGGCCTCGTGCTGCTGGCGATGGCCGCCACGTTCGTCGTCTCGGTGGCGACCAACCTGGCCGAGGTACGGGGCAGGTGGCTGCTGCGGAACGAGGGCGACAACGTCGACGAGCTCGTCTTCACCGGGGTCGTGGGGATGGTCGGCTTCGCCATCATCGCCTGGCGCCGCAGCCGCCTGCTCGGTCGGGAGCTCGATCGCGGCGCCCGCATCGACCGCGCTCTCCGCGAGACGACGGAGCGCTACCGCTCGCTCTTCGACTACCACCCGAGCGCCGTCTTCTCCCTCGATCTCGAGGGGCGCTTCACGAGCGTGAATGCCGCGGCAGAGCAGATCAGCGGCTACCGCGCCGCGGAGCTGGTGGGGACGTCGTTCCCTGACCTGTTGCTCCCCGACGAGCTGGAGACGATGCTCCTCACGTTCTCGCTCCTCGTCGCGCGCGAGCCGCAGCGGTTCGAGGTGGGCTTCCACCTCAAGAACGGCACCACGGTCGACCTGCGCATCACCGGACTGCCGATCATCGTCGGCGAGCAGGTCGTCGGCGTCTACGGCATCGCCGAGGACGTCACCGAGCAGAACCTGATGCAGACCGCGCTGGACGAGGCCCGTCGCGCGGCGGAGGAGGCGAGCAACGCCAAGTCCCTCTTCCTCGCCACCATGAGCCACGAGATCCGCACCCCGCTCACGAGCGTGCTCGCGGCCGTCGAGGTGCTCGCGGCCGACGACCTGGACCCGGGCCAGCGTCATCTCACCGACATCATGGACCGCCAGGGCCGGTCCCTGCTGCGGCTGGTCGAGGAGGTCCTGGACTTCTCCCGGATCGAGGCCGGGGCCATCGAGCTGGAGGACGTCGACCTCGACCTGGCCGCGCTGGTCGCGGAGTCGGTGGCCCACCACGCCCCCACCGCGGAGGCCAAGGGACTGACGCTCGACGTCACCCTGGACCCCGAACTCCCCCTCGGGCTGTCCGGGGACGCTGCCCGACTCGGCCAGGTGCTGAGCAACCTGGTGGGCAACGCGGTGAAGTTCACCGATGCCGGCTGGGTGCGCGTGCGGGTCAGCCAGGTCCCGGGCCCCCGACCGACGATCCTGCGTTTCACGGTCGCCGACTCCGGCATCGGGTTCACCGCGGATCAGCACGACGGCCTCTTCGACTCCTTCCAGCAGGCCGACTCCTCGATCACCCGGCGCTTCGGCGGCACCGGGCTCGGGCTGGCGATCTGCCGGCAGCTGGTGACGGCCATGGGCGGCACGATCGACGTGCAGTCGACCCCGGGGACGGGCAGCACCTTCACGGTGACGGTCCCCCTCGAGCGGCGTACGAACGGCAGCGGCGACGCTCGCGTAGCCGGGATCACATACCGGGAGTCTGTTTGATACCCACCTATTGACGTATATTCAACAGCATGTCGTTCCGTGCTCGCGCCCTGCTCGCCCTCGTCGTCGCCCTGGGCCTCGGCTCCCTCGCCGTGCCGACCAACGGCGCGTCCGCGGCCGTCCCGACCGCCACCGCACCCGCCACCGCCACCGCCACCGCACCCGCCGCGGACGGCCGTCGGCACCAGGTCATCTCGCGCACCGTCGCCTTCGACCTGACCAACACCGGCAACAGCCTGCTGTCCTGCCCGGCCGACAACCAGGTCTACCCGGTGCGCGCCCGGCTCGTCGGCCCGCGCCAGAAGGTCCTCGGCTACGCCGGCAGCACCCGGATGAACGTGCTGGTCCACGACGCCGGCACCGGCGGCTGGTTCTGGAACCTGCGACAGCACCCGGCCTACGACTACGCCACCCAGCTGGGACGCGAGGGCGAGCTCTCGCTGGTCCTCGACCGCCTGGGCTACGACAGCAGCCCCCTCGCGAACGGCCGCAGCACCTGCCTCGACGCGCAGGCCAACATGCTCCACCAGGTCGTCCAGCACCTCTACGCCGGCATCTACGACTTTACCCAGGGCGGCTTCAGCCCGCCCCACGCCTCGTCGGTCGTCGTGCACGGTCACGGCACCGGAGGCGCCATCGCCCAGCTCGAGGCCGCACGCCACGACGACGTCGACGGGCTGGTCCTGATGTCCTGGGCCGGCTCCAACGCCTCCCAGCTCGCCGTCGACCAGGCCCGCCAGCAGACCTCGGCCTGCCTGACCGGCCCCGGCTACGCGTCGTACGGCGCCAGCAAGGCCGCCTTCCAGCGGTTGCTCTTCGCCAGCGCCCCGGCCGCCGTGCGCCGCAACGCCCTCTCCCAGCGCAACAGCACCCCCTGCGGTGACGTCACCAGCCTGCCTTCCACTCTGCTGTCGTCCGTGCTGACCGCGGGCCAGGTCGAGGCGCCGGTGCTGCTCATGGCGGGCAGCAAGGACGCGCGCATCCGCCGGGAGGCCACGCAGGACACCGCCGCGTCGTTCCGCTCCAGCACGAAGGTCACGACCCGGATCATCGCCGGAGCCGGCAGCGCCCTCCCCCTGGAGCGGTCCGCCCCGAAGACCCGCGCAGCCGTGCTCCGCTGGCTGCACGGGCTCTGACCCGGCACCCGCCGCACGTCGTCCCGGCGTACGGGTGGGGGGTATAGCCTCCTGGGGTGAGCGCCTCCGACGAGATCGAGCCCGGCTACGTGCACCACCAGCACCGCGACGCCTACCTCAAGCGGCTGCGACGCATCGAGGGCCAGGCCCGGGGGCTGCAGCGGATGGTCGAGGAGGAGCAGTACTGCATCGACATCCTCACGCAGATCTCCGCGATGACCAAGGCGCTCCAGTCGGTCGCGCTCGGCCTGCTCGACGAGCACCTGGCGCACTGCGTCGTCGAGGCTGCCAAGACCGGCGGCCCGGAGGGCGAGGAGAAGCTCAAGGAAGCCGCCGACGCGATCGCGCGGCTCGTCCGGTCCTAGCCGGTCCTAGCCCGTCCTGGCCCGTCCTGGCCTGTCCCCGCCCGGCTAGCTTGCGGGGCCGCGGAGCTGGGGGAAGAGCCGCTGGGGGTCCTCGCCCCTCTCGTGGACGCGGGAGGCCGGCCCGACGACCAGCGGGTCGGGGGTGCCGACGACCGCGAAGTCCTTGGACGGGTAGTCGAAGGCGGCCAGGACGACCCGCATCGCCTCGAGCCTCGCGCGGCGCTTGTCGTTGGACTTCACCACCGTCCAGGGCGCGTCCCCGGTGTCGGTGTAGAAGAACATCGCCTCCTTGGCCGCGGTGTAGTCGGCCCACTTGTCGCGGCTGGCGAGGTCGGTCGGCGAGAGCTTCCACTGCTTCACCGGGTCCAGCGAGCGGGCCGCGAAGCGGGCGGCCTGCTCGTCGTGGGACACCGAGAACCACAGCTTGATGAGGTGGATGTCGGCATGGACCAGCATCCGCTCGAACTCCGGAGCCTCGCGCATGAAGCCGAGGTACTGCTGCGGGCTGCAGTAGCCCATCACCCGCTCCACGCCGGCCCGGTTGTACCAGGACCGGTCGAAGAGGACGATCTCCCCACCGCTGGGCAGGTGCTCGACGTAGCGCTGGAAGTACCACTGCGTGCGCTCCCGCTCGGTCGGCACGCTGAGCGCCACGACACGTGCGCCACGAGGGTTGAGGTGCTCCATGAAGCGCTTGATCGAGCCACCCTTGCCGGCAGCGTCGCGACCCTCGAAGAGGATCGCGACCTTCTGGTCGGTCTCCTTGACGTGCGCCTGGAGCTTGAGCAGCTCGATCTGGAGCAGCCGCTTGGTCTTCTCGTAGTGCGCCCGAGAGAGCTTCCGTCCGTAGGGGTAGCCCTCGCGCCATGGCGGCTGCCCGCCCGGGCCGGGGACGTCGTCGTACTCGTGGCCCTCGCGGAGCAGCGACTGGGACAGCTCCGCGATCTCGTCGAGCTCCTCGGCATGGCCAGGGCGCCCGACGGTGGCAGGGAGGTCCGAGACGGCTCCGGGCCTACGCCGGGTGGTCACACGCCGACCTCGGCCACGACCCCGGTCCCACCCGCACCACGGTCGAGTTCGAACGCGCGTCCCGTGACGACCGTGGGCCTCAACCCGACGACGTCGTACTTGTACGTGGCCACCCACGGCCGCAGGGGCAGCCCGTCGAGCCGGTGCTCCTCGACCTCGTCGAGCACCCGCAGCCGACCCCGGGCGAGGACCGACCAGGCGTGGTCGTGGTCGTGCCAGTCGATCTCGAAGGCGACCTCGGAGCCCAGCGCCGCGGCGAGCAGCTTGTTGCCGGCCACGGTGCGGAAGAGCAGCTCTCCGTCGTCGACGACGTAGTTGATGGGGACGACGTGCACCTCGTCGACCAGGTGGTAGGCGAGGCGGCCCAGCTCGTCGCCTCGGAGCAGCGCCCAACACTCCTCGGGGCCGAGCTCGCGGACCGGGGACTCTGCGTAGGACATGGCGGCCTCCTCGACGTGCGGGCGACCGGAGCGCCACCCGGACCTCCACGCTAGGTCGGCCGGCGCGGGCCCGGCAGGGCCGTTGGTCCCGGGCTGCTGGTCCTTCGGCTCGAGTTGGCGGCCGGCGGCCGGCGAGGGGCGGGGGGAGGGTGAGCTGGCGGCCGGGCCAGTCGTCCGTACGACGCCTCAGCGACCCTTCCAGACCGGGGGCCGCTTCTCGGCGAACGCGGTGGCTCCCTCCTGGGCGTCCTCGGAGCCGAAGACCCCCATGGTCAGCTCGGCCTGCCTGGCCCAGCCCTCCTCGGTCGACCAGTCACGCGCGGAGCGGGCGATCTGCTTGCTGACCGCCACGGCCATCGGCCCGTTGGCCGCGACCTGGTGTGCCAGCTCGAGCGCGCCTTCGAGCGCGCCACCCTTCGCGGTCACGCGGTTGACCAGGCCCAGCTCGGCCGCGCGGGCGGCATCGATCGAGGCACCGGTCATCAGCATCTCCAGGGCGATGGCCTGCGGGATCCGCTGCGGCAGCAGCAGTGCCGCCCCGGCAGCCGCGACCAGGCCCCGCTTGACCTCGGGCACCCCGAACATCGCGTCCTCCGCGGCGACGACCAGGTCGCACGCGAGGGTGAGCTCGAAGCCGCCGGCCACGGCGTAGCCCTCGACCGCGGCGATCAGGGGCTTGCTCGGCGGCCGCTCGGTGAGCCCGCCGAAGCCGCGGCCCTCGACGATCGGGACGTCGCCGGTGAGGAACCCCTTGAGGTCCATCCCCGAGCAGAACGTGCCGCCCGCGCCCGTCAGCACCGCCACGCGCAGGTCGTCACTCGCTTCGAGCTCGTCGATGGCCGCTGCGATGCCGCGGGCGACCACGCCGTTGAGCGCGTTGCGCGCCTCGGGGCGGTTGATCGTGATGACCTGCACGCCGTCACGTGCCTCGACCAGCACCTCGGGGACATCGGGGACATCGGACATGGTGGCGCCTCTCGTGCAGCAGGGTGGGGTGCCGCCCACCCTAGGACGCGCCCGCCGTGAGGTTCCCTCGGCCGCTCGGCTCGTCGTACTGGGTGGGCGAGTCGCGCACTTGAGGGGTGTTGCAACCCCTGACAAGCAACAAGGTCCCCGGACATCCGGGTACTCATGCACGAGCCGACCTCAACCCCGCAACAACCGCGCAGCTTCGGCAGCCCAGTAGGTCAGGATCACGTCGGCGCCGGCACGACGGATCGAGCCGAGGGTCTCGAGGATGGCGGCCTCACGGTCGATCCAGCCGCGGGCGGCGGCGGCCTCGACCATGGAGTACTCGCCGGAGATGTTGTAGGCCGCGACCGGCACCGAGACGGCGTCGCGGACCCGGCGCAGCACGTCGAGGTAGGCCAGGGCGGGCTTCACCATGACGATGTCGGCGCCCTGGTCGATGTCGAGCAGTGCCTCGCGCACGCCCTCGACGGCGTTGGCGGAGTCCTGCTGGTAGGTGCGTCGGTCGCCCTGGAGCGAGGAGTCGACGGCCTCGCGGAAGGGACCGTAGAAGGCGGAGGCGTATTTCGCGGAGTAGGCCAGGATCGAGACGTCCTGGTAGCCGGAGGTGTCGAGCGCGGCCCGGATCACCGCGACCTGGCCGTCCATCATGCCGCTCGGTCCGACCATGTGGACGCCGGCGGCGGCCTGCACGCGCGCCATCTCGGCGTAGACCGCCAGGGTGGCGTCGTTGTCGACCCGGCCGTCGGGGGTGAGGACGCCGCAGTGGCCGTGGTCGGTGAACTCGTCGAGGCACAGGTCGCTCATGACCGTCACCGCATCGCCGACCTCCGCGACCGCGTCGCCGATCGCGACGTTGAGGATGCCGTCGGGGTCGAGGGCGCCCGAGCCCTCGGCGTCCTTGGCCTCGGGGATGCCGAAGAGCATGACGCCCCCGAGCCCCAGCTCGGCGGCCTCAGCCACAGCAGCACGGAGCGAGGAGCGCGAGTGCTGGACCACACCGGGCATCGAGGAGATCGGCCGCGGCTCCTCGAGTCCCTCCCGGACGAAGAGCGGCAGCACGAGCTGACGCGCCTCGAGCGAGGTCTCGGCGACCATGCGACGCAGCGCCGGAGTGGTGCGCAGCCGGCGCGGGCGGACGACCGGGCCCGTCACCTCATCGCCGCGCGCCTCTCCGGAGCTGGGTGTCATCGCGACGAGGTGGCCTTCGTACGACGACCGGACGGCTTGCGCGCCGACGGCTTGGTGACGGGCTCACCGGCCTCGATCATCGCCACGCGGCGCGCCGCGCCGAAGTCGGCCAGCGCGTCGGTGAGGACGTCGATGTCGGGCTGGGGCGAGAGCACGTCGACCCGCAGCCCGTGCTCCTCGGCCGTCTTGGCGGTCGCGGGGCCGATGACGGCGATGATCGTCGAGGGGTGCGGCTTGCCGGCGATGCCGACCAGGTTGCGCACGGTCGAGGACGAGGTGAACACGACCGCGTCGAACTTGCCGGTCTTGATCGCGTCGCGCGTCGGCGCCGGCGGCGGGGTGGCCCGCACGGTGCGGTAGGCGGTGACGTCGTCGCACTCCCAGCCGAGGTCGACCAGGCCCGCCACGAGGTTCTCGGTGGCGATGTCGGCTCGCGGGAGGAAGACCCGGTTGATCGGGTCGAGGAGGTCGTCGTACTCGGGCCAGTCGGCCAGGAGGCCGGCCGCCGACTGCTCGCCCGAGGGCAGCAGGTCGGCACGCAGGCCCCAGGCGGCGATGGCCTGGGCGGTCTTGTCGCCGACGGCGGCGATCTTGAGGCCCGAGAAGGCCCGGGCGTCGAGACCGTACTCCTCGAACTTCTCGCGCACGGCCTTGACCGCGTTGACGGAGGTGAAGGCGATCCACTCGTAACGGCCCTCGACGAGGCCGCGCACGGCCTTGTCCATCTGCAGCGGGTTGCGAGGCGGCTCGACCGAGATCGTCGGGACCTCCTCGGGCACCGCGCCGTAGCCACGCAGGCGCGAGGAGAGGGCACCGGCCTGGTCCTTGGTGCGGGGCACCAGCACGCGCCAGCCGAAGAGCGGCTTGCTCTCGAACCACGACAGCGTGTCGCGCAGGTTGACGACCTTGCCGACCACGACGATCGCGGGCGGCGCCATGCGGGCGGCGCGGGCGTCGGTGGCGATGTGCTCGAGCGTCGAGGTGACCGTGGACTGCTCGGTGGTGGTGCCGACGCGGGTCATGGCGACCGGGGTCTCCGGCGAGCGACCGGCCAGCATCAGCGCCTTGGCGATGTCGCCGATCTGGCCCACCGCAGAGAGCAGCACCAGGGTGCGGTCGTCGGCGTAGGCCGACCAGTCGACCTTGTCGCCACAGGTGATCACCGACATCTCGCGGTGGTCCTTGGTGGTCAGCGGGATGCCGGCGTAGGCCGGGACCGCGCCGACGGAGGAGACCCCCGGGACGACCTCGAACCCGATGCCGGCCTTGGCCACGGCCTGGGCCTCCTCGGGCCCGGAGGCGTAGAGGAACGGGTCGCCGGAGAGCAGGCGTACGACGCGCAGCCCCTTCTTGGCGTGCTTGACGACGACCTTGGCACGTGCGGCGTGAGTCAGCGGCTGGCCGTCCTCGCCGAAGCCACCGTCGACCAGCTCGGGGCCGGTGACCTCGCAGGCGGCGACACTCTCGCCGTCAGCGGTCTCCTCGGCCTCGACCGGCTCGGGCAGGCCGAGCAGCGTGCGGACCAGGCCGGCGTGCTCGGGCGACTCGGTGACGATCACCTCGGCCTGCTTGACCAGCTCGACGGCTCGCACGGTCAGCAGGTCGGGGTCGCCGGGGCCACTGCCCACGAACGACACCCAGCCACGTGTGGCGGCCTTGGTCGTGCCCTGGGTGCTGCCCTGGGTCGTGCCTGTGGTCTTGCCTCGCGTCATGCGTTCTGCACCTCTGCTGATGGGTCTGCCGGTTGATTCAGTTGTCCTGCCCCGTCGGCGAGCATCTCGCCCGCCAGGCGGTTGCCGACGCTGGTGGCGTCAGCGGGGGCGCCGGATGCGGACATCCGAACCGACAGGCCCCCGTCGAGCGAGAGCGCGATGGCCCGCACCCAGATCTCGTCTCCCTCGTCACCCTCCGCGACCTCGGCCAGGGCTCCGATCGGTGCCGAGCAACCACCCTCCAGGGTGGCCAGCACGGCCCTCTCGGCATTCACGGCCGAGCGGGTGTGCGCGTCATCGAGACGCGCCAACTCTTCGGCCAGACCACCCTCCGAGCGGCACTCGATGCCCAGCGCGCCCTGCCCGGGGGCAGGGAGCATCTGGAGCGGGTCGAGCACCTCGGTGGCCTCGTCGAGACGGCCGATCCGGGAGAGTCCCGCCCTGGCGAGCACGACGGCGTCGTACTCCCCGGAGCGGACCTTGCTGATTCTGGAGTCGACGTTGCCACGAACGCCGACCACGTCCAAACCGAGGCCGAGCGCGTGCAGCTGCGCGACCCGACGCGGGGAGCCCGTGCCGACCCGGCTGCCGACCGGCAGCTCGCCGAGCGTGAGGCCGTCGCGGGCCACGACGACGTCGCGCGGGTCCTCGCGCAGCGGCACCGCGGCGAGCGTGATGCCGTCGGCGGGATAGGTCGGGAGGTCCTTGAGCGAGTGGACGGCGACGTCGACCTCGCCCGCGAGCAGCGCGTCGCGCAGGGCGCTGACGAAGACGCCGGTGCCGCCGATGGTCTCGAGCGGTGTGCCCGCGGCCTGGGTGCGGTCGCCCTCGGTGGAGACCTCGACCAGCACGGCCTCGCGACCGAGCGTGGTGCGGATCATCTCGACGACGTGGCCGGCCTGGGTGGTCGCGAGCAGCGAGGCGCGGGTGCCGACGCGGAGGGGCGCGCTCATGCAAGACCCTCCGGACGCGTCACGGCCACGACGGCCTCGGGGTCGAGCGCGAAGAGCTCGGCCAGCGCAGCGGCGTAGGACACCGCGCCCTGCTCGTTGGAAAGCTCCCTGACGCGCACGGTCGGCTCGTGGAGCAGCTTGTCGGCCACGCGGCGCACGGTGTGGAGGATCTCCAGGCGGGCCGACTCGTCGAGGTGCGGCAGCCGACCGACCAGGCGGCTCATCTCGGCGTCGACGACCGAGGTCGCCATCGAGCGCAATGCCACCACGGTGGGGGTGACCTGGGCCTGGCGACGCGCGGTGAGGAAGGCGGTGACCTCCTGCGTGACGATGCCCCGGACGTCGGAGACCTCACGGCCGGCGTCGGATTCCTGGAGCGCCTCGGCGAGATCGGCCAGGCCGATCAGCGTGACGCCCGGGAGGTCGCCGACGGTGGGCTCGACGTCGTGCGGCAGCGCCAGGTCGATGATCGACAGCGGGCGCGCGTCGGGGCGGGCGGTGAGGAGCATGTCGCGCGTGACCAGGACACCGCTGGCGCCGGTGCAGGTGATGAGGACGTCGGCCCGGGCGAGCTCGACGGCGAGGTCGCCCATGCCGCCGGCGCGGACGCCGTAGTCGCTCACGAGGCGCTCCACGCGACCGACCGTGCGGTTGACCACGGTCACCTCGGCCGGCTCGAGACGGGACACCGTGGCAGTGGCCAGACCGGCCATGGCACCGGCGCCGACGACCAGCACCCGCTTGCCGGCGACCGGCCCGACGGCAGCCTCGGAGCGCTCGAGCGCGGCGGAGACGAGGGAAGGGGCCACGCGGTCGATGTCGGTCTCGGCGCGCGAGCGCTTGCCGACGCGCAGGGCCTGCTGGAAGAGGAGGTTGAGGGCCGAGCCGACGGTGCCGAGCTCCTGGCCGAGCCGCAGCGCCTCGCGGGTCTGGCCCAGGATCTGGGCCTCGCCGACGGCCATCGAGTCGAGCCCGGCCGCGACCTGGAAGAGGTGGGACACGGCACCGTCGTCATAGTGCACGTAGAGGTGCGGCAACATCGACTCGGTCGACTCGCCCGCGTGCTCGACGAGCAGCCGCGAGAGCTCCTCGACGCTTCCGTGGAAGCGGTCGACCTCGGTGTAGATCTCGACCCGGTTGCAGGTCGAGATGACCGTCGCCTCGGTGACGTGCTCACTGCCGGCCGCGTCGTGGATCAGCTTGCTGACACCGTCGGCGTCGAGCGCGACCCGCTCGAGCAGGGACACGGGGGCAGAGTTGTGGGAGATGCCGACGACGAGGACGCTCATGCGCTCTGGGCCTTCCGCTGCTCGTGGTAGGCGAGGATCTGCAGCTCGATGGACAGGTCCACCTTGCGCACGTCCACGCCGTCCGGGACCGAGAGGACCGCGGGGGCGAAGTTGAGGATGCTGGTGATGCCACAGGCGACCATCCGGTCGGCGACGGCCTGCGCGGCCAGGGCCGGGGTGGCGATGACCCCGATCGCGACGCCCTGGTCGGCGACGATCTGCTCGAGGTCGTCGAAGGCGCGTACGTCGACGCCCGCGACGACCTCGTCGTGACGCTCGGGGTCGGCGTCGAGCAGCGCGACGACCCGGAAGCCGCGGCTGCGGAAGCCGGAGTAGTTGGCGAGGGCGTGGCCGAGGTTGCCGATGCCGACGATGACGACCGGCCAGTCCTGGGTGACGCCGATCTCGCGGGCGATCTGGTAGCGCAGGTAGTCGACGTCGTAGCCGACACCGCGGGTGCCATAGCTGCCGAGGTAGGACAGGTCCTTGCGGAGCTTGGCGCTGTTGACGCCGGCAGCAGCGGCGAGGTCCTCGCTCGAGCACGTCTGCGTGCCGGCCTCGACCAGGGTCGTCAGGGCCCGCAGGTAGACGGGCAGGCGGGCGACCGTCGCCTCGGGGATGTCCCGGGCAGTCTCACTCGTTGTCCGTGCGGTCACTGTCTTCTTTCCAGTCGCACGCCACGGTCAGGGAGCCCCGTCCGGGGCCCTCCGGGGGTGCGGCCAGATCACTGTAAGAGTTTGTGAACGCGAGAACAAAACGAGCCGGTGCCGCTCAGGCGGGGCGGGCTATCACATGTGAGATGTGACACCCGCAGCGGGTCCCTGCCGGCGGTGGCGGGTCGGGCGGTGGCCGCTCCATCAGGGTATGCAGACGACACGCCACTTCCGACGGCGGGCACCCCGTGATGGGTGGCGTGTCGCCGTGGGAAGTGGGAGCCGCGATCGACCTCGTGGTGCAGTCGCCGCTCCAGCGTGGGGAGTGCCGCTCGGGCGGCATACCTTGATGAAGCGGCGTGTCCAGCACCCGCGCACCACCCCCGCAGCGGGTCGGGCACCGGGACGGTCAGCGCTGCAGCGCGGCGCGCAACCGGGCGGCGTCCACGCGCCAGAAGTCGTGCTGGCGTCCGTCGACGAACGTCACCGGGATCTCCTCGCCGAAACGGCGGGTGAGCTCGGGGTCGTCGTCGATGGACACCTCGGCGTAGGACTCCCCCAGCTCGGCGCACACCGCGTCGACCACGACGCGCGCGTCGTCGCAGAGGTGGCAGCCGGGCCGGCTGTAGAGCGTGACCCGGGCGTCGGCGGGCTCCGAGCGGGCGCTCATCCGAGGATGCCCAGGGCCCGGCGGCGCTCGAGGCCCCGCAGCCGACCCTTCTGCACCTTGCCGGTGCCGGTCAGCGGCAGCCTCTCGACGATCTCGATCCGACTGGGCTGCTTGAAGCGGGCGAGACGCTCCGCGCAGTGGTCGCGTACGGCGGACCCGACGGTCGCCGGTTCGGCTCCGGGCGCCACGACGTAGGCGACCACGGCCTCACCGGTGATGGGGTCGGCGACGCCGATGACAGCGACCTCGCGCACCTCGGGGACCTCGGCGATGACCTCCTCGACCTCCACGGGGTAGACGTTGAAGCCCGACACGATGATCAGCTCCTTGAGCCGGTCGACGAGGAAGAGGTCGCCCGAGGAGTCGAGGAAGCCGACGTCCCCGGTGGACCACCAGCCGTCGTCGTCGGGCCCGTCAGCACCGTCGGGCCAGTAGCCGCTGAACAGGTTGGCGCCGCGGATCTGGATCTCCCCGGGGTCGTCGCCGACCGGGATCTCGCCGGCCTCGTCGACGAGGCGGATCTCGATGCCCTCGAGCGCGGCCCCGACCGAGCCGGTCTGGAGCCGCTCGGAGCGCAGCGTGCTGGTGACGACCGGGGAGGCTTCGGTCAGCCCGTAGCCCTGGTGCACGGCGATGCCGGTGCGCGCGGTGAACTCCTCGATGACCTCCGGGGCCAGCGGCGCCGAGCCGGAGAGCACCAGGCGGACCGGGCCGAGCCGCTCCTCGAGTCCTTCGACGGAGCGCCAGTAGGCGAAGACCGGCGGGGCGATCGGCACCACGCTGCACGCCTCGTCGTCGATCAGGTCGAGCGTGCCCTGCGGGTCGAAGCGCTCGGCGAGCACCAGCTTGGCTCGGTGCAGCAGCACGCCGCCGAGCACCGCGTTGAGTCCGTAGACGTGGAACATCGGCAGCACCCCGAGCACCACGTCGTCCCCGTGCATCATCGGCGGGTCGACGGCAGCGGCCTGCTCGATGTTGGCGATCAGCGCGCGGTGGGTGAGCATCGCGGCGCGCGGGCGGCCCGACGTACCACTGGTGTAGAGGAGGGCCGCGAGCTTCTCGGGGTCCTGAAGCGGGGGGATCCGGCGCGCACTGTCGGCCCGCAGGTGGTCGTAGGAGCGCTCGCCGGGGAGCAGGGTCGAGCCGATGACGACCACCCGCGGCAGGGTCAGGCGCGCCAGGACCTCGGGGTCGAAGTCGTCGGCGCCCTCCAGGTCGCCAGTCCGGGCACGGTCCAGCAGCCCGACGGCCTCGCGCACCCGGGTCACGCTGCTGCCGTCGGCCACGACCATCCGGGAGCCGGAGTCGGCGATCATCCGGGCGAGCTCGCCCGGGGTCGCCGTCGGGTTGACCGGCACGGCGACGGCCTGGGCGCGCAGCGTGCCGAGGTAGGTCGTGACGAACTCGATCCGGTTGCCGACGACGAGCATCACGCGCAGCCCCGCGACGATGCCGGCGGCGCCGAGCCCGGTCGCGACCCGCCCCACCTCGTCGTCGAGCTGGGCCCACGTGACGCTACGTCCACCGGCCTCCACGACCGCGAGGCGATCGGGGCTCTCAGCGGCGGCGCTCGCCACGAGCTCGGCGACGTCCCGGGCGACCGGGGACGGGTTCTGGCCTGACATGTGGCGATACTTCCACACCCGGGCCGCCGCCTCTGCCGGACCGCGGACATCACCGAGGACACCCAGGGACACCCAGGAAGCCGAGGCACGCCGTACGACGCCCGCGACGTCGCGGGCTACCCTGAGCCGGTGCCGCCGCCGGACAAGCACCACAAGCCACTGAACCTCCAGCAACGCTCGACCCTGGCCGGGGAGGCAGCGGCCGCGGCGGCCGAGGTCGAGAGCGCCCTGCTCACCCCGGCGGACCTCACGTCGGCGGCGTTCTTCGACGTCGACAACACCGTCATGCAGGGCGCCAGCATCTTCCACCTGGCCCGCGGGCTGCACCGCCGCGACTTCTTCACCACGCGCGACATCCTGGGCGCTGCCTGGAAGCAGGCCTACTTCCGCATCGTGGGGGTCGAGGACCCCGAGCACGTCGCCGAGGCCCGCAACTCCGCGCTCAGCTTCATCGCCGGCCACACCGTCGCCGAGCTCGAGGAGCTGGGCGAGGAGATCTTCGACGAGGCGATGGCCCACCGGATCTGGCCCGGCACCCGGGCGCTGGCCCAGATGCACCTCGACCAGGGGCAGCGGGTGTGGCTCGTGACCGCAGCCCCGATCGAGATCGCCACGATCATCGCCCGGCGCCTCGGGCTCACCGGCGCCATGGGCACCGTCTCCGAGCACATCGACGGCGTCTACACCGGCCGACTGGTCGGCGACATGCTCCACGGACCGGCCAAGGCCGTCGCCGTGCAGGCCCTTGCCGACCGCGAGGGGCTCGACCTCGCCACCTGCTCTGCCTACTCCGACTCCGCCAACGACCTGCCGATGCTCTCGCTGGTGGGCGACCCGGTGGCGATCAACCCCGACCCCCGGCTGCGCGCCCACGCCCGCGCCGAGGGGTGGCGGATCCGTGACTACCGGACCGGTCGCAAGGCCGCCCGGGCCGGGCTGGTCGTGGGGGCCCTCGCTGGCGCGGCCTCCGGCACCGTCGCCGCCGGTGTGGCGTTCCGCAAGCGACGCTGAGGCCGCAGAGCTCGACCGCCCGAACGGGCCCATCCGGACCCATGCGGGCGCGACCCAAGGGCCCGACGGACACAGGTGCGCCTCAGAGCGCCGCTCGGGCCGCTGGTCTGGACCGGAGAATCGCAGATTTGTTTCCCGTCAGTAGCTAACTGGCCTACCATCGCAGGACAGGGCGCCGGGGGGTTAGCCTCAGCGGGAGGGTCTCTCATCAGCATGCCGTCAGACGGTCGTGACATGGAGCGCGGGCTGGATGCCCTGCGCGACTGGGTCGCGCGCCTGATCCTGGTCGAGCAGCCACTGCTCGCGGGAGGCACGCAGATCCTGAGCACCGAGGCACTGGCCGACGACAGCCACCACCCCCTCAGCGGTGGCGCGGGCAGTCCGGGAGGCGGCACCTACGGCGACGCCGACCTGGCGACCTCCTCGGAGGAGAACGAGGCCGAGCGCACCCGCTTGATCGCGCTCGTCGAGCTGGCCCGCAAGGGCGACGCCGACGCGTTCGGCCTCCTCTACGACCACTACCAGTCCTCGGTCTACCGCTTCCTCTTCTACCGCACCCGCTCCTCGACGTTGGCCGAGGACCTCACCTCGGAGACCTTCTTCCGAGCATTGCGGAGCATGACCAACTTCCGGTGGCAGGGCAAGGACTTCGGCGCCTGGCTCATGACCATCGCCCGCAACCTGGCGACCGACCACTTCAAGGCCGGCCGCACGCGCCTGGAGATGACCACCGAGGACATGGGGGCCCACGACGACACCACCGAGGGCCCGGAGATGACGGTGCTCGCCGGGCTCACCAACGAGATCCTCCTCAAGGCACTCACCGAGCTCCCCGACGAGCAGCGCGACTGCCTGGTCATGCGATTCCTCCAGGGCATGAGCATCGCCGAGACCGCCGCCGTCCTGGGTCGCAGCGACGGCGCCGTCAAGCAGCTCCAGCTGCGCGGGGTCCGCAACCTCGCCAAGCTGATGCCTGACGGGATCAGGGGGTGATGACGGTGGTCGGTTTTGTTCCCGCTGGGGCAGTGTCGCTGCCCACGTATTTGCATCAGGCCGCCGCCGTAACTTCCGTAGTTGACCCGTCGTTGAGCCCGATGTCAGCACCTTTTACCTCGCTGGCACGACCCGCAACCGGAACGACCACAGGATGGACCCGATGACACCCGCATTCACGGCGCGACGACGCGCCGAGGAGTTCAACTCCCTGGTCGAGAACGCCTCGACCCGCGAGCTGACCGATGCGCGCTACGTCAACGTCCTCGAGCTCGTCGAGGCGCTGCGGCACGTCACCCCCGTCCAGGCCCGCCCGACCTTCGTGGCCGACCTGCGCGAGCGGTTGATGATCGCCGCCGAGACCGCCCTCGCCCCCTCGCCCGACGCCGAGCTGAAGGCGCGCCTGACCGTCGCCCCCCGTCGTACGCCGCGTGAGCGCCGCATCGCTGTCGCCATGGGCGGTTTCGCGATCGTCGGCGCCACCACCTCGATGGCCTTGGCCGCCCAGACCGCGCTGCCCGGCGACACCCTCTATCCGCTCAAGCGGGCCCTGGAGAACGCTCAGGCAGGCGTCCAGGTCGACGAGGGCGACAAGGGCTCGACACTGCTCGCCAACGCCTCCGGCCGCCTCGAGGAGGTCGACAAGCTCAGCCGTGAGAAGCGCGACAGCGCCACGCTGGTGATCGCCGAGACGCTCCAGGCCTTCACGTCGCAGGCGACCGAGGCGTCCGACCTGATGCTGGCCTCCTACGAGTCCACCGGCCAGGAGGCGTCGATCTCGGAGCTGCGCAACTTCGCGGCCGACAGCATGACCGTCCTCCAGCAGCTCGAGGGCCTCGTGCCGGACGGTGCCCGCAGCGCCCTCGTCCAGGCCGCCCAAGTCCTCACCCAGATCGACCAGCAGGCCATCGCGCTGTGCCCCACCTGCGTGGTCAAGGCTCTGACCGAGATCCCCGACTTCGTGTTCAACAACGCCACCGACCTCCTCGGCAACGTCACCGACAACCCGCCCGCCGAGCCGACCAGCGCCACCGGCCCGGGCCAGGGCGGCAAGCCGGGCGGGGGCGGCAACCGCGGCACCGCTCAGCCCTCCGACGAGCCGACGCCCGTCGCGCCGACCAGGCCGCCCGTCATCGCACAGCCCGGCACGCCCGCGCCGGGCGAGGCTCCGGCCGGCAACGACGACGACGACGACCCGATCACCGACCTGACCGACGGCCTGACCGGTGGCGGTTCCGCCCCGGCGCCCGCGATGCCGGCCGACCAGCCCGACCTCGGCGAGGTCCTCGACGACACCGTCGGTGGCGTCCTCGGCGAGCTCGACTGAGGCTCGGCGCCCACGCTCGGTGACCTGCCCGTCCGGGCCAGGTCACCGGTTCTGTCGCCGGCCACTGTCACCGCCACGAGTCACCGCTATCGGGCGCTGATGGCCGGGATCCGGATCAGCGGAAGACCGACTGGCGCTGCATCAGCAGCGAGTAGAGCGTCTGCTGGATCGTCTCGCGGACCTGGTCGGTCACGTTGAAGACCAGCATCGGGTCGTCGCCGGCCGTGCCGTCGTAGTCGTCGGTGCGGATCGGCTCACCGAACTCCAGCAGCCACTTCGACGGCAGCGGGACCAGCCCGAGCGGGCCCAGCAGCGGGAAGAACGGCGTGATCGGGATGTAGGGCACCCCGAGGATGCGCGCGAGGCCGGGAATGTTGCCGACCAGCGGGTATATCTCCTCGGCGCCGACGACGGCGAGCGGGACGATGGGGACGCCGGTGCGGAGCGCGGCCGACACGAAGCCGCCGCGGCCGAAACGCTGGAGCTTGTAGCGCTCGGCGTAGGGCTTGCCGATGCCCTTGAAGCCCTCGGGCCACACGCCGACGAGCTCGCCGCCGCGCAGCATCCGCTCGGCGTCCTCGCTGCAGGCCAGGGTGGCGCCGCCCTTGCGGGCCAGGCTGCTGACGATCGGCATCGAGAAGACCAGGTCGGCCCCCAGGGGCCTCAGGAAGCGGCCGGTGTGGTCGTGGATCGAGACCATCGTCATGAGGCCGTCGATCGGGATCGTGCCGGAGTGGTTGGAGACGACCAGCGCCCCGCCGTCGGTGGGGATGTTGTCGATGCCACGGACCTCGATGCGGAACCACTTCTCCGCGATCGGTCGCAGCGCGGCCATGAAGAACCGCTGGGTGACCTCCTGGTCGAAGCCGTACTCGTCGACGACGTAGTCGCCGGTGACGCGGCGGCGCAGGAAGGCCAGGAAGCGGGCCAGCTGGGGCTCCCACTGCTCGCCGAAGACCTCGCGGGCGGCGTGCTGGAAAGCTGCCAGCCAGTCCTTGCTGGGGATGCCACCGAGGGGGTTGCGGCTCGTGGTGGTCGCCGGCGAGACCAGCGGCGAGGTGGAGGCCGCGGGCTGCTCGATGACCGGTGCGCTCTCGATGATCGGCGTCTCGCCGGGCAGCGCCGCGGGGTCGGTCGCGATGACCGGCTCGCGGGACGGGTCGAGCACCGGGTCGGCGACGACGGCGGGCGTCTCGGTCGTGGCGCGGTCCCTGGCGGGGCTTGGCTTCTTGGCGGCCGGCTTGGGCTTGCCGCGGGGCGCCAGGCTGCGCGCGGCGCTGCTCGGCTGCTTGCCGGTGCCGCGGCCAGGTCGGCCGCGGGTCCCGATGGGGATGATCTCGGCGTCACCCACGGCGTAGTCCTCCTGGACCGATCTCGACGAGGCCGGGCGCCCCCTGGGCCCGGGCCCGCGGGTAGCCGGGCTCGGGCAGCTGACGGGCGATCCCGGCGAGCACCCGCTCGGAGCGACCGCCCGTCGTGGGCAGGGTCTTGCCGAAGTCGGCGAAGGCCTCCGCGGTGGTGAACCGGGGCTCGAAGCCGAGGACCTCGCGCATCCGGGTCGTGTCGACGCCGCGGCCGTAGGTGAGGAAGGAGAGCTGCTCGGGCGAGAAGTCGGCCACCCGCGCCGAGCGGAGGAACGAGCCGACGTTGCCGACCGCGAAGCCAGGCATCGGGACGCTCGGCCGCTGGAGTCGGCGCGCAGCCTGCGAGAGCATCAGGATCCCGTCACCGGCGATGTTGAAGGTGCCGTGCACGTCGGCGCTCACGCTGTGGCGCAGCACGCCGAGCAGGTCGTGCTGGTGCAGGAACTGCAGGCGGGCGTCGTAGCCGAGCACCGTGGGCAGCACCGGGAGCCGGAAGTAGGACGTGATCGGGCTCAGCACCTGAGGTCCGATGACGTTGGCGGCGCGCAGCAGCGTGACGCGGACGTCGGGACGCCGGCGGGCGAACCCACGGACGTAGCCCTCGATCTCGGCGACGTCCTTGGCGTAGCCGGCACGCGGAGCGCGGCGCGGCTCCATGTCCTCGGTGAACATCGCGGGGTCGCGGTTGCTGGCGCCGTAGACCGTCGTCGTCGACTTCACGATCAGGTGCCGCAGACCGGGCGCCTTCTGGCATGCCGCGAGCAGCTGCATCGTCCCGATGACGTTGAGCTCTTTCATCGTGTTGCGACCCCCGGCGCTGCCGGGGGTCGAGATGACGCTCATGTGGACGACGGTGTCGACGTCCTCCTTCGCGATGACCTTCGCGATGACGGGGTTGCGGATGTCGGCGCGCACGAAGGAGACGTCGCCTATGTCCCCGCGAGGGGGGACGACGTCCACGCCGATCACCCGGGAGACCCCGGGCTCGAGGGCAACGGCGCGCGCGAACTTACGTCCGAGGTCTCGCGAGACCCCGGTCACGAGCACGACCTTGCCGACGCCGGCCATCGCTGTGGTCAGTTCCCCGACTGCCGGCTTACTTGCCGAGCTTGCGACGCTGCACGCGCGTCTTCTTGAGCAGCTTGCGGTGCTTCTTCTTCGCCATACGCTTGCGTCGCTTCTTGATGACAGAACCCACGGATATACCTCTCCAAACTGCATAGGGTCCGCCAGGAAGTGCCTGGAGGACCCCACCACCCTATCCGTGGATGGGCGGCGCCGAAGAATCCGGTCAGGTGAGGTCCACCACCGGGACCGGCCTGACTGCTCCCGGGCGCCGACGAGGCGCCGCCCAGGAGCGGTCCGACTGCTCAGCCCGCGTTGTAGAAGCTGTTGCGGAGGTAGTCGTTGACGTCCTCCTCGAGCACGCGGAAGCTGCGGCCCACGCGCAACGCGGGCAGGTCACCTCCGTGCACGAGGCGGTAGACCGTCATCTTGGAGACCCGCATCATTGCGGCAACCTCGGCAATGGTCAGGAACTTGGACTCGGACAGATCACCGGTCGTGTTCGTTGCCATGGCGCACCTAACTTTCTGTTGCGCACGGCATCGGCTTCCCCACCGATGTTCACACGGGCGCGTCGTGGTGAGAATAGGGCCAGATGTGACTCATGGGGAAGAGGTTCACCAATGAAACTTCTGGGGCGTCGGCGTGTCGGCTTGACGGACCCTCAGGGTTGGGGGTCCAGGCCGTGCAGGGGGAAGGCCTGCATGCGCGTGGCGTGGATGGCACGGTCCAGCCAGGTGTCCGGGTCGTAGCCGTCCTCCCAGCGCCGGTAGGCCGGGGTGCGGCCGTCGGTGAACCGGTGCGGGGCGCCGCGTCCGAGGTGCTCGCGGACGTGCTCACGCCAGACGCCCGGCGTCTCCAGCAGGGGGTCCAGCGGTCGGCCGCCGACGATCGAGAGCAGGTGGCTCCACGCCCGGGGCACGACCTCGACGAGGGCATAGCCGCCGCCGCCGGTGACGACCCACTTGCCGTCAGCGACCTCGTGGGCGAGCTCGTGCAGCGCGAGGTAGGCGGCGCGTTGCCCGTCGACGCTGAGCATCAGGTGGGCCAGCGGGTCGTCGGCGTGGGAGTCGCAGCCATGCTGGGTCACCAGGACGTCGGGGTCGAACTCCCGCAGCAGGGGGGGTACGACGGCATGGAAGGCGCGCAGCCAGCCCGCGTCGCTGGTGCCGGGCGGGAGGGCGACGTTGACCGCCGTACCTTCTGCGTCGGGGCCGCCCAGGTCGACCGGGAAGCCGGTGCCCGGGAAGAGCATCTGGCCGGTCTCGTGCAGGGAGATCGTGAGGACGCGCGGGTCGTCCCAGAAGATCTTCTCGACGCCGTCGCCGTGGTGGACGTCGACGTCGACGTAGGCGACCCGCTCGGCGCCCTGGTCGAGGAGGTACTGGATGCCGACCGCGATGTCGTTGTAGATGCAGAAGCCGCTCGCCCGGTCGCGCATCGCGTGGTGCAGCCCACCGGTGATGTTGGCACTGTGCAGCGACTCCCCGCTCCACACCTGGCGAAACGCCTCGTGGCTCGCGCCGACGACGTGGGCCGCGGCCTCGTGCATGCCGAGGAAGACGGGGTTGTCGTCGGTGCCGAGCCCGAAGTGCTCCTCGCCGGGACCGGGGTTGTGGCCCATCCGCTTGACGGCCTCGATCAGCGGCGCGCCGTGGATCGTGGCCAAGAGGTCGTCGCTGGCCACGGGGGCGTCGACGAGGCGCAGGTGGTGGTCGAAGACCCCGACCTCGCGGGCCAGACGCATCGTGAGGTCGACCCGGATCGGCGACATGGGGTGCTCGGGCCCGAAGTTGTACTGCGTCAGGCTCTCGTCGAACACCACCGTCGCCGGACCCTCACACTCCGCCGCGGTGCTCATGGGTGCAACCTACTCGGCGGGCGGCCAGCACCCGTGGCATGCTCACCTCGTGCACACGACCCGTCCGACCCAGTGGTGGCCCGCCTGACCCGGCGGACCCCCTGTGATGCACCACCTCATCGGCCGCCTGCGGGCGGCCGATCGTCATTTCCTGGCACACCTCAGGGCCGACGACCTCCTGCGGGCCCAACTCCAGGAGCACGATGTCCACCCTCACCACCACCCCTGTCACCCGTCGGCTGTCGCTGCTCAAGCCGACCGGCCACCTCACGCTCGGAAACCTGCTCGGTGCGCTGCGCCCCATGGCGGCCCAGCAGCACGAGGCGGACTGCTTCTACGGCATCGCCGACCTGCACTCCCTCACCGTCGCCCACGACCCGGCACGGCTGCGGGAGCTGGTGACCGAGCAGGCGACGCTGCTGCTCGCCGTCGGCCTCGACGCCAGCACGCTCTTCGTGCAGAGCCGGGTGCCGACCCACTCCCAGCTGGGCTACCTGCTCGAGTGCGTCGCGACGACCGGCGAGCTCAACCGGATGATCCAGTTCAAGGAGAAGGGGCATGGTGTCGGCTCGACCCGCGTCTCGCTCTACACCTACCCGGCGCTGATGGCCGCCGACATCCTACTCTACCGCCCGACCCAGGTCCCCGTCGGCGACGACCAGCGCCAGCACGTCGAGCTCACCCGTGACTTGGCGATGCGCTTCAACACCACCTACGGGCAGGTCTTCACCATCCCCGAGATCACGGTCCCGCCGGCCGGCGCGCGGGTCATGGACCTCGCCGACCCGACGAGCAAGATGGGCAAGACGGGCGGTCGTGCGGACAGGGCAGGGGTCATCCACCTGCGCGACTCCCCCGACGTCGTACGACGCAAGGTCGCGCGCGCGGTCACCGACAGCGACACCGGCGCCCTGTCGGTGCGCGCGGATCGTTCGCTCAAGCCCGGGGTCACCAACCTGCTGGAGATCCTCGCGGCGTGCGGTGGCTCCACGGACGGGATCACGACCTACGGCGCGCTGAAGAAGGCCGTCACCGACGCCGTCGTCGCGACGCTCTCGCCGATCCAGGCGTCGTACGCCGAGCTCGCCGCCGACCCGGCGCACGTCACCGAGGTCTACGCCGTCGGCGCCGAACGGTGCCGCTCGGTCACCGCCCCTGTCCTTGCTGCGGCTCAGGCGGCGTTGGGGCTGTGAGGGCTGCATGAGTACCCGGATGTCCGGGGACCCTGGCGCTTGAGGGGGGTTGCAACACCCCTCAAGCGCGCGACTCGCCCGTCAAGTCCGGGTCTCAGGGCGCCCAGACCCACGCCTGGGCGGGTGACTCCTTCGTGGCGGCGGTGAGCGGGTCGACACCGTCGACAACCACGACCCGACCGTCCACCCACACAGCGGAGGCGCCGTCGCCGATCGCCTCGTCAGGCTTCGGCGGGACGCGGGTCCAGGTCTGGCCCCGGTCGTCGTAGACGAAGCCCCAGCCGAGCAGCAGCGGGCCATCGGCTGCGACGAGGGACCAGCCGTCCCCGCCGTACGACGCCGGCGGGTCCGGCAGCGGGGACCACTCGCCCGTCACGGGGTCGAGGCGACCGCCGTAGGAGATCGTCAGTCCGTCCGGGTTAGCCACCTGCAGGTCGAGCTCGACCAGGCGCTCGCCGGTCCAGTGGCGGAACGGGTTGGTCTGTCGCGTCGACAGCTCACTCCAAGAGGAGCCGTCCCAGATCTGCGTCGTCGACCGCAGCAGCACGTCCCGCGGGGACGTGCCTCCCGACACGGCCACGCCCGTTGTGGTGGCAACCGCCACGGCGCTGTAGAGCGGCCGCGGTCCGGCCGGCAGGGCCGACCACGTGCGCGCGGCGAGGTCGAGGACCTGCACGCGTCCCTGGCTGCTCAGCGCATAGACCCGACCGTCGGCCGACGAGATCGAGCCGCTGTCGACGGTGGGCACGGGCGGGTCGGGCAGCCGGGTCCAGGCGTCGTCCCCGGCGTCGTAGGCCCACCACCGCCCGTCGCCGAAGACCACCATCGTGTCGCCGACCATCGTGGTGCGGAAGTAGTAGGCCATCCCCACCGGCGCCTCGGCGATCACCCGCCACGTGCCGGCGACGTCATAGGCCGCCCCGTCGCGAGCGACGGTCGGCACACGGTCGCAGTCGGTGTTGACGGGGCACGGGTCCGGATCGCCGCCGACGACGACCACCTCCTCGCCCGTCCAGCCCACGAGCGGCATCGAGCGGGCGAGCACCGGCGCGTCCGGGAGCCGCTCCCAGGCACCCGCTCCCGTCACCGGTGGTGCCGGGTCGGGCACCGTGGATCGCCCGGCGTCGCCGCCCAGCGCAGCGACGGACACCGACACCACGGCGACGGCGACAGCGACACCCGTCACGACAGCACCGCGACGGCGACTCCGCAGCCGCGTCCCGGAGGCGCGGACGGCCGCCAGGTCACCGGCAGGTACGTCGATCCGGGCCAGGCCGTCGTGCAGCGACCGGCCGAGTAGTTCCTCGAGCTCCATCAACGCTCTCCTCTGACTCGCGAGACGGTCGGGTTGGTGGTGTCGCCGAGCAGGCCCCGCAGGGTGCTCAGGGCCGCGGATGACTGCGACTTCACGGTGCCGGGGCGGATCCCGAGCGTCTCGGCGATCTGTCGCTCGCTCAGATCCTCGTAGTAGCGCAGCACCACGACCGCCCGCTGCCGCGGCGGCAGCTCCGCGATCGCGGCCCAGACCTCGTCGCGCTCGAGCAGCCCGTCCTCCGACGAGACCGCCGACGGCCACGACCCACCGGGCACCGGAGCCTCCGGCATCGACCGCACGGTCGTCTCGCGCCGCGCTGACGCCTTGCGCTGCTGGACGAGCGCCGTGTGGAGCGCGATCTTCCGGACGTAGGCGATCGGCTCGTCGGCGCGGCTGACACGCGACCACGCGGCGTACGCCTTCGTGAAGGCGGTCTGCAGTGCGTCCTCGGCGAGCTGGCGGTCGCCCGTGACGGCGTAGGTGGTGCGCAGCAGGCGGGGCCAGGCGACGGCGAAGAACTCGTCGAAGTCGGTCACGCTCCCAGGATGCCGACAGGAGCCGGTTCGGTTCGTCCGACCCCGGACTTGAACATGTTCAAAACATGGACTAGCGTCAGGTCCAAGAACTGAACACGTTCCAAACGACCGATCACCACACCGAGGAGCTCCCCATGGACTGGACCGTCGCCACCTACCTCACCTACCTGGCCGTCAGCGTGCCGCTGATCATCTGGGTCGCCACGACGCTGTCGCACAACGGCAAGGCCTTCCTCGCCGACGTCTTCGCCGGCAACGACGAGCTGGCCAGAGCCGTCAACAAGCTGCTCGTCGTCGGTTTCTACCTGCTCAACCTCGGCTTCGTCAGCCTCTACCTGCGCATCAGCGACCCGGTCCTCGACCTCGGGGGGCTGCTGGAGACGCTCAGCGTCAAGATCGGCGTCGTGACGCTCACGCTCGGGGTGCTGCACTTCTTCAACGTCTACGTCTTCAACGCGATTCGTCGCCGCAGCCGGCTGGAGGCGCTGCGCTCTGGCCCCGTCGCACCCCAGGGACAGCTCCCGCACCCGAGCCAGTACGCCGCGCCGTTCCCGGCGCCCGGCCGCTGAGGCGCGCCGACCATGCAGCAGCTGACCGTCCTCTACGACGCGCAGTGCCCGCTGTGCTCCCGCTTCCGCGACTGGCTCGAGGCGCAGGCGCTGCTCCTCCCGGTGCACCTGGTCCCTGCCTGTTCGGCACAGGTACACGACCTCTTCCCCACCCTCGACCACGCCCGGACGCTCGAGGAGATCACGGTCGTCGGCGACGACGGGGCAGTCTGGACCCAGGAGCACGCGTGGGTGATGTGCCTGTGGGCGACTCGGGCCCATCGCGGACTGGCCGAGCAGCTCGCCCGCCCGCAGTGGCTGCCCCTGGCGCGGGGTGCTGCGACGTCCGCCGCCGGACTGCGCCACCTCCTCCACGGCGCTGCGAGAACCGGAGCCAGGACCGTGGCCTGCCCCCGAGGGGGTGACTACCCTGATCACCGTGTCGCACCAGCCAGCCCGCTCCCCCAAGGCTGAGCAGACCCGCCAGACCATCACGGAGGCCGCGATGCGGCTCTTCCGCCGCGACGGCTACGACCGGACGACGATGCGCGCGATCGCCCAGGAGGCCGGCGTCTCGGTCGGCAACGCCTACTACTACTTCGCGTCCAAGGACACCCTGATCCAGGCGTTCTACGACGGCATCCAGACCGAGCACGCCCATCGCGCGGCGAGTGCGCTGGCGACCGAGACGACGTTCGCCGCACGCCTGCACGGCGTGCTGCGGGCCTGGCTGGACGTGGCCGAGCCCGACCACGAGTTCGCCGGGCAGTTCTTCCGCAACGCCGCCCAGCCGACCAGCCCGCTCTCGCCGTTCAGCGAGGAGTCGGCGGGGGCGCGCGAGGCGAGCATCGGCCTCTACCGCCAGGTCGTCGACGGCTCCGACCTCAAGCTCGCGCCGGCCCTGCGCCGCGAGCTGCCCGACCTCCTGTGGCTCATGCAGATGGGCGTCGTGCTCTTCTGGGTGCACGACGACAGCGCCGGCCAGGCCCGCAGCCACGCGCTGGTCGAGAAGGTCGTGCCGATGGTCGACCGGATCGCCCGGCTCTCCTGCCTGCCGGTCGTGCGCGGCCTGGTCGACGACCTGCTCGCGCTGATGGTGGCCCTGCGCTCGGTCTGATGCGCGCCGCCGTCCGGGGGCCGCTCCATCAAGGTATGTCGACGAGACGTCACTTCCCTCGGCGTGCACCCCGTGGGAGGTGGCGTGTCGCCGTGGGCAGTCGAGCCCGCCTGCTCGGCCGCGGACGGGGAGGGTCCGCCTGCCTACCTTGATGAAGCGGATCCCGCCGCCCTGCGACATCACGCCGACTCGGCAGACCTCAGCGGCCCATGAAAGCCGCGACGACCCGACCGAGCTCCTCTCCGGCGTCCTCCTGCAGGAAGTGACCGGCGCCCTCGATCGTCGGGTGCTCCAGGCCGACGGCCCCGGGCACCAGCTTGCGCAGGATCGGCGCCATCGCCCCGGTGATCGGGTCACCGTCACTGAAGGGCGTGAGGAACGGCTTCTCCCAGGTGGTCAGCACCTCCCAGGCCGCACGGTTGGCCTCGGTCGCGGGATCGTCGGGCCGGGTCGGCACGAGCGTGGGCATCACGCGGGGCCCGGCCTTCGCCTCCTCGACCGGGTAGGGAGCGTCGTAGGCAAGGCGGTCAGCCTCGGCGAGGCCATGCAGACAGCCCGCCTCGACGAACCGACCGATGTCCAGCGACGGGGCACTCTCGACCGCGCGGCGGAACTGCCACCAGATCTCCGGCATGTCGAAGTCGCCGGTCGGCAGGCCGGTGTTGGCGGCCACGACGGCCACGAACCGGTCGGGGTGCTCTGCCACGAGGCGCAGGCCGATCAGCCCGCCCCAGTCCTGGCCGACGAGCGTCACCTCACGCAGGTCGAGCTCGTCCAGGACCAGGGAGCGCACCCACTCCACGTGGCGCGCGAAGCTGTGGTCGCTGGTCGCCAACGGTTTGTCGGAGCGGCCGAAGCCGACCAGGTCGGGCGCGACCACGCGCACGCCGGCGTCGACGAGCACGCGGATGACGTGCCGGTAGAGGTAGGACCAGGTCGGCTCGCCGTGCAGGAGCAGGGCGACCGGGCCATCGGCGGGCCCGGCCTCGACCCACGCCATGCGCAGGGTGCCGCCGTCCTGGTCGGGCACGTCTGCGTAGGACGGCGGCCACGGGAACGACTCGAGCCCGTCGAAGCGCTCGTCAGGGGTGCGGTAGGTCTCCATGGACGCAGTCAACCAGCACGACGACCAGCGCGGCGTGCGTCCCGCTCGGCCAGCTCCTTCAGGGTCAGCAGCTGCTTGCGCATCATCACCAGGTCGCCCCAGGCCAGGCCGCGCGCCCACAACAGGCCACCGAGACCCTGCTCCCGCGCGACCATGCGCGCCACCAGCCGTGAGGTGCCTGCGGCGGCCGGCTGCACGGCGTACGTCACGGAGACGGGACCCACGAGCCGGCTCACCAGTGACGGGCGGGTGATCCCGGTCCACTGGCGCCCGGGGTCGACGGAGACCAGGTCGAAGATGATCAGCATCGACTGACCGACACGCAGGTCGTCGGCGCCGGGCGTGAGCTCGCGCGGGCTGCGGCGCCCGAGGTTGTCGACCAGGTCGTAGGAGTAGGGCGCCACGGCGGTCTGGCAGAGCCAGCGCCAGGTCAGGTCGGGCGGGGCATCGACGGACACGGCGCGCGTCATCGAGTAGGCCGGTTGCTCGACGAGCGCGTCGGCCGGGTGGTCGCGGAGCAGGTCGTCGACGTCGGCGCCCCAGGCTGCGGGCAGGCGCCCGGCCACTACTTCTTCTGCCGTCGGCTGCCGCCGTGCCAGTCCTCCTGCACGCCCGCATCCTCCTCGGAGACGCCGAGCGCGCGCAGCTGCGGGAGCTCGCGCAGGCTGCGCTTGAGCTCGGCGAACCCGGCGAACGTCGCGAGGCCGACGACGTGGTCCCACAGCCGCCCGGCGTCCTCGTCGGAGGGCAGCCGGCTGATGACGGGGCCGAAGAACGCCGCACCCTCGGGCGGGGCGATGTGCAGGATCGGGGTGCCGACGTCCTTGCCGGTCAGCGCCAGCGCCTCGTCGGTCTCGGCCTGAAGCTGCGCGTCGCGGGACGTGTCGTCGAGGTGATCGGCGAGGTCGGCGGGCAGACCGGCGGCGGCGAGCGCCTCGAGCAGCACGTCGGCCGTGCGTGACGGGTCGTTGCCGCCGCCCTCGTCGGGTGCGCGGTCGAAGACCAGGGCGCCGAGCGCCTCGTAGTAGCGGGCGACACCGTCGGCTCCGTGGTCGTCGCGCACGTGGGCGGCGACCCGGAGCAGACGCAGCCCGGCGGTGTGGCCGGCTGCATATTCCGGGGGGAAGTGCGCGTCGTAGTCGAGGTGCGCGTTGAGCAGCCGCAGCGAGATGAAGCGCCACTCGACGACCAGGTCGCGCTGCGCCTGCACCTGGCGGACCCACTTGCTGGTCATCCAGGCGAAGGGACAGACCGGGTCGAACCAGAACCGTACGTCGGGCGCGACCAGCCCCGCGTCGATCATCAGATGCCCTCGGCGAGCTCGCGCGAGCGGTTGCGCGCGGCCTCCATCGCGGCGAGGAACGCCGCGCGCACCTTGTGGATCTCCAGCTCACGCAGGGCCGAGGCGGTCGTGCCGCCCGGCGAGGTGACCTGCTCGCGCAGGACCACCGGGTGGGTGCCGGTCTCGCGCAGCATCTTGGCCGAGCCGACGAGGGTCTGGATGACGAGCTCGCTGGCCGTCGTGCGCGGCAGGCCGAGGTGGACGCCGGCCTCGATCATCGACTCGACGACGAAGAAGATGTAGGCCGGGCCGGAGCCCGAGATCGCCGTGACGGCGTCCTGCTGGCGCTCGGGGATGCGGAGCACCTTGCCGACCGAGGCCATCAGCGCCTCGACCTCAGCGAGCTGGGCGTCGCTGCAGTGGGAGCCGGGCGAGATCGCCGACATCCCCTCGTCGACGAGGGCAGGCGTGTTGGGCATGACGCGTACGACGGCGATGTCGTCGGGCACCCGGCTCTCGATGAAGGCAGTCGTGATGCCGGCCGCGAGCGAGACGACCAGCTGACCCGGCCGCAGCACCCCGGCGATCTCCGCGAGCAGGTCGCCCATGTCCTGCGGCTTGACCACGAGCGCCAGCGTGTCCGCCAAGGTGGCAGCCTCGACGTTGGAGACGACGGCGACGCCGTAGCGCTCCTCGAGCTCGCGGGCGCGCTCGGCGCGCTTCTCGCCGACGAGGAGGTGGTCGACGCGGCGGCCGGCGCGGACCAGGCCGGAGAGCAGGGTCTCGCCCATCACCCCGGCGCCGAGGATCGCGGTCTGGCTCATGTGGGACCTACTTCTTGGAGATCAGGGACTTCACGAAGAATGACAGGTTCTGCGGGCGCTCCGCGAGGCGCCGCATCAGGTAGCCGTACCACTCCTGGCCGTAGGGCAGGTAGACGCGCACGGTCTCGCCGCTGGCGGCGAGCCGCTTCTGCTCCTCGGGGCGGATGCCGAAGAGCATCTGGAACTCGTAGGTCTTCCGCGCGCGGCCGTAACGGCTGGCGAGCGAGGAGGCGATCTCGACCATGCGCGGGTCATGGGTGGCGATCATCGGGTAGCCGTCACCGGCGAGCAGCACCTTGAGGCACCGCACGAACGACTTGTCGACGTCGATCCGGTCCTGGAAGGCGACGCTCTCGGGCTCGTTGTAGGCGCCCTTGCACAGCCGCACCCGCGAGCCCTCGTAGGTGAGCGCGCGGCAGTCGTCCTCGGTGCGGTGCAGGTAGGCCTGGAGCACCGCGCCGGTCTCGGGGAAGTCCTTGCGCAGGTCGCGCAGGATCGCCAGGGTCGCATCGGTGGTGGTGTGGTCCTCCATGTCCAGGGTGACCGTGGTGCCCGCGTTGCGCGCGGCCCGGCAGATGGTGCGGGCGTTCTCGAGGGCCGTCTTGTGACCGTGGTCGGGCAACAGCAGCCCGATCGCGGTCAGCTTGACCGACACCTCCGCGTGACGCGGCAGCCCCTTGGTGGTGAGCTGGCGCAGCAGCTCGACGTAGGCCGCCACGGTCGCGTCGGCCTGCTCGACGCGGAGGGTGTCCTCGCCGAGGAAGTCGAGGGTGATCTTGAGGCCGTCGTCGACCAGGTCGGCGGTCGCGGCCACGGCCGCCTCGGTGGTTTCACCGGGGACGTAGCTGGTGACGATGCCGGAGGTCACGGGCATGGTGGCGACGAGCGTCTTGACCCGGTCGCTCCGCGACAGGAGCAGGATCGGCTGGCGGAGCAGGGACATGGCGCCAGGCTACGCCGTACGACGTCGCAGGGTCGCCGCCCCCAGGGCGAGACCGGCGAGGACGAAGCCGCCCACGACCGCCAGGTCCGCCCACACCTCCGCGGTCGTGGTCGCGACGCCCAGGTGGGTCATCGCGTCGACGGCGTAGGACAGCGGCAGCGCGTCGGAGAGGGCGCCCAGGACCTCGGGGAGCGCATCGCGCGAGACGAACAGGCCGCACAGCAGGATCTGTGGGATCACCAGGGCCGGCATGAACTGGACGGCCTGGAACTCCGTACGAGCGAAGGCCGACACGAGCAGACCGAGCGCCGTGCCGAGCACGGCGTCGACGACCGCGACGACGGTCAGCAGCCACACCGGTCCGGCCACCTCCAGGTCCAGGAGGCCGACGCTGATCCCGACGGCGAGGACCGACTGGGCCACAGCGACGATCGCGAAGGCCACGGCGTATCCGAGCAGAAAGTCCAGCTTGCCCATCGGCATCGCGAGAAGCCGCTCGAGGGTGCCGCTCGAGCGCTCGCGCAGCGTGGTCACGCTGGTCACCAGGAACATGATGGTGAAGGGGAAGATCGCCAGCAGCGCGGGACCGACGCGGTCGAAGACCGCGCCGTCGTTGCTGTACATCCACCACAGCAGGGTGATCAGCAGGGTCGGGAGGAGGAACAACATGGCCAGCGTGCGGCGGTCGCGACGCAGCTGCGTGAGGACCCGACGGGCGATTGCCGCGACGACCCGGGGACTCATGCCACTGCCCCGTCGCCCTCGACGAGCATGAGGAACGCCGTCTCGATGTCGTCGGCGCCCGCCCCGGCCTTGATGGCTGCGGGGGTGTCGTCGGCGAGGATCTGGCCCTCGCGCATGAGCAGCAGCCGGTCGCACCGCTCGGCCTCGTCCATGACGTGGCTGGAGACGAGCACCGCGGTGCCGTCGTCCGCGAGCCGGTGGAAGAGCGCCCAGAGGTCGCGCCGCAGCACCGGGTCGAGGCCGACCGTGGGCTCGTCGAGGACCAGCAGCCCCGGCGTACCGAGAAGCGCGACCGCGAGGCTCACCCGGCTGCGCTGACCGCCGCTGAGCTCGCCGACGACCGCGTCACGCTGCCGGCCGAGGTCGACGGCCTCCAGCACGCGCGCCGCCTCCGTCGCGATGTCGGGGACCCCGAGCACGCGGGCGAAGAAGCGCAGGTTCTCCGCGACCGTGAGGTCGTCGTAGACGCTGGCGGCCTGCGTCACGTAGCCGACCCGTCGCCGCAGCGGCGCGCTGCCCGCGGGCTCCGCCAGCACGGTCACGCTGCCGCCCTCGATGCGCTGGACGCCGACGATCGAGCGCAGGAGCGTCGACTTGCCGCAGCCCGACGGCCCGAGCAGGCCGGTCACCCCGGGGCCGATGCTGACGTCGAGGTCGGTGAGCACCGGGTGGTGTCCGCGGACGACGGTCAGTCCTCGGGTCTCGACGATTGATTTCATCATGCGATGAATTGTGCGCGTCCGGGTGGGCCGTTGGCAAGGGTCGACCGGACCTCCGAGGAGGTCGTCCCACCCGACGTGGTGGGTCTTGGCGGGCGAGTCTGTCGCTTGAGGGGTGTTGCAACACCTCTCAAGCGCCAGAGTCCCCGGACATCCGGGGACTCATGCAGGCCGGCCTCAGCCCGGCAACACCCCGTCAAGGAACCCCTGGACCACCGGCGCATAGGTGGCGACGAGCTGCTCGGAGGGCATCGAGGCGAGCGGCTCGACGGCGAGCAGGTAGCGGACGACCACGAGGCCGACGAGCTGGGAGGCGACGAGGGTCATGCGGCGGGGTGCGTCGTCGAGTCCGAGGGCCTCCCCGACAGGGCCCAGCACCATGCGCATCACCCCGTCGCGCAGCAGCCGCTGGCCTGCGGGCTCAGCGATCCCGCGGACGACGGCCAGCAGCGGCAGCCTGGTCTCCTCGTCGTCCCACACCGAGACGAAGACGCGGAGCAGCCGCTCCCCCGCCCCGTCGAGCCCGCCCTCGACCACCGGCAGCAGTGCCTCGCGGGGGTCGACGCGCAGCGCGAGGGCCGCGACGAACAGGTCGTCCTTGGTGCCGAAGTAGTGGTGCACCAGCGCCGCGTCGACCCCGGCCGCCGCGGCGACGGAGCGGACCGACGTACGGCTGAAGCCGGAGGCGGCGAAGCCCTCGCGCGCGGCCGCCAGGATCGCCGCCCGGGTGTCGGGTGCGCCGGGCCGCCTCCCCCGACGCGGGGCGCTCACGACGCGGGCACCACGAAGTGCTCGCGCGCGAAGTCGAGCGACTCGCGTAGGTCGGTCTCACGCTCCTCGCGGCTGCTGCAGCGGCGAGTGTTGATCTCCACGACGATCTCCCCGTCGAAGCCGACCTTGGCGAGGTAGCGCAGGAACGGGGCGGCGCCCATGGAGCCGCGGCCGGGCACGAGGTGCTCGTCCTTGGCGGACCCACTGCCGTCGGTGAGGTGGATGTGGCGCAGCCGGTCGCCGAGGCGCTTGGCCATGTCGATCGGGTCCGAGGCCGCGATCGCGGCGTGCGAGAGGTCGATGGTGGTGTTGGCGTAGGGCTCCTCGGAGGGGTCCCACCCGGGCAGGTACATCTCCATGCCGCGACGCGAGGAGGCTCGCCAGGGATACATGTTCTCGACCGCGAACTTGATCCCAGTGGAGTTCTCCAGGGCCGCGATGCCGTTGACGAAGTCGCGGGCGTAGTCCTTCTGCCACCGGAAGGGAGGGTGTACGACGACCACCTCGGCGCCGACGTCGGCCGCCATCTCCGCCGAGCGCTGGAGCTTGCCCCACGGCTCGGTGCCCCAGACCCGCTGGGTGAAGAGCAGGCAGGGCGCGTGGATCGCGCTCACCGGCATCTCGTGGTGCTGGGAGAGCTGCCGGACCGCGGAGGTCTGCTGGCTCAGCGCGTCGATGCCGACCATCACCTCGACCGCCTCGTAGCCGAGCTGTGCGGCGTAGGCGAAGGCATGCGCGGACGACTCGGGGTAGACCGAGGCGGTGGAGAGTCCGATGCGTGGGGTCACCCGTCGAGCACGCCTATCGTGTCGATGCGCTCGAGGATGACGCCCTCCCGCAGCGCCCACGGACAGATCTCCAGCTCGCCGAGGTCGAAGATGTCCATGCAGGCCTCGGCGACGAGCGCGCCGGGGACGATCTGGTGGGTGCGGCTCGGCGAGACGCCGGGCAGGTCGGCCAGCTCATCGGGCGTCATCGCCACCAGCTTGGGGATCCACTGCCGCAGGGTGTCGAGCTGGAGGGAGCGCGGGACCAGGGGGCCGTCACCGGAGGGCGCAGCCCCGCAGATGCGGGCCAGCGAGCGGAACGTCTTGGAGGTCGCAGCCGCACGGTGGGGCGTGCCGGCCCGGAGCAGGTTGCCGGCGTCGCGGGCGATCTCGGTGCGGATCTGCTTGCGGAGCTGACGGATCCGGGGCTCGTCGAGGTCCACGTCGAAGAGCGTCCTGGCCAGCCGGGCCGCCCCGAGCGGCAAGGACCACGCGACGTCCGGGCGCTCGTCGGCCCCGCCGGCAATCTCCAGCGAGCCGCCACCGATGTCGAAGACCGCCAGGCGGCCGGCCGACCAGCCGAACCAGCGTCGTACGGCGAGGAAGGTCAGGCGCGCCTCGTCCTCACCGGAGAGCACGGCGATGTGCTCGCCCGTGCGCTCGCTCACGGTGCGCAGGACGGCGTCGGAGTTGACCGCGTCGCGGACCGCCGACGTGGCGAAGCTCAGCATCGCCTCACAGCCCTTGTCCTCCGCAACGACCAGCGCCTCAGCGGTGAAGGCCGCGAGCGCGTCGATGCCGGTCTGCGAGACCGCGCCGGTCTCGTCGAGGTGCTCGGCGAGACGCAACGGCTGCTTGTAGGAGAAGGCCGGCAGCGGTGCTGCGCCGTCGTGTGCGTCGACCACCAGCAGGTGGCCGGTGTTGGAACCGATGTCCAGGACGCCCAGGCGCATGGGTCAAACCTACCGCCGCCCTCCCCGTAGGCTGACGCGCATGCCCGAAGTCGACCTGGTCTTTCCGCGCGCCTTCGTGGAGTTCGTCAATCCGGCCGACGAGACCGAGGTGATGCGCTGTGACCTCACCTGGCTCACGTCGAGCTTCATGTGCATCTTCGGCCAGGGCTGCCAGGGCATCTATGCCGACGCCCCCGACACCGGCTGCTGCACCCTCGGCGCGCACTTCGCCGACAAGGACGACGAGAAGCGGGTCGCCGGTTTCGTTGCGCAGCTCGACGAGACGCAGTGGCAGTTCCACCCCGGTCGCGCGGTCAAGAAGAAGGACTGGATCGAGACCGACGACGAGGGCGAGCGCAAGACGCGCACGGTCGAGGTGGAGGGCCAGCAGGCCTGTGTGTTCCACAACCGCGCCGACTTCGCGCCCGGCGGCACCCCCGTCGGCGCGGGCTGCGCCCTGCACGGACTGGCGTTGCAGCAGGACCGCAACCCGCTCGAGACCAAGCCCGACGTCTGCTGGCAGCTGCCGATCCGTCGCCGCTTCCGCAACGTCGAGCGCCAGGACGGCACGACCTACACCGAGGTCACCATCACCGAGTACGACCGCAGGGGCTGGGGTGCCGGCGGCCACGACCTCGACTGGTACTGCTCAGGCAACACCGAGGCCCACGTCGCCGTCGAGCCGGTCTACGTCACGCATGCCCCGGAGCTGACCGAGCTCATGGGCCCGGCGGCGTACGCCGAGCTGGTGCGGCACTGCGACGCCCACGTGCGCTCGCGATCAGCGCTCGCGCTGCACCCCGCCGACCCGCACTGACCCACGCCGGCGGACCGACACGCCCGACCGTCGATCCTCCGGGGCGGAGCCCGTCCGCGCCTGGTGACGTCTCGACGTCAAGAGACCCCGACCCCGCCTCCGGAAGCACACCCTTGCCTGCCGCACAATGACCGGCATGCGCCTGGATCACCTCTCTTTCGCTGCAGGGCCGGATGGACTCGCAGGAACCGCCCAGCGCCTGGGCGATCTCCTCGGTCGTGAGTTCACCGACGGGGGCATCCACCCCCGCTTCGGCACCCGCAACATGACGTTGCCGCTGGCCGACCGCACCTATCTCGAGGTCGTCGAGGTCCTCGACCACCCGGCCTCGAACAAGGCGCCCTTCGGCCAGGCCGTGCGCGCCCGCTCCGCCCTCGGCGGTGGCTGGCTCGGCTGGGTCGTCTCCGTCGACGACATCACCGTCGTCGAGCAGCGCCTGGGCCGCTCCGCGGTCGTCGGCAGCCGCCGCCGCCCCGACGGCACCGAGCTCCGCTGGCGCCAGATCGGCGTGAACGGCCTCATCTCCGACCCCCAGCTCCCGTTCTTCATCGAGTGGGAGACCGGCGACGAGCTGCGCCCCTTCTCGGGCTCCGACGGCGACTTCTCCCTTGCCTGCCTGGAGATCGCGGGTGATCCGCAGCGGGTGAGCGAGTGGCTCGGCGAGAGCGTCGAGTCCCCCCTCGAGGACGTCAAGGTCGAATGGGTCGCCCCCAACGGCACTCCCGGGATCCTCGCTGCGCACTTCCAGACCCCGCGCGGTCTGGTCCGTCTCTGACGCCGCACCCCGCTGGGCCTCCCGCTGGGCCTTCTGACGGGCGCCCTGACGGGCCTCATGACGGGCCGCTGCCGCGGGGCACCGTCCCCAGCCCCAACATCTGGTCCCACACCGCGACCTACGAGATCGAGAACCTGGCCGTCGATCCCGACGGCCGCCTCGAGAGCGCGATCCGCGCTCTCGTGGACTTCTCCGGCGCCCACCTCCTCGACCTCGGCTGCGGCACAGGCTTCCACCTGCCCGGCTTCGCCGCCGCCGTGGGTCCCACCGGCTCGGTGACCGGCGTCGAGCCGCACCCCGACCTGCTCGCCCTCGCCCGCCGTCGTACGAACGCGGTCGCGGGGGTCCTCGTCCTCCAGGGCACTGCCCAGGACGTGCCTCTTCCCGACCACAGCGTCGACGTGGTGCACGTGCGGTGGGCCTACTTCTTCGGGCCCGGGTGCGAGCCGGGGCTGGCCGAGCTCGACCGCGTCGTACGACGTGGGGGCACTGCAATCATCATCGACAACGACGGCTCCCGGTCGACGTTCGGCGCGTGGTTCCGCCTTGGCTACCCGCACCTGCCGCCGCCCGCTGAGGTCGAGCGCTTCTGGGCGCAGCGCGGCTGGACCCGCACGCCGGTCGACATGGGCTGGCGCTTCACCTCGCGCGCCGACCTCGAGGCGGTCGTGAGGATCGAGCTCAAGCCTGACGTCGCCGACACGGTGCTGCGTCGCCACGAGGGGCTCGAGGTCGACTACGCGGTCAACGTGTGGGCGAAGGTGTTCTAGGCCTAGGCGTTCTGCGTTCTAGGTGTTCGACCTCAGGCTGATGACGGCGGGACCGCCCGTCCGGATCTGGCCGATGTGCGTGCTGACGAGCCGGGATGGTCGTCCGTGACTTGTTCCACGCGGTCGTGTTGCCATCGCGACCATGATCGACTTGATGGCGCTACCTCCAGTGCTTTACCGCGGAGCGGTGAGCGGAGAGGAGAGCGGTGAATGTTCACTGTCGTATTTACGCCCGGAGGTTGACCGAGCACGCGCGGGACTGCTGCACGGACAGGTGACATGTCGGGTCACGCAGCCTGAGTGGCTGTCGTGGCGTCGTCACCTTTCGGATGACCGCAACCGGGCACGACATCGCTGAGGATGCCCCGTCCCCCATGGAGATCCACGCGGCCTGGGACGGCAATTCTTTGACATGGGCATGGCGCTGGGCACCTTCCGGTGAGACGTTGCGGGATCGGTCCCGCACATCGGCGCGGCCGCTGCGCGGATGCCAGACGCCCAACCTCAGGCGAGCCTCGCGCTCCTGAGGTCGCGGAGGTTCGTAGTCGGACGTACTCAATCGGGCGACGCCCACCTGCCTCACGCCTGTGGCCGGCGCGCGGAGGCCAATGCGTACGTTCGCCCGCGACGACATCGTGTCCGTGCGCGGCACGATCCCGACTAGCTGGAGCGACGGACGGCGAGCGTAGGGGTGAGCAGCTTGCCTTCCGCGATGCGCCGCGGATGGGCGAGCAGACCCTCGAGCGCGCTGACGACCTCGATCGCGACGTCCTCCAACGGCTGGCGCACCGAGGTGAGCCCGGGGTGCATGACCTGCGCAGTCTGGGAGTCGTCGAAGCCGACGACCGCGACGTCCTCGCCGGCGTGCATGCCGCGCTCGGCGAGCGTGTGCATCACACCCATCGCCAGGGTGTCGGAGGCGCACACGAAAGCGGTCGGCAGTGCCTCGTCGAGCAGCACGGCGCTGGCCTCGCGGCCGCTGTTGACGGTGTCCTCGACCCGGGAGGCGAGACCGGTCGTCGGCAGGCCGCGCTCCTTGAGCGTGCGGCTCCAACCGGAGCGCCGGTCCTCGCCGATGAAGGAGTCCTTGCGCCAGCCGATCCAGGCGATGCGGGTGTGCCCCTTGTCGAGGAGGTGCCGGGTGGCGAGCTCCGCTCCGGCCGCACCGTCGACGTCGACCCAGGGGTGCGTCGCGGACGGGTCGTCCCAGGGCCGGCCGAACGCCACGAAGGGCGCCCGCCGCTCCCGCAGCCAGGCGGCCTGCGGGTTGCCGAGGTAGGTGTCGGTGACGACGAAGGCGTCGACCGCGGTCGAGCGCAGCAGGTCGTCGTAGCCGGACTCGGGATCGGTCGCGTCCCCCGAGAAAAGCAGCACCTGGTAGCCGGCCTCCCGCGAGGTGTCGACCAGCGAGTGCACGAACCGGTCGGCGGCCGCGTTGGCGGTGAACTCCTGGACCGGGCTCATCCGCAACCCGATCAGGTGCGAGGAGCGGGTGCGCAGGTTGCGGGCGGCGCGGTTGGGCGAGTAGCCGAGCTCCTCGATCGCCTCCTGCACCCGCACGAGGGTGTCGGCGCGCAGCAGCTCGGGGTTGTTGACCGCGTTGGAGACGGTCTGTCGCGACACCCCGGCCCGCTCGGCGACGTCGGCGAGGGTCGGCGGCACCGTGAGCGCCCTCCCGGGGATCCTCGTCATGCGCACCTCCGGCGGACTTGATCGTTCCAATGGGGATCATATGGGAGTACGACGGCGCTCGTCCTCACCCCTCCGCCGATGGTGCGCGTGAGTCCCGGGTCCGGGTCGGCGTCGAGGTCGGGTCGGGGGCGGCGTCGGGGGTGGGCGTCGGGGGTGGGCGTGGGCCGGGGAGCCACTGTCGGTGGCAGGGCCTAGCGTTCGGTGCATGGCCAAGACCGTGCGACCCGCCTTCCGGTGCAGCGAGTGCAGCTGGGAGACCGGCAAGTGGGTCGGCCGCTGCGGCGAGTGTCAGGCGTGGGGCTCGGTCACCGAGGCCGCTGCCCCCACCACACGCACCGCAGCCTCCGCCGTCACCACCGCCGCCGTGCGGATCACCGAGGTCTCGGTGAGCGAGTCGGCCTTCCGCGCCAGCGGCGTGCCCGAGCTCGACCGGGTGCTCGGGGGCGGGCTGGTGCCCGGTGCGGCGATCCTGCTGGCCGGCGAGCCCGGCGTCGGCAAGAGCACGCTGCTGCTCGAGGTCGCGGCGCAGACCGCGGCCCGCAGCCACCGCACCCTCTATGTCACGGGCGAGGAGTCCGCTTCCCAGGTGCGCCTGCGCGCCGACCGCACCGGCGGGGTCCAGGACGAGCTCTACCTCGCGGCCGAGACCGACCTCGGCGCCATCTTGACCCACATCGAGACCGTCCGGCCGACGCTCCTGGTCGTCGACTCCGTCCAGACCATCGGGGCTTCCGGGCTCGAGGGGGTCCCCGGCGGGGTCACCCAGGTCAAGGAGGTCGCCGCCGCGCTGATCCGCGTCGCCAAGACCCGCAACATCACCGTGGTCCTGGTCGGCCACGTCACCAAGGACGGATCGATCGCCGGCCCCCGCGTCCTGGAGCACCTCGTCGACGTGGTGCTCCACTTCGAGGGCGACCGCAACTCCCGCTTCCGGATGGTCCGTGCCATCAAGAACCGCTTCGGCCCGGTCGACGAGGTCGGCTGCTTCGACCTCGGCCCCGAGGGCATCACGGCCGTCACCGACCCCACCGGCCTCTTCATCGAGAACCACCATGGCCGCGTCTCCGGCACCTGCGTCGCGGTGACCATGGAGGGCCGGCGTCCGCTGCTCGCCGAGGTCCAGGCCCTGGTGACCCCGTCGGCGATGGAGCGTCCCCGGCGCACGACGTCGGGGCTGGACGGCTCACGCATCGCGATGGTCCTCGCGGTGCTCCAGCAGCACTGCGGCATCCGCCTGCACGCCCACGACGTCTTCGCCTCGACCGTGGGCGGCGCGCGGCTCGGCGAGCCGGCCAGCGACCTCGCGGTCGCGGTCGCCCTCGCCTCTGCCACCTTCGACAACGCGCCGCCGGCCGGGGTGGTCGCCATGGGCGAGATCGGCCTCGCCGGAGAGCTGCGCCGGGTGCGCGACCTGCCCCAACGACTGGCCGAGGCAGCCCGGCTCGGCTTCCGCATGGCGGTGGTCCCCGCCGGTCCGTCGACGCCCGGCGGCGTCCGTCCGACCTCCACCGACCGCACCATCGACGGCATGCGTGTGATCGACGCGCCGGACGTCGCTTCCGCCCTACGGGTGCTCGGCGTCGCCCGACCGGCAAAGCGCGCGCTCCACGGCGTGGACGACGGCTAAACTCCTGGCGAGGCCGACCGAGGCCATGTCTCAGCACCCAGGGAGCGCCGTGCCAGTCGATCGAACCGATGAGGTCCTGCGCCTGCGCGAGACCCTCGCCTCCATCGCTCCCGGGACCTCGATGCGTGACGGTCTCGAGCGCATCCTGCGGGGGCGCACCGGCGCGCTGATCGTCATGGGCCACGACAAGACGGTCGACTCGATCGCGACCGGCGGCTTCACCCTCGACGTCCCTTTCACCGCCACCGGCCTGCGCGAGCTGGCCAAGATGGACGGCGCGATCATCGTCGACGGCGACCTGACCCGCATCCTGCGCGCCGCCGTACACCTCATGCCGGACCACACGATCCCCTCCGAGGAGACCGGCACCCGCCACCGCACCGCCGACCGCGTGGCCCGCCAGACCGGCTTCCCGGTGATCTCGGTGTCCCAGTCGATGCAGATCATCGCCGCCTACGTCGGAGAGACCCGCCACGTCCTCGAGGGCTCCGGCCAGATCCTCTCGCGGGCCAACCAGGCGCTGGCCACCCTCGAGCGCTACAAGCTGCGCCTCGACGAGGTCGCCAGCACCCTGTCCGCGCTGGAGATCGAGGACCTGGTGACCGTCCGCGACGTCGCCGTCGTCGCGCAGCGCCTTGAGATGGTCACCCGGATCGCCCGCGAGATCGACGACTACGTCCTCGAGCTCGGCACCGACGGCCGCCTGCTCTCCCTCCAGCTCGAGGAGCTCATCACCGGCGTCGACACCGAGCGTGAGCTGGTGATCCGCGACTACGTCGCCACCGGGCGTCGCAGCAAGAGCCCCGAGGAGCTGCTCAACCGCCTCGAGCTGCTCTCGGCCACCGAGCTCGTCGATCCTGCCGCCGCCGCCAAGGTCCTCGGTCTCGGCAGCAGCGAGCACCTTGACGGCGCGGTCGCCCCCCGCGGCTACCGCTTGCTCGCCAAGGTCCCCCGGCTGCCCTCCTCGGTCGTCGATCGGCTCGTCGACCACTTCGGCACGCTCCAGAAGCTGCTCTCTGCCGGCATCGACGACCTCCAGGCCGTCGAGGGCGTGGGCGAGCTCCGCGCTCGGAGTGTCCGCGAGGGCCTGTCCCGCCTTGCCGAGTCGACGATCCTCGAGCGCTACGTCTAGCGGCGACGCGTCAACGGACTCGCTGATCGTGGTCGAGCGAGCCGCGCGGGTGAGCAACGAACCCGCCACCCGGCGTGACGAGACCGGGGCGGTCGATCCTGGGGACGTCAGCCGCGCCGATCGCCGGCCCCACCGGCCCCGTGCAACATCGCGCCGACTCGGCGTACGACGTCTCAGCGGCCGTTGGGCTCCACGGCACCCGAGGGCTGACTGCCCTGGCCGCCCGACCCACCAGCACCGGAGCCACCGACCGAGCCTGAGCCTGAGCCCTGTCCTGACGGCGAGCCCGACCCCGACGGGGACGCCTGCTGCGTCGGGGTGGCGGTCTCGGTGATCACGTCGGCGACGGGAGCCTCGAGGGTGAACTGCACATCGGTTGGCTCGCCGCCGAGGGCGGCAGCGATCACGTGGTAGTCGCCGATCTCTGCCCACTCGGTCAAGCGCGAGCAGTCCTCGTCGGAGCGCTTGGCGTTCCACACCAACGCGACGGTGGTGGGCTCGGCGGAGCGGACGATGACGTCCTTGACGGGCACGACGGAGGGGCACTGCTGCGAGGACCAGATGTCGTCGTCGCCCGAGGTGAGCTTCACCGAGAGGCTGCCCGAGGAGACCCGCCAGGTGCAGGCGGGGTCGACGATGGTGGTCAGCGCCAGCAGGATCACGACGTCGCGGCCCGCGACCGCGTCGACGGCCGAGGGCGTGATCACGACGTCGGACTCGACGCACGGCCCGTCGGGCACGGCGAGCGGCGGCGGGGCCTCGGTGGTCGGCGTCGCGCTGGGTCGGTTGCCCTTCCCCTTGCCGGTCGGTGACGGCGACTGGCTGGTGGCGGCCGAGGTCGGCGCGGCGGCGGCCTGCTCGACCACGCCCGCGTCGCTCGACGACCCGTCGCTGCTGCCACCCAGCAGCCGGGCGAGCCCCACCACCAGGATCGTGGCGACCGAGAGCAACACGAGGCGCCGACGCCAGTAGACGCCCGCCGAGTGCGGGCCCCGAGTCATCGACGAAGCCATGCGCCAACGCTAGTCAGCCGCCCGCCCTCGATCGCGTTGCCACACCGAGGGGACAATGGTCGGTGATGTCCGACCTCGCCCCTCACCCCCTCCACGAGCCGATCCTCGCCTGGTACGACGAGCACGCCCGCGAGCTGCCCTGGCGCGAGCCGGGTGCGTCGGCGTGGTCGGTGATGGTCTCGGAGCTGATGCTCCAGCAGACCCCGGTCGCCCGCGTGCTCCCCGTCCACGCGCAGTGGCTCGAGCGGTGGCCGACCCCCGCAGACCTGGCCGCCGAGCCCACCGGCGCGGCGGTGCGGGCCTGGGGACGACTCGGCTACCCCAGAAGAGCCCTGCGGCTGCACGCCGCAGCCACCGCGATCGTGGAGCACCACGACGGTGTCGTGCCGGAGACCTACGTCGACCTGATCGCCCTGCCCGGGGTGGGCGACTACACCGCGGCCGCCATCGCCAGCTTCGCCTACGGCCGGCGCCACGTCGTGCTGGACACCAACGTGCGCCGGGTCCTCGCGCGCACCACGGGCGGTATCGAGTTCCCCGGCACGTCGGTCACGAAGGCCGAGCGCGCGACCGCGACCGCCCTGCTCCCCCTCGACGTCCCCACGGCGGCCACCTGGTCGGTGGCGGTCATGGAGCTCGGCGCCCTCGTCTGTACGGCGGCCGGCCCGCGCTGCGGGGACTGCCCGGTCGCCGACCTGTGCGCGTGGCGCGCGGCCGGCCACCCGGCGTACGACGGGCCGCCGCGCAAGGCGCAGACCTGGGCCGGCACCGACCGGCAGTGTCGGGGCCGGTTGCTGGCGGTGCTGCGTGACAGCCACGCGGCGGTGCCGAGCAGCAGGCTCGACGCGGCGTGGGCCGACGAGGGTCAGCGGCTTCGCTGCCTGGCCAGCCTGCTCGAGGACCGGCTCGTGGTCAGGGTCGACGCCGGAAGCTACGCACTCCCCTAGTCGCGCCGGACGACCCGGTGACACCAGCGACGGCGCGGTCCAGGATCGTCTGGGCCACGGCCGCGGGCCTTCCGGGATGGAAGTCCTGCTTGGGCTCCTCGGCGAGCCTCTCGAGCAGCGCCTCCATGTCGTCGCGCGCCCCCTCGGGGAACGGCGCAGGGACGTGGGTGCCCGTCCGGGGGTCGGCCTCGACGAGCAGCCCGAGGTCGCGCAGGGTGTCGAGGTCGTCGAGCGTGGTGCGCTCGAAGATCCGCAGCAGGTAGGGGCGCGCCTGCTCCTCGCTCAGTCCCTTGCCGATGAGCGCGCCGAGCGCGACCGCGGTGGGCTCGCGGGCAGGACGGAAGTTGGCCATGGGGCCGGCGGCGAGGATGGAGGTCCACTTGCGCACGAAGTCCTCGCCCGAGTAGGACTCGTAGTGCAGCAGCCGCAGCCGGTCGTCGGCGTGGGCCTCGAGCTCGGTGCCGTCGGCGTCGACGCCGAGGTGGAGGGTGAGCCAGACGTCGAGAGCAGGGCGCACACCGGACTTGCCGTCGACGTGCCCGTGGAAGAGCGCGCCGTTGGAGGGCCGGTCGATCGCACCGAGCGTCGTGAGCAGCGTCAGGTCGCCCTTGCCCAGCAGGCGCTTGAACCAGGTGGGGTCGCCGTCCCAGCTGCGCTGCGACACCGCCTCCAGCGGGGCGAGCTTCACCACCCGTGTCGAGGCGGGGACCTCGGCGAGAGCCGCCCGGTCGACCTGCAGGACCTCGTCGCCGTCGATGTGGAACAACCACTCGGCTCCGTCCACGACGCTGAGCAGCGCCTTGACGAGGTTGGCGTTGATGCGCTGGCGCACGTTGAGCTCGGCCGGTCGGTCGCCGTGCCACCACGACTTGTCGGTGCGCACGCAGGTGACGTGGGGGTGCTCATCGAGGTAGGCCCGCACCTCGGTGTCACCGGCGTCGAGGAAGACGAAGAGGTGGTCCGCGCCGCCGGCGAGGTTGCCCGTCACGAAACGCTGCACGTTGGGCAGCGTGTCCTTGATGGTGCTGGCGGTGAAGAGCATGGCATGCACCTTAGGGGGTGTCCCCTTGCCCCTCAACGACCGCGAGGGCCCCACCGGATGACCGGTGAGACCCTCGCTGGCACGCGCTGCGGGTGGAGCGTCAGTCGTCGTCACCGCGGGGTACGTCGATCGGCCCCTCGCTGTCGTCGGGACCCTCGAGCACGCCCACCTCTGCCACCTCGAAGGGCGGCAGGTCGGGCAGTGCGCCGACCTTCTGACCCACGAAGGTGAAGGTGGCCGTCGGGCCGGAGCCCTCGACGCCGACCACGATGATCTGCCCCGGGCCGACCTCGCCGAAGAGCATCTTCTCGGCCAGGGTGTCCTCGATCTCGCGCTGGATCGTGCGACGCAGAGGTCGGGCACCCAGCACCGGGTCGAAGCCGCGATCTGCGAGCAGGTCCTTGGCCGCCTGCGTGAGCTCGAGGCTCATGTCACGGTCGCGCAGCCGCAGCTCGACGGCCGCGATCATGTTGTCGACCATCGAGACGATCTGTTCCTTGGTCAGCGGCGGGAAGACGATGATCTCGTCGACACGGTTGAGGAACTCGGGACGGAAGTGCTGCTTGAGCTCCTCGGCCACCTTGCCCTTCATGCGCTCGTAGGAGCCTGCGGCGTCGCCCGAGGCCTGGAAGCCCAGGTTGACGGCCTTGTTGATGTCGCGGGTGCCGAGGTTGGTCGTCATGATGATGACGGTGTTCTTGAAGTCGACCACCCGGCCTTGCGAGTCGGTCAGGCGACCTTCCTCGAGGATCTGCAGCAGGCTGTTGAAGATGTCGGGGTGCGCCTTCTCGACCTCGTCGAAGAGGACCACCGAGAACGGCTTGCGCCGTACCTTCTCGGTCAGCTGGCCACCCTCCTCGTAGCCGACGTAGCCCGGAGGCGAGCCGAAGAGCCGCGAGATGGTGTGCTTCTCGGAGAACTCCGACATGTCGAGCTGGATGAGCGCGTCCTCGTCACCGAAGAGGAACTCGGCGAGCGTCTTGGACAGCCAGGTCTTTCCGACACCGGACGGACCGGCGAAGATGAACGACCCACCGGGACGCCTGGGGTCCTTGAGACCCGCCCGCGTGCGGCGGATGGCCCGCGAGAGCGCCCGGACGGCCTCTTCCTGACCGATGACGCGCTTGTGGAGCTCGTCCTCCATCTTGAGCAGCCGCGTGGACTCCTCCTCGGAGAGCTTGACGATCGGGATCCCGGTGGCGACCGCCAGCACCTCGGCAATCAGCTCCTCGTCGACCTCGGCGACCTCGTCCATGTCGCCCGCACGCCACTGCTTCTCGCGGTCGGACTTCTTCAGGATGAGCTGCTTCTCCTCGTCGCGCAGACGAGCAGCGGCCTCGAAGTCCTGGCCGTCGATGGCGGCCTCCTTGCGCTGGCGCACCTCGGCGATCTTGTCGTCGTACTCGCGCAGGTCGGCGGGGGCCGTCATGCGACGGATGCGCAGGCGCGAGCCCGCCTCGTCGATGAGGTCGATCGCCTTGTCCGGCAGGAACCGGTCGGAGATGTAGCGGTCAGCCAGGGTCGCGGCCGAGACGAGCGCCTCATCGGTGATCGTGACGCGGTGGTGCGCCTCGTAGCGATCGCGCAGGCCCTTGAGCATCTCGATCGTGTGGGCGATGGAGGGCTCGGCGACCTGGATCGGCTGGAAGCGGCGCTCGAGGGCGGCGTCCTTCTCGAGGTACTTGCGGTATTCGTCGAGGGTGGTCGCACCGATCGTCTGCAGCTCACCGCGAGCCAGCATCGGCTTGAGGATGCTGGCGGCGTCGATCGCGCCCTCGGCCGCGCCAGCACCGACGAGGGTGTGGATCTCGTCGATGAACAGCACGATGTCCCCGCGGGTGCGGATCTCCTTGAGGACCTTCTTGAGGCGCTCCTCGAAGTCACCGCGGTAGCGCGAGCCGGCGACGAGCGCACCCAGGTCGAGGGTGTAGATCTGCTTGTCCTTGAGCGTCTCCGGCACAGTGCCGCGGACGATGTCCTGGGCCAAGCCGGCCACGATCGTGGTCTTGCCGACGCCGGGCTCACCGATCAGCACCGGGTTGTTCTTCGTGCGGCGCGAGAGGATCTGCATGACCCGCTCGATCTCGGACTCACGACCGATGACCGGGTCGAGCTTGCCCTCGCGGGCGTCCTGGGTCAGGTTGCGGCCGAACTGATCGAGGATCAGCGAGGACGACGGGGCATCGGCCCCGGCACCCTGGGCGGCCGCGGCAGCGGTCGACTCCTTGCCCTGGAAGCCCGAGAGGAGCTGGATGACCTGCTGGCGGACCCGGTTGAGGTCGGCGCCGAGCTTCTGGAGGACCTGGGCCGCGACGCCCTCGCCCTCACGGATCAGGCCGAGCAGGATGTGCTCGGTCCCGATGTAGGAGTGGCCGAGCTGGAGGGCCTCGCGGAGCGACAGCTCGAGGACCTTCTTGGCCCGTGGGGTGAAGGGGATGTGACCGCTGGGGGCCTGCTGGCCCTGGCCGATGATCTCCTCGACCTGGGCGCGGACGGCCTCGAGGGAGATGTCGAGGCTCTCCAGGGCCTTGGCGGCGACGCCTTCACCTTCGTGGATGAGACCGAGCAGGATGTGCTCGGTCCCGATGTAGTTGTGGGAGAGCATGCGGGCCTCTTCCTGGGCCAGCACGACCACCCGACGGGCTCGGTCTGTGAACCGCTCGAACATGCGCATCGCTCCTGAAAGATCACGGGGGCCGATCCGACCTGGGTCGGACGGATCAGAACAAGGTGTCTAACCCCGATGACAGCCTACGCGTTCCCTGAAAGCACGGAAGTCGGTCCGCTGAGAGCGAACAGGCCCGCCGCGTCGAGCGCGGCGGGCCTGTCGGGACGCATCGTCGGCGCCGGTGGTGCGAGCGGTCAGTTGGCGGCGTCGAACGCGGTGCGGACATCGGCCGGGATGCGGCCGCGGTCGGGGACGTCGAGCCCGTTGGAGCGGGCCCAGTCGCGCACCTCGCGCGCGCTGGGGCCGAGTCCGGCGGCCGCCGCCTTCTTGGCGCGACGAGCGCCGCTGCCGACCTTGCGGGCGTGCCCGACATAACCGGCCAGCGCCCCGCGCAGGGCGGAGGCGTGGGTCTCGGTGAGATCGATCTCGTAGGACGTGCCGTCGAGAGCGAACGTGACCGTCTCGTCGGCCTCGCTGCCGTCGAGATCATCGACAAGCACGATATTAACCTTTTGCGCCATGTAAGCAGTCCTCTTTGTCCGAATGGATTCTTGGGTATCCGCATTCTGGCACCGAATAACGCAGAAGGGAATTCAGCTCACGAATTCCTCAGGAATATCAACTCGAGGCCTTTCAAGGTCAACGCCGGGTCGTGCGCGGTGAAACAACTGCATTCGTCGATCACGAGAGGAGCAAGATATCCGGTGGCCACCACGGTGACGTCCTCAGGCAATTCCCCGAGCTCGCTGATCATGCGCGCCACGATTCCTTCGACCTGGCTCGCGACTCCGAAGACCATGCCCGACTGGAGCGCCTCGACGGTGTTCTTGGCGATGACCGAGCGGGGCCGTTGGAGCTCGACCTGGCGCAGCTGGGCACCGCGATGGCCCAGCGCCTCCAGGGATATCTCGATGCCGGGAGCGATGGCACCGCCGACGTACTGGCCGAGCGCGCTCACCACGTCGAACGTCGTGGCGATGCCACCGAAGTCGACGACGATCGCGGGTCCGCCGTAGAGCGAGACCGTCGCAAGTGCATTGATGATGCGGTCGGAGCCGACTTCTCGGGGATTGTCCATGAGAATCGGGACACCGGTGCGGACACCGGGCTCGACCACCACTGCGGTGACATCACCGAAGTGACGCACGAGCATCTCGCGCCAGGCGTGCAGCACCGCCGGCACCGTCGAGCAGACCGCGATGCCATCGACGCTGTCCTCGAGGTCTCCGAGGAGTCCGCGCAGCAGCACCGACCACTCGTCGGCCGTGCGCCGCTCGTCGGTGGCCACCCGCCACTGGGCCCCCACCACCCCCTCGTCCACGAGGCCCAGCACGGTGTGGGCATTGCCGATGTCGACGGCCAGCAGGCTCATGACGGGCTGGGGCGGTCCTGGAGGTCCAGGCCGATGTCGAAGACCTGCACCGAGTGCGTGAGCGCGCCGACCGAGATGAAGTCGACCCCGGTCTCCGCGACCTCCCGGGCCCGCTCGATGGTCAGCCCGCCCGAGGCCTCCAGGCTCGCCCGGCCGGCGGTGATCCGCACGGCCTCGGCCATGAGCTGCGTCGACATGTTGTCGAGCAGGATCTCCTCGCAGCCGACCTCGAGCAACTCGCGCAGCTGGTCGAGGTCGGTCACCTCCACCTCGACGCGCAGGTCGGGGTAGGCGGTGCGGACCGCGTGGAAGGCAGGGACGACGCCGCCGGCCGCGATCACGTGGTTGTCCTTGACCATCGCCCGGTCGGCCAGGCTGAAGCGGTGGTTGACGCCGCCGCCGCACCGCACGGCGTACTTCTGGAGGGCACGGTGGCCCGGCAGCGTCTTGCGGGTGTCGAGGACCCGGGCACGGGTGCCGTCGAGCGCCCGCACCCAGGCCGCCGTCGCGGTGGCGATGCCGGAGAGGTGGCTGGCGTAGTTGAGCGCCGTGCGCTCGGCCGTGAGCAGGCCACGGGTGGCGCCGGCCACCCGCATGACGACGTCGCCCGGCTCGACGCTCGTGCCGTCGGCGAGGCGGTCGGAGACGACGACGTCGTCACCCAGCACGACGTGGAAGACCAGCGCGGCCAGCGTCAGGCCGGCGACGACACCCGGCTCCCGGGCGGCGAAGTCACCGGCGCCCTCGGCGTCAGCAGCGATCGTGGCCCGGCTGGTCACGTCCTCGCCACCGAGCTCCTCGGGCAGGTCCTCGGCCAGCGCGGCGAGGATGGCGGCGTAGAGCGCGCGCGGGTCGAGGCCGGCGATCTCCAGCTCGGCGATCAGACCGGCCGGCAGGGCGTCGTACGACGTGGGGATCATGCGGTGCCTCCGTGGTGGGTCGGACCGGGGTCGCTGGCCGGGGCCGGCCGGAAGCAGAGCTCGGTCGATCCGTCGACCATGACGGCATCGAAGTGACCGGCCCAGGTGGCGTCGTCGCGCTCGGGGAAGTCCTCGCGCCAGTGCGACCCGCGGGTCTCCTCGCGCAGCGTCGCGGCGGCGGCGAGCGCGGCGCCGATGGTGAGCAGGTTGGTGGTCTCCCACGACTGGACGTCGACGAGCTCGGCCGGGGTGCCCGCGAGCTTGTCGAGCAGCGCGGTGGCGTCGGAGAGACCGGTCGCATGGCGCAGCACGCCGACTCGGGACGTCATGACCTCCTGCAGCTCGGCCCGGACGTCGCCGGAGACGAGGTCCTCGGGCCGCTGGTCCTCGACCGGGGCCGACCAGGGGCGCAGCTCGGCGGGCAGGACCGCGGCGATCCGACGGGAGAACACCAGACCCTCGAGGAGGCTGTTGGAGGCCAGCCGGTTGGCGCCGTGCACGCCCGAGGAGGCCACCTCACCCGTGGCGTAGAGCCCGGGGACGTCGGAACGGCCCTGCAGGTCGGTGCGAACACCGCCGGAGGCGTAGTGACACGCCGGCGCCACCGGGATCAGCTGGGTGACCGGGTCGACTCCGTGCGAGCGGGCCGTGGCGAGGATGGTGGGGAAACGCTTCTCCCAGAAGCTCGACGTGCCCGCTCCGCTCGCGGCTCCCCCCTCGCCCACCTCCCCGAGATGGGTGGCGTCGAGCCACATGTGCGGCTGGTCGGTGTCGAGCATCCGGCGCATGATCGCCTTGGCGACGACGTCGCGCGGTGCGAGGTCCTCAAGCGGGTGGACCCCCTTCATCAACCGGTTGCCCTCGAAGTCGACGAGGAAGGCGCCCTCGCCGCGCACCGCCTCGGAGATGAGGGGCTGCTGGCCGTGGGACTCCGGGCCGAGGTACATCACGGTCGGGTGGAACTGCACGAACTCCAGGTCGCGCAGCGTCGCACCGGCGCGCAGCGCGAGCGCCATGCCGTCGCCGGTCGAGACCGACGGGTTGGTGGTCTGGCTGAAGACCTGGCCCAGGCCACCGCTGGCGAGCACGACGGCGCGGCAGTGGACGGCACCGACGCCGTCGCGCTGGCCCTCCCCCATCACGTGCAGGGTGACACCGGCGACCCCGCCGTCCTCGGCGAGCAGCAGGTCGACGGCCAGGGCGTGCTGGACGACCTCGATCTCGGGCGCCGCGGCGACAGCCTCGATGAGCGCCCGCTGGATCTCCGCCCCGGTGGCGTCGCCGCCGGCGTGCGCGATCCGGTCGCGGTGGTGGCCGCCCTCCCGGGTCAGCGAGATGACGCCGTCGGCGTCGTGGTCGAAGTTGGTGCCGAGGGCGATCAGCTCGCGGACCGCCTCGGGCCCCTCGTTGACCAGGATCCGTACGGCGTCCGGGTCACAGGCCCCGGCGCCCGCGACGAGGGTGTCGACCTCGTGCTCCTCCGGGGTGTCCCCCGGGCCGAGGGCCGCCGCGATGCCACCCTGCGCCCACTGGGTGGAGCCGGCGGCCAGCACGTCCTTGGTGACGACGAGGACCTTGTCGACGTGGTCCTTGAGCAGCAGCGCGGCGGTCAGCCCGGCGATGCCGGAGCCGATGATCACGACGTCGGAGCGTGTCGACCAGCCCGGCTCGGGCGCGACCAGGCGCGCCGGCACGCGTCGTACGGGGAGGTCGAACGTGCGCTCCTGTGGCATGGGCTGAGGCTAACGCCCTGCCCCCGCCAGGGACTCGCCAGCATCGCCGCGCACGAGGCCGGCGCCCCCGAAGGTCTCGGCCGGGTCGTTGCCGGTGGCGAGGATCGAGTTGTCGGCGTCCACGAAGACCACGTGGGGCTTCAGCGCCTTGGCCTCCGCGGTGTCCATCTGGCCGTAGCCGATGAGGATCACGATGTCGCCGGGATGGACCAGGCGGGCGGCAGCACCGTTGATGCCGAGCACGCCGCTGCCGCGCTCGCCGGCGATCGTGTAGGTCTCGATCCGGGCGCCGTTGGTGACGTCGACGATGTGGACCAGCTCGCCCGGGAGCAGGTCGGCCGCCTCGAGCAGGTCCTCGTCGACAGTGACCGAGCCGACGTAGTGCAGGTCGGCCTGCGTCACGGTCGCGCGGTGGATCTTGCTCTTCATCATGGTGCGGAGCATGGGAGGTCCCCTCGGTGGGCGGTGGTCCCCAGGACCAGGCGCATGTTGTCGATCAGGCGGGTGGTCCCCACCCGCGCGGCGAGCAGGATCCGGGCCTCGGTGCCCGCAGGGGGGTCACTCGGCAGGTCCCCGAGCTCGGGGGTCGTGACGACGAGGTAGTCGACGTCGACGGTCTCGGTGGTGCGCAGCTGCGCGCGGGCGGCGTCGAGCGCCGGCCCCACGCCGTACGTCGCGGCCTCCTGCGCGGCGCGCAACGCACGGCTCAGGGTCAGGGCCTCGACGCGCTGCTCGGCGTCGAGGTAGCGGTTGCGGCTCGAGAGGGCCAGACCGTCGGGCTCACGCTCGGTCTCGGCGCCGACGACCTCGACCCCGAGGCAGAGGTCGGCGGCCATCCGGCGGATGAGCGTGAGCTGCTGGAAGTCCTTCTGGCCGAACACGGCGACGTCTGGTCGGACCAGGCCGAAGAGCTTGGCGACGACGATCAGCACGCCGCGGAAGTGGGTGGGCCGGCTCCTGCCCTCGAGGATGCTCGCGAGCGGGCCGGGCTCGACGGTGACCTGGGGCTCCCCGCCCGGGTAGACCTCGTCGACGGTGGGCGCGAACACGATGTCGACTCCCGCACCGGCGCAGACCTCGAGGTCATCCGGCAGCGTGCGGGGGTAGCGGGCCAGGTCCTCGCCGGGGGCGAACTGCATCGGGTTGACGAACACCGACACCACGACCGGCCCGGCACCCACGTGCTCGCGGGCGACGCGCATGAGGCTGGCGTGGCCGGCGTGGAGGGCGCCCATGGTCGGGACGAAGCCGACGCGCTGCCCCTGCCGGCGGGCGGGAGCGAGCAGGTCGGTGAGCTCGGACCGGGTGCGGGCCAGGACGGGTCGATCCATCGTGACGGCGCTCAGCGGGCGTCGCGCTGGAAGGCGGGGGTCGTCGTGCTCTCGGCCAGCGCCTCGGCCAACAGCTGGTGGATCTTGAGCGCCCGGATCGGCAGCAGCCGACCGTCGGTGACCGCGCGGCCGAGGGTGGCGCGGCCGAGGGCGACGTAGGACTCCATGGTCTGCGGCGCCTTCGCGGCGATCTCCTCGAGGTGGGCGGCGACGGTGTTGACGTCACCCCGGACGATCGGCCCGGTCAACGCGGCGTCGCCGTGCTCCAGGGCGTTGTCGAGAGCGGCCGTCAGCAGCGGGCGCAACGTGCCGGCCGGGTCGTCGGCTCCGGCCGCGGTCAGCATCTCCATCGACTCGGTCACCAGGGTGACGAGGTGGTTGGCGCCGTGCGCGAGGCCCGCGTGATAGAGCGTGCGGCTCGCCTCGGGCACCCACATCGGGCGCCCTCCGAGGTCGACGACCAGGTCGGAGACGAAGACGCGCTCGGCGTCCGGCGCGGTCAGCCCGAAGACGCAGCCGTCGAGGCGGTCCAGGTCGAGGGCGGTGCCGGTGAAGGTCATGGCGGGGTGCATCGCGACGACCCTGGCGCCGACCTCCTGCGCGGGGGCGAGGACGTCGAGGCCGTGGCGGCCCGAGGTGTGCACGACGTGCTGGCCCTCGCGGATCGCGCCGCTGGCGCTGAGCATGGAGACGACGTTGGCGAGCATGTCGTCGGGCACGGTGAGCAGCAGGACGTCGCAGGCCCGGGCGACCACGCTGGGCTTCTCGGTGGGCACACCCGGCAGCAGGTCGGCGATGCGGCGGGCCGAGGCGTCGGACTCACCGGCGGCGGCGACGATCTCGTGACCGGCGCACCGGAGACGAGCAGCGAGGACCGCGCCGACCCGGCCGGCGCCGACGACGCCGATCCGCAGGCGCGCGCTAAGAGTGTGCGTCATGGTTCGAACCTTTCGTTCCAGTCCCTCCGACCACCCGCTCGCGCGGGTCGGTGTGGGTACCGGACGGTGTGCTCGTCTGATGGGCCGTCCGACTGCTCGGACACCATGAAAGGTACGCCGGTGTTGCACGGATGTGAACGGGTCGCGACGTGACCTACCTGACACGGGGCGTCCGTCGGGTCGCGCTGCATGAGTACCCGGATGTCCGGGGACTTGCGCGCTTGAGGGGTGTTGCAACCCCCCTCAAGCGACAGACTCGCCCGCCAAGAACGCCGTTGCGGGCGCGCGCAGGCTCAGCGAGGAGCAGCGTCGTCGGAGGTGACGACCGAGCCGACGTCGAGCGGGCGGGGGGCGCGCGGGAGCCAGTCGTGGGTGACGTGGTCGACGATGTGGACGCCCTCGGGGGCGTGGATCTCGTGGACGCCGGGCAGGACCGTGCCCTCCTTGAGCGCGTTGAAGACGGCCCACTCGCGGCGCTTTCGCTTGTTGCGGAAGCTGGTGGCGAACGACGCGGGGTCGGTCCAGTGGGCGAACTCGTCGCCGTCGAGGTACTTCAGCTCCACGCACAGCCCGAACGGCAGCCCGATCGAGCGCACCGGGTCGGGCGTGGTGCGGACCTCCCACTCGAAGGCCTTAGTGAACACGAAGTCCGGCCCGATCGGGAAGCCCCACTCCTCGGCGTTGCGCAGCCCGAGGTCGAGGTAGCCGTGGCTCTCCCCGTCGAGGTAGAGGCCGTGGCGCGGCACCCGGATGATCGACTGGACGTCGCCCACCTGCCAGGCAAGGTCGGCGATCGAGCACTCGCCCTCGGTGGTGAGGACCATGTCGCCGTCCCACTTCCACGAGTAGCGGGTGTCGACCTGCGCGAAGCACCAGTTGTAGAAGTAGGACAGGGAGTGCACCGACAGCTCGTGCTGGGCGAGGTGCTCGGCGCCGGCCCGCGCCACCGAGAACGGGTACGACGCCAGCGTGAGCTTGTCGGGACGCCCGGCGCGGGCGGCGGTCTCGGCCGCGACCTCGGGGGTGCCGTCGGTGGAGCCGTTGTCGACGACCAGGACGTGGTCCATGGCGCGCAGCAGCGGCGGCAGCACGAACGGCAGCGACGGAGCCTCGTCCTTGACCCGCAGCACGGCGGTGCTCCCGGCGCGCAGGCCGCCGGAGCGGGTCCAGGGCCAGGTGATGTCGAAGTCGGTGTGGCCCTCGAGGTTCGAGATGCCGGTCGGGCCGGAGTGGGCGGTCATCGTCCGACTCAGCGTTCGCGGCCGGCGGCCTTGCGCAGGCCCTTGCGGACCGACGGCGGGATGGCGGCGCGCAGGCCGTGGGGGATCTTGTCGGACAGGCCGCCCGGCACGGCGCCGGCCGCGGCGGTCGCCCCGCCATCGGCGGGGCCCGGCCCACCGCCTGGACGCTTGAGCTGCGCACGGACGGTCTGCTCGGCCGCGACCACCGAGGACGCCGAGATGGCCTCGGCCTCGGCGTAGAGGTCGACGTAGGCCTCGCGCAGCTGGTCGAGCGTGGCGTGCACGTCGGCGGTGTCGCCGTCGGGCTCGGCGAGCTTGTTGAGCTCACCCCACGTCTCCTCGGTCAGCTCGTGCAGCTTGGGGGGCAGGTTGAGGTCGGCGAGGCTCTGCCCCATCCGGCGCAGCGACGGGTCGACGAACCGGTGGCCCTCGCGGATCTGCTCGCTGTTGGCGTGCAGGACGCCCTGGAGCTGGAGCTTCTCCCCCACCCACATGGTGGTCTTGGTCCAGTCGTCGAGCAGGTCGGCGTAGCGGACGAACACGCGGCCGCCGTCGGCCACGGACTCGCGGGTGGCCCGCTCGGTGTGCAGGAGCATGTTGAGCCAGGAGGCCGCGAGGTGGGCCGAGCCGAGACGGTTGGCGTAGTACTTCTGCTTGCTGCCCACGACCTCGGCCGGCGGGCGCAGCATCGTGGCGAACACGGGGGTCGCGCCGTTGCGGATCGCGGCGACGCGCCACAGGGAGAGGAACCAGCTCAGGCGGGGGTCCTTGACGACCAGCTCGCGGCTGACGTCGAGGTGCTCGCCCAGCCAGGTGGCGGTCTTGATCCGCTCCTGCTCACGCGTGGAGATCCGGCCGGTCTCGAACCACGCCTCTGGGCGCGCGTCGCTCACCTGGACCAGCGCGGCCTTGAGCAGCCGGTCGTGGTGGTCCACGACCCAACGCGGCTCGCCGAACCCCTTGGGGTTGGTCTCGTCGGCGGCGACCTCCGGCTGCGGCACGTGCAGGCCCAGGATCGACATCAGCCCGGCCATCGTGCTGGTGCCGCTGCGTCCGGCGCCGGCGACGAAGAGCACCTTGGGGGGATAGTCGTCGGGGGTCACGTCAGTGGGGTCGCTCACGAGCCCGCAGCCTATCGGTAGCGTGCGGGCATGAAGTTCGGGCGCCGTGCCGCGCCGCGGGTCAGTGTCGTCGTTCCGGTCTACGACGTCGAGGACTACGTCGAGGAGTGTCTCGAGAGCATCCTCGCCCAGGAGGGCGTCGACCTCGAGGTGATCGTCGTCGACGACGGCTCGACGGACGCCTCCGCGGCCCGGGTCGAGCGCTTCGCCTCCCCCGACGGCCCGGTCCGCCTCGTGCGCACCGCCAACCACGGCCTGGGGGCTGCGCGCAACGAGGGGGTGCGGCACGCGACGGGCGACTACCTGACCTTCGCGGACTCCGACGACGTCGTCCCGCCGGGGTCGTACGACGTGCTGCTGCGGCAGCTGCGTCGCACCGGGTGCGACTTCGTCACCGGCTCGATCGTGCGGTGGGAGACCGGGCCGCCCGACGACGGCGGCGACCGGCTGACCCCGCTCCCCTGGATGCGCCGCCTGCACCGCTCCCGCGCAGCGCTGATGATCGACCAGCAGCCGGAGGTCCTGGGTGACGTCTTCGCCTGGAACAAGATGTTCCGCCGCGACTTCTGGGACGGCGCGGGGCTCTCGTGGCCCGAGGGCGTCCGCTACGAGGACCAGCCGACCACGACCGAGGCCTACCTGCGCGCCCGGCTGTTCGGGATCGTGCCGGACGTCGTCTACCACTGGCGGATCCGCGGCGACGGCAGCTCGATCACCCAGCAGCGCTCGTCGCTGCAGGACCTCGAGGACCGGTGGACCACCAAGCGGATGGCGCTGGCCAGCGTCACGTCGTACGGCGCCGCGAAGGTCGAGCAGGTCTTCCGCGACAAGGTGTTGGCCGGCGACCTGCACCGCTACTTCGTGGAGATCCCGGGGTGCGACGACGCCTGGTGGGCGCTGCTCGTGGCGGGCGTGCAGGAGCTGTGGGGCGAGCGGTCGCTCACCCACAGCGGGCTGACGCCGGCGTTCCGGCTGGTCGGCTGGCTGGTGGAGCAGGACCGGCGCGAGGACGCCGCGGCGGTCGTGACGCACGTCGTCGGCCTGGGACGGCCGCTCGAGCGGGTGCCCACGTCGCGCGGACCGCGGATCGACGTACCGGTGATCGACCTGCGCACCGTGGCTGCCGAGGCCGTGCTGCTGCGCAACGACGAGCATTGATCGACGATCGGCACCGATCGGCACCGATCGACGACGAGCGCTGGGCTGAGGCCCAGCGCCCGTCGTGCCTGGTCAGCGGGTCAGAGCAGGCCCTCGTCGGTCAGGAACTGCTGGGCGACGTCCTCGACGGTCTCGCGGTCGACGGTGACCTGGAGCAGGAGCGCGCCCAAGGTGTCGTTGTCGAGGACCTCCATGAGGCCGTTGAGGGTGTCCTCGACGTCGGGGTGCTCGGCGAGGAACTCCTCGGTGACGGCGGGGACGAGGTTCTGGGCGGGCTGGATGCCGCGGTCGTCCTCGAGCAGGACCAGGCCCTGGGCCTCGAGGCTGCCGTCGAAGGTGCCGGTCTGGCCGAGCTGCGACTCACCGTCGATGACCGACTGGTAGGTCTGCGGGGAGGCGTAGCCGAGCGGCAGGAGGGTGACGTCCATGCCGTAGACCTCGGTCAGGCCGGCCTCGCAGTCGGCGCGGCCCTTGCAGTCGGGGGCGGCGGCCAGGGTGACGGCTTGTCCCTCGAGGTCGGAGAGCGCGGTGACGCCCTCGGCGTCGGAGAACTCCTGGGTGACGAAGTAGGCGTTCTGCGAGCTGGCCCCGGAGGTCTCGAGGAGGGCAATCCCCTTCTCCTCGAGGAGCGGCGCCATCGCGTCGATGGTCTCCTGGGTGTCGGAGGTGCTGACCGCGGCCGCACCCTCGCCGTTGATCTCGATGTTGAGCTCGTCGCCGAGACCGGCGAGGTATTCGGGCACGATGTCCACGGTGCCGGGGAACTCACCGAGGTAGGCGCCGCGGGTGTCGACCAGCCGGGTCTCGACCTCGTAGCCGGTGTCCTCGAGGAGCGCGGCGTACATCGCGGTGATCAGCGCGGCCTCGTCGAAGCTCTGGCTGGCGAGGGTGACCTGGCCGCCGGTGGAGCCGCCGGAGCCGGCGCCGCCGCCGGTCTCCTCCTCGGCAAGGTCGTCCCCGGCGCAGGCCGTGGCGAGGGAGAGGACGCCGAGCGTGAGGGCGGCGGCCAGAGGTCGTCGAAGCATCATGGTTGGAAACCTTCTGTGTCCCGTGGCCCAGCCACGCGTGTCCGGTGGAGCGAGCGCGGAGGCGTCCGGCGCTCAGCGCCCGACTGCTTCGGTCGCCTCCGACAGGGTAGACGGGAGAACCGACTCCTCCTCGTCACGATCGCGTGACGATCCGCGCGGGACCGGGTCGAGCGCCCGCTGGACCAGCGCCGCGAGGAGCTCGAGGACCAGCGCCACGGCCGCCACGACCACGGCCCCGGCGATGCCCTGGCTGTAGCGGTCACGGGCGAAGCCCTCGGTGATGATCCGGCCAAGGCCAGGCCCCGCGACGAGGGCCGCGATGGTCGCGGTCGCCCAGACCTGGACGAGCGCCAGGCGGATCCCCGACATCACCAGTGGCAGGGCGAGCGGCAGCTCGACCTTGCGGAAGCGCTGCCAGCCCGACATCCCCATGCCGTCGGCGGCCTGGACGATGTCGGGCGGTACCTCGCGCATGGCGATGTAGGCGTTGGTGATCAGCGGCGGCAGCGCGAAGACACCGAGCGCGATCAGGGTGGCCAGTCCGGCGCGGCCGTAGGGGCCGAGGGTGTCGGAGCCCGGCCAGTCGGCCGTCACGAGGACGGCGAGGATCGCGAAGGTCGGGATCGCGCGGCCGACGTTAGAGATGTTGATGGCCAGGAACCCACCGCGGCCGAGGTGGCCGAGCCACAGGGCGATCGGGAGGCCGATCGCCATGGCGAGGCCCAGCGCGGTGACGGTCAGCAGCAGCTGCTCGACCAGGCGGGCCAGCAGACCGCCGGGGCCGCTCCAGCTGGAGCCGTCGAGGAGGTAGGACCAGGTGTCCGCGAAGAGCTTCACGCGCGCACCCCCCTCGTCCAGGGCGTCAGGATCCGCTGCCCCACTACCAGCAGCACGTCGAGGAGCACCGCGAGCACGACGCAGAGCACGGCCGCGGTCACGAGCTCGGCACGGAAGTCGCGCTGGACGCCGTGCGAGATCAGGTTGCCCAGTCCCCCGAAGGCCACCAGCGTGCCGACCGTCGTCAGCGCCACCGTCGAGACCGTGGCGACGCGTAGCCCGGCCATGATCACCGGCAGCGCCAGCGGCAGCTCGACCTTCATCAGCAGCTTGCCGGGGCCGTAGCCCAGGCCGGTCGCCGACTCGCGCACGTCCTCGGAGACCGAGCGCAGGCCGTCGAGCATCGCGCGCACCAGGATCGTCAGCGCGTAGAGGCCCAGCCCCAGGACGACCGTCGTGGCCGAGAGCCCCGTGAACGGCACCAGCAGCGGGAAGAGCGCCAGGGACGGGATCGTGTAGAGACCGGTGCTGAAGCCCAGGACCGCTGCCTCGAGCCGAGGGACGCGACGAGCCAGCAGGGCGAGCGGGACGGCTACCACGAGGCCGAACAGCACCGCGGCCACCGTGATCTGGAGGTGCTGCACGGTGGCGTCGATGATCTCGCCGGAGCGGTCCTCGACGTACTGGTAGCACCACCACTCGTTGACCACAGCGCTGTAGCAGCTCGGCTCGGCGGCCACCGGCGGCGTCACGGTCGCGAGTAGGGTCACGCGCATGGACGGTACCGCCTCCCCGGCTCCGGACGCCGACTCCGCACCGATGATCCGCCTGTCCGGCGTGGGCAAGACCTACGACGACGGCACCGTCGCGGTGCACGAGCTCGACCTGGAGGTACGCCGCGGCGAGCTGGTCTGCCTCGTCGGCCCCTCGGGCTGCGGCAAGTCGACGACGCTGAAGATGATCAACCGGCTGATCGAGCCCACGGTCGGCACCATCGAGATCGACGGCGTCGACGTCACCCGCCAGGACCCGGTGCTGCTGCGCCGCGGCATCGGCTACGTGATCCAGCAGGTCGGGCTCTTCCCGCACCAGAAGATCACCGCCAACGTCATGACGGTCCCCCTGCTCTACGGCGAGTCGAAGGCGACGGCGCGCGAGCGGGCACACCACCTGCTGGACCTCGTCGGCCTCGACCCCTCGACGTACGGCGACCGCTATCCGCATCAGCTCTCCGGTGGCCAGCGTCAGCGGGTCGGTGTCGCCCGCGCGCTCGCCGCGGACCCGCCGGTGCTGTTGATGGACGAGCCGTTCGGCGCCGTCGACCCGATCGTGCGCGTGCACTTGCAGGACGAGTTCCTGCGCCTCCAGCGCGAGCTCGGCAAGAGCGTGGTGCTGGTGACCCACGACATCGACGAGGCCGTGCGCATGGGTGACCGGGTCGCGGTGTTCGCGGCCGGTGGCCGGCTCGCGCAGTACGCCACGCCTGCCGACCTGCTCGGGCGTCCTGCCGACGACTTCGTGGCCGACTTCGTGGGCGCCGAGCGGGGCCTGCGACGACTGACGGTCACACCCATCGACCGGGCCCAGCTCGAGCCGCTGGAGGGGGTCAGTGCCGGCTCCCTCGGCGCCGCGATCGACCTCGACAGCACCCTCGAGGAGGCGCTCGCGGTCATGCTGCGCGATGACAAGCCGATGGTCGGCGTCAAGGACGGCGTGCGCTTCGTCGGCGTCCTCACGCCCAACGGGGTGCACCGGGCGCTCCGGGCCTCCCTGCGCGACTGACCCGCACTGCCAAGTCGGCGCGATGTCGCACGACGGGCAGGCAACAGTGCACCCACTCGCGCTCAGGACTGCAACATCGCGCCGACTCGCGCTCAGGCCTCGACCGTCACCTCCCGGTGCCAGGACTGGGTGACGTACTTGGTCTTCCAGCCCATCGCCACGTAGAGCCCGTCGGCGCCGGTCGAGGAGTCGGCGTCGACCTCGAGGCCGACGCGGTCACGGTCACGGGAGGCGGCATCGGCAATGATCGTGTGGAGCAGACCCTTGGCGACACCGCGACCGCGCGCGGTCTCGAGCACACCGAGGTAGGAGACGTAAGAGCCGTCCGGGCCACCGGAGGCCTCAGAGACGGTGCCGATCAGCGCACCGACTGCGGTGGCGCCGTTGCCGTCGCCGAGGTCGACCTCGGCAAGCCACCAGTGGTCCCAGCGGTGGCCGGGGTCCTCGCGCAGCCGGTGGAGGAACTCCTCGAAGGTCTCCTCCCACGAGTTGAAGTGGTCGACGAAGGCGCCTTCCAGCACGTCGTGGACGCCGCGCAGGTCGTCGTCGTCAGGCATGCCGTCACCGGCTCGTCGTACGGTCCGGAAGCGGGCCTTGTCGGTCTCCCACAGCTCTGTGGACGGCACCAGGTCGGCCTCGGCGGGGGTGACCGGCCGGCTCATCTGCCACCAGGTGCGGACCTTCGAGAAACCGGCAGCGGCGAGCCACCGGTGCTGGCGGTCGTCGTCGGCGAAGGCGCCGGTGTCGATCTGCTGTACGTCGAGCCCGCGGGCGCCGCCGACGGCCTGGGCCTGCCCGACTGCCCACTCCACGAGGACGTCGGAGCACGAACGACCCAGTCCCTCGGGGAGCTCGCGGGAGACGATGTGCAGGAAGAGCATCCGACCGCCGGCGCGGTCGTGCACGCTGCCCCAAGCCTGGATGGTGCCGTCGCGGTCGCGGACGACGACGTTCTCGCGGGTGCGCAGCCCTGCCTCGGAGACCTCCACGAGCACGTCGTCGACGCCGGAGGCGGCCCAGCCACGCCCGGAGCGCTCGTGGTCACGCAGCAGCTGCGTCAGCCTGGCCAGCGTGAAGCGGTCGGAGGGGTCGGGGGCCTCGATGAGCCAGCCGGAGGGGAGGCCGGGCTCGCCGACGATCTCGTCGGGGTCGCTCTCGAAACGGGACTCATCAGTGCTCACGAGGAGCCATTGTCCCCGACCCGGTCGCACCACGTGTTGCCGACCGGGGTGCGGCGGCCGACGGCGGCATGTGACAACGGCCCGTGGCGACGACCCGGCGGGGCCGTGGTCGGCTGACGTGGCTTGCGTGGTTGACGTGGCTTGCGTGGCTCGCGTCAGGCGTGCTTGCGGTGGACCACCTGGGCGGCCTGCCATTCGGCAGTGACGACGTCCAGCTCCTGCTCGAGCTCGGCGACCCGCACGATCGCGAGCGCGGCGCGCTCCTCGGCGTCGTCGAGGCGGGAGGTGAGGGACGCCGTCACGCGCTCGGCGTCGTCGGCACGCAGCTGCTCCTCGAGCAGCTGGCGGTGGGCATCGATCAGGCGGGCCTGTGCCTCGAGCAGATCCCGCTCGAGCTCGCTGATCGTGGACCCCTGCGCGTCGATGCGGGCCGTGACGGATGCGACGAAGGTGGCCTGCTCGGCGTTGCGCTCGACGGTCAGCTCGAGGTAGGCCTGTGCCTGCTCGACCCGGTCGCGGGCGGCCTCGCGGCGCGACACCGCGAGCTCGGTGTGGGTGATGCGGGTGGCCGCGGCGCCGAGGACGACGGCCAGGCCGGCGGCGAGCGTGGCGAGGAGCCACGACCCGCTGAGGGCTGCACCCAGGGTGGCGAGGGCAGCGAAGACGAGCAACATGACAGCGACAACCAGTCGGGTGGACCGCTGGCGTCGGCGCATGGGCGTGCTTGACAGGGAAGTCATGGCGCGAGGTTAGGCGTGGTCACAGCCCCGTCGGCGCCGACGCGCCGCGTCGCTGGCGTGTCCGTCGACACCCCTCGGAGGATTTCCCTCCTGTCACACGCGCCCCAGTGGCCTCGGTCGGCAGGGTGTCAGCCTCAGGACCGCTCGTCCGACCGCACCCGGCACGCCCGCTCGAGCAGCAGCGCGGCGACAACGGTGAGCACCCCACCGACGAACGCGACGCCCGAGCGGATCATCCGCTCGTCGGCGAGTTCGGCCTCGGCGCCGATCCAGCTCACCGCGTAGCCGAGGTAGCCGGCGCCGGCGAGCGCGCCCACCAGCGCACAGGCGCGGGCGAGGACCAGGCGGTTGACGGCCTGGTGGGGCTCGAGGCGCTCGCGGCGCACGTGCACCGAGCGCCAGGTGGCGTGGGCGGTCACACCCAGGATCGCCGCGACCAGCAGCAGGGCGAGGGGCTGGGCCCAGGAGACGATCGGGGCGGTGCTGTCGAACCAGTCGGCCACGGGTCTCACCAGGAGGCCCACGACCAGCCCGGCGAGAGCCCAGGCGCCGACCACCTGGGGTGGGGTCGGGCGCAAGGTGCCCCCGGGCGCCCCGTCGGGCTCCCGACCGGAGGGCGCCCCTCCGGGTGGCGGGTCAGCGTGCGGCGCCAAGCGTCACTCGACGTCGAGCGCGAGGTCCTCGCGCAGGACGAGCCCGTCGGTGCCGATCTGGGCCAGCAGGTCGGCGATCGGACCCTGGTCGGGGAGCACGGCGTCGGGCTCGAGGTCGAACCACGGCTTGAGCACGAAGGCGCGCTGCGCAGCACGCGGGTGCGGCAGGCGCAGGTGCTCGTCGTCGCTGCGGCGGTCGCCCACGACGATCAGGTCGACGTCGAGGGTGCGGGGAGCATTGGCCACGTCGCTGCGCTCGCGGTCGAAGGCGTCCTCGACGGCCAGCGCCCGGTCCATCAGCCGGTTGGCGGCCAGCGTGGTGTCGATGAGCAGGACCGCGTTGAGGTAGGTGTCGGCACCAGCGGGGGAGTCGACGGGCTCGGTCTCGTAGACCGGCGAGACGCCGGTGACCCACACCTCCGGGGTGTCGGCGATGGCCCCGACGGCACCCTGGATGCTCGCGAGACGGTCTCCGAGGTTGGAGCCCAGAGCCAGCACCGCTCGGCGGATCGGGCGCATCTCACCGGTGAGGGTGTCGGCGTCGATGATGTGGGGGTTGGGGGTCTCAGTCACTGCGGCCCTCGCCTTTTCCGGGTGATAGTCAGGGCGACGTCCGAGAACGTCGCCTCGATAGGGGCATCCGGCTTGTGCACCGTGACCCGCGCCCATTCAACACGGGCGTCCAACAGGCAGACGTCCGCTATCCGCTGGACGAGGGTCTCGATCAGATCGACCGGATCTTTCTCCACGGCGGCTTTCACCGAGAGCACGAGACTCCCGTAGTCCACCGTGTCGCGCAAGTCGTCGGAAGCGGCCGCGGGCGCGGTGTCGAAGCCCAGCGCGAGATCGATCACGAACGGCTGGCCCTCCCGCTTCTCGAACTCGAACACGCCGTGGTGCCCGAAGCACTCGATCCCGCAGATCAGCAGCTCGTCGGTCATGGTGACTCCGTCTCTCGTCGGTCGTGGAGGGCGTTCATCCGGTCCAGCACGCGCAGGGCGTCGCGGCTCGCGCGCACGTCGTGGACGCGCACGCCCCACACCCCCCGCTGTGCCAGCAGGAGCGTCAGGGCCAGCCCGGCGGACTCGCGCTCGTCGACCGGCCGGGAGATCCCCTCGGGGTTGCTCAGCAGGGCACCGAGGAAGCTCTTGCGGCTCGCGCCGACCAGCAGCGGGAAGCCCAGCGAGGCAATCTGGGTCAGCCCCTGCAGCAGCTGCCAGTTGTGGTCGGGCCGCTTGGCGAAGCCCAGGCCGGGGTCCAGCACCACCCGGTCGTCCGGGATGCCCGCCGCGCGGATCGCCGTCACCCGCTCGGCCAGCTCGGAGCGCACCGCGGCGACCACACCTCCCGGTCCGTCGTAGGACGCGAGGTCGGCCATGCGGTCGGAGTGCGCACGCCAGTGCATCGCGACGTACGACGCCCGCGAGGCCGCCACCACCTCCAGGATGCGGGGGTCGGCGAGGCCGCCGGAGACGTCGTTGACGATCCCGGCACCGGCCTCGATCGCCGCCCGGGCCACCTCGGACCGCATCGTGTCGACCGAGACGAGGGCACCGTCCGCGGTGAGGGCCTCGATCACGGGCACCACCCGGTCGAGCTCCTCGTCGAGCACGGGCCGGGTGGCCCCGGGGCGCGTCGACTCGCCGCCGATGTCGAGGATGTCGGCGCCCTCGGCGCGCAGCCGGCGGCCGTGGGCGACGGCACCGGCGGTGTCGGCGTGCTGACCCCCGTCGGAGAACGAGTCCGGGGTGACGTTGACGACCCCCATCACGAGCATCGGCACGACCTACGGGGCGTCGGGCGGGGCGTCGGGCGGGGCGTCAGAGTGGGCACCGGACTGGGCGCCGGCGTAGCGCTCGGCGAGCACCGAGCGCCGGTTGGTGCCCTCGGTGTTGCGGCCCTTCTCGATGAAGACGAGGTTGTGATAGCAGTGCACGGCCACGACGTGGAGGTCGGCGTAGGTCGGCGCGTAGGACTCGTCGACGTACTCCTCGTGGTTGAGGCCGTCGACGAGGTCCTTCACCAGCGCCATCGTGGTCGTGGGGTCGTGCCGTTCGTCGCTGCCGCCCCACTCGGGCCAGTAGGAGGTCTGGGTGTCCTCGATGGCGTAGATGCCGCCGTCCTCGAGGAGCGGGAAGAGGATTCGGAAGGTCTCTCGGATGTGCTCGGGGCGGTGGCTGCCGTCGTCGATGACCACGCGCAACGGACCCTTCTTCTCCGCGACGATCCGCTCCAGCACCTCGGGGTCGACCTGGCTGCCCTGGTAGGTGTCGATGCGCGGGGCCCGGACGAACGACTTGTCCTCGATATCGAGCCCGATGATCTGGGCCCTCGGGAAGAAGAACTTCCACATCCGCAGCGACGCCCCGCCCCGCCCCTGCTTGACGTAGCCCCCGATGCCGATCTCGAGCAGCGTGAACCGCTCGCCGCGCAGGTGCTCGAGGTGGCGCTGGTAGTGGGTCGTGTAGAAGTGCAGGCCGTGCTTGTCGGTGCCGAAGTGCTGGGCCAGGTCGGTCAGCGACATCGCCTGGAGCTCACGACGCCGGCGCTGGGCCTCGGTGAGCTCGGCCTCCTTCGGCTCCGGCAGCGGCATCGCCTTCGCGGTCGGCGTACGCCGGGCCGCCGGCGCCGCCGCGGGGGCCGGGGCGCCCCTGAGCCGCGCCCACGCGCGGGGTCCCACCAGCGGCTTCACGACGCGGACGGCGGCCCTCTTGGCCGTGTCGATCATGGGGTTCGACACTGACGCCACTCCTCTGGTCGGGCCCGCGAGGGTCCCCTGGTCTCGGGTCGCGTCACGCTACCAAGCGCGGCGACGAGGTCAGCGACGGCTGCTGTGGATCAGCGCCATCGCCTCGGCGCGCGTGGGGCCGTTGTGCATGATCCCGCGCACCGCGGAGGTGATCGTGCGGGCGCCGGCCTTGCGCACCCCGCGCATGGTCATGCACAGGTGCTCGGCCTCGATCACGACGATCACGCCGCGCGCCTCGAGGATCTCCATGAGGGCGTCGGCCACCTGCGTGGTGAGCCGCTCCTGGACCTGCGGCCGCTTGGCGTAGACGTCGACGAGGCGGGCCAGCTTTGACAGGCCGGTGATCAGGCCGGACTCGGCCGGGATGTAGCCGACGTGGGCGACGCCGGTGAAAGGCACCAGGTGGTGCTCGCACATCGACCACAGCTCGATGTCACGCACCAGCACCATCTCGTCGTGGCCCAGGTCGAAGGTCGTCGTGAGGACTTCCTCGGGCGTCTGGCGCAGGCCCTGGGTCAGCTCGGCGTAGGCGCGGGCAACGCGGGCCGGGGTGTCCAGCAGACCCTCCCGAGTAGGGTCCTCACCGATCGCGTAGAGCAGCTCGCGGATCGCGGCCTCGGCGCGCGGGTGGTCGAACTCCGGCACGGTGGACGGGTCGATGGTCAGCGAGATGGGGTCGGTCATGAAGGGTCCTGTCTGGGAGTGCTGCTGGAACGCTGCCGACGTACGCCGTGGTGGGACCCGTCCCGAGGGGTCGAGCCTCAGCCCGGGAGCCCCGGCCCCGGCTGCTCGGAACTCCCACCCGCGGGGGTCCCGCCGTGCACGTCGCCGCCGGAGCCCGGGGGCGTGAGGATGACGCCGGCCTCGGCCTTCTCGGCCGCGAGCCCGTTGGCGGCGGCCCGGTCGCGGATCTCCTGCGGGATCTCCACCGGGGGGATCGCCGAGGGGTTGCGGTGCGGCGACCCGGTCCAGGCCGGGCGCTCGGGGCGACGACGCAGGGGCACGAAGACCTCCGCGATCTCGGCCTTGTCGAGCGTCTCGCGGTCGAGGAGCGCGAGGACCAGGTCGTCGAGCACGTCGCGGTTCTCCTCGAGGATGTCGAAGGCCTCCTGGTGCGCGACGGCGAGGAACTTCTTGGTCTCCTCGTCGACGATCCCCGCGATCTCCTCGGAGTAGTTGCGCTGGTGGCCCATGTCTCGACCCAGGAACGGCTCGCCCTGGGTCTCCCCGAGCTTGATCGCGCCGAGGCGGTCGGTCATGCCGTACTGGGTCACCATCGCGCGGGCCAGGCTGGTGGCCTTCTCGATGTCGTTGCCGGCACCCGTGGTCGGGTCGTGGAAGACCATCTCCTCCGCCGCGCGACCGCCGAGCATGTAGGCCAGCTGGTCGAGCATCTCCGAGCGGGTCTGGGAGTACTTGTCCTCGTCGGGTAGCACCATCGTGTAGCCCAGCGCGCGACCTCGCGGGAGGATCGTGATCTTGTGCACCGGGTCGGTGCCGGGGAGCGCCGCGGCGACGAGGGCGTGGCCGCCCTCGTGGTAGGCGGTGATGAGCTTCTCCTTCTCGCTCATCAGCCGCGAGCTGCGCTGCGGGCCCGCGATGACGCGGTCGATCGCCTCGTCGAGGGCGCCGTCGGTGATCATCTTCTCGTTGTTCCGGGCCGTGAGCAGGGCTGCCTCGTTGAGGACGTTGGCCAGGTCGGCGCCGGTGAAGCCCGGCGTACGACGCGCGATCGACTTCAGGTCGATGTCGATCGCCATCGGCTTGCCGCGCGAGTGGACCTGGAGGATCTTGTGGCGACCGGCCAGGTCGGGGGCGTCGACACCGATCTGGCGGTCGAAGCGTCCCGGACGCAGCAGCGCTGGGTCGAGCACGTCGGGACGGTTGGTCGCCGCGATCAGGATGACCCCGCCGCGCACGTCGAAGCCGTCCATCTCGACGAGGAGCTGGTTGAGGGTCTGCTCGCGCTCGTCGTGACCGCCGCCCATGCCGGCGCCGCGGTGGCGACCGACCGCGTCGATCTCGTCGATGAAGACGATCGCCGGAGCGTTCTCCTTGGCCTGCTCGAACAGGTCGCGGACGCGGCTGGCGCCGACACCGACGAACATCTCGACGAAGTCGGACCCGGAGATGGAGTAGAACGGGACTCCAGCCTCGCCGGCGACGGCGCGCGCGAGGAGTGTCTTGCCGGTGCCCGGAGGGCCGTAGAGCAGGACGCCCTTGGGGATCTTGGCGCCGACGGCCTGGAACTTGGCGGGCTCCTGGAGGAACTCCTTGATCTCGCCGAGCTCCTCGATGGCCTCGTTGCAGCCGGCGACGTCGGCGAACGTCGTCTTGGGCATGTCCTTGGTGATCAGCTTGGCCTTGGACTTGCCGAACTGCATGACACCGCGGCCGCCGCCGCCCTGGACCTGGTTCATCAGGAAGAGGAAGAGCAGGACGATCAGCGCGAAGGGCAGGAGCGTGGCCAGGATCGTCCCGAGCAGGCTGGGCTGGGGGTTCTCGGAGTTGGACTCCTCGATCGTCTTGTCGGCCACCGCGCGGTCGACGGCCGCGATGATGCCTTGCTGCTGGCCGGCGACGTAGTAGGCCATGACGTCCGGGCCGGTCTCACGGACCCCGGAGTCCAGCGTGGCCTGGATGACCTGGTCACCGTCGATGAACGAGATCTCCTTGACCTCGCCCTTCTCGATGTAGGCCTCCATGCGCGAGGTCGAGACCTCGTCATAGCCGCCACCGGGGGCGAGGAACTGGAGGGCGAGGAGCACCGCCACGACGGCGAACGCGATCCACACCCAGGGACCCTTGAAAATGCGTTTCACAGACTTCTCTTCGCTTGTACTGGGCCTGCCGGCGTGAGCCCAGGACGGAAAACTCGACGGTACACGGCATCCACAGTGCACAGTCTCTCAGGCACATGGGTGGAACGAGCCCGCGGGCGCAGTCGTTCCGAGTTCCCGGGAGCACGGGCGAAGCGAGTACTCCCCAGGGAAGGACGAAGTCCTTCCACTCAGTCGAACAGCCGCGGCTGGGGCGAGGCGTGGGCGGGGTCGACCCCGTCGAAGAGGCTGCTGACCGACTCACCGCCGTGGATGCGCTCGATGGCCGTGGCGAAGAGTCCGGCGACGGAGCGGGTGCGCAGCTCCGGCCACCCGGCGGGCCCGGGCACCGTGTCGGTGGTGACGACCTCGGAGATCATCGGGTGCCCGCGCAGCCGCTCGATGGCCTTGCCGACGAACAGGCCGTGGGTGCAGGCGATGGCCGCCTCGGTGCAGCCCTCGTCGGCGAGCCGGTCGAGCAGCTCGAGGATCGAGCCGCCGGTGGCGATCTCGTCGTCGAGCACGATGGCGCGCTTGCCGGACACGTCGCCGACGATCGCGTCGATGATGACCTTGTCGTCGGCGAGGCGCTTCTTGCTGCCGGCCGCCACGGGCAGACCCAGCAGGCGGGCGAACTGGGTGGCGGTCTTGGCGTTGCCGAAGTCGGGCGATACCACCACGGCATCGGTGAGGTCCTGGCCCAGGAAGTGGTCGGCCAGCTCGCCCAGTGCCGTCAGGTGGTCGACCGGCACGGAGAAGAAGCCGTGGACCTGCGGGGCGTGGAGGTTCATCGTGATGACCCGGTCGACACCTGCGGCGCCCAGCAGGTCGGCGACCAGGCGGCCCCCGATCGAGATGCGGGAGGCGTCCTTCTTGTCCGAGCGCGCGTAGGCGTAGTAGGGCACCACCGCGGTGATCGAGGCGGCCGAGGCGCCGCGGGCGGCGTCGATCATGAGGAGCAGCTCCATCAGGTGCTCCTGCGTCGGCGGCGACAGGGGCTGGACCAGGTAGACGTCGCGCTGGCGGCAGTTGGCCTGGAGTTGGGCCTGGAGGCAGTCGTTGGAGAAACGGGTCAGCTCGACGGCCGAGAGGCCGATCCCGAGGTGCTCACAGATGCCGGTGGCCAACTCGTGGTGGGCACTTCCGCTGAAGACGACGATCTCGCGCACGTGGCTGCTTCCGGTCGGGGCGCTCGGGGTTCTCGAGGGTGGTCCGCCCGTGACCGGGCGGTGAGATCAGGAGTAGACGTGGGGGGCGAGCGTGCCGATGTCGCGCAGGTTGCGGTAGCGCTCGCGGTAGTCCAGGCCGTAGCCGACGACGAACTCGTTGGGGATGTCCCAGCCGACGTACTTCACGTCGACAGGCATCTGGAGCGCCTCGGGCTTGCGGAGCAGCGTGCAGATCTGGACGCTCGCGGGGTTGCGGCTGCTCAGGTTGGACGACAGCCACGACAGGGTCAGGCCGGTGTCGATGATCTCGTCGACGATCACGACGTGGCGCCCGGAGATGTCGGTGTCGAGGTCCTTGAGGATCCGGACGACGCCCGAGCTCTTGGTGCCCGAGCCGTAGGAGGAGACCGCCATCCAGTCCATCTCGACGTGGCGGGTGAACGCCCTGGCCATGTCGGCCATGACCATCACCGCACCGCGCAGGATGCCGACGATCAACAGCTCCTTGCCGTCGTAGTCGGTCTCGATCTCCTGGGCCAGCTCGCCGATCCGCTCCAGGATCTGCTCCTCGGTGAAGAGGACGTTGACGAGGTCGTTGTCCACGTGTGCGGCATCCATGGCGTCAGGATTCCACAGACGTCGCACCGAACCACAGGTGGTCTCCCTGGCGGTACGCCGTCACGTGGCCGGGCAGCTGGATCTGCTTGGGCAGCTTCTCGTGGTTGTGGACCTGCTGCTCCAGGGCGTCGACGTGGACGGCGAAGAGCTCGCTCGGCGGGCAACCGGCGCTCAGGGCGGCCAGCCGGAGCATCCGGGTGCGGACGGCCTGCTCGAGATCGGCGACCTCGCGGACGTCGAAGCCGGGGCCGGTGCGCGTGCCCGCGCCTGCGTGGAGGTGGCGGGCGAGCGCGGCGTCGGCGAGGCGGTCGAGGGCTGCCATGTCGGGGCGCAGCTGCTCCGCGGTCCGGGCGAGGGTCTCGGCGACCCCCGGACCGAGCTCGCGCTCGAGCACCGGCAGGACACTGTGGCGCACGCGGGCGCGGGTGAAGCGGGGGTCGCTGTTGTGCGGGTCGGTCCAGGAGGTGATGTCCTCCGCGGCGCAGGCCGCCTCGGTCTGCGCCCGGCGGATCCCGAGCAGGGGGCGTCGGAAGACGCCGAAGCCCGGTCGCATCCCGGCGATCGAGCGCCCTCCCGAGCCGCGGGCCAGCCCCAGCAGGGCCGTCTCGGCCTGGTCGTCGAGGGTGTGGCCGAGCAGGACGGTCCCGGCGCCCAGCCGGCCGGCGATCTCCTCGAGGACGGCGTAGCGCGCCTCGCGCGCCGCGGCCTCGGTCCCGTGGCCGTCGGTCTCGACCTGCACGCGCACCGACCCAGTCTCGTCCGCCCCGAGCCGGATCATCTGCGCCACCACGCTCGCGGTGTGCTCGGCCGAGCCGTCCTGGAGGCCGTGGTCGACGATCACGCCGATGACCCGCTGCGGCATGCGTCGCGTCTCGAAGACGGTCGCCGCCAACAAGGCTAGTGAGTCCGCGCCGCCCGAGCAGGCCACGACCACGGACCGGCCCGCCGGGAGGTCGACCTCGGCGAGCGTTCGTCGTACGGCGAGACGGACGGCGGCGACCGCGGGGTCGAGGCTCATCCGAGGACGCGGGTGACCCAGGCCTCCGGGTCGGCGATCTCGGCCTTGCTGGGCAGGTTGGCCGGGGACTCCCAGACCGCGTTGAACTCCTGCATGCCGACCTTGTCGACGACGCCGCGGACGAAGGCTGCGCCGTCGCGGTACTGCGCCATCTTGGCGTCGAGGCCGAGCAGTCGGCGCAGGATCCGGTCGAGGGTGCCGATGCCCTTGCGGCGCTCGTTGAACTTCGCGCGGATCTTGTCGACGCTGGGGATGACCGTGGGTCCGACGCCGTCCATCACGACGTCGGCGTGGCCCTCGAGCAGGGACATGACGCCGGTGACGCGGTCCATGATCTCGCGCTGCTCGGGGGTGCTCATGAGCTCCACCAGGCTGCCGCCGCGGGCGCCTGACTTGAGGCCCTCGATGATCCGCTCGAGGCCGTCGTCGAGGAGCTTCGTCGGCTCGACGGTGTCGGCGATCGCCTTGATCTCGGAGAAGAGGTGGCCGCGCATCCACGGGACCGCGGTGAACTGCACCCGGTGGGTCTCTTCGTGCAGGCAGACCCAGAGGCGGAAGTCGTGGGCGTCGGCTCCGAGCTCGCGCTCGACGTGCACGATGTTGGGCGCGACGAGGAGCAGGCGCCCGTCGGGCTCGTGGAACGGGTCGAACTGGCCCAGGACCTTGCTGCCCATGAACCCGAGCAGGCCGCCGATCTCGGCACCGGTGATCCGCGAGCCGACCTTGAGCGCCAGGCCCGTGGGCGGCTTCTTCTCGGTCAGCTTGTCGACCAGCGGCGCCATGAGGACCCGGAAGCTGTCGGCGTTGGCCTGCACCCAGCCGGCGCGGTCCACGACCAGGACCGGTGCGGTGTGATCGCGCGCGACCAGCCCGGTGAACTCCCGGACCAGGCCGGTCGACCGGTTGGCGCCCGCCCGCAGCTCCTCGACCGCCTCTGCCGCCTCCTCGCGGCTCACCGCCGGCCCCTCCCCCGCGATCCGCGATCCGAGGGACACCGCGAAGTCCCAGTCGACCATGGTGTCTGCCTGGCTGGGCCCGCTGTCGGGCTGGCTCGTCATGAACCGAATCTAGCCGGGGGGTGAGGGCCTGGCGGCGTCGAGTGACACCGAATGCATCTCTGGAGGGCCCTGGGACATGCAAACGGCGTCACTCGACGCTTCCCTCAGCGACCGCACCGGCAGGCAGCAAGCGCGGCGGCTGCCCCGTCGAGGGCCACCTCGGCGTCGGTCCCGTCCAGCCGGGCGACCCGGTCGGCCATGAGCACGAAGAGCATCGGCCGACCGCCGGCGTCGGTCACGATGCCCGCCAGCGACGCCACCCCGGTGAGCGTGCCGGTCTTGGCGCGGACCCTCCCCCGGCCCTCAGGCGCCCCGGCGGCGAAGCGGTCGGCCAGCGAGCCCGTGAACCCGGCCACGGGCAGGCCGGTCAGCACCGGGCCGAGGTCGGGGCGGGTGGTCGCCAGCCGGAGCACGTCGATCAGGGTGGCGGGCGTCATCCGGTTGCGGCGCGAGAGGCCGCTGCCGTCGTAGAGGATGGTGCCGGCGAGGTCGACGCCCTCGGCGGCGAGGAGGCGCGTGACGCCCCTGCGCCCGCCGACGAACGACGCGTCGGCCACGACGCTCAGGCCCACGTGGCGCAGCAGCACCTCGGTGGCCTCGTTGTCGCTGACCTGGAGCAGGTGCTCGACGATCTCGCCCAGGGGCGCGCTGGTGACGGCGGCGAGCGGCTCGGCGTCGGCCTTCGCGGCAGCGGGGACCGGCTCGCCGTCAACCCGGATGCCGGCGGCCCGCAGGGCGTCGGCGAACGCCGTCGCCGCGCGCAGCGCCGGGTCGGCCACGCGGCCGAAGCCGCTCGGGTCTCGCCCGCCGTCGACCCACAGTGCGCTGATCGGCGACACGACCCCGTCGGGCACGTAGTCGCGCTCCCACGCCGGGTTGTCGGCCGGGCCGGTGAAGAGCGAGGCGTCATAGGCGAGCCGGACCCGCCGCGCGCCCTGAGCCTTCAGCGCGCGCGCCGTCCGGCGGGCGAGGTCGACGACGTCGGCGCGGGGAGGGTAGGGCGGCTCCTCGTCGGCGGCCGGCGGGGCGCTGGCCAGGAAGGGGTCACCGCCACCGACGAGCACCAGCCGGCGGCTGTTGCCCGACGCCGCGCCGGCCTCGGAGACGACGCGCGTCGTGAAGACGTGCTCAGGGCCGAGCGCGAGCAGCGCGGCGGTGGCCGTCACCAGCTTGGTCGTGGAGGCCGGCACGGCGTCCCCGGCCCCGCGGGTCAAGGTCGTCGGCCCGGGGGCGAGCGGGGCGACGGCAGCGAGGACGTGGGGCCCGAGGTCCTCGTCGGCGAGGTACGGCGCCAGCGCGCGACGTAGCTTCGCCGGGCTGAGCGGCGCCGATCGCGCCGCTTCGGCGACCGCCGCGGGGGGCTGGACAGCGGGCAGCTCGAGGCCCGCCGGAGGAGCGATCGCGACCGGATCTGCGTTCGCGGCGGGCTCGCCGTCACGCAGGTAGCGGTCGACGAGGTCGTAGCGCCACGTGGCCACGCCGGCCACGACGAGCGCGAGCAGCAGCACCCCGACGAACGTGCGTCGCACCCTTGTCCCCTCCCGCCTTCGTGTGTGGAGCCATTGTGCGGGACAATGAGCCCGGCCTCGCCGGGGCCATCACTGGCGACAGACATTGCGGAGGATGACGTGCTCGAGTTCGACGTACTGGTGGAGATCCCCAAGGGGGAGCGCAACAAGTACGAGGTGGATCACGAGAGCGGGCGCATGCGCCTCGACCGGATGCTCTTCACCTCGACGCAGTACCCGGCCGACTACGGCTACATCGAGAACACCCTCGGCCAGGACGGCGATCCGCTCGACGCGCTCGTGCTGCTCCAGGCCCCCACCTTCCCGGGCTGCCTGATCCGCTGTCGCGCGATCGGCATGTTCCGCATGACCGACGAGGCCGGTGGCGACGACAAGGTCCTTTGCGTGCCCTCGACCGACCCGCGCCAGGAGCACCTGCGCGACATCGCCCACGTGCCGAAGTTCGACCGGCTCGAGATCCAGCACTTCTTCGAGGTCTACAAGGACCTCGAGCCCGGCAAGTCCGTCGAAGGCGCCGACTGGGTCGGCCGCACCGAGGCCGAGGCCGAGGTCCACGCCTCGTTCAAGCGCTTCAAGGACACCGGCGGCACCCCGCACCACTGATCACCGTGGGCGAGGAACGGGTCAGCCCTTGACCGCCCGGAAGTAGCCCATGGCACCCGAGCGGTCGAGGGTGATCTCGACGCACCGCTGGCCGCCGAGCCACCGCTGGACCTCCTCGCCGGTGCAGCTGGGGCCGAGCAGTCCCGCGAGCCGACCCATCTGGCGCATCGGCTGGTGCTGGAGCCCGGTGTCGTTGAGGATCGTGCTGCCGGTGATCACGCCTCCGGGGCGCAGCACGCGCACCATCTCGACCACGGCACGCGCCGGGTCCGGGAAGCAGTGCAGCCCGGTGAAGGACACCACCAGGTCGAACTCGCCGTCGGCGAAGGGCAGCTCGCCCACGTCGGCCAGCCGTGGCTCGACCTGGTCCTCGAGGCCACGCTCGTAGGCCGCATCGAGGGTCCGGTCGAGCATCTTCTGCGCAATGTCGGCCGCGACGTAGCGCACGCCCTGTCCCTGCCGGAGACCGCGCAGCGCCACCCCACCACCGCACGGTACGTCGAGCGCGGCGCTGCCGGCGGGCAGCCGACCGGTCTCCGCCGCCGCGGCGTAGAGCTTGCGCAGGTCGCTCTGGATCGCGACCGCCCACAGCGCGCCGCCCACCCGGGGGTGCTCGACGGTCCAGTCGTAGAGCGTGCCCCAGAGCGGGTCGTCCGACCAGCCGCCGAGACCGACACGGGAGAGCCCGGGGAGCCTCACGGGGTGACCGGCCCGACGGGACCGACCAGCTCCGGCGAGCGCAGCATCGCGTCGGGCACACCGAACGCGTCGACCAGGTCGCCGGCCAGCGGGCGGATCTTGCGGCACAGCGACGACACCTCGCGGCTGATCGCCTTGCTGCGCTGGCTGGTGAGGCGGCCGTGCTCCATGAACCAAGCCCGGTCGGCCTCGATCGTGGCGAGCGCGTGCAGGTCGCAGAGCAGGTTGAGGGCCACCTTGAGGTCCCCCTCGGGCAGGTCGCGCGCCTTGTCGACGAACGCCTCGAGGACCAGCCGCTCGACGTGGGCGCGGGCCGCGCCGATGACGTGGTCCTGCACGCGGGAGAACACCACACCGGGGTTCATCCCCTGGTCGATGCCGCGCTTGAGCCGCCTGGCGACCCCGCCGAGCATGTGCTCCTCGCGGAAGCGCAGCATCGCCAGCTGGTAGTCGGGATCGAGCAGCCCGGCCTCCTGGTCCCAGCCGTCGTCGCCGCCGGGCAGGACGTCCTTGATGCGCTCGAGCAGCTTGTGGACCGCCGTACGCTCCAGGACCGTCTCGACGGCCAGCCCGGCGACGAACTTCACCATCCCGAACTGGTCGAGGTCGGAGAAGTCGCTGGAGTAGTCGGTCAGCAGGCCCTTGGCGACCAGCTGGAGCAGGACGTGGTTGTCGCCCTCGAAGGTCGTGAAGACGTCCGTGTCGGCCTTGAGCGCGGTGAACCGGTTGATCGCGAGGTAGCCCGCTCCCCCGCAGGCCTCCCGGCACTCCTGGATCGTGCGGGTCGCGTGCCACGTGCCGTAGGCCTTGGTGCCGGCGGCGCGGGACTCGAGCTCGCGGCGGGTGTGCTCGTCGTCGGTGATGCCCGAGAAGACGTCGTGCAGCCGGGAGGCCACGACCTCCTGCGCGAAGTGCAGGGCGTAGGTGTCCGCGAGCAGCGGGAAGAGCCGGCGCTGGTGCATGCCGTAGTCGAGGATCAGCTCCTCCTCGTCCTCGCTGCTGGCCTCGAACTGCCGGCGCCGCAGGGCATACTTCGTCGCGATCGCCAGCGCCACCTTGGACGCGTTGATGCCGGCGCCACCCACGCACACCCGGCCCTGCACGAGGGTGCCGAGCATGGTGAAGAAGCGCTTGTTGGGGTTCTCGATCTCGCTCTCGTAGACGCCCGAGGGCGTCACGTCGGCGAAGCGGTTGAGCAGCGCCGTGCGCGGCACCCGCACCTGGTCGAACCACAGCCGTCCGTTGTCGACGCCGTTGAGGCCCATCTTGAGACCGTCGTCCTCGATGCGTACGCCGGGGCACGCGGCGCCGCCCTCGCGGATCGGCACGACGAACGCGTGCACGCCCTCGGACGTGCCGCCCACCTCGAGCTGGGCGAAGACGACCGCGACGTCGGCGTGCTCGGCCGCGTTGCCGATGTAGTCCTTGCGCGCCTCGTCGGTGGTCGTGGTGATCACGAACTCCTGGGTCGCCAGGTCGTAGGTCGCCACGGTGCCGAGCGCCTGCACGTTGGACCCGTGGCCCGACTCGGTCATCGCGAAGCAGCCCATGAGCTCGCCGGTGACGAGCCGCGCGAGGTAGGCGTCGTGGTGAGCCTTGGTGCCCAGCTGGAGGATCGCGCCACCGAAGAGGCCGAACTGCACGCCGACCTTCACCAGCACCGAGAGGTCGCCGAAGGCCAGCGTCTCGAAGGCCGCGACGGACGCGCCGATGTCGCCACCGCCGCCGTACTCCTGCGGAAAGCCCATGCCGGTCTGGCCGGTCGCGGCCATCTCGACCACGATCTCCTTGACCCGCTCGCGGAAGTCGGCACGTGACAGCGTCTCGGCCTCCTCGAGGACGCTGGCGTAGTCGTCGAGGTTGCTGCGCACGAGGTTGCGGACCTCGGCGTACCTGCCGTCGAGGAGTGCCTGGAGCGCGGGGACGTCGACCTCGGGCTGGACATAGACGCCCTCGGCGCCCTCAGGTGCCGGTGCCTGCGGCGGTGCGGTGTCGGTGGCCATGGACCAACGCTAGCGAGTCAGGGTCAGGGAGGGATCAGGGACGGGCGAAGAAGTTGGGAGGCGTCCAGTAGTACATGGAGGCCTCCTGCACCGGCTGACCCGTGCGCGGGGCATGGATCATCTGCCCGTCGCCGATGTAGAGCGCCACGTGGTAGATCGACGAGGGGTCGGCCGAGGAGCCCCAGAAGAGCAGGTCGCCCGGGGCGAGGTCGCCCGAGGAGACCGGCGTCGAGGCGTCGTACTGCGCCACCGAGTAGTGCGGCAGCGACGTGCCTCCGCGCTGCCAGGCACCCATGGTGAGACCCGAGCAGTCCCACGAGCCGGGTCCGGCGGCGCCCCACACGTAGGGCTCGCCGATCTGGTCGCGGGCGAAGGCGATCGCGGACTGTGCTCCGGACGCCGCCGGTGGCGGGTCGTTGCTGGGCTCCGGCTCCGGAGCGGGCTCCGGGGCCGGGGTGGGCTCGGGGGCCGGGGTGGGCTCGGGCTCGGGAGCCGGGGCGGGCTCGGGCTCGGGAGCCGGGGCGGGCTCGGGGGCGGGGGTGGGCTCGGGGGTGGGCTCGGGAGCCTGCTCCTGAGCGGCCTGCTCCGTGGCCTGCTGCTCGGCGGCGGCAGCAGCGGCGGCGGCGGCGGCCTGCGCGGCGGCGCGCTCGAGGCCGGCCTGGCGACGGGTGGCGAGGTCGACGCTGATGTCCTGGAGCTCGGCGAGCCGGACCAGCAGTGAGGACTTCCCCGCCGCGACGGTCAGTGCCTCGGCGGCGGCACCGTCGGCGGCGGCCTGGGCCTGGTCGCGGGCCTGGTGGGCGGCGGTCTCGGTGGCCTCGGCCTCGGCCCGCGTGTCGGTGGCCAGGTTGCTCGCGACCTCGGCGGCGGTGGCGGCGACGCGGAAGTCGTCGTACTTGCCGTCGAGCGCCTGCTGGGTGTCCTGCATCGTGCCCATGCGCTCGACCACGTCGAGGATGCCCTCGGACTCCATGACGCCGGACAGGGCGTTGAGCTCCGGCATCGCCTCGTAGGAGGTCACGACCGACTCCGCGTAGGTGACGCGCAGGCGCTCCTGGTCCTCGAGCGCGACCGTCTCGATGTGCGCGGCCCTGCGGGCGGCGATCCGAGCCTGGGCGGCCTCGTAGCGGGCGCCGTTGAAGCCCTCCGCCGCCTGGGCCGCGGCGATCGCGGCAGCCCGCAGCCGGTCGTTGGCGGCGCCCAGCGCGGCCTGGACCGAGGCGATGTCGTCGCCTGCGCTGGCGACCGCACGCTGCGCGTCACGGACCTCGGCGCGGCTCGGGACGTCCTGGTCGGCGTGGGCGACCTGGGCGGTCGCGGAACCCGCGGCGAGGATCAGGCACAGGGTGGTGGCGGCTGTCGCGCGGGAGCGCACGGCGGACTCCAGACATGTCGGGGAAGCGGGCAACTCGCAGCACGCTAGTGCTCACCAGTCACAAACGCCACAATCTTCCCAACTTTCTTGCGGCTCTTCGGCGTGTCGGCTTGCAAACTACACGAATGTTATTCTCGAGCTTGGTCGGACGGCGGGACCCTTGTAACACGTCGTCACCCCATCTGGAAGGCCGTCGCAACGTGCTGGTAGATGCGGGGACGACGTGTTACATGACCGGCGGGCGCCCAGCAGCCACCCCCGCCCGACCGGACGCAGCTCCGCTGTGGAGCGGTCAGACCCGCTCGACCGGGACGGCCGAGGTGGTGGTCGTGGGGTGCGACTGGAGGCTCCGCCGTTCGAACTTCTGCCCCGTGGCGATGCCGCCGAGGTAGAAGGCGACGAAGGCGATCATGATCCCGGCGATGTCGTCGGCGAGGTAGTGCCAGCCGAAGTAGAGGGTCGCGACGATGGTGATCGCGAAGTTGGCCCAGAAGACGATCTTGAGCAGGCGGCTGCGCAGGGTGAACTGCACCATCAGGGCGATCAACAGCGTGATGGCGGTGTGCAGGCTGGCGAAGCCCGCCACGGACTGCACGACACCGGTGACACCACCGTGGATGACGTCGACCCGGTCTGCGGCCAGGGCGTTCATCAGGTCGGTGGTGGGGGTGCGGTCGAGGCCCTGGTAGCGGGAGAAGTACTCGAAGCCGGGGCCCTTGGTGGGCAGCGCGTAGTAGGACAGCGTGCCCAGGGACCAGGCGATGCACTGCGACGTGGCGAACCAGTAGCCGAAGGAGATGTTGCGCGACCACACCAGCCAGGCCGTCAGGGCGAGCGGCACCAGCGGCAGGAACCAGACGTAGATCGTGGACAGGAAGTGCGCCGAGACGCCCTGGCCGAGGATCGCGTGGAGGACCACCGGCGGGTCGGCGCCGAAGAAGAGGACGCGGTCGAGATACATCAGCTCGCGGTCGTACTCGACGTCCGGTCTGGCGATCGGCAGGCAGGACTTGAGGTTGCGATAGCTGACGTAGGTGACGTAGAAGGACACGATCCCGAGCACCACCAGGGTGATCCGCTCGCGGCCCCAGTGGGTGCGGATGCGCTCGCGCACGATGGGCAGCATCGCCTTCGGCTTCAGCCGCGAGAACCACAGCGTCCGGGGCAGCAGGTCGAGCAGACCGGCGCCGAAGAGCAGCAGCGGCAGCCGCAGCCACGACGGACCGAGGAACGAGCCCTCGGGATCGAGCAGCGGGCGGTCGTAGTGGCGCGAGACGACGAACGCCAGCACGCCCATGACGAGGGCAGTGCCCACGAGGAGGACATAGGCACGGCGATACACGGTGGTCAGTGTAGAGAAGCCTCTTGCAGGAGTCTCATCCGATCACCGCGAGGCGCGAGCGGTCCACGGACAGCCGCACCGGCTCCCCTGCGCTGGGGTGGGTGTCGACAGCCGCGACGGCGTCCAGCTCACCGAGTCCCTCGAGGTCCACCACGAGCCGCACCTGGTCCGGCGTGACCCGCGCGGAGACGACGACACCGACCAGCGGATCACCCCGGGTGAGTGCCGCCGGCGGGGAGACGTCCACGGTCAGCGCCGATCGTCGTACGGCGACCGCTCGGGCCGGTGCCAGCCCGGCGGCGATCAGGAGGCGTGCGGCAGCCGGCCCCTCGAGCACGCGGGCGTAGCCGAGGAAGAGCGCGGTGGCCGGGTCGACGGGCGCGCGCCAGACCTCGTCGATCGCACCGCTCTGCACGAGCCGCCCGTCGCGCATGACCGCGAGCCGGTCGGCGACCGTGTAGGCCTCCTCGTGGTCGTGGGTGACCATGAGCGCGGTCGTCCCGGCGGTGACCAGGATCTCCCGCAGCTCACCGGCCAACCGCTCGCGCAGCCCGGCGTCGAGCGCCGAGAGCGGTTCGTCGAGCAGCAGCAGCCGCGGCTCGACGGCCAGGGACCGCGCCAGGGCGACCCGCTGGCGCTCGCCGCCGGAGAGGGTCGAGGGCAGGCGGTCGTCGTAGCCCTCGAGGCCGACGAGCGCGAGCAGGTCACGCACCCGGGTGGCGGTGTCGCGCGCCCGCCGCAGCCGCAGGGCGTAGCCGACGTTGCGCGCGACCGTGAGGTGGGTGAAGAGCTGCCCGTCCTGGAACATCAGGGCGAAGCCGCGCTTGTGGGTCGGAACGTGCGCGAGGTCCTCACCGGCCCAGGCGATGGTGCCGCGGGCGGGCTCGAGACCGGCGACCGCGCGCAGCAGGGTCGACTTGCCGGAGCCGGAGGGGCCGAGCACCGCCAGCACCTGCCCGGCCGGCAGCTCGAGGGAGACGTCGACGACGGCCGGCACCCCGTCGTAGTCGACCGAGACACCGGTGAGGGACAGGCTCATCAGATCGCTCCCAGGGACGGCACGCGCAGCCGCTCGACCGCCGCCATGACGACCGCGGTCGTGACGGCGAGGACGACGGAGGCGGCGAGGGCCATGCCGTAGTTCATCGCACCCGGGTGCCCGATCAGCCGGAAGATCACCACGGGCAGCGTCGGGTGGTCGTCGCGCGCAAGGAACGCGGTCGCGCCGAACTCCCCCAGCGAGGCGGCGAACGCGAAGCCGGACGCTGCGACCAGCGGCTTCCACAGCACCGGCAGGTCGACGGTCATGACCGCCCGCAGGGGACCGGCGCCGAGCGACGCAGCCGCCTGGCGCTGCCGGTCGTCGATGCCGTCGAGGACCGGCACCAACGTGCGTACGACGAGCGGGAGCGCGACCAGCGCCTGCGCGAGCGGCACCAGCAGCGGGGAGTCACGCAGGTCCAGCGGGGGTGAGTCGAGGGTGATCAGGAAGCCGAAGCCCAGCGTCGCGGCGGAGACCCCGAGCGGCAGCATGAAGAAACCGTCGAGCAGCCCGCGGATGCGGCGCTCTGCCCTGGAACGCCACCGACGCGTGACCGCGAGGGCGACCAGGAGCCCCAACGAGAGGGACATCCACGTCGCGTCGACCGCTGTGCGCAGGGAGGTGGCGAGCGCCTCGGTGACCGGCACGAGCAGCGCCTGCTGGGAGCCGGTGGTCGTGAGCGCGCGGTAGTTGTCGAGGCTCCAGGCATCACCGACCTGCAGCGACCCGACCAGCAGGGTGACCAGGGGTGCGGCGACGAAGACCAGCAGCAGGCCGGTCGCCACCAGCTGTCCGAGGTCGCTGCGGCGGGGGCGGCGAGGACGGGCGGGGACGCGGACGATGCTCGGATCGGCGCTCGCGCGCAGTCGTCCGGCGATCGCGAGGAGGACGACGACCGCGACCAGCTGCACGATGGACAGCGCGGCGGCGCCGGGCAGGTCGAGCAGGTCGGTCGTGAGCAGGTAGATCTCGGTCTCGACCGAGGAGTACTGCGTCCCCCCGAGGGTGAGCACGACGCCGAAGGACGTGGCACAGAAGAGGAAGACGACGCTCGCGGCCGACACGATGGCCGGTCGCAGGCTCGGCAGCGTGACGGTGAGGAACACCTGGCGCGGGCTGGCCCCCAGCGCCGCGGCCGCCTCCGCCGGGCGGGCGTCCATCGACTCCCACGAGGCACCGACCGCACGGATCACCACGGCGGCGTTGAAGAACACCAGGCCGGCGAGGATCGCGACCGGCGTGCCGTCGAGGCCCAGGAACCCCAGCGGGCCGGCCTCACCCAGGAGCTGGCGGAACGCGACGCCGACGACGACGGTCGGCAGCACGAACGGCACCAACAACGCCGCCCGGACCGCGCGCCGCAGCGGGAAGTCCAGGCGGTGCAGGACGTAGGCCGCCGGCAGCCCGACCGCGACAGCGAGCAGCGTCGCCACCCCGGCCGACCACACGGTGAACCACACGACGCGACCGGTGCGCGGGCGGGTCAGCACGTCGAGCACCTCGCCGGGGGCGAAGTCGCCGTCGGGCCAGAAGCCCCGCGCCACCATGCCGCTCACGGGCAGCACGAAGAAGACGCCCAGCACCGCGACCGGCACCAGGGCCAGGCCGATCAGGGTGACCGGGCGTCTCCACGTGGTCATCAGGGGTTCATCGCTGGAGGGTCAGCCGGTCGTGACGTCGCGCCACTGCGTCAGCCAGTCGTCGCGGTTGGCGGCCACCTCGGCCGGATCGACCTCCCACGGGTCGGTCGGCTGCTGCGCGAAGGTCGCCCAGTCCTCGGGCAGCGCGGTGCCCTCGGCGACCGGGAAGACGTACATGCTGTCGGGGAGCGCAGCCTGGACCTCGGGACCGGTCAGGAAGTCGACCAGCGCACGGGCACCCTCGGGGTTGGCGGCGCCGGCCAGCACGCCGGCGTACTCCACCTGGGTGAAGCAGGTGTCGAGGAGCGCGCTGGTGGTCGTGCCGCCCTCGCCGTCGACGGTGAACGCCGGGGAGGAGTCGTAGGACAGCACGATCGGGCGGGTGCCCTTGCCCCCGCCCTGGGTGAAGTCGCCCTGGTAGGCCTCCGACCAGCCGCTGGTGAGCAGCGCCCCGTTGTCCATCAGGTCGGCCCAGAAGTCGGGCCACGCGTCCCCCTTCGCGGCGATCGTCGTGAGCAGGAACGCCAGCCCCGGCGAGCTCGTGGCGGCCGAGGGCAGCACGAAGAGGTCCTCGTACGTCGGGTCCGTCAGGTCGTCGAGCGTCTCCGGCGGGGCGATCCCCTCGGTCTCGAACCAGGTGTCGTCGACGTTGACGCACACGTTGCCGTTGTCGACCGGGGTGAGCGCGTGCTCGTCGTCGCCGTCCAGGTCGAAGTCGGACACGCCCGCGGGGGTGGTGTGCTCGTAGCCCTCGAACACGCCCTCCTCCAGCGCCCGCGACGCGAAGGTGTTGTCGACGCCGAACGCGACGTCGCCGGTCGGGTCGTCCTTGGTCAGCACGAGCTTGTTGGTCAGCGAGCCGGCGTCGCCGGAGGCTCGGACCACCAGCTCGAAGCCGGATTGCTCCTCGAAGGCCGCCCGGACCTCGTCGGGCAGCACGAAGGACTCGTGCGTGACCAGCACGACCTCGCTCCCCGCCTTCGCGGTGGCCTGTTCCTCATCGTCACCGGTGCCGATGAGTGAGCAGGAGGCCGTCGCGAACGCACACGTGAGCAGGACAGCAGAAATGGACTTCATGTGACTCCCTTCGCCGGTGCTAACCGGAGCAGGTTCGAGGGTCTGCGGCTCTTCCGCACTCTCAGCAAGCTCGCGCTTGCTCCCCTGTCGTGAACTGCCAGACTAGCGACCGCCGTCGTGTGGCCGGTCACCCGGCCGAGTCGGCGCGATGTTGCACTGCCGAGTCGGCGCGATGTTGCACTGCCGAGTCGGCGCGATGTTGCACTGCCGAGTCGGCGACCCGTCACGCCTGGAGCGGGCGCCGCATCGGCAGGTGCGCGATGCCGTCCTCGAGGAACTCCTCGCCCTCCACGACGAAGCCGAACCCGGCGTAGAAGCTGGCCAGCGGCGACTGGGCGTCGAGCACGACCTCGCGGTCGGGGCAGACGCTGAGCGCGGTCTCCATCAGCGGCGCGGCCAGGCCTCGGCCGCGCGCACCGGGGGCCAGCACGACGCGGCCGATGCGCCACACCGTCGGGTCGTCGAGCACGCGGGCGTAGCCGAGGAGGTCACCGTCGTCTTCGCCGGCACGGAGCAGCACGTGGCGGGTGCCGGGCTCGGTGTCGCGGCCGTCGAGATCGGGATAAGGGCACTCCTGCTCGACGACGAAGACCTCCTGGCGCAGCCGCCACACGGCATAGGCACCGGCGGGGTCGAGGGTGGCGAAGGGGATCGCGGCGATGTTCATCGGAGGAACTCCAGGGTGCGTCGGAAGGCCTCGCGGGCCTCGGGGATCAGCGGCAGGATCGGGTAGACGTGGATCAGGTCGGGCTCCTCGACGTAGGTGAGGTCCCACGTCGACCCCGCGGCGCGGTCGGCCAGGAGCCGGCAGCCCGCCACGAGCAGGTCACGGGTCCCGCAGAACATCAGCGCGGGCGGCAGCCCGTCGAGGTCGGCCAGCGCCGGCGACGCCTCGGGGCTCCTCAGTGCGTCGGACGACCCGGCCCACCACTCGGCGTACGACCGCAGCTTGGAGAGGGACAACCACGGGTCGATCGAGTCGAGCGCCTCGGTCTCCGGGGTGCTGGTGGTCAGGTCCACCCACGGGGAGATGAGCAGCAGGTGCGAGGGCTGCGGGCCACCGCGGTCACGGAGGGTCTGCGCGAGCGCCAGCGCGTAGCCACCGCCGGCCGAGTCGCCCGCGAGCACCAGCGGGCCCTGCCTGGCCCAGCGCGAGGCAAGGTCGGCCAGCGCCTCGTGGGAGTCGTGCGCCGTGTGCTCGGGCGCCAGGGGGTAGGCCGGCATCACGACGCGGGCGCCGAGCTCGCGGGCCAGCCGGGTCGCGTAGACGACGTGAGTGCGGTCCATCGGTGCCACGAACCCGCCGCCGTGGACGTAGAACAGCGTGCGCGTGATGCTCACGCCGCGGGGCGTCAGGACGTACGCCGGGAAGTCGCCCGCCGGGCCCGTCACCGTCTCCGTCAGCACCGCGACGTCCTTGTCGAACCCGCGGATCCGCCTGCTCGGCAGGTCCGGCTGCACCTGCCCCCACGCGGTGTGCCGGACCTCGATGCGCGCCCGCTCCTGCACCGGGCTGTCCAGCTCGCGGGACCCGCGGATCCTCGGGACCGCGAAGGCGAGCAGGGCATGGCGACGACTCGGCATGGCGGCGAGCCTTCCACAGCCGGGCCGTCGCTCCGGTGCACGCAGGGCGGGCCGAGTCGGCGCAATGTGTCGTCGCGGCACCCACGGTGCAACATCGCGCCGACTCGGCAGTGCAACATCGCGCCGACTCGGCAGTGGGGATCAGCGCGCGTCCAGACCAGTGGACCCCTCCTGACGTCAAACCCGGACGCCGGTCCTCGCCGCACCTACGTTGAGCGCGTGCCGATACCCCCTGCCGCATCCGTTGCCGTCGCATCCGTCCCCGCGGCCTCCGTCCTCCGCGCCTGCGCGGTCGCCACGCTGACGCTCCTGCTCACCGCGACCGCCACCGTCACCGCCACGACGAGCAGCGCCCAGGTCGGGTCGGCAGCCCTGACGCGCGACGAGCGGCGGGCCCCGCTCCAGGCGGCCCCGCCGTCCTACGCGATCGTCACCGACGGCGACGTCACCGACCTCGCGCGGCGCGGCGACACGATCTTCGTGCGCGGCGACTTCACCCGCATCGGTCGCTTCACCGGTTCCGGTCTCCCCCTCGACCCCGCCACGGGGGCCCGCACGGAGGCGCCTGCGCTCGACGGCCAGGTCTCGGTCGTGGTCGCGGACGGCGACGGCGGGTGGTTCGTCGGCGGCAACACCGCGAGCGTGGACGGCCACCGCTTCGGCGGCGTGCTGCACGTCGCTGCCGACGGCACCGCCGACCCGGCCTTCGCGCCGCGCGTGCGGGGGCTGGTCAGCGCGCTCGCGCTGGACGGCGAGACCCTCTTCGTCGGGGGGCTCTTCGACTCCGTCGACGACAGCGAGCGCCGCAACCTCGCGGCCATCGACACCACGACCGGCGACGTCACGCCCTTCCTCGCCCCACGCCCCGACCGGGTGACCGAGCTGGTGGTGACCGACGATCGGCTCTACGTCGGCGACGGGTCGCTGATCGCGGTCGACCCCACCACCGGCGCCCGCGACGAGAGCTTCGTCGCCGCGCTCCCGGGCGAGGTCCGGGCCCTGGCTGCCGAGCCGGACGGCACGCGGCTCTACGTCGGCGGCCGCGGCCTGGTCGCGCTGGACCCCGACACCGGCGACGCCGACCCGACGTTCGCCCCCACGGCCACCCCCTACGGACAGCTCGGCGGCGTCGTCCACACGATCCTGCCCAGCGGCGGTCGACTCTTCGTCGGCGGCGGCTTCGGCTCCCTCGGCGAGACGCCCGGTCCGCTGGTCTCGCTCGACCCGGCCACCGGCACCGGTGACCCCGCCTTCGCGCCGGCGGTCACCGACCTCGGCGACGGCCCCGACCGGGGCGTCTTCGACCTCGGCATGGTCGGTGACGAGCTCTGGGTCGGCGGGCTCTTCGGCAGCGTCGGCGCCGCGCCGGCCACCAACCTCGCGGCGGTCGACGCCAGCACCGGTGCCCGCGCGAGCAAGGCCCTCGACCATCTCGACGGTCAGGTCAACGCGGTCGAGCCGTCCGGCACCGGGCTCTACGTCGGCGGCCAGTTCTTCATGGCCGGCTCGGTCCGCGCCAGCGGCACGGCCGCCCTCGACGCCAACACCCTGCTTCCCCGCGCCGGCTTCCGCGGACACCACGTGCTGCGGTTCGGCTCGATGGTCCCCGGTCGTCGAGCGGTCTATGTCGCCCGCACCAACTTCCACGGCTACGACCGCTTCGAGCACGACGCCGGTGGTCGCTGGTACTCCCCCACCCGGCTCGACGTGCGCGCCTTCGATCCCGCAACCGGGGAGCCGATCGACCGCCTCGCCGTGACCGGCGTACAGAACCTGAGCGGGGTGACGACCCTCGGCGACCGGCTCTACGTCGCCCAGCGCCTCGACAACCGCGTGCGCTTCCCCCGCAACCAGATCACCGCCTACTCCCAGCGCACGGGCGAACGACTCTCGAGCTTCGTGCTGCCCCTGAAGGGCTACGTCACCGAGCTCGGCACCGCCGGCAACGACCTCCTGGTGGCAGGCAGCTTCCGTCGTACGCGCCCGGGTGGCCAGCCCGCCCACCTCGCCCTGCTGCGGGTGCGCCCCGGCAACGGGCACGTCCGCAACGGCTTCGACCCCCAGACCAACGGCCCGATCTACGACATCTCCCGCCAGGGCGACGACGTCTACGCCGCCGGCATCTACCGCACGGCCGGCTACGGCAACGCCTTCAAGCCGGGCTTGGCCCGCTTCACGCTCGACCGCGAGTGGCCCGGGACCCTCGACCTGCGCGACACCTTCCGACCGCCGTCGCACCGGCTCTCCCACGACGGCACGGTCGTGGCGCTCGGTGGCGTGGTCATGACCAACGGCTGGACCAACCGGTTCCTCGACGCGGTCAGCGGAGAGCCGGTCGAGGACCCGCTCGACGGCTACGGCCGACAGACCTCGCTGGCCCTGCCGTACGGCGAGTCGCTGGTCTACCTCGGCGAGCTCTACCTGCCGCTCGCGGCCGACGACTACTACGCGTTGTCGTTCATCTCCCGCACGGGCGGCTGAGGCCCGGCCGCGAAGACGACACCGTCGGGGTGCTCCTCGCGCGTTGCCCGACCGCGCGCGACGAGCAGCTCGAGGTGGGCCTTGGTCTCCATGGAGGCCATGCCCTGGCTGAAGACGTCGAGCTTCTCGAACGGCGTCTCGTGGCGGGTCCAGCCCAGCCCCTGCGCCACGTCGTAGGACGTGCGCGGACCACCGGCCAGCAGGTGCAGGCTCTCGGCCAGGCGACGTTCGTGGTGCACGAGGAGCTCGTCGACGCGGGTGTGCGAGGACGGGGCGACCGGACCGTGCGCCGGGAGGATCGTCAGGTCGGGCAGGCCGCGCACCTTGGTCAGCGAGGCCATGAAGTCGCCCAGGGGCTGGTCGGTCGGCGGGACCGTGAAGCCGATCGACGGCGTGATCGTGGGCAGCACGTGGTCGCCCGCGAAGAGCAGACCCGCGGCCCGGTCGGCAAAGACGAAGTGCCCCGGGGTGTGACCGGGCGTGTGGACCGCGTCGATGACGCGGGTGCCGACCTCGAGCTCCTGGTCGCCGGAGAGCCAGGTGTCGGGGTGGGCCCACATCGCGGGGTCGGGCAGGTCGTCGCCGTCCATGCGCACCCACTGGTCCGCCACGTCACGCGCGCCGGCCGAGACGAGCACCGCCACGAACGGGTTGGCGCTGAGCTGGCCGACGCTGTGGAGCAGATCGATCGCGGGCAGCTCATCGAGGCCGAGGGAGACGTCGGCGCCCAGCTCGGTGCCGAGCACCCGGGCCATCGTGTAGTGGTCTCGGTGGACGTGCGTCACCAGGAAGCGGCGGATGTCGCCGAAGCCGTAGCCGACCTCGCGCAGGCACCGGTCCAGCAGCTCGCGCGCCACGGGGATCGACCAACCGCCGTCCACGAGGGTCAGCCCGTCCCCGGTCTCGATCGCGTAGACGTTGATGGCGCGCAGGCCATCCATCGGCAGCGGCAGCGGGATCCGGAAGATCCCGTCCGCGACGCGCCAGGCACCCTCGGCCGTCCAGTGCTCGCCGGAGTCCGGCGAGACGGCGTACGCCGTGCTGACGCCGGGGTCCCGGCCCGGGCCCTGGCCCTGGCCGGGGATGGGCGGGGGTGCGGAGTCGGGGATCACGGCGCGACGTTACGCGCCGACGTCGGGGAACCCGAGGTCCAGGGTCGGCTGCTGGATGCCGCCGTCGACCTCGAGGAGCTTGCCCGTGACGTACTGGCCGGCCTTCGAGGAGAGGTAGAGCACCGCGGCCGCGATGTCCTCCGGCTCGCCGACGCGCCCCAGCGGGGTCTTGGTCTCGAGCTGGTCCATCATCGCCGGCTGCCCGGCGACGTACTCCAGGGCGCTGGTCATGATCGAGCCGACGTAGATGCCGTTGACGCGGATCCGCGGCGAGAGGTCCTGGGCCGCCATCTTCGTCCAGTGCGCCAGCGCGGCCTTGGCCGTGCCGTAGGCGATGAAGCCGCGGTCGGCGGTGCGACCCATCATCGAGCTGATCGTGACCACGCTCTTCTGCGCCTCCGGGGCCGTCTCGAGCATGAGGGGCACGGCCGCACGGGTCAGCGCGTGCGCGGTGGTGACGTTGAAGCTGAACGCCTCGTTGAGGAACTCGTTGCTCGTCTTGAGGAACTCCGTGGGGAACGTCCCGCCGACGTTGTTGACGACCGTGTCGAGGCGACCGAACTCGTCGTACGCCGCCTGGGCGAGGCCCGCGACCGCGTCGAGGTCGCTGAGGTCGGCCGCCACGACGAGGCAGCGCCTCCCGGTGGCGCGGACCTGCTCGGCCACGACGTCGAGCTGCTTCTCGGTGCGCGCGGAGATCAGCACATCGGCACCGGCCTCGGCGAGCGCGACGGCGGTGGCGGCGCCGAGGCCCCGGCCCGCGCCGGTGACGATGGCGACCTGGTCGGTGACGGTGAAGCGGTCGAGGATGCTCACCTGCTCACCAGGCCGCGGCCCGTGACCAGCGGCAGGTCGATCGCAGTGACCAGGCCCGGCGGTGCCGCGACGACGGCCGGGAGGGCGTTGATGATGCGCTGGGCGGTCGTGATCATCCCGGAGACGTTGTGGTCGCCGTGCTCGCCGTGGTGGGTGAAGTCGACCTGCATCATCGGCTCGCCGGAGATCTTGACCCGGTAGCAGCCGTCCCCGCCCGCCGGCGGCGTCTCCCACTCGGGGACCTGGTCGGGCGCCGTACGGGTGACGTGCTCGAGGACGACGCGCGGCGTGCCGTCGACCTTGCCGATCAGCTGGAAGCGGACCGCGCCCATCGTGCCGGCGGCGACGTCGCCGGAGACCGACGGCGTGTCGACCTCGGCTGCGCGGCGGTCGACCTCCTCGGTCAGGGGCTCGTCGAGGACGATGTCGAGGCCGGCGGCGATCTGGCGCACGACGCTGCCCCACGCCATCGTGAGGATGCCCGGTTCCCAGAGCATCGCCCTGAAGTCCATCGGCTTGCCGAAGCCGAACATGTCGCCCATGACGACCGGCTGGTAGTAGGTCGAGTAGTCGCAGATCTCCATGACCCGCACCTCGTCGATGCGCTGGGAGAGGCTCGTCATCACCAGCGGCAGGATGTCGTTGGCGAAGCCGGGGTCGATCCCGTTGACGTGCAGGCTCGCGCCGCCGGCCTTGCACGCGTCGTCGATGCGCGCGATGAACTCCGGCGGCAGGATCTTCTCGGGCCACTGCAGCAGCACCGGCCCGCTGCTGGTGACGTTGATGCCGGCCTCGACGAAGGAGATCAGGTCCTCGATGCACTCGAAGACCCGGTCGTCGGCCATCGCGGTGTGCACGATCGCGTCAGGCTTCATCGCGATCAGCGCGTCACGGTCGGTGGTGGCCAGCACCCCGAGCTCGCGGCCCATCTCGGCCAGGATCCCGGCGTCCTTGCCGTCCTTGTCCGGGTTGGACACCCACACGCCCACCAGCTCCAGGTCGGGGTGGGCGTCGATGCCGGCGATGGCGTGGCGACCGATGGTCCCCGTCGACCAGACAACGACACGGAGCTTGCGGTCAGGCTTGGCTTGCGACATGGCAGTCAATCTAGAACACGTTCTAGATTTGGGGAAGGGTCCCGGCCCATGTAACACGTCGTTACCGCAACAAGCACGCCGTTGCAGCGGGCGGGAGGATGGCGTCACGACGTGTTACATGTTCTCGATCGCCCGCGACCCCGCCCCCAGCCGCCCTCAGGCCGGCGAGACCACCGGGCACCGGGTGCCGGAGTAGATCGTCGGCATGCAGCGGTTGCAGTGGATACACACGCCGGCGGTGGCGCGGCCGGCGGCGAGCTTGTTGACCAGGTCGGGCTCGCGCAGGACCGCGCGACCCATGGCGACGAAGTCGAAGCCGGCCCCCATGGCGCGCTCCATGGTGTCGACGCGGTTGATGCCGCCGAGCAGCATCAACGGCATCGAGAGTCCCGCGCGAAAGCGCATCGCCTTCTCCCAGAAGTAGGCCTCCTCGAAGTCGTAGTGCTTGAGGAAGCCCTTGCCCATGGGCGTGCGCATCCCGAGTCGTACGACGGGCGGCATGGAGGCTGCGAACTCCTTGAGGGGGACGTCCCCCCGGAAGAGGTACATCGGGTTCATCAGCGAGCTGCCGCCGCTCATCTGGAGCGCGTCGAGACAACCGTCGGCCTCGAGCAGCTGGGCCAGCTCGAGTCCCTCGTCGGTGGTGACGCCGCCGCGGAAGCCGTCGCTCAGCGACACCTTCGCGGTGACGGCGACCTCGGAGCCGACCTCGTCGCGCACGGCCTGCGCGACCTGGCGGGCCAGCCGCGCGCGGTTCCCCAGCGAGCCGCCCCACCGGTCCTTGCGGCGATTGAGGCCCGGCGCGAGGAAGGACGAGATCAGGTAGCTGTGGGCCATGTGCAGCTCGAGCACGTCGAAGCCGGCGTCGACGAGGGTGCGCGCCGTGGCGACGTAGGCACGGGTGACGCGCGTCAGGTCCTGCTCGGAGGCCGCGCGGATCATCTGCATGGACAACGGGCTCGGCATCCGGCTGGCACTGATCGCCTTGACCCGGTTGGAGCGGCCGTTGGCCACCGGGCCGGCATGCCCGACCTGCCCCGCGATCGCGGCACCGGTCTCGTGGATCGCGTCGGCGAGCCTGGCCAGCCCGGCCGCGGTCGACGCCCCCACCACGATCTGCTCAGCGTGCGTGCGCCCCTCGGGCGCGACGGCCAGGTAGGCCACGGTCGTCAGGCCGATCCCGCCCCGCGCGACGGCGAGGTGGTAGTCGATCAGGGCGTCGGTCACCTGGCCGTCGGGGGCGCGCCCCTCGAAGGTCGCGGCCTTCACCGTGCGGTTGCGCAGCCGCACCGGGCCGAGGGTCGCGGGGGCGAAGACATCAGGGACCATGCGAAAACAATAACGTGTTCTAGTTTTGGTCGTGACACGATCACCCCGTGACCGACCCGACCGCGGACACCCCCCGCACTGTGGCCACCGCCCGCACTGTGGCCACCGCCCGCACCGTGGCCACCCTGCGGGCAGCGGGTTGTGTCTTCGCCGAGGAGGAGGCGGCCCTGCTTAGCGCCGAGGCCCGCGACCCGGGCCACCTGGACACGATGGTCGCCGCTCGGGTCGCCGGGCTCCCGCTCGAGCAGGTGGTCGGCTGGGCCGACGTGGAGGGGGTCCGGGTGCGGATGCGCCCCGGTGTCTTCGTCCCCCGCCGCCGCAGCGCGCTCCTCGTGCGGCTCGCCGCCGCGGAGGTGCGCACCGGGCACGAGACCGTGGTCGACCTCTGCTGCGGGTCCGGCGCGCTGAGTGCGGCCCTGCTCGCCCACCACCCCGACCTCGACCTCCATGCCTCCGACGTGGACCCCGCCGCGACCGCCTGCGCCCGCAGCAACCTGCCGCCGGAGCGCGTCCACGACGGCGACCTCTACGACGCGCTGCCACCTCACCTCCGGGGGAGGATCGACGTGCTGGTCGTCAACGCCCCCTACGTCCCGACCGCGGCGATCGCGACCATGCCGCCGGAGGCGCGCGATCACGAACGCCACCTGGCGCTCGACGGCGGCGCTGACGGGCTCGCCGTACAACGTCGGGTGATCGCACTGGCGCCCACCTGGCTGGCGCCCGGCGGCCTGCTGGTGCTGGAGACCGGGCGGACGCAGACGGCCACCGCCGCCGCCCTGATGGAGGACGCAGGCCTGGACCCGCACCAGCACGGCGCCCCCGACATCGACGGCTGGGCGATCTCGGGGCGGCAGGTCTAGACCTCACGCGGTCGGGCGTTTTCGGCAAGCCCACCCCGGGCACCACCCCTCACGTCGGCGGCCCCATCGGGCTTGGCGCACGCTGCGCGGACCGGGGGACCCGAGCAGCAACCGTGACGGGTCGCCGACCAACCAGCACCGAAACGGCTAGGGTCCCGGAGCATGCGCACGACACCCTGGGCGAGGTCTCCGCGGGCGAGGTCTCGGTGGGCGAAGTCCCTGTGGGCCGACCG
>NZ_FOQG01000002.1:0-213373 GCF_900113685.1 Nocardioides psychrotolerans
CGATCAGGTTCGTGGGTGTGGGCGCGTCGTCATCGACCTCGTGGGGGTCGATCGCGGCGCCGGTCATGCGTCTAGTGTAGTCGAAGAGACGTTCGCTTGACAAGCGCAAGTGCACAAGTTCGTTCGCCGCGCACAGGTTCCCGACACTGATGACGGCAGCCGCCGGCCACGGCGCCGGCGCCGGCATCGGCCCCGGGGCTAGACCGGCTCAAGTCACGCGACGTCCCGCCGATCTGAAGACATGGCCCACGACCTTCCCGCCCCTGACGACCCGTGCTGGCGCCGCGCCCGTCCTCGCCACGAGGACAACGAGCTGGACCGGCCGCCGATGACCGACTCGCTGCTCACGCCACTGATGCCGTACGTCGTGTGGCGCACCCGCGTGCCCTACGCCCTCGCAGCGGCTGTGACCTGGTTCTTCGTGTTCCCGGTGCTGTTCGGCGGAGCATTCGGCGTGGGGCTCGCGCTGCTGGCGGGCGTGGTGTCCTCGTGGGTGCTGCTCGGTCGGCGCGCACCCGTGGAGGCTGAGGGCTACGTGGTGCTGGCTCTCACACCCATCATGGTGGTGCTGCTGCTCGCGACCTGAGCGAGCCGTGTCGGGTCAGCCGACGGCGTCGGTCAGCCGCCCCACGGCGGTCTCGGTGAGAGCGGGAAGGACGTCCTCGCCCGGGGCAGCGAGGTCGACCAGGCCGACGACGGAGAGCGCGTTCTCGACGCGGGAGACGACGAAGCTGACGTCGTAGGAGTAGCTCGTGCCCGGAGCCGAGATCGAGCCTGCGCCGCTGAAGCCGATCTGGTCGTCGGTCTCGCCGATGCCCGGGGCGTCGTCGACCGTGACGGCGAGGGCGAGGGCGGAGCCGCTCTCGGGGTCGGTGACCTCGACGGTCTCGCAGCCCGCCAGGCTCGCGCGGAACGCCTCGACCGCGGCGACGACCGTGGCGGTGTCCGCGTAGGAGTTGACGGCCGTGAGGACGCTGCGCAGGGACGTCTCGGTCTCGAGCTCGAAGTTGTTCTCCGCCTCGGTGTCGGCGTCCACGTCGGAGAGCTCGGTGAGCCCGCTCAGACAACCCAGGTCCTGGTCGTCGCTCTCGGACGCGCCGAGCTCGGTGAAGTCTGCGCCGACGTCGTCGAGCGTCAGGAGGGCGCCGTCGGCCTCGTCCTGGCTCAACACCACCGGCGCGTCCGAGCCGGTGCCGGACGACGGCCCGGACTCCCCACCGCCGCCGCCGCAGGCAGACAGGCTCAGGGCGAGCACGAGGGCGCTCGAGGACAGACCGGCGCGGCGCATCAAGGTCGACATGAGGGCAGTCTGTCAGCGACCCTTCTGGCCCTTCCCCTGGGGACCTTTGGATCCCTTCGGCGGCTTCGAGGGCTTGCCCGAACCCGTCTCCTCGTCGTCGGCCTCGTCGTCATCGGTCTCGCCCTCGGACGCGTCGTCCGTGGGCTCCTCGGTCGCGTCCTCCGTCGGCGTCTCGGCGGGTGAGGGGACCGGCAGCGCCTCGACCAGGGCCTGGATGGCATCGAGGATCCGCTCGGCCTGGGCCTGGTCGAGGTCTCCGCCCTCCACGGCAGCCGCGGTGTCCTCACCTAGGGACTCGAGCTCGTCGCGCGCGACCGCATAGCGGCCGTCGACGATGGCGCTGTCGATGTCGACCAGGCGGGTCGAGAGCGCCGGGACCGCGCTCGAGGGGGTGTCCTCGGAGCCGCAACCCGTCAGCACGAGCAGCGCAGCGGTGCCGGCGGCCGCGAGTCGCGTCGTACGACGCCGGCCGGTCACCCGACACCTCCGACCGCGTCGTGGAGGTCCTGCAGGGGACCCTCCAGGTCGGCGGGCGTGCCGGCCGGCACCGTGGTGTCGGCCGGAGTGCCACCAGCGGGGTCGGCTGGGCCGTCCGCCGAGCCACCGCCGGACGCGACCCCGGCGATCACGAGGAGCATCAGGATCGCGGCGATCGCGGCGCCGGCCCCCCGCACGTGCGGGGGCACCTCACGCCAGCGCGCGACGAGACGGTCCGTGGGTGACGGCCCTCGTGGAGCCGGTGCGGCGGGCGTCACTGCGGGCATCCGCCGCACGGTCGGCTCGATGTCCAGGACCAGTGTGGTGCCGGCGCCGTCGTCCCACGATCGCAGTCGCTCGGCGACCACCTCGGCCGACGGCCGGGCAGCCGCCTCCGTTGCGGTCATGTCGGTGAGCAGGTCACGCCACGACGCGGACAACGACGGCGGAATCTCGGGGGAGCGGCTCAGGCGGGCCAGCGCCGACTCGGTGGGGGACCCGGGGTAGGCCCGCTCCCCGGTGAGCACCTCGAGCAGCACCAGCCCGAGGGAGTAGACGTCGGCGGCCGCGGTGAGGTCGTCGCCGCGCACCTGCTCGGGGGAGAGGTAGGCGGCGGTGCCGATGGCGTGACCGGTCTGGGTGTGGCGGACGGTGTCGCCGATGAGCCGCGCGATGCCGAAGTCGGCCAGCTTGACCCGGCCGTCGTCGCCGAGCAGGACGTTGGCGGGCTTCACGTCGCGGTGCACGATGCCCTTGTCGTGGGCGTAGGCCAGGGCAGCGGCGAGAGCGGCGCCGATCCCGGCGACCTCGGAGGCCGGCAACGTGCCGCCGCGGGCGCGGTCGGAGAGCGTCGTTCCCTCGACCAACTCCATCACCAGGTAGGGCTGGTCGGTCGTCATGCCGGCGTCGAGCACCATCACCAGGTTGACGTGGCTGAGCTGGGCCAGGGTGCGCGCCTCTGCAGTGAAGCGCAGGCGGTCGGTCTCGTCGCCGGCCGTCTCGCGCAGCACCTTGATCGCGACCGGGCGGTGCAGCACCCGGTCCGTGGCGCGATAGACGTCGGCCATCCCGCCGGTGCCCAGTCGCTCCCCGAGGTCGTAGCGGTCCGCGAGCACGAATGCCTCCTGCGATCAGGGTCGGAGCGACCCCATCCACTCCTCGACGTCGGCCGAGGTGCGGGGGAGCGCCGCCGACAGGTTGGTGGACCCCTCGTCGGTGACCAGGATGTCGTCCTCGATGCGGATGCCGATGCCGCGCAGCCCCTCGGGGACGAGCAGGTCGTCCTCCTGGAAGTAGAGGCCTGGCTCGACGGTGAGGACCATACCGGCCGCGAGCGTGCCCTTGGCGTAGGCCTCGGGAGCTGCCTGGCCGCAGTCGTGCACGTCCATGCCGAGCATGTGGCTGGTGCCATGGAGGGTCCAGCGGGCATAGACCTTCGACTCGGGGTCCAGCGCCTCCTGCGCCGAGACCGGCAGCAGGCCCATGCCCTCGAGGCCGTGGGCCAGCACGCTCATCGACGCCGCGTGCACATCGGCGAAGGCCAGGCCGGGGCGGACCGCGTCGATGCCGGCCTGCTGCGAGGTCAGGACCAGGTCGTAGAGCTCGCGCTGGAGCGTCGTGAACGTGCCGTCGACCGGCAAGGTGCGGGTGACGTCGGCGGTGTAGAGGTTGTGGCCCTCGACCCCCATGTCGAGCAGCACCAGCTCGCCGGGAGTGATCGGGCCGGAGTTCTCGATCCAGTGCAGCGTCGTCGCGTGCTTGCCGCCACCCACGATCGAGTCGTAGCCGATGTCGTTGCCCATGGTGCGCGCGCGCCGGAAGAAGGTGCCCTCGAGCCAGCGCTCGCCGTGCTTCAGCACGTTGTCCCACTCGCGCACGGAGTCCTCGAACCCGAGCGCCGTGATGTCGCACGCGTCCTGGAGCTCGCCGATCTCCCAGGTGTCCTTGACCAGGCGCATCTCGGAGACCACGCGGGCGAAGTCGCCGTCGCGGGTCTCGTCGGGGGCCACCAGCGAGTCGACGTACGACGAGACGCCGCGGTGGACGCGCGTCTTGCCGGAGACCGACAGAGCCTCGGGCAGCGTGTCGATGTGGCGCACCTCGATGCCGAGCGAGGAAGAGATCTCGTGGGCCGACGGGCGGCGCCCGGCCCAGAGCTCGCCGTAGACCCGGTCGCGGAAGAACTCGTCGCTCTCGCGGGAGGATCGCGGGCGCGCGTAGAGCACCGCCTCGCCGTCCTCGACCACGAGCACGGCATCGCTGGTCTGGTTGCCGGAGAAGTAGGTGTGGGCGGTGTCGGAGCGGAAGCGGTAGTCGGTGTCGTTGGAGCGCTGCTTGTAGGTGCCCGAGGGCAGCACGAGACGTTCGCCCGGGAACACCTCGGCGAGGCTCGTCCGACGCCTCGCTGAGAGGTCGGTCACGGGGTGCGGGGGGAGGTCGAGCTCGCGGTCGCCCCAGCCCTCGCGCATGAAGGCGGAGTAGGCCGCTGGCACCGCAGGGTCGTGGGACTCCGTCGAGGGTGCTGTCGAGGGTGCGGTCGACTCGGGGCTGGTCTGCTCGCTCACGTGGTCACCCTACGCGCCGACATCAGCCGTTCGGTCCCTTGACGTTAGGCTTCCCTCTATGCCCGCTCCCCGTCGTGACAGCCGTGCCTTCACGGTGGTCGTGACCGTGCTGGTGGGCCTCGGCGCGCTGCTCACGCTGGTGATTCTGGCGTTCTCGGGTGCCCCTGCGATCACCCTCCTGGCGACCGCTCTCGCGGCCGTCCCGGTGGGCCCGCTGGTCGCGGGCTACCTGTGGTTGGACCGCTACGAGCCCGAGCCCAAGGTGCTGCTCGTCATGGGTCTGCTGTGGGGTGCCTTCGTGGCCACGATCGCGGCCATCCTGATCGGCGGCGTGGGGGGCCTGGTCGTCGGCTTCACCGACACCCAGTCGCTCGCGATCGTCGCGCCGGTGACGGAGGAGGCCAGCAAGGGCCTCTTCCTGCTGCTCCTGCTCTGGTGGCGTCGGGCCGAGATCGACGGCATCCTCGATGGGCTGGTCTATGCCGGCATGGTCGGCATCGGCTTCGCCTTCACCGAGAACATCCTCTACCTCGCCGCCGCCTACAACGGCGCGGACGGCATGGCGCCCGGCGGCATCGCCGGCATCACGGTGCTCTTCGTGGTGCGCTGCGTCCTGAGCCCCTTCGCGCACCCACTGTTCACGGCCTTCATCGGCATCGGGGTCGGCATCGCGGTCACGACCCGCAAGCCGGCCCTGCGCTGGGCGGCACCCCTGGGTGGCTACGCCCTCGCGGTGCTCACCCACGGCCTGTGGAACGGCTCCACCGCTTTCGGCCTGGCCAGCTTCGTCGGCGTCTACGTCGTGCTGATGATCCCGGCGGTCGTCGGTGTGGTCTGGCTCGGCGTGTGGATGCGCAGCTCCGAGCGCACCATGCTCGCCGCCGCGCTCGGCGACGCCTCGCGGCGCGGCCTGATCCCGGCCACCGACATCGGCTGGGTCGTCGACCTGCGCGCACGACGGGCGGCCCGTCAGCACGCCCAGCAGCGTGGCGGTCCGGCCGGTCTCCAGGCCATGAAGGACTACCAGCAGGCCGCCATCGAGCTCGGGTTCCTGCACCATCGGCTGCTGCGCGGCACGGCGCCCGCTGACTGGCAGCTGCGCGGTCAGGACCACCTGTCCCGCATCAACGCGGTGCGACCCGGCATCGCTTTTCCCGGACAGGTGGTGCCGACGCGATGAGCGACACGGGCAGCGACAAGATGCTCACCGCGCTGGTCCGACTGCGAGGCGCTCTCCAGGACGCCGAGCTCCCGCTCGACGTGCCCGGCATCGAGGACCAGCGCACGGCCCGCCGCGAGATGATCGACCAGCTCGAGGACTACATCATCCCACGACTGATGACGATCGACGCGCCCCTGCTGGCCGTCGTCGGCGGCTCCACGGGGGCCGGCAAGTCCACGCTGGTCAACTCGATCGTGGGCAGCCGCGTGACGACGCCCGGTGTGCTGCGCCCCACGACCCGCTCGCCGGTCCTGGTCCACCACCCCGACGACGCCGAGTGGTTCCGCCAGGAGCGGCTCCTGCCCGACCTCGAGCGCGTGCCGCACTCCACCAACGACCCCGACGCGCTCCAGCTGGTCGCCTCCGACGCGATCCCGGCCGGTCTGGCGATCCTCGACGCCCCCGACGTCGACTCCGTCGAGGAACGCAACCGCCAGCTCGCTGCCCAGCTCCTCTCGGCAGCCGACCTGTGGCTCTTCGTGACGTCCGCCGCGCGCTACGCCGACCAGGTGCCGTGGGACTTCCTCAAGCAGGCCGCCGAGCGCTCGACCGCGGTCGCCATCGTCCTGGACCGCACCCCCGACGAGGCGATCGAGACCGTCTCGACCCACCTCGCCCGCATGCTCGCGAGCCGTGGCCTCAAGGACTCGCCGCTGTTCACCGTCACCGAGGGCAAGGTCGACGACCAGGGGCTGCTGCCCGCCGAGCACGTCGCGGAGATCCGGGCGTGGCTCGACTCGTTGGCGATCGACACCGATGCGCGCGGCGCTGTCGTCAAGCAGACCCTGGAGGGGGCTATCCGCACGGTGGCCCGGCGTACGCACAAGGTGGCGGACGCCGCCACCGAGCAGGTCGCCCTCGCTGCTCGTCTGCGCGAGGACGCCGACCGTGCCTATGACGAGTCGATCGCTGCGATCATGACGGCCTCCGCCGACGGCACCCTGCTGCGCGGCGAGGTGCTTGCGCGCTGGCAGGAGTTCGTCGGCACCGGCGAGCTGCTCCGCTCGCTGGAGGACAAGGTCGGCTGGTTCCGCGACCGCGTCGTCAACGCCGTCAAGGGCAAGCCGCAGCAGGCGGAGCGCGTCACCGTCGCGGTCGAGTCGGGCCTGGAGACGCTGATCCTCGAGCACGCCGAGGCGGCCGCCGAGCGCGCCGAGGCGTCCTGGCAGCAGCTGGCCGCCGGCCAGGGGCTGCTCGGCGCCGCGGACCAGGACCTCGGTCGCGCCTCGCGTGACCTGCGCCGCAATGCCGAGCGGGCCGTGCGCGACTGGCAGTCCGACGTGCTCGACATGGTGCGCACCGAGGGCGCCGACAAGCGCGGCACGGCGCGCTTCCTCGCCTTCGGCGTCAACGGCCTCTCGGTCGCGCTGATGGTCGTGGTCTTCGCCAGCACCGCCGGCGTGACCGGCGCGGAGGTCGGCATCGCCGGCGGGTCAGCCGTCCTGGGCCAGAAGCTCCTCGAGGCGGTCTTCGGCGACCAGGCTGTGCGCTCCCTCTCCCAACGCGCCCGCACGTCGCTGGAGCAGCGCCTCCAGACGTTGTTCGCCGACGAGCGCGCCCGCTTCCTCACCCTTCTCGACGGGCTCGGCCTCCAGGCCGGCGCAGCCGAGCAGCTCCGCGGTGCCTCGCGCCGCATCGACGACCTCCGTTACGAGTCAAAGAAGGGCCCCGCGTGACCTCCCTGCTTGAAGGTGCGAAGAAGCTGGTCACTCGCGGGACCGAGATCGGAGCGCGGATCAGCGCGCTCGAGGCCGCGGCGGCCGCTTCCCGTGGCCGGGTCGACGACGACCTCGTGGACGAGGCCGAGGCGATCGCCGGTCGCGCGGCCGGACGGCTCAAGCTGTCCGCCCAGCACACGGTCGTGGGCATCGCGGGGGCGACCGGCTCCGGCAAGTCCTCCACGTTCAACGCGCTGACCGGCCTGGAGCTCTCGGCCGTCGGCGTACGACGCCCCACCACGTCGTGGGCCAGCGCCTGCGTGTGGGGCACCGAGGGTGCGACCGAGCTGCTGGAGTGGCTGGGCATCCCGCCGCGCCACCAGACCACGCGTGACTCGATGCTGGACACCCGCCGCGAGGACGCATCCATGGCGGGCGTGGTCCTGCTCGACCTGCCCGACCACGACTCGACCGAGGTCTCCCACCACCTCGAGGTCGACCGGCTGGTGCTGCTCACCGACCTGCTCGTGTGGGTCCTGGACCCGCAGAAGTACGCCGACGCGGCCATCCACGATCGCTACCTCGCGCCGCTGAGCTCGCACGCCGACGTCATGGTCGTGGTGCTCAACCACATCGACATCGTCCCCGAGGACCGGCGCGAGTCGATGATCGCCGACGTGCGCCGCCTGCTCGACCAGGACGGGCTTCGACAAGTCCCGGTGATCGCGGTCAGCGCCCGCCACGGCATCGGCATGCCCGAGCTGCGCGCGGAGATCGCGCGCCGGGTGGATGACAAGCAGGCGACCAGGCAGCGGCTCGAGGCCGACATCCGTGGCGTCGCGACCCGCCTCGCCGAGGCCTCCGGCGACGCCACGTCCCGCGCCCTCTCCGAGCAGCGCATCGCCGACCTCGACGACGCGCTCGCCGACGCTGCCGGGGTCCCGACGGTCGTCGACGCTGTCGAGCGCTCGACCCGACTGCGGGCCGGCCGCGCCACCGGCTGGCCGGTCGTGGCGTGGTTCTCGCGGCTCAAGCCCGACCCGCTCAAGCGGCTGCACCTCGACCTCGGGGATGCGGCGGCCTCGCTGTCGGGACGCTCGCGCACCTCGCTGCCGGCCACGACACCGGTGCAGCGTGCCCGCGTCGACACCGAGGTCCGCGCGCTGGCCGACGACGCCGCCGCCGGCCTGGGGAGGCCGTGGGCCGACGCCGTACGCCGGGCGTCGACCTCGCGCCTGCCCGACCTGGGCGACAGCCTGGACCGGGCCGTGGGGGAGACCGACCTCGACGTCGCCACCATCCCCAGCTGGGCGGGCGTGGTCCGGGTCCTCCAGTGGGCGCTCATCCTCATCGCGCTCGCGGGCGGGGCGTGGCTCGCGGTGCTTGCCGTCCTGGGCTACCTCCAGGTCTCCGTCGGAGACGCGCCCGGTCTCGGCCCCGTGCCGATCCCGACGCTGATGCTGCTCGGCGGCGTGCTGCTCGGCATCCTGCTGGCGGCGCTGTGTCGGTGGCTGGTCTCGGTCACGGCGAGCCGGCGTGCCGCGTCGGCGGACCGCCGGCTGCGCTCAGCCGTCCACCGGGTGACCGACGAGCTCGTCGTGCAGCCGGTCGCGGCCGAGCTGGCCGCCTACACCGTGGTGCGCACCAACCTCGCGACCATGCTGAAGTAGCCCACCGACCATCCACAGGTTCTGCTCGTGCGCGTTCCTCCACAAGGCCGGCCGCGGCCGCCCGCCGATGTCGGCGCCGCCGCGCAGCCTCGTCTCGACAGCACATCCGAGACGAAGGAGAACGACATGCTCAACGAGACCGTGGTGACGCTGCAGGGGTGGGTGGGCGGCGACGTCCAGGTCCGCCACGCCGGCGAGGCACTGGTGGCCCACTTCCGCGTGGCCTGCACCCCGCGCCGCTTCCGGCGCAGCAGCCAGGAGTGGGTCGACGGAGACACCCAGTGGTACTCCGTCAACGCCTGGCGGGGCCTGGGCGACAACTGCGCCCGCTCGCTGCGCCAGGGCGACCCCGTGGTCGTCCACGGCAAGCTCAGCGCCCGCACCTACGTCAACAACGCTGGTGTCGAGGTGACCACCTTCGAGGTGGAGGCCAGCCTGGTCGGCCACGACCTGAGCCGGGGCACCAGTCACTTCAGTCGCACACCCAAGGCGACACCGGCGGCAGCGGCGGTCTCGGACCCCGACGCAGAGCCGGAGGCGGAGCAGGGGAGCCGGGAGGTGCCGACGGCTGCCTGATCTCAGCTGGTCCAGGCGGGGTCCTGGGCGATGCGGGCCAGCTCCAGCACGGTGAGAGGCGGGGCGTCGGCGGAGGCAGGTGAGGTGAAGCCCCACTTGTCGTCGACCGTGTCGGTGGTGGCGAGGTAGACCAAGCCGCCGTCCGGTCCTCGCAGCGTCACCTCGAGGATGGTGATCTCGCCGATCCTCGAGGTCTCCACGCGCCCCTCGGGCGTCCCGTCCGAGGTCACGACCTGCTCGCAGAGCCCCACCGTGACCTTGCCTGGCGGGCAGGTGACGCGCTCGTCGTACGACGGCGACGAGGCGTTGACCTCGGTCGAGACGGTTCCGTCGGCCTGGGTCGTGGTCACCGGCGGCGGGACCTGCTCGACCTCCCGTGGGTAGAGCACGACCTCGAGCTTGCCGGGACCGTCGGTGTGCGTGGACAGCAGGGTGACACCCAGCCACCCCGGCACGACCCCGCTCTCGCCGGGGCTCGGGTCGTCGATCACCACCTGGTGCTCGACGACCCGCACGCCCGTGGGCAGCAGTCGCTCCAAGATGGCGAGCAGGTCTTCGGTGGGCGCGTCCCACCAGCCGGCGGGCCGTTCGGTCGTCTCGGGTGACTGGCTGGTGGGGACGGAGGTCGGGGTCGGCTCGCTGGCGACGTCTCCGCCGCGTGTGCCTCCGGTGCCGGTCGTCGCTGCGACGACGACCACCACCGTGGCTGCGGCGGCGAGCCCGCCTGCCCCGGCGAGCACGGTGCGACCGCGCCGCAACCGACGTCCCCGGGCGACGGCCAGCTCGTCGAGACGGACAGGGGCGGTGACGTCACGCATCGCGCGCTCCATCACGGCGCGGAGGTCGGTGGCGTCGTCGAGGTGGGTCATGAGGGGCTCCCATGGGTCAAGGTGGTCGGGTCGTCGAGGAGCACGCGCAGCGTGCGAAGGGCTCGGAGGCTGCGGTTCTTGACCGCGGCCTCCGTCAGGTCGAGCGCGAGGGCGGTCTGGGCGATGCTGCGGTCCTCCCAGAAACGGAGGACCACCACGGCCCGGTCGATCGGTGCGAGCTCGGCCAGTGCCGCCATGAGGGCCAGGCGCTCGGTGTGGTCGGTGTGGTCGGTCTGGTCGGTGCGGTGGGTGGTCTGCCCACGAGTGTCTGCCCGGCCCGTGCGCGTGAGGTCGGCCGCCGGCAGTTCACGGCTGCTGCGGCGGCGCCGGTCGGAGAGGAAGGAGTTGAGGAGCACCCGGTGCACGTAGGCCACGGGGTCGTCAACGGCCCGCACGCGTCCCCACCCGGCGTACGCCTTGGCGAGCGCGGTCTGGAGAAGGTCCTCGGCTGCGTGGGGCGAGGTCGTCAGCAGGTAGGCGCTGCGGTAGAGCTGGTGGGAGCGCGCGGCCATGAACTCCGCGAACTCCCGGTCGTCGCGTTCCGTGCGTCGCACGCGTCACCTCGTCCCTGTCCCGCGACCCAGGTGGGCCGTCGCAGGTAGAGACGCGGCGAGACCCCGATCAGGTCTCAACCCGGGTTTCCAACTAGGCTCGAGTCATGGCTGAGTATGTGTTCACCCTGCGCAACGTGCGTAAGGCCCATGGCGACAAGGTCGTCCTCGACAACGTGACCCTCTCGTTCCTCCACGGGGCGAAGATCGGGATCGTCGGACCCAACGGCACGGGCAAGTCGACCCTGCTCAAGATCATGGCGGGGCTCGAGCACGCCAACAACGGCGACGCGATCCTCGACCCGGGCGCCACGGTCGGGATGCTTCAGCAGGAGCCGCCGCTGACCGAGGGCAAGACCGTCCTGGAGAACGTCGAGGAGGCCGTCGGCGAGCTCAAGGCCAAGATGGCGCGCCTCGACGAGCTCTACATGCTCATGGGCGACCCCGACGCCGACCTGGACAAGGTCTCCGCCGAGGCGGGTGACCTCCAGAGCGAGCTCGACGCCGCCAACGTGTGGGACCTCGACAGCCGCCTCGACCAGGCCATGGACGCGCTGCGCTGCCCGCCGCCCGACGCCATCGTCGACACCCTCTCCGGTGGAGAGCGTCGCCGCGTCGCGCTCTGCAAGCTCCTGCTCCAGCAGCCCAACCTCCTGCTCCTCGACGAGCCCACCAACCACCTCGACGCCGAGTCGGTGCAGTGGCTCGAGGGGCACCTCAAGGACTACCCCGGCGCCGTCCTGGCCATCACCCACGACCGTTACTTCCTCGACAACGTCGCCGAGTGGATCCTCGAGCTCGACCGTGGCTCGACGCACCCCTACGAGGGCAACTACTCGACCTACCTCGAGACCAAGAAGGACCGCCTCAAGATCGAAGGGCAGAAGGACGTCAAGCGGGCCAAGATGCTCGAGCGCGAGCTCGAGTGGGTCCGCTCCAACGCCAAGGCCCGCCAGACCAAGAGCAGGTCGCGTCTGGCGCGCTACGAGGAGATGGCGGCCGAGGCCGACCGGATGCGCAAGATCGACACCTCCGAGATCAACATCCCTGCCGGCCCGCGCCTGGGCGACATCGTGCTCGAGTCGAAGAAGCTCACCAAGGGCTTCGACGGCCGCGTGCTGATCGACGACCTCTCCTTCTCGCTGCCGCGCGCCGGCATCGTCGGGGTCATCGGCCCCAACGGCGTCGGCAAGACCACGCTCTTCAAGATGATCACCGACCAGGAGCAGCCGGACGCCGGCGACCTCACCGTCGGCCAGACCGTCAAGATCTCCCACGTCGACCAGAGCCGTGGCGGCCTCGACCCGACCAAGAACGTCTGGGAGGTCGTCTCCGACGGGCTCGACTTCATCAAGGTCGCCAACTTCGAGATGAACTCCCGAGCCTACGTCGCGTCGTTCGGCTTCAAGGGCCCCGACCAGCAGAAGAAGGCCAACGTGCTCTCCGGTGGTGAGCGCAACCGCCTCAACCTGGCGCTGACGCTCAAGATGGGCGGCAACCTGCTGCTCCTCGACGAGCCCACCAACGACCTGGACGTCGAGACGCTCTCCTCGCTCGAGGACGCTCTGCTGGACTACCCCGGCTGCGCCGTGGTCACCTCCCACGACCGGTGGTTCCTCGACCGCGTGGCGACGCACATCCTGGCCTGGGAGGGCACCGACGAGAACCCCGCCGAGTGGTTCTGGTTCGAGGGCAACTTCGCGTCCTACGAAGAGAACAAGATCGAGCGTCTCGGTGCCGAGGCGGCGCGACCGCACCGCGTCACGCACCGGCGACTCACGCGCGACTGACGGTGGGCGGAGGTCCGCTTCGAGGCCTAGCGGATCTCCATCTCCGGGTGGCCGGCGATCAGGTGGTCGGCCACCGCGTTCATCACGCGACCCAGCGCGGCGAAGTCCTCGTCGCCGGCGAGGTCGACGAGGTGGTCGCGCACACCGTTGACGTGCGTGGGCGCGACGTTCTTCAACAGCAGCCAAGCGCGGTCGGTCATCTGGGCGACCACGCCCCGGCCGTCATCCGGTGAGTCGGCACGGGTGACCAGCTCGGTCTTCTCCATGCGCTTGATCGTGTGGGTGACCCGGCTGCGGCTGTGGGCCAGGGCGTCGGCCAGCTGGGCCATGCGCAGCTGACCTCCGCGCTCGGAGAGACGCACCAGGATCTCGTACTCCGCCAGGGAGATGCCGTGGTAGCGACGCAGGTCGCTGTCGAGCCGGTCCAGGAGCAAGGTCGTGCCGAGCACCAGCCCACGCCAGGACCGTTGCTGGTCCTCGTCGAGCCACTGTGTCTCGCGGGCCTCGCCGCCGATGTCTGCCACGCAGGGAAGTCTAGGAGCACGACACCGACGGCCGGTGACTCGAGTCGGCGCAATGTGACGGCGGCGGCGATCTTCGGCTGCCACATCGCGCCGACTCGGCAGGTCAGACGCGCTCGAGGATCAGCGCCATGCCCTGGCCGCCACCGACGCACATGGTGATCAGCCCGGTGGACTTGTCGTGCCAGTCGAGCGAGTTGATCAGCGTGTTCTGCAGACGGGCGCCCGTCATGCCGAAGGGGTGACCCACGGCGATGGCGCCGCCGTTGACGTTGAGCCGGTCGATGTCGATGCCCAGGTCCTGGTAGGACGGCACGACCTGGGCCGCGAAGGCCTCGTTGATCTCGACCAGGTCGATGTCGCCGATGCTCATGCCGGCGTACTTGAGCGCGTTCTTCGTCGCCTCGACCGGGCCGAGGCCCATGATCTCGGGGGAGAGGCCGCTGACGCCGGTGGACACGATGCGAGCCAGCGGGGTCAGGCCCAGCTCGGCGGCCTTGGTGTCGGACATGATGACGACCGCGGCGGCACCGTCGTTGAGGCCGCAGCAGTTGCCGGCGGTGACGAGACCGTCAGGGCGGAAGACCGGCTTGAGGTCCTTGATGCCGTCGTAGGTGACACCGGCCCGCGGCCCGTCGTCGACGCTGACCACGGTGCCGTCGGGCAGCGTGACCGGGGTGATCTCGCGGGCCCAGAAGCCATCGTTGATCGCCTTCTCGGCGAGGTTCTGCGAGCGCACGCCGAACTCGTCGAGCTCCTGGCGCGACAACCCGCGCAGCCGTGCGACGTTCTCGGCGGTCTGGCCCATGGCGATGTAGGCATCGGGGAGGAGGCCGTCCTCACGCGGGTCGTGCCAGTCGACGCCGCCCTCGGCGGTCTTGTCGGTGCGGGCCTTGGCGTCGTCGAAGGCGTGGTTGTGCGTGTCGGGCCAGTGGTCGGAGGTGCCCTTGACGAAGCGCGAGACCATCTCGACGCCGGCGGAGATGAACACGTCACCCTCGCCGGCCTTGATCGCGTGGAAGGCCATGCGGGTGCTCTGGACCGACGAGGCGCAGTAGCGCGTCACGGTGGCGCCGGGGACGGCATCCATGCCGTTGAGCACGTTGACGACGCGCCCCATGTTGTTGCCGGACTCCCCGCCGGGAAGTCCACAACCCAGGTAGAGGTCGTCGACCGTGTTGCGGTCGAGGGCGGGGATCTTGTCGAGCGCGGTCTTGACGATGGTCGCCGCCAGGTCGTCAGGACGCAGGTCCTTGAGCGACCCCTTGTTGGCGCGGCCGATGGGCGAACGCGCAACGGAAACGATGACTGCCTCGGGCATGGGCGGATCTCCGATCTCTGGTGGGTGATGCGGTGGTCAGACTAGAACAGGTGGTCAGGCGGGCTGATCGGCGCTCAGGGGTTGCATCGCCAGGGCGAGGGAGCGAGCGAGGTAGTCGCGCCGCTCGTCGTCCGGACGCAGCAGTGCCGAGAGCAGGATCCCATCGAAGGAAGCCATCATGGCCTCCGCGCGGTCGTGGGTCTGGTCCTGCCCGTGACCCGCCAGGATCTCGGCCACGACCCCGACGATCCTGGTGCGCTCGCGGCCCAGCAGGACGGCGAGCTCCGGGTCGCGTGCGGCCTCCATGGTGAGCTCGACCTTGGCGAGGACCAGGGCGCGCTCGTCGAGCCACCGGGCGAACATGGCGAGCACCAGCTCGACCGTGCGCGGGTCCTCGGGCGTGCAGTCGGCGATCTGCTCGAGCAGCTCGTCGATGTCCTGGCCGATCTGGCCCGCGACGTGCTCGGTGAGCGCGATCTGGAGGGCTCGTCGGGTCCGCAGGTAGGCCGACGTGCTCCCCTGCGGCAGTCCCGCGGCGCGGTCGACCGCCCGGTGCGTGAGCCCGCGCAGGCCCTGCTCGACGACGACCGCGGTGGCGGCGTCGAGGATCGCGCGGCGGCGCGGGGTCAACGCGGTGGGCGTCATCGGGCCTTCGTCGGGTGGGCTGTCACGGGCAGCTGGCGGAGCCCACACTAGTCATGCTTGCGCCGGAAGTTCTACAGGTGTAGTTTTCTACACAAGTAAAAACTACACCTGTAGAAAGTTGGCCCGCCATGACCTTCGACCTGCTCCCCTCCATCACCCCCTTCGCGATCGCCTTCCTCGCCGTCGCCGGCCTGGCGATCGTGCTGGCGCTGGCCGTGATGACCGACGTCGTTGTCGGAAACCGCCGCACGCGCGTGGCTCGTCACCAGTCGATCCGCACCTACTACGGCCGGCTCGCGCTCAGCCACTGATGCCCGGCGACGCTCCGGCGCGCCATCTGCGAGAGTCGGGGCGTGCGCCACGTCTACGAGTGCCCCCTGCGTTGGGCTGACCTCGACCTCCAGGGTCACGTCAACAACGTGGTCTACGTCGACTACCTCCAGGAGGCGCGGGTCGACATGCTGCGCACGCACGCTCCGGAGCCTCGCACCGAGGACCTCGCCGAGGGCGTCGTCGTGGTCCGTCACGAGGTGAGCTACCGAGCGCCGCTGCACTACCTCCGCGCGAGCGTGAAGATCGAGTCGTGGGTCACCGAGATCCGCGCGGCATCGTTCACGATGGCCTACGAGGTGTTCGACGATGCGCCGGACGAGGAGTCCGGGCGGACCGTCTACCTGCGCGCGTCGACCGTGCTGACGCCGTACGTCTTCGCCACCGAGCGCCCCCGGCGGATCTCCCCGGAGGAGCGCGAGGCGCTCACGCGGCTCCTCGAGCCCGTCGAGCGCGTGCGCCCCGTCCCGTTGGCGCCGGTCGAGCGCGAGCGCGCCAACCACTACCGCCTCCACGTGCGCTTCTCTGACGTCGACGTCTACGGCCACGTCAACAACGTGAAGTACTTCGAGTACTTCCAAGAGGCGCGGATCCGCCTGCACGCCCGGCTCCTGCGCGACGTCGAGGGCCTCGCGCACCCGACGATGGTGGTCGCCCAGACCGACGTCGACTACCGGGTGCCCATCATGTTCCGCCCCGAGCCGTACGACGTGTGGTCGCGCATCGTGCGCGTCGGCGAGCGCTCCATGACCGTCGAGGCCGAGATCTGCGACGGCGACGTCGTCCTGTCGCGGGCGCGGGTCGTCATGGTCTTCGTCGAGCCTGTGACAGGGCGGGCGGTCGCGCCTGATCCGGCCTATCGCGAGCTGCTGCTCAGCCCGTCACCGACCAGGTGAAGACCTCCCGCGCACCTCACTCCAGGGTGTTGACCATGAACTGCGCAGCGTGGGTGACGTAGTCCCAGAACTTCTCGTCCTGCTCGGGGGTGAGTGCGACCTGGTCGAGCCCGGCGCGGAAGTGCTTCAGCCAGTGGTCCTTGGCCTCAGGGGTGACCGCGAACGGCGCGTGGCGCATCCGCAGTCGGGGATGACCGCGGGTGTCGCCGTAGGTGGTGGGGCCGCCCCAGTACTGGACGAGGAACAGCAGGAAGCGTTCCTCGGCCGGTCCGAGGTCCTCCTCGGGGTAGAGGGGGCGCAGCACCTCGTCGGTGGCGACGCCCTCGTAGAACTTCGCGACGATGCGCCGGAAGGTCTCGAAGCCGCCGATCTCGTCGTAGTAGGTGGTCACGGATCCATTGTGCTGGGGACGCCCGGGCGCCGCGTCACCGGCGTGCGAGACTCAGCGACCCGAGCGACCCACGACACGATCCTCAAGGAGCGAACGCACATGGCAACGACTCGCAAGGCCACGACGCACTGGGAAGGCAGCCTCTTCGAAGGCGCCGGCAAGGTCACCTTCGAGTCCTCCGGGCTCGGCACCTACGACGTGTCCTGGCCCTCGCGTGCCGAGGAGGCGAACGGCAAGACCAGCCCCGAGGAGCTGATCGCCGCAGCCCACTCGTCCTGCTTCTCGATGGCGCTCTCCAACGGACTGGCCAAGGCCGGCACCGCAGCCACGTCCCTCGACACGACCGCCGACGTGGAGTTCACGCCCGGCACCGGCATCACCGGCATCAAGCTGACCGTGCGCGCGGTCGTCGAGGGAATGAGCAACGACGACTTCGTCGCCGCCGCCGAGGCCGCCAAGACCGGCTGCCCCGTCAGCCAGGCGCTGAGCGGCACCACGATCACCCTCGACGCCGCGCTGGCCTGACGCCGACACCGCACGACTCAGGGCTGGTCGGCTCCGGCTTCGGCCGGGGCGGCCGGCTCCTGGCGGTTCCAGACGACCCGCTGGGGCAACGGGATCTCGATCCCCTCGACGTCGAAGCGCGACTTGATCCGCTGACGCATCTCGCGCGCGATCGCCCACTGCTCGAGCGGGGCCGTCTTGAGCGTGACCCGCACGGTCACGCCGTCGATGCCGAGGCTCTCCACGCCCCACACCTCGGGCTCCTCGATGACTAGGAACTTGTAGTCGTCGTCCTCCCAGAGGTCGTGGGCGACGTCCTGCAGCACCCGACGCACGCGGGCGAGGTCCTCGCCGTAGGACACGTTGATGTCGAGCACCGTGCGCGCCCAGTTCTGGCTCATGTTGCCGACGCGCATGATCTCCCCGTTGGGGACATACCAGACGGTGCCGTTGACGTCGCGCAGTCGCGTGATGCGCAGGCTCACCGCCTCGACGGTGCCGCTGGCCTCGCCCACGTCGATGACGTCGCCGACGCCGTACTGGTCCTCGAGGATCATGAAGATGCCGGAGAGGAAGTCCTTGACGAGGGACTGGGCGCCGAAGCCGAGCGCCAGGCCGATGATGCCGGCGCTCGCGATGAGCGGGGCGATGTTGACCCCGATCTCGCTGAGGATCATGGTCCCGAAGACCGCGATCAGGATGCCGGTGATGATGTTCTTGAGCAGGCTCCCGATGGTCTTGGCCCGCTGGACGCGTCGGGTCGACGTGACGACGTCGTGCGTGACCGGCGCGTGGGTGCCGCGGCGCACCTTCGAGAGCCGGCCCACGGCGTCGGGCAGCACCCCGGCCTCGGCGCGCTTGACGATCCGGTCGACGAGGCGGTGCGCGACCCAGCGGGCCACGAAGGCGAGCAGCACGAGCCCCACCAGCGCCATGGGTGCGCCGATCAGCACATCGGCCACCTGCGCGACCGTCGAGTTGTCGGTGAGCTGTAGCGCGAGGTCGCAGACCGTCTCTCCGGCCTCGCAGGGTTCGGTCGTCGCAGTTGGCAGCATGCGCCCATGCTTAGCATCTCTGGTCGGGGCTATCGAGCCGAGCCGATACCCTTGCCCTCGTGACCACGACGTTCTCCCAACCACTGCGCCGAACAGCGCTCGTCCTCGTGACGGGGCTCACCTCCGTGGGCCTGTCCCTGGCCCTCGCCGCACCCGCGAGCGCCGAGCCTTCGGAGGGCTGGCCGGTGTCCCAGCCCGTCGACATGCTCGACGCGGTGCTGCTCCTGGCGGGGGTCCCGATCCTCCTCTTCGTCGTCATCGCGGCGGCCGTCTACCTGCCCGCCCTCGTGCGTGGCGAGCGGATCGCCCCGGGCGCCCCCCACGTCGAGAACCAGTGGCTCGGCGGTCCTCGCAAGAGCGCCGGCGAGCTGGCAGGCCCCGACGCCGCCACGTCCGAAGCCGGTGGCGCCAGTGGCCGCTGGTGACCCCTTCAGCAGCGCGGAGAGGTTCGCGCTGGACGAGACGATCCGTAAGGCCGAGCAGCTGTGCCGCGCGGAGATCTCGGTGTTCGTCGGTACGTCGGGCAGTGAGCCGCGTGCCTTCGCGTCGAGCCTGCACAACTCGCTGGTGGCACCCGCGCGCAGCATCCTGATCCTGGTCGACCCGGTGGCTCGCGCCCTCGAGGTCGTCACCGGCAGCTACGTGCGGCGCACGCTCAGTGATCCCGAGGTCGAGCTCGCCGTCCTCGCGATGCAGGCCGACTTCGCCGCGGGCGACCTGGTCGGTGGCCTCAAGCGCGGCATCTCGTTCCTAGCCGAGCACGCACGCCCGGCCGAGACGCTGCACTCCGGTCAGTAGCGGCTCCGCCGACGTCGAGACCCGGAGACCGGGAGACCCCCTCAGGCCTGAGCGTCGCGCGCCTGCGCCGCCAGAGCACGGGCGACGTCGGCGCGCCCCTCACGCACGTAGCGCTTGGCGGCGGGGTTGGCCGGTGAGGTCTCCAGCCACGTGTCGACCCGGCCCAGCAGGTCCTCGCTGGCGAGCTGGCGCGGGAAGATGAACTCCAGCGCCGTGGACGCCCGCGCGGTGCCGAGGTGCTCCCAGATGTCGTCGGCGACCGCGAGGTAGGTCTCCACGTAGGGCTCGAGCACCTCGTCCTGACCGGCGCGCTGGAACGACAGGATGATCGAGCGCTGCGTCTCGTTGGGTGTGTCGGTCTTGGTGATCGCCGCCTCCCACGCGGTGGCCTTCGCCTCCGCGGTGGGCTGGGCTGCCCGGGCGGCGGCGGCGTGCTCCTGGCCGGAGATCGTGGCGTCGAGCCCCAGCTCCTCGGCGATCCGGTCCTCGCCGACCGCACCGGCGGCAGCGAGCGACGTCACGAGGACCCAGCGCAGGTCCTGGTCGACGGCCAGCCCCTCGAAGGTCAGCGACCCGTCGAGCAGCGCGGTCAGGTCACCGAGCGCCGCCTCGCTGTGGGCGATGCCGGCGTAGGACCGGGCGAAGGTGAGCTGCTGGTCGCTGCTGGGCTCGGCCGCGTCGAGCAGGTCGCGCAGGCCGCGCTCCCACTCCGCGCGCAGGGCGGGCCGGGTGGCCTTGGCGGAGAAGTGGTTGACCGCCTGGGCGGCGTACGTCGGGATCCGGCTGACGCCCCAGGGGTCGGTCTCGGCGCCGATGTTGCGCAGCACGAGGGCGACGAAGTCGGACGCGCGCATCTCGGCGTCGCGGGTCATGTCCCACGCCGCGCCCCAGACCAGGGCCCGGGCCAGCGAGTCGTCGAGCTGGGAGAGCCCGTCGACGACGGTGGTGAGGGAGCGTTCGTCGAGGCGGATCTTGGCGTAGGTCAGGTCGTTGTCGTTGAGCAGCAGCAGGTCGGCCTGCTGCTCGCCCGCGAGCTCGGGGATCACGGTGAGCTCGCCCTCGACGTCGGTCTCGACGTAGCGACGGCGGACCAGACGGGTCTCGCCCGCCTCGTTGACGACCGCGTCGTAGAGACCGACGCCGAGACGGTGCCGGCGCAGGGTCGGGTGGTCGGGGTGGGCGATCTGGCGCACGGACACCGAGGCGTAGCGCCCCTCGGCGTCGATCTCGAAGACGGGGGAGAGCGTGTTGACGCCTGCCGTCTGGAGCCACTCCTGGGCCCAGCTGGCCAGCTCGCGGCCCGACGACTTCTCGAGCGCGGCGAGCAGGTCCTTGAACTCGGGGTTGCCGTAGGCGAAGTCCTTGAAGTACTGCTGCAGCCCCGCCTGGAAGTCCTCGAGGCCGACCCACGCGACGAGCTGCTTGAGCACCGAGGCGCCCTTGGCGTAGGTGATCATGTCGAAGTTGACCTCGACGGCCTGCAGGTCGTGGTTGTCGGCCGCGATCGGGTGCGTCGAGGGCAGCTGGTCCTGGCGGTAGCCGGTCTGCTTGCGGGCGTTGGCGAAGCCGGTCCAGGCGTCGGTGTACTCCGTCGCCTCGACCTCGGCGTGGTAGCAGGCCCACTCCGCGAAGGACTCGTTGAGCCACAGGTCGTCCCACCACTTCATGGTCACGAGGTCGCCGAACCACATGTGCGCCATCTCGTGCAGGATCACGCTGCAGCGGAACTCGTAGAAGGAGCGCGGCTGACGGCTGCGGGGGAGGTACTCGTCGCGCAGGGTCACGCAGCCCGCGTTCTCCATCGCGCCCATGTTGTACTCCGGCACGTAGAGCTGGTCGTACTTGCCGAAGGGGTAGGGGTAGTCGAAGGCCTCCTCGAAGAAGGCGAAGCCCTGCTCGGTGATCTTCACGAGCTCGTCGACGTCGAGGTGCTCGACCAACGACTGACGGCAGTAGTGACCCAGCGGGATGTCGCCGTGCTTGCCGGCGTAGGTGTGCTGGACCTCGTGGTAGTCGCCGGCGACGAGGGCGGTGATGTAGGTCGACATCTTCTTCGTCGGCTCGAAGCTCCACAGCGCCTTGTCGCCCTCGCCGTCGATCGGCGTCGGCGCGGGCGTGGGGGAGTTGGAGACGACCTTCCAGTGCGAGGGGGCGGTCACGTTGAAGGTGAAGACCGACTTGAGGTCGGGCTGCTCGAAGGTCGTGTAGACCCTGCGGGCGTCGGGGACCTCGAACTGCGAGTAGAGGTAGACGCGGCCGTCGACCGGGTCGACGAAGCGGTGCAGGCCCTCGCCGGTGTGGCTGTAGGGCAGCTCGGCGCGCACGCGCAGCTCGTTGTCGCCCTGGAGGCCGTCGAGGATGATCCGCGAGTCGACGTAGGCGTCGAACACGTCCAGCGGACGCCCGTTGAGGCTCACCTCGTGGAGCGTGGCGCCGACGAGGTCGACGAAGGTGGAGGCTCCGGGCTGCGAGCACGTGAACCGGATCACGGTGGTGCTCTTGAAGACCTTGTCGGACACGGTCAGGTCGAGGTCGATGGTGTAGGACTCGACGGCCAGGAGGGCGGCGCGGGCGGCGGCCTCGTCCCTGGTCAGGTTAGTTCCAGGCATGCGCGCCATCATGACAGCAGCCGTACGGGGTCGGGACACGAGTGGGGCGTGGGGCTGGTGTCACTCCGTGAGAAAATTGTCGCGAAACGCCGCGCGCGGTGCTTGACACATGTTTAATCACTGTTCGTGACCCGAACTCGGCGGCTCGGCTGCACCCTGCTCCTCAGCGGGTTGATGCTGTCCGTGACCCCCTTCGTCGGGGTGAGCTCCGTCCGGGCCGCCGATGAGCAGCGGGTCGAGGAGCCGTCGCTGACCCGCTACGGCGCGGTCGAGCAGCGTTCGTCCGCCTACCTGTGCACGGGCTACGCCGCCTGCGCCGAGGCCGGCTACTCCCACTTCGGCTACCGCACGGCCGGCTCGCAGATGTACTGGCGGATGTACGCCGGCCACAACTGCACCAACTATGTCGCCTACCGGATGGTGCGCAGCGGCCTGCCGAATGAGCGCCCTTGGACGGGTGGTGGCAACGCCACGGAGTGGGGTGCCAAGAAGGCCGGCATCACTGACGCGGTCCCGACGGTCGGCTCCGTTGCGTGGTGGCGGGCCAACGCGCCCGGCACCGGCTCGAGCGGCCACGTGGCCTACGTCGAGGAGGTCGTGTCCAGCACGGTCATCGTGGTCTCGGAGGACAGCTGGGGAGGTGACTTCCACTGGCGCACGATCCGCAAGGCGGACGGGCGCTGGCCCTCCGGCTTCATCCACTTCAACGACCTGGCCGTCGCCAACGTCGAGCCGCCGGCCGTCGAGGGCACGCCCCGCGTCGGCAGCCCCTTGGTCGCCACCGCCGGCACCTGGAAGCCGGCCGGCTCCTATGCGTTCCAGTGGCTCGTGGACGGTGCCGCGATCTCGGGTGCCACCGCCGCGCGCTACGTCCCGACGCCGGCCCAGCGTGGCAAGCGCCTGACCGTGCAGGTGACGGCCAGCAAGAAGGGCTACGCGGCCGCGAGCGCCCGCACACCGGCGCCGGACGAAGTCCGCGTGGGCGAGCAGACCAGCACCGCCGCTCCCGTCGTCTCCGGCGTGGCCGAGGTCGACGAGGCCCTCACCGTCACTGCCGGTGGCTGGTCTCCCGAGGCCGGCTCCACGACCGTCCAGTGGTACGCCGACGGCGCGGCCATCGCCGGCGCCACCGGGTCGCAGCTGCGCCTGGGGCAGGCCCAGATCGACGCGCGCATCACCGCGGCCGTGGTCGCTCGCACCCCGGGCTACGCGCCCAAGAAGGCCGTCTCCGAGGCGACGGCGCCGGTCATCGCGGGCACCATCGCGATCACCCAGCCCTTCGCGTTGACCGGCCTCGAGCGGTTCGGTCGTGCGCTCACGGTCGCCCCGGGCGTCTTCGAGCCCTCGGACGCGACCGTCACCTACACCTGGCTGCGCGACGGCGAGCCGATCGCCGGCGCCACGGGTCCGTCGTACGAGCTGCGAGGCGGGGACGTGGGCTCCCACATCTCCGTGCGCGTCGACCTGAGCCGTGCCAGCTATCGCAGCACCTCGCAGCTGGTCCGGGGCGACTCACCGGTGATGACCAAGCCGGTGCTGCACGTGAAGCCCGCGAGCACGCCGCGTCGTGCCGTGGTCATCGTGCGGGTCGCCGCTCCCGGCGTCGCCCGTCCGAACGGCACCGTCACGGTCTCGATCGGCGCCCGGAAGGTCACCGCGGAGGTCGTCGCGGGGAAGGCACGCGTCGTCCTCGACGGGCTCACGCCCGGCTGGAAGAAGGTGCGCGTCCGCTACTCCGGTGGCGGCGCCGCGCTGGCGGCGGCCGGCTCCGAGAAGCTGTTCGTCAAGAAGTAGTAGAGCCGGGCGGGCGGGCGGGCGGGGAAGAGGAGCAGGGTCGGGGGTGTTGGATCTGTTCATGACCAAGACCCAAGCCGACTTCTGGTTCGACCCGCTGTGTCCCTTCGCCTGGATCACCTCGCGCTGGATCCTCGAGGTCGAGCAGGTGCGTGACATCGACGTGACCTGGCACGTGATGAGCCTGGCCTACCTCAACAAGGACAGGGACATCCCCGACGACTACCGCGAGCTGCTCGAGCCGGCCTGGGGTCCGGTGCGGGTCTGCATCGCGGCGCAGCAGAAGCACGGCCGTGACGTGCTGCTGCCCCTCTACACGGCGATGGGCACCCGCATCCACAACGGCGGCGAGAAGATCTCCCGCGAGCTGATCGCCGCCGCCGTCGCCGACGCCGGGCTCGAGCCCGAGCTGGTCGACGCCATGGACGACACCTCCCTCGACGAGGCCGTGGCGGCCTCGCACCACGAAGGGATGGACCAGGTCGGCGACGACGTCGGCACGCCGACGATCTCCTTCGAGGGTGCCGCCTTCTTCGGGCCGGTGCTCTCCTCCATCCCGCGCGGCGAGGAGGCCGGTCAGCTCTGGGACGGGTGTGTCGCGGTCGCGAGGTTCCCCCACTTCTACGAGCTCAAGCGCTCGCGGACAGGTGACCTCGACTTCAGCTAGCACCAGGGGTCGACAGGACGACCTTGGGGCTTCGGCTGCGCTATCGCGACGGAAGGGCTATCGTCGGCCCTGCCGTGACTTGAGGGGTACCAGTGCCGGGGGGCAACTGGGCCAGGGGGGGAATCCTGCGTCCTTCGACGCCTCGAGTCACCCCCGGCACCTCACGCCAGCTGGCTGAGAACTGGGGGGTTCCACCACAATGCTCGTCTACGAACTCGCGCTCTCGCGCGCCCTGAGCAAGCTTGTCGTCCTCGTCATCTTGGCAATTGCGACCGCGCTCCTACCGGCTGCGGCAGTCGGACAGGCCTCGGCGGCCTCGGCTCCCCCTGGCGGAGCCAGCGATCCGGGCGGCAACAACGGCACGGTGAAGATCGTCGAGGACGGGGACTTCGACTCGATCCCCAACAACGACCCTCACGTCGGGTGCACGTTCAGCCTGGAGTGGTACGGGTTCGACAAGGGAGCCGACATCATCTCGACCGTCACGTTCGAGATGCAGGCACCTACCGCGAGCGTGGGGCTGACCGTCGACGGGCCGCCGACCGTCTTCGTCGGTGGTGACCCGGCCAGTGGCGCCGGCACGCCCACCGGCCTCGACGGCCGCCAGGCCTACACCCTCAGCTTCGACGGTCCGCCCCACCCGATCCAGGGCTACCACCTCAAGCTCACCATCGAGACCCCCGGATCCCAGGGCAGCGACAAGAAGTACAAGGTCTTCTGGGTCGAGGGTTGTGACCCCGTCCAGCCGCCGACTCCGGGGCTCAGCCTCGAGAAGTCGGTCACCGACTCCCACGACCCGGGCTCGGACGGCCAGCTCGGCGAGACGCTGACCTATGCGTTCTCGGTCACCAACACCGGCAACGTCCCGCTGACCAACGTGACGATCAGCGATGCCAAGCTCGGCATGAGCAACGTCGCCTGCGTGGCCAACCTGGCCGTGGGGGAGACCAAGCCCTGCACGACGACGAAGTCGTACGTCGTGACGGCGGCCGACATCGCCAGCGGTTCGGTCCACAACACGGCCACCGGGTCGGCCAAGCCGCCGACCGGACCCCCGGTCTCCGACGACGACGACGCGACGATCCCGACACCCTCCGCGCCGGCGATCGTGCTGGAGAAGTCCGTCACCGACTCGCCGGATCCCGACTCGATCGGCTCGCTGGGTGAGACGCTGACCTACACGTTCAAGGTCACCAACACCGGCAACGTGCCGCTGACGAACGTGAAGATCGATGACGCCAAGCTCGGGCTGAGCAACGTCGCCTGCGTGTCCACCCTGGCCGTCGGTGCGACCGCGACCTGCCCGACCGTGGCCTACACCGTCACCGCGGGCGACGTCGCCGACGGCAAGGTCTACAACGAGGCCACCGCCAAGGGCAAGACCCCCAGCGGCGGCGAGGTCACCGACAAGGACGACGCCAAGATCGCAACCAAGAAGAACACGCCGGACGCGCCGGGCATCAGCCTCGAGAAGTCGGTGGCCGACGTCGACGCCGACGGGGTGGGCTCGCTCGGCGAGGTCCTGACCTACACGTTCACGGTCACCAACACCGGCAATGTGGTGCTGGCTCCCGTGACGATCAGCGACACCAAGCTCGCCATGACCAACGTGCCCTGCGTGGCGAGCCTCGCTGTCGGTGCCACTGCCGTGTGCCCGACCAAGATCTACCCGGTCAGCTCGGCAGACATCGGTGCCGGCTCGATCCACAACATCGCGATCGCCACGGGCACGCCGCCCAGCGGTCCGGGCGTCACCGACGACGACGACGTGACCATCCAGACGCCGGCCAAGCCGCGCATCCACCTGGAGAAGTCGGTCGCCGACGGCTTCGACGCGGACACCATCGCCGGTCCCGGCGAGGTGCTGACCTACACCTTCGTCGTCACCAACACTGGCAACGTGCCGCTGACCAACGTGGTGATCGACGACGTCAAGCTCGGCATGAGCAACGTCGCCTGCGTGGCCAGCCTGCCCGTTGGTGCCAGCGCGACCTGCCCGACCAAGAGCTACACCACCACGTCGGGAGATGTTGCGGCCGGCTCGATCCACAACACCGCCTCGGCCACCGGCACGCCGCCGTCGGGACCTTCGGTCACCGATGACGACGACGCCACCATCTGCACGGCCGCGGCCATGCCGTACATCTTCCTGGACAAGCAGGTCCTCGACAGCTCCGACACCGACTCCGTCGGCTCCCTGGGCGAGGTGTTGACCTACACCTTCCAGGTCACCAACACCGGCAACGTGGACCTCACCGATGTCACCATCGGTGACCCGATGTTCGGGTTGAGCAACGCACCCTGCGTGGGTTTCCTCGCTGTCGGCGCCACCACCAGCTGCCCGCTCCTGCCGGCGCAGTCGCACACGGTGACCCAGGCCGACGTCGACCACGGGTCGGTTGACAACACGGCCACCACGAGCGGTACGCCGCCCACCGGCCCCAAGGTCACCGACGACGACACGGCGAACATGCCGGTCACCGGTGGGGACCCCGGGGACGTCGACCTGGTGGTCGACAAGTCCTCGAACGTCAGCATCGCCGGACCGGGTGACGAGGTCACCTACACGATCAACGTCCGCAACCAGGGCGACGGCGACGCGCACGGCGTGGTCGTCACCGACACGCTGCCCCAGGGCACGACGTACGTCTCGTCGTCTGCCCCGTGCACCTACGCATCTGGCACGGTCTCCTGCAACATCGGCACCATCGTGGCCGGCGACGACCAGACCGTGACGATCACGGTCAAGGTCAACGCCATCGCCAGCGGGGGTGGCAACACCAGCCACCAGCACCAGCTGGACTACACCAAGGTGGAGTCGCACATCTCGTCGTTCTCCGGCGTGACCACGAGCACGACCCAGTGCCCGAGCGGCTACGTCGCGACCGACGGCTCGGTGCGTCTGGACCACGTCGACCAGGGGACGGGCGGCTTCGAGGACGTCGACGTCCTCACCAGCGCGGTGACCTCGGACGGCAAGGGTTGGACCGGAGCCATCCGGAACAACACCACCGGCCAGGTGCAGGCCAAGGTCGAGGTCGTGTGCGCGAGCGAGCGGACCGTCTCCGGCGAGGACCACAGCAACCCGCTGGTCATCACCGGTCCATCGGCCTCGACCCAGACGTTCGGCCCCGGCCGCCGCGTCGTCGACCTCACCTGCGCGGCCGGGTCCTACCCGATCCAGCCCAGCTACGTGCTCACCGCCGGCACCGCCGTCGTGGGCACACGTGGAGCCGGGCCGGCGTGGCAGTTCATCGTCGACGTCGACACCTCGGCGACCGGCACCTTCAGCATCCACTGCCTCTCCTCGGCAGTGGGCGCCGCGTCCGGACACAGCCACGACCTGGTGTTCACCGAGCTGTCCGACACGGTCACGGTGCCGGCCGGTCAGACGGTGGAGAAGCGGCTCACCTGCCCCGACGGCTACAAGGGCATCGTGGCCTGGGCCGACATCGACCCCGGTCTCGTGTCGCTGGGCAACGACCCGCAGCCGATCACGCGGGTGTTCAAGTTCCACAACCCGACCGGTGGCCCGCTCAGTGCACGCTTCGGCCTGCTCTGCGTGTCGATCCGGACCAACGGTGCGGACAACCCGGGGAGCTCGCAGATCACGAACACGGCGTCGGCTGCGACCAGCAGCCGCGACGCCAACACCGGCAACAACAGCGACTCCGCCACGGTCACGGTCAACCCGACGGGAGTCACCGTGACGCCTCGGGCGACGGTCGGCTCCAACGCCGGGAAGACCACGGTCCGCCTCGACCTGGCGACGGGCAGCAGGCGTTCGGTCACCTTGAGGCTTCTCGCGGCGGGCAGGGTCGCCGGCCTGAGGTCCGGTGCCGTCCTGGCCCGGGGCAGGGCCACCCTGGAGGCCGGCTCGGAATCGGTCCGCCTGGTCGCCAGGGGCGCCGCAGCCAAAGCGTTGAGGAGCGGGAAGATCGGCAAGGCCACCCTGGTCATCGTCAGCAAGGGACAACGGGAGGTCATGGTGATCAAGCTCCGTTAGTAATGGCCGACGGGGGAAGGGGGTCGACTCAGGGGCCACTCGTGCCCCAGGATGGACTGCCATGCGGATCTCGGGCATCGCAACACTCGTCACATCGGTCTCTCTGGCCACCGGTCTCCTGGTGGTCCCGACGCCGGTCGTGGGAGCCGCTCCAGCGGCTCCCACGACCGATGCGTGGCCGGTCCTGCGGCTCCAGGCCGAGCCCGGGTCGGGGGTGCGATCCCTGGAGGTCCCGGCTGCGGAGGCCCGCACGCCGCGAGCGACGTCGTCGTACTCGATGGTGGGGCTGACCTGGCGCGGCACCGACCCGGGCCTGCGCGTGCGCTCGCGCGGGCCCGAGGGATGGCGGCCCTGGCGCGAGGCCGAGGTCCTGGTCGACGGGGGCGGCGCAAGCGAGGGCACGCCCGGGCTGCGCGCCACCGAGCTGTTGTGGATGGACCGCTCCGACGGGGTCCAGGTCGACGTGGAGGGGGACGGCCACCGTGGCCTCCGACTGGTGCTGATCGACCCGGGCGTCCGTGCTGAGGACCGCACGGTGGCGGCTCCGTCATCACGTGCGAGGCAGCGCGTGGCTCCGGCCGCCGAGCGGGCACCCCAGCCCGAGCTGATCAGCCGCAAGCGCTGGGGCGCCGACCCGTCGTTGCGCAACGGGAAGCCGCGCTACAACGCAGGAATCCGGCAGGTGGTGGTGCACCACACGGCGTCGGGCAACGACTACAGCCGCGCCGACGTCCCGGGCATCCTGCGCGGGATGTATCGCTACCACACCCAGTCGTTGGGCTGGTTCGACCTCGGCTACAACTTCGTCGTCGACCGCTTCGGCCGGGCCTGGGTCGGTCGCTCGGGCGGGGTGGGCAAGGCGGTCCGCGGTGCGCACGCCCTGGGCTTCAACCACTCCTCGGTCGGCATCTCGGTGATCGGCAACTTCGAGGCAGCCAAGCCCACCAACGCCGCCGTCACGATGGTCGTGCGCCTCGCGGCGTGGAAGCTCGACCGTTACGGCCACGACGCCCGCGGGGGAGTGACCGTCCGCTCCGAGGGCAGCGACCGCTACGCCGCCGGGCGCCAGGTGCGTCTGCCGGTCATCTCCGGTCACCGCGCCACGAACGAGACCGCCTGCCCGGGGGAGAGGCTCCAGGCCCGGCTGCCCGACGTACGCACCCGGGCGCAGGCCCGGATCAGGCGCTACTGAGGGGGCGACCCTAGGATCAGTCGCATGACCCATGTCCTGTCCGCCGTCGCCTGGCCCTACGCCAACGGCCCGCGCCACATCGGCCACGTGGCCGGTTTCGGTGTGCCCTCCGACGTCTTCAGCCGCTACATGCGGATGGCGGGCCACGACGTCCTCATGGTCTCGGGCACCGACGAGCACGGCACCCCGATCCTGGTCGCAGCCGACAAGGAGGGCGTGACCGCCAAGGACCTGGCCGACAAGAACAACGCCGTCATCGTCCAGGACCTCGTCGACCTCGGGCTGTCCTACGACCTCTTCACGCGCACGACCACCGGCAACCACTACCTCGTGGTGCAGGAGATGTTCGAGACGGTCCACCGCAACGGCTACATGGTCGAGCAGACGACCTTCGGGGCGATCAGCCCGTCGACCGGCCGCACCCTGCCCGACCGCTACATCGAGGGCACCTGCCCGATCTGCGGCTACACCGAGGCCCGCGGCGACCAGTGCGACAACTGCGGCAACCAGCTCGACCCGACCGACCTCAAGGACCCTCGCTCCAAGATCAACGGGGAGACGCCGGAGTTCATCGAGACCCAGCACTTCTTCCTCGACCTGCCGGCCCTCGCAGACGCGCTCAAGGAGTGGCTCGACGAGCGCGAGGCGACCGGGCTGTGGCGTCCCAACGTCATCAAGTTCTCCCAGAACATCCTCAAGGAGATCCGCCCGCGCGCGATGACGCGTGACATCGACTGGGGCATCCCGATCCCGCTCGACGGCTGGCGCGAGCAGGGCACCAAGCGGCTCTACGTCTGGTTCGACGCGGTCATCGGCTATCTTTCCGCCTCCATCGAGTGGGCCCGCCGCACCGGTGACCCCGAGGCCTGGCGCCAGTGGTGGAACGACCCGGAGTCGTTGTCCTACTACTTCATGGGCAAGGACAACATCGTCTTCCACAGCCAGATCTGGCCCGCCGAGCTGCTGGCCTACGACGGTCGCGGCGAGCGCGGCGGCGAGCCGGGCCCCTACGGGGACCTGCGGCTGCCGACCGAGGTCGTCTCCTCGGAGTTCATGACCATGGAGTCCAAGCAGTTCTCCACCAGTCGCGGTCACGTGATCCTGGTCGGCGACATGCTCTCGCGCTACCAGCCCGATGCGCTGCGCTACTTCATCTCCGCTGCCGGTCCCGAGACCTCCGACTCCGACTTCACCTGGGCGGAGTTCGTCACGCGCACCAACTCCGAGCTCGTCGCCGGCTGGGGCAACCTGGTCAACCGCACCGCCACCATGATCGCCAAGAGCTTCGGCGAGATCCCCGCTGCCGGTCCCCTCGAGGAGGTCGACGAGGCCGTCCTGGCCTCCGTGCGCGCCGGTTTCGACACCGTCGGCGACTTCATCGGCCGGCACCGCCAGCGCAACGCCATCGCCGAGGCCATGCGCGTCGTCGGCGAGGTCAACAAGTACCTCACCGTCACCGAGCCCTACAAGATGAAGGACGAGTCCCAGCGCGAGCGCCTCGGGACCGTGCTCCACGTCGCCGCCCAGTGCGTCCTCGACTGCAACACGCTGCTCGCGCCGTTCCTCCCGCACTCCTCCAACAAGGTGTGGACGACCTATGGCGGCGCGGGCGAGTTCATGCCGATGCCCCACATCGAGCACGTCGAGGACCTCGACCCCGGCCACGGCGCCGGTCTGCACGTCTACCCGATCATCACCGGCGACTACACCAGCACGCCGACCTGGGCCTCCCGTCCTGTCGTCGTGGGCACCCCGGTCGAGAAGCCGAGCCCGATCTTCACCAAGCTCGACCCGTCGGTCATCGACGAGGAGCTCGCCCGCGTCGCTGGCTGACCGGGGATGCCGAGTCGGCGCGATGTTGCACGTACCCGTGCAACATCGCGCCGACTCGGAGAAGTGGGTCAGACGCCCATCGGGTGCCAGACCGTCTTCGTCTCGACGAAGGCAGTCATGGCGTCCAGTCCGGGGTCGGCGGACCAGTCGGGCTCGGCGGCCGGGGCGCGGCGTACGCGCTTGAGGTTGTCGGCGGCGGCGACCTCGAGCGACGTGGCCAGCTCGGTGTCGCCGGCGATGCCGACCAGGTCGATCGCGTTGACGTCCATGTGCGAGGCAAGCCAGGGGGCGATCGTGGCAGCCGAGCCGGTGAGGATGTTGACGACCCCGCCGGGGACGTCGGAGGTCGCGAGGATCTCGGCGAACGTCACGGCCGGGAGCGGGCGCTCGAAGGAGGAGATGACGACGACCGTGTTGCCGGTGACGATGACCGGCGCGATCGCGCTGACCAGGCCCAGCAGCGACGACTCCTGGGGCGCGAGCACGGCGACGACGCCGGTCGGCTCGGGCGTGGAGAGGTTGAAGTAGGGGCCGGCGACCGGGTTGGCGTTGCCGATGACCTGGGTGAGCTTGTCGGCCCACCCGGCATACCAGACCAGGCGGTCGATCGCGTCGTCGAGCGCGCGCTCCGCGCGAGCGGCGGTGAGGCCCTCCGACTGCCGCAGCGCCTGGACGAGCTGCGGGCGCCGGTCCTCCATGAGCTCGGCGATCCGGTAGAGGATCTGCGCGCGGTTGTAGGCGGTCTTGCCGGACCAGCCGCCGAAAGCCTTGCGGGCGGCGACGACGGCGTCGCGGGCGTCCTTGCGGGAGGCGAGGGCGGCGTTGGCCACGAAGGCCCCCTTCGTGTCGTGGACCTGGTAGGAGTAGCCCGACTCGGAGCGCGGGAAGGCGCCACCGATGAAGAGCTTGTAGGTCTTGCGCACGTCGATGCGGGACATCACTCGCCACCCTTCAGGTAGGCCTCGAGACCGTGACGGCCACCCTCTCGGCCGTAGCCGGACTCCTTGAACCCGCCGAACGGGCTCGTGGGGTCGAACTTGTTGAACGTGTTGGCCCACACCACACCGGCGCGCAGCGCACCGGCCATGTGCAGGATCCGGGAACCCTTGTCGGTCCACACCCCCGCCGAGAGGCCGTACGGCGTGTTGTTGGCCTTCTCGATCGCCTCGCTGGGTGTGCGGAACGTGAGCACGGAGAGCACGGGGCCGAAGACCTCGTCGCGGGCGATGCGGTGGGCCTGCGTGACCCCGGTGAAGAGCGTCGGGGGGAACCAGAAGCCCGTGGTGGGCAGCTCGCACTCGGGCGACCATCGTCCCGCGCCCTCGGCCTCGCCGATGTCGGACAGCTCGCGGATGCGGGCGAGCTGCTCGGCAGAGTTGATGGCCCCGACGTCGGTGTTCTTGTCGAGCGGGTCGCCCACGCGCAGCGTCGACATGCGGCGCTTGAGCTTGGTGAGCAGCTCGTCGGCGATGGACTCCTGCACGAGCAGGCGGGAGCCGGCGCAGCAGACGTGACCTTGGTTGAAGAAGATGCCGTCGACGATGCCCTCGACAGCCTGGTCGAGCGGGGCGTCGTCGAAGACGATGTTGGCGGCCTTGCCGCCGAGCTCGAGCGTCACCCTCTTGTCGGTGCCGGCCACCGCGCGGGCGATGGCCTTGCCGACCTCAGTGGAGCCGGTGAACGCGACCTTGTCGACGTCCGGGTGACCCACGAGGGCCTGGCCCGTCGCTCCGGCGCCGGTGACGATGTTGACGACGCCGGGCGGCAGGTCGGCCTGCTGGCAGATCTCGGCGAAGAGCAGCGCGGTCAGCGGCGTGGTCTCGGCCGGCTTGAGCACGACCGTGTTGCCGCAGGCCAGGGCCGGGGCGATCTTCCACGCCAGCATCAGCAAGGGGAAGTTCCACGGGATGACCTGGGCGGCGACACCGAGCGAGCGCGTGCCGCTGTGCCCATTTCCTGGCAGCGCGTACTCGAGCTTGTCGGCCCAGCCGGCGTAGTAGAAGAAGTGGGCGGCGACGACCGGGATGTCGACGTCGCGCGACTCCTTGATCGGCTTGCCGTTGTCGATCGTCTCCAGGACGGCCAGCTCGCGACTGCGCTCCTGGATGATGCGCGCGATCCGGTAGAGGTATTTGGCGCGCTCCTTGCCCGGCATCCGCGACCAGACCCGGGTGTGGGCTCGACGGGCGGCCCTGACCGCGGCGTCGACGTCGGCCTCGGTGGCTTCGGCGACCTCCGCGAGGACCTCCTCGGTGGCCGGGTTGATCGTCTTGAAGGACGTGCCGGAGCCGTCGACGAACTCACCGTCGACGAACAGGCCGTAGGAGGCCTTGATGTCGACGATGCTGCGTGACTCGAGGGCGGGGGCGTAGTCGAAGGTCATCAGGATCAGTCCACCGTGAAGTAGTCGGGACCGGAGTAGCGCCCGGTCGTCATCTTGGTGCGCTGCATCAGCAGCTCGTTGAGCAACGTCGAGGCGCCGAAGCGGAACCAGTCGGGGTCGAGCCAGTCGGGACCTGCGACCTCGTTGACCACCACGAGGTACTTGATGGCGTCCTTGGCGGTGCGGATGCCGCCAGCGGGCTTGACGCCGACCATCTGGCCGGTGGCCTCGCGGAAGTCGCGCACGGCCTCGAGCATGATCATCGTGACCGGCAGGGTCGCGGCCGGTTGGACCTTGCCCGTGGAGGTCTTGATGAAGTGGCCGCCGGCCATCATCGCCAGCCACGAGACGCGTCGTACGTTGTCGTAGGTCTGGAGCTCGCCGGTCTCGAAGATCACCTTGAGGTGCGCGCTGTGCCCATCGGGTCTGACGCAGGCCTCCTTGACCGCCACGATCTCCTCGAAGACCTGCAGGTAGTGGCCCGACAGGAAGGCGCCACGGTCGATGACCATGTCGATCTCGTCGGCGCCGGCCTCGACCGCGTCGCGCGTGTCGGCCAGCTTGATGTCGAGGGCGGCGCGACCGCTGGGGAACGCCGTCGCGACGGCTGCGACGTGGACGCCGCTGTCGCCGAGGACCTCCTTGGCCACCCCCACCATGTCGGGGTAGACGCAGACCGCGGCGGCGGCCGGACAGGTCGGGTCGGCGGGGTCGGGGCGCATGGCCTTGGCGGCGAGCGCGCGCACCTTGCCGTGGGTGTCCTGGCCCTCGAGGGTGGTCAGGTCGACCATGCGGATCGCGAGGTCCAGGGCGTAGGCCTTGGCGGTGGTCTTGATGGAACGTGTGCCCAGGGAAGCGGCGCGGGAATCGGCCCCGACCTGGTCGACTCCGGGGAGTCCGTGCAGGAAGCGACGCAGCGAGTCGTTCGAGCGGGTGACGTCCGAGAAGTCCCACGCCTGGCCCTGAGCGGGCGCAGCAGAAGGAGATGTTGACATCCCCCCAGCATAGGGTTGACCCGCAGACTGTAGACAAACGACGGACGGCGGCCCCAGGGGCGCCGATCAGGCAGGAGCGACGGTGACCGAGGAACAGTCCGAGCGGTTCACGCCGACCAGCGGGCGGGTGACGGGGGTCATCGGCCTCGTGCTGGCAGTCGCCGTCGTCGTCGCCGGCCTGGTCGACCGTCAGGCGGGCTTCGCGGACTGGGTGATCGCGGCCTCGGCTGCCGGTGGAGTGCTGGTCTGGGCGGCTCTGCTGCGGCCGCGCATCACGCTGGTCGGCGAGCACCTCGAGCTGCGCAACATGACCGAGACGGTCATCATCCCGCTGGCCGCGATCGAGGAGCTCGCGGTCCGCCAGCTGCTCGTCGTACGCGTCGGTGACAAGCGGTTCCGCTCCCCGGCGCTCGGCAAGTCACGTCGTCAGCTCACGCGTGCCGGCACCGTCGGTGGGGGGATCGGCGGGACGATCGGCAAGCTGCGCAGCACGCCGTCGGACGCCCGCACGACCGTGAACTACCCGGACTTCGTCGAGGAGCGACTCCGCCAGCGCATGGACGACGCGCGCTCCCTGCGCGGGGTCCGGCCCGGCTCGGCCGAGCAGGTCGCGCTCGCCTCGGAGGTACGACGGCAGCCGGCGTGGGCGGAGATCGTCGCCCTGGGTGCCTGCTTGCTCGCCGTCGCGGTGACGGCTGTCCTCTGACCCGCGTCAGATCCCCGCAGCCGTCTTGATCCCCGCACCGATGGCGTCGAGCCGACCAGCAGCGGCGATCCGGGCTGCCTCGACCCCGTCGGCGGGGTCCACGGGCACGACCACCTCCAGGTAGCACTTGATCTTGGGCTCGGTGCCGCTCGGGCGCACGATGACCCGCCCGCCGTCGGCGAGGTGGTAGCGCAGGCCCTCGGTCGGGGGCAGGTCCGCCGAGCCCAGCGCCAGGTCGTCGATGCGCTCGACGGCCAGGCCGCCGATCTCGGTCGGCGGCACGGTGCGCAGCCGCGACATCGCCGCACCGATCTGGGCCACGTCCTCGACCCGCGCGGAGACCTGGTCGGTCGCGTGCAGGCCGAACTCGAGGGCGATGTCGTCGAGGAGATCGGGCAGGGTGCGGCCCTCCGCCTTGGCCTGCGCCGCGATCTCGCACAGCAGGAGCAGGGCCGAGACGCCGTCCTTGTCGGCGACGTGCTCGGGGTCGACGCAGTAGCCCAGCGCCTCCTCGTAGCCGAACGCCAGACCGGGCACGCGGCCGATCCACTTGAAGCCGGTCAGCGTCTCGGCGTAGGGCTGGCCGTGGGCGGCCGCCATCTTGCCGAGCAGGGAGGAGGAGACGATCGAGGTGGCGTAGGTGCCCTGCTTGCCCGTGCGGAGCAGGTGGTGGGCCAGCAGCGCGCCCACCTCGTCGCCACGCAGCATCCGCCAGCCGTGCAGGCCCTTGACGGCGGCCGCGCACCGGTCGGCGTCGGGATCGTTGGCGACGACCAGGTCGACGTCGTGGCGGGCCGCGAGCTCCAGCGCCAGGTCCATCGCGCCCGGCTCCTCGGGGTTGGGGAAGGCGACGGTCGGGAAGTCCGCGTCGGGCTGCTCCTGCTGCTCGACCACCCGGGGTGCGTCGAAGCCGGCGGCCTCGAGCACTTGCACGACCGAGGTGCCACCGACGCCGTGCAAGGGCGTGTAGACCAGCGTGAGGTCACGCGGCCCGTCGACGGCGAGGTCGGCGACGGTGTCGAGGTAGCGGTTGATGATCTCCTCGGTGAGGACGGTGCCGGCCTTGCCCCGCACGATGTCGGCCACAGGACCCACAGCCGCGATCTGGTCGGCGATGCCGGTGTCGGCCGGCGGCACGATCTGGCTGCCGTCGCCGAGGTAGACCTTGTAGCCGTTGTCCTCGGGCGGGTTGTGGCTGGCGGTGACCATGATCCCGGCGACGCAGCCGAGCTCACGGATCGCGAAGGCCAGCAGCGGCGTGGGCAGCGGCCGGGGCATCAGCCAGGCGGTCATGCCGGCGCCGGTCATGACCTCGGCGGTGTCGCTGGCGAAGACGTCGGAGTTGTGCCGGGCGTCGTAGCCGATCACGACGGGCCCCACGGTGCCCTGCTCGCGCAGGTAGGCAGCCAGGCCGGCCGCCGCGCGCAGCACCACGACCCGGTTCATCCGATTGGAGCCGGCACCCAGCGCGCCACGCAGTCCGGCGGTGCCGAACTCGAGAGTGCCGTTGAAGCGGTCGGCCAGGTCGACCGGGTCGCCTCCGGCCTCGACGGCGGCGACGACCTGCTCGAGCTCGGCACGGGTCACGTCGTCGGGGTCCTCGGACGCCCAGGCACGGGCGCGGTCGAGGAGCATGGAGAGGTCGGAGGTCATCCCCGCACCGTAGCGTGGGCTCATGACCCGGCTGCCGCCCCCGTTGGACCTGTCGGCGTCGGTGCCCGACCTGGTGCGGGAGTTGGCGCGGCACCTGGGCGCGACCACGTTCGTGGGGTTGTGCGTCGACCTGCTCGGCGGCGCGGACCGCAGCGAGCACCTCGATGCCCTGCCCTACCTGACCGGCCACGACTGGGCGCCGGGGTCGCCGGTCACGGACCCGATGTCGTGGGACGACTACTGGGTGCGGACCTGGGGCGCGCGGGGGCTCCTGCACGTGTGGGCCGACACGGCCTCGTCCGCCGTCGTCGCCGGCCTCGTCGACGAGCACTGGCGCCCGACCGAGATGTGCCTGAAGGTGACGGCCCGCCACGAGGTGGCCGGTGCCGCCGAGGCTGCGGCTGCGCTGGCCGCGCACGACCTGCCCCGTGTGCGCGTCCAGGCACTGCGGGCGCTCGGTGCCGTGGGTGACACCGAGCACGTGGAGGTGGTGAGGGACGCCCTCACCGACCCCGCTCCCGCCGTACGACGGGCCGCGGCGAGGGCGGTCGAGTCACTGGTGGTGCGACTCGACCTGAGCCCTCAGGCGTCGATCGAGCTCATGTCGCCGTAGCGGGCGCCGGCGACCGCGTCGCGCGGGACCGCGGCATCGAGCGCGGCAAGGTCCTCGATGCTGAGCGTCACGGCGGCGGCGCCGACGTTCTCCTCGAGGTAGGCCACGCGCTTGGTGCCGGGGATCGGCACCACGTCGTCGCCCTGCGCCAGGACCCAGGCCAGCGCGAGCTGGCCGGGCGTGCAGCCCAAGGTCCCGGCGAGCTCGCGGATGCGCGCCACGAGCACCAGGTTGGCCTCCAACGCCTCGCCCTGGAAGCGCGGGAAGTAGGCCGTGCGACGCGAGTCGCCGTCCTCGAGCGCCTGCTCGGAGGTGATGGCACCCGTCAGCAGTCCACGACCCAGCGGGGAGTAGGGCACCAGGCCGATGCCGAGCTCGCGCACGGTCGGGAGGATCTGGTCCTCCAGGTCGCGGGTGAACAGCGACCACTCGGTCTGCAGGGCCGTGATCGGGTGGGTCGCGTGGGCGCGGCGGATCGTGTCGACCGAGGCCTCCGAGAGCCCGAGGTGGCGGACCTTGCCGGCCTCGACGAGCTGCTTCATCGCTCCGACCGTCTCCTCGATGGGGACGCTCTGGTCGACGCGGTGCTGGTAGTAGAGGTCGATGTGGTCGACACCGAGCCGCTGGAGCGAGGCATCGCACGCGGAGCGGACGTAGTCGGGCCGGCCGTTGATGCCCAGCCGGGCGCCGTCCTCGGCGCGCTCGTTGCCGAACTTGGTGGCCAGCTGGACCTCGTCGCGGCGGTCCGCGATGGCCTTGCCGACCAGGCGCTCGTTGGTGAAGGGGCCATACATGTCGGCGGTGTCGAGGAAGGTCACGCCGAGGTCGAGGGCGCGGTGGATGGTCGCGATGCCGGTCGCCTCGTCGCCGGTGCCGTAGAACTCCGACATCCCCATGCAGCCGAGGCCGAGGGCGGAGACCTCGAGGGGGGAGCCGTCGTGGGAGATGGTGCCGAGGGTGCGTCGTTGGATGCTCATGCCACCACTCAACGCCCTGGAGCTCGCTCCAGGGCGAGGGCTCAGGTGGTGGACCGGTCCAGCGCCGGCCGGTAGAACGCCTCGCCGGCGAACGGCCCACCCACGACGGCGCCCTCAGCCTCGTCCTCGGCCCGCGCCACGATGTCGGCAGCGAACTCCTCGGCGTCGTCGAGCGGCTCGTAGCCCAGGGCCCGGCCCGGCTCGAGGTCCCACCAGCCTCGGGTGTTGGCGGAGATGCCGTAGAGCACCGCGTAGCCGGGCGCCGGCGTCGTCAGGCAGGCCTCGACCATCCGGACGCAGTCGTCGTGGGAGAGCCAGGTCGCGAGGTTGCGCACGGTCTCGGGCAGCGGCAGGAAGGAACCGATCCGGCACGACAGCACGTCGATGCCGTAGCGGTCGGCGTAGAGCGACATGACCGCCTCTGCGGCCACCTTCCCCACGCCGTAGAACGTGTCCGGTCGCGGTCGTACGTCGACCCCGACGGTCGGTGCCTCGGCGCGCGGCGTGCGACCCACGGCGTGGTTGGAGCCGGCGTAGACGAAGCGGCTGACGTCGTGGGCGACGCAGGCGTCGAGCAACGCGGCGGTGGTGACCACGTGGGAGGTCAGCGAGTCGGGCAGCGAAGCCTCCCCGGGGTGCCCGGCGAGGTGGACGACCGCGTCAACGGACTCCTCGTCGAGGACCGCCAGGACCGCGTCGGGGTCAGCACAGTCGGCCACGTGCCAGGAGAGGACCCCGCCCTCGGGCTGCGGCACCCGATCGAGCCCGACCACGTCGTGGCCGCGGTCGACGAGGCCGACGGTGAGGACCTGCCCGATCGACCCGGCCGCGCCGGTGACCAAGACCCTCATGGGCGCGACGGGCGTGACGGGCGTGACGGGCGTGCAACGGCGGTGTGCATCGAGGTGGCGTCCTAGCTCGGGGAGGAGGTCCTGGTCGAGGCGGAACGCTACCTGCACCTCGTCCACCACCGCTGCACGGCGCTCAGGTGCCGGGTGCGGCCAGCATCGCGGTCGCCATCGCTACCAGGTTGGCGATGAACTCCTCGGTGGCCAGGAGCGAGCGGGTCGGCGGGGTGCGCTCCGCGGCCCGGGCCCGGTCGGCGCTGGCCCGCAGGATGAACGAGGTGGTGAGTGACATCCGCTCGGCGCGGACCTGGTCGGGCATCGGGGGCATCCGCTGCTCCAGGAGCTGGTAGGCCTCGTAGCCCCCGGCCCGTTCGAGCGCCTCGACGACGTCGGGGTGAGCCGCGAGCGGCTGATCCTCGACGAGCTCGCACAGGATGACGAGGTAGCAGCTGCCCCGCCAGCCCTGGTCGGCCAGCTCCACCGCCGGCCGCGCAAACGCCTCGACGACCGAGGGCAGGTCGTCGTCCGCCCGGGTGCGGGCCGCCGCGAGCAGCTCGCGCTCCCGGTCGGCGATCAAGGCCACCTGCTCCTCGATGATCGCGACGAGCAGCCCCTCGCGGGAGCCGAAGTGGTAGTGCACGGCGCCGCGGTTGCGTTGCCCCGACCGTCGTCCGATGTCGAGCAGCGACGCAGCGTGGACGCCTCGCTCGGCGAACTCGCGGAGCCCCGAGTCGACCAGGCGTCGACGGGTCTCCTCGCCTCCGGTGGGTGCCGCCATCAGATCGTGGGGACGATCCTGCCCAGCAGCTCACCCATGCGTGAGGCTGCGGCCCTGCCGGCGGCGAGGACCTCCTCGTGGTTGAGGGGCTCGCCGGTGATGCCGGCCGCCAGGTTGGTGACCAGACTGATGCCGAGCACCTCCATGCCGGCCTCGCGGGCGGCGATCGCCTCGAGGGTGGTGCTCATGCCGACCAGGTCGCCACCGATCGCGCGGACCATGGCGATCTCGGCAGGGGTCTCGTAGTGCGGGCCGGGGAACTGGACATAGACGCCCTCCTCGAGCGTGGGGTCCACCTCGCGGCACCGCGCGCGCAGGCGCGAGGAGTAGAGGTCGGTCAGGTCCACGAAGGTGGCGCCGACGATCGGGGAGCGGCCCGTGAGGTTGACGTGGTCGCTGATCAGAACGGGGGTGCCGGGGGACCAGGTCTCCTTGAGACCGCCGCAGCCGTTGGTCAGCACGATGGTGGAGCAACCTGCCGCAGCCGCCGTCCGCACGCCGTGCACGACGGCGGCGACGCCCTTGCCCTCGTAGTAGTGGGTGCGGCTGAGGAAGACCAGCAGGTTGCGCTCGCCGGCGCGGATCGAGCGGATCTTGCCCGAGTGGCCGGCGACGGCAGCCGCGGAGAAGCCCGGCAGGTCGGTCGTGTCGATCTCGGCCGTGGCCTCACCGAGCGCGTCGACGGCGGGCAACCAACCCGAGCCGAGCACGAGCGCGACGTCGTGGCGCTCGACGCCGGTGAGCTCGGCGAGCCGGGCTGCGGCCTCGCCCGCCAGGTCGTACGGCGAGTGGTCGAGGCTGTCGTGGGTGGTGGGGATCACGGGCAGCACTCTAGGTGCAGACCGGTTCAGAGACCCGTCGACCGGCAGTCGCGGCGCCGGAGCGCCATGACGTAGTCATGAGGGGCCCCGGCCGCCTCCGCGGCGTCGGAGAGGACCCCCAGGTAGGACGCCGAGGGCAGCCCGCCCTCGTAGGCGTCGAGGACATAGGTCCACACCACGACCTCGCCGTTCATCGTCGAGACCCGCACCTTGGTCTTGCGGTAGAGCCCGGAGTCCGCGGCCTCCCACCCGTCGAGCTGCGACTCGTCGGTCTCGGTGATGTCGTAGACGGCGACGAAGACCTGCTCGAACGGATCCTGGACGATCGTCGACAGCGACCCGTCCCACCCGTGCTCCTCACCGCCGAAGGTGAGTCGCCAGCCCTCGAGCCAGCCGGTCGTCTGCAGAGGGGAGTGCGGGCAGCGCTCTCCCATGCGGGCAGGGTCGAGGTTCGTCCCGTAGGCGGCGTACAGGGTCACGGCTGAAGGTTAACGTCACAGGGCCTAGGGTTGGTTTCGTGACCCACTTCGATGTCCTCGTCCTCGGTGCCGGCCCTGGTGGTTACGTCGCCGCCATCCGCGCAGCCCAGCTCGGCAAGTCTGTCGCTGTGGTCGAGGAGAAGTACTGGGGCGGAGTGTGCCTCAACGTCGGCTGCATCCCCTCCAAGGCGCTGCTCAAGAACGCTGAGCTGTCGCACCTGCTCACCCACGAGAAGGCCAAGTTCGGCATCGAGGGCGACGCCACGATGTCCTACGGCCCGACGCACAAGCGCTCGCGCCAGGTCAGCGCGGGCATCGTCAAGGGCGTCCACTTCCTGATGAAGAAGAACAAGATCACCGAGATCGACGGGTGGGGCACCCTCACCGGTCCGAAGGCGATCGACGTCAAGGCTCCCTCGAAGAGCGGGGAGGACGGCGACGTCACCTCCTACACCTGCGACGACCTGATCATCGCCACCGGCGCCACCGTGCGGATGCTGCCGGGCATGAAGGTCTCCGAGAACGTCGTGACCTACGAGGAGCAGATCCTCGACGAGTCGCTCCCGGGCTCGATCATCATCGGCGGCTCCGGCGCGATCGGCGTCGAGTTCGCCTACGTGATGAAGAACTTCGGCGTCGACGTGACGATCGTGGAGTTCCTCGACCGGATGGTCCCGACCGAGGACGCCGACGTGTCCAAGGAGCTCGCCAAGCAGTACAAGAAGCTCGGCGTGAAGGTCCTGCTCTCGACCAAGGTCGACCAGGTCGAGGACACCGGCAGTGGCGTCAAGGTGACGGTCAGCCCGGCCGACGGCGGCGACCAGCAGGTCCTCGAGGCCGACAAGATGCTCGCGGCCTTCGGCTTCGCTCCGCGCGTCGAGGGCTACGGCCTCGAGGCGACCGGCGTCGAGTTGACCGAGCGCGGCGCGATCAAGATCGACGCCCGCGGCCGCACCGGTGTCGACGGCGTCTGGGCCATCGGTGACGTCACCGGCAAGATGATGCTGGCCCACGTGGCCGAGGCCATGGGCATCGTCGCCGCCGAGACGATCGCGGGGGCGGAGACGCAGGAGATCAACTTCGACATGATCCCGCGCGCCACCTACTGCCAGCCGCAGATCGCCTCCTTCGGCTACTCCGAGGCGCAGGCCAAGGACAAGGGCTACGACGTCAAGACCTCGACGTTCCCGTTCTCGGCGAACGGCAAGGCCCAGGGCCTCGGCGACACGGTCGGCTTCGTCAAGATCGTCGCCGATGCCGAGCACAACGAGATCATCGGTGGCCACCTCATCGGGCCCGACGTGACCGAGCTGCTGCCGGTGCTGACCCTGGCCCAGACCTGGGACCTGACGGCCGACGAGGTCGCCCGCAACGTCTTCGCCCACCCGACGCTCGGTGAGTCGGTGAAGGAAGCCATCCACGGCATCGCCGGCCACATGATCAATTACTGAGGGACGAAGCCGCGTCTCCGACGTGTCGGGACCCCGTGAGAGCCGTGACCCAATGACGTCGAGAGGAACCTCAAGATGAGCGGCGGACCGGAGTCCAACAAGGTAGTCATCATCGGCGGTGGCCCCGGCGGCTACGAGTCCGCGCTGGTCGCCGCCCAGCTGGGCGCCGAGGTCACGGTCGTCGACACCGACGGCCTGGGGGGATCGGCGGTCCTCACCGACTGCGTGCCCAGCAAGACCCTGATCGCCACGGCCGAGCTCATGACCGATGTGTCGGGCGCGGCGGAGCTCGGAGTCAACTTCCACGACCACCAGGGCGACGCGGCCACGACCATCTCGGTCGACCTGGCCCGGGTCAACGACCGGGTCAAGAAGCTCGCGGCCGACCAGTCGGCCGACATCGCGCGTCGTCTGGCCAAGGAGAACGTCGAGGTCGTCCAGGGCTACGGCCGTCTGGATGGTCCGGGCCGCGTCGTCGTCGGCGACCTGAGCCTCGACGCCGACGCCATCTTGGTGGCGACCGGTGCTGCGCCCCGCACCCTGCCGACGGCACAGCCCGACGGCGAGCGGATCCTGACCTGGGAACAGGTCTACGACCTGACCGAGGTCCCCACCGAGCTCATCGTCGTGGGCTCCGGCGTGACCGGTGCGGAGTTCGCCAGCGCCTATCTCGCCCTCGGCATCCCGGTCACCCTGGTCTCCTCACGAGACCGCGTCCTGCCCGGCGAGGACGCCGACGCCTCCCTCGTGCTCGAGGAGGTCTCGAAGCGTCGTGGGATGAAGCTCTTGTCGGAGTCGCGCATGGAGTCGGTGACCCGCGCCGGCGACGTCGTCACCGTCACGCTCACCGACGGCCGCAGCATCCAGGGATCCCACTGCATCCTGGCCCTGGGCTCGATCCCGAACACCGTCGACATAGGCCTCGAGGAGGCCGGCGTCATCCTCAAGGACGGCGGTTTCGTCAACGTCGACCGCGTCTCGCGCACGTCGGCCCGCGGCGTCTACGCCGCCGGCGACTGCACCGGCGTGCTCATGCTCGCCTCCGTCGCGGCCATGCAGGGCCGCATCGCGATGTGGCACTTCCTCGGCGACACCGTCCACCCGCTCGACCTCAAGAAGGTCTCGTCCAACGTCTTCACCGCCCCCGAGATCGCGACGGTCGGCTGGACCCAGAAAGCCGTCGACGCCGGCGAGATCAACGCCGAGGTCGTCATGCTGCCCCTCTCGGGCAACCCCCGCGCCAAGATGCAGGGCGTGCACGACGGCTTCGTCAAGCTGCTCTGCCGCCCCGGCACCGGCATCGTCGTCGGCGGGGTCGTCGTCGGGCCCCGCGCCTCCGAGCTGATCCACCCGGTCTCCATCGCGGTCGCCGAGTCTCTCACCGCCGACCAGCTCGCCCAGGCGTTCACGGTCTACCCGTCGATGTCCGGCTCGATCGCCGAGGCTGCCCGCCGGCTGCACCGGGTCTGAGGCGCATTGCCGAGTCGGCGCGATGTCGCACGACCGGCTCCAACATTGCGCCGACTCGACGATGGTCGCCGCAGGCGCCACGGGTGGGCGAGGTCGTTCACGATCGTGGCGCTCATCAGAAGTTGTCGAACATGCCGCCGCCGGTGACCCCGTTGTGGTCGGGACCGACGTAGAGCGCATAGCTCGCCTGCGCCGAGCGCTTGCCCTCCGTGACCGCGTGGGAGTCGACGCTGCCCTCGAGCGCCTCGTAGGCGCTGCCGGCGGCGTACCAAGGGACGTAGTGGCCGCCGATCCGCACGACCCGCAGGTCGGGCATCAGGTTGTCGCGCATCCGGTTGAGGTCACGCCGGCACACGGGCACCGCGCGCTCGACCCCGCCCGGGGGAGCCCACCCCAGCTCGGAGACCGACGGCCCGTGCTGGGGGTTGAAGAAGCAGGGGGGCAGCCGCGCGGGCAGCTCGCTCCCGTCGCGGCGGGCGAGCACGCACGCCCGGCGGAAGCGGCCCTCCTCCAACAGGCTGCCGACGGCGACCAGCTCGGCCCCGGTCGCCTCGGTGGCCTCGGTCGCCTCGCGGTGGAAGCGCTGCTTCGCCTGCTCGTAGAGGTCGAGCGCCTTCTGGTAGTCGACGCGCATGTCCTCGTCGAGCTCGGTCGTCATCGTCTCGACGTGCAGGTCGCTGAGCTGCTCCCCGAAGAGCGTGACGTCCTCGTCGACGAGCCGGCGCTGCACGCGGGCGAGCTCGAGCTGGAAGAGCCTGTCCTGCCTGCGCTGCCTGAACCACCCGAGAGCACCCATGCGTGGATGCTGCCACAGGCGGCCGTTCCGTAGGGTGCTGAGCATGACGTCCTCTCGGGTCCGCCTCTCCCTGCTCGCGACCGCGCTCGCCGCCGCAGCCACCCTCGCACCGGGAGCACCGGCCGCGGCCACGACCTGGCAGGTGCCGGGCAGCGCCTCGATCACGGTCGTGGGGCACGGCAACGGGCATGGTCACGGCCTCTCCCAGTACGGCGCGCAGCGTGCGGCGACGAAGGGGCTGGGCTACCGCCAGATCCTGCGCTACTACTACCCGGGCACATCGTCGGGGAAGGCCGGAGGGGCGATCAAGGTGCTGCTCACGGCCGACACGTCGCGTGACCTCGTCGTCGCGGCCCGCCCCGGCCTCACCGCCCGCTCCGTCGCGGGCGGTCGGTCGCTCGACCTGGCGAAGGCGCGACCGAAGGCACGGCTGTGGCGCATCACGCCGCTGGCCGGGAAGCGCAGCGCGATCGACTTCAAGACCGGCTCCTGGCGCCGTCTCACCGTGGTCAAGGGCGACGCCGAGCTCTCCGCGGGCGGGCGACCGCTGCGGCTGTTCGTCCCCGGCGGCAGCCACGCCTACCGGGGTGCCCTACGTTCGGCCTCGCCCCGCAGCGGGACCAGCCTGGACCGCGACACCGTCAACGTCGTCGGCCTCGACGCCTATCTCAAGGGGGTCGTGGCGCGCGAGGTGCCGTCGTACTGGCACCCCCAGGCGCTGCGTGCCCAGGCCGTCGCCGCACGCACCTACGCCGCCTTCGACCGCGCGACGACGAACCGCGGGCACTACGACCTGTGCGACACCGACGCCTGCCAGGTCTATGGCGGCTTCACCGACGAGGTGGCCTCGACCAGCGCGGCCGTCGACGCGACCCGCGGCCAGGTGCAGACCAAGGCGGGCAAGGCGATCTTCGCGCAGTTCAACGCCAGCAGCGGCGGCTGGACGTCGGCCGGCGCGTTCTCCTACCTGCCCGCCAAGGTGGACAAGTACGACGCCTTCCCCGGCAACGACTTCCACGACTGGACGGTGCCGACGAGCGACGCGCGCATCGAGGCGCAGTGGCCGGAGATCGGCGACCTCACCTCGATCGAGACCAGCGACCGCGACGGCCACGGCGCGTGGGGCGGCCGGGTCGGCACCGTGACGCTGACCGGCACGGACGGCAGCGTCGACGTCACGGGCGATGACTTCCGATTCCTGCTGGGCCTCTACTCCACCTGGTTCACCATCCGCGTCTCCTGAGGGCCTTCCCTAACTACAGATCTGTAGTTATCCCGGACCGGTGGCGGTTGCCTGGGACGCGTGGTGCGATGGGCAGTCACACCTGTGCACACAGGTGTCCTCCCGTCACATCCGTCACCCTGCTGGAGCCCGCCCATGCGTCGTCGCGCCACCCACACGCTGACCGGCGCGCTCACGGCACTGCTGGTCGGAATGCTCGCCGGGCTGCTGCCGACCGGCCCGGCGCAGGCCCGCCCGGCCGACACCTGGACGGTCCCCTCGGCGGCCTGGGTGACCATCACCGGGCACGGCTACGGCCACGGCCACGGCATGAGCCAGTACGGCGCCGAGGGGGCGGCCCGGCAGGGGCTCGAGCACGGCCGGATCCTCGACTTCTACTACCCCGGCACGGCGCGCGGCACGGCCAAGGGCCGCGTCACCGTCCTGGTCAGCGCCGACACGACCGACGACCTCGAGGTCCTCGCGAGGCCGGGCCTGACCGTGCGCGACACCGCCGGGGGAGCGCCGGTGGTGCTGCCCGACAACGGCGCCGGCCGCTGGCGGATCGCGGTCGCTCCCAACGGGCTCGACCGGGTGTCCTTCAAGACCGACCACTGGCGGCGCTGGCGCGACCTGCGCGGCCAGGGCGAGTTCTACGCCGGCGGCGACCCGATCACGCTCGTCACGCCGAGCGGCGAGCGGCCCTACCGCGGTCGCCTACGAGCGGGCGCCCCGAGCGCCGGCTCGAGCGCCCGTGACACGGTCAACGACCTCCTGATGGACTCCTACATCCAGGGGGTCGTCCCGCTGGAGATCCCGGCGTCGTGGAGCCCGGAGGCCGTGCGCGCCCAGGCCGTCGCGGCCCGCACCTACGCGTCGTACGAGCGGCTGCACCCGAAGGCCGCCCACTACGAGCTCTGCGACACGACCTCCTGCCAGGTCTACGGCGGGGTCGCGGCCGAGCACCCGGCGTCCAACGCGGCCGTGCGCGCCACCGCCGGCGTGATCCTGACCTACGACGGCGCGCCGGCCTTCACGCAGTTCGCCTCGAGCAGCGGCGGCTTCACCTCTGCCGGCTCCGTGCCCTACCTCGCCGCCGTCGAGGACCCCTACGACGGGTGGGCCGGCAACCCGGTCCACACCTGGTCGATGCGCATCGCCGACACGGCGTTCGAGCGCGCGTGGCCGACGCTCGGCGACCTGACGGGGCTGAAGGTCACCCGTCGCGACGGCAACGGGGAATGGGGTGGCCGGATCGCGGCCATCACCATCACCGGCTCGGCGGGCAACGTCGTGGTCTCGGGCGACACGCTGCGCTCGGTGCTCGGACTTCGTTCCACCTGGATGACCTTCCGCGTCACCCGCCGTTGAGGGCGTGTTGAGCCAGTGTTGAGCGGGCGTTGACCTGGACCCGGCACGGTCGGGTCGTCCGGCTCCACCAGGCCCGGACGACGACACCACTCTCGGGAGAACTCCATGTCCGTCCTAGCTCCGCGCGCCCGCCTGATGGCCGCGATCGTCCCCGTCCTGGCCCTCACCGGCACGGGGCTCCTCGTCCAGCCGGCCACCGCAGCCCCGGCCCGGCCGACGTCCACGATCAGCGACGTGGATGTCGTCGCCCACCGCGGGTCCTCGGGTGCCGCGCCGGAGAACACGTTGGCCGCCGTACGCCTCGCGCTGCGCCAGCGTGCCGACGTCGTGGAGAACGACATCCAGCGCACGGCCGACGGCGAGCTGGTGATCGTGCACGACACGACGCTGACCCGAACGACCGACGTCGAGCAGGTCTTCCCCGGCCGCGCGCCGTGGAACGTCGGTGACTTCACGCTGGCCGAGATCAAGCAGCTCGACGCGGGCTCATGGTTCGACCCGGCCTTCGCGGGTGAGCGGGTGCCGACCCTGCGCGAGTGGGTGGAGGCGATCGGTGGTCGTGCGGGCATGCTGCTCGAGCCGAAGGCGCCGGCGCTCTACCCCGGGATCGACATCGAGCTCGACAAGGAGCTGCGCTCCATGCCGGCCTTCCGCTCAGCGCTAATGCGCGACGACGTCGTGGTCCAGTCGTTCGACCACGAGTGGCTCCACGGCTACAAGGACCTCGCGCCCGACGTGCCCGTGGGTCTGCTCTTCGGCACCCGTCCCACCTCCGCGCAGGTGACCGAGGCCGCCACGTGGGCCGAGCAGGTGAACCCCGCACTCGGCGTCTCCGAGCAGGCCACGATCGACCAGGTCCACCAGGCAGGCATGGAGATCCACGTCTGGACCGTCAACACCGGCCAGGACATGCGTCGCGCCGCACGCTGGGGCGTCGACGGGATCATCACCAACTACCCGCAGGTGCTGCGCGACATCGTGGGTCACTGAGCCCTGATCCGCTCAGGACAGCACGAGCACCAGGTCGCCGCCCTCGACCGACTGGGTGCCGTTGAGCATGACGCGCTCGACGGTCCCGTCGACGGGGGCGGTGATCGAGGCCTCCATCTTCATGGCCTCGATGGTCGCGACGGTGTCGCCGGCCTTGACCGAGTCGCCCTCTGCGACGGTGATGGTGACCGCGCCCTGGAAGGGGGCGGCGACGTGGCCGGGCTTGGAGGCGTCGGCCTTCTCGGCGACGGCGACCTCGGAGGCGACAGAGGAGTCGCGGATGCTGATGGGGCGCATCTGGCCGTTGATGGTCGCCATCACGTTGCGGTAGCCCCGCTCGTCGGGCTCGCCGATGGCCTGCAGCCCCAGCAGCAGCGTGACGCCCTCCTCCAGCTCCACCTCGTGCTCCTCGCCGCGTCGCAGGCCGTAGAGGTAGTCGAGGGTCGGCAGGACCGAGATGTCGCCGTAGGTCTGGCGCGACTCGGCGAAGGTCTTGGCGGGGCCGGGGAAGAGCAGCTCGTTGAGCATGCGGCGACGCGTGGCGGAGCTCGCGTCGCTCAGCGCCGCCGACTGGCCGGCGGTGAGCTCGGAGGCGGGTGCCGTCCAGGTGCGGCCCTCGAGCGCCTTCGTGCGGAACGGCTCGGGCCAGCCGCCCGGGGGGTCGCCGAGCTCGCCGTTGAGGAAGCCGATGACCGAGTCGGGGATGTCGAACTTCGCGGGGTCCTCGGCGAACTCGGCCGGGTCGGCGCCGATGCCGACCAGCGAGAGCGCCAGGTCGCCGACGACCTTGGAGGACGGGGTGACCTTGGGGATGCGGCCGAGGATGTCGTTGGCCGCGGCATACATGTCCTCGACCTGCTCGAACTTCTCGCCCAGGCCGAGTGCGATCGCCTGCTGCCGCAGGTTGGAGAGCTGGCCGCCGGGGATCTCGTGGCGGTAGACGCGACCGGTCGGCCCGGGCAGGCCCGACTCAAAGGGTGCGTAGACGCGACGGGTCGCCTCCCAGTAGGGCTCGAGCGCGTTGATCGCGGCCAGCGAGAGCCCGGTCTCGCGCTCGGAGTGATCGGTCGCGGACACCAGCGCGGACAGCGGCGGCTGCGACGTCGTGCCGGCCATCGAGGCGGTCGCTGCGTCGACGGCGTCGACGCCGGCGTCGATGGCGGCGAGCAGCGTGCCGAGCTGGCCGCCGGCGGTGTCGTGGGTGTGGAGGTGGACCGGCAGGTCGAACTCGTCGCGCAGGGCGGTGACGAGGGTGCGGGCGGCGGGCGCGCGGAGCAGGCCGGCCATGTCCTTGATGCAGAGCACGTGCGCGCCGGCCCCGACGATGCGCTCGGCGAGCTTCAGGTAGTAGTCGAGCGTGTAGAGCTTCTCGTCGGGGCTCGAGAGGTCGCCGGTGTAGCAGAGCGCGACCTCGGCGATCGTCGTGCCGGTCTCGCGGACCGCCTCGATCGCGGGTCGCATCTGCTCGACGTCGTTGAGGGCGTCGAAGATCCGGAAGACGTCGATGCCGGTCGCGGCAGCCTCGGCGACGAACGCGTTGGTCACGGCCGTCGGGTAGGGCGTGTAGCCGACGGTGTTGCGTCCGCGCAGCAGCATCTGGAGCCCGATGTTCGGCACCGCCTGGCGGATCGCGGCGAGCCGTTCCCAGGGGTCCTCGGCGAGGAAGCGCAGGGCCACGTCGTACGTCGCCCCGCCCCAGGCCTCGAGTGACCACAGCTCGGGTGTCGTGCGGGCGACGTGCCCGGCGACCGCGAGGAGGTCCTTGGTGCGCACCCGGGTGGCGAGCAGCGACTGGTGGGCGTCGCGGAAGGTCGTGTCGGTCACGGCGACGTTCGTCTGCTCGCGCAGCTGGCGGGCGAACGCTTCGGGCCCCAGCGCGAGCAGCTGCTGGCGGGTGCCGTCGGGTGCGGGCACGTCGAGCGCCACGTCGGGCAGCTTGGTCGCGGGGTCGAGGCTCGAGGGTGCCGGGCCGTGGGGCTGGTTGACCGTGACGTCGGCCAGGTAGGTCAGCAGCTTGGTGCCGCGGTCGCCGGACGCGCGGGCCTGGAGGAGCTGGGGGTGGGTCTCGATGAAGGAGGTGGTGATGTGCCCGGAGGTGAAGTCGGGGTCCGCCAGGACCGCCTGGAGGAACGCGATGTTGGTGGAGACGCCACGGATGCGGAACTCCGCGACCGCCCGCTGCGCCTTCTGCACCGCCATGTCGAAGGTGCGGCCGCGACAGGTGAGCTTGGCGAGCATCGAGTCGAAGTGCGCGGAGACCTCGGCCCCGGTGTACGTCGTACCGCCGTCGAGGCGCACGCCGCCACCGCCGGGGGAGCGGTAGGTCGTGATGACGCCGGTGTCGGGTCGGAAGTTGTTGGCGGGGTCCTCGGTGGTGATGCGGCACTGCAGCGCGGCGCCGCGCAGCACGATGGAGTCCTGGGACAGGCCGAGGTCGGCGAGGGTCTCACCCGCGGCGATCCGCAGCTGGGACTGGACGAGGTCGACGTCGGTGACCTCCTCGGTCACGGTGTGCTCGACCTGGATGCGGGGGTTCATCTCGATGAAGACGTAGTTGCCCTCGGGGTCGAGGAGGAACTCCACGGTCCCGGCGTTGCGGTAGCCGATCTCCTTCGCGAACCGCACCGCGTCGGCACACATCCGCTCTCGGAGCTCGGGGTCGAGGTTGGGCGCCGGCGCGATCTCGATGACCTTCTGGTGACGGCGCTGCACCGAGCAGTCGCGCTCGAAGAGGTGGATCACGTTGCCCTCACCATCAGCGAGGATCTGGACCTCGATGTGGCGCGGCTCGACGACGGCCTGCTCGATGAAGACGGTCGGGTCGCCGAAGGCGCCCTCGCCCTCACGCATGCAGGTCTCGACCGCCTCGCGCAGGTCCTTGGCGTCGTCCACGCGGCGCATGCCGCGACCGCCGCCACCCGCGACCGCCTTCACGAACAGCGGGAACGCCATGTCCCTGGCGCTCTCGATGAGGGCGTCGACGTCGGTCGAGGGTTCGACGCTGGCCAGCGTCGGCACGCCCGCGGCCTTCGCAGCCGCGATCGCGCGGGCCTTGTTGCCCGTCAGGGTCAGCACCTCGGCGGTTGGGCCCACGAAGGTGATGCCGGCGTTGGCGCAGGCCTCGGCCAGAGCGGGGTTCTCCGAGAGGAAGCCGTAGCCCGGGTAGATCGCGTCCGCCCCCGCCTTCACCGCGACCGCGACGATCCCGTCGGGGTCGAGGTAGGCGCGTACCGGGTGCCCGCGCTCACCGATCTCGTAGGACTCGTCGGCCTTCAGCCGGTGCTCCGACCAGCGGTCCTCGTGCGGGAAGACCGCCACCGTGCGCGCGCCGACCTCGTAGGCCGCACGGAAGGCTCGGATAGCGATCTCGCCGCGGTTGGCCACCAACACCTTGGAGAACATGGCGCCACGCTATAGGCCGCGAACCGATCCGTCGTGGCGAGCGTCGCAATGGACATGACCACCTCCCGCTCCCGTCGTACGACGGGCCTCCTCGCGCCGCTGCTGCTCGCCGTCCTGGCGCCTGTCGTCCCTGCTGCCGATGCTGCTCAGGCCGGTGCGGTGCCGCCGACGTGCCACGGCGAGCGCGCCACCCTCGTCGGGACCGACGGTCGCGACGTGCTGGTGGGGACGCCGCGGCACGACGTCATCGTCGCCCGTCGTGGGGACGACGTCGTCCGCGCTGGCGGTGGCGACGACCTCGTGTGCGCCGGGCCGGGTGCCGACGTGCTGTGGGGCGGGCCGGGGAACGACCGCCTGCACGGTGAGGGCGACCGGGCCTTCGAGGACCAGGGCGGGCCGGGGATCGCGGGCGACACGCTGCGCGGCGGCCCCGGCGACGACCTGCTCGACGTCGGCTTCCACGTCGCAGCCGACACCGGCAACTTCCCCAACACCCTCGCCTGGGACCAGTCGGCCGGCCCGGTCCGCATGAGGCTGGGCGCTCCCGGCGACGCGCCCGGGGTGGTGATCGGCGAGGGGCGTGACCGGGTCGTGGGCGCCCGCCGTCTCACCGTCGTGGGGTCGAGGTTCGGCGACGTCCTGGACGTGCGCGTGCCCGGTGACGTGAAGGTGGTCGCCGGGGCGGGGGCCGACCGTGTGCGCACCGGCGCGGGCGACGACGAGGTGCTCACCGAGCGGCAGGTCGTCGATCACGCTGTGGGGGACCGCGACCTGGTCTTCACCGGTGCCGGCGACGACCAGGTCTCGTCCTTCTCCGGCCCCGACGAGATCTCCCTCGGCCACGGGACCGACCTCGCACTCACCGCCAGCGACGCCCCGGTCATCATCGACGGCGGTGCCGGAGGCGACCAGATCAACGCCACCGTGCACGATGACCTGATCATCGACGGCGGCACCGGCAACAACAGCGTCGTGCTCGACGCCACCGGGGTGGAGGGCGAGCTGGTGCTCACCCGACGCCAGGGCACGTTGGCGACGGGGACGATCCTGGCCAGGGTGCGTCGCTTCACCTCCTACGACCTGATCGGGGGCTCCGCCTGGACCTATTCCGGTGCCGACCTCCCCGACCGCGTCGTCGCCCTCTCCTCCGGCGGCCCGGTCCAGGTGTTCACCCTCGGCGGCGACGACGAGCTCTGGGGCTCCCCCTTCGACGACCAGCTCGACGGCGGCCCCGGCACCGACGAGGTCCACCCCGGTGGCGGCGCCGACACCTGCGTCAGCGTCGAGGTCGGCACCTGCCCCTGACCGGCGGCGCGAGGGTAGGCGTCGAGACCCGGGCCGCGCGGGTCGTGGCGTGACGGCATGAAAGGAACGTTGATGCCATGGCTGCCAGCAGTCAGGGCTGGAAGAGGACGGAGTTGCCTTCAATCCACCGAGACGTGGACTCCGACTTGTCGAGCAGGCCTTCCGCCACCCATTGCGCCTGCGGCTCGATCCCGCGTTCGGCCAACGACGCCGTCGTGGCCTTGACTCGTCGGCGCACGCCGGCCACCCCGGCAGCCACGTTCGCCGGTATCGCTTCGACGCCGTAGGCATCGAGGAACACGCCCACGCGGTGCGCCCGGTCAGGCGCGAACTCGAAGTGGTGGAAGTCGCGGCAGGTCTCGTCATCCCGGAAGGGAACGGTCCAGTCCATCGCGTAGTAGACGTCGAACATCGGCTCGGCTGGGCGGACGAAGTCCCAGTCGAAGATGCCAACGGCTCGTTGGTCCTGCCACACCAGTTTCCAGGGGGCGAAGTCGCCATGACACAAGACCTCGCCGTCGCCTGGCGCACCGAACGAGTCGGCCCACTTCGTGTCGGGCGAGGGTCGGTATCCGCGCACGGTGTCGTGATAGCTGCGCACCAGTCGTGCAACGCTTGCGAGTACGTCGTCCGAGTGCAGGTAGCCCCAAGAGACGGGACCGTCCTCGCCGGGCAGGAAGGTCAGGATTTCACGGCCTTCATCGTCGTATCCACAGTGACGGGGGGCAGCGTCGTAGCCGACTGATTCCAGGTAGAGCAGCAGTTGGGCAACGGCCGGGGTCCAGGGTTGAGGCGTCCGATGAACGAAGTCTCCCCGGCGGAAGATGTCGCGAGCCTCGCCGTCGTCGGACCACCACTCGTCTGCGTCGGTCGTCATGACGGGGAAGCTAGCCCGCTTCTCCTCTCTGATGCACCTGGGTTTCCAGTCGGCCTCGGATCCTCCACGACCGTCCTCACCCCGTCCGGGTCTGGACGTGCCTGTGGCCCCGCCGGCGGCGGGGTGTGGGGCCGGTGGACTCAGGTCTCGCCCGGTGGTGCGCTGGGCGTCGTGACGGGGGTGGTGCCGGTGCCGTCGACGCGGAAGTAGAGCCGGTTGGGTGATCGCCACACGTAGGCGCCGTGGTCGATCGTGTCGTAGGTCCACCCGGAGTGGGTCTTGGCGCGGTGGTGCCCCCGACACAGGGGTGCTGTGTTGTCGGAGCAGGTGCTCCCACCTTGCTCGTAGGCGACGACGTGGTCGATGTCGCAGGATCTCGCTGGTCTGGTGCACCACGGGAAGACGCAGTGGTGGTCGATGTGTTCGCGTTGGACCCGGAGGCGGTCGGGGATCTCGTAGGCCTCGACGTGGACGTGCTCGGCCAGGTCGATGACTGGCTTCACGATCACCTGGACGTCGGATGCTGCGCACCAGTCGCGGACCCGATCGACCCAGATCGGCGACCTCGTGTTCTCCACCCGGCCCAGGCACCCCTCCACGTCACCATCGAGGGTTGCCTCGGCGAGGTGGACGTGGAGCACGACCCGGCTCCTCGGCGGCGTCCCGGTGGTCGACGCCTCACCCGTCTCGTCGAAGGGGAGGGACTGGGTGCCGCGGGCGAGGTCACCGGCGGCGATGGAGCGGCGTACGTCGTGGGACTCCTCGCACCCCGCCACCCCGACCTCAGCCGCACCCCGGTTGAGGGCGTCGTCGAGGTCGAGCGCGTCGCGCAGGTCCAGGGTGCCGGTGAGGTCGACGGTGCCGTTCACCCCGACGTCCTGGGTGTGGATCGACACGTGCCGCCAGTCGGCGGCAGCGCGGGCGCGCTTCTCTGCCTCGGCGGGGTCGAACCGGGTGCGGGCTTCCTCGACGAGGCGCTTGAGCTGGAGGTAGGACACCTTGTGTGCGACGTGGGCGACGTGGCGGTCCACGAACGCCGCACCCGCTGGTGGCAGGCACATGGTCTGCTCCGCGACCGACCTCGCTCTCCCACAGCCGCGGCAACCGGTAACGGGTCTCGAGGACGGACCCGACCTGACGCTTCCCGGCGTCGGTCGAGAGGCCGAGGGCGGCGCAGAGCTCCATGACCGCGAACTCGAGGACCCAGGGGGCGCCGTCGCCGGCGAGGGGGATGCCGTGGTCGCCGAACGACGCGGCGTCTTCGTCGTCGGTCTCATGGATCACGCACCAATCGACGATGTGCTGGAGGAGGCGGATCTCGGCCTGATCGCGGTTCACGCGCTCGCCTCGGAGCGCGGTCAGCACGCTGATGCTGTCGTCGCCTCCGGGCTGCTCGGTCATAGATCCATTGAAGCCGTGCCCACCGACAGCGGCCCCCCTTTCGGGCCCCGGATCCCACCTGGTGAGACGTCAAGCGAAACTTTCTTCGAACTCATTTTCGTGGGCCCCACGGGCGTCCCCCGTGGGCCTGCTTCCTGGCTCGGCGGGTCTCGACGCCGCCTCGCCCAGGGGCTCGGCCGGCTCGACCCACAACCACGTGGCTCACCACCGAACACGCGGCTCGACCCGGACTCACCCGAGGGGCTCGCACGGGGGCGCACCCGCCGCTCGCCCAACGAACGAACGGCCCGACACCGCCGACCGTCGACCGACAACCCGACCAACGACGCGGCGGAGCTGCACAGAGGTCGGCACACGATCTTCTAGGCTCAGCCCATGACCGCCATGTACCTGCCGACGTTCTACGTCAAGCAGAAGTTCGCAATGACGACCAACCGCTACGAGCTGTTCGCGGCCAACCCCGACGGCACCTTCGGGCAGTCGATGGGGGTCGCGCAGCAGAAGCGGATGGCCTTCAAGGAGGAGGTCACCTTCTTCGCCGACGACACGATGACCCGCCCGGTCTTCAGCTTCAAGGCCCGCAAGAAGATCGACCTCAACGCCGGCTACGACATCTTCGACGAGGCGCGCAACCAGATCGGGTTCTTCCGGAAGGACTTCGGGGCCAGCCTGCTGCGCTCGACGTTCCACATGGAGGGAGCGGGCTACGCCGGCACGGGGCAGGAGCGGAGCCAGGCGATCGCGATCATCCGTCGCTTCACCGACATCCCGTTCCTGCCGATCCACTTCGACTTCGTCGGCGCCAACGGGGAGCCGTTGCTGGGCGTCGAACGCCAGGGCTCTGTCCGCGACAAATACACCGTGCACGTGCCTGACCAGCGCATCGACTTCCGCGTGGCCGCGGCGATCGCCGTGGGCCTCGACGCGCTCATGCAGCGCTAGGGCGGTGCTCTTCCCCGAGGCCCGTCGCGCCGTCGTGGCCGCGGCGGGGGAGCGGCCGGTCCACGACCCCGGCTTCGACATCGACGCCGCGCGTGCCGAGGCGCAGCGGGCGGCGCTGGCCGAGCCCCGTGAGGACGTCGCCCAGGTGACGGACCTCGATGCCGACGGCGTGCCGTGCCGGCTCTACGTGCCCGAGGACGCCGTGCCCGGGGTGATCGTGCACCTGCACGGCGGTGGCTTCGTCCTCAACGACATCGAGGTGCACGACGCTCCCGCCCGACGGCTGGCCAACCGTGCCGGCACCGCGGTCCTGAGCGTCGACTACCGGCGCCCGCCCGAGCACCGCTTCCCGGCCGCGCCCGACGACGTCGACACGGTGCTCGCCTGGGTGGCACGCGAGGGAGGTGCCCTCGGCGTCGAGGGGCCGACGTACGCCCATGGCGACAGCGCGGGTGCCAACCTCGCGCTCGTGGCGGCGTTGCGCCAGCCGGGCCGCTTCGACGCGGTCGTGCTGATCTACCCGTTCCTCGACCCCAGCCAGGGCTTCGACTCCTACGTCACCTCCGCCGACGGCTTCGACCCGCGCGAGGCGGCCTGGTACTGGAAGCAGTACGCCGCCAGCGCGGACGACCTGACCGATCCCGATCTCGCGCCGCTGCACTCTGACCGGCTCGGCACCTTGCCCCCGACGCTCGTCGTGACCGCCGAGCACGACCCCCTGCGCGACGAGGGCGAGCACCTCGCGCGGCTGCTCGCCGAGCAGGGCGTCGAGGTCTCGGCCTCGCGCGTCCTCGGGCAGGTCCACGGCTTCTGGCGCCACGACCGGGTCTTCCCGGCCGCGGAGCAGCTGACGCGCCAGGTGGCCGGCTTCCTTGCCGGTGTCAGGAGCCGTAGGTCTGCAGGGTGATCCTGGACGCGATCCGCGAGGCGCGCTCGCAGTCGCCGCCGACGGTGCAGCGCACCAGCACCTCGCGAGGCTTGCCGTCCACGCGGAGGTTCATCACCACGAGGAACGCGCGACTGCCCTCGAGGACGAGCATCTCGTTGTCGTTGTAGGCGTTCTCGTAGCCGCCGTCGTAGCGCCGGAGGATGCGTCCGGTTCCCGCGGCGCGCAGCTCGGGGGAGTAGGTCTCGTACTGCGTGGTCAGCAGGACCTTGCCGTCGCCGGAGATGTCGAAGGGCAGCATCTCGTTCTCGAAGCCGGCCTTCCACACCACGCGTTCCGGCCGCGAGATCCGTCGCAGCTGCGTGCCGTCGCTCGTGCGCAGGGCGAACCAGTCGTGCTCGAGGCTTCCGAACGACACGTCGCCGTAGACCCCGTTCGGGCCGCGGAACAGGGTCTCGAGCTCCCCGTTGCCCCGCCACACCTGCACGAGCGACCTGTCCGAGACCAGGGCCCGGTGCTCGGTCGTGTCGAGGAGGATCCAGCTGCGGCCCTTCCCCGAGGTGCGCTGGCGGAGCACGCGGCCGCTCGGGAGGTCCACCTGGGACAGCCTTGTCCTGAAGCTGGCGTTGGAGGAGACGATCCACAGCTTGTCTCCCGCCACCTGCCAGTCCGACTCGCCGCCGTAGCTGTGCGGCACCGGACCGCCGACGCGGACCACGGCACCGCCGGGCCGGATCCGGTACGCCGTGGCCTCCTTCGCCCCGGTCGGCGCCCACACGAGCGCGTCCCGGCGCCAGGCGCCGATCAGCCGCGCACCGCCGGTCACTTCCGCGGGTGGCGTGAAGCGGACCGTGCGACCGCCGGGGAAGCGCACCAGGTTGCCGACCATCGAGATCACCCGCGGCGCCGGACCGCGGTCGAGCGCGAGCGGGTGCTGCAGCGCGTCCAGGGGGTCGTCGGGTGCTGGTGCCGCGGCGGCGGAGCCGGGCAGCAGCGACAGGGTCAGGGTGGCCAGGACACCTGCGGCGAGAGCGGCAAGGGGTCGGCGGTGGTGAGGCACAGGATCTCCCGAGAATGGATTGTCGATGGGTGTGACGTGGGGCTCGTCCAGAAGGTGTGACGCCTGGACGGCGGGTTGGGTTGTCGCGAGCGTCTGAAAAGATGCCCGCCATGCGCGTCCACGTGGGATCCGACCATGCCGGCCTCGAGCTCAAGGACCACCTGGTGGCCTGGTTGGGCGAGCACGGCTACGAACCCGTGGACCACGGGCCCTTCGTCTACGACGCGCTCGACGACTACCCCGTCTTCTGCCTGCGAGCGGCGGCGGGCGTGGCCGAGGACCGGGCCGTCGGCCAGGACAGCCTCGGCGTGGTCGTCGGTGGCTCCGGCAACGGCGAGCAGATGGCCGCCAACAAGGTCACGGGCATCCGCTCGGCTCTGGTCTGGTCCGAGGACACCGCGGTGCTCGCTCGCGAGCACAACGACGCCAACGTCGTCTCGGTCGGTGGCCGCATGCACTCGCTCGAGGACATGACCCGCTTCGTGGAGGTCTTCCTCGCCACCCCCTTCTCCGGCGACGAGCGCCACGTCCGCCGGATCGCCCAGCTGGGCTCCTACGAGCAGACCGGCAAGCTGCCGCCGCTGCCGGAGTCCGCCCGCCGCGATGCCTGACCGCGATGCCTGAGGGCCACACCCTGCACCGGCTGGCCCGGGACCTGACGGGCGCGTTCGCCGGGCGTGCCGTGGGCGTGGGCAGCCCGCAGGGGCGCTTCGCCGAGTCCGCGGCCCTGCTCGACGGCCAGGTGCTGGAGAGCGCGGAGTCCTGGGGCAAGCATCTGTTCATCGGCTTCCCTGGCGAGGTGTTCGTCCACGTCCACCTCGGGCTCTACGGCACGTTCGCGGTGCACCCGGTCGTCGACGAGGTGCCCGAGCCGGTGGGCCAGGTGCGCCTGCGTCTCCTCGCCCGCGACGCGCGGGGAGCGGCGTACGCCGACCTGCGCGGCGCCACCACCTGTGACCTGGTCACGCGTGCGCAGCGCGACGCGGTCCTTGCCCGCATCGGACCGGATCCGCTGCGCGCCGACCAGGACCCTGACCGCGCCTGGGACCGGATCCGGCGCAGCCGCTCGTCGATCGGGGGGCTGCTCATGGACCAGTCGGTGCTGGCCGGGGTCGGGAACGTCTACCGGGCCGAGGTCCTCTTCCGGCACCGCACGCACCCGCTGCGTCCCGGCAGCACGCTCCAGGTGAGCCGCTGGACGGCGATGTGGGACGACCTCGTGGTACTCATGGCCGAAGGAGTGCGCACCGGTCGCATCGACACCGTGCGCCCCGAGCACACGCCCGAGGCGATGGGCCGCCCACCGCGGGCCGACGACCACGGCGGCGAGGTCTACGTCTACCGTCGGCACGGCCAGCCCTGCCTGGTGTGCGGGTCGCGCGTCCGGACCGACGTCCTCCAGTCACGCAACGTGTTCTGGTGTCCGCGTTGCCAGCCCACGTTCCGCTCACGAGCCCTACGCTGAGCCCCTCCTCCTCCACTGCCGGGAAACCCATGACTGCCACCGTTGACGCCCAGAGCTCCGTCGTGACGCCTCCGTGGCGTCGCGCCTGGCTGCTGTTCCGGCGCCGTGGGCTCACGACGGAGACCCGGATCGCGCTCTGGCTGGTCGTGGTCGCGGTGGGCATCACGGTCGGTGTGGCCCTGTGGCCGGTCGAGATGCCGTTCGTCGCCCTGATGCTGCCGCTGCTCGTGGCGAGCATCCTCCTGGGTCCCCGCACCCTGCCGTGGTTCGTCATCCTCCTGATGGTGCTGCTCACGATCTCGGTGTCCCTCCAGGTCGAGATCACCCCGCGCATCGTCGCTACCACGGCCGTGCAGTTCGCGATGGGCTCCTTCGTCCTCGGCACGAGCTTCCGGCGGGCGAACCTGGGGGTCGGTGGCATGCGTGGTGAGTCGATGTTCATCGACCTGCGTGACCGGATCCTCACCCAAGGCGGCATCCCCGACCTGCCGGAGGGCTGGCTGGTCCAGTCGGCGCTGACCTCGGCCGGTGGCACCCTCTTCGCCGGCGACTTCGTGGTCGCGACACGTCGCCCCGACGGATCGGCCCTCGACGTCGTCGTGGTCGACGTCTCCGGCAAGGGGGAGGAGGCCGGCACCCGTGCCCTGCTGCTCTCGGGCTCGTTCGGCGGCCTGCTCGGCGCCCTGCCACCCGAGCAGTTCCTGCCGGCGGCCAACGACTACCTCCTGCGCCAGGACTGGGACGAGGGCTTCGCCACCGCCGTCCACCTCTCGCTCGACCTCGCCACCGGTGACTTCCAGATCCGTACGGCGGGCCACCCGCCGGCCGCGCACCGCCTGGCCGGCTCGGGTCGCTGGTCCGTGCTGCGCACCGAGGGCCCCGTCCTGGGCCTCATCGAGGATGCCGAGTTCCACTGCGCGACCGGACGCCTCGGTCGCGGTGATGCGTTGCTGCTCTACACCGACGGCATGGTCGAGGAGCCGCGGCGCGACATCGACCTGGGCATCGACCGGATGCTCGGCCAGGCCGAGTCGCTGTTGCGTGGCTCGTTCGATGGTGCGGCCGCACGCCTCACCGAGGCGCTCGGCTCACGCGACGACGACCGGGCGATGCTGGTGGTCCACCGCACCTGACGCCGCTCGGCGCAGGTGCGTGTCCGACGGGGCCGTTTGGGGGTCTGTGCCGCGCGTGTGGCACCATGACAACCGCACATTTCACGCTCCGGACGGGCGTGGAGGCACACGCGCGGATGTAGCTCAATGGTAGAGCTCCAGTCTTCCAAACTGATTACGCGGGTTCGATTCCCGTCATCCGCTCCAAGGAGCTCCTCCGCACCCGCGGAGGGCGTCTTGAGCATGCACGACGGGGCGTAGCGTAGTGGCTAGCGCGCCTGCTTTGGGAGCAGGAGACCGCAGGTTCGAGTCCTGTCGCCCCGACGCACCAGCCTTTCAATCCACATCCATGAGGAGACCACCTGTGAAGAGCGCCGTCGAGAACTTGAGCCCGACCAGGGCCAAGCTGACTGTCGAGGTGCCCTTCGAGGAGCTCAAGCCGAGCCTCGACGCGGCCTACAAGAAGATCGCCCAGCAGATCAACATCCCCGGCTTCCGTCGCGGCAAGGTGCCCCCGATGGTCATCGACCGTCAGGTCGGGCGCGGCACCGTGCTGGACGAGGCGATCAACGAGGTGCTGCCGCAGAAATACATCGAGGCCCTCCAGGCCAACGACCTGCAGCCCCTCGCGCAGCCCGACATCGAGGTGACCAAGTTCGAGGACAACGAGACCCTCGAGTTCACCGCCGAGGTCGACGTGAAGCCCACCATCGAGCTGCCCTCCTACGAGGGCATCGAGGCCGAGGTCGAGGACGTCACGGTCGCTGACGACGACGTCGACGAGCAGGTCAAGGCGCTCCGCGAGCGTTTCGCGACCCTGACCGACGTCGAGCGCCCGGCCGCCGACGGCGACTTCGTGGTGCTCGACCTCAAGGCCGTGAAGGACGGCGAGGTCGTCGAGGGCGCCGAGGTGAGCGGCATGAGCTACCAGGTCGGTCGCGGTGGCATGGTCGAGGGCCTCGACGAGGCGCTCGTCGGCCTGTCCGCCGGCGAGGACAAGACGTTCTCCTCCGAGCTCGTGGGTGGTGACCAGGTCGGCGAGGCCGTCGAGATCCAGGTCAGCATCAGCCAGGTCCAGGAGCAGGAGCTCCCGGACTACGACGACGAGTTCGCCCAGCTCGCCTCCGAGTTCGACACCATCGAGGAGCTCTCCGCCGACGTGCGCGAGCGCCTCGGCCGGGGCAAGCGCCTCGAGCAGGCCGCCGCCGCGCGCGACGCCGTCCTCGAGGTCCTGCTCGAGAAGGTCTCCGTGCCGCTGCCCGAGAGCATGGTCACCGACGAGCTCAACGCCCGCCGTCAGAACATCGAGCAGCAGCTCGGCCAGGCCGGCATCTCCATGGAGAAGTACCTCGAGGACGAGGAGCAGACCGTCGAGGAGTTCGAGGCCGACCTCGACCGCCGGGTCCGCGACGCCGTCGCCGCGCAGTTCATCCTCGACGAGATCGCGAAGAAGGAGGAGCTCGGCGTCGACCAGCAGGAGCTCTCCGGCCACCTGGTGCGCCGGGCCCAGCAGTCGGGCCAGGACCCCCAGGAGTTCGCCAACCACATGTTCGAGCACAACCACATCCCGGAGATGGTCCAGGAGATCCTGCGCGGCAAGGCGCTCGCGGCGATCGTGGAGACCGCGGTCGTCAAGGACGCCTCCGGCAACGTGGTGGAGCTGAAGAACCTGCGACCCGACGGCACCATCGGTGAGCCCGAGCCCGAGGTCGAGGCCCCCGCGGCCGAGGCCGACGAGGCTGCCGAGGTCGTCGAAGCCGACGAGGCTGCCGAGGAGTCGGACGAGGCACCGGCTCAGTCCTGACCGAGCTGTGATCCGAACCCTGCCGGATTGAGTGAACGACTGTGCACTCAATCCGGTAGGGTCCTGCCATGTCCGAAGCCTCCGTGGTCCCGCCCGGGCCTAGCGTCATCGACGCCCTGTCGCTGCTCTCCGAGGTCGCCGGCGAGCTCGTGGTCAAGAGCGCGCGCGACACCCACTTCGCCATCGCCGACCGCGTCGGAAGCGTGGCGCGGCGTGCCACGGGTGGCACCTCGACGGTCCCCGACCTGGTGCACCGCGGCATCGCGGGCGCGGTCTACGGGGGTCTCACCGCCGGCCTCCGCGCGGCGTCGGTCGGTCTGGACAAGCTCGCTGCCACCGGGGTCGGACCCCGGCTCGAGGAGACGCCGCGTGGTCGGTTTGTCAGCTCGGCCGTCAACGGCCTGATCGGCGACACGCTGCTGCGTGACCGACCCCAGATGGCGATCCCGATGGCCGTGCGTCTCGGGGGGCGCGACGTCGAGCTCACCCACGACGCCCTCGCCTCGTCGTACCCGGACGCGAGCGGGCGCCTGGTGGTGTTCCTGCACGGCCTGTGCGAGAACGAGTCCTACTGGGACCTGCACCGCGACGACATCGGCACCACGTACGGCGAGGCGCTGGCCGGGCAGGGCTGGTCGCCGCTCTTCCTGCGCGCCAACACGGGCCTGTCGCTGCGCGAGAACGGCGTGGCGCTGGCGGCACTGATGCAGCGTCTCGTCGACGCTTGGCCGATCCCCGTGACGCGCGTGGCCCTGGTCGGTCACTCCCTGGGCGGGCTGGTGATCCGGGCGGCCGGTGCGGTCGCCGCCGAGCCGCCTGCCTCGGGTCAGCCGTGGGCCGAGCACATCTCCGACGTCATCACCCTCGGCACGCCCCATCTCGGCGCTCCGATCGCCTGGGGGATCGGGCACGGGAGTCGCGGGCTGGCGCGGCTGCCCGAGACAGCGGCGTTCGGCCGGATCCTCGACTGGCGCTCCGTGGGCGTGCACGACCTCGTGGCCGGCCTGGCGCACGACGTCCCGGCGCTGCCGCATGCGCGCTACCGCCTGGTAGCCGCGACCCTCACGGAGTCGCAGCGCCACCTCGTGGGCCACGTGGTGGGTGACCTGCTGGTGCGCCCCAGCTCCGCCTACGGGCGGGACAAGCGCGGCAGCGAGCTGTTCCCGGGTGCCGATGTCCTTCACGTCGGCCGCACCGACCACTTCGGTCTGCTCAACCATCCGAAGGTTCACGCCGCCATGCGAGACTGGCTCGCGTGAGTGCTGATCGCGAGCTGCGGGTCGAGACCGTCATCGACGCCGTCCCTGACCGGGTGTGGTCGCTGCTGACGGACTTCTCGCAGATGGCGCAGTGGAGTCCCGAGCTGGTGCGGATGGTGCCGCTCAAGCCGGGCGGGCTGCGCGTCGGGCAGGCCTACCTCGGCATCAACCGCCGCAAGGTCGTCGTGTGGCCGACTCGTTCGGTGGTGGCGGTCCTGGAGCCCGGACGCACCCTCGCCTGGGACACCCGCTCGAGCGGTGCGCGGTGGATCTGGGAGCTCTCCGCCGAGGGCGCCGGCACCCGCGTCGTGCACCGCCGCCCCGTGCCGACCGCACTCACGGCGATCAGTCGTGCCTTCGCCCCACTGTTCCTCGGTGGCAGCGAGGGCCATGCCGACGAGCTCGAGCAGGGGATGGCCGCAACCGTGGCCCGGCTGAAGGTCAGCGCCGAGTCCACCTGAGGGAAATCTGCTCTCGGCGAACAGGGGCCCAATGCCCGTGGAACTGTCGGTCCTTCGGGCTACTGTCAAACACGTGAACCAGATTCCCAGTCCCGCAGGCGCGTCGCACGGCCCCCAGATGGGCGCGGGCGGCGGGCTCAACGTCCTCGACGACCACATCTACCAGCGGCTGCTGCGAGAGCGCATCGTGTTCCTCGGCTCCGAGGTGCGCGACCAGAACGCCAACGCGATCTGCGCCCAGCTGCTCCTGCTCTCGGCAGAGGACCCCGAGGCCGACATCTTCCTGCACATCAACTCGCCCGGTGGCTCCGTGGACGCCGGCATGGCGATCTACGACACCATGAACTACATCCCCAACGACGTCGCGACCGTCGGCATGGGCCTGGCCGCCTCGATGGGCCAGTTCCTGCTCTGCGCCGGCACCAAGGGCAAGCGCTACGCCCTGCCGCACGCGCGGATCATGATGCACCAGCCCTCCTCCGGCATGGGCGGCTCGGCCTCCGACATCAAGATCCAGGCGCAGCAGTCGCTGCACATCAAGAAGGTCCTCCTCGAGCTCATCGCGGAGCACACCGGCCAGACGGTCGAGCAGATCGAGAACGACGCGGACCGCGACCGCTGGTTCACCGCCGACCAGGCGCTCGCGTACGGCCTGGTCGACCAGGTCATCAAGAGCGCTCGCGACGCTGCCGACGAGGGCCGCCCCGCGCGGCAGAAGGGCTGAGTGCCATGAACTACTACATCCCCCAGTGGGAGGAGCGGACCTCCTACGGGTTCCGCCGCATCGACCCCTACGGCAAGCTCTTCGAGGACCGCATCATCTTCCTCGGCTCGCCGATCTCCGACGACGTGGCCAACGCCGTCATGGCGCAGCTGCTCTGCCTGGAGTCGATGAACCCCGACCAGGACATCCAGATCTACATCAACTCGCCAGGTGGCTCCTTCACGGCGCTCACCGCGATCTACGACACGATGAAGTTCATCACCCCCGACGTGCAGACCGTCTGCCTCGGCCAGGCGGCCTCGGCGGCGGCGGTCCTGCTCGCTGCAGGTGCCCCCGGCAAACGGATGGCCCTGCCCAACAGCCGGATCCTCATCCACCAGCCCTACACCGAGGGCACGTTCGGCCAGACCTCGGACATCGAGATCCAGGCCAACGAGATCCTCCGGATGCGCGAGCTGCTCGAGAAGATGATCAGCGACCACAGCGGTCGTGATCCCGAGCAGGTCAGCCGCGACATCGAGCGCGACAAGATCCTCACCGCCGCCCAGGCCATCGACTACGGCCTCATCGACACGGTGCTCGACTCACGCAAGGCATCGACGCTCGCCCTGACCTGATCAGGCACGCTGGCCACCTGACCTGACCAGGTGGCCAGACTTGTCCGGAGGTTGCCGTGTCCGACCCCCTCCCGGGGGTCCCAGCAGGTACCTTCGGGTGGTTTGCACCAATGCTCGACTCGCTCAACCGCATGAAGGAGATGACCCCGTGGCACGCATCGGTGACGGAGGCGACCTGCTGAAGTGTTCCTTCTGTGGCAAGAGCCAGAAGCAGGTCAAGAAGCTCATCGCCGGACCCGGCGTCTACATCTGCGACGAGTGCATCGACCTCTGCAACGAGATCATCGAGGAGGAGCTCAGCGAGGGGACCGAGGTCAGCCTCGAGGAGCTGCCCAAGCCGAAGGAGATCTTCGACTTCCTCAACTCCTACGTCATCGGGCAGGAGCAGGCCAAGAAGTCGCTCGCCGTTGCGGTTTACAACCACTACAAGCGCGTGCAGTCCGGCCTCCAGCCGGTCGCTGGCAAGCACAGCAAGGACGAGGTCGTCGAGGTCGCCAAGAGCAACATCTTGGTGATCGGCCCGACCGGTTGTGGCAAGACCTACCTCGCCCAGACGCTCGCGCGGATGCTCAACGTCCCGTTCGCCATCGCGGACGCCACGGCGCTTACCGAGGCCGGCTACGTCGGTGAAGACGTCGAGAACATCCTGCTCAAGTTGATCCAGGCCGCCGACTACGACGTCAAGAAGGCCGAGACCGGCATCATCTACATCGACGAGATCGACAAGGTGGCCCGCAAGGCGGAGAACCCCTCGATCACGCGCGACGTCTCGGGCGAGGGTGTGCAGCAGGCGCTGCTCAAGATCATCGAGGGCACGACCGCCTCGGTCCCACCGCAGGGTGGCCGCAAGCACCCGCACCAGGAGTTCATCCAGATCGACACCACCAACATCCTCTTCGTGGTGGGTGGTGCCTTCGCGGGCCTCGAGCACATCGTCGAGCAGCGGGTCGGCAAGAAGAACCTCGGCTTCACCGCCGACGTCCGCACGGCCGCCGAGCGCGACGCCGAGGACCTGCTCTCGCAGGTCCGTCCCGAGGACCTCACCAAGTTCGGCCTGATCCCCGAATTCATCGGCCGTCTGCCGCTGATCGCGAGCGTCACCAAGCTCGACCAGGACGCGCTCGTGCAGATCCTCACCGAGCCGCGCAACGCGCTGGTCAAGCAATACCAGAAGCTCTTCGAGATCGACGGCGTTGAGCTGGAGTTCACCGTGGACGCCATCAAGGCCATCGCCGACAAGGCGATGGAGCGCGGCACGGGTGCTCGTGGGCTGCGCGCCATCATCGAGGAGGTCCTCCTCCACGTGATGTACGAGGTCCCCTCCCGTGGTGACATCGCCAAGGTCATCGTGACCGGCGAGGTGGTCCTCGAGGACGTCGCGCCGACGCTGGTCCTGCGTGAGTCCGAGGCCAAGAAGAAGAAGTCCGCGTGAGGCCCTCCCGCTCGTGGCACGTCGCGGTCTAGACATCTGTGCCGTGGGCGTTCCCTGAGTTGGCACAGCTTCGTTGTGTCTCCAGACTGGTGACGAGAAGCATCGCACCGGACGTCACTTGGGAGAGACGATGAGCAGCGAGCAGCGGCGACCGCTGATGGCATTCTGTGCCGTCGCGCTCGTGTGCGCCGTGATCATGGCCAGCGCCCTGCGCAGCGACGCGGTGCGGGGCTTCCTCACGACCGGCATCGAGGCCGTGCAGGAGGTGGCCGCGGGCGTCGAGATCGCGCCCCGACCCCCCGTCAAGGCAGCCCCCGTCGCGCCCGAACCCGCCCTCACGCCGGCCGTGGCGGTCGTCGAGGTGACGCGACCGGTCGTCTCCACGCCGACCCGATCGACCACTCGCCCCGATCGCGGGCAGGGCGCCAAACCCGGCAGGCGCAACGGGTCCCGAGGCCACGGCTCCACGCACGGTGACGGCGACAAGGGTGGCAAGGCCCACGGGTCGAAGCACGGCGACCGGGACAAGGGTGGCAAGGGCCACGGGTCGAAGCACGGCGACCGGGACAAGGGTGGCAAGGGCCACGGCTCGAAGCACGGCGACCGGGACAAGGGCGACCGGGACAAGGCTGGCAAGGGCCACGGGTCGAAGCACGGGGACCGGGACAAGGGCGGCAAGGGCCACCGGGGTCACCGGTAGCCCTCGCCTCAGGCGTGGGGCGTCAGTCGGTTGGCGCGAGCTCCGCAACCACCGACAGTGCGGTGGCATCGGTGACGGTGAAGACCAGGTCGCCGGTGATCTTGCCGGACGAGCGCAGGTCCCGCTCGGCGAGCTCGGCGGCACGCACGAGCAGCTCCGGTCCGGAGATCTCCACGCGTGACAGCTCGGCACGCATCGAGACCTTGGCCTGGGACTTGGCGCTGCGGATGCCGACCAGGGCCGCGGCCACCGCATCGACGGCCGCCGGGTCGGAGGCCGCGGCAGAGCCGAGCTCGGCGACCAGTGGCCACTCGCTGCGGTGGATCGAACCCTCCTGCCACCACGACCAGACCTCCTCGGTCACGTAGGGCAGGAACGGCGCGAGCAGGCGCAGCTGCACCTTGAGTGCCAGGGCGAGCGTGGCGCGGGCCGACTCGGTGGGGGCGCCGCCGTCCTCGTCGTAGGCGCGAGCCTTGACGAGCTCCACGTAGTCGTCGCAGAACTCCCAGAAGAACTTCTCGCTGACCTCGAGCGCCGTCGTGTAGTCGTAGGCCTCGAACGCGTCCGTGGCCTTGGTGACGACCGCGGCCAGCCGGCCCAGGAGGGCACAGTCGATGGGTTCGGTGACCTCCACCGAGTTGGCCGACGTCGCCCCGACGCCACCGAGGACGAACTTGGAGACGTTGAGGACCTTCATCGCCAGGCGACGTCCGACCTTCATCTGCGACTCGTCGAAGGGCGAGTCGAGGCCGGGCCGGGCGATCGCAGCACGCCAACGGACCGCGTCGGCGCCGTACTTGCCGAGGATCTCGTCGGGGACCACCACGTTGCCCTTGGACTTCGACATCTTCTTGCGGTCGGGGTCGACGATGAAACCCGAGATGAGGGCGTGCGACCACGGTGCGGCGTGGTTCTCGAAGTGGGAGCGCACGATGCGGGAGAACAGCCAGGTCCGGATGATGTCGTGGGCCTGGGTGGCGAGGTCCATCGGGAAGACGCGCTGCCACAGGTCGTCGTCGGTCTCCCAGCCGCCGGCGATCTGGGGCGTGAGCGACGAGGTCGCCCAGGTGTCCATCACGTCGGGGTCGCCCAGGAAGCCGCCCGGCTCGCCCCGCTGCTCCTCGGAGTAGCCCTGCGGCGCCTGCGTGGACGGGTCGACCGGCAGCTCGGCCTCGGCCGGCATCAGCGGGTGCGCGTAGTCGGGCTCGCCCTCGTCGTCGAGGGGGTACCAGACGGGGAAGGGGATGCCGAAGAAGCGCTGCCGAGAGACCAGCCAGTCGCCGTTGAGGCCGCCGACCCAGTTGTCGTAGCGGTGGCGCATGTGCGCGGGCAGCCACTGGATCTCTGCGCCGCGGTCGAGCATCTCGCTGCGCAGGGCCGCGTCGCGACCACCGTTGCGGATGTACCACTGGCGGGTGGCCACGATCTCGAGGGGCTTGTCGCCCTTCTCGTAGAAGTTGGCCATGCGCTGGGTCGGGGTGGGTTCGCCGACGAGGTCCTCGGACTCGCGCAGCGCGGCCACCATGGCCTCGCGGGCGGAGAAGACCGTCTTGCCGGCGAGCTCGGCGTAGGCCGTCGCTGCGCGATCGTGGGCGAGCCACTCCGGCGTCTCGCGGAGGAAACGACCGTCACGGCCGATGACCGTGCGGACCGGGAGGTCGAGCTCGCGCCACCAGGTGACGTCGGTGAGGTCACCGAACGTGCAGCACATCGCGATGCCGGCCCCCTTGTCCATGTCGGCGGCGGGGTGCGCCACGACCGGGATCTCGACGCCGAAGACGGGCGAGGCGACCGTCGTGCCGAAGAGCGGCTGGTAGCGCTCGTCGTCGGGATGGGCGATCAGCGCCACGACGCTGGGGATCAGCTCGGGGCGGGTGGTCTCGATCGCGACCGTCTGGCCGTCGGGACGATGGAAGGTCACGCGGTGGTAGGCCCCGGCGTAGTCGCGTGCCTCGAGCTCGGCCTGAGCCACCGCGGTCTGGAAGGTGACGTCCCAGAGGGTCGGCGCGTCCTGGAGGTAGGCCTCGCCCCGGGCGTAGTTGCGCAGGAACGCGGTCTGGCTGACCTTCTGGGCCTTTGGGCCGATGGTTGTGTAGGTCTGGTCCCAGTCGACGGAGAGGCCGAGCGTGCGCCATAGCGACTCGAAGACCTGCTCGTCCTGCTCGACCAGCTGCTCGCAGAGCTCGATGAAGTTGGGCCGCGAGATCGGGACCTGCTTCTTGGGGTCCGGCTTCTCCGGCGCGGTGAAGTCGGCGTCGTAGGGCAGCGAGGGGTCGCAGCGCACGCCGAAGTAGTTCTGGACCCGACGCTCGGTCGGCAGTCCGTTGTCGTCCCAGCCCATCGGGTAGAAGACCGACTTGCCGCGCATGCGCTGGAAGCGTGCGATCAGGTCGGTGTGGCTGTAGGAGAAGACGTGCCCGACGTGCAGGCTGCCGCTGACGGTCGGCGGAGGGGTGTCGATCGAGAAGACGTTCTCGCGCGGCTGGGTGCGGTCGAAGGCGTAGGTGCCATCGGCCTTCCACTGCGCGGACCACTTCTCCTCGAGACCCTCGAGGGCCGGCTTCGCGGGTACGACGGCGCCGCTGTCGGTGCGCGTCTCGTCCGGTGCCTGGCTGTCGATGATCTCGGTCATGCACAAATCCTAGTGGTGGCCATCACCCGCTTAATCCACTGGTCCCGGGCGCGTGACCACGCCTAGGTTTCAGGGATGACGGACGTGCAGTTCTACAACGACCCGGCGGAGTTCCTCAGCCACGCCGAGGCCCATCTCCAGCAGGACCCGGTGCTCACCACCGTGGTGTCGAGCGTGTCCCACAAGCTGCTCGCGGCGGACCGTCGGGGCGAGCCCCGTGGCGACCACCCTCGCTGGTGGGCCGCGGTCCGCGAAGGCGACACGGTGGTCGGTGTCGCGATGCGCACAGCGCCCTTCGCGCCGTACTGGCTCTATGTGCTGCCGATGCCCGAGACCGCCGCTCGCGCCCTGGCGCGGGAGGTCCTGGAACGGGGCGAGGAGGTCAGGGCCGTCAACGGCGCGCTCGTCGCGAGCGGTCACGTGGCCGACGAGATCGCCCGCGCCACTGGCGGCACGGCCTCGGTCCATGAGCACATGCGGCTGTGGGAGGTCGCCGATGTGGTGGCACCTGCGCAGCCGTCGGGCCGGCTTCGGCCCGCGCGGGCCGAGGACGGCGACCTGGCCGTGCGCTGGTGGGACGCCTTCGCCGCAGACGCCGCCGAACAGGCGGGGTCAGAGCCCCTGGAGGAGGGCGAGCCGATGGAGGCCGACGAGATGGCCAGGCGCATCGACGAGGGCCTGGTGTGGTTGTGGGAGGACGAGGGTCGCGTCGTCCACCTGACGGCGCACAACCCGCCGTCCTTCGGCGTGGCCCGCATCGGGCCGGTCTACACACCGCGTGAGGCCCGCGGCCATGGCTACGCGAGCGCGACGGTGGCTGCCGTCTCGCAGCGGCTGCTCGACGAAGGCGTGCGCGCCTGCCTCTTCACCGACCAGGCCAACCCGACGTCCAACAAGATCTATGAGGCGATCGGCTTTCGCCGCGTCGAGGACATGGTCAACCTGGTCATCCGCTGACCGGCGGTGGATGAGCAGCGTCACCAGACCAGGACGGGCTTGACCACCTTGCCGGTGCTCACGTCGCTGATGGCGGTGTTGATCTGAGTGAACGGGTAGCTGACCATCAGGTCGTCGACGTCGAACTGGCCGGCCTCGTGCATCTCGATCAACCGCGGCACCATCGTCAGCGGGTCGGAGTCCCCCTCCACGCTGCCGCGGATGACCTTGCCGTTCTGCATGATGTCGATCGCGTCGACGGGGAACTCCTCGGCGCCGAGGCCGAGGATGACCAGCTGTCCGCGCACGCCGAGGGCCTGAGCGGCCTGCTTGATGACGGCCGGTACGGCGGTCGTGTCGACTGCCCCGCTCGTCCCGCCGCCGCTCAGCTCCTTGACGCGGTCGACCAGCGGGCTGCCCAGACCGGTCTGCGCGAGCTCGGCGGGGTTGACGCCGATCGCGCCGTAGCGCGCCGCGACGTCGAGGCGGCTCTGCATCAGGTCGACCGCGATGATCGTCCCCACGCCCTGCGCCTTGGCGGCGGCGATGGCGGCGAGCCCCACGGCGCCCACGCCGTAGACCGCCAGGCTGTCGGTCGGACCCGGCTGGAGCACGTTGAGCACGGCGCCGGCGCCGGTCTGGAAACCACAGCCGTAGGGCGCGATCTTGGTGAGGTCCAGCGCCTTGTCGACGACGACCACGTTGTCGGCGTAGGCGATCGCGTGCTGGGAGAAGCTGGACTGGCCGAAGAAGGAGCCGAAGACGGGGGAGCCGTCGCGCGAGTAGGTGGTGGAGCCGTCCATCCGCATGCCCATGTAGTTGATCATCAGGCTGGACTCGCAATAGCCGATCATGCCGGCGTCGCACTTCGCGCAGCTCCGGCACGAGCGCAGGCTGAGCACGACGTGGTCGCCCACGGCGATGCCGCTGACGTCGGCGCCGACCTCCTCCACGACGCCCGCGCCCTCGTGGCCGAAGACGTTGGGGAACATCTCCGGTGGCAGCATCGTGCGCATCGTGATGTCGGTGTGGCACAGGCCGGTGGCGACGATGCGCACCAGCACCTCGTCGGCGCGTGGTCCGTCGATCTCCACCTCCTCGAAGGTGAAGTCCTGTCCCTGCTCGTTGACGATCGCGACCGTGGTCCTCATGCGTGCAGACTAGAACCTGTTCCAGTCTCGGGTCGAGGGGTCGGGTCCCTAGACTCGGAGGTGAGATGACCGAGACCCCTGAAGAACCCCGTCTGGCCGAGACCTTCGCCGAGGTCGAGGACGCCCTGCTCTCCCGCTGGCCGGAGACCAGGCTCGAGCCGTCGCTCGACCGGATCCGCGCCTTCGCCGAGCTGCTGGGCGACCCCCAGGCGTCCTACCCCGTGATCCACCTGACCGGCACCAACGGCAAGACGACGACCTCGCGGATGATCGACACGCTGTTGCGCGCGCTCGACCTGCGCACGGGTCGCTTCACCTCGCCCCACGTCGAGCGCATGACCGAGCGGATCAGCATCGACGGCGAGCAGCTCGACGACGAGGGCTTCGTTCGCGCCTTCAACGACGTGGCGCCGTTCACGCACCTCGTCGACTCCTCCGAGGCCCACCCGCTGTCGTTCTTCGAGACGGTCGTCGGCATGGCCTTCGCCGCCTTTGCGGACGCTCCGGTCGACGTCGCCGTCGTCGAGGTCGGCATGGGCGGCTCGTGGGACGCCACCAACGTCGCGGACGCGACGGTCGCCGTGGTGCTGCCGATCGCGGTCGACCACAGCCAGTACCTCGGCGACACACCCGTCGACATCGCCGCCGAGAAGGCCGGCATCATCAAGTCAGGCTCCCTCGCGGTCCTCGCCCAGCAGACCCCCGATGTCGCCCAGGTGCTGCTCGCCCGGGCCGTCGAGGTCGGTGCCACCGTCGTGCGCGAGGGCATGGAGTTCGGCGTGATCTCGCGGGTCCCCGCGGTCGGCGGCCAGGTCGTGTCCCTTCAGGGCTTGCGCGCACGCTACGACGACGTCTTCCTGCCGCTCTACGGTGCGCACCAGGCGCAGAACGCCGTCGTCGCGCTGGCGGCAGTCGAGGCCTTCGCCGGCGACCAGCCCCTCGACGAGGAGCTCGTGCGCGCGGCGTTCGCCGAGGTCAGCTCGCCCGGTCGCCTCGAGATCGTGCGACGCAGCCCCACGATCGTCCTCGACTCCGCGCACAACCCGCACGGCGCGGAGGCGATCGCGGACGCGCTCGACGACTCGTTCGCCTTCTCCCCGCTGATCGGCGTCGTCGGGGTCATGGCCGACAAGGACTACGAGGGCCTGCTGTCGGCGTTCGAGCCGCACTTCGCCCACATCGTGTGCACGCAGAACTCCACGCACCGCGCGATGCCGGCCGCCGAGCTCGCGCAGGTCGCGATCGAGGTGTTCGGCGAGGACCGCGTCAGCGTCGAGCCCGACCTCGCCAGTGCCATCGACGAGGCCGCTGCGATGGCGGAGTCGGGCGAGGACGCCGGCCAGTCGCTCGGCTCCGGTGCCGTGCTCGTCACCGGATCCGTGGTCACCGTCGGAGAGGCCCGTGCCCTGATCAGGAGGCGCCGTTCATGAGCGATCGTCAGCGCTCGCCGCGTCGCGGCATGTGCGCCGCCATCCTCAGCCTCGAGGCGATCACCCTCGGGCTCACGACGCCGGTCATGATCGTGATCGCCGATGTCGGCGTCGCCACCGCGCTGTCGGTCGGTCTGGGCCTGATGGTCGCCTGCCTGCTCGTGGCCGGCGTCCTGCGCGCCGAGTGGGGCTACCTGCTGGGCTGGGCCATCCAGCTCGCAGCGATCGCACTCGGCTTCGTGATCCCGCTGATGTTCGTCCTCGGCGGCATCTTCGCCCTGCTGTGGGGCACCGCCGACTTCCTGGGCCGCAAGATCGAGAGCGAGCGTGCCGCGGCCTACGCCGCCCTCGACGCCGAGCTCGCTGCCGAGGTCGAGGCCGAGGGCCAGGCCGACTGAGGCTGGCTCAGCTCCCGAGCACCCCGGCCAGCACCGCGAGCGCCCTGTCGAGCTCGGCGTCGGTGCAGCCGCCGAAGCCGACGATCAGGCCGTGCAGGTCGGCCGTGCGGCAGTAGTCCGAGAGCAGTGGCACGTCGAAGCCGGCGTCGCGGGCGGCCCGGTGGGCGGCCAGCGCGAGGGGGCGGGGGAGCACCACGGCGGCGTACATGCCCGCCACCGGCGCCTCGACGTACGGCGTGAGCGCGGCCGCCACGCGCGTCGCACGGTCGGCATAGACCCGGCGCGCGGAGCGGACGACGCGGTCGACGTAGCCGTCGCGCAGGAGGGACAGGAATGCTCGCTGGACCGGCCAGGACGCCGCGTCGTGGGTGAGGGCGCGGTGGTGCTCGACGCGCTCGCGAACGCCTGCGGGAGCGACCAGCCAGCCGAGCCTGAGGCTGGGGGCGACGGCCTTGCTGGCCGTGCCGAGATAGGCGACCCGGTCGCGGTCCAGGCTGGCCAGCGCGGGGATCGGTGCGACGTCGTAGCGGAACTCCGAGTCGTAGTCGTCCTCCACGACCAGGGCGTCCGCGGTGTCGGCGGCGGCCAGGAGCGAGAGCCGGTCGGCGCCGGACATCGGCGGGCCGAGCGGGTGCTGGTGTGCGGGAGTGACGTAGGCCGCGACGACGTCGCGCAGGTCCGTGACGGGCGAGAGTGCCGGGAGGTCGACGACACGGCGTCCGGTCGCGCGGATGGTCTCGACGGCAGCTCGGTAGCCCGGGTCCTCGACCACGACGTCACCCGGCCCGAGGGCGGTCATGAGGTGCCGCAGCCCATCGGTGGTGCCGGCGGTGACGAGGACCTCGTCGGGGTGGACGTCGAGCCCACGGGTGCGGGTCAGCCGGGCGGCGAGCTCGGCGCGCAGCTCCGGCAGGCCGCGTGGGTCGTCGTAGCCGCGCGGGGGAGTCGCGGCGCTGACCTCGCGCCAGGCGCGTCGCCAGGCGGGTCGGTGCCGGTCGTCGATCCAGGGGGTTCCGGAGTCGAGCCGGAGCAGTGGCCGATCGGGAGTCGCAGCCGGGCGACGGTGCCGGGTGGGACTTGCCAGCGGACCGCTCGCCGCGACGTAGGTGCCCGACCCGTGCCGGCCCTCGAGCCAGCCCTCCGCGACGAGCTGGGCATAGGCCTGCTCGGTGACCGAGCGGGCGACCCCCAGCTCGCGCGCCAGTGCCCGGCTGCTGGGCAGACGCTCGCCGGGTGCGAGGAGGCCGCCGGTGATGCGGGAGCGGACCTGACCACTGAGCTGGACGCCGAGCGGGATCGGTCCGGCTCGGTCGAGGTCGACGATCAGGGTGGCCACGAGTGTCCTGTTGGAGTGAGGGCAAATTGGCCCGTGACGACGGGCCACTCACCGTCCAGACTAGACGCATGACGCTCGCCCCGCTCTCGCCCACCGCCCGGACCACGGTCAACCGTGGCCGCAACCGCGCCGTCGAGGACCGCACCGCGCTCCACGCGCTGCTCGATGACGCGCTCGTGGCCCACCTCGGCGTCGACGTCGGCGACCACCCGGTGGTGCTCCCGGTCGCCTTCGCGGTCGACCTCGACGGTCCGGACGAGGGTGGCACGCTCTACGTGCACGGCTCGGTCGCGGCGCGCTGGCTCAACCGCTCGGGGGCCACCACCGTCTGCGTGACCGTCACCGAGGTCGACGGCCTGGTCGCGGCGCGGTCGGCCTTCCACCACTCGATGAACTACCGCTCGGCGGTCATCGTCGGCGTGGCCCGCATCGTCACCGATGCCGACGAGAAGGCCCACGCCCTCGCCCTCACCGTCGACCACATGGTCCCCGGCCGCTCCGCGACCCTGCGCCCCAGCACGCGCAAGGAGCTGGCAGCGACCTCGGTGCTCGCCGTACCCCTCCATGATGCCTCGCTCAAGGTGCGCGCCGAAGGTCCCGTCGACGACGTCGAGGACGTCGAGGCAGGGACCTGGGGCGGGGTGATCCCGATCCGGCGGGTCGCGGACACTCCCGTCACGGGCGACGACGCGAGCGGGCCGGTGCCTGCCGACGTGGTCAGCCGTGCTGCCCGTCTCGGCCGGGTCGCGAGGGCCATGGCCTAGGGTGCGGGCCATGAGCCAGCGCACCCTCGTCCTCCTCAAGCCCGACACCGTCAAGCGCGGACTGGTCGGGGAGGTGCTGTCCCGCTTCGAGGCCAAGGGCCTCACGATCGTGGCGATGGAGCACCGCCTGATCGACGGCTCGAAGGCCGACGAGCACTACGTCGAGCACGTCGAGCGCGACTTCTACCCGCCGCTGCGTGCCTTCGTGACCAGCGGTCCCCTGGTGGCCCTCCTGCTCGAGGGTGACGAGGCGATCGAGGTCGTGCGCGCGATCAACGGCGCGACCGACGGCCGCAAGGCTGCGCCCGGCACGATCCGCGGCGACCTGTCGCTCTCCAACCGCGAGAACCTCGTGCACGGATCGGACTCGCCCGAGTCCGCCGAGCGCGAGATCGCGATCTGGTTCCCGCAGCACTGATCCACGCTCCGGTCCACGCTCCGGTCCACACGCTGCGGGCGGTGGAGTTTCCTCCTCGCTGACGTGGGCACGCTCCTACGCATGGAGCTGCGCCCCCTCTCGGACCCTGTCGGTGACCCGTTCTTCGACGTCCTGCGACGGCGTCATCGCGATGTCGACGTCGTGCTGCTGCCACCACTCGGCCCGCCCGACGCTGCTGATCCGGTGTCCGACGAGGTGGTCTCCTCCACCTTGCTGCGGGTCGAGGCCGTCGCCCGGGGCCTGTGGTCCATGGTGGCTCCCGACAGTGACGATCGGCCGCGGCCACGCTGCACCTTCGGCACCGGTCCGGAGACAGTGCGTGCGACCGCGCGCCTCGTCACGCGTCGCGACGACGGCTTCCACGTGCTCGTCGCCCTGCGCGCCGAGCTCGAGTCCGACGGCTGGGCCGTCACGCGGCCCGACGGTCCGGTCGAGCGGCTCGTCGGCTACCTCGACGAGCTCACGCTCACCGCGTCGTACGCCGAAGGGTCGGGCACGCTGCTCGTCGAGCTGGCCTCCGAGTCCCTGCCGGTCGGGCAGGACCGCGCCCGGGAGCTGACCCGTCCCCCGGTGCGACCACAGGCGGGTGGTCGGTGATGGAGGTCGTGCCGCTCTCGGTCGGCGTCGCCTCCCAGCGCTGGGACGACCAGCACCTCGACCTTGACGCCGCTGCAGGTCAGGTCGGCGGCGCCGGCACGGACGGGTTCACGCGTGCGGTCTCGGGAGCGGCCTCGCGCTTCCTGACCCAGTGGCAGCGCCACGCCGAGACGCTCGGCACCGACTCCGAGGCACGAGCCGACGGGCTCCGGGTCGTCATCCAGGACTACGTCAGCAGCGACGAGGCCGCCGGGATCGACCTCTTCCTCCTCTCGACCTACGTGACGGAGCAGCGATGACCACGATCACGCTGCCACCCCAGCCGCGCCCGGTCCCACTGCTCACCTGCCAACCCGGTGCGGTTCGCGACTGCGGTGGCGACCTGCTCGCGGCGTCGGCCCAGATCGACGACCTCGGCACGTTCGTGGCCGGGGACGCGCGCATCGGTGACTGGACCGGTCGCGGCTCCGAGCGATACCACGAGACCATCGCCCCGATCGGTCGCCGGGCGGACTCGATGTCGCTGGCCCTGCGCTCCGTCGCGACCCGCGTCGATGCCCACGCCGACGAGCTCCAGCGCCTGCTGGACCGTCGTACGGACCTGGAGGAGCGACGCTCCCACCTCGCCGGCGAGGTCGCGCGGCTGCGGGGCGAGATCGCGACGGCGACCGAGGACGACGCGGCTGCGCTCCAGGCCGAGTGCGACCGGGTGCGGCGCGAGGTAGAGGCCTACGAGACCGACCTGACCACCTGGTCGAGCGACCTGGCGGCCGAGGAGACCGCGATGGTCCAGGCCTTCCAGCGGGTGCAGGAGGCCGAGGCCGTCGAGCGCATCTGGGGCGGCGTCGTCGACCCCGCCGACGCTGCGCTGGCCACCAAGCCCGGCTCCGGCGCGAGCCCGGGGGAGGTCAGCACGTGGTGGGACTCGCTCACCTACGTCCAGCAGCAGGCGATCATCACGGCGGCTCCCGGCGCGATCGGCAACCTCGACGGCATCCCCGCCGGGACGCGCAACGCGGCCAACACGGTCGCTCTCGACCGCGACCTGGCCAACTGGACGCACACCGAGTCCCTGGGGGTCCTGACCGAGGACGAGCGCACCTGGCTGGAGAACGCCCGGGCCGCCGACGAGGCCCGCCGCAACATCGCCGACCGGGTCGACCCCGTGACCGGTGAGCCCATCGAGACCCAGGTCTACCTCTACGACCCGGCCGCCTTCGACGGCGACGGCGCGATCGCCATCAGCGCCGGCAACCTCGACACGGCCGACAACGTGGCGGTCGTCGTCCCCGGCTTCGGCACGGACGCGGAGAGCGCTGGATACCAGGCCGACCGCGCCGCGACGATCTATGAGTCCACCCGCTACCTCGACCCCGACGCCAGCAACGCCACGATGTTCTGGATCGGCTACGACGCCCCCGACAACGCGCCGTGGGACGAGGGCTTCGACGGCGCTGGCGTCGCGACCGAGTCGATGGCGACCGCCGGTGGTGAGCACCTCGCCGACACGATCGACGGCCTGCGCGAGAGCCGCGACGGTGAGCCCGCGCACCTCACGGCCGTCGGCCACAGCTATGGCTCGACGACCACCGGGCATGCGGCTCACGACCAGGGGATGGAGGTCGACGAGATCGTCTTCGTGGGCAGCCCCGGGGTCGGGGGCGACACCAACGACGCCGGCGACACCGGCATCGACCCCGAGCACGTGTGGGCCGGCGCCAACAGCCGTGACCCGATCGCCGACCTCGGCAACCATGGCTGGGTGCACGGCGAGACGCTCTTCGGTGCCGGGCTCGGCGATGACCCCGCCGAGGACGACTTCGGCGGCAATCGCTTCGAGGCCGAGTCGGAGACCCGCGGGGGAGCGTTCTCGTTCGGCGACCACTCCAAGTACTTCGACCACGACACCGAGTCGCTCTACAACATCAGCCAGATCGTCAACGGCAACTATGACGCGGTCGAGCACGCCGACCACGTCTACGACCCGTGGCACGACGGCGTGCAGGACCCGGAGCACGACCGCGACCCGACCACACCGGCCACCCGGTGACGCGCCTGGTCGTCGTGGGCGCTGCGCTGTCGGCGATGCTGGTGCTCGGCGGATGTGGATCGGGAGCGGAATCGGGAGGCGGCGACGTGACGGACAGCTCGGCCCTGGAGGGGCAGCGGGAGCGCGCCCGCGCCGCTGCCGCGGTGCTCGTGACCGGCGTTGTCGACGCGCTCGGTGGCAGCGCCTCCCGGACGACCGGTCGCGTCGAAGGCTGTGAGTCGGCCTCCGAGGACGAGTTCCGCACGTTCCGCTACACCGCCACGGGCCGCGTCGACGTCGGCGCCTCCGCTTCGCCTCCGTTCCTCGACGCCCTGGTGCCGGTGCTCGAGGCCGCTGGGTTCGCCGACCCCATCCCCGGCGAGCGCCCCGGCGGCAACACCCTGGAGGGCAGCGACGGTGACCTCACTGCCACCCTCTCCGAACTCCCCGGCCAGGGCGCCTACGTCCTGCTCTCCGTCGAGGGACCCTGCCTCGAGGTCCCCGAGGCCGACCGGCGCGACTGGCAGCGTCGCACGGACCCGGAGCCTTTTCTCTGAGGTTCGGGCGGGCGCCACGAGCAACACCCAAGACACCCCCAGCCACACCAGCAACACGCGCAACGGCGTGCCTGCGCGGAGATCGGCGGATCGGAACCTAGGCTCGAGCCTGGGTACGGCGGGGCGTGCGCGCGTCGGGCCCTCTTCCCCGAGCGCACGCTGCTATCGAGCTGCGAGGCGTTGGGCATGGCGAACAGCTTCATCGGCCGCGACATGGCGGTCGACCTCGGCACCGCGAACACGCTGGTCTATGTCCGGCGCAAGGGTGTGTTGCTCGACGAGCCGAGCGTGGTGGCGGTCAACGACACCACCGGCGAGATCCTGGCGGTCGGCCACGACGCCAAGCGGATGATCGGGCGCACGCCCGACCACATCACCGCGATCCGCCCGCTCAGGGACGGCGTGATCGCCGACTTCGAGGCGACCGAGCAGATGCTGCGCTACTTCATCCAGCGCGTGCACCGTCGTCGCTACTTTGCCAAGCCGCGCATGGTCATCTGCGTGCCCAGCGGCATCACGGCCGTCGAGCAGCGCGCCGTGAAGGAGGCCGGCTACCAGGCCGGCGCCCGTCGGGTCTACATCGTCGAGGAGCCTATGGCCGCCGCGATCGGCGCCGGGCTGCCCGTGCACCAGGCGACCGGCAACATGGTCGTCGACGTCGGCGGCGGCACCACCGAGGTCGCGGTCATCTCCCTCGGCGGCATCGTGACCAGCCTCAGCATCCGCACGGCCGGCGACGAGCTCGACGCCGCGATCGTGACCTGGATGAAGAAGGAGCACTCCCTGATGCTGGGGGAGCGCACCGCCGAGGAGGTCAAGATGACCCTCGGCTCGGCCTTCCCGAGCGCGAAGGAGCCCGAGGCCGAGATCCGCGGCCGCGACATGATCACCGGCCTGCCGCGCACCGTCGTGGTCTCCGCCGTCGAGGTGCGACAGGCCATCGAGGAGCCGCTGCACGCGATCGTCGACGCCGTGCGCGCCACGCTCGACCAGACCCCGCCCGAGCTCGCCGGCGACATCATGGATCGCGGCATCGTCCTGACCGGTGGCGGCGCCCTGCTCCGCGGCCTCGACGAGCGCCTGCGCCACGAGACCGGCATGCCCGTCCACGTCGCCGAGGAGCCGCTGCTCTCCGTCGTCCTGGGCGCCGGCAGGTGCGTCGAGGAGTTCGAGGCGCTCCAGCAGGTGCTCGTCTCCGACGCGAGGCGCTTCTGATGGCCCTCGACCTGCACCGCGAGCGCCGCTGGGGCAGCGCCGACAGCTCTCCCGGTCGCGGTCAGCCGCCGCGCGCGCTCGTCGTCGCCCTGCTGCTGGCCTGCGCGACGCTGATCACGCTCGACTACCACGGCGGCTCCGACTCACCCGTCGAGCCCGTGCGACGCGCCCTGGGCGAGGTCTACGGACCCGTCGAGGTGACCGCTGCGGCCGTCGTACGCCCCGTCACCGCGATCCCGCGCTGGTTCTCCACCCATGACACGATGCGCGCCGAGATCGACGACCTCGAGGCCGAGAACGCCGCGCTGCGCCAGCAGGTCAACACCTCCGGCTACGACCGCAACAAGCTCGCCGAGTACGACGGGCTGACGGCCGCCGCAGGCACCCTCGGCTATGCCCTGGTCCCCGCCCGCGTCGTGGGAATGGGTCCCTCGCAGTCGTTCTCCAGCACCGTGACCATCGACGCCGGCGCCCGCTCCGGTCTGCGGCCCGACATGACGGTCGTCAACAACGACGGCCTGGTCGGCCGCATCCTGCGCGTCACCGCCACCACGGCCACCGTCCTGCTGCTCATCGACGCCGACTCGGTCGTCGGCGGGCGCGTGGGCGAGAGCATGGAGATCGGGATGCTCCACGGCCGCGGCGTGCTCGGTGACGAGGGCCGCCTCGACCTCGACCTGATCGACGAGTCGGTCGTGCCGCGCAAGTTCGACACCGTCGTCACCTGGGGCAGCGAGAGCGGCGCCCCCTACGTCGCCGGCGTCCCGGTCGGCCGCATCTCCACCGTCTTCTCCAACCTGCGTGACTCCTCGCAGCGCGCGGTCATCGAGCCGTTCGTCGACTTCGGGGCGCTGGACCTCGTCGGCGTCGTCGTGCCCTCGGGCACCTCGAGCGACCGCGCCGTCATCGAGGCCGACGGGAGCCTGCGGTGACCTCCGTACGCGCCCTCCTCGCCGTCGCCGCGGTCAGCCTCGCGCTGGTCCTCCAGGTCTCGGTGTTCTCCCACGTCTCCTGGCAGGGCGTCGTGCCCAACCTCGTGCTGCTGGTGGTCGTCGGAGCGGCGCTGGTGCGCGGCTCGCAGTTCGCGATGCTCCTCGGCTTCGCCGCGGGCGTGCTGCTCGACCTCGCGCCGCCGGCAGATCACGTGGCCGGTCGCTGGGCGCTCGCGCTCGTGGTCGTCGGCTACGTCGCCGGCCGGGTCGCGCTCGACATCAAGCCCACCGTGACCGCTGCGCTGGCGACGGTGGCGGCCTCGTCCTTCCTGGGCACCTCGGTCTTCGCGCTGAGTGGCCTGCTCCTGCGCGACCCGCCGCTCACGGTGCCCGACCTGCTCCAGGTGATCGGCATCAGCGTGGTCTGGGACCTCGTGCTGACGCCGTTCGTCCTGCCGCTGGTGATGATGCTGTTCCAGCAGCTCGAGCCCGAGCGGGCGATGCCGTGACCTCCGCCCGACCGCAGGCGGCCCAACGCAGCAGGCTGCGCCTGGTGGTCCTGCAGGCCCTGGTGTTCTCGCTGTTCGCCACCCTGTTCGTGCGCCTCTACTACCTCCAGGTCGTCTCCGGCGACCAATACACCGCGCAGGCCGCGGCCCAGTCCGTGCGCGAGATCGTCGTCCAGCCCCAGCGGGGCCTGATCGTCGACGACCAGGGCCGGCCGCTGGTCACCAACCGCACCTCGTGGGTCGTCTCGGTCGACCGCACCGTCGTCGACAAGATGACCGACGGCGTCCGGGCCAAGCTCGTCGAGCGCCTCGGTCGCGTCGTCGGTGAGCGGGCCAGGCGCATCGAGAAGCAGCTCGTCACGTGCGGTGAGGAGGGCAGCGTCTCCGGCCTGTGCTGGAACGGCTCGCCGTTCCAGGCCGTGCCCGTCGCTCACGACGTGCCCCAGTCGGTCGCCCTGAGGATCCTCGAGCAGCCCGAGGACTTCCCGGCGGTCGTGGTCGACCAGCAGACCGTGCGCTCCTATCCCGAGCCCTTCGGCATCAACCTCGCCCACGTGCTGGGCTACCTCAGCCCGATCACCGAGGAGGAGTACGACACCGCGCAGACCGACGGCGACCGCTCCGTCAACGGTGCCTCCGCGGTCGGCCGCGCCGGCGTCGAGAAGCAGTACGACCGGTGGTTGCGCGGGATGCCCGGCTACCGCTCGGTCGCCGTCGACTCGATGGGCCGCGTCCTCGGCGACGACGGCGAGGTCGAGAGCCAGCCCGGCGACACACTCGTCACCTCCATCGACGCCAAGGTCCAGGGGGTCGTCGAGACCCAGCTCGAGGAAGCCATCGCGGTCGCCCGCGCGACGCGTGACACCGTGACCGGCAAGAACTACGTGGCCGACTCCGGCGCCGTCGTCGTGCTCGAGGCCGACACCGGTCGCGTGGTCGCGATGGCCAGCCAGCCGACGTACGATCCCGGCCTCTGGGTCGGCGGCATCACCAAGAAGCAGCTCGCGCGGCTCTACTCGGAGGCCGCCGGCACGCCGCTGCTCGGCCGCGCGACCCAGGGCCAGTTCGCCCCGGGCTCGACGTGGAAGCCGTTCATGACGGCGGGTGCGCTGAGCAACGGCTACAGCATGGACACGATGCTCAACTGCTCGTCCTTCCTGAGCGTCGGCAACCGCGACTTCAAGAACTACGAGTCCGGCGCCTACGGCTACATCAGCTTCGCCAAGGCGCTCGAGGTCTCCTGCAACACGTTCTTCTACCGCGTCGGGCTCGACTACTGGCAACGCTACGGCTCGGACGTCGCCGACGTCGACGCCCGCGACCCGCTGGTCGAGGAGGCCAAGAAGTTCGGCTTCGGGCGCGAGACCGGGATCGACCTGCCGGGCGAGGCCTCCGGCCGGATCGCCGACCGCACCTGGAAGCGCGCCTACTTCGAGTCGCAGAAGGACTACTACTGCGACCTGGCCGCCGAGCCGCAGACGGCCGACACCTCCGACTTCGTCTACCTCTTCGCCCGCGAGTTCTGCGCCGAGGGCTACGCCTACCGTGCCGGTGACGCCGTCAACTTCGCCATCGGTCAGGGCGACACCATCGTCACCCCACTGCAGCTGGCGCGTGCCTACGCCGCGATCGCCAACGGCGGCACGCTCTACGCCCCGCGCATCGGCAAGGCCGTGGTCAGCTCCGACGGCACGGTGATCCGCGAGATCGCCCCGAAGAAGGTCGGACAGGTCAAGGTCCCCGACGGCGTCTTCGGCTACATCGACGACGCGCTCAAGGGCGTGACCCGGCAGGGCACGATGGCCTGGAGGATGGTCGGCTTCCCGCTCGACGAGGTGGAGATCCGCTCCAAGACCGGCTCTGCCGAGGTCTACGGCAAGCAGTCGACCTCGTGGGTCGCGTCCTACTCCGAGGACTACGTCGTGGTGATGATGATCAGCCAGGGCGGCACCGGCTCCGGCACGTCCGGCCCGGCGGTCCGCGCGATCTGGGAGTCCCTCTACGGCGTCACCGGCGAGGAGGTCCGCTCCTCCGACGCGGCCATCCCTGGGGTCACCCCTCCCCAGGGCCTGCCGACCTTCCGACGTGACGGCTCGATCCTGCCCCCGGCGACGGAGAAGCGATGACCACGACCAGCGTCCGCCCCCTGACCCGCCCGACCCGCCCGACCCGCCCGGCCCGCCCGGCCCGTCGTCCCGCCGGTCGTCCCGGCACCCGCTCCAGCAGCCGGCTCAGCCAGGTCAACGGCATCGACTGGGTGCTGATGGGTGCGGTCCTGGCGCTCACCGTGCTCGGCGCGCTGCTCGTCTGGTCGGCCACCAGCAACCGCGAGGACCTCACCGGCGGCGACTCCTCGGCCTACCTCGGCAAGCAGGTCATGAACGTCGCCATCGGCCTGGTGCTGATGGTGACCGTAATGGCCACCGATCACCGCAGGGTGCGGATCCTGACGCCGCTGGTCTACCTCGCCTCGGTCGTCGGCCTGGTGCTGGTGCTGACGATGGGCTCGACCATCAACGGCTCGCGCTCGTGGCTGATGGTCGGCGGGATGTCGATCCAACCCTCGGAGTTCGCCAAGCTCGCCGTCGTCGTCGGCATGGCGCTCGTGGTCGCCGAGCGCGCCGACGCGCGCTGGCGCACGCGGGTCGGGACCGTCGACGTCGTCGCGATGCTCGGCGTCGCCGCCGTGCCCGCCACGCTGATCATGCTCCAGCCCGACCTCGGCACGATGCTGGTCCTCTCGGCCACCGTCTTCGGCGTGCTCGCCGCGTCGGGCGCCCGACGCCGCTGGCTGGTGCTGCTGGCCGGCGGGGGAGTCGCAGCCGCTGTCGCCGCGGTGGCCGGAGGAGCGCTCAAGGCCTACCAGGTCGACCGCTTCCTGGCCTTCACCAACCCCGACCTCGACCCGCGCGGCGCCGGCTACAACGTCGAGCAGGCGCGCATCGCGGTCGGCAACGGCGGGCTCTTCGGCCAGGGCCTCTTCGACGGCTCGCAGACCCGCTCCGGCTTTGTGCCCGAGCAGCACACCGACTTCGTCTTCACCGTCGCCGGCGAGGAGTTGGGCCTCGTCGGGGCCGGTCTGCTGATCGGTCTGCTCGTGGTGGTGCTGTGGCGTGCACTGTCGATCGCGGCCCACACCGACGACGTCTTCGGTCGGATCGCGGCCGCCGGGATCGCCTGCTGGTTCGGCTTCCAGGCCTTCCAGAACATCGGGATGTGCGTCGGCATCATGCCGGTCACGGGCGTCCCGCTGCCGTTCGTGTCCTACGGCGGCAGCTCGATGTTCGCGGGCATGCTCGCGGTGGGCCTGCTGCAGAACATCCACCTCCGGGCGATCTCGGCGCCGGCGGCGCGCATGACGCCGACACCCGGAGTGCTCGTCCGGTCCTGAGCCGCCTGGTCGGGCCGGCCGGTGTGGGCCGGCCGGTGTGGGCGGTGACCTAGGGGTGATCTGGTCGTCGCGAGGGGCGCAGCCGGCTCATGGCTGCATCGAGAGGAAGAGGAACGTCGCGAACAGGACGAGGTGGACGAAGCCCTGCAGCGCCTTGGCCCGACCTTGGACGACCGTCAGGCCGGAGACCACGACGGTGATCGCGAGCAGCACCATCTGGGTCGGCTCGAGACCGAGCGTGAGGGGGCCGTCGATCCAGATCATCGCGACCGCGATCGTCGGGATCGTCAGGCCGATCGAGGCCATGGCGGAGCCGAACGCGAGGTTGAGGCTGTTCTGCACCCGGTCGCGTGCGGCGTTGCGCAGCGCGGAGATCGACTCCGGGGCGAGCACCAGCAACGCGATGACGACACCCACGACGGCGTAGGGGAAGCCGAGGCTCTCGACGCCGTCCTCGATGGTGGGGGAGAGGAGCTTGGCCAGACCCACCACGGCGACCAGCGCCACGACGAGCAGGCCGGCGCTGAGCCTGGCCTCCTGGTCGCTCGGCGGGTCGGCGTGCCCGTCCTCGTCCTCGTCGAGCAGCCCGGTCATGAGGCCCTGCTCGTCGCTGGAGACGGGGAGGAAGAAGTCACGGTGCCGGATGGTCTGGGTGAAGACGAAGGCGCCGTAGAGCGCGAGCGAGGCGACGCCGGCGAAGGCCAGCTGCGACACGGAGTACTCCCGGCCGGGGGCCGACGTGGTGAAGCTCGGGAGCACCAGGCACACGGAGGCGAGCGTGATGACGGTGGAGAGCGCGGCGCCCGTGCCGGCGGCGTTGAAGCTCACCAGGTGGTGCTTCGCTGCCCCCACGAGCAGCGAGATGCCCACGATGCCGTTGAGGGTGATCATGATGGCGGCGAAGACGGTGTCGCGGGCGTAGGTGCTGGTGCCCTCGCCGCCGCTGGTCATCAGCATCACGATCAGCCCGACCTCGATGACGGTCACGGCGACGGCGAGGATCAGCGAGCCGAACGGCTCCCCGACCTTGTGTGCCACGACCTCCGCGTGGTGCACGGCGCAGACGACCGAGGCGACGAGCGCGACCGCGACCAGGACGAGCACCGGCCACGCCTCGTGGGTGGCCCACGTGGCCGCCAGGACGACCAGGGCGGCGATGGGCACCGCCACGGTCCACTGGAAGCGGCCACGGATCGTCGTCGCTGTCATGAGGCAAACCCTACGGAGCGTCGTCAGATCGGAGGTTCTCACCCTGCGCCGTTAGTCTGGAGCCCATGTCCGTCAGCGTCTTCCCCCGTCTCGAGCCCCGTCTCTCCTCGGTCTCCAAGCCGATCCAGTACGTCGGGGGCGAGCTCAACTCGACCGTCAAGGAGTGGGACTGCGCCCCGGACGGCGAGACGGTCCGCTGGGCGCTGATGTACCCCGACGCCTACGAGGTCGGCCTGCCCAATCAGGGCGTCCAGATCCTCTACGAGGTGCTCAACGAGCGCGACTGGATCGTCGCGGAGCGGACCTACTCCGTGTGGCCCGACATGGAGGCCATCATGCGGGCCGGCGACGACCTGGGTCCGATCCCGCAGTTCACCGTCGACGCCCACCGCTCGGTGAAGGACTTCGACGTCTTCGGCCTGAGCTTCTCCACCGAGCTCGGCTACACCAACATGCTCAACGCCCTCGACCTCGCGGGCATCCCGCTGCATGCCGCCGACCGCACCGACGCCGACCCGATCGTCCTCGCCGGTGGCCACGCGGCGTTCAACCCCGAACCGATCGCCGCGTTCGTCGACGCCGCCGTGCTCGGCGACGGCGAGGAGGTCGTGCTCGCGATCTCCGAGGTCGTGCGCGAGTGGAAGACCGAGGGTCGTCAAGGTGGGCGGGACGAGCTGCTGCGGCGGCTCGCGGTCACCGGCAACATCTACGTGCCGCGGTTCTACGACGTGACCTACGCGGCCGACGGCACGATCGAGGCCGTCGTACCCAACCGTCCGGGCATCCCGCACCGCGTCACCAAGCACACGCTGATGGACCTCGATGCCTGGCCGTACCCCCGCAAGCCCCTCGTGCCACTGGCCGAGACGGTGCACGAGCGTTTCTCGGTGGAGATCTTCCGCGGCTGCACGCGCGGCTGCCGCTTCTGCCAGGCCGGAATGATCACCCGCCCGGTCCGCGAGCGGTCGATCAAGACGATCGGCGAGATGGTCGAGAACGGCATCCGCACGACCGGTTTCGAGGAGGTCGGCCTGCTCTCGCTCTCGAGCGCCGACCACACCGAGATCGCCGAGGTCGCCAAGGGACTCGCCGACCGCTACGAGGGCACCAACGTGTCGCTCTCGCTGCCCAGCACCCGCGTCGACGCCTTCAACATCAACCTCGCCAACGAGTTCTCCCGCAACGGTCGCCGCTCCGGGTTGACCTTCGCGCCCGAGGGCGGCAGCGAGCGGCTGCGCAAGGTCATCAACAAGATGGTGACCGAGGAGGACCTCATCCGCACGGTCTCCGCGGCCTACTCCCACGGTTGGCGCCAGGTGAAGCTCTACTTCATGTGCGGCCTGCCCACCGAGACCGACGAGGACGTCCTCCAGATCGCTGAGCTCGCCAAGCGCGTCATTGCTGAAGGCCGCGCGGTCTCGGGCCGCAACGACATCCGCTGCACCGTCTCCATCGGTGGCTTCGTGCCCAAGCCCCACACGCCGTTCCAGTGGGCCGCCCAGCTCGACCACGAGACGACCGATTCCCGCCTCAAGCAGCTGCGCGACACGGTCCGAGACGACAAGAAGTACGGTCGCGCGATCGGCTTCCGCTACCACGACGGCAAGCCCGGCACGATCGAGGGACTGCTCAGCCGCGGTGACCGCCGCGTCGGCGCCGTCATCGAGCAGGTCTGGCGCGACGGTGGTCGCTTCGACGGGTGGAGCGAGCATTTCTCCTACGACCGTTGGGCGGAGGCCTGCGCCGAGGTGCTGCCCGCCGCCGGCGTCGACCTCGACTGGTACACCACCCGCGAGCGCACCTACGACGAGGTGCTGCCCTGGGACCACCTCGACTCCGGCCTCGACAAGGACTGGCTCTGGGCCGACTGGGAGGACGCCATCGACCCGTCCTCCGACGTCGAGGTCGAGGACTGCCGCTGGACGCCCTGCTACGACTGCGGCGTGTGCCCCGAGATGGGCACTGAGATCCAGATCGGCCCCACCGGTCAGAAGCTGCTGCCGCTCGCCGCGGTCTGACCTGACTTGAGGCGTTGAGAGCCGGTTCAGTCCGATTCGCAGATGTGCAGCTGGAGCGGCGCATCTGCGGTGAGTGGCGCACGGGACCAGTCGCCGAAGCGTTCGACGACCCGGAGGCCGCCGAGCGAGAGCAGCAGCGGCAGCTCCTGGGGGAAGATGCTCCTGATCTCCAGCGGCGCCACAGCGAAGTCGGCCTTGGAATCGGTCGAGAAATACCACTTCCCGAGAGTCACCTGGGCGGCCGCGTCGTAGGTCTCCGCGACATCGACATGCACCACCCCACGATCGGGATCCACGAACGACAACGCGTCTCGCCTGCGTCGAACGCCGTCGGCCTCAGCGAGCATGCGCATGCTCGGGTTGAACACGTCGAAGGCGAGCCGCCCGCCGGGCGCCAGGTGCCGTCGCACAGACCGGAAGCAGTCCACCAGGTCGTCAGCCTCATGGAGGTGGAGCAATGATTTGGCGGCGATGAGCACCAGGTCGAACGTGCGGCCCAGGTCGAGCTCGCGCATATCGCCCTGCACCCAGTCCACCGCCACGCCGCGCTCGTCCGCCTTGCGCTGAGCCTCGGCAAGCATGTGCGGCGAGAGCTCCAGGCCCAGGCACGGATGCCCGTCGGACGCGATCGGGATCAGCTTGTCTCCGGTGCCGCACCCGAGCTCCAAGACAGACCCGCCTTGCCGATCGGCCTCGGCCCTGTAGAAGTCGACGGCCTGTTCGCCTCCGGGGAACAACCGGTCGTACAACCTCGCATCCGAGTAGAACAGCTCGCTCATGAGGCGCCCCCTCCTTCCCGGATCCATTGTCGCGCTCCGACGTCCAGTGGCGGCGATGAATCAGTCCTGCCGTTGACCGATCATGGCTTTCATGGAAGATCAGCAGACGCCGCAGACGGCCGCCGTGGGTGAGGCGAAGGTCATCACGCTCTGCGGCTCGACCCAGTTCGAGGCTGAGTTCGCGGAGGTCAACCAACGGCTCACGATGGAAGGGTGCGTTGTGATCAGCCTCGGAATGTTCGGCCTCCCCAATCTGCCGGACTACGACTGGGCAGCCGACGGTTCGGACCTGAGAGCGCGGCTCGGCCGCGTGCACTTCCAGAAGATTCGCATGGCCGACGAGGTGTCTATCGTGGATCAGGGCGGCTACGTAGGTGAGTCAACCCGACGGGAGATTGCCTACGCGGAGTCGCTCGGCAAGCCGGTTCGGTACCTGAGTCTCGAGACCTCCGTTCGACCGGGAGTCGACCCCCAAGAGTGAGTCGGGGCCGCCGCCCACGAGCGGCCCGAAAGAAGTTTCGTTTGTCGTCTCACTGGGTGGGATCCAGGCCGCTGATCCGGCCCCGGCTGTCGGTGGCCACGGCTTCAATGGGTCTATGACCGAGCAGCCCGGAGGCGATGACAGCACCAGCGTGCTGACGGCCGTCCGCGCAGGCCGGGCAACCCGCGATCAGGCCGAGATCGAGATCGTCCAGTCGATCATCGACTGGTGTGTGATCCATCAGACCGACGACGAAGACGCAGCCTCCTTCGGTGACCACGGCATCCCCCTCGCCGGCGACGGCGCCCCCTGGGTCCTCGAGTTCGCGGTCATGGAGCTCTGCGCCGCGCTCGGGCTCTCGACCGATGCGGGGAAGCGGCAGGTCGGCTCCGTCCTCGAGACCCGTTACCGGTTGCCGCGGCTGTGGGAGCGCGTGATCGCCGGCGACCTCCCGTTCTGGAGGGCCCGGTCGGTCGCGGAGCAGACGATGTGCCTGCCCGCAGCAGGTGCGGCGTTCGTGGACCGCCACGTCGCCCACGTGGCGCACAAGGTGTCCTACCTCCAGCTCAAGCGGCTCGTCGAGGAAGCCCGCACCCGGTTCGACCCCGCCGAGGCCGAGAAGCGCGCCCGCGCTGCCGCCGACTGGCGGCACGTGTCGATCCACACCAAGGACGTCGGGGTGAACGGCACCGTCGACCTCACCGGCACGTTGGACCTGCGCGACGCCCTCGACCTCGACGACGCCCTCAACCATGGAGCAGCCCTGCTCGGGGTGGCCGGGTGCGAGGAGTCCCACGACGTACGCCGCTCCATCGCCGCCGGCGACCTCGCCCGCGGCACCCAGTCCCTCCCCTTCGACGAGAGGGGTGAGGCGTCGACCACCGGGACGCCGCCGCGGAGCCGGGTCGTGCTCCACGTCCACCTCGCCGAGGCAGCCCTCGATGGTGACGTGGAGGGGTGCCTGGGCCGGGTGGAGGACACGAGGTCCCCGATCTGGGTCGATCGCGTCCGCGACTGGTGCGACAGCCCCGATGTGCAGGTGGTCGTGCGCCCGGTCATCGACCTCGCAGAGCACATCCACGTCGAGGCCTACGAGATCCCCGACCGCCTCCGGGTCCAACGCGAACACATCGACCACCACTGCGTCTTCCCGTGGTGCACCAGACCCGCGAGATCCTGCGACATCGACCACGTCGTCGCCTACGAGCAAGGTGGGAGCACCTGCTCCGACAACACCGCCCCACTGTGTCGAGGGCACCACCGCGCCAAGACCCACTCCGGGTGGACCTACGACGCGATCGACGACGGCGTCTACGTGTGGCGATCACCCCACGGGCTGTTCTTCCGCCGCGACCACCACGGCACCACCCCCATCGCCGCGCCACCCGGCGAGACCTGAGTCCACCGGCCCCACACCCCGCCGCCGGCGGGGCCATCGGCACGCCCGCGCCTCTCGAGACCCGGCGACCCGAGAGCCACACCTCCGGCTCCTGGCCAGGGGCCTGACACAACAGCTCCCCCCACCCGGCGCGAGCCGGGCGGGAGGAGCTGTCGGGTGCCCCCGAAGTCAGGACGACGGCGCTGGGTCAGCGCAGCGACTCGGTGAGGTCGGAGCCGTCCTCGGCGAAGGCGACACAGGCCAGCTTGTCGCCCGACTCGGGCTCGGCGGTCTGGGTCAGGCCGATGTAGTTGTAGCCCTCGGTGATGAAGGAGTTGAGCTCCTCGTCGGTGAAGGCGATCGCCTCGTCACACAGCGTGTTGGAGGAGTCGTCGCCGAAGTCGGCCACGTCGTCGCCCGACAGGGTGACCGTCGCGAGGACCTCGCCGTCGTGCTTCTCGCCGCAGCCGACCTTCTTGATCTGGGAGACCGCTTCGTCAGAGGCGTCGAGGCCCTTGGCAGTGACGCAGTCGCCCGTCTTGAGGCTGTCGACCGACTCGCCGCCGAGGATCACACCGGCGGCCACGAGGGCGACCAGCAGGATGACGACGATGATGTCGATCACGATGGCCGCGATGGCCAGGCCCTTGCCGCCGCCCTTCTTCGCGAGCACGACGATCGCGAGGACGAGCGAGACCAGGGTCGTGAGACCGCAGGGGATGAAGGCGAGGACGAGGGCCGCGATGGCCATGCCCTTGCCCTTGGGGGGCTCCATACCGCCGGGACTCGCGGGGTAGGCGTTGCCGTAGGGCGGCTGCTGGCCTCCGCCGTAGGGCTGCTGCGGGGCGCCGTAGGGGGTGTTGCCAGGCTGTCCCTCCGGAGTGCCATAGGGCTGTCCGGGACCTTCAGGTGGTGTAGTCACGCGCACACACTAGGGCGCGCGGGCCCCTCCCTGTCGGCACTTGTCCGAACCAGTTGCCGGGTGTCGTCGGGGCCCCGGGGGCGCACCCGGTGGCGTGGCTATGCTGCGCCGGTGACCACGCGCCCGCTCTACGTTCACGTCGGTGCGAGCAAGACCGGGACGTCTGCGCTCCAAGCCGGGCTGTGGGAGTCCAAGCGGTTCCTGCGCCGCTCCGGCATCGGCCTTCCGTTCGTCGGCCGCCCGGCACACGTCCGTCGCCTGCTGCGGCCACTGGGCTGGACCATGGGGACCGGGTTCGACCGCCCGCCCAAGCCCCAGGTCCTGCGCGAGCTGGCCTCGCGGCTCCGCGACACCCCGGGCGACCGGCTTCTGGTGAGCAACGAGGACCTCTGTGAGCTCGACACCCCTCGCATCGACCTGGTGCGTGAGCTCGCGGAGGCGGCCGACCTCGACCTGCGCGTCGTGGTGTCGGCCCGCGACTGGGCCAAGCAGCTGCCCTCGGAGTGGCAGCAGTTCCTCAAGCACCGGCTCACCACCGACTACGACTCCTTCCTCGAGCAGGTACGACGGCGCGAGGGTGCCGCAGCCGAGCACTACTGGCAGCGCCAGGACGTGGCCGGCATCTGCGCCCGCTGGGCGACCGGTCTCGACCCGGCCGACGTCCACGTCATCGCCGTTCCGCCGATGTCCGCCGACGCCGATGGCGTCTTCCGCCTCTTCGGCGAGGCCGTCGGCTTCGACGCGACCCGCCTGACCCTGCCCACCCACCACGTGAACGCCTCGTTCGGCTACGTCGAGGCCGAGGTCCTGCGCCGGCTCAACTCCAGCCTGGGGGACCGGTTGCCCGACTACGAGCTGGACTATGTGCCGGCGGTGCGCAACGTGCTGGTGCGTGGGGTGCTCGCGCGTGAGGCCAGCGCCAAGATCACCCTGCCGCCCGAGCACCTCGCCTGGGTGCGTGACCTCGGTCAGCAGCATCTCGAGGCACTGCGCAGCGGCGGCTACACGCTGCACGGCGACCCGCGCTACCTCGTGGCGGGGGAGGACGCCGCCACGGCCCTGCCGTCGCTCGACCCCGACGCCGTGGCCGACGCCGCGGTGGAGACGCTTGCGTCGTTCGCCGTGCGGATGCACCAGCGCGGACGCGGCAAGGGCCAGCGCGGCCCGGGAGGCCAGCGCGGCCCGGGCGCTCAGCAGTCCGCGCGACGCGGCAACGCGTAGTCGACCAGCACAGCGCGGTGGTCCGCGACCCGCGAGGCCAGCACCTGCGCCTGCTCCGGCACCCAGCCACCCGTGCCGTAGAGCACGAAGTCGATGCGGCGCTGCGGCACGCGTGGAGGCACGGTCAGACCTTCACCGACGCCCACGAGCGGCCACGGGTCCGAGGTGAAGGTGTCGATGACCTGCATCGCGGGTGACCCGCTCTCGGCGTTGAGGTCACCACCGAGCAGGAACGGCCGGTCGTTTCCGGCGACCAGCTTCCGCACGCCACGGGCCTGCACGATCCGGATCACCCCGCGGGTGTGCTGGAAGTGGGCGTTGTAGACGTCGACGGCGCCGCCGGGCAGGTCGATCGTCGCGCGCAGGAGGCCCCGCTGCTGGAGTCCGGGGAAGTTGGGCAGCAGCTGGTTGGACCAGCTGAGGATCGGCAGCCGGCTCAGGGTCGCCGTACCGGACTCGCGACGCGGGCCGCCCTCGCTCTCCGGCGGCCGGGTGAAGTTGCGGCCGAAGACCACGTCCATGCTGAGCAGCTGGCCCAGCTCGGCCGGCTGGTCGTCCAGGCCCGACTTGGCGCGGAAGCGGTGCACCTCCTGGAGGAGCACCACGTCGGCGTCCCACGCGCGGATCTCGTCGGCCATCGCGGGCAGGTCGTAGCCATCAGGCCCCACCGCGCCGTGGATGTTGATCGTGGCCACCCGCAGCCGCTGGGTCGGCGGCGCGACGCAGGGCGAGGTCGGGTCCGTGGGAGCCAGGGTCGGCGGCGTACCGGTCGGGGGCGGGAGGCCGGAGGACGGCGCCGGCAGCGGCGGGCGGACCCCGGTGTCGTCGGGGCGGGGCCAGAAGACGACGAGGCACACGACGAGCAGGAGGGCGAGGGCCGCGAAGCCGGCGTGGATCCAGCGGTTCATCGTCACCTCTCGTCCGTGGGTCGGTCCTCCTCGGGCGTGGCCCAGGGTAGGGGGCCCGTCCGTGCGAGCCACCCTCCAGGGCCTCCAGGGTGTCCCCGGGATCGGGCACCATGAGGGGATGCGACTGATCAGCGACGCCGAGCGCCGGGCCCGCATCGGGCAGCGCCACGCGATCGCGCCGGGCCTGCGGGCGACGGGACCGGAGGCAGCGACGCGGGCGATGACGGTGCTGCACTCCACCGAGCCGGCGACGGTCCACCTCTCCCTCTTCGCCCGCGTGGACGGGCTCACCCACGACGACGTCGACCGGGCGCTCCACACCGACCGCACGCTGGTCAAGCAGCTCGCGATGCGGCGCACTCTCTTCGTCTTCCCGCGCGACCTGCTGCCGGCGGCGTGGGGGAGCGCGTCGGCGCGGGTGGCCGACACCGAGGGGCGGCGCGTCGCCCAGGACATCGAGCGCGCAGGGGTCGCTGCCGACGGGGTCGCCTGGCTCGACGAGGCCCGCAGCGCCGTGCTCGCCCTGCTCGGCGAGACCCCGACCGGCAGGACCGCCCTGGAGCTGCGGGAGGCGATCGCCCACATCGACGTCAAGATCGACGTCACGGCCGGCTCCACGTGGGGCGCCGGGCGGGTGCTGACCCACCTCGGCGCGACCGGCGACCTGGTGCGCGGAGTCAACACGCTCCACTGGCGGCTCTCGCGGCCACGGTGGACCCGGATGGAGGACTGGCTCGACGTCGTACCTCCTCGGCTGGAGGCGCGCGAGGGCTACGCCGAGCTCGTACGACGGTGGCTCGCCACCTTCGGGCCCGGCGCCGTCGAGGACGTCCAGTGGTGGCTCGGAGGGACCAAGGCAGCGGTGCGCCAGGCCCTGGTCGACCTCGACGCGGTCGAGGTCGCGCTCGAGGAGGGCGGCGCCGGCTGGGTGCTGCCCGACGACATCGACGAGGTGAGCGCCGCGGAGCCCTGGGCCGCGCTGCTGCCGGTGCTGGACCCGACCGTCATGGGGTGGAAGCACCGCGGCTTCTACCTCGGCTCCCACGGCCCCGCGCTCTTCGACCGCAACGGCAACGCCGGCACGACCGCGTGGTGGGACGGGCGGGTCGTGGGCTGCTGGGTCCAGGACGCCGACGGGGTCGTGGAGGTGCGGCTGCTGGAGGACTGTGCGCGCGAGGCGCGGCAGGCCCTGGACGTCGAGGCCGCGCGGCTCACCGAATGGCTCGAGGGGCGGCGGGTCAGTACGGTCTACCCTTCCCCGGCGATGAAGGAGCAACGTTGACGCAGCAGCCTCCGCCGGGTGTGCCCTACCCTCGGCCGCAGCCGCCGGCCAACGGCCATGCGGTCGCGGCGCTCGTCCTCGGTGTCGTCTCCCTGACCGGGTGCTCGTTCGTCACCGGGATCCCGGCGATGATCCTCGGACGGATGGCCCAGCGCGAGATCGCCGAGTCCGGTGGTCGATCCTCGGGCCACGACCTGGCGACGATCGGGTTCTGGCTGGGGCTGGTCGCCACGGTGGTCGGCGCGCTCGCCGTGCTCGGCGTCCTCGCGATCTTCTTCGGGTTCGTCCTCGTCAGCGACTAGCCGCCACCAGCAACGCCTCACGCCCGCTTGCCCACCACCTCGACCCGGAGCAGGACCCGACCCATGGCACGCAACCAGCCCGAGCAGCAGGCGCCTCCCGTCCAGCGCCTCCGCATCCGCTACGCCAAGCGCGGGCGCCTGCGTTTCAGCAGCCACCGTGACTTCAGCCGCGCCTTCGAGCGTGCGATCTTCCGGGCGCGGGTGCCGATGGCCTACTCGTCGGGCTTCAACCCGCACCCTCGCATCTCCTACGCCGGCGCGGCGCCGACCGGATCGGCCAGCGAGGCCGAGTTCCTCGAGATCGGCCTCGCCGAGATCGTCGACCCGGCCGCGATCCACGCGGCACTTGTCGAGGCGCTCCCGGACGGTCTCGACGTGGTCGAGGTCGTGGAGTCGCCCGGGGGAGCCCTTGCCGACCAGCTCGAGGCCAGCCGGTGGCAGATCGACATCGAGGCGTCGCTGGCCGAGGTCGAGGCAGCGGTGTCGACCTTCCTGGCCACTGACTCGGTGCAGGTGGAGCGGATGACGAAGAAGGGGCTGCGCGAGTTCGACTGTCGCGCAGCGGTGCTGTCTCTGGCAGCCGTCCCGGGGGAGCGCGGTGCCCGCCTCGACCTGGTCCTGCGGCACGGGGTGCCGGCCGTCCGGCCCGACGACGTCCTCTCCGGGTTGGCCCGCACCTCCGACCTCTCCCCGGTCCAGACCCCGCTCCTCACACGTCTCGCCCAGGGGCCCCTCGATCCCGAGACCGGTGAGATCGGCGACCCGCTGCGGCCGAGGAGATAGTCCGTTTCCGATCGGTTGTGCGATAGTGGCCCTGGTCGATGACCCGTGGTCGACTCCTCACCAGGAGCCTGCCGCCCGAAACGACTCGACGACGTTCTCGCCGGACACCTCGCACCTGAAGTGCTCGGCACAGTGGTTGGAAGTCGTCGCCGGACCGCGACGCGGCCAGTGATAGTCGGTGACAGCGACTCTCGCCTGTGGCCCTGCGACCGCGGCAGGTGACGTAGCTCCCGTCCAGTGACGCACCTGCGGAGGGTGTCGCCGCCACACGAAGGCTTTGCGCCGTCGATCCCCTAGCTTGTCGGGTCCGCGGCGTCTGACACGCCCGGACGGCGCGCCGTTCCGGGTCGAGGAGCAGCACCATGGCTGACGACGACACCACCTCATCTGACACTCCTGTCACCGAGGTCACCAGCGACACCCCGGGCGACACCCCGGTCAAGCCCGCCAGGAAGGCCGCCGCCAAGCGCGCCCCGGCCAAGAAGGCCGCCGCCAAGCGCACGGCCAAGAAGGCCGCACCGGCCCTCGAGCCGGGCACGGATGCGGCCGCTGACGCCGCCCCCGAGGCCCTGATCGAGGCCCCGACCGCGCCCGAGGCACCCGCCCCGGCGAAGAAGGCCGCGGCCAGGAAGACCGCCGCGAAGAAGCCGGCGGCCAAGAAGGCCACCGCCAAGAAGGCGGCCGCCGAGCCCACCGGCCAGGACTCGCCCGTCGAGACCGCTGACGCGCCGGCTGTCGAGACCGACGCGGGTCCTGCGGCTCCGATGGTCCTGTTCCAGGCGCCCGAGAAGACCACCCCCGCCCGCCGCACCCGCAAGACCGCCGCCACCAGGGCCGCCGAGGCCGCCGAGGCCGCTGCCGCGGTCGAGAGCACCGAGACTGTCGAGCCCGCTGCCGCGGACGACGCGCCGCCGGCCCGCACCCCGCGCAAGCGCTCCTCCTCGCGCTCCCGCAAGCCGGCCGCCGAGGCGCCGGTCGAGACGCCGGCTGAGGACGAGACCGACGACGAGGTCGCTGTTGCGACCAGTCCCGAGGGCAGCTCCCCGACCGACGTCGACCAGGACCCGGCCGAGGGCGACGACGACAACGACGAGGACGAGGACGCCAACGGTGAGGGTGGTGGCCCGCGCCGCCGCCGTCGTCGCGGAGGTCGCCGCCGCCGCAAGGCCGGGGACAACGACGACTCCTCGGGCGACGACTCGGGTGACGACTCCTCGGACGACAGCGACAACGCGCCCCAGGGCGGCCGCAACCAGGGCGGCCGGGGCCAGGGTGGTCGTGGCAACCAGGGCAACCAGAACAACCAGGGCGGCGACCGCAACGGCCCGGGCAACCAGGCCGAGCAGGACGACGACGCCGGGGACGAGGGTGGCAGCACCCGCCGTCGGCGCCGTCGGCGCCGCGAGGGCGACGGCGATGCCGGTGGCAACGGTGACGAGCCCAACACCGTCACCCGCGTCCGCAAGCCCCGCAACGCCGAGGACGAGATCACCGCGATCGCGGGCTCGACCCGCCTCGAGGCCAAGAAGCAACGGCGCCGTGAGGGTCGCGAGGCCGGCCGCCGTCGCGCCCCGATCGTCAGCGAGGCCGAGTTCCTCGCCCGCCGCGAGTCGGTCGACCGCGTCATGGTCATCCGGCAGGCCGACGAGCTGACCCAGATCGGGGTGCTCGAGGACAAGGTGCTTGTCGAGCACTACGTCGCCCGGGAGTCGCAGACCTCCCTCATCGGCAACGTCTACCTCGGGCGCGTCCAGAACGTCCTGCCGTCGATGGAGGCCGCCTTCATCGACATCGGCAAGGGCCGCAACGCCGTGCTCTACGCCGGTGAGGTCAACTGGTCCGCGCTGGGCCACAAGGACGGCCAGTCCCGCAAGATCGAGTCGGTGCTCAGCTCCGGCCAGCCGATCCTCGTGCAGGTCACCAAGGATCCGGTCGGGCACAAGGGCGCGCGCCTGACCAGCCAGGTCAGCCTCGCCGGTCGCTTCCTGGTCTACGTGCCCGACGGCACCACCAGCGGCATCTCCCGCAAGCTGCCCGACACCGAGCGCAACCGCCTGAAGTCCCTGCTCAAGGAGATCGTCCCCGAGACCGCCGGCGTCATCGTGCGCACCGCGGCCGAGGGCGCCAGCGAGGAGGAGCTGACCCACGACGTCGAGCGACTCAAGGCACGCTGGGAGGACATCGACGGCAAGGCCAAGGGCCAGGCCCCGCAGCTGCTCTACGGCGAGCCCGACCTGACCCTCAAGGTCGTGCGCGACCTCTTCACCGAGGACTTCAAGGAGCTCGTCATCCAGGGCGAGGAGGCGTGGGAGAGCGTGCAGGCCTACGTCGCCCAGGTCGCCCCCGACCTCCAGGACCGGGTCAAGCGCTACGACGGCGGCGGTGACGCCTTCACGACGTACCGCATCGACGAGCAGATCGCCAAGGGCCTCGACCGCAAGGTCTGGCTGCCATCGGGCGGCTCGCTGGTCATCGACCGCACCGAGGCCATGACGGTCGTCGACGTCAACACCGGCAAGTTCACCGGCTCCGGCGGCAACCTGGAGGAGACCGTCACCAAGAACAACCTGGAGGCGGCCGAGGAGATGGTGCGCCAGCTCCGGCTCCGCGACATCGGCGGCATCATCGTCATCGACTTCATCGACATGGTGCTCGAGTCCAACCGCGACCTGGTGCTGCGTCGTCTCGTCGAGTGCCTGGGCCGCGACCGCACCCGCCACCAGGTCGCCGAGGTCACCTCGCTCGGCCTGGTGCAGATGACCCGCAAGAAGATCGGCACCGGCCTGGTCGAGGCCTTCAGCCACAACTGTGAGCACTGCCAGGGTCGCGGACTCGTGATCCAGGACCACCCCGTCGAGCCCAAGGGTGGTGCCGGCGACGAGCAGCAGTCCCGCGGCGGCAGCAGCAGCAGCAGCAGCAGCAGCAGCAGCAGCAGCGGCGGGCGCCGCTCGCGCGGTCGTGGACGTGGCCAGCAGGAGGACCAGGGCGCCCCTGCCCCGGTTGCCCCCAAGGTTGCGCCGTCCCCCAAGGACATCGCGGCCATGGCCAAGCCCGAGAACGCCGGTCGCGCCGACGAGGCTGCGGACCAGGTGGAGGAGACCCTTGAGGTCGAGACCGCCGAGCAGCCGGACGTCCAGCAGCCGGACGTCCAGGCCGAGCCGGCCGTCGAGTCCGAGCCCTTCGTGGAGGCCGAGCCGGCCGCCGCGCAGGAGCCCGAGGCCCCCAAGGTCGTCACCCGCACCCGTCGTACGACGCGCTCGACGGCCACCATCAGCACGACGCCGGCGACGATGCCCAGCGTGGTCGTCTCCGCGGCTCCGGACGAGGCAGCTGTCCCGGTGGTCCCGGTGGTCACAGCCGAGCCTCCCAAGGTCGTCACCCGCACCCGGGGACGTGCCCGCGTGGCCGAGCCCGAGCCCGAGCCTGCGGTGGACGAGTCGGTGGTGGAGCACGTACCGGTGAAGAAGGGCGCTCGCAAGCGCTGACCGGGGCGCCGCTCGCCCACGTTTTGCGGTGCGAGCGGCGCGTCCGTACTATTGACCCTCGGTGCGTTGACTCGTGCCCACTCTGCTCGGCAGCCCACCACTCAGGTGGTCGTGGCCCGGGGCAGACCCAGTTTTTTCAGTGAGACAGACGAAGGAGACCGCGGTGTACGCGATCGTGCGCGCAGGCGCCAAGCAGCAGAAGGTCGCCGTGGGCGACGTCATCGAGATCGACAAGGTGAAGACCGGTGTCGGCGAGTCGGTGACCCTGCCGGTCGTGCTCGTGGTCGACGGCGAGACCATCACCGCGACGGGCCTCGACAAGGCCGCCGTGACCGTCGAGATCCTCGGCGCCTCCAAGGGTCCGAAGATCGTGATCCAGAAGTACAAGAACAAGACGGGCTACAAGAAGCGCCAGGGTCACCGTCAGAAGTACACCCAGGTCAAGGTCACCGACATCTCTCTCTGAGCCTGGCTCGAGACACACCCGAAGGACTACGAAATGGCTCACAAGAAGGGCGCCGCGTCCACCAAGAACGGCCGCGACTCCAACTCCCAGCGCCTCGGCGTCAAGCGCTTCGGTGGTCAGGCTGTCAACGCCGGCGAGATCATCGTGCGCCAGCGCGGCACCCACTTCCACCCGGGTAGCGGCGTCGGCCGCGGCGGTGACGACACCCTCTTCGCGCTGATCCCCGGCGCCGTCGAGTTCGGCCGCAAGCGCGGCCGCAAGGTCATCAACATCGTCCCGGGCGAGTGACCTGACGCTCGCTCGTTCCACCTCCGCGCAAGGGCGTCCCTGATCACGGGGTCGCCCTTTCGCCATTTTGTGCAACATCTACGAACAGACAGGCGGTGAACCATGGCAGTCCCGACTTTCGTCGACAAGGTGTCGCTCCACGTGAGCGCTGGTCGCGGCGGACACGGCGTTGCCTCGGTGCACCGTGAGAAGTTCAAGCCCCTCGGTGGGCCCGACGGCGGCAACGGCGGTCAGGGTGGCTCGATCATCCTGCGCGTCGACCCGGACGTCACGACCCTGATCGACTATCACCACAGCCCGAAACGGCTGGCCGAGAACGGCGGCCACGGCGCCGGCTCGCACAAGAACGGCGGTCACGGGAGCGACCTGGTCCTGCTCGTCCCCGACGGGACCGTGGTCACCGACGCGCAGGGCAACGCTCTCGCCGACATGATCGGTCCCGGCACCGAGCTGGTCATCGCGGCCGGTGGCCGCGGTGGTCTCGGCAACGCGGCGCTGGCCAGCTCCAAGCGGAAGGCGCCCGGCTTCGCCCTGCTCGGCGAGCCCGGTGAGGAGCTCGAGATCCGCCTCGAGCTCAAGGTCGTCGCCGACATCGGCCTGGTCGGTTTCCCGAGCGCCGGCAAGTCGAGCCTGATCGCCTCCATCTCCCGGGCTCGGCCCAAGATCGCCGACTACCCCTTCACCACCCTGGTGCCCAACCTCGGCGTGGTCACGGCCGGCGAGACGACGTTCACCGTCGCGGACGTGCCCGGCCTGATCGAGGGCGCGAGCGAGGGTCGCGGCCTCGGGCACGACTTCCTGCGCCACATCGAGCGCTGCGCCGCTCTGGTCCACGTGATCGACACCGCGACGATGGAGCCCGGCCGCAACCCGGTCGAGGACCTGGACATCATGGAGAACGAGCTCTCGCGCTATGGCGGGCTCGAGGACCGGCCGCGACTGGTCGCCCTCAACAAGATCGACGTGCCCGACGGGCGCGACATCTCCGACATCACGATCGACGACCTTCGCGATCGGGGCCTGCGGGTCTTCCCGGTCTCTGCTGCCAGCGGCGAGGGCATGCGCGAGCTGACCTTCGCGATGGCCGAGATCGTCCGGGCTGCCCGCGTCGAGCGCGAGGTCGTCGCGTCCCAGCGGATCGTGCTGCGCCCACCCAACGCCGACAGCGACGAGGACTTCACGGTCCAGGAGTCGCCGGACGGATGGCGCGTCAAGGGCACCAAGCCCGAGCGATGGGTGCGCCAGACCGACTTCAGCAACGACGAGGCGGTGGGCTTCCTGGCCGACCGGCTCAACCGGTTGGGAGTCGAGACCAAGCTCGTCAGGCTGGGCGCGGTCCAGGGCGACACCGTCATCATCGGCTCCGACGACAACTCCGTGGTCTTCGACTTCAAGCCCGGCATCGACGCGGGCGCGGAGAACCTCGCCCGTCGTGGTGAGGACGAGCGCTTCGAGGAGAAGCGCCCGGCACACGGTCGCCGCCGCGCCATCCAGGACGGCATGGAGGACCGCGCCGAGACCGAGACGCGCGCCGACGTGGCCCGCCGCCTCGACAAGCCGGAGAAGTACGGACCGAAGGCCTACGTCATCGGCTCGCGCGAGGACCCCGACTGGGCTGAGAGCGACCCCGACGCATGACCGAGGGCCGGCGGATCGAGGTCACCGTCGCACGCCGGATCGTGGTCAAGGTCGGCTCGTCGTCCCTCACCACCGCCGCGGGCAAGATCGATCCCTCCACCGTCAGCCGCCTCGTCGACGTGCTCGCCGCTGCGCGGCTGCGTGGTGCCGAGGTGGTGCTGGTGTCCTCGGGTGCCATCGCGGCCGGCCTGGCCCCGCTCGGCCTGGCCAAGCGGCCCCGCGGCCTGGCCGCCCAGCAGGCCGCGGCGTCCGTGGGGCAGGGACTGCTCGTCCACCGCTACACCGAGGAGCTCGCCCGCCACGGCGTAGTGGCGGGGCAGGTGCTCCTGACGCTCGACGACGTGACGCGGCGCTCCCATTACCGCAACGCCTATCAGACCTTCGCCAAGCTCCTCGAGCTCGGTGTGCTGCCGATCGTCAACGAGAACGACACGGTCGCGACCAACGAGATCCGCTTCGGTGACAACGACCGGCTTGCGTCCCTCGTCGCCCACCTGGTCCACGCCGACCTGCTGGTGCTGCTCTCCGACGTCGACGGTCTCTACGACGCCGACCCCCGCGAGCCGGGCGCCCGCCGCGTCACCGACGTGACCTCGCCGGCCGACCTCGAGCAGGTGCGGATCGGGTCCACCGGGTCCGCCGGGGTGGGCACGGGCGGCATGCAGACCAAGGTCGAGGCGGCGCGCATCGCCACCGGCGCCGGCATCCCGGTGGTCCTGGCGGCCGCCGACCAGGCCGCGGTCGCCCTGGCCGGTGAGCCCGTCGGCACGCTCTTCCACGCCACCGGCCGCCGCCAGCCGACGCGATTGCTCTGGCTGGCCCACGCGACCGACCCCCAGGGGACGCTGCTGCTGGACCCGGGCGCCGTCCGCGCGGTCGTCGAGCGGCACGCCTCGCTGCTGGCCGCCGGCATCACCGGCGTGATCGGCGCCTTCACCGCCGGCGATCCCGTCAACCTGGCCGGCCCCGACGGGGTCCCGGTCGCGCGTGGCCTGGTCAACTTCGACGCCGACGAGGTGCCTCGGCTGCTGGGTCGCTCGTCCCAGGACCTCAAGCGGGAGCTGGGTGCCGCCTACGAGCGCGAGGTCGTCCACCGTGACGACCTCGTGCTGCTCTGACCCAGGTGGTCAGACGGCGATGGTGAGGGCCACGGTCACGACGTCGCCGAGCGTGAGTGACTCGGCGTTGCGGATCTTGTCCTTGAGCGGCACGACGTAGCCGCCGTCCTTGGGCCACAGGGCCGTCGTCCAGTCGGTGGCGCCGATCCGCACGCTGGCCGGGATCATCCCCCAGCCATAGCTCACCATCGGCGAGACGGCCAGGAGCTCGGCGCACTCGTCCTCGGGCACCGACACGAAGTGGTAGGGCGCCGGGCCGCGCCACTCCCAGATCTCACCGGTGAACTCCAGGTCCATGGGGCCACCGTAGGACAGGTTGTGGACGTTCTGCGGACGTTAGGCTCGGTCCTGTGCAAGGTCATCTGCCCGGCCCCGCGGACGACGGTCCTGGCTCCGATGCGACGCTCAACGCCCTCTACGACCTGGTGCCCGATGCCGAGGAGGTCGACCTGGCCGAGGAGGTCCGGCTGGAGCAGGAGCAGACCTGGGCCCTCGAGAACGCCGGGTTCGTCGAGGAGGACCGGCTCCCACCGGTGGACGAGCAGGTGCCCGAGGAGCCGCCCCTGCCCGCGCCGGAGGAGCGGCTGACCGACGGCCAGGTCCAGGGGCTGCTGGAGCACGTGCTCGGGGCCGAGGTCGTCGACGACGAGGACCCGCGGGACCACGAGACCTGAGGATCGTTCTCAGCCGGGTTGGCTACGGTGACGGCACGGACGCCACCCGGCGTACGACGACGTGAAGGAGCCCTGCGTGAGCAAGGAAGCCCGCGACATCGAGCGCATCTATGCCACCGACGAGGTCGTCGCCAAGCTGCGACGCCTCGCCGACGCCCTCGAGAAGGGCGAGTCGTTCCGGATCCAGATCGCCGGTGAGCGCTTCCGCGTGCCTGCCCGCGCCGAGTTCTCCATCGAGCACGAGCGCGGCGACGGCGAGGAGGAGGTCGAGTTCCAGCTGAAGTGGTCGATCGCCGACGCCGACGCCGACTCCGAGGCCTCGGACGATGAGGACGACGAGGGCTCGGACTCCGAGGACGACGACTCGGTCGTCTGACCTCTCCACTCGGTCCTGATGTAGCGCGGCGCCACGGCGGCCACCGCTCGCGCTCTCGGCCGAGACCGGGTCTCGAGATCCGACGGCTGGTGCGGGCCGGTCAGGAGGGGATACGGACGGGGGAGCGGTCCTGTTGAACGATCGGCTCGCTAGTTTCGAGCCATGCCCCGCTTCCTCTTCCGGCTGCTCGTCGTCGTCCTGCTGCTGCCCGCGGTCCTGCTCACCGTCGTCCGGCTCGTGGAGCCCGATCTCGCACGCACCGCACAGCTGCAGGCGTTCACCCCCGCCGGGCTCCCGTTGTACGCCGCCGCGCTGGTGCTCCTGCTCCTCGTCGTGCTCCGACGGGCCACTCGCCACCGGCTCCTGGCGGTGCCGATCGCCGTGGCTGTGGCCGGCCTGGCGCTGCACGTGGTGTGGTTCGCGCCGCTCGTCTCGGGTCCTGTCCCGCGTCCTGCTGCGGACGGCGGGCCGACGGTCGCGGTGATGACCGCCAACCTGCTGGCCGGGGCGGGCGACGCGACGCGCCTGGTCGTCGAGGCAAGCGAGGCCGGCACCGACGTGCTGGTCGTCAGCGAGGTCACGCGCGGGGACGTGGAGGAGATGGAGCGGGTCGGTCTCTCCGAGGTGTTCCCGCACCGGCTCGGGCAGGACGGCGCGGTCGACGGCGCGGTCACCGCGACGATGGTCTTCGCCCGCGAGCCGATCGAGCTCGTGGAGTCCCTCGACACGACCTTCGACGCGATGCTCGTGCGCGTTGGGGACCTGCAGGTGCTCGCGGTGCATCCGGCGCCACCCACGCTCTACTCCGACTGGAAGTCCGACCACCGTGCGATCCTCGAGGTCGCCGAGCGTGAGGAGGTGGACGTGATCGCGGGTGATCTCAACGCGACGCTCGACCATGCCCCGCTGCGCGCCCTGGTCGACGCGGGCTACCGCGACGCCGCCGAGCTGACCAACGCCGGGCTGGCGGCCACCTGGCCGGTCGACGGTGGCTTCCCGCTGCTGAGCCTGCTGCCGCCGTCGGTCGCGATCGACCACGTGCTCGTCTCGGACACCTGGACCGTCACCGCGACCCGCACCCTCGACGTGCCCGGCTCGGACCACCGCGCGGTCATGGCGACGGTGGCTCCGCGGTGAACGCCGACCAGCCGCCCGAGATGGACGACGCCGAGTTCCTCCGGTGGCACGGTGCGTGGGAGCCGCTGACACCCAGCACGATCGGCGCCTTCATGGCCGGGTTCGACCGACCCTGGTGGGTCGTGGGCGGGTGGAGCATCGAGGCGTTCACCGGGGTCGCGCGCGAGCACGAGGACCTCGACGTCTCGATGCTCACCTGCGACGCCCCTGCCTTCCGCGACTTCCTCGGCGAGCGGTGGACGCCGTGGGTGGTCGGCGGGTCGATGGGCCCCGGCGGGATGCGTCCCTATCGCCTCGGCGGACCCGACGTCGACCGCGAGGGCCAGCTCTGGGTCCGCCGCAACGCGGGTGCGCCGTGGGTCCTCGACGTGCCGCTGACGCCCGACACCGGCGGGCTCTGGACCAACAAGCGCTGGCACGCGCACGTCGCCCCCGTCGCGGACGTGACCTGGGTGGGCGACGACGGCGTGCCCTACCTGCGCCCCGAGGTCACGATCATGATGAAGGCGCGCCTCGACCGGCCGAAGGACCGCGCCGACCTCGATGCGTGCTGGCCGCTCCTGGGTGACGCCGAGCGGGCCTGGGCGCGCGACACGATCGCGCTCGCACATCCCGCTCACCCTTGGCTCGGGCTGTTCTGAGCCCTCGAGTCGTGTGCCTGAGAGCGCGGTGGGGCGCTGCCTGAGGCACACGACCCCACACGGCCACCCCGTCCAGCCGGTCCGCTCGACGGTGGTGATGGGCGCCGGTGACCTGAGGCGCCGTACCCTAGGGGTGCAATGAGCCAGTCCAGTCCCGATCCGGTCGTCTACCTCGACCACGCCGCCACCACGCCCATGGTGCCCGCGGCGGTCGAAGCGCTCACCGCCCACCTGCTCGACGTCGGCAACCCCAGCTCGCTGCATGCTTCCGGGCGTCGCGCCCGGCGCATCGTGGAGGAGTCGCGCGAGACCATCGCGCAGGCCGTCAACTGCCGTCCCGGCGAGGTCGTCTTCACCGCAGGCGGCACCGAGGCCGACAACCTGGCGATCAAGGGCATCTACTGGTCCCGCCAGGGCACCGACGCCCGCCGCACCCGCGTCCTCACGACCTCGGTGGAGCACCACGCCGTGCTCGATCCCGTCTTCTGGCTCGGTGAGGGCGAGGGTGCCCAGGTCGAGCTGCTGCCGGTCGATCGCGACGGCCGCCTCGACCTCGACGCACTGCGCGCGTCCGTCGAGCGCGACCCCGCCTCGGTCGCCCTCATCTCGGTCATGTGGGCCAACAACGAGGTCGGCACGCTCCAGCCCGTCGACGACGTCGTGGCCATCGCCGCGGCCCACGGCATCCCCGTCCACACCGACGGCGTGCAGGCCATCGGCACCGTCCCGGTCGACTTCGCGGCCTCGGGGGTCGACGCCCTGGCCCTGACCGGGCACAAGGTCGGCGGGCCCTACGGCGTCGGCGCGCTCGTCGTACGACGAGAGCTCGCGGTCACCGCGCTGGTCCACGGCGGCGGTCAGGAGCGCGACATCCGCAGCGGCACCGTCGACACCCCGGCGATCGCCGGGCTCGCGGCCGCGGTCGAGCTGGCCGTGAAGCACCAGCCCGAGCACGCCGTACGCATGAGGGCGCTGCGCGCTCGCCTCGTCGAGGGCGTCCTGGCCGCGGTGCCCGGAGCGATGCTCAACGGCCCGGCGCTCGACGACCCGACGGCCCGCCTGCCCGGCAACGCCCACCTGAGCTTCCCCGGTTGCGAGGGCGACTCGCTGCTGATGCTCCTCGACGCGCGCGGCATCGAGTGCTCGACCGGCTCCGCCTGCTCGGCCGGCGTGCCGCAGCCCTCGCACGTGCTGCTCGCGATGGGGCGCGAGCCCGACGAGGCCCGCAGCTCGCTGCGCTTCTCGCTCGGCCACACCAGCACCGAGGCCGATGTCGATGCCCTGGTCGCGGCGATCGGCCCCTGCGTCGAGCGCGCGAGGGCAGCCAAGGCATGAGCGGGGCATGAAGGTCCTCGCTGCCATGTCCGGCGGCGTCGACTCGGCCGTCGCAGCGGCCCGCGCCGCGCAGGCCGGCCACGACGTCACCGGCATCCACCTCGCCCTCTCGCGCAACCCCGCTTCCTACCGCTCGGGCGCCCGCGGCTGCTGCACCATCGAGGACAGCAACGACGCGCGTCGCGCGGCCGACATCATCGGGATCCCCTTCTACGTCTGGGACCTGAGCGAGCGCTTCCACGAGGACGTCGTGGAGGACTTCATGGACGAGTACGCCGCCGGCCGCACGCCCAACCCCTGCCTGCGCTGCAACGAGAAGATCAAGTTCGCCGCCGTGCTGGACCGCGCGCTCGCGCTCGGCTTCGGTGCAGTCGCCACCGGCCACTACGCCCAGCTGCGCACCGGCGAGGACGGGCTGATCGAGATGCACCGGGCGATCGACCACGGCAAGGACCAGTCCTACGTGCTCGGCGTGCTCGACCAGCACCAGCTGGCGCACTCGCTCTTCCCGCTCGGTGACACGCACAAGTCGGCGGTGCGCGCGGAGGCCGCCGAGCGCGGGCTGCTCGTCGCCGACAAGCCCGACAGCCACGACATCTGCTTCGTGGCCGACGGCGACAACGCGGGCTGGCTGCGCGAGAAGCTCGGGGACAGGGCCCCCAACCACGGCGGGGCGATCGTCGACGACGCGACCGGCGAGGAGCTGGGACGCCACACCGGGACCTACGGCTTCACGATCGGGCAGCGCAAGGGCCTGCGCATCGGCACGCCCGCCCCCGATGGCAAGCCCCGCTTCGTGCTCGACATCGAGCCCGTCTCCGGCACCGTCACCGTCGGAGCGCGCGAGCGGCTGGCCGTCGACCGGCTCAGCGGCATCAAGCCGCGCTGGTGCGGCACGGTGCCGCGGCGGCTCGAGGGCACCGTGCAGCTGCGCGCCCACGGCGGCGAGCACCGCGCCGTGGTGACGACTGCCGACGACGCCGTCGACATCGAGCTCCTCGACCCGGCCTTCGGCATCGCGCCGGGCCAGGCGGCCGTGATCTACGACGGCACCCGTGTCGTCGGCTCCGCGACGGTCTCCGCGACGGTCTCCGCGACGGTCGCGGCCACCCAGGCCACCACATGACCCAGGCCACCGCCGTCGGCTCGATGCCCGGCTCCGACCAGGCCGCCTTCGACGAGGCCGTCCGCGTCGTCCTCGGCTCGCTGCCCGACGTACCCCACCTGCCGGAAGTGCCCGGCCGTGGCGCTCCCGCCGGCATGCTCGGTCGCGGCCTCGCGGTGATGGCCGCACTGGGCGCCGACCTCCAGCCGGCCGGCTGGCGGCTCACCGACGCGCCCGGCATCGACCACCGGCGGGCCCGCAGCCTGCTCGCCCAGGACCTCGACGGCCTCGAGGAGCAGGCGCAGGACTACGCCGGGACGTTCAAGATCCAGGTCGCCGGACCGTGGACGCTCGCCGCGACCGTCGAGAAGCCACGCGGAGACAAGCTGCTCTCCGACGTCGGCGCCCGCCGTGAGCTGGCGCAGGCGCTGGCGGAGGGGCTGCGTGACCACGTCCGCGACGTACGCCGTCGCCTGCCCGGTGTCGACCGCCTCGTGGTGCAGGTCGACGAGCCGATGCTCGCGGCCGTGCTCGAGGCCGCCGTCCCGACCGCGTCGGGCTTCGGCCGGCACCGGGCCGTGCACCCGCCCGAGGCGTCGCAGCACCTGGAGTGGGTGCTCGGGGCGATCACCGAGGAGGGTGCCGAGCCGTGGGTGCACGCGTGTGCCCCGTCGACCCCGTGGGGGCTGGTGCGTGGCGCCGGCGCCCGCGGACTGTCGGTCGACCTGGACCAGCTCGGTGCGCGCGACCACGACCAGCTCGGTGAGGCGCTCGAGGCGGGCGAGACGGTCGTGCTCGGCGTCGTAGCGACCCTCGACCCGGACCCCGAGCCCACCGACACCCAGGTGGTCGAGCGGGTGCTGCGCTGGCTCGACATGCTCGGTCTCGATCCGGCAACGATCGGCGACCGGCTGCTCGTCTCGCCAACCTGCGGGCTGGCCGGTGCATCAGAGCCGTGGACCCGACGTGCGCTCCAGCTCGTGACGAGCAGCGCAGGTCACCTGACCTAGGAGAACACCCATGGCCGCTCGGACCGCCACCCTCGCCGGCACCACCCTGCTCGCGCTCGTCGCGCTCACGGGGTGCGGTTCTGGCAGCGGGGGCAGCGGGGGCAGCGACCCGACCGGCCTCGGCACGCCCGGCCCCGACGCGGGCTCCGGCGACGTGTCGATGACCTCGTGTCGCTGACCGTCTCTCCGGTAGTCGACGCCGCGGGTGCGACGGCGCGCCCGAGGGGTGCGTCGAGCGCGAGGTCGACGGCGGCACCCTCGTGGTGGCTTGGGAGGAGCGCGTGCCCGAGGAGGACCCGGGCTACGTCTCGGTCGGGCTGGTGCGCGACGACGAGGTGGTCGTGGCCGGCTACTCCGGACCGGACATCGAGGGCGACCCGCGCGAGGCCGACCTGCCGATCCCCGTGTCGGCGCTGGAGGAGCTGGTCCAGGACCCGCGGGTCAGCGTCACCAGCGACCAGGAGGTCGTCGACGCGGGGGAGGAGGTCGAGGACTGGGAGGGCGGCGAGGCGCCGTACACCAGCGACCCGACCCCGGTGCCGGTCTCGCCCGAGGCGCTCAAGGGCTTCTTCCTGACCTACTCCGGGCTGTCCGGCTTCAGCGGCACCGGCGAGGTCCCGCGGGTGGTGCGGCCGTTCGGGCCCGGCGCGGTCGGCATCGGGATCTCGGTGGACAGCGACGAGGTGCGCTACCGCGAGGTCGACGTGGTCGCCTCGCCGGCGGCGCCGACGTGGCTGGCCGCCGACCCGTGCGCGACGCAGGGCTTCGAGTGCGAGACGTACGACGGCGCGCTGGGGCCCGTGCACCTGCTCTGGCGGGCGGGAGGCACCGGGGAGGTGTGGCTGGTCAACCTGCGTGCCGACGAGGTGGTGGCGTTTCGCTTCGACTCCCGGAAGGTGCCCGAGCAGCAGCGGGCCGTCGCCGCGTCGATCGACCTCGCGTCGCTGCTGACGATGCTCGACGACGAGGTGCACGTGGGCATGACGTCGACCGCGGGCCTGGAGCGCGTGCAGTTCTGAGGCGGTTCTGACCTCAGGGACGGACCACGGCCCGGCCACCCACGCGGGGTGACCGGGCCGTCGTACGCGATGGTCGGCGTCAGCCGACGTGCACCGGCGCGCCACCCTCGGGGCCGTCGGTCGCGAGCTCCTCGTGCTTGACGTTGAGGAACAGCCAGATGGCCGCGGAGCCGATGCTGATGAGCACGGCGCCGACCAGGAACGCTGCGGTCGCGCCCTCGGTGAAGGAGCCGATGAAGGCCAGACCCCCTGCGGCGTCGGCCGGGACGCCCTGGGCCACGAGGTCGCGGGCCAGCGCCGTCTTGGTGCCGTCGGCGTAGTGCAGCGAGACGGTGCCGAGGATCGCGAGGCCGAGGGCGCCGCCGACCTGCTGCATCGTGTTGAGCACGCCCGAGCCGATGCCGGAGTCCTCCGCACGGAGGTGGTGCACCGCGGTCAGGGTGAGCGGCACGAACACCGCGCCCATCCCCACCGACATCAACATGATGAAGGGGAAGATCGAGGTCCAGTAGTTGACGCCGTCGCCCAGGAAGCTGCCGTTGCCGATCGCCAGCAGGGCCTCGGTGCTGGTGGGCACCTCGAGCCGGGAGAACCCGAACAGCGCGGCGGCCGCCATCAGCGTGCCGGTGCCGGCGATGAAGCGCGGGTCGATCCGGTTGATCAGGGTGGAGGAGAGACCGGCGCCGAACACGATGCCGACCGAGAACGGAAGGAACGCGAAGCCTGTATGCAGCGGGCTGTAGCCCACGACGAGCTGGATGAAGAGGCTCAGGAAGTAGAACATCGCGAACATGGCCGCGGGGACGAGCGCCATCACCAGGAAGCTGGTGGCTCGGGTGCGGTTGGCGAAGACGCGGACCGGCAGCAGCGGGTGCGCGACGCGCGACTCGATGAACGCGAAGGCGGCGAGCAGGGCGACGCCCGCTGCCAGCGACGCGATGGTCCACGTGTCGCCCCAGCCGTGTGCTTCTTCGCCTGCGCGGCTGAAGCCGTAGACCAGACCGAGCAGGCCGAACGTGCCGGTGATGGCTCCGGGGACGTCGAGCTCGCCCGGGTGGGACTCGGACTCGTGGAGGAAGCGCGGCGCGAGGAACGCCGCGGTCAGGCCGATCGGGACGTTGATGAGGAAGGTCAGGCGCCAGCCCTCGAGGCCCAGGATCGGGTCGAGGCCGGTGAGCCACCCACCGAGGATCAGGCCGACAGCCGCGCCCGCGCCGGACATGGCGGCGTAGACGGCGAACGCGCGGTTGCGGGCCGGACCGGCCGGGAAGGTGGTCGTGATCAGGGCGAGCGCCGCCGGGGACGCCAGCGCCGCACCGAGACCTTGGAGGCCACGAGAGGAGAGCAGCATGGCTTCGTTCTGGGCGAAGCCGCCGACGAACGAGGCGACCGCGAAGACGGCGAGGCCGATCATGAAGACGCGGCGCCGGCCGTAGAGGTCACCGAGGCGGCCGCCGAGCAGCAGCAGGCCACCGAAGGCGAGGGCGTAGCCGGTGACGATCCAGGTGAGGTTGGCGTCATCGATGTTGAGGTCGTTGCCGATGAAGGGCAGCGCGATGTTGGCGATGGAGGCGTCCAGCACCACCATCAGCTGCGCCACCGAGATGAGCACGAGGGCCCACCCGAGGTGGAGCTCCTTGGCCGAGGACTGCTCCTCGGTCTCTTGGGTGTCGGTCATGAGTCTTCCTTCTGGTCTGCGGGGTCTGCGTGAGTGTTCGGGGCGGTGTTCGGGGCGCCGCAGGTGGCGGCGGGCATGATGATCTGGTCGATGACGCGGGCGATGACCGCCTCGTCGGGGGCATGGCCGAGGAGGAACAGGCGGTGCAGGACGATGCCCGGGACCGCGGTCGTGAAGAGCTCGAGGTCGAGGTCGAGGCCGATCTCGCCACGCTCGCGGGCGCGCTCGAAGATCTGACGACCGATGGCGGCCTTGGGGCCGATGAAGTCGCGACGAAATGCCAGGGCGAAGTCCGCGTCGCGGGCGATGGCCGTCAGCAGGCTCGCGAACACCGCGATCTGCTTGTGGTCGGTGAGACCGCCCATCCCGCAGAACGAAGCCACGAGGTCGCCGCGCAGGGTGCCGGTGTCGGGAGCCGTGAGCGGGCCCTTGTGCGAGAGCAGGGCGTCGATGACCAGGCTCGCCTTGTCGTTCCACCGCCGGTAGAGCGTCGCCTTCGACGCCTTCGCGCGGGTGGCTACCGCGTCCATGGTGAGCCGGTCATAGCCGAGCTCGGCGAGCACGTCGAGCGTGGCGTCGAGGATCTCCTGCTCGCGGTCGCCCTCGACCCGGGGACGGGTGTGGGTGGGGGTGTGGCCGGGGAGAGCCGGGTCGGAGGTGCCTGCGTGCTCGGTGCTGGCGCTCATGGCCGTCCTCCTGTCCGTTGGTGGCTCGTTAACCTGGATGAAACGAAACGGTTCCGTTTCATCCGTGGCAACAGGATGGCACGCCGGGGGATTCCCGATCCAGCGGATTTTTCTGAGGCGGTCTGGTCCGGCGGGCGTCGAGTGACACATCGGGCATGCTCAGGAGCCCCTGGAACGTGCACAGCGCGTCACTCGACGCTCCCATCCACAGCCCAGCGAACCCGCGGTGATCCCGGGCGGTCGATCGGGCAGCCGAAGGACATGGCTGACGACAAGAGCAGATGGCGACCGCGCGCTGTCCCGGTGACGGATCTGGTGCGCCCTGTCCGAGTGGATCCGACCGGGAGGAGCGGGCCGACGCGCGGCCAACGGGTGGGGCCGGGCTGGCGACGTACGACGCCTGGCCTCTATGTCCCGGCCGGGGTGGGCGACGACCTCGTGGAGCAGCGCATCCTCGAGCAGTCGATGCGGATGGGCTCCCGCGCCGTCGTCACGGGATGGGCGGCGCTGCGGCTCCTGGGCGGCGGCTTCTTCGACGGATTCGCGCCGGACGGAACGACGTCGCTGCCTGTCCCCATCGCTGCCAACGGGAAGCGGGTGCGCGCCCACGAACAGATCCGGCTGGTCCGCGACACCGTGCCACCCGACGAGGTGGTCGTGGTGCAGGGCATCCGGTGTGCCGGGGTGCACCGGGCGCTCTATGACGAGATGCGCCGCAGAGGTCTGGGCCGCGAGGGCACGGTCGCGGCGGACATGGTGTTTGCCGCCGAGCTCACCTCCCTGCGCCGCATGCAGACCTACACGCTCAGTCGGCGGTGGTTCCGTGACATCCGTGGCGTCGCTGCCTGCCTGACGATGTGCGACGAGGGCAGCCTGTCACCGCAGGAGACACGATTCCGCCTCATCTGGGAGCACGATGCCCGGTGGGGGCGGCCGTTGTGCAACCGCGCGGTGATCGACCTCGACGGATGCTTCCTCGGCATCCCAGACCTGCTGGACCCCCATCGTGGAGTAGTGGGGGAGTACGCCGGGGCGCACCACCGCGACCGCGACCGGCACCGGTCCGACGTACGTCGGGAGGACCTGTTCCGCCGGGCTGGCCTGGAGTACGTCGAGACCGTCGGGGCCGACCTGCGAGATGAGCGGCTGGTCGTCGAGCGGATGCACGCCGCCGAGTCGCGCGCCGGTCTCGTCCCGAAGCTGTGGCGTCTGGGTCCGGCAGGGGCGTCGCTGGACGAGCGGCTGGGGGCGCGTGAGCGAGGGTGGGGCGTCGAGTGACGCAACGAGCATGTCGATCGGCCCTCTGGACATGCTGTTTGTGTCACTCGACGGAGGCCAGGCTCAGCCCAGCACATCCAGCGCCGTGTCGATCGCGAAGGTGTTCCACGCGTCGACGCGGCGGAGCAGATAGTGCCCGACGCGGCCCATGTCGGTGAAGGACGCCGAGGTGGCGAGGGGAGCGGCGCGCTCGAGGTAGGCGCGGGTCATCCGGGCGGAGGTGATCTTGTCGGTGCGGCCGTGGGCGGCGTGGACCTGTCGACCGGCGAGGGAGCGGACGGGGTCCTCGGGCGACCACCACGGGGCGACGGCGACGACGCCGACCACCGCCGGCGCATCGGCGACGTGGACCGCGGTGCGCCCGCCCATGGAGTGACCCAGCAGCACGACGGGCACGTCGCCGAGCTCACGGCGTACCTCGTCGATCGCCCAGCGGGCGTCGTCGACAGGGGCGCCGTGGTTCCAGCCGCGCACGGAGTAGCGCACCAGCCAGGTGCTGACGCCGGCCGCATGGGCGCGGGGAGTGATCGCACGCTGCATCGCGGCGAAGCGGCGCCACGAGGCGCTGCGGTGATCGACAGGCTGGGTGCTGGCCTGCTTGCCGCCGTGCAGCATCAGCACCACGCCCCGCGGCTCGGAGGTGACGTCGAAGCGGGTGACGGAAGGTCCGGGCGCGGTCTGCTCACGGGTCGTCTCGGTGGCGGCCATGGCAGTTCTTCGGAGCGGCGGGGCGCCCGGATGGTGTCGGGTCGTGTCGGTGGGACCCGGCAAGATAGGTGCCATGAGCAGCCCCGAGCCGAGCCCGGTCACCCCCGAGGCCCGCGACGAGCACCAGCAGCTGGCCGAGCAGGTCGAGGATGCCCGCTGGCACTACTACGTCCTCGACGACCCGACGCTCGCCGACGCCGACTTCGACGCCCGGCTGCGCGCCCTCGAAGCGCTGGAGGAGACCTACCCCGAGCTGCGCACCCCCGACTCGCCGACGCAGAAGGTCGGCGGCGCCGTCTCCACCGAGTTCACCGCCGTCGAGCACCTGCGCCGCATGGAGAGCCTCGACAACGCCTTCTCCTACGACGAGCTCGCGGCGTGGCACGCCCGTCTCGCCCGCGACGGGGTCGAGGCGCCGGCGCTGCTGTGCGAGCTCAAGGTCGACGGTCTCGCGATCAACCTGCTCTACGAGAAGGGGCGCCTCGTGCGTGCCCTCACCCGGGGCGACGGCTCGACCGGCGAGGACGTCACGCCCAACGTCAAGACGATCGACTCGATCCCGCACCGGCTGAGGCCCTCCGACGACTTCCCGACCCCCGACCTGGTCGAGGTGCGCGGCGAGGTGTTCCTGCCCGGCGAGGCCTTCGAGCGGCTCAACGCCTCGATGGTCGACGCCGGCAAGGCGATGTTCGCCAATCCCCGCAACGCCGCCGCCGGCTCGCTGCGCCAGAAGGACCCGCGCGTCACCGCGACCCGCGCCCTCGGGATGGTCTGCCACGGCATCGGGGCCCGCGAGGGCTTCGAGCCGCTCGCCCAGTCCCAGGCCTACGACGCGCTGAAGGCCTGGGGGCTGCCCACGTCCGACCGGGTGCGGGTGCTGCCGAGCCTGAGCGAGGTGCAGGAGTTCATCGAGCACTATGGCGAGCACCGCCACGACGTCGAGCACGAGATCGACGGGGTGGTCGTCAAGGTCGACGACGTCTCGCTGCAGCGTCGCCTGGGCTCCACGAGCCGGGCTCCCCGGTGGGCGATCGCCTTCAAGTACCCGCCCGAGGAGGTCAACGCCAAGCTCCTCGAGATCCGGGTCAACGTCGGTCGCACCGGCCGCGTGACCCCCTACGGCGTGATGGAGCCGATCCGCGTGGCCGGCTCGACCGTGGAGAACGCCACGCTCCACAACGCCCACGAGGTCAAGCGCAAGGACGTACGCCCCGGCGACACCGTCATCCTGCGCAAGGCCGGCGACGTGATCCCCGAGATCCTCGGGCCGGTGCTGGCGCTGCGTCCGAAGGGGCTGCGTCCGTGGCGGATGCCGACGAAGTGCCCCTCCTGCCGCACGCCGCTGGCCGAGCAGAAGGAGGGTGACAAGGACCTGCGCTGTCCCAACCACCAGCTCTGTCCTGCCCAGGTGCGCGAGCGGGTCTTCCACGTGGCGGGCCGCGGCGCGTTCGACATCGAGGGCCTCGGCTACGAAGCCGCGGCGTCCCTGCTGGATGCCGGGGTGATCGCCGACGAGGGCGACGTCTTCGACCTCGACACCGCCCAGCTGCTGCGCACCGAGCTGTTCACGCGGGCCGCGAAGAAGATCGAGGAGGACACCGCTGTCGGCGGGCGGGTGCTCTCCGCCAACGGCCAGCGGCTTCTCGTCAACCTCGACAACGCCAAGACGGTGCCGCTGTGGCGGGTGCTGGTCGGGCTCTCGATCCGCCACGTCGGGCCCACCGCGGCGCGTGCGCTGGCCACCGAGTTCGGCTTGATGAGCGCCATCCGCGAGGCGACCGAGGAGCAGCTGGCGGCGGCCGAGGGCGTGGGTCCGACGATCGCGGAGGCCGTCATCGAGTGGTTCGCCGTCGAGTGGCACCGCGCCATCGTCGACCGGTGGGAAGCCTCAGGGGTGACGATGGCCGACGAGCGCGACGAGTCGACGCCGCGCACGCTTGAGGGCCTCACCATCGTCGTCACCGGCTCGTTGGTCGACTTCAGCCGCGACTCGGCCAAGGAGGCGATCCTCAGCCACGGTGGCAAGGCCTCCGGCTCGGTGTCGAAGAAGACCGACTACGTCGTGGTGGGGGAGAGCGCCGGGACGAAGGCCGAGAAGGCCGAGCAGCTGGGGGTGAGCATCCTCGACGAGGACGGCTTCAAGCAGCTCATCGAGCACGGGCCGCCCGGCCAGGATCCTTACGCTCAGGACTCGTAGGTGTCGGCCACCGGCGACGAGCGCGAGCGCGGCCTCGACGGCCCGCACCTTCGACCAGGACGCGTAGGTCGTGGCGAGCGCGGTCTGCACGAGGTCAGCCGGTCAACCTTCCAGATGCGCCCACCCGGGAGCGGTTGGTCGGCTCAGCCACAACTAGGATCAGACCCATGCCTGAAATCACCAGGGACGAGGTCGCCCACCTCGCGACGCTCGCCCGGATCGACCTGGACGACGCCGAGCTCGACCACCTGGCGCCCCAGCTGTCGGTGATCCTCGAGTCCATCGCCTCCATCAGCTCCGTGGCCGGTGACGACGTGCCGCCGACGTCGCACCCGATGCCGCTGACCAACGTCTTCCGCGAGGACGTCGTGGTCCCGGGCCTCACCGCCGCTCAGGCGCTGTCCGGCGCTCCGGCCTCCGAGCAGCAGCGCTTCTCCGTCCCCCGGATCCTGGGGGACGAGCAGTGAGCGACCTGACCCGCACCACCGCCGCCCAGCTCGCCGACGCGCTCGCCGCGGGCGAGACGACCTCGGTGGAGGTCACCCAGGCCCACCTCGACCGCATCGGTGAGGTCGACGGCGCCATCCACGCGTTCCTCCACGTCGACGCCGAGGGCGCGCTGGCCCAGGCTGCTGCCTCCGACGCCCGTCGCGCCGCCGGCAGACCGGCGAGCGGCCTCGACGGCGTACCCATCGCAGTGAAGGACATCCTCGCCACCCAGGGACTGCCCACGACCTGCGGGTCCAAGATCCTCGAGGGCTGGATCCCGCCGTACGACGCCACGGTGGTCGCCCGCCTCAAGGCGGCCGGCCTGCCGATCCTCGGCAAGACCAACATGGACGAGTTCGCCATGGGCTCCTCCACGGAGCACTCGGCCTACGGCCCCACGCACAACCCGTGGGACCTCGACCGGATCCCCGGTGGGTCGGGCGGTGGCTCGGCCGCTGCCGTCGCGGCCTTCGAAGCGCCCCTCGCGCTCGGCACCGACACGGGCGGCTCGATCCGCCAGCCGGGCGCCGTCACGGGCACGGTCGGTGTGAAGCCGACCTACGGCTCGATCTCGCGCTACGGCCTGGTCGCGCTGGCCAACTCGCTCGACCAGGTCGGCCCGGTCACCCGGACCGTCCTGGACGCAGCCCTGCTCCACGAGCTGATCGGCGGGCACGACCCGCGCGACTCCACCTCGATCACCCAGCCGGTGCCCGACCTGACCGACGCGGTGCGCCTCGGCGCGACCGGCGACCTGACCGGCGTACGGATCGGTGTCGTCAAGGAGCTCAACGGTAGTGGCTACCAGGACGGCGTGCGCCAGCGTTTCCAGGAGTCGGTCGACCTGATGGTCGATGCCGGCGCCACCCTCGTCGAGGTCTCGTGCCCCATGTTCGTCCACGCGCTCGCGGCCTACTACCTGATCCTCCCGGCCGAGGCCTCCAGCAACCTCGCCAAGTTCGACGCCATGCGCTACGGCCTGCGGGTCCTGCCCGAGGACATCGCGGACCCCAGCGCCGAGGACGTCATGCGTGCCTCTCGCGACGCCGGTTTCGGCGACGAGGTCAAGCGCCGCATCATCCTGGGCACCTACGCGCTCTCCAGCGGCTACTACGACGCCTACTACGGCCAGGCCCAGAAGGTGCGCACGCTGATCTCGCGCGACTTCGACGCGGCCTTCGAGCAGGCCGACGTGCTTCTCTCGCCGACCGCTCCCACCACGGCGTTCAAGCTGGGGGAGAAGCTCGACGATCCGATCGCGATGTACCTCAACGACCTCGCCACGATCCCCGCCAACCTCTCCGGTGTCCCCGGCATCTCGGTGCCCGGCGGGCTGGCCGAGGAGGACGGGCTGCCGGTCGGCATCCAGATCCTCGCCCCGACCATGGCCGACGACCGGGTCTACCGCGTCGGCTCCGCGCTCGAGACGCTGCTCACCGACAGGTGGGGCGGCCCGCTGCTCGACCGCGCACCCGCTCTGAAGGGGGCACCCGCATGACCGGCAAGAGTGACACCCTGGTCGCCTGGGACGACGTGCTCGCCTCCTACGACCCCGCGCTGGGGCTCGAGGTCCACGTCGAGCTCAACACCGTCACCAAGATGTTCTGCGGCTGCCCCACGGAGTTCGGCGCCGAGCCCAACAGCCAGGTCTGCCCGGTCTGCCTCGGCCTGCCCGGGGCGATGCCGGTCGTCAACCGCAAGGCCGTCGAGTCCGCGATCCGCATCGGGCTGGCGCTCAACTGCGAGATCGCCGAGTGGTGCCGCTTCGCGCGGAAGAACTACTTCTACCCGGACATGCCGAAGAACTTCCAGACCAGCCAGTACGACGAGCCCATCGCCTTCGAGGGCTACATGGACGTGATGGTCGAGGGCGAGATCCACCGCGTGGAGATCGAGCGCGCCCACATGGAGGAGGACACCGGCAAGTCGCTGCACGTCGGTGGCGCCACCGGCCGCATCCACGGCGCCGACTACTCGTTGGTCGACTACAACCGCGCCGGCATCCCCCTGATCGAGATCGTGACCAAGCCGATCATGGGCAGCCGCGAGAAGGCGCCGCTGATCGCCAAGGCCTACGTCGCCCAGCTGCGCGAGCTGATCGTGGCTCTCGGCGTCTCCGACGCCCGCATGGACCAGGGCTCGATCCGCGCCGACGTCAACCTGTCGCTGGCCCCGGTCGGCACCGGCGCCCTCGGCACCCGCACCGAGACCAAGAACGTCAACTCGCTGCGCTCGGTCGAGCGCGCCGTGCGCTACGAGATGCAGCGCCACGCGGCGGTGCTCGACAGCGGCAAGGCGATCTTCCAGGAGACGCGCCACTGGCACGAGGACACCGGTGTCACCACCAGCGGTCGCGAGAAGTCCGACGCCGACGACTACCGCTACTTCCCCGAGCCCGACCTGGTGCCCGTCGCCCCGTCGCGGGCGTGGGTCGAGGAGCTCTCCGGCACCCTCCCGGAGAACCCGCGGGAGAAGCTCGACCGGCTCCAGGCCGACTGGGGCTTCTCCGACCTCGAGATGCGCGACACCGTCGGTGCCGGCGCGCTCGGCCTGGTCGAGGAGACCATCGCCGCCGGCGCTGCCCCGCAGGCAGCCCGCAAGTGGTGGCTCTCGGAGATGGCGCGTCGGGCCAACGACTCCGGCGTCGACATCGCCGAGCTGGGTGTCTCGCCCGCGCAGGTCGCGGCCGTGCAGGCGCTGGTGGACGCGAAGACGATCAACGACAAGCTGGCCCGCCAGGTCTTCGACGGCCTGCTCGCCGGTGAGGGCACGCCCGAGGAGATCGTCGCGGCCCGTGGGCTCGCGGTCGTCTCCGACGACGGCGCCTTGGGCGCAGCAGTCGACATCGCGATCGCGGCCAACCCCGACGTCGCCGACAAGATCCGCGACGGCAAGCACGCCGCTGCCGGTGCGCTCATCGGCGTGGTGATGAAGGAGATGCGTGGACAGGCCGACGCCGGCCGGGTGCGCGAGCTCATCCTGGAGAAGCTGTCCTGACGTCCTGACGTCCTGGAGCGGAGCCGGTATCGCCACGGCTCCGCGGCACCTGTCACGAGATCGAGCCCGCCGGCCGCCGCGAGCCGCGCGAAGAGCGCCGAGCCCGGACGGATCTCGACAGTGCGGTGGATCGCACGTACCACGTACGTGTGATCCACCGCACTGGTCAGGTGCGGGACCCGGAGTCATCGACGCCGGACTTGGGGCAGCCGTAGCTGCTCTCAGGGCGCGAGCTGGCCGCGCACCTGGGGCACCCCGTCAGCCCGGGGCAGGGTCGGAGGCGATGAAGTCGCGCAGCACGCGCGCGAACCGGTCGGGGTCGTCGAGGTGCGGGAAGTGACCCGCGCCCTCGAACAGCTCGACCTGGCACTCCGGGACCGACTGCTGCGCGCTCAGCGCGTGCGACGCCGGGATCATCCGGTCCTTGGTGCCCCACACGATCAGGACCGGGATCGGCAGCGCGTCGCCCAGGTGGTCGTGGGCGCTGATGCTCTGGCCGCCGAAGTCGATGACCGCGCGGGTGGTGGCGAGGAAGGCCCGCCTGCTCTCGCGGTCGGAGAGCGAGCTGAACCCGCGCCAGATCGCCCCGACATCCGCCCCGGGACGCCAGCCGACCTTCTCGGCGCCACGACCCACGGCCCGGAGCCGGGAGGTGACGGGGACGGAGGCGACGACGCTCAGCACCTGCTCGGCGCCCGGGAGCGTCGCGGCGCGCAGGATGAGGTTGACCTCGCGTCCCAGCCCCCCGCTGGAGACCAGGACCAGGCGCTCGACCCGCTCGGGGAAGAGGTAGAAGAACTGCATGGCGATGCCGCCGCCGAGCGAATGGCCCACGAGGGTGACCTGCTGGATGCCCAGGTGGTCGAGGAGGTCGCGCATGGTCGCGGCGTGCGAGCTGAGCGAGTAGTCGCCAAGGGGCTTGGCCGACTCCCCGTGACCGAAGAGGTCGGGCACCAGGACCCGGTGGTCGTCGTCCATCTGGTCGACGAGGTGGGCCCACTGGCGTTGCGATCCGAGGATCCCGTGGATGAAGAGCACCACCGGGCCGGAGCCGCTGTCGACGTAGGAGAGCTCGTGACCGTGGAGCACGACCTTGCTCGGCGCCATCCGTGCCATGGTGATCCTCCTCGTCGTGGTCCGGGGCGGGACGAGCCCAACCTAGCCCCGACCCAGGGCTCGGTGCGTGAGATGCGCGACGCACTGGTGCGCCGTGTTCGCTGGTAGCGTGCGACTCGGTACACATTCATCACGCCCGCAGTGGGGAAAGCCGGTCCGACTCCGGCGCTGACCCGCAACCGTAGGTCGACCGGTGCTCCCGAGCACCGGACGACGAGCCGGAACGCCCGTTGCGACGCGTCCTGATCACTCGCTGTCGAGGACAACCAGCGGTGGCGCCCTCCAGGCACCAGGCCTGGTCGCCTCCGCTGTGCGCAGCGGAGAGGACCCCCTCCCATGAACAGCCCCATCCTGCGCCGCACCGTCGGCCTCCTGGCCACCCCGGCCCTGGCACTCGGTGCGCTGGCCGCCCTGCCGGCCGCGCCGTCGTACGCCGCCGAGGACCCGGCGCCCGTCACCGCCGGTGCCGCGTGGCTCGAGACCCAGCTGACCGATGGCTTGGTCTTCAACCCCAACTTCGGCGGGTTCGACGACTACGGCCTGTCCATCGACGTCGCCCTGGGGCTCGACGCGATCGGCGGCCACGATCCGGCCGTCCAGGCGGTCACCGACGCGATCGCGGCGAACCTCTCGTCCTACACCTCCTACCCGACCGGCGACAGCACCCATGTGCTGGCCGGCTCGATGGGCAAGGCGCTCGCGCTGGCCACGAGCGCGGGTCGCGACGGCAACGCCTTTGGTGGGACCGATCTGGTCGCCGACCTCGAGGCGCAGGTCGCCACGGAGGCGCTGATCGACGGCCGCATCCAGGACACGTTCGACGGGACGCAGCCGTTCGAGGCCGACTTCTCCAACACCATCGGCCAGGCTTTCGCGGTCCAGGGTCTTGACGCGGAGGCCAGCGCGCTCGTCGACCCGGCGACCGACTTCCTGCTCGCCCAGCAGTGCACCGAGGGCTTCTTCCGGCTCAACTTCGCCGCGGCCGACGCACCCCTGCAGGCCTGCGACGCCGACCCGGAGGCCGCTCCCGACACCGACGTGACCGCGCTCGCCGTGATCGCGCTGCAGAGCCAGACCGACGACACCGACGTGCAGGCCGCCGTCACCCGGGCGACCGACTGGCTCGCCGGTGCGCAGAGGGACAACGGCTCGTTCGGCGGCGGCACCTCCACCGAGGCGCCCAACACCAACAGCACCGGGCTCGCCGGCTGGGCGCTCGGCACCGAGGGCGACACCGCCCGCGCCGCTGAGGCGGCCACCTGGGTCCGGCGCCTGCAGGCCGACGACACCGCCCCGTGCGCCTCGGGCCTCACGCCCGACAACGGCGCGATCGCCTACGATGCCGCGGCCCGCAACACCGCTCGCGGCGAGGGCATCACGGATGCAGTCGAGGACCAGTTCCGCCGGGCCTCCGCCCAGGCGCTGCCGGGCCTGCAGTGGGCGCCGGCCGAGGGCACGGGCGCAGTCGCCGTGCCGAACCAGAGGTTCTTCCAGCAGGCCGGTCGCAGCATCACGGTCGTGTCCGGTGGCGGTCTCGCTCCCGGCGACACGGTGTGTGTGACCCGCGGCCGTGCCGTGGCCGCGCGCACGACCGCCGGCGACGACGGGCAGGCGGTCGCCCGCGTGACGCTGCCCGCCGGCACCGCGCTGCGCACTTTCGTCCTGCGCTCCGGCGAGGCCACGGTCGGCTCGACGACGTTCCAAGCCGTCGCCGCGAAGAAGCTCGGTCTGAAGATCGCCAAGGTGCGCGTCGCCCGCGGCGCCTTCGACACCGTCAAGGTCAGCGGCCTCGCCCGCCGCGAGTCGGTACGGGTCTTCCTGCGCGGCAAGCGCGTCGCCGCCGGCACCGCCAACGCCCAGGGTGTGCTGACCAAGCGATTCAAGGTCACGGGCAACCTCGGCAAGGCGACCCTCAAGGTCACCGGCGAGTTCGCCAACCGGACCAACACCGCGACGATCACCGTCAAGCGTTGATCGTGCGACACCGCCCGGCACGACTCCTCGCTGCCGCCGCCCTCGTGGCGGCGGCGGTCGGGGTCGGCACACCTGCTCCTGCCGTCGCGGCCGGCTGCTCCAGCGCGAGCGGCGTGACGGTCGTCGTGGACTTCAACCAGCTCGGCGGGGGAGTCGCCTCGGGCTGCATCTCGGGCGGTGGGGGCCAGAAGGCCTCAGCGCTGTTCCCCTCGGCAGGGCACCCGCTGACCTACGCGCAACGCCAGCCCGGCTTCGTGTGCCGGGTGTCCGGAGTCCCGGCCGAGGACCCGTGCGTCAACACCTCGGCTGCCAACGCCTACTGGGGCCTGTGGTGGACCGACGGCAAGGGTGGTGACTGGGTCTACTCCAGCCTCGGTGCCGCTTCTCTGACCATCCCCGACGGCGGCTACGTCGGTTTCTCGTGGGACGAGAGCGGCGGGGACGCCAAGCCGAGCTTCACGCCGGCCCCGCACCCGGCACCCAGCCCGACCCCGACGCCCACACCGACGGCCCAGCCCTCGCAGCCCGCACCGGGCGGGGGCTCCGGCTCGGGTGGGGGCCAGGACGCTGACTTCGGATCGACCGAGGGGGGCCAGGGCTCCGACGGCGGCCCGGCCTCGTCGACGCCCCAGCCCACGGAGCCGGTCGACGCGGCCGACGACCCCGCCAGCGACCCGTCCGGCGACCCGTCCCCGTCGGCCACCGCGGCACCCGGCAGGCCGAGCCCGCCCGGGAAGCCGGGCGCGTCCGCCGACCCGTCCGCGAGCGCGACACCGGCCGCGAGCCCGTCCGACGAGGCCACGGGCGCGCCGTACTCGGACGATCCGGTCTCACCCACGGCCGCCACCACCTCCGACGACGGCCTCCCGGCCTGGGTCGCCCCGGCGCTGATCGTCCTGGTCTTCGCCAGCGCTGGCGGCGTCTTCCTGCAGCGCAGGAGGCAGACCGGCCCGTGAGCACCCTGACCCTGACGCGATCGAGCGTCGCCGGCGCCCGGCTCCCGCGCGACGTGCACCCCGTGGCCTGGTGGCTGTGGGCGATCGGTCTCGCCACGGCAGCCTCGCTCACGACCAACCCGCTGGTGCTCCTGCTGATCATCGGCGTCGCGAGCATGGTCGTCATGGCCCGGCGCTCGGACCAGCCGTGGGGTCAGTCGTTCCGGCTCTACGTCTACCTCGGCATCGCCATCGTGGTGCTGCGGGTGCTCTTCAGGCTGGTCTTCGCGGGGAGCTATCCCGGCAACGTGGTCCTCGACCTGCCACAGATCCCCCTGCCCGACTGGGTCCTCGGCATCACGCTCCTCGGCCCGGTCACGCAGGAGTCGCTGCTTGCCGGGCTCTACGACGGCCTGCGGCTGGCCGCGATCGTCATCTGCATCGGCGCGGCCAACGCGCTCGCCAACCCCAAACGGCTGCTGCGCTCGGTGCCGCCGGCGCTCTACGAGGTCGGGACCGCCCTGGTGGTCGCCGTGACCGTGCTGCCGCAGTTCGCCGACAGCGTGCGCCGGGTGCGTGCGGCGCAGGCGCTGCGTGGGGGCGAGACCGGTCGCGTGCGGCGGTTGCGCCGCTTCGTCGTACCCGTCATGGAGGACGCCCTCGAGCGTTCCCTCGCGCTCGCCGCGGGCATGGACACCCGCGGTTACGGCCGGGCTGGCGGGCTCACCCCCGCCCAACGGCGTACGACGGGCACGTTGATGCTGGCGGGTCTGTGCGGGGTGTGCGTCGGGGTCTACGCGACCCTCGACCTGACCGCCCCGCGCTACCTCGCGCTGCCGATGCTCGGCCTCGGGGTCGTGGTCGCCGTCGCCGGGCTGATGAGCGCCGGACGGCGGGTCGAGCGCACCCGCTACCGTCCCGACCGCTGGCGCTGGCCCGAGCTGGCGATCGTCGCGTCCGGGGTCGCCGTCGGTGTGGTCGGCTGGTGGGTCAACGGCCACCAGCTGCTGATCGCCTACCCCGATCTGTCGGGTGCCCCCCAGATCTCCCTGGTCGCCCTCGTCGGCGTCCTCGTCGGTGCGGTCGCTGCCGCGGCGGCCCCACCTCCGAGGCAGGTGCTCGCATGATCGAGCTGCGCGGCATCTCGGTCGCCTACGACCACCACCCGGTGCTCAGCGACGTCGACCTGACGATCGAGGAGGGCGAGCTGATGCTCGTCTCCGGCCCCACCGGCGTCGGCAAGTCGACGCTGCTCGGCGTCGTCACCGGCCTGGTGCCGCGCTTCAGCGGCGGCACCCTGCGCGGCGACCTGCTCCTCGACGGCACCAGCATCCTGCGCACCCCGCCCCGCGACCGTGCGCACGTGGTCGGCTACGTCGGCCAGGACCCGGCCGCCGGCTTCGTCACCGACACCGTCGAGGAGGAGCTGGCCTATGGCATGGAGCAGCTCGGCCTCGCGCCCGACGCGATGCGTCGCCGCGTCGAGGAGACCCTCGACCTGCTCGGCATCGCCGAGCTGCGACACCGTGACCTGCGCACCCTCTCGGGCGGCCAGCAGCAGCGCGTTGCCATCGGCTCCGTGCTCACCACCCACCCCCGCCTGCTCGTCCTCGACGAGCCCACCTCGGCGCTCGACCCGACCGCCGCCGAGGACGTGCTGGCCACGCTGACCCGGCTGGTCCACGACCTCGGCGTCTCCGTGCTCGTCGCCGAGCACCGGCTGGAGCGGGTCGTGCCGTTCGCCGACCGCATGTGTCTGCTCACCGGCGACGCCCGTGTGCAGGTCGGCACCCCCGCCGAGCTGCTCGCGCACTCGCCCGTCGTGCCCCCGATCGTCGAGCTCGGCCGGGCCGCCGGCTGGAGCCCGCTGCCGCTGACGGTCCGCGAGGCCCGCCGCTCCGCTCGCGCCCTCGACCTCGCCCCGCCCGTCCAGGAGGTGCTGCCCGACGCCCCCGAGGCGTTGCGGGCCCGCGGTCTCACCGTCACCCACGGGCGCACGGTGGCCGTCCGCGAGCTCGACCTGACGCTCGGCGCCGGTCGTGTCACCGCGCTGATGGGCCGCAACGGCTGCGGCAAGTCGTCGCTGCTGTGGGCACTTCAGGGCACCGGCAAGCGGGCGCACGGTGTCGTCGCCTCGTGCGGGTCCGACCCCGCACGGCTCGAGCCGGCGCAGCGGCGCAATGTCGTCGGGCTGCTCCCGCAGAGCTCGGCAGACCTCCTCTACCTCGAGACCGTCGACGAGGAGTGCGCCGCGGGTGGCGACGGCACCCGCGCCATCCTCGACCGGCTCGTGCCCGGCATCCCCGGCGACCAGCACCCACGCGACCTCTCGGAGGGACAGCGACTGGCGCTCGCCCTCGCGCTGGTCCTCGTCGCCCGGCCGCACGTCGTGCTCCTCGACGAGCCGACGCGCGGCCTCGACTACGCCGCCAAGCGGGCGCTGGCCGGCATGCTGCGCGCGCTCGCCGACGACGGGCACGCCGTGCTGGTGGCGACCCACGACGTGGAGTTCACCGCCCAGGCCGCCGACGAGGTCGTCGTGATGTCGGAGGGCGAGGTCGTCTCCGCCGGCCCCGTACGCCGGGTGGTCGCCGAGTCGCCCGCCTTCGCGCCGCAGGTGATGAAGGTGCTGGGCGCGCCGTGGCTGCGCGCGGACGAGGTCGTCGCGGCGCTGGGGGCGAGGACCGCGTGAGCGCCGTCCGCACCAGCACCCCGGTCGCCGTACCCCTCTCGCTGCGCTCGGCAGCCGTCCTCACCGTCGCCTCGCTCGGTGGGCTGATGATGCTGCTCTGGCCGCTGCTGCTGCGGGTCCCGGACGACGCGCGCATCGACCCGCCGTTCCTCTTCCTCGCGCTGCTGCCCGTCGTCATCGCGGTCGTGCTCGCGGAGCTGAGCGAGGGCGGGATGGATGCCCGGGTGCTGGCGATCCTCGGCGTGCTCAGCGCGATGAACGCGGTGCTGCGGATGCTCTCGGCCGGCACCGCGGGCGTGGAGCTGGTGTTCTTCCTGCTGATCCTCGGCGGGCGCGTCTTCGGCGCGGGCTTCGGTTTCGTGCTGGGCGTGACGTCGCTCTTCGCCTCGGCCCTGATGACAGCCGGCGTCGGCCCGTGGCTGCCCTTCCAGATGATCATCGCGGCGTGGGTCGGGATGGGCGCGGGCCTGCTGCCGCGCCGCGTCACCGGTCGCGCGGAGATCGCGATGCTCGTGGTCTACGGGGTCGTCGCGGCCTACCTCTTCGGCCTGCTGATGAACCTCTCCGGCTGGCCGTTCCTCCTGGGTGTCCAGGTGCCCGGCCACGAGGGCTCGCTGGCCTACGTGCCCGGCGCCCCGCTGCTCGACAACCTGCAGACGTTCCTCGTCTACACGCTCATCACCTCCACCGGCAGCTTCGACACCGGACGCGCGATCACCACCGCCGTCGCGCTGGTGCTCCTCGGGCCTGCGGTGCTGACCACGCTGCGGCGCGCTGCCAAGCGGGCGCTGGTGGTGGGGGTGGCCGAGGAGCGGGCCTCGGGGCCCGCTCCTACGGCCTGACGAGCAGGATCTTGTCGTCGCCGGGGCCGGGATCGCCGCGGGTGTCGCGGTTGCTCGTCATGACCCACAGCATCCCGTCGTCGGTGGCGGCGACGGTGCGCATCCGGCCGTAGTCACCGACGAAGAACGGCTCCGCCTCGACCGCACGGTTGCCCTGGACGCGCACCCGCCACAGTCGCTCACCCTTGAGGGCAGCCATCCACAGGTAGCCGTCGAGGAAGGCCAGGCCCGAGGGGGAGGCCTCGTCGGTGTTCCAGACCTGCTGGGGGTCGACGAACCCCTGATCCTGGCCGCCCTTGCCCTCGACCTGGGGCCAGCCGTAGTTGGCGCCCTCGTCGATGCGGTTGAGCTCGTCGAAGGTGTCCTGCCCGAACTCCGAGGCCCACAGCCGGTCGGCGTCGTCGAAGGCGAGACCCTGCACGTTGCGGTGGCCCCACGACCACACCGCGGTCCCGAAGGGGTTGCCGGGGGCGGGCTTGCCGGCGGGGGTGAGGCGCAGGACCTTGCCGCCGAGGCTGTCGCGCTGCTGCGCGAGCGACGGCTCCCCGGTCTCGCCGGTGGAGACGTAGAGCATGCCGTCGGGGCCGAACTCCAGGCGCCCGCCGTCGTGGATGTAGCCGTTGGGGATGCCGGTGAAGATCGGGGTCGGTTCACCGAGCCGGTCGCCGCGGAGCGTGGCGCGCACGACCCGGTTGTCGCTCGCGGTGCTGGCGTAGAAGTAGACGAACCGGTCCTGCGCGAAGTCGGGCGAGATCGCCACCCCGAGCAGCCCTGCCTCGCCCTGGGGTGCCGCGACGTCGAGGGTGCCGAGCTCGGTCACGGTGTAGTCGTCACCGCTGACGAGCAGCACCCGCTGGGTGTCGCGCTCGGTGACGATCGCGTCGCCGTCGGCGAAGAAGTCCAGGCCCCACGGCGCCTCGAGCCCGGTCGCGATCTCCTCGATGACCTCGGGTGGACCGCCCGGCGCGGCCGGCTCTGACGAGGTGGAGGAGGAGGGGGCGCTCGGCTCAGCAGATGCTGATGTCGACGGTGAGGGCGGTGGAGCTGACGGCGACGCAGGCGCCGTACCGGTGATGGTCACGGTGCTCTCGTTGCCGGCCTGACCGCAGCCGGCCAGCAGCAGCGCCCCCGCCACCAGGCCAGCGGTGGCAGCGGCTGACGGGCGAGGCAGACGGACGGCCCGGGACATCCGCATCAGCCCACCCGGGCGATGAACTCGAGCAGCAGGTCGTGCACCGCGTCGGGCTGCTCCATGGCGACGAAGTGCGTCCCGCGGAGCTCGACGTACGTCGCGTCCTCGAGGCGGGCGGCGGCGCTCGCCATGTCACGGGCGCCCGCCAGGATGTCCCAGGACCCGGCGACGAACGCGCAGGGCACCGTGACGCGGCTGAGCGAGACCCGGGCGTGGCGCGAGGTGCTGAGCGCGAGGTGGAAGTACCAGTCGAGCGGCGTGGTGAGGAACTCGCGCACCGCCTCGACAGCGAGCTCGGGGTGCTTGACGGGGAACATGAAGCCGGTGTGGGTCAGCAGGTCGATCGTCCGGGGGCCGATCGGCAGCCGCGCCGCGATCGGGGTGAGGGCGCGGCCCCCGAGGCTCATCACGCGCGCGAGGTTGACCGTGATCGCCCGGGCGACCGGCCGGGGAAGGCGCAGCGGGGCCAGCATCGTGGCGAAGGTGTCGCCCGGGACGCCGGCGACCGCGAAGAGGCCCCGCACGCGCTCGGGGTGGCGCACCGCCAGCTCGAACATCGTGTTGACGCCCATCGACCAGCCCATGAGCACGGCCGTGTCGATGCCGAAGTAGTCCATCACCGAGAGCCCGTCCTCGACGAAGTGCCCGATCTCGACGTGGCTGGGGTCGGTGGGCCGGTCAGAGCCCCCGACGCCACGGTGGTTCCATGAGACGACGCGGACGTCGCAGTCGGGGTCGAGCAGCGCGGGCCATGCGTAGGCGTTGGTGCCGAGCCCGTTGCACAGGACCACGGTGGGGCCGTCGATGCGACCGGCCGGGTCGTTGGTCCACGCCCGCAGCACGGTGCCGTCGTCGGAGAGAACGTCGTGGAACGAGACGGACGCGATGGCGGTGGTCCGGGCTTCGGAGGTCGTCATGACTCCGATTGTGCCCGAGTCAGACTTGGGAACGTCGCAGCGTGTCAGGACTCACGACGTCGGCGGGGCGTTGGGCGACGCCGCGGGCCGGGAAGCGACTGGGGTAGCGGGCGGAGAAGAAGTCCTCGACGTCCTCGCGCTCGACCCTGCGCTGGACGCACTCGGTGGCAGCCAGCATCGCGTTGCGACGGGCCCGCTGCTGCGACTCGACGGCCCAGCGCTGGACGGCCTCGACGAGGACGGGTGGGGCGAGGTGGGCGAGCATCGACGACTCCGGGGGGTTGAGTGCACCCGCCACGCTAGTAGCCAGGTGGGTCGGTGCCGTCTCCCCGACGTGACATCTACATGAACTCCTCACAAGATCCCCCACTGGTCAATACAAGGACGGCGTCAGTCCGGCACCGGTTGGGCGATGGTGGACCGCGACCGCGTGGCCCCGATGCTGGCGACGACCACGAACGCCATGGCGGCCAGCTGGATCGGCGAGAGGACCTCGCCGAGGACCAGCAGCCCGGCCAGCGCCGCGGCGGCCGGCTCCAGGCTCATCAGGATCCCGAAGACGGCCGGACGCAGGGATCGCAGCGCGACCAGCTCGCAGGTGTAGGGGATCACCGAGCTGAGCAGTCCGACGGCTGCTCCGAGCAGCAGGATCCGCGGGTCGCCCAGCACGTCGCTGCCGGCGTGGACCGCGAACGGCGTGAGCACCAGGGTCGCGACCACGCTGGCCACCGCGAGTCCGTCGAGGCCCGGCCAGCGCTGCCCGGTCGACGACGCGAGCAGGATGTACGACGCCCAGGCGGCGCCCGCGACCAGCGCGAGCAGCACGCCCACGGGGTCGAGGTCGACCCGCTCAAAGCCCAGCAGCAGCACCCCCACGGCGGCCAGTGCCACCCAGACCAGGTCGCGCACCCGTCGCGACCCCAGCACGGCCAGGGTGAGCGGTCCGACGAACTCGATCGTGACGGCGATCCCGAGCGGGATCCGAGCGAAGGCCTGGTAGATCGCCCAGTTCATGACTGCGAGGCTCAACCCGAAGCCGAGCACGACCCACCAGTCGGCCCGCGACCGCCCGCGCAGCGCGGGGCGGGCGATGAGGGCGAGCACGATCGCGCTGGTGACGAGCCGCAGCCACACGATCGTCGTGGGCGAGACCTCGTCGAAGAGACTCTTGGCGATGCCGGCGCCGAACTGCACCGAGAGGATGCCGATCAGGACCAGCCAGATCGGGGAGACCACCGAGGAGACCACCGGGGCCGATGACTTCTGCGTGGTCACCGGGTCAATCTAGGAGACAGTGGCAGGACGACCGACAGCAGGACGGACAGAGGAGCGACTCGATGGGCGCACGCGACGGAGCAGGACGCACGATGTTGATGGTCGGGACCCGCAAGGGTCTCTGGGTCGGCACGTCCGACGAGGCGAGGCTGGACTGGGACTTCACCGGCCCCCACCACGACATGGAGGAGGTGTACTCCTGCCTGGTCGACACGCGTGGGCCGGCGCCGCGGATCTTCGCCGGTGCCTCGTCGAGCTGGCTCGGTCCGCAGGTCCGCTGGTCCGATGACCTCGGACGCACGTGGCAGGAGACCCCGGGCGGCGGCATCCGTTTCCCCGAAGGCTCCGATGCCTCGGTCGAGCGGGTCTGGCAGCTCACGCCGGGCATCGATCCCGGTGTCGTCTACGCCGGCACCGAGCCAGGGGCCGTCTGGCGCTCCACCGACAACGGCGAGCACTTCTCCCTGGAGGAGGCGCTCTGGAACCACCCGCAGAAGCCCGAGTGGGGCGCCGGGTTCGGTGGCCAGGCCTTCCACACGATCCTGCCGCACCCGACCGACCCGGCGTCGGTGACCGTGGCGATCTCGACCGGCGGCGTCTACCAGACCGTCGACGGCGGCGCCTCCTGGACCGCTCGCAACCAGGGCATCCGGGCGGAGTTCATGCCTGAGGGCCAGCAGTTCCCCGAGTTCGGCCAGTGCGTGCACAAGGTGACCAGGCACCCGTTGCGCCCCGAGCGGCTCTACCTGCAGAACCACGGCGGCGTCTACCGCTCCGACGACGAGGGTCTGTCCTGGCAGTCGATCGCCGAGGGGCTGCCGGCCGACTTCGGCTTCCCGGTCGTTGTCCACCCCCACGAGCCCGACACGGTCTTCGTGTTCCCGCTCAACGCGAGCGAGGGGCGCTACCCCACCGGCGGCCGGGCCAGGGTCTGGCGCTCGCAGGACGCCGGTGACACCTGGACCGAGCTGGGCGAGGGCCTCCCGGACTACTTCTTCGTCGGCGTGATGCGCGACGCGATGACCGTCGACGACCACGCCTCCGCCGGCGTGTACGTCGGGGCGCGCAACGGCGCCGTGTGGGCGTCGCCCGACGCGGGGGAGTCGTGGACCAAGGCGGTCGACAACCTGCCGGACGTCATGGTCGTGCGGGCTGCATCGTTCTGAGGGGCGGCAAGTCGGGCAAGCGCACGATTGCTCTCGTATTCGGACGTACTCAAGGGGCCGATGGCCGACTGTTCCACGCCTGTAGCCGACCCGCGAGAGCGATTGAGTACGCTCGACTACGCGAAAGCTTCCGTGCGCTTGCCTGGGGCTGACTCCACGTCGCGCCGACCCCGCAGCGCTGCGGGGACCACGCGTGCCGCCGACGCTTCAGTCGCCCGGCACGTGGGGCACGCCGTGGGGGTCGTGGGGCAGCGGCTGGTCGCTGAAGGTGACCTCGTCGAAGTCGATCGCCTCGGGCACGCCGGCGGTGATCTGGGTGCCGTCGGCGCGGGTGCCACCGACGAGCGGACGGTCCCCGAGCATGCCGTCGATGCGCTCCCCGTGGCAGTCGAGGTCGATCGAGAGCGGCGTGCCCTCGGAGACGGTGTGCTCGTTGCCCCGCACGAACAGGCGCACCTCGTCGCCGGCCTCGGCCGTGATCGCCAGGCGCTTCTCGGTGAGCTCGACGCGCAGCTGCGTGCCGTGCCACTTGACCGGGAAGCGCAGGGCTTCCCACCCGACGGGCAGTCGAGGATCAAAGGACAGGACGCCACCGCGGTCACGCATGCCGGCGAAGCCGAAGACCAGCGCGCTCCAGACACCACCCGCCGAGGCGATGTGGAGCCCGTCGACGGTGTTGTCATGGAGGTTGGCCAGGTCGACGTAGAGGGCCTGGTCGAAGTATTTCTTCGCGACCTCGTGGTAGCCCACCTCGGCCGCGATGATCGACTGCACCACCGCCGACAGGGTGGAGTCGCCGGTGGTGATCGGGTCGTAGTACTCGAAGTCGGCGCGCTTCTGCTCCTGGGTGAAGCGGTCGCCCTGGAGGAAGAGCGCGAGCACGACGTCGGCCTGCTTGAGCACCTGGAACCGGTAGATCACCAGCGGGTGGTAGTGCAGCAGCAGCGGGCGCAGCTCGTCGGGGGTCTGCGAAAGGTCCCACACCTCGCGGTCGAGGAAGAAGTCGTCCTGCGGGTGGATGCCGAGTCCCTCGTCGAAGGGGATCGCCATACCTTCGGCGCAGGCGCGCCACTCCTCGACCTCCTCGTCGGTGAGGCCGAGCCGGTGCACGAGCTGGGCGTGCTCGGTCGGGTGGTCGTGCTTGATCCGCTCGACGGAGGCGACGGCCTGCTCCAGGTTGAAGCGGGCCATCACGTTGGTGAAGAGGTTGTTGTTGACGACCGTCGTGTATTCGTCCGGGCCGGTCACGCCGTGGATGTGGAAGGAGCGTTCACCGTTGCTGCGCCAGAACCCGAGCTCGGCCCACATGCGGGAGGTCTCGACGAGCAGGTCGACGCCGTCGCGCACGAGGAAGCCCTCGTCGCCCGTCGCCTCGACGTACTGCATCAGGGCATAGGCGATGTCGGCGTCGATGTGCACCTGGGCGCTGCCGGCGGCGTAGTAGGCCGAGGCCTCCTCGCCGTTGATGGTGCGCCACGGGAACAGCGCGCCGCTCTGGGCCATCTCGCGGGCCCGGGCCCGGGCGGCCGGCAGCATGCGGGTCCGGAAGTGGAGCAGGTTGCGGGCCACGTCGGGCTGGGTGAAGCTCAGGAACGGCGCGACGTAGACCTCGGAGTCCCAGAAGTAGTGGCCCTCGTAGCCCGAGCCCGTGACGCCCTTGGCCGGGACGCCCTGCTGGTCGGCGCGGGCGCTGGCCTGGGCGAGGCTGAAGATGTTGAAGCGGATCGCCTGCTGCAGCGCGTCGTCGCCGTCGACCTCGACGTCGGTGGCGGCCCAGAAACGGCCGTACCAGGCACGCTGCTCGGCGAGGTAGTGCTCGACGCCGTGCCGAGCGGCCCGGTCCAGCGTGCGGTCGCAGCGGTCCGAGAGCTCTCGCACGGGCACGCCCCGCGATGACTGGTAGGCGACCATCTTCTCGAGCCGGACCGTGCGCCCCTCGCTCGCCTCGACGCGGAAGACCATCTTGGTGAGGTCCTCGTCGTCTCGCAGGATGTGCTCGTGCTCGTCCTCGGTCTCGAGCCGGTGGTCGGCGGCGACCGCGATGGTCATCAACGAGTTGGCGCAGCGGTAGCCGAGCATCATCCGGTCGTCGCGGGCGTAGTGGACCCGAGGGAGCAGCACCCGGCCCTCGAACGCCACGGCCTTGCGTGGGTCGTTCATGCCTTCGCCCATGGACGACTCGGGCGTGTAGTACTCGTCGGTCCCGTCCTGGCGGTTGAGCAGCTGCGAGGAGATCACGATCGGGGCGTCGCCCTCGAGCATCGTGACCTCGAGGGTCAGGACCGCGAGGTGGCGCTGGGTCATCGAGACCATGCGCGTCGTCTCGACCTTGACCCGCTTGCCCGATGGCGTGCGCCAGACCAGGCAGCGGCGCAGCACCCCGTCGCGGAAGTCGAGGGTGCGCTCGTAGTGCTCGATGTCGGCGGTGCCGAGGGTCAGCGGCTCGTCGTCGACGTAGACCTTGAGCAGCTTGGCGTCGGGGACGTTGACGATCGTCTGGCCGGTGCGCGCGAAGCCGTAGGCCGACTCGGCGTGCCGGATCGGCCACGTCTCGTGGAAGCCGTTGACGAAGGTGCCGTGCGCGTAGGCGTCGCGCCCCTCCTCGGGGTTGCCGCGCATCCCGAGGTAGCCGTTGGCGACGGTGAAGAGGGTCTCGGTGACCCCCAGGTCCTCGGCGTTGTGGGTGCACTCGACCAGGCGCCACGGGTCGGCAGGGAAACGGCCGCGGTCGAGCGGGTCGGTGGTCAGGTCGCGGATGCTCATCCCTCGGTCCCTCCGGCGGTCGGGAGGGTGTCGGCCAGGTCCGGCACGACCAGGTCGGCGCCGGCGTCGGTCAACGTCTGCTCGCCGGCGCCGCGGTCGACGCCGATGACCAGGACGAAGTCGCCGGCGCGACCGGCCCGGACACCGGAGACGGCGTCCTCCAGCACGACCGAGGTCGCGTTGGTCGCGCCCAGCACCTCGGCTGCGTGCAGGAACGTGTCGGGCGCCGGCTTGCCGGGCAGGCCCAGCTCCTTGGCGACGCGGCCGTCGACGACGGTGAGGAAGCGGTCGGCCAGGCCGGCTGCGGCGAGCACGGCGGGAGCGTTGGCGGAGGAGGAGACGACGGCGAGCGGCTTGCCGAGGTCGCGCAGGTGGTCGAGCAGGGCGACCGATCCCGGGTAGGCGACGACACCGTCACGCTCGAGCACCTCGTTGAACGCGTCGTTCTTGCGGTTGCCGAGCCCCTTGACCGTCTGCTGGGTACCGGTGTCGTCGTCGCTGCCCTCGGGCAGCTCGATGCCGCGCGAGGCCAGGAAGTCGGCGACACCCTCGTAACGGGGCTTGCCGTCGACGTGGGCGAAGTAGTCCGCGTCGGCGTACGGCGACGTGTCGCCCTCGCCGTCGTAGTCACCGAGGAAGGCGTTGAACATCTCCGCCCAGGCGCGCATGTGGACCTCGGCGGTGGGCGTCACCACGCCGTCGAGGTCGAACAGGATCGCCTCGTAGTCGCCCCAGGCGACCGACGAGGACACGGGCTGTGCAGAGGTCATGGGGCAAGGCTAGGGCTGTCGAGCCTGAGATGCGGCGTCGGCGTGACGACCGCCGCGGCTAGGCTCGTCCTCATGAGTGACGACGCCGCCCAGGGCCCCCAGAAGTGCGAGCAGGAGTTCGACCTGAAGCCCCGCTCGCGTGCCGTCACCGACGGCCTCGAGGCGACCGCGTCGCGCGGCATGCTGCGCGCGGTGGGCATGGGGGACGACGACTGGGTCAAGCCTCAGATCGGTGTCGCGTCCAGCTGGAACGAGATCACGCCCTGCAACCTCTCGCTCGACCGGCTCGCCAAGGCCGTCAAGAACGGTGTGCACGCCGCCGGCGGCTACCCGCTGGAGTTCGGCACCATCTCGGTCTCCGACGGGATCTCCATGGGCCACGAAGGCATGCACTTCTCGCTGGTCTCACGCGAGGTCATCGCCGACTCCGTCGAGACCGTGATGATGGCCGAACGCCTCGACGGCTCGGTGCTGCTCGCGGGCTGCGACAAGTCGCTGCCCGGCATGCTGATGGCCGCCGCGCGGCTCGACCTGTCCAGCGTCTTCCTCTACGCAGGCTCGATCATGCCCGGCCAGGTCGACGGCAAGGACGTCACGATCATCGACGCCTTCGAGGCCGTCGGTGCGTGTCTGGCCGGCAAGATGAGCCGTGAGCAGGTCGACAAGATCGAGCGGGCCATCTGCCCCGGCGAGGGCGCCTGCGGCGGCATGTACACCGCCAACACGATGGCCGCAGTCGGCGAGGCCCTCGGCATGTCGCTGCCCGGATCGGCTGCCCCGCCGGCGGTGGACCGTCGCCGTGACGGCTTCGCCCATCGCTCCGGCGAGGCCGTCGTGGAGCTGCTGCGCCGCGGCATCACCGCGCGTCAGATCATGACGATGGACGCCTTCGAGAACGCCATCACCGTCGTGATGGCCCTCGGCGGATCCACCAACGCGGTCCTGCACCTGCTCGCGATCGCCCGCGAGGCAGAGGTCGACCTGACCCTCGAGGACTTCAACCGCGTCGGGGACAAGGTCCCGCACCTCGGCGACCTGAAGCCCTTCGGCAAGTACGTCATGAACGACGTCGACAAGGTCGGCGGCATCCCGATGGTCATGAAGGCGCTGCTCGATGCCGGCCTCATGCACGGCGACTGCCTCACCGTCACCGGCAAGACCCTCGCGGAGAACCTCGCCGACATCGACCCCCCGGCCGTCGACGACGACGTCATCCGCTCGATGGAGCGCCCGATCCACAAGACCGGCGGGATCACCATCCTCAAGGGGTCGCTCGCTCCCGACGGTGCCGTGGTCAAGTCGGCCGGCTTCGACGACTCGGTCTTCACCGGCACCGCGCGCGTCTTCGACGGCGAGCGCAAGGCGATGGACGCGCTCGCTGCCGGCGAGATCAAGCCGAAGGACGTCGTGGTCATCCGCTACGAGGGTCCCAAGGGTGGCCCCGGCATGCGCGAGATGCTCGCGATCACCGGCGCGATCAAGGGGGCCGGCCTCGGCAAGGACGTGCTGCTGCTGACCGACGGCCGTTTCTCCGGAGGCACGACGGGCCTGTGCGTCGGGCACGTCGCGCCCGAGGCCGCTGACGGTGGCCCGATCGCGTTCGTGCGCGACGGTGACCAGATCACCCTCGACGTCCTCAACCGCACCCTCGACGTCGAGATCGACGGCTCGCCCGAGGAGTGGGAGGCCCGCAAGGTGGGCTGGGAGCCGCTGCCCCCGAAATACACGCGCGGTGTCCTCGGCAAGTACGCCAAGGTCGTGCAGTCCGCGGCCCACGGCGCCGTCACGAGCTGATCGGGTGCCCGCGTGAGCGGTCCCGACCGGAGTGCCCCCCAGCTCTTCCTGGTCCTTCTCGTCATGGTGGCGCTGATCGCCGTGGCGTGGGGTGTCGCGCACCCCGACGTCCTCGTGCCGCCCGTCCCCGGTGCGGTCGAGAGCGTCGGGCCCGACCTGGAGCCGCCTGTTCCCAGCGAGGTGCCCAGCGAGGTGCCCAGCGAGGTGCCCAGCGAGGTGCCCGAGCCGACTGAGTCGGTCACGCCGGCCCCGCCGGTGGAGGGCGCGACGCTGCCGGGCGGTCGTCGTACGGTCTTCGGTGGAAACCGGGTCCTCGTCGCCTACTACGGCACGGCCGGCACGGGGGCGCTCGGCGTGCTGGGGGAGACCTCTGTCCCTGAAGCGCACCGGCGGCTGGTGCGGGCGGCGGCTCCGTTCGCGCGACCCGGGGCGCCGGTCCAGCCGGTCTACGAGCTGATCGTCACGGTCGCTGACCGCACGCCCGGGCCTGACGGCGACTACAGCCACGACATCGATCCCGCCGGCGTACGCCGCTATGTCGCGGCCGCCCGTCGGCAGGGGGCACTGCTGCTCCTGGACCTGCAGCCGGGACGCGCTGACTTCCTCGACGTCGCGAAGCGCTGGGAGTGGGCGCTGCGCCAGCCCCACGTCGGGCTGGCGCTCGACCCCGAGTGGCGCATGGACTCGCGTGAGGTGCCGGGGACGGTGATCGGGTCGGTCGGTGCGTTCGAGGTCAACCGGACCTCGGCCTGGCTGTCGCGGCTGACCGTGCAGGGCGACCTGCCGGAGAAGCTCTTCGTGCTCCACCAGTTCCGCACGTCGATGGTCGAGCGCATCGACAAGGTGCGGCAGCGGCCGGGGCTGGCGCTGGTGCAGCACGTCGACGGCTTCGGCAACCAGCGGGAGAAGCTCGCGACGTACGGCGTCGTGGCATTCCCCGAGAAGTTCACGATGGGCTTCAAGCTGTTCTACGACGAGGACGTCAACCGGATGGGACCGCGGGAGGTGCACCGGATCCGTCCGCGGGTCCGGTTCATCTCCTTCCAGTGACCCAGGGTAGAAACTCAGCATGACTGCTGACGCCCTGGACCAGGCCGACCCGCTCGCGTCGCTGCGCGCCCGCTTCGTCGGCGCCGAGACCCCGCTGGTTTACTTCGACGGCAACTCGCTGGGGCGCCCGTTGTCGGCGACCGGCCCGCGGCTCGCGGCGTTCGTGGAGCAGCAGTGGGGCGGGCGGCTGATCCGGGGTTGGGACGAGCGCTGGTTCGACCTGCCGCGGGTGCTCGGTGACGAGCTCGGACGCATCGTCCTCGGTGCTGCGCCAGGTCAGACGGCAGTCGGCGACTCGACGACGGTGCTGCTCTACAAGGCGATGCGTGCCGCCGTCGCGGCTCGCCCCGGGCGCACCGAGATCGTGATCGACCGGGACAACTTCCCGACCGACCGCTATCTCGCGGACGGGGTCGCTCGCGAGTGCGGGCTGACCCTGCGCTGGATCGACGTCGACACCTCCTCGGGGGTCTCCGCCGACCTGCTCGCTGCTGCGGTCGGGCCGCAGACCGCGTTGGTCGTGCTCAGCCACGTCGCCTACCGCTCGGCCTACCTCGCCGATGCCTCCGCGCTGACCCGGATCGCGCACGACGCCGGAGCGCTCGTGCTCTGGGACCTCTCGCACTCGGTCGGCTCGGTGCCGACGGAGCTCGACGCGTGGGACGTCGACCTCGCGGTCGGCTGCACCTACAAGTACCTCAACGGCGGCCCCGGCGCGCCCGCCTTCGTCTACGTCGCCGCGCAACTCCTCGACGAGCTCGAACAGCCGGTCCAGGGCTGGATGGGCGCTCGGGATCCCTTCCTGATGGGGCCGTCCTACGCCCCCGCGCCCGGCATCCAGCGGATGCTCTCGGGCACCCCGCCGATCATCGGGATGCTCGCGATGCAGGACATGCTCGCCCTGATCGATGAGGTCGGCATGGACGCGGTCCGGGTCAAGTCCGTCGGGCTGACCGAGCACGCCATCGCCATCGCCGACGCGACCCTGCCGGGGGTCACCCTGGCCTCCCCACGCGAGTCCGCGTGGCGTGGTGGGCACGTCACGCTCAACCACCCGCACATGCGCGAGGCCACCGCGGCGCTGTGGGCGCAGGACGTCATCCCCGACTACCGCGACCCCCAAGGCCTGAGGATCGGGCTCTCACCCCTCTCGACGTCGTACGCCGAGGTGGAGGCGGGCCTCGCATCGGTTCGCGTCGCGCTGGAGGGCCTGACAGGCTGAGCCGATGCTCTTCCCACGCGCACTGCAGCCGGGCGACCGGATCGGGGTCACCTCACCGTCGAGCGGGGTCGACGCGCGGCTCTGGCCGCGTCTCGAGGCGGGCGTCGCCTCGCTGCGTGACCGCGGCTTCGAGGTCGTCGTCGGGGAGTGCATGTCCGCCGACCGGGTGACGTCGGCGCCCAAGGAGCGGCGGGCCGCGGAGCTGATGTCGATGCTGCTCGACCCGGAGGTGAGGGCCGTCGTGCCGCCCTGGGGCGGCGAGCTCGCGATCGACCTGCTCGACGAGCTCGACTGGGACGCCCTCGCCCAGGCCGAGCCGACCTGGACCGTGGGCTTCAGCGACTCGACGGCGTGGATGCTCCCGCTGACGCTGCGGCTCGGCTGGGCGACGCTGCACGGCAGCAACCTGATGGACACGCCCTACGTGCCGCCCGAGGGGCTCCTGCACTGGGTCGACGTCGCGTCGGCCACGGAGCCGTTCGTGCAGACCAGTCCCGGGCGCTTCCGCGACTCGGGCTGGGACGACTACGCCGGCGACCCGGGCGTCTCGACGATGACGCTGGACGGGATCGGCTCGTGGACGTTGGTGGGCGGGGGAGGCCTCGACGTCACCGGACGACTGGTCGGGGGCTGTGTCGAGATCATGACCGCGCTCGCGGGCACGCCCTACGGCGACGTCCCGGCGTTCGGCCGCGCGCACGCCGAGGAGGGGCTGATCGTCTACCTCGAGGTCGCTGACTACCCCGCCTACGACGTCGCCCGCATCCTCCACGGGCTGCGCTACGCCGGCTGGTTCGACGAGGCCGAGGCCATCCTTATCGGTCGCACCCGGGCCAAGGGCTTCGACGACCTCAGCCAGCACGAGGCCGTGATCGACGCCCTCGGCATGCTCGACGTCCCGATCGTCCTCGACGTCGAGTGCGGCCACGCCCAGCCGTTCCTCCCGCTCGTCAACGGCGCCCTCGCCCGCGTCGTCGTCGACGACCGACGACGCGAGATCACTCAGACGCTCGGCTGAGGGGGCGGCGGTCCCACCACGCGGCGGCGCCGAAGATCGCGAGGAACATCGCGGTGATGCCGACGACGGCGACCAGCACGGCACCCCAGCCCTTCTCGTCGGGGTCGAGGAACGGATAGGGGTACCACCCGTCGAGGGCGCCGAAGACCAGCGTCCAGGCGGCCCAGACCAGCGGGAAGAGCAAGGCCAGCCACACGACCCGCGAGCTGGTCCGGGGTCGTGGGCCGAAGGCGAACCACCCGAGGAGCGCCAGGGCCGGCACGACCATGTGCAGCAGCTTGTCGGCGGCGTAGTCCCAGCCCGCCAGGTCCAGCAGCGGACGCAGCAGGAAGAAGTGGACGACGGCGGTGATCGCGATCCCGACGATGCCGGCGAGCCGCAGGACCCGCCATGTCGCACCGTCGCGCGCGGGGTCGAGGGCCAGGCCGACGGCAGCGACGGCGACCAGCAGGTTGCTCTGGATCGTGAAGTAGGCGAAGAACCGGTAGAGCCGCATCGCCAGCCCCGGTGGCTCCGACTCGGCGAGCACCGGGTTGCCGATGACGATCAGCACGAGCTGCAGGACCAGCGCGGCCACCACGACGGCCGCGGTCAGGGCGTGCCAGCGCTGCGCAGTCCTGCTGTCGAGCCTCATGGCTAGAGCGTAGGACGTCGGTGGCGCCACCTACGCTTGCGACGTGCCTGACGACGACGATCTCGGATGATCCTGCCCACACCACCCTCGCCGGGCGCGGGCGCAGCCCCCGACGACGTGGTGGCATGGGTGGCCGAGCACCTCGGCGACCTGGCCCTCGAGGGGCCTGGAGGGATCCGGCCCGGCGCGATCCGGGGCGGCCAGGTCGCCGCAGACGCCGCGCTCGCCGGCCTCGACGTCACCGGCTACGCCCGCGACCGCAGCATCGTGCTCCCGGTCGAGCGGCGTGGCGCGACCCGCCTCTCGCCCTACATCCGCCACGGGCTGCTCAGCCTCCGCGAGGTCTGGGACGCGGTGGCCGACGCACCGGGGCGCGACCGGGACAAATACCGCTACGAGCTGCTCTGGCAGGAATACGCCCGCCACCTCTACGCCCGGGTCGGCCCGGCGCTCGGCGAGCCGTTGCGTCACGCCCAACCGACACCGACGCGCCCGTGGGACGACCGGTGGCCCGCGCAGATGGCCTGTGTCGGAGCCGCGATGGAGGAGCTGCGCGGGGACGGCTGGATGGTCAACCAGGTGCGCATGTGGATGGCCTCGCAGTGGGCGGTGCGCGCCGGTGCGCCGTGGCGGGCGGGGGAGGACGCGATGTTCGTCCACCTGCTCGACGGGTCGCGTGCCGCCAACCGGCTCGGCTGGCAGTGGACGGTCGGCACCGGCAGCGGCAAGCCCTACGGCTTCAGCCGCTGGCAGGTCGAGAAGCGGTCGCCCCAGCTCTGCGTCTCGTGCGAGCTGCGCGACGCCTGCCCCATCCCGCAGTGGCCCGACACCGAGCCCGGCGGCTCCATCGACGGCCCCCACCTGGGCGTCGGTGACATCCCGGGCGGCCCGGAGACCGTCGAGGGAGCCGGGGGCGACGTCGTCTGGCTGACGGCGGAGTCGCTGGGCATCACCGACCCGGCGCTGGCCGCCGACGACGAGCGCCCGGCCGTCTTCGTCTTCGACGAGCCGCTCCTGCAGCGGCTGCGGCTGTCCGGCAAGCGGCTGGTGTTCCTCGCCGAGACGCTCGGAGACCTGGCCGCCACCCGCCCCGTGGAGGTGCGCCGGGGACGTGTCGACGTCGAGCTGGCCGACCTGGCTGTCGCCACGACGTACGCGCCGGTGCCGGGGTGGGCACGGCTGGCTGCCCGCCTCGAGCCGGTCGAGGTGCACCCGTGGCCGTGGCTGGTCCGGCCGCGACGCGCACCGGTGCGGTCCTACACCGCGTGGAGCAAGGGTGTCGGCGACCCGGCGTAGGTTGGGGCGCATGGATCCTCGGATCAGCTTCATCACACTCGCCGTGGCGGACCTGGACGCGTCGCGCACGTTCTACGTCGACGGCCTCGGCTGGCCGGCCGCCCTGGACGTTCCCGGCGAGGTCCTGATGATCCAGGTGGGGGAACACCTCGTGCTCTCCCTCTGGGCTGCGCCTGAGTTCGAGGCCGAGGTCGGTCCGATCATGCGCGGCCCCGGCATCGTGCCGGTCTCGCTGGCTCACAACGTGCCCATCCACGACGAGGTCGACGAGGTGCTCGCGACCGCGCGCACCGCCGGCGCCGACCCCGTCAGCGAGCCCTTCGAGCGTGAGTGGGGCGGCTACAGCGGTTACTTCGGCGACCCCGACGGGTACAGGTGGGAGATCGCCTACAACCCCGGACCGATAGGACAGGTGGTGCTGCCATGAGCGACGACGACCAGGCCGACGACAAGGCTGGCGACAAGACCGTGCTCGACGGGCACGACATCGAGACCGCGCTCTTGGAGGACTGGCGGCTGATGTTCTCCTCGTTGCACGCGCGTTTCGAGACCGGTGACTTCGCGACCGGGCTGGCGCTGGTCGACCGGATCGGTGCGGCCGCCGAGGAGATGGGCCACCACCCCGACCTCGAGCTGTCCTACCCCCGGGTCGACGTCCGTCTGACCAGCCACGACGTCGGTGGCGTGACGAGGCGCGACGTCGACCTCGCGCGCCGCATCAGCGACCTCGCCGGCTCGCTGGGCGCCAAGGCCGCACCCGCCGTCACCCGGGTCCTCGAGCTGGGCCTCGACACCTGGGACCACGACGAGATCAAGCCCTTCTGGGCGGCCGTGCTGGGCTACGAGGCGACCGAGGCCCACGACGACGAGCTCGTCGACCCCGACGGCACCCGCCCGACGATCTGGTTCCAGGAGGCCGAGCGGCACGACGAGCCGGCCCAGCGTTTCCACCTCGACCTACGCATCCCGCCCGAGCAGGTCGAGTCGCGCATCGCCGCCGCGCTCGAGGCCGGGGGCACCCTGGTCAGCGACGAGCGGGCGCCATCGTTCTGGGTGTTGGCCGATGCCCAGGGCAACAAGATCTGCCTCACCACGTGGGTGGGTCGTTCGGCCTCCGCCTGATCCCCAGCCGGGGCGGAGCGATTCACATGCTGGGACCGGCGTCCCGCGATGTGGGACGCCTGTCACACTTGCATGACGGCACGACACCCGCGGCGTTACGGTTGGCCCATGCTTCACGACCTTCTTGTACGCACTGGACGCGCCAGCTGATCGAGATCAGCCAGCGCGTCGCCCCTCGTTGCCCAGGCAACCGAGGGGTTTTTTGTTGGAAGCACAGATGTTGCAAACGCAGTTGTCGGTAACGCACCGGACCACCACGAAGGATGACACCTGATGAGCGAGCAGATGACAGGCGCGCAAAGCCTGATCAAGTCGCTGGAAGCAGCGGGCGCCGAGAACATCTTCGGCATCCCGGGAGGCGCGATCCTCCCGGCCTACGACCCGCTCATGGACTCCTCGATCCGCCACATTCTCGTGCGCCACGAGCAGGGTGCCGGGCACGCGGCGCAGGGCTACGCCTCGGCCACCGGCAAGGTGGGCGTCTGCATGGCCACCTCCGGCCCTGGCGCCACCAACCTGGTCACCCCGCTCGCCGACGCCCACATGGACTCGGTGCCCATGGTGGCCGTCACCGGGCAGGTCGCGGCCAGCTCGATCGGCACCGACGCTTTCCAGGAGGCCGACATCCGCGGTATCACGATGCCGATCACCAAGCACAGCTTCCTCGTGACGAACCCCGACGACATCGCACGCACGGTCGCCGAGGCCTTCTACATCGCCTCCACGGGTCGTCCCGGCCCGGTGCTCGTCGACGTCGCCAAGTCCGCCCTTCAGGCCACCACCACCTACGAGTGGCCCGCCGAGCTACACCTGCCCGGCTACCGCCCCGTCACCCGACCGCACGCCAAGCAGATCCGCGAGGCCGCCCGGCTGATCCTCGAGTCGCGCCGCCCGGTCCTCTACGTCGGCGGCGGCACCATCCGTGCGCGCGCGTCGAAGGAGCTGCGGGTCCTGGCCGAGCTGACCGGGATGCCGGTCGTCACGACCCTGATGGCGCGCGGTGCCTTCCCCGACAGCCACCCGCAGCACCTCGGCATGCCGGGCATGCACGGCACCGTCGCCGCGGTCGCCGGCCTGCAGCGCAGCGACCTCATCATCAGCCTCGGGGCGCGCTTCGACGACCGCGTCACCGGCAACCTGGACTCCTTCGCCCCCGGGGCCAAGGTCATCCACGCCGACATCGACCCCGCCGAGATCGGCAAGAACCGTCACGCCGACGTCCCGATCGTGGGCGACGTGCGCGAGGTCATCAGCGACCTGGTGATCGCGCTGCAGACCGAGGCCGACGCGGGCACCACCGGCGACTACGAGCAGTGGGTCGAGTTCCTGGCCGGTGTGAAGACGACGTACCCGCTCGGCTACGACACGCCTGCCGAGGGCCTGGCGCCGCAATACGTCATCGAGCGCCTCGGCAAGATCTCCGGCGAGGACACCATCTACACCGCGGGGGTCGGCCAGCACCAGATGTGGGCCGCGCACTACGTGAGCTATGAGAAGCCCAACACCTGGATCAACTCCGGCGGGCTGGGCACCATGGGCTTCGCGGTCCCCGGTGCCATGGGCGCCAAGGTCGGCTGCCCCGACCAGACGGTCTGGGCGATCGACGGCGACGGCTGCTTCCAGATGACCAACCAGGAGCTGGCCACCTGCGCGATCAACGACATCCCGATCAAGGTCGCGATCATCAACAACGAGTCGCTCGGCATGGTGCGCCAGTGGCAGACGCTCTTCTACAACGAGCGCTACTCCAACACCGACCTGCAGTCCAAGCGGATCCCCGACTTCGTCAAGCTCGCCGAGGCCTACGGCTGCGTCGGGCTTGCCTGCGAGGACCCCGCGGACGTGGACGCCACCATCCGCAAGGCGATGGAGATCAACGACGTGCCCGTCGTCGTCGACTTCCGCGTGCACCGCGACGCCATGGTCTGGCCGATGGTCGCCGCGGGTTCCAGCAACGATGACATCAAGTACGCCCGCGACCTGGCGCCGGAGTTCGAGGAGAACGACCTGTGACGACCACCCACACCCTGAGCGTCCTCGTCGAGAACAAGCCGGGGGTCCTGGCCCGCATCGCCGGGCTCTTCAGCCGTCGCGGGTTCAACATCGACTCCCTCGCCGTGGGCCCGACCGAGCACGCCGAGGTCTCGCGCATGACGATCGTCGTCAACGTCGAGGAGTCGCCGCTCGAGCAGGTGACCAAGCAGCTCAACAAGCTCGTCGAGGTCATCAAGATCGTCGAGCTCGACCCGCAGGCTTCCGTCAACCGCGAGCTGGTCCTGGTCAAGGTCGCCGCCAACGCCGAGACGCGGGGGCACGTGCTCGACACCGTGCAGCTCTTCCGTGCCAAGGTGATCGACGTGGCCAACGACGCGGTGACGATCCAGATCGTCGGCAACACCGCCAAGATCGGCGACTTCCTGCGCGTGCTCGAGCCCTTCGGGGTCCGCGAGCTCGTGCAGTCGGGCCAGGTCGCCATCGGTCGTGGCTCCCGCTCCATCTCCGAGCGCAGCCTGCGCCCGGTCGCGATCCCCGCACCACCTGCCAGCGTGAGCTGAGTCGCGACCCCGCGACCCGGCGTACGACGTTGAGCAGACCCACGAACCCCAGAGTGAAACAACCAGAAGGAGAAGCCCGACGTGGCTGAGATGTTCTACGACGACGACGCCGACCTGTCCCTGATCCAGGGCAAGAACGTGGCGGTGATCGGCTACGGCAGCCAGGGCCACGCGCACGCGCTCTCCCTGCGCGACTCGGGCGTGGACGTCCGCATCGGTCTGCAGCCCGGCTCCAAGAGCCGCGCCAAGGCCGAGGCCGAGGGCCTGCGCGTCGTGACGCCCGCGGAGGCCGCGGAGGAGTCCGACGTGATCGTGATCCTGGCTCCGGACCAGCACCAGCGCAAGCTCTACGCCGAGGAGATCGCGCCCCACCTCGCCGAGGGTGACACCTTGGTCTTCGGCCACGGTTTCAACATCCGCTTCGGCTACATCACGCCCCCCGAGGGAGTCGACGTCTTCATGGTCGCCCCCAAGGGCCCCGGGCACCTCGTGCGTCGTGAATACGTCGACGGCCGCGGCGTTCCCGTCCTCGTCGCGGTCGAGAAGGACGCGTCCGGTGACACCTGGCCGCTCGCGCTCTCCTACGCCAAGGCGATCGGCGGCCTGCGCGCCGGCGGCATCAAGACCACCTTCACCGAGGAGACCGAGACCGACCTCTTCGGTGAGCAGGCCGTGCTCTGCGGCGGCGCCTCGCAGCTGGTCATGTATGGCTTCGAGGTCCTGACCGAGGCCGGCTACCAGCCCGAGGTCGCCTACTTCGAGTGCCTGCACGAGCTCAAGCTGATCGTCGACCTGATGTATGAGGGCGGCATCGCCAAGCAGCGCTGGTCGGTCTCCGACACCGCCGAGTTCGGTGACTACGTCTCCGGCCCCCGCGTCATCACCCCCGACGTCAAGGCCAACATGGTCGCGGTCCTCGAGGACATCAAGAACGGCAAGTTCGCCGAGCGCTTCATCGCCGACATGGACAACGGCTCGCCGGAGTTCACCGCGTTCCGCAAGAAGGGCGAGGCGCACCCGATCGAGACGACCGGGCGCGAGCTCCGCAAGCTCATGGCGTGGGTCAAGTCGCACGACTCCGACTACGTCGAGGGAACGTCTGCCCGTTGATCCTGCACCGTTGATCCTGCACCGCTGATCCTGCACCGCCGAGTCGGCGCAATGTGACACCGCTTCGCGGTCACATTGCGCCGACTCGGCGTTTCGGGGTGCAACATCGCGCCGACTCGGCCTACTTCACCTCGGAGCGCAGGACCAGGCCGAGGCCGACGGCGAGCGGGATCACCAGCCAGATCAGCCCGGCGGTGCCGAGCTGGGCCCAGGCCTCGCCGGTCATCTCGCCGTTGAAGAGCGCGCCCTGGGCGAAGTTGAAGTCCACCCACAGCTGCAGGTCCTCGAACCATCGGGCGTTCGCCGCCAGCAGCATGGACAGGCCGGGCAGCACGAACGAGTAGACGAAGTAGCCCACGATCGCGCCGGCGGAGTTGCGCACCAGCACGCCGAGCATGAAGCCGACGAGCATGCCCAGCACGTTGGCGAGCACGATGTAGCCCATGTGGGCGAGGCTGATGTCCCAGACCACGTCGTTGCCGGTAATCGCGGCGCCGAGCAGGTTGCCGAGCGCGCCGACCGCGAAGGCGACGAGCATGGAGACCACGCCGATGCCGACCGAGACGACCAGCTTGGCCTGGATGACCCGGGCCCGGTGGGGGACCAGCGTGAACGTCGTCAGGCCGCTGCGCTGCGACCACTCGCTGGTCACCGACAAGATGGCGATCATCGGCAGCAGGATGGCGATCGGGACACCGATCGCGGCACCGAAGTTGTCGTAGGTGACCTGGTCGTCCGGGGCGAAGATGATCACTGCCGCGGTCGCCAGGACGGCGGTGATGCCGATGCTGGCCAGCAGCCAGAAGCCCGAGCGGGTGTCGAACATCTTGCGCAGCTCGACGGCCAGGATCCGGCTGGTCGGGGTGCGTGGCGGGATCGCTCGGGGCGCACGGACGGTCGGGGTGCCGGTCGTGGTGCCGGTCGTGGTGGCCGGGGGGACGGTGCCGAGGGTCTCGACGGTGACGGCGCTCATGCCGCTGCTCCTTCTCGTTGGGTGTCGGAGGTGAGCTCGAGGAACATCTCCTCGAGCCCGGCCCCATCGGCGCTGCGCAGCTCGGTCAGGGCCACGCCGGCCGCGAGGGCGATGGTGCCGACGAGCGAGGGGTCGGCGTCGGTGCGCAGCGCGCCTCCGTCGTACGCCGTGGGGCTGAGGCCGGCGGCCTCGAGCGCGGTGGTCAGTCCGGCGACGTCGGCACTGCGGACTACCGTCCCAGCGGCCGCGAGCAGCTCGGCCTTCGTGCCGTGCGCGACGATGCGGCCGTGACCGATGACCACGAGGTCGTCGGCGATCACCTCGATCTCGTGCAGCAGGTGCGACGAGAGCAGGACGGTGCCACCGGCGTCGGCGTAGCCACGCAGCAGGTCGCGCATCCAGCGGATGCCCGCCGGGTCGAGCCCGTTGGCGGGCTCGTCGAGGATCAGCACCTCGGGGTCGCCGATCAGGGCGGTGGCGATGCCCAGGCGCTGGCGCATGCCGAGGGAGTAGTTGCGGACCCGGCGCTCGGCCTCGGTCGAGCTGAGGCTGACCAGGTCGAGCATGTCGTCGACGCGGCTGCGCGCGAGCCCCATCGTCTGCTGCGCGATGGTGAGGATCTCGCGGCCGGTGCGACCGGCGTGCTGCGCGGAGGCGTCGAGCAGGACGCCCACCTCGCGGCCGGGGTCGGGCAGGTCGGCGAAGCGGCGGCCGAGGACCGTGGCGGTCCCGGACGAGGCGGGCGTGAGGCCGACCACGATCCGCATGGAGGTGGACTTGCCGGCCCCGTTGGGGCCGAGGAAGCCGGTCACGCGCCCGGCGTGGGCGGTGAAGGAGACGTCATCTACCGCGGTGAACCCGCGGTAGGACTTGCTGAGTGACTCGACGGTGATCATGGCAGGAGCCTGGCGCTGGGAGGCCTCCTGCCACATCGGGGAGAGTGCTGACATCACCCCCGAAGCGAACCCCGGCGGCACCTCGGGGTGAACCCCGAGACAGGAACATCACGGGCGTCACGGGCGTTGGGCCCTACATGCGCATCGAGATCTGGTCCGACGTCGTCTGCCCCTGGTGCTACGTGGGCAAGCGTCGTCTGGAGACGGCCCTGTCCACCTTCGAGCACGCCGATGAGGTGGAGGTCGTCTACCGCTCCTTCGAGCTGGACCCCGCCGCGCCCCACCACGGCACCGAGAAGACGCTGGCGACCCTGTCGCGCAAGTACGGCCGCAGCGAGGACGAGATGCGCCAGATGATGACGGGCCTGATCGACACCGCTGCCGCTGAGGGTCTCGAGATGCGCCTCTTCGACAACGTGCACACCAACACCGTCGACGCCCACCGGTTGCTCCACCTCGCGCTCGACATCGGGGGACCGGCGCTTCAGCGCGAGCTCAAGGAGGCCCTGCTGGCGGCGTACTTCACCCGCGCCGAGGACGTCGGTGACCATGCCGTGCTGCGCAGCGCGGCCCTGTCCGTGGGCCTCGACGCGGGCCGCGTCGAGGAGGTGCTCGCCTCGCAGGAGTACGCCGAGGCGTTCGCCGCCGACGTCGCTCAGGCGCGGGCCTACGGAGCCACGGGCGTGCCGTTCTTCGTCGTCGACACCCGCTACGGCATCTCGGGCGCGCAGCCGGCCGAGGCGTTCACCCAGGTGCTCGAGCAGGCCTGGGCCGAGTCGCGCCCCAGCCTCCAGGTGGTCGGTGGCACCGATCAGGCGTGCGGCCCGGACGGCTGCGCCATCTGACCTGGCGTGGCGCGGAAGGTCCATCGTGTGAGGTGACCCTCACTTTGGTTAGGCAATCCTAAATTCGAGAGTATTCTCAGGGAGTGCTCGCCAACTACCTGATCGGACTGCGCGAGGGGCTCGAGGCGAGCCTCGTCGTCAGCATCCTGGTCGCCTACCTCGTCAAGTCGGGCCGACGTCACCTGCTGCCCCGGATCTGGATCGGGGTGGCGGTCGCGATCGTGCTCAGCGTCGGCATCACGCTCGGCCTGGGCGTGCAGTCGCTCCAACTCGACTTCCGCACCCAGGAGCTGATCGGCGGCACGCTCTCGATCATCGCCGCCGCCTTCGTGACCTGGATGATCTTCTGGATGGCCGGCGCGGCCCGCACCATCGGCAGACAGCTGCGCGGTCGCATCGACGACGCGGCCGACGGACCGGTCTGGTCGCTCGCGCTCGTGGCCTTCCTGGCGGTCGGGCGTGAGGGGCTCGAGACCGCGCTGATCCTCTGGTCCAACACCCAGGCCGCGATCGGGCGCGACCTCGCCCCGACGGCCGACCAGACCGCCGGCCCACTGGTCGCGGCGCTGGCCGGCATCCTGACCGCGGTCGTGCTGGGCTACCTGATCTATCGCGGTGCGATCACCATCAACCTCACCGTCTTCTTCACCTGGACCGGCGCCTTCCTGGTCGTCGTGGCGGCCGGGGTGCTCGCCTACGGCGTCCACGACCTCCAGGAGGCCGGCTTCCTGCCTGGCCTCAACACCCTCGCCTTCGACGTGACCGGCGCGATCCCGCCCGGCTCCTGGCACGGCACGCTCCTCAAGGGCGTCTTCAACTTCTCCCCGGCGACGACCGTCCTGGAGGCCCTCGCGTGGGTGCTCTACGTCGTCCCGGTCTCGGTCCTGTTCCTCCGTTCGACCCGGCGCCGCTCCGGCGCGTCCGCACGCCCCACCCCGACTCCTGTCATCGAAGGAAGTACTCCATGAAGCGCCTGACCTCGATCGCTGCCGCCCTGCTCGTGGGCGGCCCAGCCCTCGTCGCCTGCGGTGTCGAGAGCACGGCCCCGACCGGCTCCGGCGAGGCCGGCGACGCGCGCGCCCTCTCCGTCGATTCCTCCGAGGAGGCGTGCGAGCTCTCGGCGACCGAGGCGCCGGCCGGGACGATCAGCTTCGACGTGACCAACACCGGCTCGCAGGTCACCGAGTTCTACCTGCTCGCCGAGGACGGCCTACGGATCGTCGCCGAGGTCGAGAACGTCGGTCCCAGCATCACGCGTCCGCTGGTCGCCAACGTTCCCGCCGGGAGCTATGTCACCGCCTGCAAGCCCGGCATGACCGGCGACGGCATCCGCTCGGCATTCGTCGTCACCGAGTCCGACGAGGAGGTCGAGGTCAGCGTCGACGAGGACGAGCTGATCCAGACCGCACAGGACAACTACGCCGCCTACGTGCAGGACCAGTCCGACCAGCTGCTGGTGAAGACCCGCGAGTTCGTCGCGCTCTACGAGGCCGGCGACGACGACGAGGCGCGCGCCCTCTACGCCGACGCCCGCACCCACTGGGAGCGCATCGAGACGGTCGCCGAGTCCTTCGGCGACCTCGACCCCCGGATGGACGCCCGCGAGGCCGACCTGGAGTCCGGGCAGGAGTGGACCGGCTGGCACCTGCTGGAGAAGGACCTCTGGCCCGAGCGCGCCGAGGACTACACCCCTCTGGCGCCCGCCGATCGCACCACCTACGGCGACGACCTGCTGGCCGACACCGAGACCCTCGACGGACGGCTCCAGGAGCTGAGCTTCACCGTCGACCAGGTGGCCAACGGCTCGCGGGGCCTGCTCGAGGAGGTCGCGACCGGCAAGGTGACCGGTGAGGAGGAGTTCTGGTCGCGGACCGACCTGTGGGACTTCCAGGCCAACGTCGACGGCGCCCGCGTCGGCTTCGACGGGGTGGCGCCGCTGCTCGAGAGCAAGGACCCCGAGCTCGCCGCCCAGCTGACCGAGCGCTTCGACGAGCTGCAGGTGCTCCTCGACGGGCAGCGCACCGATGACGGCTTCCGCTACTACGACGAGCTCTCGCCCAAGGAGATCAAGCTCCTCTCCGACGCCGTCAACGCGCTGTCCGAGCCGTTGTCGCGGCTCACCGCGGCCGTGCTGGCCTGATCGTGGGTGGTCAGGTCGTGGGACGCGTGCGCGGCGAAGCGGGTCGGGTTTCCCGGCGAGGGCTGCTCGGTGGGGGAGTCGCCGTCGCCGGGGTGGCCGGCGCGTTCGTCACCGGCCGCGCGACGGCCGACGAGGCACCGCCCGCCGGGGGCGCGTCGGCGTCGCGTGCTCCGTCGTACGACTTCCGCGGGGTGCGGCAGGCGGGCATCGTGACGCCGGCGCAGGACCGGCTGCACTTCGCGGCGCTCGACGTCGTCACGGACTCGCGCGAGGAGCTGATGACGCTGCTCCGGGCCTGGACCGTGGCGGCCGAGCGGATGACGACGGGTCTGCCGGCGGGCGAGATCGGGCCGGTCGAGGGCTCGCTGGACCTGCCGCCCGACGACACCGGCGAGGCGATCGGCCTGGCAGCGAGCGGGCTGACGATCACCTTCGGCTTCGGTCCCTCGCTCTTCCGCGACGCTGAGGGGCGCGATCGCTTCGGCCTTGCCGACCGGCAGCCCGAGGCGTTGCGCGACCTCCCGCACTTCCCGGCGGACCTGCTCGACCCGGCCCGCTCGGGCGGCGACCTGTGCATCCAGGCGTGCGCCGACGACCCGCAGGTCGCCGTGCACGCCGTGCGCAACCTGGTGCGGATCGGCTTCGGCACCACCTCCGTGCGATGGTCGCAGCTCGGCTTCGGTCGTACGTCGTCGACCTCGGTCACCCAGGACACCCCGCGCAACCTCTTCGGGTTCAAGGACGGCACCGCCAACGTCAGGGCGGAGGAGGCGGTGGCCCTCGAGGAGAACGTCTGGGTGGGGTCGTCCGACGATGCCTCCGCGGCGTGGCTGGTGGGTGGGTCCTACCTCGTCGCACGTCGCATCAACATGACCATCGAGGTCTGGGACCGCCAGCCGCTGGGGGACCAGGAGGCCTTCGTCGGCCGCACCAAGGGCAGCGGCGCCCCGTTGTCGGGTGGCGAGGAGCTCAGCACCCCCGACTTCGCGATGCCGGGTCGCGGTGGCCCGATCATCGCCGCGGACGCGCACGTGCGGATCGTCCACCCCGACCAGCACGGGGGAGCGCGGATGCTGCGCCGCGGCTACAACTTCGTCGACGGCACCGATGCGCTCGGCGGTCTCGACGCGGGGCTCTTCTTCGTCGCCTACGTGCGCGACCCGCGCACCGGCTTCACCCCGGTGCAGAACGCGATGGCCAAGCACGACGCGCTGATGGAGTACCTCAAGACCACCGGCTCCGCGCTCTTCGCCGTCCCGCCCGGCATCGGCCCTGATGAGTTCGTCGGGCAGGCGTTGTTCGACTGAGGGTGCCTCGAGACACCTCGACCATCGTTGAACCGGTGTGGGGCAACGTCGACGATGCCATCGACGAGGTCAAGTGGACGCTCATGACGATGGAGCCCTGGACTCAACTGAGACCTACGCCCTCTACGAGCAGTACAGGCTGGTTCCTCTCAACTGAGGCGACGTGGCCCGAGAGCTGCGCAGAGGGACTGCGTCGTCGGACGTACTCAATCGTCCCTACCCGCCGTTCCTCACGCCTGAGGCGGGTGCGCGAGAGAGCAAGCGTACGTCCGACTACGCGACACGTTGTCCGTCCCCGCATTGTCGGGCCGCGATCGACGGGCACACGGGTCGGCGTCACCCAGACCAGTCCTACCCGGACGTCGAGGGTCAGACCACGTCCACTCGATCTCCGGATGCGGTGGGGCGTTTGGACCAGACGGGCGTCAGCGGCGTGACCTGGGGTGGGCCGGTCAGCAGCGGTTCGACGTCACGCAGGTAAGCGGCGTAGGCGGCGGTCTGCAGGAACTGCTGCGAGGACTCGGCGCTGTCGTAGACCTGGAAGGCGCTGATCGCGTCGGGGTCGGTGTCGTCGAAGCAGTAGAAATAGGCGAGGTGGCCGGGGTTGCCGTCGACGGCGGGGGCGAGGTGGGTCTCCCAGACCTTGCGGACCTGGTCCCTCTGACCGGGTCGGGTCTGGTGCCGGATGATCAGTGCGAGCTGCGTCATGAGGCGATGGTGTCAGCGGACGCCGACAGTCGTCGGACAGCGACATGGCGCCCGGCATGAGGCGGCCTCACGCCACGCAGAACTCGTTGCCCTCGGGATCGAGCAGGACGACGTGACCGAGCACCCCGTCGTAGTGCTCCGAGCGCACCTCGGTGGCGCCGGCGCCGACGAGCTGGGTGACCTTGGCGCGGATGAGCGCCTCCCGCTCGGCCAGGTCCCACGGCGGCTCGCCGGCGACGCGCACGTCGACGTGCATCCGGTTCTTGGCGGTCTTGGGCTCGGGAGCCAGCAGGAAGCCGATCGCCGGGCCGACGCCGTCGGGGTCGATGATCGAGGCGTTGTCAGGCTCGTCGAAGCCGGGCTCGAGGACGTAGCCGAGGGTCCAACGGGTCGCCATGCCCGTCGACCTACCCGGCCTGCTCCGCGAGGCGCACGAGCACGACCGTGTCGGCGTACGTCAGGCCCTTGCGGCCCTGCGGGCCGAGCGTGGAGAGCACCTTGGTCACCTTGGTCATGAAGCCGTACTTCTCCCGCACGCGACCTTGCACCTCGTCGAACAGCGCGCCGGAGCGCACCATCTCCGCGGTGCCCTCGACGGGCGTGGTGCTGTCCTTGACCTTGCCCCTCCGGTCGGAGGGTTGCAGGAGCACGCGGGGCGTGTGGGCCAGGCGCTTGGTCTTGCCCGTGTCCATCGCGGTCCAGAAGCCGACGCGACCGTCGCTCACCGCCACCACCCAGGTGGGCGTCGCGACGGCCTCGCCGGAGCGGCGGAACGTGGTGAAGGAGATGAACTGCTCGTCGGCGATGGCCATGGGTCGAGGCTAGTCCCGCGGAGGCGTGGCGAGGAACATCCGCGACGGCGACTCGTACCACTGGTGGGTGGTCCCGAGGTCGCGCAGGCCGAGCCGCTGGGCGACCCGGAGGGAGGCCTCGTTGTCGACCATCATCAGCACCCGGATCTCGTCGAGGCCGGCGGCGAGGCCGTGGTCGATGGCCGCCTGCGCCGCCTCGGTGGCGTAGCCGTGACCGTGCGCGTCGGGGTGCAGCGTCCAGCCGACCTGGACGAGGCCGCCGGCGTCCGGCACGAGCACCAGGCAGACCCAGCCGACGACGCCACCGGTGGCGCGGACCTCGATCGCCCACTGGTGCAGCGGCGCCTCCAGCTCGCGCCAGAAGGCGATCTTGGCGCGGGCGGCGTCGAGGTCGCGCATCAGCTGCGGCTCACCGTCGTCGAGCCAGCGCACGACATCTGTGCGCCCGAGCACGTCGAGCACGAAGCCCGCGTCGTCAGGGGCGAAGGAGCGCAGGTGCAGCCGCTCGGTCTCGAGGTCCATGAGCGTCACCCTGTCATCCGACAGGCCCCAGCTCGACGGTGCGGTCGACGCCGATGTCGGCGAGGAACACCGCGTCGTGGCTGGCGACGAGCAGCGCGCCGCGGTAGGAGGCGAGCGCCGACACCAGGGCGTCGTACGACGGCAGGTCGAGGTTGTTGGTCGGCTCGTCGAGCAGCAGGAGCCGGGGCGCGGGGTCGGCGAGCAGGACGGCCGCGAGCGTCGCGCGGAAACGCTCGCCGCCGGAGAGCCCGCCCACGAGCCGCTCGGCGGCGGCGCCGCGGAAGAGGAACCGCGCCAGGCTCGCGCGCACGGCGTTGTCGTCGACCCCGGGTGCCCGTGCCACGACGTTGGCCACGACGGACAAGCCGTTGTCGAGCAGGTCGAGCCGCTGGGGGAGCAAACCGAGGGCCACGTGCACCTCGACCGACCCCGCGAGGGGAGCGAGACGCCCAGCGACGGTGTGCAGCAGCGTGGTCTTGCCGCTGCCGTTGGGGCCGACCAGCGCGACCCGGTCGGGTCCGTGCACGTCCAGGTCGACCGCCGCGCCGGTGCGGAGCACCAGGCCGCGGGTGGTGAGGACCGTGCGACCGCGGGGCACCTCGGTGCCGGGCAGGTCGATGCGGATCTCGCGGTCCTCGCGCAGCCGCGACTCGGCCTCGTCCAGACGCTCGCGCGCCGACTCGAGCCGCGCCTGGTGCACCCCGCGCAGCCCGGCGGCGGACTGCTCGGCCCGGTTCTTCTTGTAGTTGACCTGGCCCTTGCCGAGACCGGCCGACTGCTCCGCACGGTGGGCGACCCGCCGCCGGTGCGCCAGCTGCCGCTCCGCCTCCACCTGGTCGTGCCGCTGGCGCCGCACGTCCGAGCGAGCCCCGGCGACGGCCTGCTCCGCGGCGACCTGCGCTGCGTAGGACGACCACCCGCCGCCGTACCACCGCACGGCGCCGGCCCTCAGCTCACCGATCCGGTCGACGCGCTCGAGCAGCTCGCGGTCGTGACTGACGACGACGAGCGTGCGGGTCCAGCCGTCGACGACGTCATGGAGCCGCTGACGGGCCGCGGTGTCGAGGTTGTTGGTCGGCTCGTCCAGCAGGAGTACGTCGATCCTCTGCAGCAGGAGCCGTGCCAGGCCGAGCTGGGTGACCTCGCCACCGGAGAGCTCGCCCATCGTGCGACCCAGCACGTCGACCGGGAGCCCCAGGCGGGCGAGCTCGGCGACGGCTCGGCGCTCGACGTCCCAGTCGTCGCCGATGACGTCGAAGTCGGCCTGGTCGACCGAGCCGGCCTCGACGGCGCCCAGAGCCTCGAGCACGGGCGCGATGCCGAGGAAGTCGGTGACCCGCCGGCTGGTGCACAGGCTCAGGTCCTGGGGGAGGTAGCCGACCTCACCGAGGACCGCGACGTGCCCACGGGTGGGCGTGAGCACGCCCGCGACCAGGCGCAGCAGCGTGGACTTGCCGGACCCGTTGGTGCCGACCAGGCCGGTGCGGCCGGGGCCGACCAGGAGGTCGAGACCGTCGAGGACAAGACGATGGCCGTCGGGCCGTGACGAGTCAGGGAAGGCGAAGTCGACCGAGGAGAAGGTGATGACGGCGGACATGCGAGCTCTGAGCAGGGTGGGTCGGGGCGCCGGGACACGGCGCAGGGACGGCACCTCAGAGCAGCACGCGGGACCACCTCGGAGCGGGGGAAGGACAGGTCGACCGTAGACGTCTTGCCCGGTGTGCGCGATTGATTTTCGACTGTGACGGTCAGGTAACGTGACACCGGCACAGCGTCGTGCGCCCTCCACCCCTGCGCCAACCCTGAGGACACCGCCGTGAGCAAGCCCGTCGTACTCATCGCCGAGGAGCTGAGCCCCGCCACCGTCGAGGCGCTCGGCCCGGACTTCGAGATCCGCAGCTGCAACGGGGCCGACCGGGCCGAGCTGCTGTCGGCGATCGTGGACGTGGACGCCCTGCTGGTGCGCTCGGCGACGAAGGTCGACGCCGAGGCGCTCGCCGCGGCGACCCGGCTCAAGGTCGTCGCCCGCGCCGGGGTCGGTCTCGACAACGTCGACGTCCGCTCCGCGACCCAGTCCGGCGTCATGGTGGTCAACGCGCCGACCTCCAACATCGTCTCCGCCGCCGAGCTCGCGGTCGCGCTGATGCTCGCCGCGGCCCGCCACGTCTCGCCGGCCCACGCCGGGCTGCGCAACGGGGAGTGGAAGCGCTCGAAGTACACCGGCATCGAGCTCTACGAGAAGACCGTCGGCATCGTCGGTCTCGGCCGCATCGGCGTCCTCGTCGCTCAGCGACTGAGTGCCTTCGGGATGAACGTCATCGCCTACGACCCCTATGTGCAGGCCGGCCGTGCCGCGCAGATGGGCGTGCGTCTCGTGGACCTCGACACCCTGCTCGCTGAAGCCGACTTCATGTCGGTCCACCTGCCCAAGACCCCGGAGACCGTGGGTCTGATCGGCGCCGAGCAGCTCGCCAAGGCCAAGTCGTCGCTCGTGCTCGTCAATGCCGCCCGGGGGGGCATCGTCGACGAGGCCGCGCTCTACGACGCCCTCAAGACCGGCCGCATCGCCGCCGCCGGCCTCGACGTCTTCGCCCAGGAGCCGTGCACCGACAGCCCGCTCTTCGAGCTCGAGAACGTCGTGGCCACGCCCCACCTCGGCGCCTCGACCGACGAGGCCCAGGAGAAGGCCGGCATCGCCGTCGCCAAGTCGGTGCGCCTCGCGCTCTCCGGGGAGCTCGTGCCCGACGCGGTCAACGTGCAGGGCGGGGTGATCGCCGAGGACGTGCGCCCCGGCATCCCGCTCACCGAGAAGCTCGGCCGCGTGTTCACGGCGCTGGCCGGCGAGGTCGCCCAGCAGATCGACGTCGAGGTCCGCGGCGAGATCACCGAGTTCGACGTCAAGGTGCTCGAGCTCGCGGCCCTCAAGGGCGTCTTCACCGACGTCGTCGAGAACCAGGTGTCCTACGTCAACGCACCGCTGCTCGCGGCCGAGCGCGGGACCGCCGTACGCCTCGTCCTGGACTCCGAGAGCCCCGACCACCGCAACCTGATCACGCTGCGCGGCACGCTGGCCGACGGCTCGCAGGTCTCGGTGAGCGGCACGCTCGTGGGCATCAACCAGAAGGAGCGCCTGGTCGAGGTCAACGGTTTCGAGATCGACATCGAGCCGACCGACCACCTTGCCTTCTTCACCTACGCCGACCGCCCCGGCATGGTCGGCACCGTCGGCCAGGTCCTCGGCGACGCCGGCGTCAACATCGCCGGCATGCAGGTCGCCCGCGACGCCAAGGGTGGCCAGGCCCTCGTCGCTCTCTCGGTCGACTCCGCCATCGCCACCGAGACGCTCGCCGAGATCGAGACCGCGATGGACGCCTCCAGCGTCCGCGCGGTCGACCTGGACTGAACCGGTTCGGCCGTCGGCTGCTCCATCAAGGTACGTCGACGAAACGCCACCTCCCACGACGTAGACCCCGTGGTCAGTGGCGTGTCGCCGTGGGAGTGGCTCCCGGCGACCCAGCCGCCCCAGCGTCTGCTACATCGCGCCGACTCGGCGTTGCTACATCGCGCCGACTCGGCTTGGGGGGGTCAGGCCACCATCACCCGTGCGGACGTGCGGCGCGCGCCCTGCGGCCGATCACGTACGACGGACCACGCGGCCGCGATCCGGCGCACGGCCTCCTCGAGCTCGTCGCCCGGGCGCGTCCAGGGGATCCGCACGAACTGGTCGAGCCCACCCTCGGCCGCGAAGACCGGGCCGGGCGCGATGATCACGCCGCGGCGCTCGGCCTCGTCGGCGAGCGCGGTGCCGAGCGGCCCGGGCAGCTGGCACCACAGCGCCAGACCGCCGCCGGGGAGCCGGGAGCGCCACTCGGGGAGGTGCTCGGCGACCGCGGCGGCCAGGCGGTCCCGCTGCGGACGCAGCCGGTCGCGCTGGGCGTCGACGACCTCCTCGCCACGGGCCAGCAGCCGGGTCAGCACCAGCTGCTCCATCACCGGCGCGCCCAGGTCGAGACCCACGCGGGCACCGGTGAGCCGCTCCATCTGCCCCTCGGGCGAGCGGATCCACCCCAGCCGCAGGCCGCCCCAGAACGTCTTGCTGGCGCTGCCGATCGTGATCGTCTCCGGCGCGAAGGCCGCGAACGGACGCGGCATCTGCTGGCCGTCCAGCGCCAGCGCCTGGTGGGCCTCGTCGACCACCGCGACCGTGCGCGCCCGCCGCAGCAGTGCGGCGTACTCCTCGCGCTGGGCCTCGCTCATCAGGTGGCCGGTGGGGTTCTGGAAGTCGGGGATCAAGTAGGCCAGCCGCGGGGAGGTTTCCCGCAGCGCGGTCGCGACCGCCCCGAGATCCCAGCCGTCGGGGTCGACCGGCACCGCGGCGAGCCGCGCCCCACGGTGCCGGATCGACAAGGTGGCGTTGGGGTAGACCGGCGACTCGACGAGCACCCGGTCGCCGGTCCCGGTGAAGGCCTGCGCGACGATCGCGGCCGCCGAGAGCGCACCGGGCGTCACCATGACCTGCTCGGGCGCGGTCGGCAGCCCGCGGGCGTCGTACGTCGCAGCAATGGCGGCCTGGAGCTCGGGAAGCCCGGCCGGGAAGTAGCCGTGACCGCCGAGGTACGCCGGCAGGTCGGCGGTTGCCTCGGCGTAGGCCTGGGCGACTCCCGGGGGCGCGGAGGCTGCGGCGCAGTTGAGGTCGATCGCCTCGCGGTCGCCGGAGCTGGGCAGCAGGGACCGGTCGTGGGCCCGGGCGCGGCCGCCCGGGACGCGGGTGAAGGTGCCGGAGCCCTGGCGGGCCTCGGCGTAGCCGCTGTCGCGCAGCGCGGCGTAGGCACGGGTGACCGTGGTGCGCGAGACCCCGAGCGACTCGGTGAGCTCGCGCTCGCTGGGCAGGCGGGTGCCCAGCCCGATGCGGCCATCACCGATGAGCAGCCGAAGGGCGTCGGCGAGTCCGGCGTAGGCGGGGGAGCGGTCGAAGCCGCCGACCAGGGCGGCCGTGCGGGCAGCGGAGATGGTGGACGTGCTCATGCAGTCCACTGTCTCACGATTGGCTATTTGATCAAGTGCCAATCTGGCGCAGGCTGGTCCCATGACCCTCAGCCGCACGCCCACGAGCCCGGCTTCTTCTCCCGTGCCGCTCGCCGAGCTGGGTCCGGTCGCCCAGCTGCGCGCCGGCCGGTTGGGGGTGCGGCTGCCGCTGCTCTTCGTCGGCCTGGTCGTCTACGGCGCCTCGCTGGCGATGATGGTGCGCGCCGACCTCGGCCTCGCGCCCTGGGACGTGCTGCACTCCGGGCTGATCCGGCACCTGCCGATCACGCTGGGCCAGGCGGTCGTGCTGATGAGCTTCGTGGTGCTGGTGCTGTGGATCCCGCTCAAGGAGATGCCCGGCCTCGGCACGATCTCCAACGCGATCGTCGTCGGGGTCTCCGCCGACGCGACCCTCCTGGTCCTCGACCGCCCCGACGCGGTGGCGCTGCGGATCGCGCTGATGGTCGCGGGCGTGCTCACCTGTGGGCTGGCGACGGCGCTCTACATCGGTGCCCAGCTCGGGCGCGGCCCGCGCGACGGGCTGATGACCGGGCTGGCGCGTCGTACGGGGCTCTCGATCCGGCTCGTGCGCACGCTGCTCGAGGTCGGTGTCGTGCTGGTCGGGCTCCTGCTGGGGGGCGTGCTCGGCATCGGGACGATCGTCTTCGCGCTCGCGATCGGTCCGATCACGCAGGTGCTGCTGCCGATCTTCGTCGTCGACCTCCAGGCTTAGAGACGGCGCCTTCTCCGCCGTGACAGACTGCCGCCGACGGCCCCAGTCCGAGCACGCGGAGGCAGCATGACGACTTCACCCGGTCCCGAGAACGGCGCCGCTGCCGCGGCGCCCGCCCCCCTGGCGCCGCCCGAGGCGGTGCTGACCCTCACCGCTCCCGCACCGCCCGCCCTGGTCATCGAGACCCAGGCGCCCCAGATGGCACCGCAGGTCTCGGCCGAGGCGATCCCCGAGCTCGACACGAAGGTCGACACCTTCATGACCGCGCTGACGAACGCCGCGAGCCGCAGCCCGGAGTTCGCCGCCCAGGCCGAGAGCGTGCGCACCATGGGTGACGCCGACATCCGCAAGGCGGCCGAGACGTCGAACCGGATGCTCAACCAGCCGGTGCGGGCCCTCAAGGAGGGTGGCCTCTCCCAGGGCTCCGAGGTCGGCAAGACCCTGCTCGAGCTGCGCCGCACGGTCGAGGACCTCGACCCCAGCGAGGCCAAGGGCGCCCGCAAGTTCATGGACTGGCTGCCCTTCGGCGACAAGGTCGAGGATTACTTCCGCAAATACCAGTCCAGCCAGAGCCAGCTCAACGGGATCCTGCACGCCCTGCGCAACGGCCAGGACGAGCTGACCAAGGACAACGTCGCGCTCAACCTCGAGAAGACCAACCTCTGGGCGGTCATGGGCCGGCTCAACCAGTACGTCTACGTCGCCGAGCGCCTCGACGCCAAGCTGTCGGCCAAGATCGCCGAGCTCGAGCTCTCCGACCCCGAGGCCGCCAAGGCGCTCTCGCAGGACGTGCTGTTCTACGTGCGCCAGAAGCACCAGGACCTGCTCACCCAGCTGGCGGTGTCGATCCAGAGCTATCTCGCGATCGACATCATCATCAAGAACAACATCGAGCTCATCAAGGGCGTCGACCGGGCATCGACGACCACCATCTCCGCGCTGCGCACGGCGGTGATCGTGGCGCAGGCGCTGGGCAACCAGAAGCTGGTGCTCGACCAGATCACCGCCCTCAACACCACGACGTCGAACATGATCCAGCGGACCTCGGAGATGCTGAAGGAGAACAGCGCCGCGATCCAGGAGCAGGCCGCGTCGTCGACGATCGGCATGGAGCAGCTGCAGGCGGCCTTCGCCAACATCTACGCCACGATGGACTCGATCGACGAGTTCAAGGTCAAGGCCCTCGACAACATGTCGGCCACGATCGGCGTGCTCGAGACCGAGGTCGTGAAGTCGCGGTCCTACCTCGAGCGGGTCCAGGCCCACGACGCCCGCAACGCCACCGGCACCCTCGACCTCTCCAACGTGCCGACCCTCTGAGCAACCCCACCCCGAGGACCCGACCACCCGAGGACAGCGTGAGTCTCAAGTCATGGCTGCAACGTCGACGCCAGGCAGAGGAGCCGACCTCGTCGGTGCCTCCGGCGCCGACCGAGCAGGACATCCTCGCCTCGCTCAACCGGGTCAACGCGATGCTCAGCGAGGGCAACGCCCCCCCGGTCGTCACCTCGCGGGTCATCCGGATCGCCCGCACGATCAACGACACGCTGCCGCGGCTGCGCCACCTGGGCCTGGGCAGCATGGAGAGCTACTCCGTCGTCGCCACGGCGACCGACTACCTGCCCGAGGCGGTCGGCGGCTACCTCCGGCTGCCGCGGGAGTGGGCCGACACGCGCCCGATCGACGGCTACAAGACCTCGCTGATGGTGCTCATCGACCAGCTCGAGCTCCTCGGCGCGACGATGGACCAGATCTTCGACGCCGCCAACCGCGCCGACGCTCAGGCGCTGCTGGCGCACGGCATGTTCCTCGAGAGCAAGTTCGGCCACTCGGGTGGCACCGACCTCACCCTGGGATCCCCGCATGACTGACGCCCTGAGCCTCTCCGCCGCCCTCGACGCGCTGGTCGCGGTCGCCACGGCCGCCGGGGTCGACGCCGCCACGGCCCGCCGTGAGGGGGAGTGCCTGGCCGCGACCATCGCCGAGCCGGCCCGCGGGGCCTTCGTCGACTGGTCCGAGCAGACCGGCCGCCCCCGCTCCTCGGAGGAGTTCATGGACGCAGCGTCGCGGGGGCGCCGCTACCGCTCCGCCCCCACCCCGGCCATGAACGGCCTCGCGTTGGCGCGTTCGCCCCAGGCTCCGTCGTACGCGAAGGCGCTGGCGGACGTCGCGCTGGCAGCTGCCTCGCTGGGGGAGGAGAGTCCCCGTGCGGTCGGCAACGCCGCCACTGCTGCGGCCGCACAGCTCGGCGAGGCCGCTCCCACGGCCGTGCCCACGACCGCCGAAGGGACCGGGCTCGACCTGACGCAGCCGCACGAGCAGGCCCGCACCGGGGATCACTTCCTCGCGCAGATGATGGACCAGCTCACCCAGGTGCAGCGCAAGATCGCCAACCTCGACCTCCAGCAGAGCGATGTGCGGCCGCCAGTCGAGCTCCCGCCCACGACGCAGGGCCCGGGGGTGGACGGTGCTGCGCCGGTCGCGACCCAGCCCCCGCCGGCCGAGCCCGATAAGCCCGAGGAGCCCGCCGAGCCGGAGCCGGAGCCCAAGAGCGTCGAGGAGCTGCTCGCCGAGCTCGACGTCCTCGTCGGGCTGACCGACGTGAAGGGCGAGATCCACCGGCAGGCCGCGATCCTGCGCGTCGAGGGGCTGCGCAAGGACGCCGGGCTCACCTCGCCGACCATCACCCGGCACATGATCTTCAACGGCAACCCCGGCACCGGCAAGACGACGGTGGCCCGGCTGGTAGCCGGCATCTACCGCGCGCTCGGACTGCTCACGAAGGGTCAGCTGGTCGAGGTCGACCGTTCCGAGCTGGTCGCGGGCTTCCTCGGTCAGACCGCGATGAAGACCGCCGAGGTCGTGAGGTCCGCCGAGGGCGGGGTGCTCTTCATCGACGAGGCCTACTCGCTGGCCGGTGACCAGTACGGCCAGGAGGCCGTCGACACCCTGGTCAAGGAGATGGAGGACAAGCGCGACGACCTCGTCGTGATCGTCGCGGGCTACCCCGTGCCGATGGAGGTCTTCATCGCCCAGAACCCCGGGCTCGAGAGCCGCTTCCGCACCCAGATCGACTTCGTCGACTACACCGACGACGAGCTGGTCAGGATCTTCGGCGTCATGGCCACCGCAGCGGAGTACGACGCCGGCGACCCGGTCCTCGAGCGGCTGCGCGAGCTGCTCGCTGCCGTCCAGCGCGGCCCGCAGTTCGGCAACGCCCGCTACGTGCGCAATGTCCTCGAGGCCGCGATCGGGCGCCACGCCTGGCGTCTGCGCGACATCGAGGCCCCGACGATCGAGCAGCTGCGCACGATCGAGGCCGACGACTTGGACCCGCTCGTCGCCGACGGCCCCACCGAACCGGTCGACTGGGATCCCGAGCCGTCCACCGAGCCGTCCACCGAGCCGTCCACCGTCGAGGAGGAGCCCGCATGAGTCAGGCCCAGGCCCCCAGCCCGGCCCCCGTGCCGCGCCCGGCCCCGATCCGCGCACCGGCCGGCCTCGCGACCCCGGCGACCCCGGCGATCCGGGCCCAGGCGAGCGCCGGTCTTGCCGGCCGCCCGACCGGCACGGTCGAGGACGTGCCGCAGCTCCTGAACCGGTGGCAGGCGATCGCGGTGACCACGTGCGTGGTCTTCGGGGTGCTCGCCGCGCTGTTCCAGCTGCTCGCCTGGCAGGCCACCGGCCGCGCCGCCGACAACACCGAGCAGCTGGTCCGGGTCCAACAGATCCAGTCCTCACTCTTCCGCGCCGACGCGCTCGCCACCAATGCCTTCCTGGTCGGGGGGCTCGAGGACGCCGAGCAGCGCGCCGAGTACGACGCCGCGATCGACCAGGCGCTGCGCCAGATCGCCGATGCGGCCGAGGCCCAGCCGGCCGACCGTGCGGTACTCGCCGACCTCAACACCGAGGTGGCGGCCTACGCCACCGGCATCACCCAGGCCCGGGACAACAACCGGCAGGGATTCCCGATCGGCGCGCAATACCTTCGCGAGGCCGGCTCCGGTCTGCGCGCGGATGCCGTGCCCATCCTGGGTGCGCTCGCGGACGCCAACACCGAGCGGGCCGAGGACGAGATGGACGGCCAGAACACGCTGCCGCTCCTCGTCGTCGGGATTGCCGCGATCGCCGGGCTGTGGTGGGTCAACCGACAGCTGGCCAAGCGCTTCCGTCGGAGGTTCAACCTCGGCATCGCCGTGGCGGCGGTGGCCATCGGCCTCGTGACGCTGGTCGGTGCGGGTGTCAGCGCAGCCAAGTCCGGCGACAACGACCGCCTGCGCGAGGGCAGCTTCACTCAGGCGATCGACGAGTCCACGGCGCGCACGGCCGCCAACGACGCCAAGGCGCAGGAGAGCGGGCGACTCATCGCCCGCGGCTCGGGCGCCACCACGGAGCCCTTGTGGCAGGAGCGCGCCACGGTGGTCCAGGGCGCTGCGTCGGGTGAGACGCTGTTCCTGTGGACGGTCTACACCGACCTGCACGCCGCCATCGTCGCGAGCGACGACGAGGGCGACTGGACGGGGGCGGTCGAGCTGGCCACGACGACCGAGCCGGGCAGCGCCAGCGCCGCACTCACCGAGTTCGACCAGGCCTCGCAGCAGGTCGTCGACCAGGCGGCCTCCCAGACCTCCGAGAGTCTCCGCTCCGGTGGCGTCGTGGCCTGGGCCCTGATGATCGTGTCCCTGCTGGTGGGTCTCGGGTCGGCGGGGGCCGTCGCCCGGGGCGTCGGGCAGCGACGGAAGGAGTACGCATGAGCAGGCGCGCAGGTCCCGTGGTCGTCGTCGCGGCGCTCGCCGTGCTGCTCGCCGGTTGCGGCGGCTACGACGAGACCGTCGTAGCCGACCCCGAAGCGGCCCCGGCCTCGTCCGTGCCGCCCGCGACCACGCCTCCGGTGTGCGACAACGCGACCCAGTCCTACGCGCCGTCCGGGCCGCTGCCCGCTCCGGACGACCTCCCGCCGGGCTCGACCATGGAGAAGATCCGGGACCGGGGTCGGCTCATCGCCGGGGTGTCGGCCGACACCTACCTCCTCGCGTCCAACAGCCCGTTCACGGGCCAGATCGAGGGCTTCGACATCGACATGGTCGAGCAGGTGGCCGACGCGATCTTCGGTGACCCGAAGGCCTACGAGCTCAAGGTCATCACGGCCGGCGACCGGCTCCCGGCGCTCGTGGAGAGCCGGGTCGACATCGTCGTGCGCAACATGACGATCAACTGCGCCCGCTGGGAGGAGATCGCCTTCTCTGCGGAGTACTACCGCTCCGGCCAGAAGATCCTGGTCCGCGAGGACCTTGCCGACGACGGGGTCGACTCGGTGACCGAGCTCGGCGGCGTCCGCGTCTGTGCTCCCACGGGGACCTCTAGCCTGGACAACGTCCGGCGCGAGGCGCCCGACGCGGTGGTCGTCGAGGCACCCACCCACACCGGTTGCCTCGCCCTCTTCCAGGAGGGTGAGGTCGACGCGATCACCGGCGACGACACCGTGCTCGCCGGGCTCGCGGCCCAGGACCCCTACGCCGTCGTGCCCGAGCAGGAGACCTTCACCGACGAGCCCTACGGCATCGGCGTCAACGCCGCCGACGTCGACCTGGTCCGCTTCGTCAACAGCATCCTGGAGCGCATGCGCAGCGACGGCAGCTGGCGCGCCAGCTATCTGCAGTGGCTCCAGCCGACGCTGGGCCAGGGCGCCGGGCAGCCGCAGCCGATCTACGGGCGCACGCCGTGAGCCTGCCCACGAGCCTCACCGCGCCCGCCGCCCCCGGTCGGATGGGACAGGCCGTCGAGCCGGCGCTGCTCCAGGACTACCTGGGCGACCTGGAGGCCTGGGTGCGCGGCCGGCGTACGGAGCTCGACGACCTCGACAGCGCTGCGCTCGCCGCCAAGCGTGGTGCAGACGTCGCGGCCGACATGGCCCTGTCGCTCGCGCTGTGGAAGGCCGTGTCGGACCGCTACCAGCTGGTCTTCGCCACCTGGGACGGCGGCCGCGTGCTCGAGGCCGAGCGGGCCAAGATCGCCACCCTCGTCTGGGGGCGTCTCGATGGCGCGACGACGCTGCCCGGTGACCTCGTGGTCTCGCTGCCGGAGGCCTGCCGGCTCTCCGACGCGCTCGCCGGCCAGCTCCGCACCCGCCTCGCGCTGGTGCCCGGAGCGGACGCCTCGGCGGCCCGTGTCAAGCAGCTGCGCGCGCAGGTCGAGCGGCTGCGCGACCAGGTCGGCCTCGAGCCGGCCGCGCAGCGCGACGTGGCGGTCGACGAGCTCGCCGGCCTGATGGCCCGCCTCGAGGAGATCGCAGACAAGGCGTCGCGCGGCGCCGACGTCGGAGGGCTCCTCGGCCCGATCGAGATCGACGCGACCCGCTTCGAGCGCGACCTGATCGTCGGCAATGCCCGGCGCCGCGACGCGCGAGACCAGGTGCAGAAGGCCCGTGAGCTGCGCGCCGACCTCGAGGCGCGCGAGGCCGCGCTCACCCACCTCGCCGACACCTGCGTGCGCACCGTCGACCCGGCGCCGCACTATGCCGTGCCCGACGTCGACATGCTCGGAGCGATCCCCAACACCCCCGAGGCGATCGGGCCCTACCTCGATCGCCTCGACCGCGTCGGGCAGGCGATGTCGATGGCGCAGGAGAAGTACGCCGCCGCGGTGGCCGAGCGCACCGACCTGCTCGAGCTCCTCGACGCCTACGTCGCCAAGGCCACCGCGCTGGGCCTGGCCGACCGGCCCGACCTGCGCGACAGCGAGCAGCGGGCGCGCGACGTGCTCGCGCGTGAGCCCGCCCCGATGGCGGTGTGCCGTCAGCTCGTCGTGACCTACCAGACCTGGCTCACCCAGCTCGGCGACGCCGCCGCGAGATCGAGGGAGACCGCGTGAGCGCCCAGCCCGACGCCCAGTCCTGCACCCAGCCCGGCTGCACGGGCACCGTCGCCGACGGCTACTGCGACGTCTGTGGCATGGCGGCCGCCCCCGGAGCGGCTGCCGCTGCCGCCTCGGCCACCTCCTCGCCGACGTCCCCCGGGGTCGTGCCCGTCGCGGTCGCGGCGAGCGACGGCGCCACGTGCACGCAGCCCGGCTGCTCCGGCACGATCGCCGACGGCTACTGCGACACCTGCGGCATGGCCGCGGCGCCCGGTGCCTCGGCCTCCGTCGCGGCCGCGGTGGGGGAGAGCCAGCCGCTGTCGGGTGGCGAGGTGTCGGTCGCGACGTCGGCCAGCAAGGTGCAGTCGGCCGCGATCGGGTCGGCCCGTGCCCGCGGCACGTCGTCGACGCGGCGCACCCGCGCCGGCTCGCAGCGCATGCGTGCTGCCCGCCTCGGGGCCGGCCTGACCGTCGTACCCCCGGCGCCGCCGGTCGACGCGAGCCTGGCGATCAACCCGGACCCGCAGGTGCCGGAGGACAAGCGCAGCTGCTCCAAGTGCGGCACCAAGATCGGTCGCTCGCGCGACGGCCAGCCGGGGCGCACCGAGGGCTTCTGTCCCCAGTGCGGCCAGGAGTTCTCCTTCTCGCCCAAGCTCCGGCCCGGCGACGTCGTCGGTGGTCAGTACGAGATGGTCGGCGCCATCGCCCACGGTGGCCTCGGCTGGATCTATCTCGCCAAGGACCGCAACGTCTCCAACCGCTGGGTCGTGCTCAAGGGCCTGCTCAACTCCGGCGACCCCGACGCCCTCGCCGCGGCGATCGCCGAGCAGCAGTTCCTCGCCCAGGTCGAGCACCCGCTGATCGTCGAGATCTACAACTTCGTCACCCACGAGGGCGCCGGCTACATCGTCATGGAGTACGTCGGCGGCAAGTCGCTCAAGCAGATCCTCAAGGCCCGCATGAGCGCCAACAAGGGGGTCTACGACGCGCTGCCGGTGGACCAGGCGCTGGCCTACCTGCTCGAGGTGCTGCCGGCCTTCCAGTACCTCCACGACCTCGGGCTGGTCTACTGCGACTTCAAGCCCGACAACCTGATCCAGGTCGGCGACGCGGTCAAGCTGATCGACCTCGGCGGGGTGCGGCGCATCGACGACGAGGAGTCCGCGATCTACGGCACCGTCGGCTACCAGGCACCCGAGGTGGCCGAGGTCGGGCCGAGCGTGGCCTCCGACATCTACACGATCGGCCGCACGCTGGTCGTGCTGTGCATGGAGTTCCGCGGCTACCAGGGCACCTACCTCCACACCCTGCCGCCGCCGGTGACCACGCCGCTGTTCGCCCGCTACGACTCGCTCTACTGGCTCATCGCCAAGTGTTGTGCGGCCGACCCGGGCGACCGGTTCGCCTCGGCCGACGAGCTGCGCACGCAGCTGCTCGGCGTGCTCCGCGAGGTCGTCGCGTCCCGCACCCAGGGGACCGCGCTCACCTCGGCCGCCTCGCTGCTCTTCGAGCCGCCGGTGACGTCGACCTCTGCCCTCGAGTGGTCGCAGCTGCCGGCCCTGCGCGAGGACACGACCGACGACCAGCACGCGTGGCTGGCCACCATCGGGTCCGACGATCCGGCGCAGCGGTTGGAGGACCTCGAGGACGCCCCGGAGAGCAGCGCCGAGGTGTGGCTCGCCCGCGCCCACGCGGCCCTGGAGCTCCGGGAGCCGGCCCGGGCCCGCGGTTACGCCGCCGACCTGCTCGCCGAGGACCCCTGGGAGTGGCGTGCCCTGTGGGTCGACGGTCTCGCCGCCTTGCAGCTGGAGGACTGGGACACCGCGAAGGCATCGTTCAACGCGGTCTACCAGCAGGTGCCCGGCGAGCTCGCGCCCAAGCTCGCGCTGGCCGTCGCCTGCGAGCGTGGTCAGCAGGGCGACGTCGCCGAGGGGCTCTACGCCACGTGCGCCGCGACCGACGCCAACTATGTCGCACCGGCTGCCTTCGGCATGGCCCGGGTGCGCGCGCGCCGCCACGACATGACCGGCGCGATCGCGGCCCTCGACCAGGTGCCCTCGACCAGCCGTGGCTTCCCGGAGAGCCGTCAGCTCCGTGCCGACGTGCTGCTCAGCGGTGGCTCGGGCGACCTGGCGCTGCTCGACCAGGCGATGGGCAGCATCGGCTCGGTGCCGCTGGACCCGCGCACGCGCGAGACCTACACCGTCAAGATCCTGGCCCAGGCGCTCGACGTGGTGCTGGCCGGAAACGGCCGTCCGGATGCGAGGGTGGGCGAGCACCCGGCCACCGAGGCCGGGCTGCGCGAGGGGCTCGAGCGGTCCTACCGGGCGCTGGCGCGTGATGCGGCCGACGTCAAGGCACGCATCGAGCTCGTCAACCAGGCCAACGCCGTACGGATGTGGACGCTGACATGACCCAGACCCCCGCCCCGACCCCTGGCCCAACCCCGGGCCCAGGCGCTCAGACCTGCCCGGCCTGCGCCTCCGCGATGCCGGCCGGCACGTTGTTCTGCGAGAACTGCGGTGCGTCCCTGGGCACGCCCGCTCCGGTCGACCCGAGCGCGCGGCCGGTCTCGTTGCAGGGTGCCATGCCGGCGGACGGGCCCAGCCCGATCGACGAGGCCGCGCCGATCAGCGCCGCGACCCGGCCGGTCCCGGCGTCGGTCCCGGGGTCGGTCGCCGCGACCGTGCCCGGGCCGGTGCCGTGCCGCAGCTGCGGCGCCTCGGTCGGTCCTGACGGCTACTGCGAGCAGTGCGGCACGAAGGCGCCCAGCGAGCGGGACCACTTCCGCGAGGCTCCCGCGGACTGGGTGGCCGGGGTCTGCGACCGCGGCATCCGCCACACCCGCAACGAGGACGCGATGGCGCTGCTCGCCTCGCCGGTCGCGGGGGAGCGGGCCCTCCTGCTGGTCCTGGACGGCGTCTCCAACACCGATGACTCCCACATCGCCTCGCTCGCCGGGGCCCGCGCGGCGCGCGACGTGCTGCGGACCCCGATGCCTCGCGGTCTGGGCACCCCGGTGGCTCGCCTCGCCGCGGTGACCAAGGTCTTCAGCGACGCCGTCGTGGCGGCCAACCAGGCCGTCGTCGCCTCCACCCCCGAGGGGTCGGTCAACCCGCCGTCGGCCACGTTCGTGTGCGTGGTGGTCGAGGGCGGCACCCTGTCCTTCGCCAACGTCGGTGACTCGCGCGCCTATTGGCTGCCCGACGGCGCACCCGGTGTCCAGCTCTCGGTCGACGACTCGGTCGCGCAGCAGATGATCGCCTCGGGGATCCCCCGCGCCCAGGCGGAGACGTCACCCCAGGCGCACGCGATCACCAAGTGGCTCGGCCGCGACGCCGGCGACATCACCCCGCGGGTGGGCGAGCTCGAGGTGGTCGGACCCGGCTGGGTCCTGGTCTGCTCCGACGGGCTGTGGAACTACGCCTCGGAGCCGGAGGCGCTGCAGGAGCAGATCCGGCTCAGCGGCGCGAGAGACCCCGCGACCCTGGCGCTCGCGCTCACCGACTTCGCCAACGCCCAGGGCGGGATCGACAACATCACCACCACGCTCGCACGCGTGGTCGCACCCCAGGAGGAGACCCATGGCTGAGTTCACCGCCGCCGTCTACCAGAACGAGTTCCTGCCCGACGGGGGCACCGACGTCAACGCGATCGTCACCGTGACCTGTGCCGGCGCTGGGACGGCCGGCCAGTCCGGCGGGGGAGCGGCCGGCGAGATCATCATCGTCGACACCTCAGGCTCCATGGGGCCGCAGACGATGGCCGCCGCCAAGCAGGCCGCGCAGGCCGCGCTCGCGGAGATCCTCGACGGCACGTGGTTCGCCGTGATCGCCGGCTCCGACCGGGCGATGCTCGCCTACCCCCAGGTCTCCTCGGGACCCGGCCTCGTGGCCATGGACGCGCGCACCCGTGAGGAGGCGCGGGCCGCCATCGGGCGCTTCGTCGGCAGTGGTGGCACCGCGATCGGCACCTGGCTCGACCTCGCCGGCACGCTCTTCGCCTCCGTCCCCGGGGTCACCCAGAAGCACGCGATCCTGCTCACCGACGGCGAGAACCGCGAGCAGCCCGGGGCGCTCGACGCCGCCATCCGGCGCGCCACCGGCATGTTCCAGTGCGACTGCCGGGGTGCCGGCACCGACTGGCAGGTCGAGGAGGTGCGCCGGATCTCCCAGGCGCTCCTCGGCACCGTCGACATCATCCCGGAGCCCTCGCAGATGCAGGCGCAGTTCGAGGAGATGATGCGCAGCTCGATGGCACGCGGTGTCTCCGACGCCCAGCTGCGTGTGTGGACGCCCCAGGGTGCGCAGGTGCTGTTCGTGCGTCAGGTCGCACCGACCGTCGAGGACCTCACCGACCGCCGGGTCGTGGTCAACCCGCTCACCGGCGCCTATCCCACCGGCGCGTGGGCTGACGAGTCCCGCGACTACCACGTGGCGGTCCGGGTCGCAGCCAAGGCGATCGGGCAGGAGCAGCTCGCCGCGCGCGTCCAGGTCGCCCTGGGCGACAACGTCGCCGCGCAGGCGCTGGTCAAGGCGACCTGGTCCAACAACTCCGAGCTCACCACGCGCATCGACCAGCAGGTCGCCCACTACACCGGGCAGACCGAGCTGGCCTCGATGATCCAGGAGGGGTTGGCCGCCAAGGCCGCCGGTGATGCGGCGACCGCGACGACCAAGCTGGGGCGCGCCGTACAGCTCGCGGCCGAGACGGGCAACGACGAGGCGACCTCCAAGCTGCGCAAGGTCGTCGACATCGACGACGAGAAGGAAGGCACCGTCCGGCTCAAGGCGGCGGTCCAGAAGGCTGACGAGATGGCCCTCGACACCGCCTCCACCAAGACCACCCGGATCAAGAAGTGAACGTCTGCCCCGCGGGCCACGACACCGCCGCGACCGATTACTGCGACGTCTGCGGGATCGCGATGGGGGCGGCGCCGGCTGCCTCGTCCGCTGCTCCCGGGTCTGCGCCCGTTCCGGCCGAGGCGACGGCGACCATGCCCACGTCGTCGGCGACCTGCCCGCACTGCTCCACGGTCAACCCGGCCAACGCGCTGTTCTGCGAGGCGTGCGGCTACGACTTCACGACCGGCACGATGCCGCGCCCGCTCACCCCACCGCTCACCCCGCCTACGGCGTCTGCCGCTGCCGCTGCCGCTCCCGCCGCTCCGGTAGCGCCGGCCGACCCCAACCCCGCGCCGGCGCTGGCCGACTCCTGGGTGGCGGAGGTCTGGATCGACCCTGACTGGTACACCGACCAGAAGTCGACCGACCCCCTGCCCTCACCCGGCCTCCCGGTCGTGGTGTCCCTCAAGCACACCTCGATCCTGATCGGTCGCGCCTCCCGCAGCCGCAACATCACCCCCGACATCGACCTCTCCTCCGACAACGGCATCAGCCGGCGTCACGCGCAGCTGACGACGGATGGCACCCGCTGGTGGGTCGAGGACCTCGGCTCCTCCAACGGCACCTACGTCGGCAGCTCCGTCGGCCCGCTCCCCGGGACGCCGGTCCCGCCGGGGCAGAAGAAGGAGATCGCCGGCGGCGACCGGGTCTACGTCGGCGCCTGGACCCGGATCGTCGTACGACGTGCGACGGACGGCGAAGTGCCATGACTTCGTCATGGCATTGGGAGGACTCGCTTCGCTCGTACTCCCGGGACGCTGGTCGGTCTTAACGCCGCGTGGCGATGAGGGTGGAGGCGTCGGAGGCGACCATGACCTCGACGGTCGTGAAGCGCTCGTCGGTGAGCCACTGCTCGCGCAGAGTGTCGACGCGACCGGCGGAGATGGGGGGCCACACCTCGCACGGGGTGAAGTCGTCGAGAACGACGATGCCTCCCGGCTCGACCAGGTCGGCGACGGCGTCGACGCCGACCTCGCCCGGCTGACCCGAGTCGAGGAACAGCAACGAGAACGGGCCCTTGTCGAGGAGCGTGGACCAGTCGGCCGCGAGCACCTCGACCTGGGGGTCGTCGACGAAGATCTCGGCGGCCGCGGTGGCCAGCTTGGCGTTGAGCTCGGCGCTGATGATCTTCGCGTCACCACGGACGCCGGAGCGCAGCCAGGCGGTGCCGACCCCGCACCCGGTGCCGAACTCCGCCATCGTGCCCTCGCGGGTAGCGGCCAGGGTGGCCAGCAGACGGCCGGTCTCGTTGCGGCAGAAGGAGACATATCCGGCCTTGCGGGAGACGGCGAAGGCGCGGTGCACCACGTCGGGGAGGTCAGGCCGGGCGCTCATGGAGCGAGTCTTTCATCATGGGACGCGTATCTCGGCATGTGGACACATCGTGAAAGGCCATGGCCGGGGGATGACGGCTGCTCCTAGACTGACGCCATCATGCGGAGCGTTTTCGTAATTATCGAACGCCGCGGCGAGGCCTAGCAGTCACCACTGCTTACAAGAGGCCACCTCGTCGCGGTGTGCGTCGTGCGGTCTCTTGCCCAGTCTCTCGCTCCGCCGCAGGATCCCGATCAGCCACCGCGCGATCCGCATCCTGCTTCGGTCAGCTCCTCTCACGCGATCCGTGAGCCCGCACCCACCTGCGGCGGGGCGACGACGACCCTCTCTCTCACCTCTGCCGAGCACGAGATCCACAGGAGATCCGCCATGTACGACATGTACCCCGAGTGGGGCCCGGCCCAGCACAACCCCGAGAACCCGCGCAGCCACGAGGCCGTCCAGGCGTCGCTTGACCTGCGAGACAACGGCGGCCAGCGCCCGGACGACAACTAACGTCTCCCTCCATGACCACCTCTGACTCCCACGCGTCCCCATCGGGGGGCACCCTCAAGCTCGCCGTCATCCCTGGCGACGGGATCGGCCAGGAGGTCACTGCCGAGGCCCTGAAGGTCCTCGAGGTGGCGGCCCCGGCCGACGTGAAGTTCGAGACGACCCGCTACGACCTCGGTGCCGAGCGTTACCTCGCGACCGGCGAGGTGCTGCCCGACTCCGTGCTCGCCGAGATCCGCGAGCACGACGCGATCCTGCTGGGGGCGGTCGGTGGCAAGCCCAACGACCCCAACCTGCCGCCGGGCATCCTCGAGCGCGGGCTGCTGCTGCGCCTGCGCTTCGAGCTCGACCACTACGTCAACCTGCGACCGTCCCGCATCTTCCCCGGTGTCGTCTCTCCCTTGGCCAACCCGGGGGACGTCGACTTCGTGGTCGTCCGAGAGGGCACCGAGGGTCCCTACACGGGCAACGGCGGCGCCCTGCGCGTCGGCACCCCGCACGAGATCGCCACCGAGGTCTCGGTCAACACCGCCTTCGGTGTCGAGCGGGTCGTGCGGGACGCGTTCTCCCGGGCGCAGCGCCGACCGCGCCAGAAGCTGACGCTGGTCCACAAGACCAACGTGCTCGTCAATGCAGGGGCCGTGTGGTGGCGCCTGACCCAGGAGGTCGCCCGCGAGTTCCCCGAGGTCACGGTGGACTACATGCACGTCGACGCGGCGATGATCTTCATGACGACCGACCCGTCACGCTTCGACGTGATCGTCACCGACAACCTCTTCGGTGACATCATCACCGACCTCGCAGCCGCCATCACCGGTGGCATCGGCCTGGCGGCCTCGGGCAACGTCAACCCCGACCGCACCACGCCGAGCATGTTCGAGCCCGTGCACGGCTCGGCTCCCGACATTGCAGGCCAGCAGAAGGCGGACCCGACCGCAGCGATCCTGTCGGTCAGCCTGTTGCTCGACCACCTCGGCCACACCGAGGCTGCCGCGGTCGTCGAGGCCGCGGTCATCGCCGACCTCGCCGAGCGCGACGTCGCGACCACTCGTCGTACGGCCGAGGTAGGCGACGCGATCGCGGCCCGCGTAGGCGGCTGACGCCTGCCCCACCCTTCGTCGGACGCCGGGCACGCACTGCGTGCTCGGCGTCCGCCATTTCCGGAAAGGTCGACTAACGTTGCCTCCCATGCAGATCAGCACGACCCTCTCCAGCGACCTGACCAGCGACGAGCGGCTGGCGGAGATCCTCGCCAACCCTGGATTCGGCCTCCACTTCACCGACCACATGTTCCTGGTCGAATGGACGCCGGAGACCGGCTGGGCCAACGCGCGCATCGAGCCCTACGGCCCGCTGAGCCTCGACCCGGCGACCGCCGTCCTGCACTACGCGCAGGAGATTTTCGAGGGCATGAAGGCCTACGAGCACGCCGACGGCTCGGTGTGGTCCTTCCGCCCCGAGGAGAACGCCGCGCGCATGGTGCGCTCCAGCCAACGCCTCGCGCTGCCCGAGCTGCCCGTCGACGACTTCGTCCAGGCCGTCGACGCGCTCGTCGAGGTCGACCGGCGCTGGGTGCCGGACGCGACGGGCGAGAAGAGCCTCTACCTGCGCCCCTTCATGATCGCGACCGAGAAGTTCCTCGGCGTGCGTCCCTCGCAGCACGTCACCTTCCTGGTGATCGCCAGCCCCGCCGGGTCCTACTTCAAGGGCGGCATCAAGCCGGTCTCCCTGTGGCTCACCGAGAACTACACCCGCGCCGGTCGCGGCGGCATGGGCGCAGCCAAGACCGGTGGCAACTACGCCAGCTCGCTGGTCGCCCAGCAGCAGGCGACCTCCCAGGGCTGTGACCAGGTCGTCTTCCTGGACGGCCAGGAAGGGACCTACGTCGAGGAGCTCGGCGGGATGAACATGTACTTCGTGTTCGACGACGGCACCATCGTCACCCCCCAGACCGGCACCATCCTCGAGGGCATCACCCGCGCGAGCGTCATCGAGCTGGCCGGCAAGCTCGGCCACCACGTCGTCGAGCGCAGGATCTCCATCGACGAGTGGCGCGACGGCGTGACCAGTGGCCGCATCACCGAGATCTTCGCCTGCGGCACGGCCGCGGTCATCACGCCCGTCGGCTCGCTGAAGTGGGACGGCGGCGAGGTTCCGGCCCCTGCCTCCACCGTGCTCACGATGCAGGTGCGTCAGGCGTTGGTCGACGTGCAGTTCGGCCGGGCCGAGGACACGTTCGGCTGGATGCACCGCATCTGCTGAGGCTCCGGCGTCGTCGAGTGACACGGAGAGCATGTCAGGAACGCCCCTGAGCATGCTCCTTGCGTCACTCGACGGACCGGCCGGGACATGCCACCCACAAGATCAAGCACTGTTGATAGGTCAACCCCCCGGCGCGCCCGCCTGGCCCTGGCCCTCGGCGCAGCCCTGCTCGCCGTGCCGCTCGCCGCCTGCGGCGCCGACCCCGAGGCCGAGCCCGACGGGAGCGCCGGCGGCGGCGAGACCGCCTCCGAGGCCTTCGAGGCGGTCACGATCGAGCATGCCTTCGGCAGCACCGAGATCGACGAGGAGCCGCTGCGGGTCGTGACGTGGGGCTGGGGGAGCAGCGACGCCGCGATCGCGCTCGGCGTCGTGCCGGTCGCGATCCCGAAGAACTCCTACGGCGCCGACGAGGAGGGCTACATGCCCTGGCAGCAGGAGGCGATCGACGCCTCCGGTGCCGAGGAGCCCACGCTGCTGACCGAGGCGGCCGAGCCGCCGCTGGAGGAGATCATCGCGGCCGAGCCCGACCTGATCCTCGCCAACTACTCGGGGATCACCGAGGCCGACTACGAGAAGCTCTCGCAGATCGCCGACACCGTCGCCTACCCCGACGAGCCCTGGTCGACGCCGTGGCGCGAGGTCATCACGACCGTCGGCGACGCGCTGGGCAAGGCCGACGAGGCCGCGCAGCTGCTCGAGGACGTCGACGCCGAGGTGGCTGCGGCCGCCGCGGCGCACCCGGAGTTCGAGGGCAGGACCATCGCGGCCGTCGCGATCGACCCGAACGCGTTCTACGTCTACACCCCCGCCGACCCGCGCGTGCAGTTCCTCGAGGACCTCGGCTTCACCGTCGCCGACTCCGTCGACGAGCTCGACACGGGGGAGTCGACGTTCTACTACACGCTGTCCACCGAGGAGGTCGACAAGCTGACCTCCGACGTCCTGCTCTCCTACGTCGCCGACCAGACCGTACGCGACGACATCGCGGCCGACCCCGCGCTGCAGGCCATGCAGCAGGTCCAGGACGGAACCGTCGCCTCGGTCGTCGGGGAGTCCTACATCTCCTCGGTCTCACCTCCGACCGCACTGTCCCTGACCTGGGGCCTCGAGACCTTCGTGGAGTCGCTCGTCCCGGCCGTCGAGGCGGCGGGCTGAGGCTCCTGCGGGACGCGGGCGCTCGTCTCCCGGCCAACCGTGCGAGGCACGCGGGACCGGGAGACGGACGGCGGCGCCCGGCGCAGGTAGATTTCGGGTGTGCCCGAGCTGCCGGTGTCCCCTGTCGTGCGACGGGTGGGTGACTACACGCTGCTCTCCAAGATCGGGGAGGGCGGCATGGGGGTCGTCCACCTGGCCCGCCGCGAGGGCGGCCAGCGGGTGGCGCTCAAGGTGCTCCGGCCCCACATCGTCGGTGACGACGAGGGTCGCGCCCGGTTCGCGCGCGAGATCAGCTCGCTGCAGCGGATCCGCTCGCGCTGGGTCGCCGAGATCGTCGACGCCGACCCGTGGGCGGAGGTGCCCTACGTCGCGACCCGCTACGTGCCCGGTCTCTCGCTCCACGACCATGTCATCGAGGAGGGCGCCATCGAGGGACGCAACCTGACCTGGTTCGCCGGATGCCTGGCCGAGGGCCTGGCATCGGTCCACGAGGTCGGCGTCCTGCACCGCGACGTCAAGCCCTCCAACGTGCTGATGGAGGGCCGAACCCCGATCCTCATCGACTTCGGCCTGGCCCGGGTCGCCGACGACCCCAAGCTCACCCACACCGGGTGGCTGCTCGGGACGCCTGGCTACCTCGCGCCCGAGATCCTCTGCGGCGACGACGCCACCGCAGCCTCCGACATCCACTCCTGGGCGGCCACCGTCGCCTACGCCGGCACCGGCAACCCGCCCTTCGGTCGCGGTCCGAGCATGGCGGTCATGGATCGCGTACGCCGTGGCGAGCACGACCTCTCCGGCCTGCCCTACGACCTGCGCCAGCTCGTCGAGGCGGCGCTGGACCCCCAGCCGTCCCAGCGCCCCGACCTCGAGTCGATCCTGGCCTGGCTGCGCCCTCAGACCACCCAGCCGCACCCCGTCGTGCCGCCGGTGCCAACCGGCCCCGAGGACATCTTCACGATCCCGCTCGCCCTGGCCGGTGCGCAGGCTGCCGAGGCTGCGACCGACCGGTTCACCGAGCCGCCCACCCAGCGGCTGCCCGAGGACCCGCCGACCCGTCCCTACACCGAGGTGGCGCGCGCCGAGCCGCCGCGGCCGGTCGTGGCGCCACCCGCGCCGGTCCTGAACCCCGGCCCAGCTTCCGGCCCATTCCCGGCCCCGGGCCAGCAGTGGGAGCAGGACTGGGACGAGCGGGTCGCGGCCCCGCCGCCGACCCCGCTGGTCGAGCGGCTGCGTCGCGGGACGCTCCTGCTCGGCGCCGCGGCGACCCTCGGTGCTGCTCTGACCGCCGCGCCGTGGGTGGCGTGCTCGGTGATCTTCGTGGCGGTGTGGCTGCTGCGCAGCGGTTCGCTGGCTGCGAGCGCGGCCGGCGGCCGGCGCCTGCGCCGCGGTCGCAAGTGGTACGACGGCGCCCAGTTCCTGCTCGGCGCCCCGTGGGACCTCGTCCGCTCCATCCCCGGCACCCTGATACTGCTGCTGTGGAGCGCCGGGCTCGGTGTCGCGGGGGCCCTGGTCTGCTACGCGGTGGCTGCCAGCGTCTCGACCACGTTGTTCGTCAGCGGCCTGGTCTTCGCGGTCTCGCTGTGGTGGGGGCCCGGGGGCACCCGCGTGCGCGGCCCGGTCTCGCGGGTCGTCGTGCCGATCTCGCGCAACATCGGTCCGTGGCTCGTCGCCGTCGTGGCCGTCGTCGCGCTCGGTGCGCTGCTGGCGCTGAGGGTGTCCGGCAGTGGCGTCAGCTGGGCGCCCGACGACCAGCGTCCCTTCGCCGGCTTCACCCCGCCGACCTCGGGCATCACCGGGCGCTGAGCGCCTCTGTACCGTCGGGAGCACCACTGAGCGGGAGGACCGACGTGATCGAGCTGAGCGAGGGCCAGGAGCTGGCCCTGACGACCGAGGACGGGCGGCCGCGCACCCTGCTGCGGCTGGGCCTGGGGTGGGACAAGGTGCCGTCGGCCGGTGCGATGGGCACCGGGGCGCCCGACATCGACCTGGACGCCTCGGCGGTCCAGTTCATGGGCGAGCAGCTCTTCGACCTGGCGTTCTACAACAACCTCCAGACCCGCGACGGCTCGACGACGCACCTGGGGGACAACAAGACCGGCAGTGGCGACGGTGACGACGAGACCATGACCGTCGACCTGGCGAAGGTCTACGCCAAGGTCGACACGATCGTCTTCCTGGTCAGCAGCTATCAGGGTCACAGCCTGACCTGGGTCGACCGTGCCTACGTGCGACTGCTGGACACCGACGAGGTCGAGATCGCTCGTTTCCGGATCACCGCGGGCGTCGACGAGACCGGGCTGGTCATGGCCTCGCTGGTGCGCTCGGGTGATCACTGGGTGCTCCGCGCGATCGGCGACGGCATCGCCGTCCGGAAGCCGACCGACTCACTCGCCGCGCTGACGCCCTACCTCTGAGCCGGGCCGTCCCACGACGGCGGCGCGTCGGCCAGTGCCGTGCCCCAGGCCTGGGCGGGCTCGTCCGTGGTGAGGATCCGGACGACACCGGGCCGGGAGCCGGGGCCGAGCGAGAGCCACGACGCCGACGTAGGCACCCCGTCGACCGACAGCCCTGCGACGTGGCGCCCGGTGCCGACCCTCTCGATGACCGTGACAGATCCGGATGACGGCCGCACGGTCACGGTCTCGAAGGCCGGCGGCGTGATGCCTACGGCGGGCGTGCCGGGCGTGAGGGGATAGAGACCGAGCGAGGCCCAGACGAACCACGCCGACAGCGACCCGAGGTCGTCGTTGCCGGGCAGCCCGCCCGGGCCGAGGGACCAGAGGTCTCGCCGGGCGCGGGCGACCACGTCGGCCGTGCGGGCCGGCTCGCCGAGCCAGAGGTAGGCCCAGGGCGTGAGGAACGACGGCTGGTTGCCGAGCCAGGCATGGGGGCTTCCCGCGCCGGCGTTCAGGAACGTGTGGACCTCGTCGAGCCGGTCGACCACCGTGTCGCGCGGACCCAGCGAGGAGAGCAGCCCGGCCACGTCCTGGGGCACCGCGCCGAAGGTGTACTGCGTCGCGTTGCCCTCCTGGAAGCCGTTGCAGCAGCCGCCCGTGTCGATGTCCGGCGCCGGGAAGGCACCCGCGGCGTCGCGGGGCAGCAGCAGGCGGCGGTCCGGGTCGAGGAGTGTGCGCCACGACCGGCTGCGTGCGGCGAAGCGCTCCGCCACGTCGTCGCGACCAGCCGCCAGCGCCAGCCGGGACACGGCGAAGTCGTCCACGGCGTACTCGAGCGTCGTCGATGCCCCGTGCGGCTGTGGCCAGCCCCGCTCCGGCACGGTGTTGGGCACGTAGCCCAGGCGCAGGTAGTCCGCCAGCCCCGGCCGCGGCCGAAACCAGCCCTGGCCGGGGGCCCCGTCGGTCTGCTCGCCCTGGCGCACCAGTCGGGTGACGAGCGGGTCGAGCGCGAAGTCACGGCCTCCGAAAGCGTGCGCGGCAGCGATGAGCGGGGCGGCAGAGTCGCCGTTCATCACTCCCGTGTAGGACGCCACGAGGGGCCAGCGCGGCAGCCAGCCGCCCTGGGTGGCCATGCGCGCCAGCGAGCGGACGACCGCCGAGGCGACGTCGGGCCGCAACCACGCGAGCAGCGGCACCTGGGTGCGGTAGGCGTCCCAGCCGGCGATCGCGCTGTAGTGGCGCTCCCCGGGCGCCAGCCGCCGCGTCGTGCCGTCGAACCCGGGATAGCGGCCGTCGGCATCGCTGACCAGCGTCGGGTGCAGGAGTGCGTGGTAGAGCGCGGTGTCGAGAAGTGCTCGGTCCTGCGCAGTGCCGCCCGTGACCTGCACGCGTCCCAGCTCGCGGGCCCAGGCGGCCGCGGCGGTCGTCCGCAGGTCGGGGTATGACCAGCCGGGACGCTCGACCTCAAGGTTGCGCCGTGCGCCGGCGACGTCGACGAACGAGACCGCGACCTGCACCCTGCTGGTCCCACCGTCGCGGTCCAGCGTCACCCAGCCTCCGGGTCGTGCGCCGCCCCAGGTGCCGTGGGCGAGCATCGGCCGGGCCAGCCGCAGCACCACGTGCACGCGGTAGTGCCCCGGAGACCCGCAGAAGCCGCCGCTCGTGGTTGACACGGCGATCTCCCGACGGCTCGGGAAGCTCACCTGGGTTCTGCGGGAGCCGGCCAGGCTGTCGCCGCCCTTGACCAGCAGTCGCGCCGTCCGTCCTCGGGGGAAGGTGAGCACGGCGAGGCCCGTGCGCTCGCCGGCGGCGAGGGCGACGTCGACGCCAGAGGCGAGTCGCGTGCGGTACCACCCCGGCCCGGCGTCCTCGTCGTCGTGGTCGAGCCCGGCCGTCGTGGCGGCCGGGTCGACGGGCAGCCGCCCCACGACCGGCAGGAACGGGACGTCGCCCATCGCAGGGCAGCCGGCCCCGGACAGGTGGGTGGCCGAGAAGCCGCGCACCCGGTCGTCCTGCCAGCCGTAGCCCGAGGCGGTCGCCGACGGACGCCCCTCGCGTGAGGTGGTCGTGTCGGGGCCGAGGTGGAGCAGGCCGAAGGGGCGCGCGGCGGCCGGCGTCGTGTTGCCGCTGTGCCAGGGCACCGATCCGCCCGTGCCCGTGAAGACGTCGACGTCGCGGCCGCCCGGGTCTGCGCGCGCTGCGGCGGCGAGCGGTGCCACGCCGCAGGCGAGCGCCAGCGCCAGCGCCACGGCGTACGCCGCGCAGCGGGTTCGTCCCCGGAGCGTCACGCGACGACCGTACGCCGACGCGGGGCCCCACACCGCCCGGATCGCGAGATCCCTGTCCACCTGCCGGTCGCCGTGGCACGATGGGCCCATGCAGCACCACAGCATCATCATTCGCTAGCGCATCGAGCCCCGCCCGATGCGCCACCTCTCGCACTCCGAGAGGTTTTTTTGTGCCCCGATGTCCCCCCGATGTCCCCAGAACGAGAGATCACCGATGGACCTGCACGGCGACTTCCACGTCTACGACACGACCCTGCGCGACGGCGCGCAGCAGGAGGGGCTCAACCTCTCCGTCGCCGACAAGCTGTCGATCGCGCGACAGCTCGACGGGTTGGGTGTGGGCTACATCGAGGGCGGCTGGCCGGGGGCCAACCCCAAGGACACCGAGTTCTTCCGGCGGGCGAGCCAGGAGCTGGACCTGCGTCACGCCAAGCTCGCGGCGTTCGGGGCGACCCGCAAGGCCGGTGTGCGCGCTGCCGACGACCCCCAGGTCGCCGCCCTCCGGGACAGCGGCGCGGGCGTCGTGACCCTGGTCGCGAAGTCCCACGACCGCCACGTCGAGCTGGCGCTGCGCACCACCCTCGAGGAGAACCTCGAGATGATCCGCGACACCGTCAGCCACCTCAAGGCCGAGGGCCAGCAGGTCTTCCTCGACGCCGAGCACTTCTTCGACGGCTACCGCGCCAACCGCGACTACGCGCTCGAGGTCCTGCGCACGGCGTACGGCGCCGGCGCCGAGGTGATCGCGCTCTGCGACACCAACGGCGGGATGCTGCCGCCGTGGGTCTCCGACGTGGTCCACGACGTCATCACCTCGACCGGCGTGCGCGTCGGCATCCACTGCCACAACGACACCGGCTGCGCGGTGGCCAACACGCTGGCCGCCGTCGACGCAGGGGCGACCCACGTCCAGGGCTGCATCAACGGATACGGCGAGCGCACCGGCAATGCCGACCTCGTCACGGTCGTGGCCAACCTGCAGCTCAAGCTCGACCGCCAGGTCCTCCCGGCCGGTCTGCTCGCCGAGTCGACGCGCATCGCCCACGCCGTCGCCGAGGTCACCAACTTCCCACCGGCCTCGCGCCAGCCCTACGTCGGCACGTCGGCCTTCGCGCACAAGGCCGGGCTGCACGCGAGCGCGATCAAGGTCGACCCCAACCTCTACCAGCACCTGGATCCGGTCGTTGTCGGCAACGACATGCGCCTGCTGATCTCCGACATGGCCGGTCGCGCCTCGATCGAGCTCAAGGGCAAGGAGCTCGGCTTCGACCTCTCCGGCGACAAGGACCTGGTCGCGCGGGTGACCGGTCGCGTCAAGGAGATGGAGCAGCGCGGCTACACCTTCGAGGCGGCCGACGCCTCCTTCGAGCTGCTCCTCGTGGAGGAGGTGGAGGGTGCCCGCCCGTCCTACTTCGAGGTCGAGTCCTGGCGGGTCATCACCGAGACCCTCACCCACGCCCAGGTCGGCGAGGAGGCCGTCTCCGAGGCGACCGTCAAGCTCAAGGCCGCCGACGTGCGCTACGTGGTCACCGGTGAGGGCAACGGTCCGGTCAACGCGCTGGACTCCGCGCTGCGCTCCGCGATCGTGCAGGCCTTCCCGGCGGTCGCGAAGTTCGAGCTGATCGACTACAAGGTGCGCATCCTCGACCAGGGGCACGGCACCGACGCGATCACCCGCGTCCTCATCGAGACCACTGACGGTGCGTCCTCGTGGGTCACCGTCGGTGTGGGCCACAACGTCATCGAGGCGTCGTGGGGTGCACTCGTGGACGGGCTGACCTACGGGCTACGGCGCCATCACGGCTGAGGGCTCGGCCGCGACCACGCGTCGTACGAGCTCGGCCCAGCCTCGCTGGATCCGGTCGACCGGGATCTGCTCGATGTGCGTCTGCTGATGGAGGATCGCGATCTCGAGCGGCGCGAGCAGCGAGGTGGCGAGGATCGGGACGTCGCCGCGCACCCCGAGCCGGGTCAGCAGGTAGCGCACGTGCATGGCCGCGAAGGACATGGCGGCGTAGGCCCGGGCGCCGGAGTGGCCGGCAGCGGTGATCAGGTCGGCGTGCTTGAGGTTGGTCTCGATGCGGGAATGGCCGAAGGCGAGCAGCCGCTCCATCGGTGGTGCGCCCGGCCCGAGCGGCGGCGGCCCTGAGAGCACGGCGGCCTGCCAGGCGGTCTCAGAGTGGTTGAGCAGCGCGGCCATCAAGCCCTCGCGGCTCTCGAAGCGCCGGTAGACCGTGCCCTTGCCGACGCCGGCCTTGGCAGCGACCGCGTCCATCGTGACGGCCTCGACGCCGCAGTGGTCCACCAGGTCGGTGGCGGCGCGCAGCAGTGCCTCCCGGTTGCGGGCGGCGTCGCTCCGCTCGGGCGGAGGGCCGCCCAGCAGGGGCAGCGACCGGGGCTCGCTCATGGCGGAAGCCTAGGGCGCCAGGAAAATTCCGACAGTCGGGAATAGAAAGCGGACTGCGGTCCGTTTAGCCTCGCATGACTACTCCCACCCGCATCGTCGCCCTCGTCGGCAGCCTTCGCTCCGACTCCCTGAACCGCCGCATCGCCGAGGCGCTGCGCGACCAGGCGCCCGAGGGCGTCGTCGTCGAGATCGCCGAAGGCCTCGGGTCCCTGCCGTTCTACAACGAGGACCTCGACGGTGAGGCCGTCCCCACCGCCGCTGCGACCCTGCGTGAGCTCGTCGGCAACGCCGACGCCGTCCTCGCCGTCACCCCGGAGTACAACGGCACCATGCCGGCCGTGCTCAACAACGCCATCGACTGGCTCTCGCGCCCCTACGGTGTCGGCGCCCTCGTGGGCAAGCCGTTCGGTGTCGTCGGCGCCACCCCCACGCCGTACGGCGGCAAGTGGGCGCACGCGGACGCCGCTCGCTCCGCGGGCATCGCCGGCGCGATCGTCGTCGACGGCGCCGTCCACTCCCAGTCGGCCCTCGAGGTCGACGTGCTCGAGGACGTCGAGGTGCTCCAGCGCCTCCAGCCGTCGTCGCGTCGCTCGTGGCCTTCCAGCCGACTGCTGCCTGAGGGCCGGTCAGGTCGGCGGAGCACCCACGGGCGGTGAGCCGTGGCGGGCGGCGTACTCCTGCGAGTACGCCGCCACGGCGACAGGCAGCGTGGGGTAGAAGCGTCCGGCGCCGATGCGCTCCGTGAGCCCCACCCGGTCGAGGTCCACCCGGAGGTCCTGCTTGACGCGGGCCAGGGCGAGCACGACCCCGCGTCCGGCCAGCTCGGCGCGCACGTCCTCGAGGCTGTCGAGCGCGGTGAGGTCGACCTCGACGTTGCTCTCCATGTTGACGAGCAGCCACTCGACCGGGTGGCCGGTGCCCGCCGACTCCTCGACGGCGGCCAGTGCCCGGTGGCGGAAGTCCTCGGCGTTGGCGAAGAAGAGCGGGGAGTCGTAGCGGTAGACCACGAGACCGGACACGGTGGTGGCGCCGGGGTGGTCGTCCACGTCGTGCATGCCCGCGAGACCCGGCACGAAGCCGAGGATGCCGTCGTGGCCACGGGCCACGCGCCGGAGCAGGTCGAGGATCGAGAGCCCCACGGCGAGACCGATCCCCGGCAGGATCCCGAGCAGGAGCACGCCGGCCACGGTGGCCAGCACCAGCACCAGCTCGCTGCGGCGGAACCGGCCGGTCCGGCGGATCTCGGCCACGTCGACCAGCCGGATCGCGGCGTAGGTCACGACCCCGGCCAGCGCCGCGTCGGGGAAGGCCTCCAGCACGGGGCGCAGCAAGAACATCGCCACCAGGACGGCGACCAGGGCGACCAGGGAGTGCAGCTGGGTCTTGACTCCCAGCGAGTCGCCGATCACGGTGCGGCTGCCACTGCTGCTGACCGGGAAGCCCTGGGTCAGACCTGCGGCGATGTTGGCTGCTCCGAGGGCGAGCAGCTCCTGGTCGGCATCGACGTGCTCCTGGTGACGTGCCGCGAAGGCGCGTGCGGTCAGCACGTTGTCGGTGTAGCCCACGACGGCGATGCCGAAGGCCGGCAGGGCCAGCTGGAGCACCACGTCGAGGTCGACCGAGGGGATGCCCGGCACGGGGAGCCCGGCCGGGATGGCGCCCACGGTCGAGATGCCGTGCGTCTCGAGCGAGAAGAGGGCGGTGACCCCCGCTGCCAGCAGCATCGCGATCAGGGGGTGCGGCCAGTGGGGCCGCAGCCGCTGCGCGACCAGGAGGCTGGCCGCGACCACCAGCGCCATCGTCGCGGTGGGCACGGCGACGTCGCCGAGGTGGCCGAGGACGAACATCACCTCGCTCACCGGGTCGTCGCCCTCGACGTCGATCCCGGTGAGACGGCCGAGCTGACCCACGATCATCAGGACGGCGACCCCGGCGAGGTAGCCGACCAGCACCGGCCTGCTCAGCAGGTCCGCGACGAAGCCCAGCCGCACGAGCCTGCCCAGCAGGCACACGATGCCGACCAGCACCGCCAACGCCGCCGCGGCCCCCGCGTAGGCGGCGGGGTCGGCCGCGGCGATGGCGCCGATGCTGGCCGCACTCATCAAGGCGGTCGTGGACTCCGGTCCGACCGAGAGCCGTCGGGACGAGCCGAGGAGTGCATAGACCAGCAGCGGCGCCAGCGCGGCCCACAACCCTGCGACCGGGGGGAGCCCGGCCACCGCGGCGTAGGCCATGACCTGGGGGACCAGGTAGGCCGCCACGGTGATCCCGCCGAGCACGTCGCCGCCCAGCCAGGCCCGGTCGTAGTGGCGCAGCACGTGGAGCCCCGGCAGGAGCCGGCCATGCTGACCGCGGTCGCGGGAGAGCTCGTGGGACACGTGTCCAGTCAAGCGTGAGGTGGGGGCCGGCGGGGTGGAACGACGCAGAGTGGTCCTGGTCGCTACGGTCGACCCATGGCCGAGCTGCACGACCTGACTGCCCTGGAGCAGGGTGCGTTGGTCCGCTCCGGGGAGATCTCGTCCCTCGAGCTGACCGAGCACTACCTCGAGCGCGCTGCACGCCTCGACGACGTCGGCGCGTTCGTCACGCTCACTCCCGACCTGGCGCGTGAGCGCGCTCGGACCCTGTCCGACGGTGCGAGCCCGCTGCACGGCGTACCCACCGCCATCAAGGACCTCAACCTCACCGCGGGCGTGCGGACGTCCTTCGGCTCACCGGCCTTCGCCGACTTCGTGCCCGAGGTGTCCGACGGGGTGACGCTCTCGATCGAGGCAGCGGGGATGGTGAGCATCGGCAAGACCAGCACCCCGGAGCTGGGCTCGCCCTGCTACACCGAGCCGGAAGGATTCCCTCCGGCCGTGACGCCGTGGGACCGCACACGCATGGCTGGGGGCTCCTCGGGCGGAGCTGCCGCGGCCGTCGCCGCCGGGCTGGTCCCCGTCGCCCAGGGCTCGGACGGCGGTGGGTCGATCCGGATCCCCGCCTCCTGCTGCGGACTCGTGGGCCTCAAGCCGACGCGCGGTCGCATCTCCGGCTTCCCGACGTACGGCGACCCGGTCGGCCTCTCCACCTCGGGCTCGATCGCCCGCACGGTGCGTGACGCGGCCGCGCTGCTCGACGTCCTCGCTGGTCGCCGTGCGGGTGACCCAACGTGGGCGCCTGCCCCGCGGGGGAGCTTCCTCGACGCCTGCGACCGCGAGCCCGGTCGGCTGCGGATCGCCCGGTTCGTCGAGCCCGTCATCGCCGACGTCATGGTCGACCCCGAGTGCGTCATCGCCTGGGACGCCGCTTCGCGAGTGCTGGAGGCGCTGGGCCACGAGGTGGTCGACGTGCCCGTCCCGCTGCCGCCCGAGGCGGTCCCCGTGTTCGAGACCTGCTGGGCGGTGCTGACCGCGCTGTCCGTCGTCCCACCCGAGCGTGAGCACCTGCTCCGGCCGCTCACCCGGTGGCTCTCCGAGCGGGGGCGAGCCGTCAGTGGCCCGGACTTCGGGTTGGCGATCGCGGCGATGCGCCGCTTCGCGGCGCAGGCCCTGGGTGCGCTGGCGCCCTTCGATGCGGTGCTCACACCGACCCTCGCCGCACCCCCGCTGCCGGTCGGCGCCCTGCGCGACGACGATGATCCGGCCGCCGACTTCGCGGCCCAGAAGGCCTTCACGCCCTGGACGTCCGCGTGGAACGTGACCGGCATGCCGGCGGTCTCGCTCCCGCTGCACTGGACCCCCGAGGGTCTGCCGGTCGGGGTGATGCTGGCCGCTCGGCCGGCCGAGGAGGAGCTGTTGCTCTCGCTGTCGGCGCAGGTCGAGGCGGCTGTGCCGTGGCACGCCCGGAGGCCTCCCCAGTGGTGACCCAGTGGTGACCCAGTGGTGAGTCGCCTCGTTATGGCCCACACCGCCGAGCTGGCCGCCGACGAGCTGGCGGCCGTGCGGGCCCTGATGGAAGGCGCGTTCGACGACTTCACCGACCACGACTGGTCGCACGCCCTCGGCGGGATGCACGCCCTGGTCGTCGGTGGCGCGGCCGGCGACGACGTGCTGGCGCAGGGCTCGCTGGTCATGCGTCGGCTGCTCGTGGCGGGGAGGTCGCTGCGGTGCGGCTACGTCGAGGCTGTCGCCACGGCGCCCACCCATCGCAGGGCGGGACACGCATCGATGGTGATGACCGCGCTCGAGGGGCTCGCGCCTGCCTACGACCTGCTCGCGCTGTCGTCGTCCGAGGTGGCTGAGGCGTTCTACCGTGGTCGCGGCTGGCAGCCCTGGCGCGGGCCCAGCTCGGTGATGACACCCCACGGCACCGAGGCCACGCCCGACGAGGACGGCGCGATCCTCGTGCTCGCGCCCGGCCCGGACCTGGGCCTGGACCTGGACGCCCCCATCACCTGCGACTGGCGCGACGGCGACGTGTGGTGAGCCTCAGGCGATGCCCCACCGCGCGCGGAACTCGTCGGGCGCCTGGGACTCCAGCTGTTCCCTGATCTGGTCGAGCGCCAGCGCCGCGTCCTCGCCGGGGACGAGCGGGACCCGCAGCTCCTCCACCCCGTCCGAGCGGCGTCGTACGACGATGTCCCCGGCGCGGGTGAGCTCGAGCAGGCCGCCCTGGGTCGCGCACCACAGGTCGAGCGCCCCCAGCAGCACCCGCCGCACGGGTCCACGCCGACGCGGCTCCAGCCGGTGCACGTAGACCTCGTCGGCACTGGCCGGCTCGAGGGGCGCTTCAAGGGTGGCGGTCATGCTCCCAGCCTAGGAGGTGTCTCCACGCGGCGTGACACGCTCGGTGCGACCGAGGACTGAACCTCACCCGACCCGGGCAGCGTCTCGAGGGCATGGGTCGACGACAGGCAGGAGCCGCCGCCGTGCACGACGAGGCACGACGCGGCGCCGCCGAGGCCACCTACGAGGAGTTCGTGGTGGCGCGCTCGCCCGCGCTCTACCGCACCGCCTACCTGCTCACCGGGCAGCAGGCCGACGCCGAGGACCTGCTGCAGAGCGCCCTGGTCAAGGTCTACGTCGGCTGGCGCAAGGTCGCCGCGGCCCGCTCCCCGGAGGCCTACGCCCGCCAGGTGCTGGTGAACTCCTTCGTCTCCGGGCGCCGCCCTGCCCGCTTCACCCGCGAACGGCTGGTCACCTCGCTGCCCGACCGGGGCGCCGACGACGTCGACCCTACCGATCGGCTCAGCATCTGGCCCCACGTCGCTGCCCTGCCACCGCGGCAGCGCGCCGTGGTGGTGCTGCGCTACTACGAGTCGTTGAGCGAGGTGGAGATCGCCGCGACCCTGGGCTGTGCCCGCGGCACGGTCAAGTCCACCGCCTCGGCCGCCCTGGCCACCCTGCGCACCCGGATGGGAGAGACGTCATGAGCATCGAGGACCGCCTCACGGCCGAGCTCGGCTCCCGCGCCGACTCGCTCACGGCTCCCCACGTCGAGGTCTCCGGCCTCGCGCGGCTGGGGCGCCGCGAGCATCGCCGCCGTCGTACGGCGTGGGCCTCGGCCGGCGCAGTCGTCGCGGCCGCCGTCGTGATCGGCAGCGTCGCCGTGCTGGCCCAGCCGGATGCTCGCACCGGTCCGGGGCCGGGTCCTGCGACGGACCCCCCGTCCGATGCGGTCACCTCTCCGGGCGCCCTGCCCTACCTCGTGGGGGGCACGTTGCGGGTGGGGGAGCAGCGGATCCCGGTGGACCCCGAGTGGCAGGTCGCCTTCGCGGGAGGCACCACGCTGGTGGGCCGTCAGTGGGGGGGACCGTGGGCCGTGGTGGAGGGGGACCGACTGGTCGAGCTGCCCACCGGCGCCACCACGCCGGTCGGCGTCATCCTCGCAGGCGACGGGACGCACGCGGCGTGGGTCAACGACGTTGACCGCACGACGCAGCGGGTCGTGCTGTGGGACCTGGTGGCGGACGAGGAGGTGGACCGCGTGGAGGTGCCGGTCGCCCCCGACTTCCAGGGCCAGCTGTCGCTCAACGGCATCGACCTGCTGGGCCGTGTGACGTGGACGACCAACGCGCTCGAGGACCTCACGCTGTGGCGGCCCGGCTCCGACCCGGTGCTCGTGACGGGCCTACCGGGTCCCTACGACGACGCCTGGCCCGGCGGCATCGTCGCCGGCGGGCGTCTCGGCGGCGTCGCCGACGACGGGCGTTTCACGCCGGTCGAGCGGCTCGAGGACCCCGAGTCCGCCTCGTCGCTGTGGTCGCCGGACGGCATTCACCGGGTCCGGTCCATCGGGACCAGCGCGGTCGTCGAGGACCAGCGTGACGACTCGGTCAGCGAGTTCCCCCAGCTCCCCGTGCTGGTCGACTTCCTCACTCCTCGCGGCTGGATCTCACCGACGCAGGTCGTCCTTGCGGGCCCGCTGTCCCAGTCCGAGGGCATGGCGTTGATGTCGTGCGACGTCACGACCGTGCTGTGCGAGCTGATCGACGAGGACGTCCCGGCCGGTGCTCAGCTGCCCGACCGGTGGTGGTGACGCTCAGGCGCGCGAGTCTCCGGACATCCGGGTAGTCATGCAGCGATCGGCCTGCGCCGCGAACGCCGCCCGCGACAGCGAGCCGGCGCCGGCAGGGACGACCCCGAGCAGCGGAAGGCCGGTAACGCGGGGCAGGTCGTGGAGGTTGCAGGTCTCCGCCAGGCCTGGGTCCACGGGCCAGGAGCCGATGACCAGCCCGGCGGGCTCGAGGCCGCGGGCGCGGAGGGTGTCGACGGTGAGCTCGGTGTGGTTGAGGGTGCCGAGGCCGGCGGAGGTGACGACGACGACCTCGACGGCGCCGTCCGGGAGGCCATCAGTCACGAGACGGGCCAGGTCGAGCAGCGTGCCCCCGTCGGCGTCGAGACGGACGAGGAGACCGCCGGCGCCCTCGACGAGCAGCGTGTCGTGGTCGCCGGAGCGCGCCAGTGCCACGACCCGGGCGGCGTGCTCGGCCACCACCGGGATCACGACGCCCTGACGGCGAGCGGCGGTGTCGGGCGCGAGCGGCTCGTCGAGCCGCACCCACTCCTCGACGGGGCAGCCGGTCAGGGAGGTCACGACGTCGACGTCGCCCGCCGAGCCGTCGCCGATGCCGGTCTGCACCGGCTTCACGACCACCACCGACCCGGCACGAGCAGCGCGAGAAGCCAGCGCCGCGGTCACGATCGTCTTGCCGACGTCGGTCGACGTGCCGGTCACGATGACGACCCTCACGCGTGCTCCTTGACGACGGCCACGAGCACCTGGGTCGCGCGCCCCCAGTCGTCGTCGGAGACGCCGGCGTTGACGGTGATCCGCAGCCGTGAGATGCCGTCGGGCACCGAGGGCGGTCGGAAGCAGCCGATCCTGAGGCCGTGCTCGAGCGCAGCGGCCTGGGCCGCCACGGCCACCTGGGGCGAGGGCATCGACACCGACAGCACGGCACCGGCCGGAGGCTCGACGCCGAGGGCCGCCGCGAGGTCGACCACGCGGCGTCGTACGACGTCGACCAGCTCGGGCCGCGCCCGCAGCACGCCGAGCGCGGCCAGCGCCCCGGCGGTCGGGGCGGGTGCGAGGGCGGTGTCGAAGATGAACGGGCGGGCCTTGTTGACCAGGTGCTCGACCAGCGCAGGAGGCCCGAGCACGGCGCCCCCCTGGCTGCCGAGCGACTTCGACAGCGTCATCGTGACGACGACGTGCTCGAGGCCGGCGAGCCCGCGCCCGTGCACCAGGCCGGGGCCGTGGACGCCGAGGCCGTGGGCCTCGTCGACGACCAACATCGCGTCGTGCTCCGCGCAGACCGCCGCCAGCTCGACCAGCGGGGCCTCGTCGCCGAGGACGGAGTAGATCGACTCGGTCAGGACCAGCGCCCGCTTGTCCGAGGCCACCAGCGCCCGGCGCACCGCGGCGACGTCGCTGTGGGGCACGACGACGACCTCGGCCCGCGAGAGCCGCACGGCGTCGACGAGCGAGGCGTGGATGTGGGCGTCGGAGACGACGAGGGTGTCGCGGTCGGCCAGGGCGGTGACCAGCGCGAGGTTGGCGTGGTAGCCGGTCGACATCACCAGCGCCGCCGGCTGCCCGGTGTAGGACGCGAGCTCCTGCTCGAGGTGCTCGTGCAGCCGCAGCGTCCCGGTCACGAGCCGAGAGGCTCCGGACCCGGCGCCCCACATCAGCGCGGCGTCGGCTGCGGCGGCGGTGACGACGGGGTCGCGCGACAACCCGAGGTAGTCGTTGCCGGCCAGGTCGATCGTCTCGTCGGAGGCGGGTCGGGGCCGCAGCACCCGCCGGAGCCCGGCCTCCTCGCGCGCTCCTGCCTGGGCAGCGAGCCACGCGGACCAGGCGCTCACGCGACCTCCGCCGCTCGGGTCACGGCGGCACAGATCCGCGCCAGGTCGTCGTCGTCGGTGATGTAGGGCGGCATCGTGTAGATCAGGTCGCGGAAGGGGCGCAGCCACACCCCGAGCTCCGCCGCCGCGTCAGCGGCCTTCACGGTGTCGACCGGGTGGTCGAGCTGGACGACGCCCACCGCTCCCAACGTGCGTACGTCGTGCACTCCCGGCAGGTCGCGTGCCCCGGCCAGGCCGACGGCCAGCCCTGCCTCGAGGGCCGGGACGCGAGCGGCCCAGTCACCTGAGGTGAGGAGCTCCAGGCTGGCCAGTGCCACGGCGCACGCGAGCGGGTTGCCCATGTAGGTCGGGCCGTGCATCAGCACTCCCGACTCGGAGGCGGAGATGCCGCGGCCGATCTCGGCGGTCGTGAGGACGGCTGCGAGGCTGAGGTAGCCGCCGGTGAGCGCCTTGCCGACGCACATGATGTCGGGGGAGACCCCGGCCGCGTCGGCTGCCCACAGGGTGCCGGTGCGCCCGAAGCCGGTGGCGATCTCGTCGAAGACCAGGACCAGGTCGAGCTCGTCTGCGACGTCGCGCATCACCTGCAGGCAGGCCGCGGGATAGGCGTGCATGCCACCGGCGCCCTGCAGCAGCGGCTCGACGATGATCCCGGCCAGGGTCGCGGCGTGCTCGCGGGCCAGCGCGGTGAAGGCGGCGGCCCATTCCTCGACGGCCGCGGCCGCGGCCGCGGCAGCAGGCGGCCGCGGCGCGAACACGTGCTCGGGCAGCATGGAGGCGAACATCGAGTGCATCCCGCCCACGGGGTCGCACACGCCCATGCAGCCGAACGTGTCGCCGTGGTAGCCGCCCCGGACCGTCAGCATCCGGGTGCGCTCCGCGCGCCCCTGACCACGCTGGTGCTGCAGCGTCATCTTGAGCGCGACCTCGACCGACACCGAGCCGGAGTCGGCGAGGAACACCTTCTCCAGCCCACGAGGGGCGAGCGAGACGAGCTTCTCGGCCAGCCGGATCGCCGGCTCGTGCGTGAGCCCGCCGAACATCACGTGCGAGAAGTCCTGTGCCTGCGCGGTCAGCGCGGCGTTGAGCACCGGGTGGTTGTAGCCGTGGATGGCGGCCCACCACGACGACATCGCGTCAACCAGGACACTGCCGTCACCCAGAGTCAGCCGCACGCCCGAGGCGCCCGTCACCAGTCGCACCGGCGTGGGCGAGGTCATCGAGGTGTAGGGGTGCCACAGGTGCTCGCGGTCGAAGGCGAGCAGGTCGTCGGGCGTGGCCAGCATGCGCAGGGATCTCAGGCTCGGGGGATCAGGCGTTGGGGCGCTCGGTGGTGCCGGCGCCGCGGCGGCGCTTGGCCGGGTCGCGCGAGCCCTCGACGTCGACGGGGCGCGGGTCCTCGTCGGCGCCGAGCACGACGAAGCCGCCGTCGCGGATCATCTCGAGGTCGGCCTCGGCGGCCTGGCCCTCGGAGGTGAGGTAGTCGCCGAGGAAGATCGAGTTGGCGACGTTGAGGGCGAGGGCCTGCAGCGAGCGCAGGTGCATCTCGCGACCGCCGGCGATGCGGATCTCCTTGTCAGGGCACACGAAGCGCGCCATCGCGAGGATCTTCAGGCAGCGGGTCGGGGACAGCTCCCACGTGTTCTCGTAGGGGGTGCCGTCGAAGGGCATCAGGAAGTTGACCGGGATCGACTCCGAACCCATCTCGCGGAGCGCGAACAACGCCTCGACGAGCTGCTCGTCGGTCTCACCCAGGCCAGCGATCAGGCCGCTGCACGGCGAGAGTCCGGCGCTCTTGGCCTTGGAGACGGTGTCGACGCGGTCGGCGTAGGTGTGGGTCTGCACGATCGTGTCGTGGTGCGACTCGGCGGTGTTGATGTTGTGGTTGTAGGCGTCGACGCCGGCGTCGCGCAGCCGCTCGGCCTGGCCGTCCTTGAGCAGGCCCAGGCAGGCGCAGATCTCGACCTGCGGGTTCTCGGCCTTGATGGCGCCGACCATGTCAGCGACGCGCTCGACGTCCTTGTTGGTGGGGCCGCGGCCGCTGGAGACCATGCAGACGCGGGTGGCGCCACCGCGGAGGCCGGCGGCGGCCTGCTGGAGCGCCTCGTCGGTGTCGAGCCACTTGTACTTCAAGATGTCGGCCGTCGAGCCCAGCGCCTGCGAGCAGTAGTTGCAGTTCTCGGCGCACAGGCCGGACTTCAGGTTCACCAGGTAGTTGACCTTGACGGTGTTGCCGAAGTGCTCACGGCGCAGGCGGCCGGCGGCAGCGACCAGGTGGACCAGCTCGTCGTCATGGGCGCGCAGCACCGCGAGGGCGTCGTCCTCCGTGGCGGGCTTGCCCTCGAGGATCGAGGTGGCGAGCTGGTCGAACGACGTGGTCATGGGGCTCTCCTGGCGGGTCGACATCGGACTCAGTATGAGGCCGATCGCGCGGGTGCTGGTCCTCGGCCCGCCACCTGAACGGTGGTCAGGTGAACAGTGTTCAGGTTAGGGTCGACAACCGGTCGCGGTCAACGTGACCCGAGGAGCAGCAGGAGTCGGATGCGCTACCAGCGGCAGGACGTCGTCGAGCGGGCCATCGACGTGCTCGACCGCTTCGGCCTCGCGGACCTGACGATGCGCCGCCTCGGCACCGAGCTGGGCGTCCAGCCCAGCGCGCTCTACCACCACTTCGTCAACAAGCAGTCCCTGCTCGCGGCCGTCGCCGACGAGCTCCTGCGCCGCGGCGAGCGTCCGCTCCCCGGCGGTCCGTGGGACTCTCGCGTCGCCGCGGTCTGTGCCCAGCTCCGCGACGCGATGCTGGCCTACCGCGACGGCGCCGACGTGGTCGCCACCGTCCACGCGTTCGGGCTGGGTGCGACAGCGCCGTACGACGCCCTGGTCGCGGCGCTGGGCGACGCCGGCTTCCCCGCCGACCTGACCCGCACCGCCGCCCGCACCCTCCTCCACTTCGTCTTCGGCCACACCGCCGACGAGCAGACCCACCTCCAAGCCGGCAGCGACGGCGCGATCACCGACGACCCCCGCGACGCCTCCGACTTCGAGGTCGGCCTGTCGCTGGTCATCGACGGCATCCGGCTGCGCCAGCCCACCGACCTCCACCAGGTCTGACCGAGACGTTTGCCGTGCCGCGGCCCGCTGGCATGACCCCGGGGGTGGTCAAACGATTGACCATGGCAGAACGGACCACCTTCCGACTACGAGCCGAGCGATGAGGACCGCCGGCACCGTGGCCCTCAGCCGACCCGACGCGCGACGTGCCGCGTCAGGTCGGCACTCAGCTGCACCTCGTCGGGCAGCACCGCGAGGATCGCGTCGAACGCCCGCTGGCGGTCGGCGGCGGTCAGCATCAGGTAGGCCGAGATCGTGGACAGGTGGCCGACGTAGTCGAGCGCCGGCACGGACGGGCGACGCGCCACGACGTGCTGGCGGACCTCGTCGAAGAGGTCGGAGCGCTCCAGCTCGCTGCCGGGCCACCGCATCGGCGCGTCCTTCGGCGTCCCGTCGGGGGAGGGGAAGCCGTCGTCGGTGAGCCACGGTGACTGCGCCGCCTGCAACGCGTCCTCGAGCGCAGGATCGGCCAGCAGCAGCTGTCCTCCGAACGACGCGAACACGCCCTCGGGCTCGAGCAGCCCGGCGACCCGTGCCCACCGCTGCGTCGGCTCGGTCCAGTGGAGCGACGCGGCCGCGAACACCAGGTCGTAGGTCGATGAGGCCTCCAGGTCCTCGAGCGTCGTCTCGACGGTGGTCACGGTCGCCGGCACGTGCCGGCGCAGCTCAGCGAGCATGGCTGGGTCGGGGTCGGTCGCGGTGACCGCGACGCCGCGCTCGGCGAAGACCCGGGTGGCCTTGCCGGTGCCTGCCCCGATCTCCAGCGCCGTCCGCACCGGCCGGCAGGCGTGGTCGACCACCAGGTCGACGACCTCCGGGGGATAGTCGGGCCGGTAGCGCTCGTAGGCCTGCGCCACCGATCCGAAGACGAGCGCGCGCTCGGTCACAGCGGCACGTCCACGAGCGCCCCGTGGAGCTCGGCCAGCAGCAGCGCCCCGGCGAGGTCGAGCTGCGTGCCACGGAGACGCGCCGCGGCGAGGTCCACGCCGTCGAGCGTCGCGCCACGCAAGTCGGTCGCGCTGAGGTTGGTCTCGCGCACGGATGCCCCGGACAGCTGGGCGCCGCGCAGGACCGTCGACGTGAGGTTGCACAGCGAGAGGTCGGCCTCGCGCAGGTCGAGGTCGGCGAGGTCGAGCTTGCTCAGGTCGGCCCCACGCAACGACACCCCGCGCCACTGGCCACCGCGCACCTTCATCGGCCGCATCGTGCACCGGGTGAAGACCGAGCCGGTCATCTTGCAGCCGTCGAAGGTGGCGTCGAAGAGGTTGCTCCCGTCGAACTCGCAGGTGACGAAGGCGCTCGCCCGGTGGACCGAGGCGTTGAACCGCACCCCGGAGAAGACACACCGCTCGAAGACGGCGCCCGACGAGCGAGCCTCGCTGAGGTCGACGTCGATGAAGGTCGAGTCGACGTGGCGCGCGGCGCCGAGGTCCTCGGAAAACCAGTCCTCGCCGCGGAACGTCGCGCCGTGCGAGCCCTGCGGCCCCGGCGCGGAGCCACCCTGGTCAGACATCGACCGTCCCTCCGTTGCGCCAGTAGAAGCAGTGCTCGCGGGTGAGGAACTCGTCCACCACGAGGTAGCGACGCAGCGCGGCACAGTCGGGGTGGAAGCGCGTCAGCAGCTTGGCCCGCTTGGCCGGGATGGTCCGCAAGCTCTCGTCGGGGGCGAGGAAGTTGGCCAGCACACGTTCGTCCACGGCTCCACCCTCACACGAGACTCCGACACCGCGCGATCGGGTTCTCCTCCCGCGGGTCGGGACCCGCCTGCGCCTCAGACCGGCCAGTCAGCAGCGACGACGACGTGCGCGAGCGCCTCGGGACGCACCAGCCGCGCGTAGTCATGCCCCTCGGGTCATGTGCCCAGCAACCGCTCGCACTCCGCGACGAGGCGTGACCGCAGCGGCGCACCCCGACGCACGAAGTCGCGCTGCGCCTCGACGTAGACCGCTTTGCCCTCGGGCGTCTCGATCCGCACCGGCTCGAAGCCCAGGTCCGCCAGGTCGTAGGGGGCGGCGCGCATGTCCAGCTCACGGATGTCGCGGGCCAGCTCGAAGCAGTCGGCGACCAGGTCGCTGCTCACCATCGGGGTCAGCCGGAAGGCGTGCTTGTAGAGGTCCATGCCCGCATGCAGGCAGGCCGGCTGCTCGAAGGCCGGCCGGTCGTCTCGGCCGGGGGAGAGGGTGTTGAGCGGCCGCGCCGGACCGGTGAAGAACCGGTAGGCGTCGAAGTGGGAGCACGCCACCTTGTGCGAATCCACGACCGCGTCGGTGCCGTCGGGACCGAGGCGCAGCGGCCAGTCGGCGTGGCGGGTCTCGTCCTCCGCGAGGCGGTAGACCATGGCCCACTCGTGCAGCCCGAAGCAGCCGAAGTGGGCCGGGCGGGCCGCTGTGGCCGTGAGCAGCGCGTGCAGGGAGCCGAGCAGCGGCCGCTGCTTCTCGACGTACGACGGCGCGACGGCGATGACGTCCCCCACCTGCTCGTAGCCCTTGAGGGCAGCGAGCTCCTTCGCCCCCACCAGGCCGACGCCGTAGCCGGGGTGCCAGCGGCGCAGCTGGGCCGGGCGCTGGGAGTAGTAGGTGAAGAGGAAGTCGTGCACGGGATGCTTGACGGCGGCGTCGCGGCGCTGGAGGTGCGGGGCCACGAACGCGTCGACGCGCGCGGCGTGAGCGCTCGCGCGCTGACGCCACGTCGCCTCCTCGAGCACGCCGAGGTCCGCCCAGGTCTCCACCCGCCAAGGGTAGGTGCCGCCCTGCCGGCCGATAGGGTCGAGGGCGTGCGCATCGCAAGGTTCACCACCGGATCAGAGCCCTCCTACGGCGTCGTGACGGGGGAGGTCGACGAGTTCGGCCAGCCCGCCGAGGACAGCGTCGTGGTCGCCCTCGCGGGCGACCCCCTCTACGTCGGCATCAAGCTGCTCGACCAGGAGCACCGCCTCGCGGACGTCAAGCTCCTCGCGCCGGTCCTGCCGCGCAGCAAGGTCGTCGGCATCGGTCGCAACTACGCCGCGCACGCCGCCGAGATGGGCAACGACCTGCCGTCCGAGCCGCTGATGTTCCTCAAGCCCAACACCAGCGTGGTCGGGCCGCTCGATCCGATCTTCTACCCCTCGCAGACGCAGGACCTGCACTACGAGGGCGAGCTGGCCGTCGTCATCGGCCGCATCTGCCGCGACGTCCCGCCCGAGCAGGCGACCGACGTCATCTACGGCTACACGATCGCCAACGACGTGACCGCTCGCGACCTGCAGAAGTCCGACGTGCAGTTCACCCGGGCCAAGGGCTTCGACTCCTTCTGCCCGCTCGGTCCCTGGATCGAGACCGACCTCGACCCGCAGCACTTCATCGACGGCGTACGCCTCCAGACGCACCTCAACGGCGAGCTCGTCCAGGACGGCTCCACCGCCGACATGATCTTCGACATCCCGGCGCTGGTCGCACACGTCTCCAGCGTCATGACGTTGCTCCCGGGCGACGTCATCCTCACCGGCACCCCCGAGGGTGTCGGTCCCATGGAGGTCGGCGACGAGGTCGAGATCTCGATCGCCGGTCTCGGCACCCTGACCAACAAGGTGGCTTCACGATGAACAGCACCCCCGGATCGGTCCGCGTCCGGTTCTGCCCCTCACCGACGGGTTCTCCCCACGTCGGCCTGGTCCGCACGGCACTCTTCAACTGGGCCTTCGCGCGCCACCACGGCGGCACGATCGTCTTCCGCATGGAGGACACCGACAAGGAGCGCAACACCCAGGAGTCCTACGACGCGATCCTCGAGCTGTGGCGCTGGCTCGGGCTCACGTGGGACGAGGGGATCGAGCTCGGTGGGCCGCACGGCCCCTACAAGCAGAGCGAGCGGGGTGAGATCTACGCCGACGCGCTGGCGCGACTGCGTGAGTCCTCCTACACCTACGAGTGCTTCTGCACCAACGACGAGGTCGACGCCCGCCGCAAGGCGTCCGGCTCCAAGATCATGGGCTACGACGGCTTCTGCCGCGAGCTCTCCGCCGAGCAGCGGGCGGCGTTCGCGGGTGAGGATCGCTTGCCGATCGTCCGCTTCCGGATGCCCGACGGGTCGATCACCTGGACCGACCTGGTCCGCGGCGACATCTCCTTCGAGTCCGAGCACGTCCCCGACTACGCGCTCTGCCGCGCCAACGGCGACCCGCTCTACACGCTGGTCAACCCGGTCGACGACGCCCTCATGGAGATCACCCACGTGCTGCGCGGCGAGGACCTGCTCTCCAGCACCCCGCGCCAGCTCGCCCTCTACGGCGCTCTCGTCGAGCTCGGCATCGCCCAGGAGACCCCGAAGTTCGGCCACCTGCCCTACGTCATGGGCCAGGGCAACAAGAAGCTCTCCAAGCGTGACCCCGAGGCGCACGCGTTGGCCTACCGCGACCAGGGCTTCCTGCCCGAGGGCCTGATGAACTACCTGGCCCTCCTCGGCTGGGCGATCTCGGGCGACCGCGACATCTTCTCGCTGGAGGAGATGGTCGAGGCGTTCGACATCAAGGACGTCAACCCCAACCCGGCCCGCTTCGACGTCAAGAAGGCCGACGCGATCAACGGCTCGCACATGCGCCTGCTGAGCACCGAGGACATCACCCACCGTGCGCTGCCGTTCCTCAAGACCGCGGGGGTCGTCTCCGACCCCGTCAGCGACGCCGACGCGCAGCTGCTCGAGCTGGCGATGCCCCTGGTCGCCGAGCGCATCAACAAGCTCACCGAGGCCGTCGACATGCTCGGCTTCCTCTTCGTCGACGAGCAGGACTTCACGCGCGACGAGGCCGACGTCGAGAAGCTCCTCACCGAGGACGGCAAGGCCATCGTCCAGGCGTCCCACGACGCTGTGGCGGGCCTGCACGAGTGGTCGACGGCCGCGATCCAGGAGGCGCTGCAGCAGGCGCTGGTCGAGGAGCGCGGGCTCAAGCCTCGCGTGGCCTTCGGCCCCGTGCGGGTCGCCATCACGGGCCGCCGGGTGTCGCCGCCGCTGTTCGAGTCGATGGAGCTGCTCGGCCGCGAGCGCAGCCTGGCCCGGCTGCAGAGCGCGCTGGGCTGAGGGGACTCCTGATGGGCCACGGCTACGACGAGATCCTTCGGGGCGCCCCGCGGCGCGGGTGGGGCTGGACGCTGCTCGGTCTCACGACGTACGCCGCCGGGTTCATCCTCGCCGCGCCGTTGCTGCTGCTGGGTGTCTTCGCGCTCTACTTCGCGGCGATCGGTGACCTCAGCGCGGAGCGGATGACCGCGCTGGGAGACCTCGACGACGTGACGCCCGCGATGCTGGCCTACCTCAACCTGTCGCTGGCCGCGGCGATCCCGATCGGCTGGTTCGTCATGCGCTGCGTGCACGGGCTCAAGCCGCGATGGCTCTCCTCGGTCATGCCCCGCATCCGCTGGCGGTGGATGGCGGTCTGCTTCGGACTGTCGGTGCTGGCGCTGATCGCGACCGTGGCCGTCTCGGCGGTGCTGCCGCAGCAGGAGACCGGCATCACCGGTGACGTCAACGCCTTCACCGACACCACGCGTGACTTCCTCCTCGTCGTGCTCCTGCTCACGCCGCTGCAGGCCGCGGGGGAGGAGTACGCCTTCCGCGGCTACCTCACCCAGGCCTTCGGAGGCCTCCTGCGCAGCCGGACGGCTGCGGTCCTCGTGCCGGCGCTGCTGTTCGCGCTGGCGCACGGTGCCCAGGACCCGCCGATCTTCTTCGACCGCTTCGCCTTCGGGGTCGTCGCCGGCATCCTCACCATCGCCACCGGCGGCCTCGAGGCCGCGATCGCGATGCACGTGCTCAACAACTGGCTCGCCTTCGGCTCGGCGCTGGCCTACAGCGACATGACCTCGGCGATGAACCCCACCGGCGGCACCTGGTGGAGCCTCCCGGTGACCCTGACGCAGTCGCTCAGCTATCTGGCACTGGCCGTCCTCGTGGCCCGCAGGCTGGGCGTGCGGAGCACGATCGGTGGGGCCGTTTTGGAACCCGTCGGGCCACGCGTGTAACGTTTCTCCTCGGCCACCGGACCTCGGTTCGGAGGGCCAAAGCAGAGTAAGACCATTGGGATATGGTGTAATTGGCAACACGACTGGTTCTGGTCCAGTTATTCTAGGTTCGAGTCCTAGTATCCCAGCCAAGATGCCGGTGGAGACCGGGATTTTGTGCGGCAGAGTGGCTTTCGCTAACCTGTGGCAGCACCAAATAGCAACATCAGCACCAACTCTTGCCCCCGTTGTGTAGCGGCCTAGCACGCCGCCCTCTCACGGCGGTAGCGCCGGTTCGAATCCGGTCGGGGGTACAGATCACGCAGGGCCGGTCCACCAGGACCGGCCCTGCGTGCATTGACGAGTCGGCGCAATGTCGCACGCCTGCATCAGGCGCAGAGACCTGCAGCGAGTCGCGCCGCGGCCGCCTCCTGGGCAGCAGCGGTCTCCTCGGGGGTGGCCGAGGAGCCGTCGGAGGGCAAGGCCGTCGACGGGGAGCCGCTCGCGGTGCCGACCGGGTCGTCGGCCTTGATGCTCTCCTCGCTGAAGTCACGCCCGAGCCGCCGGTCGTTGCGGATGCGCTCCCACAGCTTGTCGGCGTCCTCGGTCCACACCAGCCGGTTGGGGTCGGGCTCGTACTCGGCGAACGGAACGGTGATGAAGCGGATGTCGTCGAGTCCGGTGTTCTTGAACTGCATCGCGAGGTCGACGAGGGCCGGCAGGTTGGCCAGCTCCTTGTCGAGCTTGAGCGAGCTCGTGGCGGCGTCGAGGAAGGAGAAGACCCGGTCGGGACGCGACAGCGTGCCCGCGGAGACGACCTTGTTGATCATCGAGGCGATGAAGGCCTGTTGACGCGTCATGCGGCCGATGTCGCCAGTGACCGACAGCACCGAGCGCTCGCGCACGTAGTTGAGGGCCTGCTGACCGGTCAGGGTCTGCGTGCCGGCGTCGAAGAAGATGTTGTGCTCGGGGTCGTCGACGTCCTTGGGGAGGCAGACCTCGACCCCGTTGACCGCGTCGACCATGTCCTTGAACCCGTTGAAGTCCACGACGACCTGGTGGTCGACCCGGACATCGGTGAGCGCCTCGAACATCTGGGTCGTGCAGAGAGCGCCGCCGAGGGTGAACGCCTCGTTGAACATCGCGAGCTCCTCGCCCGGGACCTCCTCGCCGTCGGGCAGCATGCAGTCGGGTCGGGTGACCAGCGCGTCGCGCGGCAGGCTGACGCCGTAGGCGTCCTTCCGGTCCGCCGAGATGTGCAGCAGGATCGTGGTGTCCGAGCCTTCGCTGCCGGCCTCGCCGTCGATGGCGCAGCCCTCGCAGTCACGGGTGTCGGAGCCCATGATGAGGATGTTGATCGGCTGCTTCGGCCCCTCGACCTCGATCGCGTCGGGGCGGTCGACGCCGTCGGGGATGCCGGGCAGCGTCTCGATGTTGCCGTTGAGCTGCTGGTAGGCCACCGAGACCCCGACGCCGGTCAACAGAGCCAGCACGAGGTGCGTGACCAGGATGACCCGCAGGACCGTACGACGGTGCTCGCGCTCCATGGGGCGCTTGCGCGCAGCAAGCGCGGGCTGGGTTGCCGGCGCGTCGCCCGGCGGCGTCTCGTCGTCGGCCACGTTCACATCATCACAAACACCTGGTTGAATCCTCCACAGATCCGCGATACCGGTGCGAGAGTGCTCCATCCCGGTGTCCGATTCCCGCTAGCACCGGCCGTCGCGGTGCAGGAGGATGGACATATGCAACCGACCCAGTGGCTCGATCCCGAGTCCTGCTACGGCGCGGTGAAGTCCCGTGACCGACGTTTCGACGGCGTCTTCTACACCGCGGTCCGCACGACCGGCATCTACTGCCGGCCCTCGTGCCCGGCCCGCACCCCGGCGCTCGCCAATGTCAGCTTCCACCCGAGCCCCGCGGCCGCCCAGGCCGCGGGCTACCGCGCCTGCAAGCGCTGCCTGCCCGATGCCACGCCCGGCAGTCCCGACTGGGACGTCGCGGCGACGGCCGCCGGGCGAGCGATGCGACTGATTTCCGACGGTGTCGTGGATCGCGAGGGCGTCGACGGGCTGGCGCGCCGCGTGGGCTACACCTCACGTCATCTCTCGCGGCTGCTGGCCGGCGAGCTCGGAGCAGGTCCGCTCGCGCTGGCGCGCGCGAAGCGTGCGCAGACCGCGCGGGTGCTCCTCGAGACCACGGCGCTCACCTGCGCCGACATCGCGTTCGCGGCCGGCTTCTCCAGCGTGCGCCAGTTCAACGACACGATCCGTGAGGTTTACGCCGCCAGCCCCACCGACCTCCGGGGGCGTCGGGGATCTCGTCCGACCACCGGCTCGGTGACGATGCGACTCTCGGTGCGCACCCCGTTCGCGGGCCGGGCGCTGCTGGCATTCCTCGCCTACCACCTCGTGCCGGGCGTGGAGGTCGCCGGCGACGGCTGGTATGCCCGCACCCTCGACCTGCCACACGCGCCCGGCACGGTCCGGCTCGACATCACCGATGCCCTGGACGAGGGGCAGACAGCCTTCGTCACCGCCACCTTCGGCCTCCAGGACCTGCGCGACACGGCCGCTGCCGTGGAGCGCGCCAGACGGTTGCTCGACGCCGACTGCGATCCGGTCGCCGTGTCCGACCACTTCGCCGGCGATCTCGTGATCGGACCGCTGGTGCGCGCGACACCGGGGCTGCGGCTGCCCGGCCAGGTCGACGGTGACGAGACCGCCGTACGCACGGTGATCGGGCAGCAGGTCAGCGTCACCGGCGCCCGGACCGTGACGGGTCGGATCGTCGCGGAGCACGGGCGGTGCGTCGAGACGAGCATCGCGGGCCTCACCCATCTCTTCCCCGACGCCGCGACCCTCGCCCGCGTCGATCCCGAGACGCTGCCGATGCCCCGGGCCCGGGGGAGGGCCCTGGTCGGGCTGTGCGCCGCCCTGAGCGCCGGTGACGTCGCGCTCGACCGCGGCCCCGACCGCGACGACGTACGACGTGCCCTCGTGGCGCTACCCGGCATCGGGCCGTGGACGGCCGACTACGTCGCGATGCGGGCACTGGGTCATCCCGACCTGTTCCTGCCCACCGACATCGGCGTCCGCAACGCCCTCGCCGGCCTGGGCCACGACCTGCCATCGGCGATCGCGGCCTCGGAGTCGTGGCGCCCATGGCGCTCCTACGCGTTGATGCACCTCTGGAACACCCTCATGCCGCCCTTCCCCACCGACCCTCAGGAGGTCTGAGATGTGGACCGTGACCGACAGCCCCATCGGCGAGCTGCGCCTCGTCGAGCACGGCGGTGCCATCACCGCCATCGAATTCTCTCCCTTCGGGGACCCCGACGGTCGGGTGCGTGGTCGGCGCGACGACGCGCACCCGGTCCTCGCCGAGGCACGACGCCAGCTCACGGCGTACTTCGACCGCGACCTGTTGGAGTTCGACCTCCCGCTCGCCCCGGGTGGCTCGCTCTTCCAGACCCAGGTCTGGGAGCAGCTGAAGCTCATCGACTACGGCGAGACCGCGACCTACGGCGAGATCGCGGCGCGGCTCGGACGCACCAACGCGGCCTCGCGGGCGGTCGGCCTGGCCAACGGCAGCAACCCGATCCCGATCGTCATCCCGTGCCACCGCGTCATCGGGGCCAACGGCACCCTCACCGGCTACGCCGGGGGAGTGGCGCGCAAGCAGGTGCTGCTCGAGCTCGAGCAGGACGCACTGTTCTGAGCGAGGCCCGCCGAGTCGGCGCGATGTTGCATGCAACATCGCGCCGACTCGGCGGTCACTCAGCCGCAGCGCGGCGCAGCGACTCCGAGAGTCGTTCGGCGGCGGCAAGCACGGCTGGGGCGTGCATGCGGCCGGGCTGACGGGAGAGCCGCTCGAGCGGGCCGGAGACGGAGACGGCGGCGATGATCTTGCCGCCCGGGGAGCGCACCGGGGCAGAGACGGAGGCGACGCCCTGCTCGCGCTCGCCGACGGACTGGGCCCAGCCGCGCCGGCGGATGCCCGACAGTGCGGCAGCAGAGAACGCGGCGTTCTGGAGACCACGGTGCATGCGCTCGGGGTCCTCCCATGCCAGCAGCACCTGGGCCGCGGAGCCGGCACGCATGGTCAGTTGGGAGCCGACGGGGATGGTGTCGCGCAGCCCGGAGGGGCGCTCGGCGGCAGCGACGCAGACCCGGTGGTCGCCCTGGCGGCGCCACAGCTGGGCGGACTCCCCGGTGATGTCGCGCAGCCGGGCGAGGACAGGTCCGGCCGTCGCGAGGAGTCGGTCCTCGCCGGCAGCCGCGGACAGCTCGGCAAGGCGGGGACCCAGCACGAAGCGGCCCTGCATGTCGCGGGCGACCAGACGGTGGTGCTCGAGGGCGACGGCGAGGCGGTGGGCGGTGGGGCGGGCGAGGCCGGTGCCGGCCACGAGACCGGCCAGGGTCGCGGGTCCGGACTCGAGCGCGGTGAGCACGAGCGCGGCCTTGTCGAGAACGCCGACACCACTGGAGTTGTCCATATGGCAATACTGCGGTCTCAGATCATGGGATGCAAGACCCGTGCGGTGTGACCTGGTCGGGACAGCGGGTGGTCCAGGCCACTATCACTGCGACGTCGGTCCGGCGTCGCAGTCGTCGGGGCCACGGTGGGGTCGTCGCGTCGCGGCGCCCAGGCGGGCATGTCCACATGACGAGATTGATATCTCAGATCATGGGACGACGGCGTAGCGTCGTCCGGGCATGATCACCGGTCACGAAGGAGTGAAGACATGGGCAAGACCTTGTCGGAGAAGGTGTGGGACGAGCACGTCGTCCGCTCCCACGCGGGAGAGCCGGACCTTCTCTTCATCGACCTGCACCTCATCCACGAGGTCACCAGCCCCCAGGCCTTCGACGGCCTCCGGATCGCCGGGCGCGCGGTCCGCCGCCCGGACCTGACCCTGGCCACCGAGGACCACAACGTCCCCACGCTGGACTGGGACAAGCCCATCGCCGATCCCGTCTCCCGCACCCAGGTCGAGACGTTGCGCAAGAACGCCCAGGAGTTCGGCGTACGCCTGCACCCCCTCGGCGACATCGAGCAGGGCATCGTGCACGTCGTCGGTCCCCAGCTCGGCCTGACTCAGCCGGGCATGACGATCGTCTGCGGTGACAGCCACACCAGCACCCACGGTGCGTTCGGTGCGATCGCCTTCGGCATCGGCACCTCCGAGGTCGAGCACGTCCTCGCGACCCAGACGTTGATGCAGGCCAAGCCCAAGACGATGGCCGTGACCATCAACGGCAGCCTGCCTCCCGGTGTCACCGCCAAGGACATGGTGCTCACGCTGATCACCCACACCGGCACCGGTGGCGGCCAGGGCTACATCGTCGAGTACCGCGGCCAGGCCATCGAGGAGCTCTCCGTCGAGGGCCGCATGACGGTCTGCAACATGAGCATCGAGTGGGGTGCCAAGGCTGGCCTCATCGCCCCGGACCAGATGACGTTCGACTACATCGAGGGTCGCGCCGAGGCGCCCAAGGGCGCCGACTGGGATGCCGCAGTCGAGCACTGGAAGACGCTCGTCACCGACGCGGACGCCGAGTTCGACGCGGAGATCGTCCTCGATGCCTCCGAGATGACCCCGTTCGTCACCTGGGGCACCAACCCCGGCCAGGGTGTCCCGCTCGGCGGCTCGGTCCCGGACCCCGCCGAGTTCGAGGACGCACAGGACCGCGTCGCCGCCGAGAAGGCCCTGCTGTACATGGGTCTCGAGGCCGGCACGCCCATGCGTGAGGTCAAGGTCGACACCGTCTTCGTCGGCTCCTGCACCAACGGCCGCATCGAGGACCTCCGCCTGGCGGCGAAGATCATCGAGGGCCACACCGTCGATGCCGACACGCGGCTGCTCGTCGTGCCCGGCTCCGTGCGCGTGCGCATGCAGGCCGAGAGCGAGGGCCTCGACGTGATCTTCAAGGAGGCGGGCGCCGAGTGGCGCGGCGCCGGCTGCTCGATGTGCCTGGGCATGAACCCCGACACGCTCGAGCCCGGCGAGCGCAGCGCGTCGACCTCCAACCGCAACTTCGAGGGCCGGCAGGGCAAGGGTGGTCGCACCCACCTCGTCTCCATCCCCGTCGCAGCCGCGACCGCCATCCGGGGGACGCTGTCGTCCCCGGCCGACCTGGAGGCCTGAGTCATGGAGAAGTTCTCCTCGCACACCGGCATCGGCGTCCCGCTGCGCCGCAGCAACGTCGACACCGACCAGATCATCCCGGCCGTCTACCTCAAGCGTGTCACCCGTGACGGCTTCGAGGACGGCCTGTTCAGTGCTTGGCGCAACGATCCCGAGTTCGTCCTCAACAACCCGGTCTACGCCGCCGGCTCGGTGCTCGTCGCCGGGCCCGACTTCGGCACCGGCTCGTCGCGCGAGCACGCGGTGTGGGCCTTGCAGAACTATGGGTTCAAGGCGGTCATCTCCTCGCGCTTCGCCGACATCTTCCGAAGCAACTCCGGCAAGGCGGGTCTGCTCGCTGCCCAGGTCGACGAGAAGGTCGTCCAGCGGCTGTGGGACTACCTCGACGCGACCCCGGGTGCGGCTGTCACCGTGGACCTGGAGTCGCGCACGGTGCGTGCCGGCGCCGGCGAGGACGCGATCGAGGACTCCTTCGACATCGACGACTACACACGCTGGCGGCTGCTCGAGGGTCTTGACGATGTCGGGATCACCCTGAGCCACGCCGACGACATCACCGCCTACGAGGCGCTTCGTCCGAGCTGGAAGCCGGCCACGCTCCACGGCTGAGCGCGTCCACATCGTGAGTCCGGTGGGAATAGGGGACGCGTCAACTTCCTTGTGCCCGGGTACCGGGTGGTCGTGTCCCCACGGGCACCGCTCACCGCACCTGTCGACGAAAGGACTCACGTGCCCACCATCTCGACCAACGGCATCGACCTCAACTACACCGACTCCGGCGGCGCCGGCCGCCCGGTCGTGCTCATCCACGGCTGGCCCCTCAGCGGCGCCTCCTGGAGCGAGCAGGTCCCGGCCCTCACCGACGCGGGCTACCGCGTCGTCACCTACGACCGCCGCGGCTTCGGCGACTCCGACAAGCCCGGCACGGGCTACGACTACGACACCTTCGCCGCCGACCTCGGTGGCGTGATCGAAGGTTTGGACCTCCACGATGCGAGCCTCGTCGGCTTCTCGATGGGTGGCGGGGAGGTGGCTCGCTACCTTGGCACCGTCGGGGATGCTCGGGTGCACTCGGCCGTGTTCGCAGCCGCAATCCCGCCCTACTTGCTGAAGACCGAGGACAACCCCGGTGGCGGCCTCGGTGAGGACGACGTCAAGGGCATGATGGAGGCCGCTTCCTCCGACCGCGAGGGCTTCCTCGACGGGTTCACCACGAACTTCTTCTCCGCCGGCGGGGAGCTCAAGGTGACCGAGGAGCAGCGACAGGACGCCCTGGCCCTGGCCGCGAAGGCCGAGGATGCCGCGCTGGTGGCCTGCATCGAGGCCTTCGGGACCACGGATTTCCGTCAGGACCTCGCCACGATCAAGGTCCCGACGCTCGTGATCCACGGCGACTCCGACGGCATCGTGCCGTTCGAGGTCTCCGGGAAGCGCTCCGCTGACAGTGTCGCCGGCGCCGAGCAGGCGCTGATCGCGGATGCACCGCATGGTTTGAACGTCAGCCACGCAGCGGTCTTCAACCAGCACCTCCTGGCATTCCTGGAGAAGTGATCTCGGTCCTCGTTTGTCGAGATATCCCAAGCAGGTAAGGGATATCTGATAATCCCGATGTTCACGACGTTGGCGCACGTCCGGCAATTGCCGGGCGTGCGCCAACGTTTTCGCGGTCCAGCTCCAGAAAATAGGTCTCGCTGTTCTCGGCGTGGTGATTGTGACAATGGCCACCAATGCCTAGCGTGCATTGATGAAAGTCGGGCAAAGCTCGACGCCACCAGTTCATTGGAAGGGAAGCTAGTGAACAAGTCACAGCTCATCGACGCACTCGCGACGCGCTACGAGGGGAACCGTAAGCAGGCAGCCCACGCACTCGAGTCCGTTCTGGACACGATCACGCGTGAGGTCGCCAAGGGCGAGAAGGTCGCCATCACGGGCTTCGGCTCCTTCGAGAAGAGGATCCGTGAGGCCCGGTGGGTTCGCAACCCGCAGACCGGCGCCCGTATCAAGGCCAAGAAGACGGCGGTGCCGAAGTTCAGTGCCGGCGCCGACCTGAAGAACGTCGTCTCCGGTGCGAAGAAGCTGCCGAAGCTGACGATCGCAGCCCCTGCGGCTGCTGCCAAGAGGGCGGCGGCTCCGGTCAAGAAGGCGGCGGCTGTTGCCAAGAAGGCGGCTCCGGCGAAGAAGGCGGCA
>NZ_FOQG01000002.1:213403-454457 GCF_900113685.1 Nocardioides psychrotolerans
AAGAAGGCGGCTCCGGCGAAGAAGGCGGCACCTGCTGCCAAGAAGGCGGCTCCGGCCAAGAAGGCAGCACCTGCTGCCAAGAAGGCACCTGCGAAGAAGGCTCCCGCCAAGAAGTCCTGAACCACCACGAACGGGCCGTCCTCCATCGGGGGACGGCCCGTCGTCATGTCAGGTCGAGCTCTGCGACGAGAGCGGCGGTCTCCGGCCCGAGCCCCAGGGACCGGGCGTCGCGCAGGTCGTCGAGGTCGTCCACGTCACGCCGCAGCGAAGGCAGGTCGAGTCCGACCTCGACCCCGCCGGAAGCGCGGTGCGCACGACGAGAGCCGACGCCGAACTCGGGGTCGAACTCGTCGTACGGCGCCGTGTAGAGCGTCGTTCCGACGCCCTCGGCGTCAGGTGCGAACGACGGCCCGCCGGGCACGACCGAGGCGAGGGCCCGGCTGAGGTCAGCGGGCCGGAGGGATGGCAGGTCGGCGCAGAGCGCGGCCGGCGTGAGGTCGGGGAAGCGGCGTCGCGCCTCCGCCACGGCCTGGCGCAACGCGGCATTGAGGTCGTTGGTGTCGCCGTCGGGGATGGTCACGCAGCCGAGGCTCTCGAACTCCCGGGAGAACGCGGCGTCATCGGTCGCGACGAGCACGGCATCGACGTGCTCCGTGGCCAGGCAGGCGGCCACGGTGTCGAGGGCGAAGGCGCGCGCGAGGGCGCGACGCTGTCGGTCGTCGAGACCTGTCATCCGGGACTTGCCGTGCGCCGGGGGCTTGACCGGCACCACGACGACGTAGGACGTGACCACCCCACGATCCTGTCAGGAGACTCGGCGCGGCGAGACGGTGGCCTCGGTCACGTCGGCGAGTAACCTGCACTCCCGTGAAGGTTCGCACAATGCAGGAGAAGCGCCGACCGGGATTCGCGTTCGCCGTGGCGATCGTGAAGCCGGTGCTGCTTGCCACGACGACCCACGACTGGATCGACGGCGAGAAGCTGCCGGCCAGCGGGGGGTGTGTCGTGGTGCTCAACCACGTCTCCCACGTCGACCCGCTCACGGCGGCCCACCTGGTCTACGACCACGGGCGTGTGCCGCACTACCTGGCCAAGTCGAGCCTCTTCGGGAACTTGGTGCTGGGCTTCCTCATGCGTGCGGCCGGCCAGATCCCCGTGGAGCGGGCCAGCAGCAACGCGGTCGGTGCCTTCACCGCGGCGGTGGATGCCGTGCGCGCGGGCAAGGTCGTGGTGGTCTACCCCGAGGGCACCATCACCCGCGACCCCGACCTGTGGCCGATGACGGGCAAGTCCGGCGCCGCCCGCATCGCCCTCGAGACCGGCTGCCCGGTCATCCCGGTCGGTCAGTGGGGTGCCCACCGCATCCTCTACCCCTACGCCAGCAAGCCCGACCTCTTCCCGCGCAAGCTGATCCGGATGAAGGTCGGCGACCCGCTCGACCTGTCCGACCTGGCTGACCAGCCACGCGGCCACGTCGTCATCAAGGAGGCGACCGACCGCATCATGGCGGCGATCACCGGTCTCGTGGAGGACGTCCGGGGCGAGAGCGCCCCCGCCGAACGGTTCGACATGCGCAAGGTCGGCACCCGCCCGGCCAGCACCCCCGACACGAAGGACGAGCTGTGAGCACGAAGATCGCGATCCTCGGAGCCGGTTCCTGGGGGACGGCGTTCTCCATCGTGCTCGCCGACGGTGGCAACGACGTCACGATCTGGGGGCGGCGCGCGGAGGTCTGCGCCACCATCAACGATCAGCACGAGAACGTCGACTACCTGCCCGGCATCGAGCTGCCCTCGGCCGTCAACGCCACGCACGACCCCGAGAAGGCCCTCGCCGACGCCGACGTCGTGGTGCTCGCGGTCCCCTCCCAGTCCTTGCGCGCCAACCTCGTCGAGTGGGCGCCGTACGTCGGCAAGGACGCCGTCATGGTCTCGCTGATGAAGGGCGTCGAGCTCGGCAGCCTCAAGCGGATGAGCGAGGTGATCGCCGAGGTGACCGGAGCCGGGCCTGAGCGGATCGCGGTCATCAGCGGCCCCAACCTGGCCAAGGAGATCGCCCGTCGCGAACCCGCGGCGTCGGTGGTCGCGTGCGAGGACGAGGACGTGGCGCGGATGCTCCAGGCCCGCGTGCACTCACCGGCCTTCCGGCCCTACACCAGCGTCGATGTGCTCGGCTGCGAGCTCGGCGGCGCCTACAAGAACGTCGTGGCCCTGTCGGTCGGCATGGCCGTGGGTCTCGGCTTCGGCGACAACACGACCGCCTCGGTGATCACCCGTGGCCTGGCGGAGACGGCCCGACTCGCGATGAAGCTCGGCGCCAACCCGCTCACCCTGATGGGTCTCGCGGGGCTCGGCGACCTCGTCGCGACATGCTCCTCCCCGCTCTCGCGCAACCGGACCTTCGGGGAGAACCTCGGCAAGGGCATGACCACCGAGGAGATCATCGCCTCGACGCGTCAGGTCGCCGAGGGCGCCAAGTCCTGCTCGTCGCTGCTGGCGCTGGCCAACCAGTCGGGCGTCGATGCCCCGGTCGCGCACCACGTCGACGCGGTGGTCGCGGGCACGATGACGGCCAAGGACATGGTCGACGCGTTCATCGCACGCGACACCAAGGCCGAGACTGACTGAGCGGCCGGCTGGTCCGCGTGGGCGGTGGACCTTGGGAGGTATGACGAGTGCGGGATCGCCCACAGGTCACCGCCACCCGTCGGCGCGCCGACCCTCAGACGACCAGCGTGTCCAACGCCGAGCCGAGGTCGCGCCACAGGTCCTCGACGTCCTCGATGCCCACGGAGAGCCGCACCAGGCCTTCCGGGATCGTGGTCGGCTCGGCCTTCCAGCGGCGCCGGCGCTCGAAGGTCGACTCGACACCACCGAGGCTGGTCGCGTGGACCCACAGCCTGGTCTTCTGCACCAGCAGGTCGGCGGCCAACGCCTCGCCGGCCAGCACGATCGAGACGATGCCTCCGAAGCCGGGGTAGCGGACCTCGCTGATCGCCGGGTGCTCGCGCAGGCGCTCGACGAGCGTGGTGGCGTTCGCCTGGGCCCGCTCGACACGCAGGTGGAGCGTGCGCAGCCCGCGCAGCGCGAGGTAGGCCTCGAGGGTGCCCGGCGTCGATCCGAGGAGGTCGCGGCGGCCCTTGAGCACACCGTAGAGCTCGTCGTCGGCGGTGACGATCGCGCCCATGAGGACGTCGCTGTGGCCGGCGAGGTACTTGGTGACGGAGTGCACGACGATGTCGGCCCCCATCGTCAGCGGCTGTTGGAGCAGCGGAGTGGCGAAGGTGTTGTCGACGACGACGTAGGCACCCGCGTCGTGTGCGGCCTCGGCGATGGCGGCGATGTCGGCGACCTCCAGCGCGGGGTTGGTCGGGGACTCGAACCACACGAGCGCGGCGTCGACGCAGGCGGCCGCGACGGCCGCGGTGTCGGTGATGTCGACGAGCTCGCTGGTGATGCGACCGCGGGACTCGAGGTCTGCCAGCTGGAGCAGCGTGCCGGTGTAGGAGTGCTGGGGGGCGACGACCTTGCCGCCCTGGCCGACCAGGTCGAGCACCGTCGAGACCGCGGCCATGCCGCTGGCGTAGCTGAGGCAGCGACCACCCTCCAGGGCGCCGAGTGCCTCCTCGAACGCCGCCCAGGTGGGGTTGCCGTAACGGCCGTACTCACGGTCGCCACCGGCGACGTACGTCGAGGTCATCGTGATCGGGGTGTTGAGGGGCTCGTCGGACACGTGCGGGGGGCGTCCGGCGGTCACCGCGATGGTCGCTGGCTGCAGGTCGGGCGAGTCCTCGGTCATGTCCGGAAGCCTAGGCCGATAAGGTCGTTGCGATGAACGCGACCACCCCCGAGAGCCGCAAGCCCCGCGTCGCCGTCGTCTTCGGCGGCCGCTCCAGCGAGCACGCGATCTCGTGCGTCACAGCCGGCAGCGTCCTGAAGGCCATCGACCGCGACGTCTACGACGTGGTGCCGATCGGCATCGCCACCGACGGACGCTGGGTGCTCGAGAGCGGGGACCCGGACCGGCTGCGCATCGAGGGAGTCGGCCGACTGCCGAGCGTGGACGGCGAGAGGGCACCGGTGGCGCTGGCGCAGCAGGCCGCGAGCACCGACCTGGTCGTCACCGAGCCCTCCCAGCCCCCGCGCACCCTCGGCGAGGTCGACGTCGTCTTCCCGCTGCTGCACGGGCCGTGGGGCGAGGACGGCACCATCCAGGGCATGTTCGAGATGGCAGGCGTGAGGTACGTCGGCGCGGGCGTGCTCGCCTCGGCCGTCAGCATGGACAAGGCCTATATGAAGGTCGTGCTCACTGCTGCAGGCCTGCCCGTCCTGCCCTCGGTCACGATCACCGCGCGAGACTGGGCCCGCGACGCCGGGGCGTGCCGCGCGCAGGCCGACGAGCTCGGCTACCCCCTCTTCGTGAAACCCGCTCGCGGTGGCTCGAGCATCGGCATCTCCAAGGTCCACGACGCCACCGAGCTCGACGCCGGCCTCGAGGAGGCGCACCGTCACGACCCCAAGGCGCTCGTCGAGGTCTCGGCCGAGGGCGCCCGCGAGGTCGAGTGCGGGGTCCTCCAGGCCCTGGACGGCACTCCCGAGACCAGCCAGCCCGCCGAGCTGCGGGTCGGCAGCGACCACGAGTTCTACGACTTCGCCGCCAAGTACCTCCCCGGTGAGCACACCGAGATCGACATCCCGGCCGAGCTGCCCCCGGGCGTCGCCGAGGAGCTGCGGGCGCTGGCGGCCCGGGCGTTCGAGGCAGTGAGCTGCGAGGGACTGGCCAGGGTCGACTTCTTCGTGATGCCCGACAGCTCCCTGGTCGTCAACGAGATCAACACGATGCCGGGCTTCACGCCGACCTCGATGTATCCCCAGATGTGGGCGGCGAGCGGCGTGCCCTATCCCGAGCTCGTCGACCGGCTGATCCGGCTTGCCCTCGCGCGCGACACCGGCCTGCGCTGAGGGTCAGGTGCAGGGCTGCTCGAGGCGCAACGTCGACTTCACGGCCTCCGTGAGGTCGGTCAGCGCCGCGGACACGCCGTCGGGGCGGTAGTCCGCCGGCACCACGAGCTGGATGAGTGGGCGGTAGCTCACCGCGGTCACGGTGACCTGCTCGTCCTGCGCGTCCTCCTCCAGCGAGTCGGGCGGCGCGAACCAACCCACCCCGTTGACGTCGTCGCAGGTCGAGAACGGGTCGTAGTCGTCGGGCAGCGCGACCCCGCACGTCAGGACGATGGCCGGGTCGCCCCAGGCCGCACCGAGCGCGTCGGCCGGCTCCACGTCGACCTGCTCGAGGTCGTTGAGCGTCGCGGGCAGGGCGTCGACCAGCTGCTCGCATGCCTGCTGGTCCTCGGTCCCGAGGTCGGCCGAGGCGATCTCGGGCGTGCTGCTGCAGGCGCTCAGGAGCAGCGAGAGCGTGGCGAGCGTCGGGAAGGCAGCGGACGCGGCGACGCCCCGGACCCGAGCGGGTCCGGGGCGTCGCCGGAAGTGCGTGAGGCTCAAGCGCCCGGTGCTCAGATGTGGACGACCGGGCAGGTCAGGGTGCGGGTGATCCCGTCGAGGGTCTGCACCTTGGCGACCACGAGCTTGCCCAGCTCGTCGACGTTGCGCGCCTCGGCGCGCACGATGACGTCGTAGGGGCCGGTGACGTCCTCGGCGAGCGTCACGCCCTTGACCGCGGCGATCGCCTTGGCGACCTCGGCGGCCTTGCCGACGTCGGTCTGGATCAGGATGTACGCCTGGACGACCATGGGTGTCTCCCTCAGCTGACGATGTCTCGTGCGACATCTGTGTGTCGGTGCGTGGATCAGTGTGACGGCCAACCTATCGGACCGCTCACGGGTGTCCATAGCCGTCCCCGGTCGGGGAGCCGCGCACGCATCTGGTGGGATGGGGTCATGCCTCTCCCGCCCGACGCGACCCTGGCCGACGCCGGTGAGTTCGGCCTCATCTCCGACCTCGTGGCGCTCTTCCCCCAGGGCGAGCACGTCCTGATCGGGCCGGGCGACGACGCCGCGGTGCTGCGGATCCGCAACGGGCACGTGGTGGTCTCCACCGACCTCATGGTCGAGGGACGTCACTTCCGCCGTGACTGGGCCTCGGCCGAGGACGTCGGGCACCGAGCGGCGGCGCAGAACCTCTCCGACATCAACGCGATGGGCGGCCGGGCGCACTCCCTGACCGTCGGCCTGGCGGCCCCGCCCGACCTCCCGGTCCGGTGGGCGCTGGACTTCGCTGCCGGCTTCGCGGCCGAGTGCGCGCTCGTCGGTGCCAGCGTCGTCGGGGGAGATGTCACCCGCGCCGACCAGGTCGTCATCGCAGTCACCGTCATCGGCGCCTGCACCCAGGCCCCGGTCGTGCGCTCCGGTGCCGGGCCCGGCGACGTCCTGGCGATCACCGGCCGCCAGGGCTGGGCCGCCGGGGGACTGGCCGTCCTGGGCCGCGGCTTCCGCTCCCCGCGGATCCTGGTCGAGGCCTACCGACGCCCCGAGCCGCCCTACGACGCCGGCGCGATCGCCGCCGAGGCGGGCGCCACCGCGATGATCGACGTCTCCGACGGCCTCCTCGGCGACGCGGCCCACCTCGCCGAGGGCTCCGGGGTCAGCATCGACGTCCGTCGGGCGGCCTTCGAGATTCCCGAGCCCCTCCAGGCCGTCGCCGCCGCCACCGGCGCCGACCCCATCGAGTTCATCCTCGGAGGCGGCGACGACCACGCCCTGCTCGCCACCTTCCCCGACGCAGCATCAGTCCCCGACGGCTGGACGGTCGTCGGCGAGGTCCTCGAGGGCGACCCCGTCGTCACCGTCGATGGCTCGGCGTACGACGGCGCCACCGGCTGGACCCACTTCTAGTTCCGCCGCCGTCGCGGCGAGATGGGGTCGCGTCGCCGGATCTGCTCCAGGCGCGGTCGCCCTGGCTCCCGGGCCATCGCGTGCGGTCTGCCCGTCTCGCCGAGGCAGGTGGCCAGGCAGGTCTCGGGCCGGTGCGCTGCACGGCTCGGTGTCGCGGGACGAAATGCAAGAAGACCGCCACCCGGAGGTGACGGTCTTCTCGAAGCTGTGGCTCAGGTCAGCGAGAGACCTTGCCGGCCTTGAGGCAGCCGGTGCACACGTTGAGGCGCTTGGGGGTGCCGTTGACCTTGGCACGCACGCGCTGGATGTTGGGGTCGAAACGGCGCTTCGTGATCTTGCGCGACCATGGCCGGTTGTTGCCGAAGCCAGGCTTCTTGGCGCAGATGTCGCAGACGGCAGCCACGGTGATTGCTCCTGATGATCGAGGTGATGAACGAGGGGCCCGCAGAACGGGCAACCGAGCAAGAGTATCCGACTGATGCCTGAGCAGAAAATCGTGCCGGTCCGACTAGTCTTGCCGCTCCGACCCCCGACCCGAGGCAGGCGATGGAAGAGACCCCGCGCAGCGGCATCATCGAGCTCGCGGTCGTGCTCCGCTTCGTCGACGTGGCCACCGACGCCCTCGCCGAGGCCCGGGAGGAGATCGACGCCCTCAACGTCTACCCCGTGCCCGATGGTGACACCGGCACCAACATGTATCTCACCGTCTCCGCCGCGCGTGACGCCATCCGCGAGGCCGCCGGCAGCAAGCCCGACATCGACCGGGACGAGGCCCTCGCGGTCTTCCGCCGGGGTGCACTGCTGGGCGCGCGGGGCAACTCCGGGGTGATCCTCAGCGAGATGCTGGGGGCGATCGCGCGACGCATCGCGACCTCGAAGCCCGAGGAGCGCAACGCGCGCGTCATGGCCGACGCGCTCCACGACGCGACCGAGGCGAGCTATGCAGCGGTCGGACGCCCGGTCGAGGGGACCATGCTGACGGTCGCGCGGGCCGCCTCCGAGGCCGCGCTGGCGCTGGCCGGCGACCCCCGGGTGCGGGCCGGCGACGTGTTCACCAGTGCGGCCCGGGCGGCACGCGAGGCCCTGGCCCGCACCCCGGAGCAGCTGCAGGTCCTGCGTGACGCGGGGGTCGTCGACGCCGGTGGCCGCGGGCTCAGCGTGATCCTCGACGCCGCCGAGACCGTGCTGACCGGCCGTCGACCGGTGCCGGTGACCAGCCCGCTCGGCCAGGGCTCCATCCCCATCCCGAACGCGCCGACCCGAGCCCTGCCCGAGGGCGACCTCACGGCGGACGGCCCGGCCTACGAGGTGATGTACCTCCTCGACGCCGCCGATGAGGCCATTGCACCCCTGCGCGCCGCGCTCGACGGACTGGGCGACTCCCTCGTCGTGGTCGGCGGCGAGGGCCTGTGGAACGTCCACGTGCACGTCGACGACGTGGGCGCCGCGATCGAGGCCGGCATCGAGGCCGGGCGTCCGCACCGCGTCCGGGTGACGCACTTCGCCGAGCAGGTGGTCGAGGCCCGGCGGGTGCGGGGCGCGCGCTCCGGTCGCAGGATCGTCGCGGTCGCCGCCGGCCCCGGCCTGGCCGATCTGTTCGGCGAGGCCGGTGCGGTGGTCGTCCACGGCGGTCCCGGTCGCCGGCCCTCCACCGGTCAGATCGTCCAGGCCATCACCGGCTGCCGAGCCGAGGAGGTCGTGGTGCTGCCCAACGACGCCGACTCCGTCCGCGTCGCCCAGATCGCCGCCCAGCTGGTCGAGACCGACGCGGCCCTCGGCACCGTGCGGGTGGCGGTCATCCCGACGCAGGCGCAGGTGCAGGGCCTGGCGGCCCTGGCGGTCCACGAGCCGGCCCGCACCTTCGACCAGGACGTGCTGGAGATGACCGCGACCGCCCGCCACGCGCGCCACGGAGCGGTCACGATCGCGGCACGCCAGGCCATGACCATGGCCGGGCCGTGCGAGCCCGGCGACGTGCTCGGCGTGATCGCGGGCGACTTCGCGGTCGTCGGTCACGACCTGGCCGACGTCGCCTCGGGCGTCCTCGACCGGCTCCTGGCCGGCGGTGGCGAGCTGGTGACCCTGGTGGCGGGGGAGGGGAGCGACGGGCTGGCCGAGCAGGCGGCCGCCTGGGTCGACCAGCACCACCCCCATGTCGACGTCGTGGTGTACGACGGTGGTCAGGAGCGTTACCCGCTGCTCCTGTCCGTCGAGTGAGAGGGCACGTGTGATCAGCCTCGACAGCCCCGTCGCCGCGGTGTTCGGCGACGCCAAGGGCAAGCGCGACAAGGTCGTGAAGAACCTCCGCATCGAGACGGTCGGAGACCTCCTGCACCACTTCCCCCGGCGCTACATCAAGACTGGCGAGCTGACCCGCGTCGACGAGCTGGAGCCCGGCCAGATGCTTACCGTCGTGGGGGAGCTCGGCAAGACCGAGGTGCGCTCCTACACCGATCGGCGCTCCGGCAAAGTGGCCTACCGCCTCGAGACCCTCGTGCACACCGATGGGACGAGTCTGCGGCTGACCCACTTCGCCAAGAGCAAGCACGTCTCCGACTACCAGGCGCGCCGGCTCCCTGCGGGGCGCCAGGGCCTCTTCATCGGCCAGGCCGGGCGCTTCCGCGACGAGTGGCAGCTCACCAACCCGACGATGGTGCTGTTCGGGAGTGGAGGCGGGTCCGGCGACGGGTCCGGGGAGGAGGTCGACGCGCTGGAGCTGATCCCGCCGCTCTACCCGCTCTACCCCCTCACCAAGGGTGTCGATCACTGGGACATCCTGCGCGCGGTCACCTTCGCCCGCTCGGTCGTCGAGCCTCCCCTCGAGCTCATCCCTGACGACGTACGCCGCGTGCACGACGTCGTCGACGCCCACACCGCCCTCACCTGGATCCACGCGCCCGAGGACTTCTCCCAGGTCCAGGCGGCCCGTCGGCGCTACCGCTTCGAGGAGGCGCTGGTCACCCAGCTGGTGCTCGGCAAGCGTCGCCGCGCTGTCCGGGCCCTCGGCGCCCACGCCCGCACCGGCGGCGACGGCGCGCTGCTCGCAGCGTTCGACGACCGGCTGCCCTTCACGCTCACCGACGGGCAGCGCCAGGTAGGGGCGCAGGTCGAGGCCGACCTTGCCCAGCCACACCCCATGAACCGACTGCTCCAGGGAGAGGTCGGCTCCGGCAAGACGCTCGTGGCGCTGCGCGCGATGCTGACGGTCGTCGACTCCGGGGGACAAGCGGCGCTCCTCGCGCCGACCGAGGTCCTCGCCCAGCAGCACTACCGCTCGATCACCGCCATGCTCGGCGACCTCGCGCTCGGCGGGATGCTCGGCGGGCCCGAGGCGGGCACGGCCGTCGAGCTGCTCACCGGCTCGATGACCAAGACCCAGCGCACGGCGCCGATGTCGCGTCTGGCCAGCGGGGAGTCGGGCCTCGTGATCGGCACCCACGCCCTGCTGGAGGACAAGGTGATCTTCGCCGATCTCGGCCTGGTCGTCGTCGACGAGCAGCACCGCTTCGGCGTCGAGCAGCGCGCCGCCCTTACCGCCAAGTCGGTGATGCCGCCCCACGTGCTGGTCATGACGGCGACCCCGATCCCGCGCACCGTCGCGATGACCGTCTTCGGCGACCTCGAGACCTCGGTCCTCACCGAGCTGCCGGCCGGGCGGGCGCCGATCCAGACCAACGTCGTCAACACCCTCGAGCACCCGACGTGGATCTCCCGGGTGTGGGAGCGGATCCGGGAGGAGGTCGCCAAGGGCCACCAGGCCTACGTCGTGTGCCCCCGCATCGCCGGCGACGAGCTCGAGCAGGGGGAGGCCGACCAGCTCGAGCTCGACGAGGACGGCCTGCCGATCCCGCCCGAGGAGACGCGTCCGCCGCTGGCTGCCGTCGAGCAGGTCGTGGTCGAGCTCCAGCTGGGCGAGCTCAACGGGCTGCGGGTCGCCATGCTCCACGGCCGCATGGGCGCCGACGAGAAGGACGCCACCATGCGGGCCTTCAACGCCGGCGACATCGACGTGCTGGTCTCCACGACCGTCATCGAGGTCGGCGTCGACGTCGCCAACGCGACCGCGATGGTGCTCCTCGACGCCGACCGCTTCGGCGTCTCCCAGCTCCACCAGCTGCGCGGCCGCGTGGGCCGTGGCGGACACCCCGGCCTGTGCCTGCTGGTGACGCACGCGCCGTACCTCTCGCCCGCGCTCGAGCGGCTCGCTGCGGTGGCGAGCACGACCGACGGCTTCGAGCTGAGCCGCCTCGACCTCGAGCTGCGCCGCGAGGGCGACGTGCTCGGCGCCTCCCAGGCCGGCGGCCGCTCCGGCCTGGTCAACCTGCGGGTCCTGCGGGACGAGAAGACGATCCTTCAGGCCCGCGAGGCCGCGGAGACGCTGCTCGACCGTGACCCCGACCTGCTCGACGCCCCCGCCCTCGGGGTGGCCGTCGCCGACCTGGAGCTGTCCCAGCAGGGCCAGTTCATCGAGAAGTCATGAGGACCGCGTGACCCGGATCATCGCCGGCGCAGCCAAGGGCCGCCGCCTGAAGACACCGCCCGGCTCCACCACCCGACCCACGAGCGACCGGGTCCGCGAGGCCTTCTTCTCGGCAGTCGAGGCGTGGTGCGGCTCCCTGCACGGCCTGCGCTTCCTCGACCTCTATGCCGGCTCAGGTGCTGTGGGCCTGGAGGCCTGGTCCCGCGGCGCCGGGGTCGTCACCCTCGTCGAGCAGGACCGACGTACGGCGGCGCTGGTGAGTGACAACGCCCGCACGATCGGCTTCACTCGGGCCGACGTGCGCGCGGTCGCCGTGGGCGCGACCCTGCGCCGGCCCCCGGCGGCGCCCTACGACGTCGTCTTCAGCGACCCGCCCTACGCCCTCGACGAGGACGGGCTGGCCGTCGACCTCGCGGCCCTGGTCGAGCACGGCTGGCTCGTCCCGGGCGCCCTGGTGGTCGTCGAGCGCTCCCGGCGCAGCCCCGAGCCGACCTGGCCGAGCGACTTCGAGGACACCCGGTCGAAGCACTACGGCGAGACCGTTCTTTGGTACGGTCACGCAGCCCTCGACGGGCTCCCCGACCACCAGCAGGAGTGAGGACCACCTCGTGCGCCGAGCCGTCTGCCCCGGGTCCTTCGACCCCGTGACCAACGGTCACCTCGACATCGTCCAGCGTGCCTCGACGCTCTTCGACGAGGTCGTCGTGGCGGTCGGGGTCAACAAGTCCAAGAATCGGCTGTTCACGGCCGAGGAGCGCATCGCGATGCTCGAGCAGGCGTGCGCGCCGTTCGCCAACGTGCGCGTCGACGGCTTCAAGGGGCTCCTGACGACCTTCTGCCAGCACCACGGCATCCACGCCATCGTCAAGGGGCTGCGCGCCGTGAGCGACTTCGACTACGAGCTCCAGATGGCCCAGATGAACTCCTCGCTCACCGATGTCGAGACTGTCTTCGTGCCCACCAGCCCGGAGTACTCCTTCCTGGCCTCGAGCCTGGTCAAGGAGGTCGCGACCTTCGGCGGCGACGTCTCCGGGCTGATCCCCGACTTCGTCAACACCGCGCTGCTCGCGCGGCTCGCCGAGCGCGCGGCACAGGCCGACGAGGCGTAGTCGTTTTGCCCCGGGCCCGCCCGGACGGATACGATCATCGCTGATCTGTTGTGCCCGGAACTGAAAGTGATCCACTGAGCAAATTGGACCCGAGAGCGCCGCTCGTGCTCGATACACGCGAGCTCGGCCGCCGCCCGGGGTCCCAGCGCGAAGTGTCACGGACGATCCTGGCCCCGGCAGATCTGGGCATCGAAGTCCTTCGTGTCCCCGAAGGTGCGCCGGTCGAACTCGACCTGCGGATCGAGGCGGTCATGGAGGGTGTCCTGGTCACGTGCGAGGCCCTGGCCTCGCTCGAGGGTGAGTGTGTGCGGTGCCTGGAGCCGATCGACGACGACGTCGACGTGAGGTTCCAGGAGCTGTTCCTCTACGACGACCAGGCCGCCACCGCGGGTTACGACCCCGAGGACGACGACGGGGTCAGCATGCTCGAGGACGACCTGCTCGACCTCGAGCCCCTGCTGCGGGACGCGGTAGTGCTCGCGCTACCGTTCCAGCCGCTGTGTGAAGAGGATTGTCCCGGATTGTGCGTCGAGTGTGGCGCGCGGCTGGCGGATGACCCCGAGCACACGCACGAGGCGCCGATCGACCCGCGTTGGGCGGGGCTGACCGAGCTCCAGCACGACGAAGACTGACCAGCGAAGACTGACTTGTTCAGAGCCTGACCGGGCCTCCGGTCGATGTAAGAGGAGATAACAGTGGCTGTCCCGAAGCGGAAGATGTCGCGCAGCAACACGCGTCACCGTCGCTCGCAGTGGAAGGCCGTCGCGCCTTCCCTGGTGACCTGCGCCAACCCCGCCTGTGCTGCCAAGCACCTCCCGCACCGTGCCTGTGGCACCTGCGGCCAGTACGGCGCGAAGGCCGACCGTCGCCAGGTCCTCTGAGGCCTGCGACGCCTCCGCTGAGCAACTACAGCGAACTGCGACGAGCGCTCGGTGATCCAGAGCTGGATCCCGGGCTCCTCGAGCGCGCCCTGACGCACCGGTCCTACGCCTACGAGAACGGTGGGCTGCCGACCAACGAGCGCCTGGAGTTCCTGGGCGACTCCGTGCTCGGCGTCGTCGTGACCGAGACGCTCTACCTCACCCACCCGGACCTCTCCGAGGGCCGGTTGGCCAAGCTGCGCGCCGCGGTCGTCAACGCGCGTGCCCTGGCCGAGGTGGCGCGCGGCATCGGGCTCGGCGACTACGTCAAGCTCGGACGCGGCGAGGAGGCGACCGGCGGTCGCCACAAGGCCTCCATCCTCTCCGACACCGTCGAGGCCGTCATCGGCGCGGTCCACCTCAGCGGTGGCGGCATCGTGACGTCCTCCGAGGTCGTCCACCTGCTCTTCGACCCGCTCATCGAGGCGGCGTCCGCCATGGGTGCGGGGCTCGACTGGAAGACCTCCCTGCAGGAGCTGGCCGCCGAGCACGCCCTGGGCGTCCCGGAATACCTCATCGAGGACGACGGCCCCGACCACATGAAGACCTTTACCGCGCAGGTCCGGGTGGGGGAGTCGATCTACGGCAACGGCGTCGGCCGCTCCAAGAAGGAAGCCGAGCAGGCGTGCGCCGAGACCGCCTACGGCGAGATCGTCGCCGGGCTGCCGGTGGCCGACATCCCCTCTGGCAAACCCTCGGGCAACTCCTCTGGCAGCGCGTCCGCCGCCACCGACTGACGTGCCGGAGCTCTGAGGTGCCGGAGCTGCCCGAGGTCGAGGTCGTCCGCGCCGGCCTCGAGCGCCACGTCCTCGGCGCCACGATCACCCGCGTCGACGTCCTCCACGGCCGGCCCGTACGCCGCGATCCCCGCGGCGCCTCGGGCTTCGCGCAGGCCCTGGTCGGTCGCCGCCTCGTGGCGGCCCGGCGTCGCGGCAAGTACCTCTGGATCCCGCTCGACAACGGCGACGCGATCCTCGGCCACCTCGGCATGAGCGGCCAGCTGCTCGTCCAGCCGCCCACGCTGCCTGATGAGCGCCACCTGCGGGTGCGTTTCGTGCTCGACGGCGCGGACGAGGGGCGTGAGCTGCGCTTCGTCGACCAGCGGATGTTCGGCGGCCTGTCGGTCTCGACCGGCGGCGCCGACCTGCCCGCCGAGATCGCCCACATCGCCCGCGACCCCCTGGACCCCGCTTTCGACGATGACGAGTTCCTGCGGCGAGCCCGTCGGCGCAGCTCGGGGGTCAAGCGGCTGCTGCTCGACCAAGGGCTCATCTCGGGTGTCGGCAACATCTACGCCGACGAGTCGCTCTGGCGCTCACGGCTCCACGGCGACCGACCGGGGGACCGCCTGACAGGCCCCCAGCTGCGGACCCTCCTGGGCCACGCCCGCGACGTGATGAGCGAGGCGCTCGGCCAGGGCGGCACGTCCTTCGACGCCCTCTACGTCAACGTCAACGGGGAGTCGGGCTACTTCGACCGCTCGCTCCACGCCTACGGACGCGAGGGCGAGCCGTGCGAGCGCTGCAGCACCCCCATCCGACGGATCGCCTTCATGAACCGTTCGTCGTACTTCTGTCCGGCCTGCCAGCCGGCCCCGCGCGCCCGTCGCGTGGGGCGCCCCGGCACCCCCGTCCCGGATTGACCCCGACGCCCCTCGGTGGGACTCTTGTAGACGGCTCACTCCGGGCCGCCACCGCTTCCGAAAGGCTCGATGTCATGGCCAAGGCGCTGATGGGACACATCTACAGCGACCTGCGAGACCCGCGACTGTCTGCCGACAACGCTCGGCTCCGCACCCGCGTGCGTGAGCTGGAGGACCTGGTCCTGCGGCTCAGCGAGGAGAACGACCAGCTCGTCGCCGCCCAGACGGCCGACCTGCACGACCTCCACGCCGCGCCCCTGCAGGAGATGCAGCCCGCCTGAGCCTCACGGCTCCTCGCACAGCTCGTCCAGCTCGTTCCCCCGGGCACACCGGGCGGTCGCGTGACCGCTCCGCACGTAGGTCGTTGACCCTCCGTGCGCCTCTCCTTCGCCGCTCTAGCGGCCAGCCTCCTCCTCGGTTCCTCCCTCGCGCTGGCGACACCGGCCGCGCCGGCGTCTGCCGACAGCACCCGCGACCGGCTCGCCGAGATGTCCGAGCGTCAGGGCCGGACCAGCTCGGTCGTCGAGAGCGACCGGATCGCGCAGCTCTCCTCCAACCCGACGCAGACCGGCATCTCGGGCTGCTTCATGAAGACCGCGCCGATCTTCGTGACCAGCGGCGTCGACTCGCTGCGGGTGTGGAACGTCAGCAACCCGGCCCAGCCGCGCCTGGTCGGCACGCTGCTCGACGTCCTCTTCGAGAACGAGGCGATGAACTGCGGTGAGCGCACCACCTCGCGCGGCACCCAGCGCTTCGCGCTGATCGGCGTCGACCTGGTCCAGGCCTCGCCTGACGACATCGAGCACGTCAACGCGGGCGGCAACGAGCTCATCGTGGTCGACGTCACGAAGCCGTCGGCGCCCACGATCCTGTCGCGCACGCCCGGGGCGACCAGCACCCACACGGTCGCCTGCGTCCAGGAGCGCAGCTGCCGCTACGCCTACTCCGCCGGCGGCAGGGACGACTTCTCCGTCTTCGACCTGCGCAACCTCCGCAAGCCCGTCGAGGTCGACGCCCGGCCGAAGCAGGCCGGGGTGCAGCCCTTCGCCTCGCCGACCGGCGGCCACAAGTGGAACTTCGACGCGGCCGGCGTCGGCACCCACACCGGCTTCAGTGGTGCGTCGATGTGGGATGCCAGCACGCCGGCCCGGCCGCGGCTGATCACCACGACCGGCAAGGCCGGCGCCGGCGAGGACCCGCGGTTCCCGGGCTACAACGACTTCATCCTGCACAACTCCTTCCGACCCAACGCGACGGCGTTCGAGCCCGGCACGCGGCCCTCGATCGCCAACGGCAACGTGCTGCTGGTGACCGAGGAGGACTACGAGCAGACCGACTGTGCCCTCGCCGGTTCCTTCCAGACCTGGTGGGTCAAGCGCCTCGACGGCACCCCGTCGGCGATCGTCCCACTCGACAAGGTCGAGCTGGCCGACCTCGGAAACTTCCCGCTGCCCCGAGGGGCCTTCTGCTCCTCGCACTGGTTCGACTACCGCCCCGGCGGTCTGGTCGCTGCCGGTTTCTACGGCGGTGGCACCCAGGTGCTCGACGTGCGCGACCCCCGCGACATCAAGCCCTACGCCCACTCGATCTGGGGCCTCTCGGAGGTCTGGGACGCGATGTGGGTGCCGGTCTACAAGAGCGGCAAGCAGACCGGAGCGCGCACCAACGTCCTCTACGCGATCGACCTCGTGCGTGGGCTGGACGTCTACGCCGTCGACGTGCCCGGCGACGGTCGCGGCGCCGTCCCGCCTGCCTCGAGGGGCAGCGAGCGCACGGTCGGGCAGCGCGTCACGGGCGGCGTCGTACCGCTCGGGGTCGTGGGTGCGGCGATGGCCGCCGCGTTCGCCGTACGACGCCGGCGTCGGCCGGCTCCAGTGGCCTGACGCCGGTCGTCGTAGGGTCTGCTGCTTGTGAGCAGACTCGTCGAGACCGTGGTGCCGCGGCGCCTCGGCACCGACTTCAGGTGGCTGCTCGCGTCGTCCTGGATCAGCAACCTGGGCGATGGTCTCGCGCTCGCCGCGGGCCCCCTCCTGGTCGCGTCGCAGACCGACCAGGAGTTCCTCGTCGCGCTGGCCGCGCTGCTGCAGTGGGCGCCGCCGCTGATCTTCGGGCTGTACGCCGGTGCGCTCACCGACCGCCTCGACCGGAGGCTGATCGTGGTCACCGTCGACCTCGTGCGTTGCGGGGTGCTGGTGGTGCTGGCGGGCGCGGTGGCGACGGACCATGTGTCGGTCGGGCTGGTGCTCGGGTCGCTCTTCCTGCTCGGGACGGCCGAGATCTTCGCCGACAACGCCTCGAGCACGCTGTTGCCGATGATCGTCGACCGCGACGACCTGGCAGTGGGCAACGCGCGGCTGCAGACCGGCTTCATCACCGTCAACCAGCTCGCCGGTCCGCCGATCGGGGCGGGGCTGTTCGCCGCGGGCATGGCCTGGCCCTTCGCCATGCAGGCGGTGCTCGTGCTGCTCGGCGCGGTGCTGATCTCGCGGCTGACGGTGGGGCGCCCGGTGCGTGCGGCGGTGGAGGGCCAGCGGGTGCGTGCCGAGATCGTGGAGGGCTTCCGGTGGGTGCGCCACCACGCAGCCGTGCGCACCCTGGTGCTGACGATCTTCACCTTCAACATCACCTTCGGTGCGGCCTGGTCGGTCCTGGTGCTCTACGCCAGCGACCGGCTCGGGCTCGGTGCGGTCGGCTTCGGCCTGCTCACGACGATCTCGGCGGTCGGGGGGCTGATCGGCACGCTCTGCTACGGCGCGATCACGCGGCGGGTGTTGCTCGGCAACCTGATGCGCGTCGGGCTGGTCATCGAGACGTTCACCCACCTCGCGCTCGCGATCACCACGGTCCCGTGGGTCGCGATGGTCATCTTCTTCGTGTTCGGCGCCCACGCGTTCATCTGGGGCACTACGTCGGTGACCGTGCGCCAACGCGCGGTGCCGACGGCGCTCCAGGGCCGCGTGGGCTCGGTCTACACCGTCGGCATCTACGGCGGGCTGGTCGTCGGCGCGGGCATCGGGGGAGCGCTGGCGCAGTCCTTCGGCGTCACCGCGCCGTTCTGGTTCGCGTTCGCCGGCTCCGCGGTGTTCGTGGTCCTCATCTGGTCGCAGCTGAGCCACATCGCTCACGCCGACGAGGCGCCCGCGCCCGGGTGAGCCGCGCCCTCCTCGGGGTGGCTGTCGACCTTCGGGCTCGTCGTACCAGGTGGGCGAGTCGGTCGCTTGTCAGGGGTTGCAACACCCCTCAAGCGACGGGGTCCCCGGACATCCGGGTAGTCATGCAGCCCGGCCCCGCCGCCCCGCCTCCCACCTCCGGCAGGACGCGGCGATCGGAAGGTAGGGTGAGGCGCGCTGAGCTTCCCCGGCGGCGGGCGCCCCCGCACCCGCGCCTCAGTGCAGCCACGTCGACCACTGATGGAGTCTCGCGTTGTACCTGAAGAGCCTGACCCTCAAGGGGTTCAAGTCCTTCGCCTCCTCGACCACGCTCCAGCTCGAGCCGGGCATCACCTGCATCGTGGGCCCCAACGGCTCCGGCAAGTCCAACGTGGTCGACGCGCTCGCCTGGGTCATGGGTGAGCAGGGCGCCAAGTCGCTGCGCGGCGGCAAGATGGAGGACGTCATCTTCGCGGGCACCTCCGGGCGCCCGCCGCTGGGTCGCGCCGAGGTGCTGCTGACCATCGACAACTCCGACGGCGCCCTGCCGATCGAGTACGCCGAGGTCACGATCAGCCGCACGATGTTCCGCTCCGGGGGCTCGGAGTATGCGATCAACGGCACCTCCTGCCGCCTGCTCGACGTGCAGGAGCTGCTCAGCGACTCCGGCATCGGTCGCGAGATGCACGTCATCGTCGGCCAGGGCCAGCTCGACACGATCCTGCACGCGACGCCGGAGGACCGCCGTGGCTTCATCGAGGAAGCGGCGGGGGTCCTCAAGCATCGCAAGCGCAAGGAGAAGGCGCTCCGCAAGCTCGACTCCACCGACGGCAACCTCACCCGGCTCCACGACCTGCTCAGCGAGATCCGCCGCCAGCTCAAGCCGCTCGGCCGCCAGGCCGAGGTCGCCCGTCGTGCGGCCGGCGTCCAGGCCGACGCCCGCGACGCGCGGGCCCGGCTGATGGCCGACGACCTCGTCACCGCCCGCACCGCGCTGCAGCAGGAGATGGCCGACGAGTCGATCCTGGTCGAGCGCCGTGCGGCGGTCGAGAAGGCGCTGGCCGAGGGGCGCGAGGCCGAGACCGTGCTCGAGGCCGCGCTGCGCGAGGACCTGCCGGCGCTGTCGAAGGCCCAGGACGTGCAGTACTCCCTCAACGGTCTCCGCGAGCGCCTGCGCGGCACCGCCTCCCTCGCCGCCGAGCGGGTCCGCAACGCCGCCAGCGTGAGCGAGAGCGAGCCGCAGGGACGTGATCCGGAGGAGCTCGAGGCCCAGGCCGAGCAGGTCCGCCAGCAGGAGCAGCAGATCGGTGCCGAGGTCGACGCCTCCCGCACCGGCCTCGAGCAGGCGGTCTCCGGGCGTCGTACGGCGGAGGAGGCGGCCGCCGAGGAGGACCGCCGCGTGGCGGGGCTGGTGCGCGCCGCGGCCGACCGTCGCGAGGGCCTGGCCCGGCTCCACGGCCAGGTCAACGCGCTCAGGTCTCGCGCCGCGGCCGCCGACGACGAGATCGGTCGGCTCGGGCTGGCGCGCGAGGAGGCCGTCGCGCGTGCCGACCGGGCCCAGCGCGACTTCACCTCGCTCGAGACCAGTGTTGCCGGCCTCGACGCCGGCGAGGAGGGTCTCGATGCGGAGCACGAGGCCGCCACCAACGTCCTCGACGACCTGGAGGAGCGCCTCGCCAAGACCCGCGAGGAGGCCCAGCAGGCCGACCGCGACCGCTCGTCGCTGGCCGCCCGCAAGGACGCCCTCGAGATGGGCCTCAACCGCAAGGACGGCGCCGGCGCCCTGCTCGCCGCCACCGACGCCGTCTCCGGGTTGATGGGCTCGGTCGCCGCGCTGCTCTCGGTGCGCACCGGCTTCGAGACCGCGATCGCCAGCGCCCTCGGCTCCGCTGCCGACGCCGTCGCCGTGACCGACGCGGGCGCCGCGGTGGTCGCGATGGGCCACCTCAAGACCGACGACCTGGGGCGTGCCGGCATGCTGCTCGGCGGCCTCGTCGAGACCGCCGACCGCACCTGGCCCGGCCTGCCGGACCACGCGACGTACGCCGTCGACGCCGTCGAGTGCCCCGACACCCTGCGCCCGGCGTTGAGGCGGCTGCTCCTCAAGGTCGCCGTCGTCGACGACCTGGCGCTCGCGCAGGCGCTGGTCGCCGACCTGCCGGACGTCACGGCGGTGACCCGCGAGGGCGACGTGCTCGGGACCCACTTCGCGGCCGGCGGTTCCACGAGTCAGCCCAGCCTGATCGAGATCCAGGCCGCGGTCGACGAGGCGTCCACGCGGCTGACCGAGGCGATCGCCGCCTCGGAGCGGCTGACCTTCGACCTGTCCCGCCTCGAGGCCGAGCGGCTCGAGGCACACAAGCGCGCCGACGTGGCGCTGGCCAAGCTCCACGAGTCCGACGCCACGCTGGCGGCGGTGGCCGAGGAGCTCGGTCAGCACGGCTCGGCGGCCCGCTCGGCCCGTGGCGAGGCCGACCGGCTCGGCCAGGCGATCGACAAGGCGCAGGCGGCCCGCGAGCAGGACCTCGCCGGGCTCGCCGACCTCGAGCAGCGCCTCGCGACCGCCGAGGACGCCCCCGACGAGGAACCTGACACCGCCGAGCGCGAGCGGCTTGCCGAGGCCGCCAAGGCCGCGCGCCAGGGCGAGATGGATTCCCGGCTCGCGCTGCGCACCTCAGAGGAACGCGCTCGCGCCCTGCACGGCCGCGCCGAGTCGCTGGTGCGCGCCGCCCGCACCGAGCGCGAGGCCCGCGCCAAGGCCGCAGCCCGCCGCGAGCGGCTGCTCCGCGAGGGCCAGGCCGCGGAAGCGGTCGGCGTCGCGGCGTCCTACGTCCTGTCGCGCCTCGAGGTCTCCATCCACCGGGCGACCGAGGCCCGCCAGGAGGTCGAGGCGTCCCGCACCGGCCGTGAGCAGGAGCTGCTGACCCGGCGGGGGAGCCTGCGCGACCTGATGCGCGAGCACGACGAGCTGGTCAACTCCGTCCACCGCGACGAGATGGCCCGCACCCAGCAGCGCATGCGCATCGAGCAGCTGGAGGAGCGCGCGCTGGAGGAGCTCGGGCTCGACGCCGACGGGCTGGCGTCCGACTACGGCCCCCACAACGACGTGCCGGCGACGGCGCCCGACGCGGAGGGCAACATCCCGGACCCGGTGCCGTTCGTGCGCGAGGAGCAGCAGAAGCGGCTCAAGACCGCCGAGCGCGAGCTGGCCATGCTCGGCAAGGTCAACCCCTTGGCGCTCGAGGAGTTCTCCGCGATGGAGGAGCGACACAAGTTCCTCACCGAGCAGCTCGAGGACCTCAAGAAGACCCGCGCCGATCTGCTCGACATCGTCAAGGAGGTCGACGCCCGGGTCGAGGCCGTCTTCACCGAGGCCTTCGCCGACGTCACCGTGGCCTTCGACCAGACCTTCGCCCGGCTGTTCCCCGGCGGCGAGGGCCGGCTGGTCCTCACCAACCCCGGCGACATGCTGTCGACGGGCGTCGAGGTCGAGGCCCGCCCACCGGGCAAGAGGGTCAAACGGCTCAGCCTGCTCTCGGGTGGGGAGCGGTCGCTGGTGGCCGTGGCGTTCCTGGTGGCGCTCTTCAAGGCCCGGCCGTCGCCCTTCTACATCCTCGACGAGGTCGAGGCGGCGCTCGACGACACCAACCTCGGTCGGCTGCTGCAGATATACGAGGAGCTTCGCGAGAACTCCCAGCTCCTCGTCATCACCCACCAGAAGCGGACCATGGAGGTCGGCGACGCCCTCTACGGCGTGACCATGCGCGGAGACGGCGTCAGTGCTGTCATCAGCCAGCGACTGCGAGAGACCGAGCCTGCCTGATGTCCAGCGGCCCCGGACGACCCACGCGCGGCGACTACGTCGCCTGGCGCACCGTCACCACGCGTTGGCGCGACGACGACGCCTACGGCCACCTCAACAACGCGACCTACTACGAGCTGTTCGACACGGCCGTCAACGCCCACCTCTACGAGGCGACCGGGCTCGACATCCGGTCCCTCCCACAGATCGGCGTGGTGGCGGAGACGTCGTGCCGCTACTTCCGCGAGCTCGGCTTCCCGGAGCCGATCGAGACCGGCCTGGTCGTCGACAAGGTCGGCACCTCGTCGGTCGTCTACCGGATCGGGCTCTTCCAGGGTGACTCCGACGAGGCCGCGGCCGAGGGCCGGTTCGTGCACGTCTACGTCGACAACACCGATCCCGCGCGGCGGAGCACCCCGATCCCCGCCGAGATCCGCGCCGTCGTGGAGCCACTGCTGAGGACCCCGTCATGACGTCCTCCCCGTCCTCGATCCTGGACTTCCCGCGTCGCTACTGCCCGACCTGCGACCGGATCGTCACGAAGGACTTCCGACCCGGCCCGGGCGGACGCCCCGACGCGTCCTGCCCGCGGTGTCGGAGCCTGGAGCGGCACCGGTTCTTCGCGATCCTGCTGAGCGTGCTCTCGCCGCTGCTCGACGACGTCGACCTGCTGCTCGAGGTCTCGCCCTCGCCGCAGACCACACCGCTGCTGGGCCGGTTGGGTGCGCGCACCCACCTCAAGCTCGACCTCGGCGCCGACAACCGCCGCGTCGACGTGCTCGGCAGCCTCACCGACGTGCCGCTCGCGGACGACTCGGTCGACCTGCTGGTGTGCTACCACGTGCTCGAGCACATCCCCGACGACCTGGCGGCGATGCGCGAGATCGCCCGGGTGCTGGCTCCCGACGGCCTGGGCATCCTCCAGGTCCCGTTCCGCCCCGGCACGGTCACCGACGAGGACCCGTCGGCCGGCGAGGAGGAGCGGCTGCGGCGCTTCGGGCAGGCCGACCACGTGCGCTACTACGGCGACGACTTCGAGGACCGGCTGGCCTCGTGCGGCCTCGCGATCCAGCGCATCACCCCGCGCTCGCTGCTCGGTGAGGAGATGTCGACCTGGGTGCGGGCCGAGCCCGACGAGATGGTCTGGCTGGTCCGGCCCGCGACCGGCGCCGCGGTGCCGGAGCCGTTGGTCGTGACGTCGACGGCGCTGACCCGCACGTTCGACGCGATGCTCGGGGAGATCACCCGCCTGCAGGGCGAGGTGCTCCAGGCGCGTGGTCGGCTCGAGCGGGTCCGGGCCGAGCGTGACCGGCTCCGTGGGGCAGTTGCCGCTCCCGGGGCGCCGGCTCCTGCCGCGACGCCCGCCTCCGGCGCGCGCCGCGTCGTACGACGGGTGCGGGCGATGAGGGGCAGGTCACGGGGCCGCGCCGACTGAGGAGTGGAGCTCGGTCCACCTGGGCGTGGGAGGGTGAGGTTCAGTTCCTCGTCTCTCGGGAGTCACCTTGCTGATCGCCTGGATCGCCATGCTCGTCATCCTGCTCATCTGCGCGGGCGTGGGTCTGTTCGTCGCCTTCCCGCACCGCGGGGAGCGGCTGCCGGCCGCTCCGTGGCTCGGTGAGGCGATGGCGCGTGCCGCCGACGCCGTCCCCACGCTCGACCCGGAGGACGACGAGCGCGACGCCGAGACCGCCGACCGCCTGACCTCGCGGGGCACCGCACAGCGCTGATCGGGGCGGCACCCGCCTCTGGTTGGATTGGGGCCATGGACGGCTTGGCTCTCGTGATCCTGATCATCGCCCTCGTGGCGCTCGCCCTCGTGGGGACCGTCACCGGGCTCGTGGTGACGCGCCGGCGCACGCCGGCACCGCTGCCCGACACCTGGACCGACGACCTCGGCATCCCGCCCGGCGCGCAGCCGGGGGCCACGGACGTCCTGGAGCCGGAGGTCCTGGATCCTGAGTTCGTCGAGCCCACCGCGGCGGTCCTCGAGAGGCCCGAGGGCACCGCCTCCAGGCTGGTCCGGCTGCGTCAGCGGCTGGCGGGCTCGCAGGGCGGCCTCGGACGCGGCCTGCTCGCACTCCTGAGCCGTGACCGCCTCGACGAGGACACGTGGGAGTCGATCGAGGACACCCTGCTCACTGCCGACGTCGGTGTCACCCCGACGCAGGAGCTCGTCGAGCGGCTGCGCACCCGGCTGCGGGTCGACGGCAACGAGGCGGGCGACCCCCGCACGGTGCTCCGCGAGGAGCTCCTGACCCTGGTCGACCCGAGCATGGACCGTCGTCTTCAGGTCAGCGGTGCCGACGGCCAGCCCGGCGTCGTGCTCGTCGTCGGGGTCAACGGCGCCGGCAAGACCACCACCGTCGGCAAGATCGCCCGGATCCTGGTCGCCGAGGAGCGTTCGGTCGTGCTCGGCGCGGCCGACACCTTCCGGGCCGCCGCGGTCGAGCAGCTGGCGACCTGGGCTGAGCGCGTGGGCGTCGAGGTCGTGCGCGGCCCCGAGGGCACCGACCCCGCCAGCGTCGCCTTCGAGGCGGTCAAGGAGGGTGTCGACCGGGGTGTCGACACCGTCATCATTGACACCGCCGGCCGTCTGCAGAACAAGCAGGGCCTCATGGACGAGCTCGGCAAGGTCAAGCGGGTCATCGAGAAGCAGGCCCCGGTCACCGAGGTGCTGCTCGTCCTCGATGCGACCACCGGGCAGAACGGCCTGATTCAGGCCCGGGTCTTCAGCGAGGTCGTCGACGTCACCGGCATCGTCCTCACCAAGCTCGACGGCTCCGCCAAGGGGGGCATCGTCGTCGCGGTCCAGCGCGAGCTCGGCGTACCGGTCAAGCTCGTCGGTCTCGGTGAGGGTGCCGACGACCTGGCGCCGTTCGACGCCGGCGCGTTCGTCGACGCGCTCCTGGGCTGAGGCCGGCTGAGCGCCGCCCTGCAACATCGCGCCGACTCGGCGATGCGGGTCAGCCCTGGCGGGAGGTCCAGATGGCGGAGGCGTCGTCCAGCAGCTGAGCAGCACGCGCATCGAAGGAGTGGGCAGCAGCCACCCGGTCGGAGATCGCTGCCAGCTCGTCCTCCGCGGGCCAGCGTGAGCGCCCCTCGGGCGAGCAGAGGAGCGCGAGCTCCTCGGGCGTGCGGTAGACCTGCACGGCGCCGTCGAGCTCGTCGACCCCCGGCACGTCGTCGCAGATGACCCGCGCGCCGGCCGCGACGGCGTCGAAGAGCCGGTTGGCCAGGAAGCCGTGGGTCGCCATGTCGCCCCAGTGGTCGGCGAGCACCAGCCCGTGGGTGCGGTAGAGGGTCAGCAGCACGTCGTTGGCGACGTACGGCGAGCGCAGGTGACCGTCGGGGAGCACTCCGTCCCAGCCCGGACCGTGCACCTCGACCGGGACCCCGGCGGCCACGGCGTCGAGCACGATCTGGCGCGGGCGGCGGGCGTGGGTGTTGCCGACGAAGAGCGGACGCGAGCCGTCCCCGAGAGGGACCGAGCGGGCGGGTCTCAACGCGGTGTCGGTGGCCTGGAGGAGCGGCTGGACCAGCCGCCCGGTCCGCCGGCTCATCTCAGCGGCCCACGACGCGGACGCGGCGTAGACGAGCTCGAAGTCGAGCAGCTCCTCGGCGGACACGTCGTCGGGGTGGCTGATCACCCAAACCGCGTTGACCTTGCCGGGGATGGGACGGATCGGGTCGAGGCCGCGGATGCCGAGGACCACGTCGTCCATGCGGGTGGCGGCGACGTGGTGGGCGCCGTGGCGGAACAGCACCGGGTCCTGGCCGCGCGCAGCCAGGGACCGCGCCAGCGAGCGGGCGAAGTGCACGTCGCCCCACAGGTCGCCCTTCTCCCCCCCGGGAGCGGCGATCTTGAGACCCCAGCGCAGCGCCGGCGACCCGTCGTCCATCGGCGCAGCGGGAGGCCGCACGATCAGTGGCTTGGGTCGGGGGAGAGGCACGTCCTCGCCACCGATGTGGGCGATCGCGAAGCCGGCCTCGGTCCAGCGCTGACGGTCGGCCAGTGGCAGCCGACCGCGCCAGCGCCCCAGAAGGTGCACGCGGTTCTCCATGACCTGCGTCATCCGGCCAGCGGTCTTGCCCTCGTGGTGCGTGATCCGCGACGCCGTCTCGACGACGAAGTGGCCATCGCGCAGCTCCGCCGCGCGCAGGCACAGGTCGACGTCCTCGGCGCCGTTGACGAAGATCGGATCGAAGCCGCGCAGTTCGGCCACGTCGCTTGCCCGCATCAGCAGCGCCGCCGCGGTGACGGCCCGGAAGTGCGGGTCGGTGATCCTGAGCGCGTCCTCCAGGGGGTGCCCCACCAGGTAGTGGCACGGGATGGCGTGGTCGACCGGGAAGACGGTGCCCGCGGTTTGGATCGTGTCGTCGGGGTAGAGCAGCAGCGGCTGCACGCCGAGCACCCGGTCGTCGGCGAGGTGCCCGACCAGCGGCTCCCACCAGCCCGGGCGCGGCTCGGTGTCGTTGTTGAGGAAGAGCACGTGCTCACCGGTCGAGCGCGCGAAGCCGACGTTGCAGCCGATCGCGAAGTTGAGGTTGCGCGGGAGGCGCACGAGCCTCAGCCGCGAGTCACCGAGCAGCCCGGCGCCCAGCGTCATCGCGATGTCGGAGCCTGAGCCGTTGTCGAGCACGACGACCTCGACGTCGACCCCGGGGGTGTTGCGCAGCACGGTCTCGACCGCGCGCAGCGTCATCGCCGAGTCGTTCCACGTCGGGATCACCACCGACACCCGGCCCGCCACCCGCGAGCCCACCTCGCGCCGCACGCCCTCCCAGTCGACCCAGTGCTGCCCGAGCACGACGTACTGCCAGGCGTCGGACTCGCTCGTGGTGATCCGGTCGGCGACCGCGCGCGAGTCGTCGTAGTCGACCGCGAGGAACGGCAGCAGCTCCAGCTCCACCTCGCGCGCCAGCTTGAGCGCGAAGTCGTGGTCCACCCAGCGCCGCAGCGCGACGTCGAAGCCACCGACCTCCAGCGCCAGCTCCCGCTCGACCACGAGCACGTTGAGGTCGACGTGGTTGACGACCATCAGCGCGTCGCGGGAGCCGCGGAAGGCGCGGTGCACCACCCGCTCGGAGTCCTCGGCATCGCGCAGCGCCATGCCGGCGTAGGCCGCCCGGAGTCCTTGCCCGTGCATGGCACCCACCGCGAGGCGCAGGAAGTCCCGGCGCCAGGTGTTGTCACTGTCCAGGAAGGCGACGTACGGCGAGCGCGCGGCGGCGAGTGCGGTGTTGCGGGCCGCGCAGACCCCGCCCCACTCCTGCTGGACGACGCGGATGCGGGGGTCGCGGGCGGCCCACGCCTCGAGCACGGCGACCGTGTCGTCGGTGGAGCCGTCGTCCACGACGACCAGCTCCCAGCGCTCGAGGGTCTGTTCGGCGAGCGAGGCGAGGGCGACCTCGACGACGCCGGCGCGGTTGCGCACGGGCATCACCACGCTCACCAGTGGGCTCTCGTCGTCCGGGCCGTCGCCGTCCGGGAGCGGCGCGTCCCGCCACCGGGCCCGCCACGCGGCCTCAGCGGCGGTGTCCCAGGTCTCGGTCGTCCTGGGGCCGCGACGCTCCTGTTGCTCGCGGACCAGCCGCGCATGCTCCAGCAACAGGCCACGCGCGACGCCCCAGGTCAGGCCCCGACCACCCGGAAGCTCCGTGTCCGGACCCGCGGTCGAGAGGAAGAGCCCGAGGGTGCCGCCCGGGTGTGCGGACTTCTGCTCCCCGGTGCCGGCGGCCGACGACGCGTCGAAGAGCGGGCTCAGCCGGTCACTGCTCCCGGCGCGCGTCAGGTAGCGCAGCAGGGGCGCGACCGACCCCTCCTCGAGCTTGGCGCGCAGCCACTGGGGGAGCGAGCCGAGGTCGAGCAACGGGTGCGGGGACCAGGCGCCCGCTGCGGCCACGCACGATCGCGCTGCTGCGAGGTCGGAGGTGAAGGTGAGGCCGGTCTGCGCCTCGCAGAACTCCCGGTCCACGATGCCGGCCTCGACCAGGCGCTGGGCCGGTGCGGCCGGTGCGGCCGGTGCGGCCGGTGCCGGGGCAACGACGGCATCGGGTTGCCTCCTGGTGAGCTTCACGCAGTCAGCCTAGGGCCGCGCGACCGCCGCCGAGGCGTCCCCCTCCGGACTGCTTCCCATGCGGGACGCGCCCGATCGGTAACACCGAAGTAACACCGAGCCGGGACTCGTTTCATGTTCGCAACAAAGTGGCGCGAGGGCCGAAACCTCGGGTTGTGAAGGTTCAGGCAATGAGGCGGGGACCTCGCCACGACAACGCAGTCGTGAGCCGGCCACGCCCCCGGACAGTGATTCCCTGGAGGTTCTGTGGACGGCTATTACGCCTTCATGCTGGTGGCGACGGCCCTGGTCCTGATGATGACGGTGCCCGCGCTGGCGCTGTTCTACGGCGGCATGTCTCGCTCTAAGTCAGTGCTCAACATGATGATGATGTCCTACGTCGCCGCAGCGATCGTGGGCATCCTCTACGTCGCCGTCGGTTGGTCGATGGGCTGGAGCGGCGACGGCACGTTCTTCGCCGACCCGACCGCCCTGATCTGGCTCAAGGACGTCCCGACGGACACCTACATCTTCGTGATGTTCCAGATGACCTTCGCCGTCATCACGGTCGCCCTCATCAGCGGCGCGGTGGCAGACCGGATGAAGTTCTCCGCCTGGCTGCTCTTCGTCCCGCTGTGGGCGCTGCTGTGCTACTTCCCGATGGCCCACATGGTCTTCAGCTGCACCGACGACTCGCTCATCTGCGGCCGCATCGGCGCGCAGGACTACGCCGGCGGCACGGCCGTCCACATCAACGCCGGAGTCGCGGCCCTCGTGCTCGTGCTCCTGCTGGGCAAGCGGATGGGCTGGCCCAGGGACCAGATGCGTCCGCACAACCTGACGCTGACCATGCTCGGCGCCGGTCTGCTCTGGTTCGGCTGGTACGGCTTCAACGTCGGCTCGATCGTCTTCACCGGCGACACCGACGAGGCCAACATGGCCCAGTTCTTCTCCGAGACCGGTCGCACCTTCACGACCACCACGATGGCCACGATGGCCGCCATCCTCGGCTGGCTGCTGATCGAGAAGCTCACGCACGGCAAGGCCACCTCGCTCGGCGCCGCCTCCGGCATCGTCGCGGGCCTGGTCGCCATCACCCCGGCCACCGGCGCCGTCGACATCGAGGGCGCGGTCGCGATCGGCTTCATCGCCGGTGCCGTCTGCGCCTGGGCCGTCAGCCTCAAGTACAAGCTCGGCTACGACGACTCGCTCGACGTCGTCGGGGTGCACCTCGTCGGCGGCATCATCGGCACCATCCTGATCGGCGTCTTCTCGACGTCCGACGGTGCGGGTGGCATCGACGGCCTCCTCTACGGCGGTGGCGCGGGCTCCCTGGGCGACCAGGCGCTCGGTGTCCTCGTCGCGGTCGCCTACTCGGGCGTGGTCACCGCGATCATCGCCTTGGCCATCAAGTTCACGCTGGGCCTGCGCATCACCGAGGAGGACGAGGCCGAGGGCATCGACCTCACCGAGCACGGTGAGTCTGCCTACGACCTGCACACCAGCATGAGCGGCGGTGGCGGCAAGACCGGCGTCCTCGCTGCCAGCATGGCTCCCTCGGAAGGACACCAGGCATGAAGCTCGTGACCGCGGTCATCAAGCCGCACAAGTGGGAAGACGTCCGCGAGGCGCTCGAGATCTTCGGGGTGACCGGCATGACGGTCTCCGAGGTGAGCGGCTACGGCCGGCAGAAGGGCCACACCGAGGTCTACCGCGGTGCCGAGTACGACATCGCGCTCGTGCCCAAGATCCGCATCGAGATCGTGGTGGACGACGACGACTCCGCCGACATCGTCGGCATCATCGTCAAGACCGCACAGACCGGCCGCATCGGTGACGGCAAGGTGTGGGTGAGCCCCATCGAGACCGTCATCCGCGTCCGCACCGGCGACAAGGACGAAGCCGCTCTCTGAGCGGTGACCAAGGCAGGGTGGACGACCCGGCTGCCGTGAGACAGCCGGGTCGTTTACATGTCTGAAACAAATCGCTTGGAGGGTGGTTGCCCGTGACCGCTCCCTCTCTCCTCGACCTCGCGCCGCTCGTGGCGGACCCGACCGGGCTCGACTCCGGCGACACGGCCTGGCTGCTCGCGGCCAGCGCCCTGGTCCTGCTCATGGCCCCGGGCCTCGCGCTCTTCTACGGCGGCATGGTCCGCTCCAAGAGCGTGCTGAACATGATGATGATGACGTTCGGCTCGCTGGCCGTCGTCACGATCCTCTGGGTCCTCGTCGGCTACTCCATCGCCTTCGGTGACGACCTCGGGCTCGGCCTCGTGGGCGACCCCACGCAGTACGCCGGGCTCTCGCAGCTGATGTCGGAGGAGAGCAACGGTGACTCGAGCGTCCCGCTGATCCTCTTCGCGGTCTTCCAAGGACTCTTCTGCGTCATCACCGGCGCCCTCGTCTCCGGGGCGATCGCCGATCGCGCCCGCTTCGGCGCCTGGATGGTCTTCGTCGGTGTCTGGACGCTCGTCGTCTACGCACCGATCGCCCACTGGATCTTCGACTTCTCCGCCGGTGACCACGTCGGCGGCTGGATGGCCAACAACCTGGGGGTCATCGACTTCGCGGGTGGCACCGCGGTGGAGATCACCTCCGGCGCCTCGGGGCTGGCCCTGGCCCTGGTGCTCGGTCGCCGCATCGGCTTCGGCAAGGACCCCATGCGCCCGCACAACCTCACCTTGGTCATGCTCGGCGCCGGCCTGCTGTGGTTCGGCTGGTTCGGCTTCAACGCCGGCTCCGCGCTCGGTGCCAACCAGACGGCCGCCGTGGTCTTCACCACCACGCTCCTCGCCGGGGCGGCCGGTGCGTTGGGCTGGCTGGGGGTCGAGCGGCTGCGCGACGGCCACGCGACCTCGCTCGGTGCCGCGTCGGGCCTGGTGTCCGGCCTGGTCGCCATCACGCCTTCCTGTGCATCGGTCTCGCCGGTCGGCGCGATCGTGATGGGGGCGGTGGCCGGTGTCGTCTGCGCCCTGGCCGTCGGCCTGAAGTACCGCTTCGGCTACGACGACTCCCTCGACGTCGTCGGGGTCCACCTGGTCGGCGGCCTGGTCGGCACGTTCGGCATCGGGCTGATCGCCACGGCGGCCGCCCCGACCGGGGTGGACGGCCTGTTCTACGGCGGTGGTCTCGACCAGCTGGGCAGGCAGTTGGTGGGCGGCGGCGCGGTGTTCGTCTACGCCTTCGTGGTCTCGGGCATCATCGGTCTCGTCATCGACAAGGCCATGGGCTTCCGGATCGACGAGGAGCACGAGCTCAACGGCATCGACCTCGTGGTCCACGCCGAGACCGCCTACGACCTGCACGCCACCGCCGGTGCCCGCTCGGGCTCGGGGGTCCTGGGCGGATCCACCGCCACGAGGGAGGAAGAACGATGAAGCTCATCACCGCGGTCATCAAGCCGCACAAGTGGGAGGACGTCCGCGTCGCCCTGGAGTCGGTCGGGGTCACCGGCATGACCGTCAGCGAGGTCAGCGGCTACGGCCGCCAGAAGGGTCACACGGAGGTCTACCGGGGCGCCGAGTACGACATCGCCCTGGTGCCCAAGATCCGGCTCGAGGTCGTCGTGAGCGACGACGACGTCGAGGCGATCGTCGGTGCGATCCAGACCAGCGCCAGCACCGGTCGCATCGGTGACGGCAAGGTGTGGGTCGCGCCCCTCGACTCCGTGCTGCGCGTGCGCACCGGCGACCGGGACGACGCGGCGATCTGACCCGATGACGGCACCCGAACGGGCCGCCCGCACCGCGGAGGCCGACGCGCTGTGCGCCCGGGCCTATGCAGACTGCGGGGGACTCGACGTCGGTGCCGCCCTGGTGGCGGTGGGGGGTTACGGCCGCAGCGAGCTGGCCCCCCACTCCGACCTCGACGTCGTCCTGGTCTCCGACGAGGGCGTCGACCTGGGCGAGCTGGCCCAGAAGATCTGGTACCCGCTCTGGGACTCCGGCTCCAAGATCGACCACTCCGTGCGCACGCTGCCGGAGATGCTCGCCGCCGCGGAGGCCGACCTGAGGGTGGCCTCCGGCCTGCTCGACCTGCGTCACCTCGCGGGGGACCCCAACCTCACCCTGCGACTGCGCACGACGATGCTCGCCAACTGGCGCAAGGGTGCCAAGGAACGGCTCCCGGCCCTGCACCAGATGGTGCGCTCGCGCCACGACCTGATCGGCGAGCTGGCCCACCTGTCGGTGCCCGACCTCAAGGAGTCCGAGGGTGGGCTGCGCGACGCGACGGTCCTGCGCGGCATGGTCGCGACCTGGCTCGTCGACGTGCCCCACGCCGACCTCGAGCGCTGCCGCCTGGCGCTGCTCGACGTGCGCGACGTCGTGCACGGCACGGCGGGGCGGGCGACCGAGCGCATCACACCGGAGATGTGGCCCGACCTCGCGCAGGGCCTCGGGCTCCCGGACGACCGGGCCGCCCAGGTGCACGTGCGCGAGCTCGGCCGCCGTCTCACCCACCTCTCGCGCCTGGCCTGGCGCCGCGTCGACGCCGTGCTCGCGCGACCGGTGGCCGTCGGTGCCCGCCGTCCCGCGCTCGAGCCCGTCGCGGCCGGGGTCGCCCTCTCCTCGGGCGAGATCGTCCTGGACAAGAAGGCGCGACCGGCCGAGGACCCCGTGCTCCTGCTGCGCGCCGCCGTGGCCGCCGCCGAGCGCGACGCCGTGCTGGCCCCGGCCACCGCGGCGCGGCTGGTGCGGGAGTGCTCGCCGCTGCCGGACCCGTGGCCGGCCGAGGCCCGTCAGCTCCTGGTGCGGCTCCTGGCCTCCGGGCGCAGCCTGCTGGGCGTGTGGGAGACCCTCGAGGAGACGGGGGCACTCTCCGGCTTCCTGCCCGAGTGGGAGCGGGTGCGCCTGCTGCCTCACGCCTCGGTCATCCACCGCTTCACCGTCGACCGCCACGTCATCGAGACCGCCATCGAGGCGTCGTCCCTGATCCGGGGCGTGGCCCGTCCCGACGTGCTCATGGTGAGCGCGCTGCTGCACGACATCGGCAAGGGCGGCCTGACCGAGCACAGCGTGGCGGGGGAGCCGATCGCGCGCACCATCGCCACGCGGATGGGCTTCGCCCCCGACTGCGTCGACCTGATCGCGCTGCTGGTGCGCTGGCACCTGCTGCTCGCCGAGACCGCGACCACGCGTGATCCCGACGACCCGGCGACCGTCGAGCTGGTGACCTCGCGGCTCAGGACGGTCGAGGCGGTCTCGCTCCTCGGTGCGCTGACCGAGGCCGATGCCAAGGCCACGTCGCCCAAGGCATGGTCCTCGTGGCGCTCGGGGCTGATCCTCGACCTGGCCCGTCGGGCGCACGCCGGCCTCGACACCGGCTCGGCGCTGCCGGCGATCCAGAGCGACGACGTCCCGATCCCGGGTGACCTGCGTGCGGAGCGCGTCCACATCTCCGTCGAGCCGGGCGACGACGGCTCGCGCGTCACCACGATCGCCGTCGACCGGGTGGGCCTGCTCGCCGACTTCGCCGCGATGTTCGCCCTCCAGCGCACCCCGGTGCGGGCCGCGCGGGTCTGGGCCCAGGGCGACTACGGCGTGTCCGTGTGGGAGGTCGCGGCGGAAGACCTGGAGCCTGCGATCCTGCGCCAGAAGTACGACGCGATCGTCGACGGCCGGCTCGACCCCTCCCACCGGCTGCGGCCCGCGGCGGGCGCCGAGCTCGCGCCCACGGTCGTCGTACGCCCGGAGGCCAGCGACCTTGCCACCGTCCTCGAGGTGCGCACCGCCGACCGACCCGGGGTGGTCTACCTCGTCTGCAGGGCGCTGGCCCGGCTCGACGTCGCGGTCCGCTCGGCGCACCTCGACACCCTGGGGCCTCAGGCGGTGGACGTGTTCTACCTCCAGGAGCCCTCGGCCGGTGTGCTGTCGGAGACGCGGGCGGCCGAGGCGGCGCATGCCGTGCGCGAGGCGCTGACGGGGCCGGCCGTGACCGCGTGAGCGGCGACCCGCGGGCCCGGCGTTAGGCTGGGGCACGCCACCAGACCCATCGATTCGCCTGCCCTAGGACGTCACTTCCGTGTTTGCCACCCTTTCCGACCGGCTCGCCGACACCTTCAAGAACCTCCGCGGCAAGGGCCGGCTCTCCGAAGCCGACATCGACGCGACCGCGCGCGAGATCCGCATCGCCCTGCTCGAGGCCGACGTGGCGCTCCCCGTGGTCAAGGAGTTCGTCGGCGCGGTCAAGGACCGCGCGCGCGGCGAGGAGGTCAGCGGAGCGCTCAACCCGGCCCAGCAGATCATCAAGATCGTCAACGAGGAGCTCGTCACCATCCTCGGCGGCGAGACCCGCCGGCTGCGTTACGCCAAGTCCGGCCCGACCGTCATCATGCTCGCCGGTCTCCAGGGTGCCGGCAAGACGACGCTGGCCGCCAAGCTCGCGCTCTGGCTCAAGGACCAGGGCAAGTCCCCGGTCCTGGTGGCCTGCGACCTCCAGCGCCCCAACGCCGTCAAGCAGCTCCAGGTCAACGGCGAGCGCGTGGGCGTCCCCGTCTTCGCCCCCGAGGCCGGCAACGGCGTCGGCGACCCGGTCTCCGTGGCCCGCGCGTCGATCGAGGAGGCCGGGCGCAAGCTCTACGACGTCGTGATCGTCGACACCGCCGGCCGCCTCGGTGTCGACGCCGAGCTGATGCAGCAGGCCTCCGACATCCGCGACGCGGTCAACCCCGACGAGGTGCTCTTCGTCGTCGACGCGATGATCGGCCAGGACGCTGTCGTGACGGCGCGGGCCTTCCTCGACGGCGTCGGCTACGACGGCGTGGTCCTCACCAAGCTCGACGGTGACGCCCGCGGCGGTGCCGCGCTCTCGATCGCCTCGCTCACCGGACGACCGGTCATGTTCGCCTCCAACGGCGAGAAGCTGACCGACTTCGACCTCTTCCACCCCGACCGCATGGCGTCACGCATCCTCGACATGGGCGACATGATGACCCTGATCGAGCAGGCCGAGAAGACCTTCGACCAGGACCAGGCCATGAAGGCCGCCGCCAAGCTCAGCGGCCAGGGCGGCGAGTTCACCCTCGACGACTTCCTCGAGCAGATGCAGCAGGTCCGCAAGCTCGGCTCGATGTCCAAGATCATGGGGATGCTGCCCGGGATGGGCCAGTTCCGTGAGCAGCTGGAGAACTTCGACGAGCGTGAGATCGACCGGATCCAGGCGATCATCCAGTCGATGACGCCCTCCGAGCGCGCCAACCCCAAGATGATCGACGGCTCGCGCCGCGCCCGCATCGCCAAGGGCTCCGGTCGCATGGTCTCCGACGTCAACCAGCTCGTCGACCGGTTCTTCGAGGCCCGCAAGATGATGATGCAGATGGCGCGTGGCGGCGGGATGCCCGGCATGCCGGGGATGCCGGGGATGCCTGGTGCCGGCAAGCGCGGCAAGCCGAAGGCGGTGGCCAAGAAGGGCAAGGGCGCCAAGAAGTCCGGCAACCCGGCCAAGGCCGCCCAGGAGGCGGCAGCGGCCAAGGAGAAGGCCGACGCTGCCGCGGCCAACCCCTTCGGCACGCCGAAGGAAGACATCGACTACGAGGCGGCCGCCGCCAACCTCGACCTGCCGAAGGACTTCTCCAAGTTCCTCAAGTGAGACGCCCAGCCGCGCGTCAGCGCAGCGAGCGCACGGCGTGGGGGCGACCCGGTGACGGACCCGCCGGCGCCGGGGACCGGCGTACGGCCTGAGACGAGAGGCAACCTGATGGGCACGGTCCTCGTCGTCGACGGCGCCAACGTGGTGGGCGCCCGCCCCGACGGCTGGTGGAAGGACCGTGCCGGCGCGGCGACCCGGCTGCACCTCCAGCTGATGGTGGCCGACGTGCCCCAGGATCGCGTGGTGCTGGTGCTGGAGGGCGCGGCCAAGGGCGGCGTACGCCCCGGCAAGGACGCCCATGTGCGCACCGTGCACGCCAAGGGCAACGGCGACGACACGATCGTGGCCGAGGCCAAGGCAGCCTCCGAGACCGGGGACCGGGTCTTCGTCGTGACGGCCGACCGGATCCTGATGGGCCGTGTCGAGCGCTACGGCGCGCTGATCATGAGCCCGACGTGGTTGCTCGGCCACCTCGAGTAGCCCGACGGCGCGGCTCAGGTAGCCGCGACGCGCACGATGGCCAGCGACACCGCGCCCACGATCTCGGCCCGGTCACCCAGGCTCCCCGCGGCGACACGGACCGCGGCGGCCGTCTCCGGCTGCGCGTAGCGGTCGAGGGCCTCCCGGATGCCCAGCGCCACCGACGGGGACGCCCCCAGCGAGCCACCGAGCAGCACCATCTCCGGGTTGAGGCTGTTGCAGAGGTCGGCCAACGCCCGCCCGATGGTCCGCCCGGCGTCGCCGAGGACCCGTCGTACGCCGGGGTCGCCGTCGGCGTCGAGGCCGAGCACCCGTGCCATGTCGAGCGGCTCGTCGTGGGCCGGCTGGAGCACCTGCACCAGGCGGGACGCAGAGACCAGCGTCTCGAGGCAGCCACGGTTGCCGCAGCGGCAGACCGGTCCGTCCTCGCCGACCTGGACGTGCCCGAGCTCGCCGGCGATGCCGGTGGCACCGCGGTGCAGCCGCCCGCCCAGCACGATCCCGGCGCCCAGGCCGCTCGCCACCTTGACGTAGACCAGATCCGCCACGCCTTGGGCGGCGCCCCGCCCGACCTCGGCGAGCGCACCCAGGTTGGCGTCGTTGTCGACGAACACCGGAAGTCCGAGACGGCGGTGCAGCTCCTCGCCAGGGCAGAGCCCCTGCCACCCGGGCAGTATGCCGGTCCGGATCTGTGCCGAGGCGCGGTGCAGCGGTGCGGGCACGCACATGCCGACCGCCAGCGCGTCATCGCGGCCCAGGCCGGCGCGGGTCAGGGCCGCGCGGACCATGGACGCCGCCCGGTCCAGGGTGTGGGCGCCGTGGGAGTCGACGTCGACTGCCGCGGTCTCCTCGGCCAGCACGTCACCGGTGCGATCGGCCACCGCGACGCGGACGTGGTGGTGCCCGACGTCGACCCCGACCACGCTGCCGCCGGGCGTGGCGAGGGCGACCAGCAGGGGCGGGCGTCCGCTGCCGCCCTTGTGCGGTCGGCCCCGGTCGGTGGTCTCGATGACCTGACCTGACGCGATCAGCTCGGTGACCAGGCTCGAGACCGTGGTGCGCGACAGTCCGGTGGCGCGGGTCAGGTCCGCCCGACTCAAGGGGCCGCCGGCGAGCAGCCCCGTGACCGCCCGGCGGTGGGCGCCGCGCAGGCGTTCCAAGGCTCCGGGGCTGGGCGCGGACATGAGGCGAATCCTAGGCAATTCATCCGGAAAGTGCACTAAAAAGACCCTGTTCTTGGATCTTTTGGCATTGACGCGGCGAATTAGCGCTTCCTACGTTGACGGAGCGCCTCGGCGCGCCCCATCGGTCTCCGGCCGTCGGGCTCTCGTTCTCGGGCTAGGGGAAACCATGTCACTGCTGCACCCACGATGGCGGCCCACCGCCGCCCTCGGCGCCGTCGCCGTCGCCGCACTCACCGTCTCGTTGCTGTCTCCGATCACCGCCGGAGCGCAGGTCGCTCCGGCGGGCGCCGCTGCGTCCGTGCGGACCGCGCCGGGCGCGCTGCCCTACCAGGACGCGCACCTGCCGACGCCTCGTCGCGTGGCCGACCTGCTCGATCGCATGACGCTGGCAGAGAAGGTCGGCCAGATGACCCAGGCCGAGCGCGCCGACGTGGCCGCCGACCCGACCCTCATCGCCACCTACGGCCTGGGCAGCGTGCTGTCCGGCGGCGGCTCGGTCCCGGCCCAGAACACCCCGGAGGCCTGGGCCGACACCGTCGACTCCTTCCAGGAGGCGGCGCTCTCGACCCGGCTGTCCATCCCGCTCCTCTACGGCGTCGACTCGGTGCACGGCCACGGCAACCTCCAGGGCGCCACCGTGTTCCCGCACAACATCGGCCTGGGTGCGACCCGCGACCCCGGGCTGCTGGAGCGGATCGGGCACATCACGGCGATCGAGACTCGAGCCTCAGGGCCGCAGTGGACGTTCGCGCCGTGCATCTGCGTGGCCCGCGACGACCGGTGGGGCAGGACCTACGAGTCCTTCGGCGAGGACCCGCGCCTCGCCACGCGGCTGGAGACGGTCATCGACGGGCTCCAGGGCCGGCCGGGGCAGCTCGACCGACGCGACCGCGTGCTCGCCACGGCCAAGCACTACGCCGGCGACGGCCTGACCGCCTGGGACACCGGCGAGGGCGACTACACCCTCGACCAGGGCATCGACCGGGTGTCCCGTGCGGAGTTCCGCAAGCTGGCGCTCTCGCCGTACCCCGCCGCGATCAGCAAGCACTACGTCGGCTCGGTGATGCCGTCCTTCTCATCGGTCGACTGGACCGATGACGGGATCGGCAACCCGATCAAGATGCATGCCAACAAGGAGCTGTTGACCGGCGTGCTCAAGGGCGACCTCGGCTTCGACGGGCTCGTCGTCTCCGACTGGCTGGCGATCCATCAGCTGCCCGGCGACTATGCGCAGCAGGTGGCCACCTCGGTCAACGCCGGTGTCGACCTGTTCATGGAGCCGGCCAGCTACCAGGAGTTCGTGACCACCCTGACCTCGGCCGTCGAGGGTGGTCAGGTCCCGATGAGCCGGATCGACGACGCGGTCTCGCGGATCCTGACGGTCAAGTTCGACCTCGGCCTCTTCGAGAAGCCGCTGACAGACCGGACCAACATCGAGACGATCGGGAGCCCTGCACACCGCCGCGTCGCTCGTGAGGCGGTTGCCAAGTCGCAGGTGCTGCTGCGCAACCAGCACGACACGCTGCCCATGAGCCCCCGCCAGCCGATCTACGTCGCCGGCAGCAATGCCGACAACATGGGCAACCAGACCGGTGGTTGGACGCTCACCTGGCAGGGCGGTTCGACGAACGTGGTGCCCGGCCAGACGATCCTCGAGGGCCTCCGCGACGCAACCCGCGCCCCGGTGCGGTTCAGCGAGACCGCCAGCACCCCGGTCCCGCCCGGTGCAGCAGGGGTCGTGGTCGTCGGCGAGACGCCGTACGCCGAGGGATTCGGCGACGTGGGTGGCCCGCGCTGGGCCTACGACCCGGGCGACAACAACGTCCCGCGTCCCGCTCAGACGATGCAGCTCTCCGACGCCGACATCCAGGCGGTGCGTGAGGTGTGTGCCCAGGCAGCCACCTGCACGGTGCTCGTGGTCTCGGGCCGGCCGATGATCATCCCGCCCGAGCTGCTCCGGAAGACCGACGCGCTGGTGGCCTCGTGGCTGCCGGGTGCCGAGGGGGGTGGGGTCGCCGACGTGCTGCTGGGACGTGAGCCTTTCTCCGGGCGTCTGCCCGTCACCTGGCCGCGCTCGGTCGCCCAGGAGCCGATCAACGTCGGCGACGCCGACTACGACCCGCTGTTCGCCTACGGCTGGGGTCTGCGCACCCGCTGACGGGTCCGCAGCACGTCGTGGCCCCGGACGTCGGTAACGTCCGGGGCATGACGGTCAACAGGTTCCGAGGTCCGGTGCTCCCCGACGGGGAGGCCCGTGACCTCTTCGTGGTGGACGGCCACGTCACCTACGAGCCGGTCCCCGGCGCCGAGACGATCGCCGAGGGCTGGATCGTCCCCGGGCTCGTCGACGCCCACTGCCACCTCGGTCTCGACGACCACGGCCCGGTCGACGACCAGGCGACGGAGGAGCAGGCGATCCTCGACCGCGACGCCGGAGCGCTGCTGATCCGCGACTGCGGCTCCGCGGCCGAGACTGCGTGGATCCACGAGCGTGAGGACCTGCCGCGCCTGGTCCGCGCCGGTCGCCACATCGCCCGCACGCGTCGCTACATCCGAAACTACGCGCACGAGGTGGAGCCGGAGGACCTCACCGCGCAGGTCGTGCGGGAGGCGCAGCGCGGCGACGGCTGGGTCAAGCTCGTGGGGGACTGGATCTCCCGTGAGGAGGGCGACCTGGCTCCCTCGTTCCCGGCTGCGGCGTTCGCCGAGGCGATCGCGGCAGCCCACGAGCACGGCGCGAAGGTGACCGCGCACTGCTTCGGCCGCGACGTCCTCCCGGGCCTGCTCGAGGCCGGCATCGACTGCATCGAGCACGGCACCGGGCTTTCCAGCGACCTGGTGGAGATGATGGCGGCCCGCGGGGTCGCGCTGGTGCCGACCGTGATGCAGCTGGAGAAGTTCCCGGACTACGCCGAGGCGGGCGCCGAGAAGTTCCCCGACTACGCCGCCACGATGGCGGACCTCTTCGCGCGCCGCCGCGACACGGTCATGGCCGCCTACGAGGCCGGCGTGAGCCTGTACGCCGGGTCCGACGGTGGTGGGGTCGCTCGCCACGGCAATCTGGCCGGAGAGGTCATCGCGATGGCCGAGCTGGGCCTGCCGGCGTCGTACGCGCTGGGCGCGGCGTCGTGGCGGGGTCGCGAGTGGCTGGGCTTCGACAACCTCACCGAGGGCGCCTCGGCCGACTTCGTGGTCTACGACCGAGACCCGCTCAGCGACCTCACCGCGCTCCTCGAGCCACGGTGCGTGGTGCTCCGAGGTCGGGTCGTGGCCTAGCGGCCGGTGGCGGACGACTAAGCCTCGTGACGGGGCCGGCCGGTGGCGAACAGCACGCCGGTGACGATCAGGACGACCAGCCCCAGCCCGCCGAGGACCAACGGCACCAGGATGGTGGCGAAGATGCCGCCCACGAAGCTGCCGATGGCGGGGGCAGGTCCGACCTCGACCTCACCGAGCGCGGCGGGGCAGGTGACCTCCAGACGGCCGGATCCGGCGTCGTAGCGGGCGACGCCCTCCCACTCGCGTCCATCGAGGGCGCGGGTGAACGACCCGCCGGGCGACCGACCCCTGATCTGCGAGCCGGACTCGGCGTCGACGACCACACAGTCCAGGTCCGGAGCGCTCGGGTCGGCCCAGAGCAGCACGTCCTGGTCCGTGCCGACCACGACGCTCTGGGGCGTGTCGTCGGCGGTGACGCGGGCGTCGACCTCCAAGAAGCCGGTCAACGTCCACACCAGCAGCCCGATGAACGCCACGATCGCGCCGACGACCATCGCACCCCCGAGGGCGAACCACCACGCGCTCGGCCGGCGGCGGCGCGGGGGAGGCGGAGGAGCGACGTACGGCTGCTGGCCGCCGTACGGTGGCATCGGGGGCTGGGTCATCCCTGCAGGGTGCCCGATTTCGGAGACCTCGCGCGACTCTGGCACAATCGGCGGCTGAGTCCTGCGCGGACGGACCCTCTCACCCGGCCGCCGCAGAGCCCATCGAAGGACCGCCCCGCGTGTTTCCCCACCCGGACCTCGATCCTTCACCCACCACTGAACTCAAGGAGACACCACAACCGTGGCCGTCAAGATCCGTTTGAAGCGCCTGGGCAAGGTCCGGGTGCCGCAATACCGCATCGTCATCGTCGACTCGCGCAAGAAGCGCGACGGCAAGGTGATCGAGGAGATCGGCAAGTACCACCCCAAGGAGGACCCGAGCTACATCAGCGTCGTGTCCGACCGGGCGGTCTACTGGCTCGGAGTCGGCGCGCAGCCGACCGAGGCCGTCGCCAAGATCCTCAAGATCACCGGTGACTGGCAGAAGCACAAGGGCATCGACGGCACCGAGGGCACCCTCAAGGTCGCCGCGCCCAAGCGCGACAAGCAGGAGATCTTCAACGAGGCTCTCAAGGAGTCGGCCAGCGAGCCCAAGGGCGACGCCGTCACCAAGAAGACCGAGAAGAAGAAGGCCGCCAAGGCCGTGGAGCCCGAGGCTGCTGCCGAGGCCCCCGCTGCCGAGGCTCCTGCCGAGGCCCCCGCTGCCGAGGCTCCTGCTGCCGAGGCTCCCGCCGAGGAGGCCGCTCCGGTCCCCGCTGACGAGACCCCGGAGGTGGCGGCCGAGCAGGCCGAGGCCACCGAGGGCGACCAGTCGAAGGCCTGAGCCCGATGCTCGCCGATGCTCTCGAACACCTCGTCCGTGGTGTCGTCGACAACCCCGATGACGTCGTCGTTCGAGACAAGCAGCTGCGTCGTGGCTCGATGCTCGAGGTCCGGGTCCACCCCGACGACCTCGGCAAGGTGATCGGCCGCGGCGGCCGCACGGCGTCCGCGTTCCGCACCGTGATCGGTGCGCTCGCGGGCAAGGACGGCGCCCGCATCGACTTCGTCGACGTGGACCGCCGCCGCTGACGGCGACTCGCACAACAGGTCGAAGAACCACGGACCGGGCGTCCTCCTGCGGGAGGGCGCCCGGTCTGCTTTTCCTGCCCACGGTGCGCTGGCCCTACCCTGAGGCCGTGCAGCAGATCGAGCTCGTGGTCGGACGGATCGGCAAGCCCCACGGCATCCGCGGTGAGGTCACCCTCGACCTGCGCAGCGACGAGCCGGACCGGCGCTTCGCGACCGGAGCCGTCCTCGACGTCGAGGTGCCGCAGGGATCGGGCTTCGCCCATCGCACGCTCACGGTCGCCCGCGCCCGCTGGCACCAGCAGACCCTGCTGGTGACCTTCGAGGAGCTGGTCGACCGCACCACCGCCGAGACCGCCCGCGGCGTCGTCCTGCGCGCCACCGTCGATGCCGGCGAGACGCCCGAGGACCCGGACGAGTTCTACGACCACCAGCTCATCGGGCTCACCGCGGTCGACCTCGAGGGCCGCGAGCTCGGCACCGTCAGCTCCGTCGCGCACGGCGGTGCCCAGGACCTGCTGACCATCCGCACCGCCGACGGGCGCGACGGGCTGGTGCCGTTCGTGAAGGCGCTGGTGCCCGAGGTCGACGTCTCGGGTGGCCGGATCGTCATCGCCGACCGGCCGGGACTGGTGACCCCCCTCGAGGACGACGAGTCGTGAGGCTCGACTACCTCACGATCTTCCCGGACTACTTCGCCCCTCTCGCGCTCTCGCTGCCGGGCAAGGCCCGTGACCGTGGCCTGATCGACGTCCACGTCCACGACCTCCGCTCGTGGACCACCGACCGCCACCACACCGTCGACGACACGCCCTACGGCGGCGGCGCCGGCATGGTCATGAAGCCCGAGCCCTGGGGGGCGGCCTTCGACGAGCTCGAGGTCGACGGCGGCTGCACGATCGTGGTCACCACGCCGTCGGGCGAGCCGTTCAGCCAGGCGCTGGCCCGCGACCTCGCGACGCGTGAGCGCCTGGTCTTCGCCTGCGGGCGCTACGAGGGCATCGACCAGCGGGTGCTCGACCACGCCGCGGGCCGTGCCGAGGTGCGTGAGGTGTCGATCGGCGACTACGTGCTCAATGGAGGAGAGGTCGCGGCCCTCGCGATCACCGAGGCCGTCGTCCGGCTCCTGCCCGGCTTCATGGGCAACGCCGAGTCGCTCACCGAGGAGTCCCACGAGGACGGCCTGCTGGAGTACCCCGTCTACACCAAGCCCGCGAGCTGGCGCGACCTCGACGTGCCCGACGTGCTGCTCTCGGGCGACCACGCGCGCATCGCCCGCTGGCGCCACGACCAGGCCGAGCGTCGTACGACGCAGCGCCGGCCGGACCTGCTGCGACCCAGCAGCGCGGCCGGCCCCGGCGAGTGGGAGGTCGTGCCCGCGACGCGCGGCGACGCGGGGGAGCTCCTCACCCTGCAGCGTGCCTGCTGGCTCCAGGAGGCGGTCGCCAACGAGAGCGTGACCGGGATCCCCGCACTGCACGAGTCCCTCGACGACGTCGTCGCAGGGCTGGCGGGGCCGGATGGCTGGACCACCGTGGTCGTGCGCTCGCACGGTCGGCTGGTGGGGGCTGCGCGCGGCCGGCTCGACGGTGACGTCTGGGACATCGGCCGGATCATGGTCGCGCCCGACCTCCAGGGCCGCGGTCTCGGACGCCTGCTGCTGGAGCACGTCCAGGCGATCGCGCCGCCTGCCGCGACGTCGTACGCGTTGTTCACGGGGGAGCGCAGCGTCGACAACCTGCGGATGTACAAGAAGGCGGGTTTCCGGCGGCGCCCCGACCTGCCGTCGCCACCGCTCGCGGTGGTGCTGACCAAGCCGAGACGTTGATTTCGGTCGGGGCCCGGCGGTGTGGCAAACTCGACCCCCGGTCCAGTCGGCCGAAGGTCCGCTCCGAAGCACACCCGGAGGGTCTGCGTCGGGTTCCTGCCACAGGGGGAGCCTTGCGCCGCCGGCCACACGTCTGGCCCACACCGCTGAACCCACCCGACACCGCGCCTGACCTGTGGCACTCGCGAGGAGAAATCATGACCAACCTCATTGCCGAGCTCGGCAACGCCGCCAAGCGCGACGACGTCCCGGCCTTCCGCGCCGGTGACAACATCAAGGTCCACGTGAAGGTCGTCGAGGGCAACCGCGCGCGTGTCCAGATCTTCCAGGGTGTCGTCATCCGCATCCACGGCTCCGGCATCGGCCGCACGTTCACCGTCCGCAAGGTCTCCTTCGGCGTCGGCGTCGAGCGCACCTTCCCGCTGCACTCCCCGATCTTCGAGCAGATCGAGATCGTGACCCGCGGCGACGTGCGTCGCGCCAAGCTCTACTACCTGCGCAACCTGCGCGGCAAGGCTGCCAAGATCAAGGAGCGTCGCGAGTTCTGAGCCCCCGGCTCTCCCGCGAACGACCGTCCTTAGACTCTGCGCGTGACCTCTGACTCCCGCGGCAACGAGCCCGTCGAGCCCTCCCAGGAGGGCGCCTCCGACCCGGCTGCTGCTGATGACTCAGGGGTCGCGCGCACTGTCGTCTCCGAGCCCAGCAACGAGCCCGCCGCGGTCGAGGACGACGGCACGACGACGAAGAGGAAGCGCAAGAACCTGCCGATCTGGCAGGAGACGATCCTGCTGCTCGGCGTCGCGCTGGTGCTCGCGATCGTCATCAAGGCGCTCTTCGTCCAGGCGTTCTACATCCCGTCGGAGTCGATGGAGCCGGGCCTGGTCAAGAACGACCGGATCCTGGTGCAGAAGCCGTCCTACTGGTTCGATGGCTCGCCCTCGCGCGGCGACGTCGTCGTGTTCGAGGACCCGGGCGGCTGGCTCGGCGCCGCCGAGGACAGCGGCCCCACCAACGCCTTCACCGGCGCGCTGGCCAAGATCGGGCTCTACCCGACCGGCGGTCACCTGGTGAAGCGCGTCATCGGTGTCGAGGGCGACGTCATCGAGTGCTGCGACGTGGAGGGGCGGCTCCTGGTCAACGGCGTGCCGCTCGAGGAGGACGACTACGTCCCCGCCGAGGTCGGCATCAAGTGCAAGGGCCCGATGACGGGCAACTGCGACTGGAGCGCCGGTCCTGTGCCCGAGGGTCACATCTTCGTCATGGGCGACAACCGCGCGCACTCCGCCGACTCCACGGTGCACCTGTGCACCGATGCCGAGACCGACTGCAGCGACAGCCCCTACGTCTCCACCGACCTCGTGGTCGGCAAGGTCTTCGTGCTGGTCTGGCCGCGCGACCGCTTCGACTGGCTCGACCGGCCCGAGACGTTCGCGGACGTGCCGGCACCCGACGCTGCCCCCGCCGCAGACTGAGCGCTCGTGAGTGACCTGCCCCGAGGTCTCACCGTGCGTCGTGACGCCGGGCTCTACGGCTACGAGCGGGCGCTGCGCCGTCATGGCATCGAGCCGATCGCCGGGGTCGACGAGGCGGGGCGTGGCGCTTGTGCCGGACCCCTCGTGGCGGGCGCGGCCATCCTCCCGCCCGGGAGAGCCGGGATCATCCCCGGGCTGGCCGACTCCAAGCTGCTGACCGAGAAGGCGCGTGAGCGCTGCTATGAGCAGGTCGTGCGCCGCGCCTCGTCCTGGGCGGTCGTCGTCGTGGAGCACGACGAGTGCGACCGGCTCGGGATGCACGTGGCCAACATCGAGGCCCTGCGGCGTGCCGTCGCGCTGCTCGAGCTGCCTCCTGCCTACGTCCTGACCGACGGCTTCCCGGTCGACGGGCTCGGGGTCCCGGGGCTCGCGATCTGGAAGGGCGACCGGGTCGCGGCCTGCATCTCGGCCGCCTCGGTCCTTGCCAAGGTGACCCGCGACCGCCTGATGAGGGACCTCGACGGCGAGTGGCCGGCGTACGACTTCAAGACGCACAAGGGCTACATCACCGAGACCCACGCCGCTGCGCTGACCGAGCACGGCCCCTCGCCGGTGCACCGCATGCGCTTCGTCAACGTACGCCGTGCGGCCGGCCTGGAGCGCCTCCCGGGGCCGTCGGTGGCTGAGGGCGCCTCAGAGCCGCTGCGGTAGCCCGAAGACGGTCTGCACGCCGGAGGAGAACAGCACCGAGTCGGGAGCGCGGTCCGTGACGCCAGGCAGGCCCGCCGCTTTGACCAGCTGGTCGTCCACGGACAGGGCGCGGGCGTGGCGCAGCGGCCAGGGCGCATGGGTGTTGGGGATCCACCAGCTGCGACCGAAGCGACGCGTATGGAGCCCGAAGCGGGCGGTGAGGAACAGCTCGAGGCCCTGAGGGTCCTCGAGGGTGTCGCCGACCTCGACCTCGACGCGGCTGTGGGGCCGAGACAGGCTGCGTCGGCGGCTGTCGTAGCGCATCCGCAGTCCCCCCGGGTCCGGCGGCAGTGCCGGGGGAGTGCACGACATCCGCGCCCACTGGTAGGGCACACCGAAGGAGGCGTTGGCGCCGGCCACGACGGCCAGCCGCTCGGCCTCCAGCGAGGCGAACACGACGCCACGGCGTCCGGCGTCGTCGATCGTGTAGTAGCGCACGTTGGTCTCCAGGAACGTGCCCAGCCAGGGAACGGCAGGACCGTGACCGATGCCGGCACCGACCATCCGGAACGGGATGAGCCCGACCCAGCCGCTGCCGTCGTAGGTGTCCGGGCGGACGCCGTCGGGCAGCTGCGGAGCCAGCAGGTCGGGGTCGACACGCCAGTGCAGGAAGCTGATGTCGCGCCACCACTGGCTCATGATCTGCCGCGACGGCAGGGGCGGCCCCTGGGCCACGATCGGTCGGGGTATCCCTCGTGCCGCGCTGCCTTCCGTCGCCCTCACACGTCTACGATGCCAGTGCCGTGGGTACGCCCGACCGCGCGAGCCCGATCCGTCCGTCCCCGACCGCCCCCCGACGACCCGCAGGAGACCTGATGAGCGCCGAGGATCTCGAGAAGTACGAGACCGAGCAGGAGCTCACCCTCTACCGCGAATACCGCGACGTCGTCGGCATCTTCAAGTACGTCGTCGAGACCGACCGACGCTTCTACCTGTGCAACCAGGTCGACGTGAAGGCCCGCACCGAGGCCGGCGACGTCTTCTTCGAGGTGTCGATGAGCGACGCCTGGGTGTGGGACATGTATCGCCCCGCGCGCTTCGCCAAGAACGTGAAGGTCCTGACGTTCAAGGACGTCAACGTCGAGGAGCTCAACCAGTCCGAGATCGACCTGCCGAAGCCCTGACCTGGGGATATACCCCCTGGGGCATGTCCAGTCCGGAGCTCGTTTTCAGCACGGTTCCAGAGTGGAGGCTCTACCCTTAATTGGGGGAAGACCACATGAGGTGGGCCCGCCCCCACGGGGTGGGAGTCATGGACGGTTGGCACAGGCAGCAAGCACGTCGCTCGCAGAGCGGTGCGTCGGCCGTCGAGTTCGCCCTCGTCGTTCCGCTCCTGCTGCTCCTGCTCTTCGGCATCATCAGCTACGGCGTGATGCTCAGCTTCCGCCAGACGCTCAGCCAGGCCGCGGCCGAGGGAGCACGCGCTGCCGCTGTGACGTTTCTCGAAGCCGACAAGCAGGACGCCGGCTATGACGCGATCGACGGCGCCTTCGACAGCTTCGGGGCCACCTGTGATGCCGGCGTCCTTCGCAAGGGCAGCGCCGCGGTCGGCACCTGCAGCGTGACAGCACCGGGCCCCTGCACGCCGGCCTCCACCGGAGTCGAATGCGTGACCGTGACCCTGAGCTACAACTACCGCGACCACCCGATCGTCCCGTCCTTCCCTGGTGTGGGCTACGTGATGCCGTCGGTCCTGACCTATTCGGCCCAGGCGAGGGTCAGTTGACCAGGAGGCGCGATGAGCGGGGAGCCGTCGCGATCATCGCCGGGGTCATCTCGATGGTGCTCATCATCGTCGCTGCCTTCGCCGTCGACCTCGGGATGCAGCGCGTCGCGCGTCGTGACATGCAGTCGCTGGCCGACGTGGTCGCCCTGGACCTGGTCCGCGAGCTCGATGGTCAGCGAACCGTCTCGCAGCTGACACCGCTCATGCCAGGACTGGCCCAGGCCAGCCTGGTGCGCAACCAACTGTGCGGACCGGCGGCGAGCCGTCAGGTCTGCAACGTGGGTGGCGTCCCCCAGGTCACCGTCGAGCTGGGCACGCTCAGCCCCACGGGTGCGTTCATGCCCACCACAGCTGCGGCTGTCGTGCCGAGAGCCGTGCGGGTCACTGCGGCCACGAGCGTCGGCTTCGCCTTCGTCCCCGGCAGCGGGGGTGCTGTCCGCACGGCAGTGGCCAACACCGACTCGGGTGCCTGCTTCAAGATCGGTTCGGTCGGGGCAGCCCTCGACACCAAGCGCTCGGCCCTGCTGAACGCGGTGCTGGGCCAGGCCCTCGGGAGCCCGGTCAGTCTCTCGATCGCCAGCTACCAGGGTCTCGCCAACGCCTCGCTGTCGCTCCTGGACCTGATCGGCGTCCCGTCCCTGGGTGTCGGGACGGTCGACCAGCTGCTGACGACCGAGGTGTCGCTGGCCAAGCTCTACACCGCTTCAGCGGTCGTGCTGCGACGCCAGGGTGACACCGCGCAGGCCGCCGTGCTCGATGCGTTCGCGCTCGCGGTGGGATCGGCCGCCACCGTCGGTGTCGGCACGCTCATCAACGTCGACCAGGGCAACGGCGCCGCAGCCGCCGCGTCCCTCAACGCCCTCGACCTGCTCTACGGCGCTGCGACTGTCTCCAACGGCCAGTCGTTCGTCGAGGTACCTTCCCTGGGCATCAACCTGCCCCTGGCGTCCCTGACGGGCAGCGTCCGAGTAGGTCAGGCAGCCAAGGCCGGTTGCGGGCGAGTCCCGACAGCCACAGCGACCACACAGCAGGTGAGCGCCAACCTCAACGGCTCCATCGCCTCGCTGCCGGGGGTCACCGCCGTCGGGCTGACCGTCAGTTCCACGAGCGTCACCATCACCAACCTTAGCGTCACTGCCGCCAACGCCACCGGCACCCTGACTGCCGCGACCTGCGGGACTCCTGACGTCGCCAAGCCCGACGTGATGTCAGTCCTCGCAACGCCTGGTCTGGTGACCATCACCGGCAACCTGTCGGTCCGTCTCGGCGCCCAGATGCAGTTGCCCCTCGGGCTCCTCGGCGCGATGGTGCTGGTGGACCTCGACATCGTGATCCCGGCGACGTTGAACGCGAGCTCGTCAGCGGCGGGCACCACGGTCAATATGCAGTTCCCGACCCTGGGTTCCTACAGCGCTGCCTATCCGGCGGGCTCCGCCGGGGTAGGGCTCTCCCCAGGAGCGGTCACCCTGAGCAGGAGCACGACGACGGTCACGGCCACCCTGTTGGGCATCCCCCTCGCGTTGGGAGGCTCGTTGGCCACGGTCCTCGATGCGGCGATGACGATCACGTCCTCCCTGACGACCCAGCTCAACTCGGCACTCGTGCTGCCCCTGATGGCCACGCTCGGCGTGAGGATCGCCAGCGCGGACGTCTTCGGGCTCCCCAGGCCGCTCTGCTCCGAGCCTGCTCTGCGAGGCTGAGTCCGCTCCTCCGATCGGCCATTTCTGCTAGTCATCACTGCCCAACGAGTGCAGTAGTGGCACCGCGACGGCTCTGGCTGACCTAACGTGGGTCGTGGGGGTTGACTTGGGGGCCACCTAGAGGAGCAAGGACGTGCCGGAGCTGTTGCGACGACGGAGTGGTCGTCGCGCCGAGCGTGGCGCCGCTGCCCTCGAGTTCGCGCTGATCGCCCCGCTGCTAATGCTGATGCTGATAGGCATCATCACCTACGGCTACATGCTGAGCTTTCGCCAGTCACTGAGCCAGGCAGCGGCCGAAGGCGCGCGAGCAGCCGCGGTCGCCCCGTTGTCCGCGAACCGGGCTGCCCTGGCCACGTCGGCTGTCGGCTCGGCGATGGGCGTCGCCTGCGGTTCGACCTACCTGACGTGCACGGTGACCTTCCCGACAACCTGCACCTGTGTCTCGGTGACCGTGACCCACAGCTACAAGGCCGACCCGAGCAAGCCCGTCTTCCTCGGCCTGGGGCTCGTGATCCCCGACAAGCTCACCTACACGGCCGTCTCCGAGGTCAGCTGATGGCGCGCCGGGACGAACGAGGTGGGGTCGCGGTGCTGACCGCCGCTGCCGTGGCAGTGCTTGTCGTCGCAGCAGCGTTCGCCGTCGACCTCGGCATGCAACGGGTGGTGCGCAGCGACATGCAGGCCCTCGCGGACGTCGTAGCTCTCGACGCGGCCCGACTCCTCGATGGCAGGAAGGCCGGCGAGATCCGCACGGGGACGCCGTCGCTCCAGACCACCATCGACGCCAGTGCCGCCCGCAACTCCACCTCCCTCGGTCAGGTGACCGGCGTGACCGCCACGCTGATCTACGTCGTGACGGGAGCCGACGGCGCCCAGCTGCCCCGGACCTTGCCATCCGGTGCGGTGGAGGAGGTGGCCAACGGCGCCGTCCCCGACGGGGTCCTCGTCGAGGCCCGTGGCGTCGTCGACTTCGCGTTCGCGCCTGGCTCGGGTGCAGCCACCAGGACCGCGCTGGCGAAAGCATCGTCGACGGCGTGCTACCGGCTCGGCTCCTATGTCGCCGCGGTCCGATCCGGTGACTCCGCGCTCGTGAGCCAGCTCAACAACTTCCTCGGCCTCAACCTGAGCGTGCTCAGCTACCAGCAGATCGCCGCAGCCGACATCACTCTCGCCCAGCTCGCCGCGGACACCAGGATCGGAAGCGCCGAACAGCTCCTGACCGGGACGGTCGGTCTCGCCAACCTGGTGAACGCCACGATCGACGCCCTGAAGAAGGAGTCGACCGACAACAGCCTGGCCGTCACGGCGCTCTCGTCCTTCCTCGCGCTCGCGACGAAGACCCCCCTGGTCCGCGTCGGTGATGCGTTGAGCGTCTCCCCGACCGATGCGGCCGCACTGAAGACCGACTTCAGTGTGCTGGACATCCTGGCCGGTGCCGTGATGGTGGCCAACGGACGTCATGCGATCGACATCCCCAACATTCAGGCCGGGGTGCCCGGAGTCGGCAACGTGACCGGATCCCTCTACGTGCAGCAGGGTCCTCAGCTGGCTTGTGGTGCGCCCGGCAGCGCCGTCTCGGTCGCCAAGACGAGTCAGGTCTCCACTGACGCGACGGTCAGTTTCCTCAACACCCCCAGCATCAACATCGGGTCCGGCTTCCTCATCGACGGCACCCTCCAGACGAGCAAGGCGACCGGCGGCATCACGATCAACCTCGGCAACGCCCAGGGGCGGCTGAGCACCAGCCCACCGGTCCACTGTGGGGCACGGACGCTGGCTGACCCCCACACCTTCAGCGTGGACGTCACCTCCGGTGTGGCCGACTACTCGCTGAACGCGGCAATCGAGCTGGGTGGCAAGGTCACGCTCGGAGTGCTGGGCAAGATCGATGTCGCTGCCACGGTCTCGATCAGGCTGGCTGCCCCGACGGGAGCCCCGGCGACGATCGCAGCGCTGAGGATGCCGCCCAACGACACCGTCCCCGTCGAAGTCGGCCAGGACCCCGATCTGCTCCGGAGCGCGATCCCGGTGGTGAGCGTCGATCAGCTCGACTTCACCGTCTCGGCCGACGGGCTGCTCACGCTCGGGGTCACGCTCAGTGCTCTGACCGCCAATATCACGCAGGCGATCCTGTCGGGCGTCATCGGCCCGGACGGCTTCGTGGAGAAGACCCTGCGACCCTTCGCCTACAACCTCGACAGCATGGTCGTGAATCCTGTGGCATCCCTGCTGGGGCTCCGGGTCGGGGGAGCCGACGTCTTCGCCGTGCAGGCGATCTGCAACGTCCCTGTCCTCCGCCACTGAGGCGCGACCACGAGTCGTCCACAGGCCGACGGAGGACGGCGTCGTCCACAGCCCGCTCGCCCACGCGTCCCCGCCGTCGGCTCACTCAGGCAGCCTCGACGCAGGAGGTCAGGCGATGACGACGACAGCAGCGGCCCGGCAGGCGTTGGGCACGTACGGAGAATCGGTGGCGGCTCGCCACCTCGTGGAGCAGGGGTTGGTCCTGCTCGACCGCAACTGGCGGTGCGGCGCGGGGGAGATCGACCTGGTGCTCCGGGAAGGTCACGTGCTGGTCGTCTGCGAGGTCAAGACCCGCAGCAGCGACGCCTTCGGCACGCCCCATGAGGCAGTCGGTGCGGAGAAGCGGGACCGGCTCGGGGTCCTCGCCCTGCGCTGGGCCGCAGACCACGGCCTGACCCCTCCCGACACGCGCATCGACCTGGTCGCGGTGATGCGGCCACCGCGGGGTCCCGCCGTGGTCGAGCACGTGAGAGGGATCTGATGGCGTTCGCGACCGCACGCTCGGTGTGTCTCGACGGCGCAGTCGGCCACCTCATCGACGTCCAGGCAGACGTGTCACCCGGTGCGGTCGGCACCACCCTTGTCGGGCGTGCCGACCCGGCTCTCAACGAGGCGCGGGACCGCTGCCGGATGGCCATCATCAACAGCGACCTCCGGTGGCCTGCGACCAAGCGCATCACGGTGCTGCTCTCGCCTGCCGACCTGCTCAAGCGCGGCACCCACTTCGACCTCGCGATCTGCGTCGCGGTCCTGGCCGCCGACGCCGTGGTGCCGCGTGGCTCCCTCGAGCAGACGGCCTTCATCGGCGAGGTGTCGCTCGACGGTCGGCTGCGCTGCGTCGCGGGGGTCCTGCCGATGGTGCTGGCGGCGGCCGCCCGCGGCGTGACCCGGGTCTTCGTCCCGGAGCCCTGTGCCCAGGAGGCGTCGATGGTGCCGGGAATGACCGTGCTCGGCATGCGTTCCCTGGCCCAGGTCGCCGCCGAGCTTGCGGGGGAGGAGGTGCCCGAGGCGCCGCCCGTCGCGCCGATGTCGGGCACCCGGCTTCTCTCCTGGCGAGGCGACGAGCGCCTCGAGGAGGTCGACTTCGCCGACCTGCACGGGTTGCGCGAGACCAAGTACGCCGTTGAGGTCGCCGCCGCAGGCGGCCACCACGTCCTGCTCTCCGGGCCCAAGGGCTCGGGCAAGACCAGCATCGCCGAGCGGATCCCGACGATCATCCCGGAGCTGGCCCCCGAGGAGTCCCTGGAGCTCACCGCGATCCACTCCCTCTGTGGTGCCCTCGACGCCGGTCAGGGGATGGTGCTCCGGGCCCCCTTCCGAGCTCCCCACCACGACGCGAGCAAGGCCAGCCTGATCGGGGGCGGCTCCGGGCAGGTGCGGCCGGGCGAGATCAGTCGCGCTCATGGTGGTGTCCTCTTCCTGGACGAATTTCCTTTGTTCCGGTCCGACGTGATCGACGCGTTGCGCCAACCCATGGAGAGCGGCGACGTCACGATCGCCCGGCACGGTGAGGCGGCAGTCCTGCCGGCGCGGGGCATGGTGGTGCTGGCGTGCAACCCATGTCCCTGCGGCGACTACCGGCCGTCGGTCGGTCGCAACAAGTGCAGCTGCCGCGAGGTGGTCCGCCGCGACTACCAGGCCCGCGTCAAGGGGCCGGTGACCGACCGGATCGACATCACCCGACACGTCGAGCCGCCGATGCCGCACGAGCGCAGTGACCGGTTCGACGTCCTCGAGACCTCCGCGGAGATCCGGGCCAGGGTCGAGGTGGCGCGCCGCCTGCAGGCGGTCCGCTACGCCGACTGCAGCTGGCGGCTCAACGGCCAGGCGCCAGGACCTGCTCTGCGTGAGAGGTGGCCATTGCCACCGGCAGCCCAACGGCTGCTCGACGACGCGGTCTTCGCCGGTCGCCTCACGAGCCGTGGGGCAGTGCGTGTGCACCGGCTCGCGATGACGATCGCCGACCTCGCCGCGGTGCGGGCGGGTGTCAACGTGCGCCCCGGAGCGGTCGAGGTCGAGACGGCCCTCCGCCTCCGGGCAGGCGATCCGCTGCTGGCGCGCCAGGTCGCTCCAGCGGTCGTGGGCACGGTCGAGGAGGTGGCCGGATGACTTCCGCTGAGCGGTTGGCCCGCGTCGCGCTCAGCCGGCTGACCGAGCCCGGGGACCCCCGGTTCACCAAGCTCGTCGCCGAGCTGGGGGGCGCCAGCCTCCACGGCATGCTGCTGCGGCAGGAGGACTCCCACGGCATGCTCACCGACGTCGCAGCCCGGTTGGGTTCCACCGACCCGGAGCGAGAGCTCGACCGGGCCGACCGCCTCGGGATCCGCTTCGTCATCCCGAGCGACCCCGAGTGGCCCAGCCAGCTCGGAGACCTGATGAATGCCCCCGAGCTCCACCAGCGTGGTGGTCCGCCGATCGGCCTGTGGGTCAAGGGGCCGTGGCGCCTCGACCAGCTGGGGGCTTCCGTGGCCGTGGTCGGCTCGCGCTCCTCCACCACCTACGGCGACCAGGTGTCCTCCGAGATGGGGGCGGTCCTGGTGCGGCACGGTGCCCCGGTGATCTCGGGAGCGGCCTTCGGCATCGACCAGGCCGCCCACCGCGGGGCGATCGCCATGGAAGGACCGACCGTCGCGGTGCTGGCCTGCGGCGCCGACCGCGCCTACCCCGCGGCCCACCAGTCGCTGATCGACCACATCGCCCAGCACGGCGCCGTGGTCTCCGAGGCGCCGCCCGGCTGCGCGCCGACGCGGATCCGCTTCCTGGCGCGCAACCGCCTCATCGCGGCCTTGTCGCGCGGCACCGTCGTGGTGGAGGCCGCCCAGCGCAGCGGCGCCCTCAACACCGCCTCGTGGGCCGAGCGCCTCAACCGCCAGGTCCTCGCCGTCCCGGGCCCGGTGACCAGCGCCCAGTCCCAGGGGGCCCACGACCTGGTGCGGCGAGGCGTCGCCACGTTGGTGACGAATGCCCACGAGGTCCTGGAGATGGTGGGAGGAGTCGGGGAGCACCTGCTGGAGTCGCCGCAGGAGCCGCTCACGGTGCGGGACCGACTCACCCTGCGCCACCGGCAGGTGCTCGACGCCGTGCCGGTCGCCGCCGGCGTCGGCACCGACTCGGTGGCCCGCACCGCCGGCCTAGGCATCGTGGAGGTGCGCTCCGCGCTGGTGCACCTCGAGAAGACCGGGCTCGTCGAGCAGGACGGCGTCGGCTGGCGCCTCGGAGTGCTGGGGCGCGCCTGAGTCATGGCTGACCGCTGCGCTCCTAGAGTGAGGCCGTGACTGCCGACCCGACGCCCGAGGAGACGGCCGGCCTGCTGCCGGAGCCGATGGCGCGGGTGCTCGGCGACTACGAGCGTCACCTCGTCTCGGAGCGAGACCTCACGCCCCACACGGTCCGGGCCTACACCGCCGACGTCGCCGGTCTGCTCGAGCACGCCTCACGGCTCGGATGCACCGAAGTCACCGACGTCGACCTCCGCACGCTGCGCAGCTGGCTGGCGAAGCAGCAGACGATGGGCCTGTCTCGCACCACGATCGCCCGGCGCGCCACCGCAGCCCGCGTCTTCACGGCCTGGCTTGCGCGCACGGCACGGGCCCCCTCCGACGTCGGCGCGTCCCTGGGCTCACCCAAGGCCCACAAGACGCTCCCTCCGGTGCTTCGCGCCGACGAGGCGAGCGACCTGATCGCCGCCGCGGCCGAGCTGGCCGACGACGGCAGCCCGATCGGACTGCGAGACGTCGCGATGCTGGAGCTGCTCTACGCCACCGGCATCCGGGTCGGCGAACTCGTCGGTCTCGACATCGACGACATCGACCGTGACCGCTACGTCATCCGGGTGTTCGGCAAGGGCCGCAAGGAGCGCTCGGTGCCGTTCGGCCGGCCGGCCGCGCGGGCCCTGGACTTCTGGCAGCGCCAGGGGCGACCGCACCTGCAGGTGGACGGGTCCGGTCCGGCGCTCTTCCTCGGGGCCCGCGGCAAGCGCATCGACCCGCGGGCCGTCCGCACCCTGGTCCACCAGCGCATCGCCGAGGTGCCGGGCGCCCCTGACATCGGTCCGCACGGCCTGCGTCACACCGCCGCGACCCACCTGCTCGAAGGCGGGGCCGACCTGCGCTCGGTGCAGGAGCTGCTGGGTCACGCCTCGTTGGCCACGACCCAGCTCTACACGCACGTCACCACCGACCGTCTCCGTCGCGCCTACCAGCAGGCCCACCCCCGCGCCTGACGGGAACCGTCACCGGTAGGGCCGGGTCGGGCCGGGTCAGGGCGAGAGGGAGGGCAGGCCGACAGCCGAGGCAGCGGCGAGGAGCCTGCGGTCGTAGGTCACCATCACGTCGGCCTCGTGCAAGACCGCGGTGGCGAGGTGCAGGGCGTCGAGGCTGCGTAGGTCGGTGCCGGGCAGCACCCCGGCGGTGTGGAAGACCTTGCGGCCCATGCGCAGGAGGCGCACTCCGTCGACGAGGGAGGTCACGTCCTCCTGAGGGAGGGACACGCGGGCGGCGAAGCGACGCATCTCTGTCTCGAGCAGCACCGCTGACGCGACGACGTCGTCCTCGTGCAGCTGGGTCAGGAAGTCGACCAGGGCGGCGCTCTCGGGCTCCTCGACGAGGAGCTTCGCTGCGGCCGACGACTCCAGGTAGACGATCACAGCCGCTCCTCGCGCAGCTCGTCCAACACCTCCGCCGTCGATCGCGGAAGGCTGCGCCTCGGCAGGTCGGACCACCCACCTCGACGCGTCGCCTCCCGGTCAGTCGGTAGCCCCCCTCGACCAGCTGGCGGAGGAGAGATGATCGCGACCACGACGCCGTGGTTGGTCACCTCGAAGGCCTCTCCGTCGGCGACCCTACGGAGGATCTCGGCGCTGCTGTTGCGCAGCTCGCGGTGGGGAATCCGCTGCACGGTCATCTCCTTCACGTCACGCTCCAGTGCCGTAGCAACTGTAGCAATGAAGGCCATGTCGGGGGTGCGACGAGGAACGGGGCGGGACCTGCTCGCAGGATGGGTGCCTCCCGCGGGCCGACGACGGGCAGGTCTCGCCACAGTGGCAGCAAACGGACTGGGCCACCGCCCACGAGCCGCAGCGGGTCGAGGTAGGTCTCGCCCTCGATCCAGCCCCAGTGCAGGCAGGCGCGCGGGAAGCAGTGGGAGCCCGGGAGCTGGAGGGTGCCGATGCGACCTCCGCGAGCAACGCTCTCGCCGAGAGCGACGGTGGCCGTCACCGGCTCGTAGGTCGTGCGGGTCGGGCCGTGGCCTACGACGACCACCCCGCGGCCGGCGAGGGTCCCGGCGAACGTCACGGTCCCGGCCAGGGCGGCCCGGACCGGCTGGCCGGAGCGCGCCGCGAGGTCGACGCCTCGGTGACCGGCGCCGTAGGCGGAGTCGGGCGGGTCGAACGTCGCGACGACCTCGGGGTCGGGAGCCAGTGGCCACACCCCCACCGGGTCGGGCCCCTCGAGGGCCGAGGCGAGGGGCGCGATCACCACCAGGGCGACCGCGAGGGCGAGGAACGCAGCGAGTGCCGCGCGGGCTCGTGGTCCGGCAGGGGTGGCCGTGGAGGGCGTCATGAGCCGATGATCAGGCGCGTCGGGCAGCCGGCGCGTCCGCAGGAGTGCGACCTGGGGACGACGACGTCCGCGCGGGCCCTTGTGGATGCGGGGTGGGCAGCTCGGGTGGATTGGCGGCCGGTGGCCACGCTCGACTAGTCTGAGCCCATCAGAGCCAGGTCTCGACCCGGTTCTGAAATTCGCACGCTTGCCGACCACGACGAGGCTCCTGAGTCTCGACCACCCGTGGGCGACGGCCCTCAGTCCCGCGAGATCTCACGGTCGAGCAGGTGGGGTCGCGCGCGAGCGTCAGGCGCGGCCGACATCCGTCAGTCGTGACGAACTGAAAACGACCGGAGCCAGCCCCGGTGCGTCCTGTGTCAAGGACGGACATCACGGTGCTGCCTCCTTACAGGAGAACCATCACCATGGCAGTTGTGACCATGCGCCAGCTCCTCGAGAGCGGCGTCCACTTCGGGCACCAGACCCGTCGCTGGAACCCCAAGATGAAGCGCTTCATCATGACCGAGCGCAACGGCATCTACATCATCGACCTGCAGCAGTCGCTGGCCTACATCGACCGCTCCTACGCCTTCGTCAAGGAGACCGTCGCCCGAGGCGGCACGGTCATGTTCGTCGGCACCAAGAAGCAGGCGCAGGAGGCCATCGCCGAGCAGGCGACGCGCGTCGGCATGCCCTACGTCAACCAGCGTTGGCTCGGCGGCATGCTCACCAACTTCCAGACCGTGCACCAGCGGATCAACCGCCTCAAGGAGCTCGACGAGGTCGACTTCGACGACGTCGCCGGCAGCAGCCGCACGAAGAAGGAGCTGCTGCAGATGCGTCGCGAGCGCGACAAGCTGAACAAGTCGCTCGGCGGCATCCGCGAGATGACCCGCACGCCCAACGCGGTGTGGATCGTCGACACCAACAAGGAGCACCTCGCCGTCGAGGAGGCCCGCAAGCTGAAGATCCCGATCATCGGCATCCTGGACTCCAACTGCGACCCCGACCTCGTCGACTTCCCGATCCCGGGCAACGACGACGCCATCCGCGCGGTCGGCCTGCTGACCCGCGTGGTCGCCGACGCCGTGGCCGAGGGCCTCATCGCCCGCTCCGGCGCCAAGACCGGCACCGCCACCCCGGGTGCCGAGGAGCCGCTGGCCGAGTGGGAGCGCGAGCTCTTGGGCGGCGACGCCGAGAAGGTCGCCGTCGAGGCGACCGGTGGCGACGCCGAGGCCCCCGCGTCCGAGGCCACGGGCGCCTCGACCGAGGCCGCTGCGTCCGCCGACGCTGCTGAGGCCGCGACCGAGGCACCCGCCGAGGCCGCGACCGAGGCACCCGCCGAGGCCGCGACCGAGGCACCCGCCGAGGCCGCGACCGAGGCACCCGCCGAGGCCGCGACCACCGACGAAGCCCCTGTAGCCGAGGCCCCCGCGGCTGAGGCCACCGACGAGGCCAAGGCCTGATCGTCGCCGACTGCGGTGGCGCCCACGACGTGCGCGCCACCGCACCGGGACGACCTCTCGACCCACCAGACCCTGAGGGAGACACACACCCATGGCGAACATCACCGCCGCTGACGTCAAGAAGCTCCGCGAGAGCTCGGGCGCCGGAATGATGGACTGCAAGAAGGCGCTCACCGAGGCCGACGGCGACTTCGACAAGGCCGTCGAGATCCTGCGGATCAAGGGCGGCAAGAAGATGGCCGAGCGCGCCGCCGAGCGCGAGGCCTCCGCCGGCCTGGTCGCCACCTCCGGTGGTGCCCTGGTCGAGCTCAACTGCGAGACCGACTTCGTCGCCAAGGGCAACCAGTTCGTCACGGCGGCCCAGCAGATCGCCGACGCGGCCGACGCCGCCCAGGCAGCCGACGCCGAGGCCCTCAAGGCGGTCGAGCTCGGTGGCAAGACCGTCGGCGAGGTCGTCGAGGACCTCGCCGTCTCTATCGGCGAGAAGATCGAGCTCGGTCGCGTCGCCTACTTCGGGGGCTCCACGGTCGTCTACATGCACAAGCGTGCCGCCGACCTGCCGCCCGCCGTGGGCGTGCTCGTCGAGTACGACGGTGACGCCGACGCCGCGCGCTCTGCCGCGATGCAGGTCGCCGCGATGCGTCCGCAGTTCCTCACCCGCGACGAGGTCCCCGCCGACGTCGTCGCCAAGGAGCGTGAGATCGCCGAGGCGACCTCGCGTGAGGAGGGCAAGCCCGAGCAGGCGATCGCCAAGATCACGGAGGGTCGGCTCAACGGCTTCTTCAAGGATGTCGTCCTGCTCGAGCAGCCGTCGGTCACCGAGAACAAGAAGTCGGTGAAGGCGGTCCTCGACGAGGCCGGCACCACCCTGAAGCGGTTCGTCCGCTTCGAGGTCGGCGCCTGATCCAGACTGCTCCGGGCCCACGCCCGAGCGAGTCGGAGGGATAGGGTGCCGACCAGCACGACCACCCGAGAACGAACGAGGAGGCCGGTTCGATGAGTGAGAGTCAGCTCATCGGACCGGCTTCACTCATGCGAAGGGATACCCCGTGACCGGCTACAAGCGCGTCCTCCTCAAGCTGTCCGGCGAGGTGTTCGGCGGCGGCAAGGTCGGGATCGACCCGGACGTCGTCCAGGCCATCGCCCGCGAGATCGCCTCGGTGTCCCGAGCCGGGGTCCAGATCGCGGTGGTCACCGGCGGTGGCAACTTCTTCCGGGGTGCCGAGCTGCAGCAGCGTGGCATCGACCGGGTCCGGGCCGACTACATGGGCATGCTCGGCATCGTCATGAACTGCCTGGCCCTCCAGGACTTCCTCGAGAAGCTCGGCGTCGACACCCGGGTCCAGACCGCCATCACGATGGGCCAGGTCGCCGAGCCCTACATCCCGCGTCGGGCGATCCGGCACATGGAGAAGGGCCGGGTCGTCATCTTCGGTGCCGGCATGGGCATGCCGTTCTTCTCGACCGACACCGTCGCTGCCCAGCGGGCCCTCGAGACCAAGTGCGAGGTCGTGCTGATGGGCAAGAACGGCGTCGACGGTGTCTACACCGCTGACCCCAAGCTCGATCCGACGGCCACCAAGCTCGAGCACATCACGTTCAACGACGCACTCCAGCAGGGCCTCAAGGTCGCCGACGCCACCGCGTTCGCTCTCTGCATGGAGAACAAGATGCCGATGATCGTCTTCGGCATGGAGCCCGAGGGCAACATCCTCCGCGCCGTGCAGGGTGACAGAATCGGCACGCTGGTCAGCGCGGACTGATCCGCCCCGGCACAGCACACCGGCACCAGACCAAGGCAAAGGAAGCACCGTGATCAACGAGATCCTCAAGGAAGCCGACACCAAGATGGACAAGTCGGTGGAGTCGACGCGCGAGGAGTTCGCCGCGATCCGGGCCGGCCGCGCCGCCCCCAGCATGTTCAGCAAGATCGTGGTCGACTACTACGGCTCGCCGACCCCGCTCCAACAGCTGGCGTCCTTCACCGCCCAGGAGGCCCGCGTCATCCTGATCGCGCCCTACGACCAGGGTGCGATGGGCAACGTCGAGCGCGCCATCCGCGACTCCGACCTGGGTGTCAACCCCTCCAACGACGGCAAGGTGCTGCGCTGCGTCTTCCCCGAGCTGACCGAGGAGCGCCGCAAGGAGTACATCAAGGTCGCCAAGTCCAAGGCCGAGGACGGCCGCGTGGCGGTCCGCAACCTGCGCCGTACGGCGAAGCAGAACCTCGAGAAGCTCGAGAAGGACGGCGAGGTCGGCAAGGACGACGTCACCGGCGCCGAGAAGAAGCTCGACATCGTGACGAAGACCCACACCGACGCCATCGACGAGATGCTCAAGAACAAGGAAGCCGAGCTGATCGAGGTCTGAGGACCCCGACAGCTCACACCCCCATGACGGACACCTCGCCGACGGCGCCGCCGACCAAGGACCACGGCCGCGCCGGACGTGACCTCCCGGCGGCCTTGGCGTCCGCGGCCGCGCTGCTCGGCGCGATCGCGGCGTCGCTGTTCTTCTGGAAGACCGCGTTCATGCTGATCGTGGTCGTCGCCGTCGTCGTGGCGATCTGGGAGCTCCGCAAGGGGATGATCGCCAAGGACATCGACCTGCCCGAACAGCCGCTCATGCTGGGCGGCGTCGCCATGGTCGTCGTCGCCTACTACTGGGGGGCCCCGGCGCTGGTGACGGCCACGGCGGTCGCCGCCCTCGTCACGATGTTGTGGCTCCTGCGCCGCGGCATCGACGGCTACGTCCAGAACGCGACCGCCTCGGTGTTCACGCTCGTCTACGTGCCGTTCCTCGGCTCGTTCGTGGCCCTGCTGCTCGCCGAGGGCGGCACCGGAAACTCCGCAGGCCTGGACGACGACGGCGTCAAGGCGATCATCGTCTTCATCCTGGTCACGATCGCCTCCGACACCGGCGGCTACATCGGTGGCGTCCTCTTCGGCAGGCACCCGATGGCGCCGGTGATCTCGCCGAAGAAGTCCTGGGAGGGCTTCGTCGGTTCGGTCCTGGCCACGATCGCCTCCGGCATCGTGCTCGTGGTCTACCTGCTCGAGGCCGACTGGTGGATCGGCGTCTGCCTAGGCCTCATCGCCGCCGTCATGGCCACCCTCGGCGACCTGTGCGAGTCGGTGATCAAGCGCGACCTCGGCATCAAGGACATGAGCCAGGTCATCCCCGGTCACGGCGGCCTGATGGACCGGCTCGACTCGCTGCTCGCCACGGCCGCCCCGATCTGGTTGCTCCTGCACTACCTCGTCTTCACATGACGCTCTTCCTCGTCCGCCACGGACGCTCGCTGCCCGACCGCGAGCACATCCCGGCCGCCTGGGAGCTCGACCCGGCCGGCTTCGACGACATCTGGGCGTTGCGCGAGTCGGGTCGGCTCCCGCAGGACGCTGCCTGGTTCTGCTCCCCGGAGCCCAAGGCGATCAGCACCGCCCAGCTGCTCACCGAGGGCGAGGTCGGCATCGTCGAGGACCTCGGCGAGCACCGACGCGGGACGACCGACTGGATCGACGACTTCGCAGGTGTCGTACGGCTGGCCTTCGAGCACCCCGACACCCCGGCGTACGACGGGTGGGAGCCGTTGAGCGCCTGTCGTGACCGCGTGGTCCCCGCCGTCCGCCGCATCCTGGACGTCCGCGCGGGCGAGGACGTCGTGCTCGTCGGTCACGGCACTGCGTGGACCGTCACCATCGCCGAGCTGACGGGGTCGGAGCCCGACCTGGGGCGCTGGGCGGCCCTGGCGATGCCGGACGTCCTCGTGGTGGCCCCTGACATGCTGGCCCCATGACCTCCTGGAGCACGCTACGCACCCGCCGAGGCCTGCGCATACTGTCGGCCACCGGCCTCGGGGGCTTCGCCAGCGCCGGGATCGGCGCGGCCGCGACGACGCCGGACACCGACTGGTACCGCCGGCTCGAGAAGCCGCCGTGGGACCCACCAACGATTGCCTACCCGCTGGTGTGGACCCCGCTCTACGCCGACATCGCCCTCACCAGCGCCGCTGCACTGACCCTCCTCGAGCAGGAGGGTCGCCGCGACCAGGCCTCCGCGCTGCGACGCGCTCTCGCGACCAACCTGGTGCTCAACACCGGCTGGAGCGTCCTCTTCTGGCGAGTGCGTCGACCCTGGCTGTCCGCCGCCTGGTGCGCCGTCCTCGCGGTGCAATCGGCCGCGCTGGTCAAGCGGGTGGGAGACGTCGACCCGTCGCTGGGCACCGCGCTGGCGCCGTACCCGCTCTGGTGCGGCTTCGCCGCGGCCCTCAACACCTCGATCGCGCGCCGCAACTCCTGATCCGGTGACATATTGAGGCCATGAGCGACCAGGGGCCTCCGGGCAAGCCGCTGCGGGCGCTGCCGATCATCGGCGGCCTCGTCCTCGGCGCCGGATCGTGCTGGTCTACCTCGCCGCGCTGGTCGCCGCCGGCGTGACGAGGATCGCGCTGGGCTGGTGGGTGTGGTGATCGCCCCATCCCGGCTCCGCGCGTTCTACCCTCTGCTGGTGACGACGAGGCGCGGGAGGTGGTGGCGGTGACCGAGCCTCCGACCCCACCAGGGGGTGAGCGCCTGGCCGACCACGGCCCACCCGGAGGTTTCGGGCCGGGCTACGGGCCGGGTTACGGGCCGGGTTACGGGCAGCCCTACCCGCCACCGCCCTCGCCCTACCACGAGCAGCCGGGGATGCCTGGCTGGTCGAAGGTGCTCATCGGTGCGGTGATCGGCATGGCCGGCGGCGTCGTCGTGCTGGTCGCGGTGCTGCTCGTCATCGGCTCGACGTTCAGCAGCGACTCCAGCATCACCGGCGAGGTGGTCTTCGCGCTCTGCGTGCTCGTCCCGACGCTGCTGCCGGCCCCGATGCTCTTCTTCCGAGCGACGCGGATGTGGGCGGTCGGGCTGATGATCGGCGCCGGACTGAGCTCGATCGTGCTGGCCGGAGCCTGCGACTACATCATCCAAGGACTGACGGAAGGCTCCGCATGAGCACCGAACAGCAGGACGAGCGCACCGAGCAGGACGAGCGCCCACCCGACTGGTGGCACCGCGACCATCCGACGTTCACCGCCCTGACCGGGTTCTTCACCGGTCTGGCGTTCGTGATCCTGGTGCCCGGTGTCTTCGCGGCGGTCCTCAGCGCGCTGTTCGACTACGGCCGCGCGGAGGAGCTGTTCCCCTTCGTGCTGCTGACCCTCGGTGTGCCGATCGGCCTGGTGGCCGCGCCGCGCACCCGACGCTTTGGCCGCTACATGCTGATCGGGATGTCCACCACGCTGCTGGTCGTGGTGGGGGTGGCTGCGCTGGTCGTGTGGTTCCTCGTCGAGGTCGAGGGCTGACGTTTTCGTGCCCCTCGGCGACGGTGGGAGACTGAGGACCTGATGTCAGAGCCGATCAAGACCCTTCCTCTCGTGTTCGACGAGCCGCGCGGCCGCAAGAAGCCCCCGCGGCACCTCGCCGACCTCACCTCGCCCGAGCGCAAGGCGCTGCTCGAGGAGCAGGGCCTGCCCGGCTTCCGGGCCAAGCAGCTCTCGATGCACTACTTCGGTCGCCTCGTCGACGACCCCGAGCAGATGACCGACCTCCCGGCCGCCCAGCGCGCCGAGCTGGTCGAGGCGCTCCTGCCGACCCTGATGACGCCGTTGCGCACGATGGAGGCCGACAAGGGCACGACGCGCAAGACACTGTGGAAGCTCTTCGACGGCGCGCTCGTCGAGTCGGTCCTCATGCGCTACCCCGACCGAGCCACGGTCTGCGTCTCCAGCCAGGCCGGCTGCGGGATGGCGTGTCCCTTCTGCGCCACCGGCCAGGGTGGCCTCCAGCGCAACATGTCGACCGCCGAGATCGTCGAGCAGGTCGTCGCCGGCGCCCGGTCGATGACGCGCGGCGAGGTCCCCGGTGGTCCCGGTCGCGTCTCCAACGTCGTCTTCATGGGGATGGGCGAGCCACTGGCCAACTACAAGGCCGTCATCGGCGCCGTACGACGCCTGGTCGACCCCTCGCCCGACGGCCTCGGCATGTCCGCGCGGGGCATCACCGTCTCGACCGTGGGCCTCGTCAACCGCATCGACCAGCTGACCGAGGAGGGCATCCCGGTCACGCTCGCGCTGAGCCTGCACGCGCCCGACGACGAGCTGCGCAACGAGCTCGTGCCGATCAACACCCGCTGGTCGGTGGCCGAGACGGTCGAGGCCGCGTGGAACTACGCGCGGGTGACCAAGCGTCGTGTCTCCATCGAGTACGCCATGATGCGCGGCATCAACGACCAGGCCCACCGCGCCGACCTGCTCGGTGACCTCCTGCGCTCCTACGGCGACTGGGGCTGGGTCCACGTCAACCTGATCCCGCTCAACGAGGTCCCCGGGTCACAGTTCACGCGGTCCAGCGACGAGGACACCGACGAGTTCGTCCGGCGTCTCGAGGCCAAGGGCGTCCCGACGACGATCCGAGACACGCGCGGCAGTGAGATCGACGCTGCCTGTGGGCAGCTGGCCGCGACCGAGGCCTGAGGGCGGCCGGTCGTGCAACCGTGAGGCGTGGATCTTCGCCTGCATACCTTGATGAAGCGGCGCGTGCCCACCCCGCTCACCAACCCCGCATGACCCCCGAGGACGTCGCTGCGGCCTGCGCCGCCTGGACCTGGGTGCCTGAGTCCGCGACCACGGTGGAGACCGACGAGCTGCTGCTGGTGCGCTACCCGGTGTGGTTCTCCCGGCCGCTGGAGCTCCTGCGCCTCGAGCCGCGCCGCCAGCTCGACGCGGTCGTGGCCGAGGTGATGGAGCGTGCCCGCACCTTCGACGACGTCGACGAGCTTCTCTGGTGGGTCAGGCTCGGCTCACCTGCTGGGCTCGAGTCCGCGGTCGTCGCGCTCGGGGGCGTGGTCGAGGAGACTCTCGACGTGCTCGCCCTGGACCTCTCCGAGCCGGCCGTCGACCTCGACGTCAAGGCTGAGGTGGAGCTCCGGTGGAACACCGACGTCACGACCGAGCGTGACGCCCAGCTCGTGCAGTCGATCGTCTTCGAGGACGAGATGCCGCCGGACGAGGAGCTGGAGTCAGCGGCCCGCACCGCAGCCGCGACCGTGCTCGCGGGACACGGTGGGTGCCTGGTCGCCTACCTCGACGGCCGTCCGGTCGGCGCGGCCGGCCTTGCCGTGGGGGAGCACGTCGCCCGCCTGTGGGGCGGCTCGGTCCTCGAGGAGGTGCGCGGCCGAGGCATCTACCGGGCGCTGCTGTCCGCGCGGCTCACCTACGCGCGCGAGCACGGCCTGACGATGGGCCTGGTCAAGGGGCGCGTCCAGACCTCCGGGCCGATCCTGCGCCGGGCCGGCTTCTCGGTCTTCGGCCAGGAGCGCTCCTACGTCGTGCCGCTGCGTTGACTCGCCGCGGACCGAAGGTCGGCAGTTCACCGCCGGACGTGCCGCCCCCACGCTCAGCTGCGCCGATCGGTTGCTGAACTGCCCGGCAGGATTGGCGGACAAGCGCCAACATCCCCGGTTGGCCGGGGACTCATGCACCGCGAGGACTCCCGGGGGGTAGGGCGCTGGTCCGCACCCCTCCCGCTGCGGTCGCCATCAACCCGTCGGGGGGAGTTCACGCGGCGTCCAGACGGATCTCCTCGCCCGTTGCGGACCGACTCCTAGCCTCCTGGCCATGGCCGACCTGTTCGAGCTCCCCAGCCCGTCCTCCGCAGCCTCCTCGACCTGCACGCCGCCCGACCGCCTCCGCGTCCTCGTCGTCGCCGAGTCGTTCCTCCCGCAGGTCAACGGCGTCACCAACTCCGTGCGCCGGGTGCTCGAGCACCTTGCCGCCACCGGGCACGACGCCGCGCTGGTCGCCCCGACCGGCCCCTCGTCGTACGCCGGGTTCCCGGTGCTGCACGCCCGTGGCGCCAATCTGCCGCTCTACCCCGACTTCCGCATCGGTCTCGAGACGAGGCGTCGGCTGCGCTCGATCATGGAGCGCTTCGCGCCCGACGTCGTCCACATCGCATCGCCCGCCACGCTGGGCTACCAGGCGGCGAAGGCCGCCCAGAGCCTGGGGATCCCGACCATCGCGATCTATCAGACCGACCTCGTGGGCTTTGCCGAGCGCTACGACGTGCCCGGTGGCGGTCGGGCCATGGCGTCGCTGACGCGCCGCATCCACACCAAGGTCGACCGCACCCTGGCGCCGTCCTCGGCCAGCCTCGCGCAGCTGCGCGACCTCGCGATCCCCAGCACCGCGCTGTGGCCCCGCGGTGTCGACCTCCAGGCGTTCCACCCGGTCTGGCGCTCCGCGGACCTGCGTCGCGAGCTCGCCCCCGACGGCCGGCTCCTGGTCGGCTACGTCGGTCGCCTGGCCCCCGAGAAGGAGCTCCACCTGCTGAGCCACCTGGCGGACGACCCCCGCTACGCGCTGGTGGTCGTCGGAGGCGGCCCGGAGGAGCAGCGGCTGCGCAGCCTGCTCCCCGGTGCCACCTTCCTCGGGGTCCTGCACGGCGGCGACCTCAGCCGGGCCTACGCCTCGCTCGACGTCTTCGTGCACACCGGTCGCCACGAGACCTACTGCCAGTCCGCGCAGGAGGCTCTCGCCGCCGGCGTCCCGGTGGTCGCACCGCGCTCCGGCGGTCCGATCGACGTGGTGTCCGACGGCGTCGCGGGGCACCTCTACGAGCCAGGTGACGGCGCCGACCTCGCGTCGTACGTCGACCGCCTGGTCGGCCACAAGCTCACCCGCCGCATGATGGGGCTGGCGGCCCGGCGCAGCGTTCGTGACCGGTCGTGGACGTCGGTCAACGAGGCCCTCGTCGATCACTACCGCGACGTGATCGCCGTCCGGGCCACCCCTGCCCGTCTGGCCGGCTGACCCAGCGGCGCGTCAGGCGCCATCGACCAACGCGACGGCCTCCTCGACGGTGTCGACGAGGTGGACGCGGGGCTCCATGGCCCGACCGCGGGCGAGCGCCTGCAGCAGCGGCCACGCGGGCACCGTGATGGTCCAGTGCTCGCGACCGACCAGCACCATCGGCGCCACGGAAGACTCATCGGCGTAGAAGTTCTCGCAGGCGTCCTGGAACACCTCCTGCACGGTGCCCGCCGCGCCGGGCAGGAAGACGATGCCGGCGCCGCAGACCTCCAGCAGGATGGCCTCGCGGGTGGAGTTGCGGAAGTATTTCGCGATCGCGCTCGCGAACAGGTTGGCCGGCTCGTGGCCGTAGTGCCACGTCGGGATGCTCAGGCTCTCGCGCGCGTCGGGGAAGAGCTCGAGCACCGCTCGCGCCGAGTCGACCCACGCCTCCACCGAGGGGTGGTAGGACGGCACGGCAGCCAGCAGCGCCAGCGCGGCGTCGAGGTCCCCAGCGTCGCGCCCCGCGAGGCGGGCGCCCAGGTTGGCCGCCTCCATCGCCCCCGGGCCGCCGCCGCTCGCCACGACATGATGGACGCCGAGGCCGGCGCCGAGTCGCGCGGCGTCGGTGTAGCCGGGCTGGTCCCGGGTCAGCGCGTGCCCGCCCATGACGCCGACCAGGCGACGAGCGTGGGTCCACGTCTCCAGTGCCCGGTCGATGGCGTGGTCGTGCAGTGCCCGGGCGAGCGTGTCGTCCTCTCCGTCGCCGTGCTGCGACCACGCGTAGGCCCGCGCGTCGAGCGACGCGGCGTAGGACGCCGTGTCGTAGAGCTCGTCCGCCGCATAGAGCCGCGAGCGGTAGACGTCGACCGGCACGTCGCCGATGGTCGGCAGCACCAGCCCGCCCGCGGCCTCGACCCGTGCGAGGTCACCGTCGGCGAAGGTGCAGCCGAGGAAGGTCGCCCCCGACAGCCGGCACGAGGCCAGCTCCGTGGACCGGTCGCTCAGGTCGACGCCGTAGAGCCGCCAGCCCGACAGACGATGCGCGCCCCGGGCGATGCGTCGGTCGAAGTCCTCGAGCGTTTCGATGCGGACGCCACGGCCCCGGGTGCGGTTCACGGAGCCGAATCTAGTCGGCCCCGTGAACGACTCAGAACGCCCGCGCCATCAGCTCCCCGAACAGCTCCTGCTCGTCGACCTCGAGCCCTCGCGAGCGGAACCACGTGGCAACGTTGGTGCAGTCGCGCAGCAGGAAGTCCATCCCCGCCGGGTTGGCGACCAGGTCGACGACCTGGGGCAGGTCGATGACCACGAGCCGCTCACCCGCCGCCAGGATGTTGTACGCCGAGAGGTCGCCGTGGACGATCCCGTGCCGCACCAGGGTGGTCAGGGTGTCGACCAGCTGTGAGTAGTAGGACTCCAGCAGCTCCCGGTCGGGTCGCGTCTGGGCCAGTCGCGGGGCGGTCTCCCGTCGACCTGGACCCACTCCATGAGGATCTCGGTCCCGTCGATCTGGACGGGGTAGGGCACCGGGACGCCGATCGCATGGAGACGCACGAGCGCCTGCCACTCGGCCCAGGCCCACTGGCCCGCGGCGACCGCGCGACCGTGCGCGCTCTTCTTGGCCAGCGCCCGGGCGTCGCGCGTGTTCCGCATCGCGCGCCCCTCGGTGTAGGAGCTGGAGCGGTGGAAGGAGCGGTGCTCCTCGTCGCGGTAGCGCTTGGCTGCCATGACGACCGACCGCTCCGGCTCGAGGGGGTCGGCCCGCTCCAGGAGGAAGACGTCGCCTTCCTTGCCCGTCTTGAGGATGCCGAGGTCAGTGTCGATGGCGCCCTGGGACGTCACCAGCCAGTCGGGCCGTGGCTCGGGGCCGCGGCACAGGGGCTCGACGGAGAGCCAGGTCGACCAGCGACGGCCGGGGTCGTCGAGGTCGTCGTAGGCGGTGAAGTCGAAGACGAAGGTCGGGTCAGGTGCGGCGTCGTGGTGCTGGTCGTGCTGGTCGTGCTGGGAGGTCACAGGTGCTCCAGTGCTGGGAGAGAGATCGGTCCGGGGTCAGGCCGGGGACAGTCGTCGACATGTCACGCCCCTCTCGTCAGGCACCGGCGGTCGCCGATGAATCGCCCCCAGGGTGGCGCCTGCCGCGGGTGTGGTGCAACCGGTTTCTTCGAGCGCGCTCCACTAGGTTGGGCCTCATGACGTGGGCAGCGGGCTTCGCTGCGCTGGCCCTCGTCGCCGGTCTCGGACCGGCGTCCGCCATGGAGCCGCTCGGTCCCGCAGCCGCGCCGCCCGTGGCGCCCGTGGCGCGAGCCGGGGCGTCCGGCATCGGCGACGACTACTTCCCCCTCGACGGCAACGGCGGCATCGACGTCCAGCGCTACGAGATCCACGACACCTACCGCTTCCGGTCGCGCCGGCTCAGCGGGTGGACGCGTCTCACGATCACGGCGACCGAGCCGTTGACGAGCTTCAACCTCGACCTGCTCCTGCCCGTCATGGGCGTCACCGTCGACGGCGACACGGCCGCGCACGAGCGCCCGGACCCGCACGAGCTGACGATCACGCCGGTGCAGCCGCTCGCGACCGGACGCACCGTCGAGGTGGTGGTGCGCTATGTCGGTCGCCCCGGGGACATCGCCTGGGAGGGCGAGTCCAACTGGGTCGCCAGCAGCACCGAGGTGATCGCCGTCAACCAGCCCCACATGGCGACCTGGTGGTTCCCGGCCAACGACCACCCCCGTGACAAGGCCCTGATGGACATCTCGATCAGCGTGCCCCGTGGCAAGGTGGTCGTCGCGGGTGGCCAGCGGGTCGGTCGGGAGGTGACCGGTGCGTTCGCGACGACGAGGTGGCTCTCGGCCGAGCCGATGGCGCCGTACCTCGCCTTCTTCGCCGCCGGACCCTTCGAGGTCGAACATGGCACCCACCGCGGCCTGCCCTGGGTCACCGCGGTCTCCCGCGCAGTCCCGGACCGCGACTTCCGCCGCTCGCAGCGGCTGATGCGGCACTCCGCCCGGCTCACGTCGTGGCTGGAGACCCAGCTCGGCCCCTACCCGTTCGGGTCCACCGGGGGAGTGACCACCAGCCTCACCACCCCCTTCGCCCTGGAGAACCAGACCCGACCGGTCTACCCGGTCCTCGCTCCCGGCTCCGGTCCGGTCGTGGTCCACGAGCTCGCCCACCAGTGGTTCGGCGACTCGGTCTCCGTCGAGAGCTGGCACGACATCTGGCTCAACGAGGGCGCAGCCACCTTCATGGAGGTCCGCTACGGCGAGACCCGCGGCCGGATCGACGGGACCCGCTGGCTCCAGCAGCAGTACGACGAGCACCACGGCGACGCCGACTTCTGGCAGGTCCGTCTCGACGACCCCGGAGCCGAGCGACTCTTCGACCACGCGGTCTACGCGCGCGGTGCGATGCTCTTCCAGGCCCTTCGTCAGATCATGGGGGAAGCCGGCTTCTGGCGGCTGCTGCGCCGGTGGGTCGACGAGCACGCCGGCAGCAACGCCTCGACCGAGGACTTCGAGGCCATGGCCGAGCAGGTCAGCGGTCGCGACCTCGACGACTTCTTCGCCGCGTGGTTGCGCGGCACCACCCGGCCCGCCCGCACGAGCGCCAACGGCCTGGTCTGATGGCGATCACCCACCGGTCAGGCTCTCTCCTCGGCGATCGAGTTCCCGCCGTCGGTGACCACCAGCTGCCCGGTGGTGTAGGCGGCGCCGGGAAGGCACAGGGTGGTGATCGTCGTGGCGACCTCCTCGGCTGTCCCGCCACGGCCGACGGGTGTGCTCAGGGCCTGAGCAGTCTCGTCGTCGGTCTGGCTGTCGGTGGCGATCCAGCCCGGTGCCACGGCGTTGCAGGTGATGCCGTCGCCGGCGTGGTCGAGGGCGACCGCGCGCATCAGGCCGACCATGGCCGCCTTGGACGTGGCATAGGCGGCTTCGGCCCGCATCGCCATCACCGGCCCTGTCACCGAGGCCACCATGACCACGCGACCCCATCGAGCGGAGATCATGTCGGGCAGGACCGCGCGGGTGGTGAGGTAGGCCGTGTCCAGGTTCCTCCCGAGGCTCCGGCGCCAGGCTTCGGGTGGGATGTCGAGGATCGTGCCGGACTCGGCGCTCGGGGTGTCGGAGCCCAGGACCGGCTGGGCCTGGCTGGTCATGCCTGCGTTGTTCACCAGGATCGCGACGGGGCCGAGCGTCGTTCGCGCCTCGTGGAGAGCTGATCGCACGGCGGACTCGTCGGTCAGGTCGACCACCAGACCCAGGGCGTCGATCCCCAGCCGGGACAGCTCCGAGGCCCGCTCGTGCACCCGCTCGGTGGTCGCGGTGACGGCCACGCGTGCACCCAGGGCGCCGAGCAGGCGGGCGGTGGCGAAACCTATGCCACCGGGGGACCCTGCGCCGGTCACGAGGGCCGTGCGACCTCGGAGATCGAGCGCGGCGGGCACTGTCGACAAAGGACCGGTCACCGCCACATCCTAGTCAGCGCTGGGCTCCTGGTGCCCAGGCCCGGCGAGCGTCCGGAGCCGCCGCTCGGTCGCCGGACGAGTCAGGGTGAGCAGGTCGAATCGGGCCAGCCCGACCATGACCTCCGCCTCGTCGACGCCGAGCAGCGCCGCGATGCTGCCTGGTGATGATCCTCGTCGCCACGTCCTCACCATCGGCCGTGGGGGCGGTCACGCGTTGCCCGCACGCCCGGGAAGACGGGTGGGCTTCACCCCAGGAAGGGGGCGACGACTCGCGCCGCGAGGCTGCGACGTCGGGTCAACGACTCCTCGGCGTCGGCGAGGGTCATGGCGCGCAGGCCGGCGTTGATCCCCAGCCAGCGCAGGGGTTCCGGCTCCCAGGGCCGCGACCGGTGGCCGACCCACGGGAGCCTCGTCAGCTCGGTGTCGCGACGCAGGACCAGGTCGCGCAGCGTACGACCGGCGAGGTTGGTCGTGGCCACACCATCGCCGACGTAGCCGCCGGCCCAGCCCAGACCGCTCGCCGGGTCGAGACCGACCGAGGCGCACCAGTCGCGCGGGATGCCCAGTGGTCCGCCCCAGGCGTGCGTGACCCGCGTGCCGGCCAGGACCGGGAAGAGGTCCAGCAGCGTCGACCACAGCCCGGCGTGCACGCGGGCGTCGCGGTCGAAGTCGGGTCGCACCTTCGAGCCCCAGTGGTAGGGCGCGCCGCGCCCGCCGAATGCCAGCCGCCCGTCGGCCGTGCGCTGGCCGTAGATCACCAGGTGCCGGTGGTCGCTGAAGGTCTCGCGCTCCCGCAGTCCGATCTCGTCCCACACGGCGTCGGGGAGCGGCTCGGTCGCGATCATCAGCGAGTAGACCGGCACGACCGCGCGCCGCACACCCGGCAGCCCGGGCGTGAATCCCTCCGTCGCGCGGATCACGTGTGCTGCCCGCACCACCCCGTGCGTCGTCACCGCGCGACCCGGCACGATCGAGGTCACCCTGGTCTGCTCGACGATGCGCACCCCACGTCGCTCGACGGCGTCGGCCAGCCCGCGCACGAGCCTGGCCGGGTGGATCGCCGCGCAGTCAGCGGTGAAGGTCGCGCCCCGTGTGCGGGTCGCTCGCACGAGCGCAGTCGCCTCCCCCCGCCCGAGCAGTCGTACGTCGGTCCCGTCGCGGCCCCAGGTCCGTGCGGCCGCAACCTCCTGCTGCGCGCGCTGCCACTGCGGTCGCGACCGGGCCAGCGTGATGGTGCCGCCCTTGGCGACGTCTGCCTCGATCCCCTCGGCGGCGGTGACCCGCACGACCTCGTCCACGGTGGCGCGCATCGCCCGGTGCTGGGCCAGCGCGGCGTCGCGGTCCGCCAGCGCGGCCAGGCTCGGCAGGGACGCCGGGAAGAGCGCCGAGCACCAGCCACCGTTGCGCCCCGACGCCCCGAAGCCCGCGGTCTCGCTCTCGATCACCACGATGCGCAACGAGGGGTCCGCCTCGGCCAGGTAGTAGGCGGTCCACAGCCCGGTGAACCCGGCGCCGACCACGGCCACGTCGCAGTCGGTGTCGCCGTCCAGCGCCGAGCGCGGTGACCACGAGCCTCCCGAGGTGGCGTGCCACAGCGACAGCTCGTCGTACGGCGTGGAGGACGCGTGCCGGGCGATCAGCGCACGCCCCACGAGTAGGTCTGCTTGCGCAGCTTGAGGTACATGAACGTCTCGGTGGACACGACGCCCTCGACCTCGCGGATCTTGCCGGAGATCAGCTCCAGCAGGTGGTCGTCGGTCTCGGCGACGACCTCGACGAGCAGGTCGTAACGACCGGCGGTGATCACCACGTAGTCGACCTCCTCGAGGTCGGCCAGGGCGTCGCCCACGCTCTCGAGCGGGCCGTCGACGTTGACCCCGATCATCGCCTGACGGGCGAAGCCGAGCTGGAGGGGGTCGGTGACGGCCACGATCTGCATGACGCCGCTCTCGATGAGTCGCTGCACGCGCTGGCGCACGGCCGCCTCGGAGAGGCCGACGACCTTGCCGATCGCGGCATAGGAGCGCCGTCCGTCGGCCTGGAGCTCCTCGATGATGGCCTTGGAGACCTCGTCGAGGGTGATCCCGGGGCGCTCCTGCTTCCTCGTCATGGCCGTCAAACTAGCCGGTCGTCCCGCTGCAGGCACGTTTCGGGGGCGCTTCGTCCGCAATCGATTTCGTTGCAAACGGGTTTCGGATCGACGGGATCCCTTGTCGAGGCCCGATGGTCATGACACGATCCGACGGATCGGACCCGCAACAGAGGGAAGTCGCATGCCGCCTGACGAACTCGCACGTCGCTCGACCCTCTCCCGTCGGGGAGCGCTCAAGGGCGGAGGTGCGGTCGCGTTCGCCGGCGTCAGCCTCGCCGCCCTCAAGCTGCCGTTCTTCTCCGTCGACGGCGCCGCGCAGAACCCGATGACGTGCCGTGCCGCCGACGTGTCGGCGCGCGAGCGTGAGTTCGTCATCTCCAACTGGACCGGCTACATCGACCCGCGCAAGCAGCCCACGTCGACGATGGCGGAGTTCCAGGCGAAGACCGGCATCACGGTCGACTACAACGTCGACGTCAACGACAACGCCGAGTTCTACGCCAAGGTGAAGAACCAGCTCGGCTCGTGCGACCCGATCGACCGCGACATGATCGTGCTGACCGACTGGATGGCGGCGCGGATGATCGGCCTCGGCTGGATCCAGCCGATGGACAAGGCCGCAGTCCCCAACCTGCATGCCAACATCATCGACTCGCTGCGCGACAAGCAGTGGGACCCCGACCTGGAATACCACGCGCCCTGGCAGAGCGGCCTCACCGGCATCGCCTACAACGCCGCCGAGGTGGGCGAGGTGGGCAGCTTCGAGGAGCTCATCAGCCGCTCCGACCTCAACGGCAAGATCACCCTGCTCTCCGAGATGCGCGACACCATGGGCTTCATGCTCAAGGTCGTGGGCGCCGACCCGACCGACTTCACCGAGGACCAGTGGCAGAACGCGCTCGATCGGCTCAAGAAGGCGATCGCCGACGGCCAGCTGCGCAGCTTCGCCGGCAACAACTACCTCCAGGAGCTCTCCGGCGGCAACGTGCTCGCCTGCGAGGCGTGGTCCGGCGACGTCATCCAGGCCCAGTTCGAGAACCCCGACATCAAGTTCGTCGTGCCGGAGGAGGGGTTGTCGCTGTGGAGCGACAACATGATGATTCCCAACCAGGCCACGCACCAGGCCAACGCGCAGCAGTGGATCGACTACTACTACGACCCCGTGGTCGCGGCCAAGCTCGCCGCCTGGGTCAACTACATCTGCCCCGTCGCCGGCGCCCGCGAGGAGATGGAGAAGCTCGATCCCTCGCTGGTCGACAACCCGCTGATCTTCCCGGACGACGATTTCCTGGCCAACACGTTCGACTTCATGCCGCTCGACGACCGGCAGAACGCGCAGTACGAGAAGGAGTGGGCCGATGTCACAGCTGGCTGAGGACGTCGCGGCGCGGGCCGCGAGCGATCCGACGTACGACGGGCTGCGGCTCTCGGGGCTCACCAAGTCCTTCGGCGGGGGATTCACCGCGGTCGACGCGCTGGACCTCGACGTGCCCAAGGGCTCGTTCTTCGCGCTGCTCGGACCCTCCGGCTGCGGCAAGACCACCACGCTGCGGATGGTCGCGGGCCTCGAGACCCCCACATCGGGCTCGATCGTGCTCGGTGGCAACGACATCACCTATGCCAAGCCCTACCGACGGCCGGTCAACACGGTCTTCCAGAGCTATGCGCTCTTCCCGCACCTCGACATCTTCGAGAACGTCGCGTTCGGCCTGCGGCGCCGCAAGTCCGCGCAGGTGAAGGAGAAGGTCGAGCAGATGCTCGAGCTCGTCGAGCTCACCGAGCAGTCACGCAAGAAGCCGGCCCAGCTCTCGGGCGGCCAGCAGCAACGTGTCGCGCTCGCCCGGGCCCTGATCAACGAGCCCGAGGTGCTGCTGCTCGACGAGCCCCTCGGGGCGCTCGACCTCAAGCTGCGCCGGGCGATGCAGATCGAGATCAAGCGCATCCAGACCGAGGTGCAGCAGACCTTCATCCACGTCACCCACGACCAGGAGGAGGCCATGACCATGGCCGACACGGTCGCGGTGATGAACGCCGGCGTCATCGAGCAGATGGGCGCACCAGCTGAGCTCTACGAGAACCCCCGCTCGACGTTCGTGGCTAACTTCCTCGGCCAGTCCAACCTGATCTCGGGGACCGTCGTGTCCCGCGCCGCTGACGTCGTCACCGTCGAGATGCATGGCATCCAGGTGTCGGTGCCGACCGGTCGCACCCACGTCGACGGAGATCAGGGCTGGGTCGGCATCCGACCCGAGAAGGTCCTGCTCGGAGAGCCGGGAGAGCAGCTCGACGCCCCCGGCAACACGATCCCGGGCGGCGTCATCACCGACGTGAGCTTCGTCGGCGTCAGCACCCAGTACCTCGTGCGCATGCCCTGGGGCCAGGAGCTCCAGATCTTCGAGCAGAACACCGGCCGCCGTCGGATGTTCGCCTCGGGGGAGAAGGTCGAGCTGTCCTGGCGACCCGAGTACGCGTTCCTCCTCGACCAGTCCCAGGACGCCACCGCGGGCGCGCAACGAGACGGCCAGTGAGCGAGACGGTCCGGCGCAAGGGCAAGGTCGGCTACCTGCTGCTCGCGCCGGCTGCCCTGTGGCTGGTGCTGTTCTTCGTCATCCCGTTCTACTCGCTGGTCGCGACGAGCCTCTTCGACCAGGGTGGCTCGGACTTCCGCGGCTACCAGATGACCTACGCGTTCGGCAACTACGTCGACGTCGTCCAGGAGTACGCCGGTCCCTTCGGTCGCTCGCTGCTCTACGGCGCGATCGCCACGGCGTTCTGCCTGGTGCTGGGCTACGTGCTGGCCTACGCCATCGCGTTCAAGGCCGGCCGCTGGAAGAACCTGATGCTGGTGCTCGTCATCGCGCCGTTCTTCACCAGCTTCCTGGTCCGGACGCTCTCGTGGAAGCTGATCCTCGCCGACGACGGCTTCATCGTGAACACCCTGCAGACGCTGCAGGTCCTCGGTGACGACGGCCGGCTCCTCGCCACACCGATCGCGGTCGTGGCCGGCCTGACCTACAACTTCCTGCCGTTCATGGTGCTCCCGCTCTACGCGAGCATCGACAAGATCGACCACCGGCTCATCGAGGCCTCCAGCGATCTCTACGCCAACCCGTTCGTCGGGTTCTTCAAGGTCACCTGGCCGCTCTCGCTGCCGGGCGTGGTGTCCGGCACGCTGCTGACGTTCATCCCCGCGGTCGGCGACTACATCAACGCCCAGTTCCTCGGCAGCACCAACGAGCGGGTCATCGGCAACGTGATCCAGGCGCAGTTCACCGACGCCAACAACTATCCGGTCGCCTCGGCCCTGTCGGTGCTGCTGATGGTGCTGATCCTCGCGATGGTGCTCGTCTACGTCCGCCGGGCCGGGACGGAGGACCTGCTGTGAGCGGGCTGTCGCGGTGGGTGCGCGAGCACCTCGTCCTGATGCTGGGCCTGCTCGTCCTCGTCTACACCTTCGTCCCGATCTTCGTCGTCGTCGGCATGAGCTTCAACGACCCCGGGGGTCGCAACGTCTACCAGTTCGGCAGCTTCACCCTGGACAACTGGCGCGACCCGTGCGGCCCCGACGACCTGTGCAGCTCGCTGCTGACCAGCATCCAGATCGGGCTGCTCGCGACCCTCGTGGCCACCGTGCTCGGCACGCTCGCGGCGTTCGCACTGGTGCGCCACGACTTCGCCGGCCGCTCGGCGTCCAACCTGCTGATCTTCCTGCCGATGGCCGCGCCCGAGATCGTCCTGGGCTCCTCGCTCCTGGCGCTCTTCGTGGCCTCGGGCTTCGCCGGCCAGCTGGGCTTCTGGACGATCCTGATCGCCCACGTGATGTTCTGCCTGTCCTTCGTCGTGGTCACCGTGCGTGCGCGCCTGGCGGGCATGGACGACGACCTCGAGCAGGCCGCCATGGACCTCTACGCCACCCCCGGCCAGACGTTCTGGCGCGTCACGTTCCCCCTGGTGCTGCCGGGCATCCTCGGCGCCGCCCTGCTCAGCTTCTCGCTGTCCTTCGACGACTTCATCATCACCAACCTCAACTCCGGCAACACCACGACCTTCCCGATGTACGTCTACGGCCAGGAACGCGTCGGGGTCCCCATGCAGGTCAACGTCGTCGGCACGCTGATGTTCGTCGTCTCGATCCTGCTGGTCCTCGGCTCGGAGGTGCGCAACCGGCGTCGGGCTCCGGCCTGACTGATCGCCGAGTCGGCGCGATGTCGCAGCTCAGGTGAACGTGCGACGCCGGTCGAGCATTGCTCGAGCCGCGGCCGCGCAGCGGTGCAGCCGCTGCTCCGCGTCCTGATGGTGCCCGAAGGTGTGCTCCTTCCGGAACACCTCGATCTGCCAGGCCCGCTCGGTCTCCAGCCACGTGCGCCGCGAATCGTCGTGCTCGGCGTGCTCCTCGCCGTGCCACTCCTCGCCGTCGTACTCCGCCGCGAGGAGCCAGTCCTCGATCCCCATGTCGAGGAAGAACCGGACGACGCCATCGACCTCGATCGGGATCTGGGTCTGCGGGCGCGGCAGTCCCGCATCGCACCACCGGTTCCGAAGGGCGGACTCGGCGAACGACGCTGCCCCGCCGTCAGCTCGCAGCGCGAGCACTCGGAGCACGACGACGCCGCGCTGCTTGTCGAATCGCGACACCTCGGCGAGGAGCTCGTCGTGACTGAAGAGGCCGAGGCGCAGCATCGCGTCCAGGCCCGCCAACCGCAGGTCGACGGTGCGCTGCAGGCGTCCGAGGTCGAGCGCGGTGCGCAACGGTGTCGTGACGCGCAGCCCGTGCAGCTCCATGACGTCCGACGGGCGGATCCGTCGCTCGCCACTGTCGGTGATCGGGTTCCGCACCCGCCCCGCATCGCTGGCCCGGAACATCGAGACCAGTGGCACGCCCTGGTGCTCCCCAGGCGCGAGCGCTCCGGTGGCCCCGTGCAACCAGGCCGCCGTCCGATCGCAGATGAACACATCGGCCGGCACCACCAGCCTCAGCGCCTCGCATCGCAGCCCGACCGAGTCTGCGACGTACGACGGCACGTAGACGCCGTTGAGCATCCGTCGGAGCTCCCCGTCGATCGTCAGGCGCGACAACTGCGAGCGCTCCACCCCAGCGTCCTGCGCGTCAGCGAGCGTGAACGGACGGGTGGGCAGGGTGCTGACGATGTGATGAGGTGCCATGTCGGGCGACCTGCCCGACCCCTGCCGAGCTCAACCCGGGTGTCGTCCCGCCTGTGGATGACAGCCTTCGGCGTGTGCGACATCGCGCCGACTCGGCGTACGGCCGTGCGACATCGCGCCGACTCGGCGTGCTCAGAGCAGCGTGGACGCCTTGTCGAGGACGACGCGCAGGATGTGCTCGATCTCGTCGAACTCCTCCTGGCCGCAGATCAGCGGCGGGGAGAGCTGGATGACGGGGTCACCGCGGTCGTCGGCGCGGCAGTAGAGGCCTTCGTCGTAGAGCGCCTTGGAGAGGAAGCCGCGCAGGAGCTTCTCGGACTCCTCCTCGTTGAAGGTCTCGCGGGTGTCCTTGTCCTTGACGAGCTCGATGCCGTAGAAGTAGCCGTCGCCGCGGACGTCGCCGACGATGGGCAGGTCCTTGAGGCGCTCCAGCGTCGAGCGGAACGCGCCCTCGTTGGACCGCACGTGCTCGAGGATGCCTTCGCGCTCGAAGATGTCGAGGTTGGCCAGCGCGACCGCGGTGGAGACCGGGTGGCCGCCGAAGGTGTAGCCGTGGGCGAAGGACTCGTGGCCGTGGAGGAACGGCTCCATGAGCCGGTCGGAGGTGATCATCGCGCCCAGCGGCGCGTAGCCCGAGGTGATGCCCTTGGCGCAGGTGATGATGTCGGGCTGGTAGCCGTAGCGTTCGGCGCCGAACATGTGCCCGAGGCGGCCGAAGGCGCAGATGACCTCGTCGGAGACCAGGAGCACGTCGTGGCGGTCGCAGATCTCGCGCACCCGCTGGAAGTAGCCCGGCGGGGGCGGGAAGCAGCCGCCGGCGTTCTGCACCGGCTCGAGGAACACCGCGGCGACCGTCTCGGGTCCTTCGTTGATGATCGCGACCTCGATCTGGTCGGCTGCCCAGCGGCCGAAGGCCTCGGGGTCGGAGTGCCCGTCGAGGAATCCGCCGGTGATCTCGTGGGCCCGGTAGGAGTTGGTGTTGGGCGCGCGGAAGGTCGAGGGGACCAGCGGCTCGAACTGTGCCTTCAGCCCCGGAAGCCCCGTGATCGACAGCGCGCCCGCGGTGGTGCCGTGGTATGCGATCGCGCGGCTGACGACCTTGTGCTTCATCGGCTTGCCGGTGAGCTTGAAGTAGTTCTTCGCCAGCTTCCACGCCGACTCCACGGCCTCGCCACCGCCGGAGGTGAAGAACACCCGGTTCAGGTCCCCGGGCGCATAGCCGGCGACCCGCTCGGCGAGCTCGATCGCGGTCGGGTGGGCGTAGGACCACAGCGGGTGGAAGGCCAGCTGCGAGGCCTGCTTGGCGCCGGCCTCGGCGAGCTCGGTGCGGCCGTGCCCGAGCTGGGAGACGAAGAGACCGGCGAGACCGTCGAGGTACTTCTTGCCCTGGGCGTCCCAGATGTAGGCGCCCTCGCCCTTGACGATGATGGGGACGTCGGAGTGGTCATAGGTGGAGTGGCGCGTGAAGTGCATCCACAGGTGGTCCTTGGCGGCGCGCTGCAGGTGGTCGTAGTCCAACGTCATGCGACCATCCTCCCTGTCCAGGCCGACAAGAGCAAGTGAATCCGTTGTGAAGCATCATGAGGGCGACGGAATTCGTTGTGCCGCAGTGTCGTCCTGCCTGGTAGACATGCGTCCATGACGACCACGGTCTTCCGCAACGGCACCCTCTTCGACGGTCATCGGTACGTCGGTCCGGGTGCGGTCGTCGTCGTGGACGGCCGCATCGCCGACGTCCTGGTGGGCGACCCCGGCGGCTTCACGCTCCCGACAGGTCGGGTCGTGGACCTGGCCGGCGGCCTGCTGGCGCCCGGCTTCGTCGACGCCCACGTCCACGCGGTCCAGGGTGGGCTCGAGCGGATCCGCTGCGACCTCTCGGAGCTGGAGGGGCGCGACGCCTACCTTGAGCACATCGCCGCCTACGCGGCCGCCCACCCCGACCTGCCCTGGATCCTCGGCGGCGGCTGGGCGATGTCGGCGTTCCCGGGCGGCACGCCCACGGCAGCCGACCTCGACCGCGTGGTGCCGGACCGGCCAGTCTTCCTGCCCAACCGCGACCACCACGGCGCCTGGGTCAACTCGCGGGCGCTGGAGATCGCCGGCATCGACGCCACCACTCCCGACCCGCCCCACGGCCACGTCGAGCGGGACCCGACCGGCCGGCCCACGGGCACGCTCCACGAGGGCGCCATGCACGCCGTTGCCCGCCACACCCCGACCACGAGCGTCGAGGAGAACTACCAGGCCCTGCTGGCCGGCCAGGCCTACCTCCACTCCCTCGGCGTCACTGGCTGGCAGGACGCGATCGTCGGCGCCTACGCGGGGATGGACGACCCCGGACCGACGTACCTCCGAGCCGCGCAGCGCGGCGACCTGACCGCCGACGTGGTCGGTGCCCTGTGGTGGGACCGTGACCGAGGTGAGGAACAGGTCGCCGACCTGCTCGCCCGACGTGACGTCTACACCCACGGGCGCTTCCGCGCCACGAGCGTCAAGGTCATGCAGGACGGGGTCGCGGAGAACGGCACGGCCGCGCTCACGACGCCCTACCTCGACCGCTGCGGCCACGCGACGACCAACACCGGTCACTCCTTCGTCGACCCCGCGGCGCTGCGTCGCCACGTCGCCCGCCTCGACGCCGAAGGCTTCCAGGTCCACGTCCATGGCATCGGTGACCGCGGCGTGCGCGAGGCGCTGGACGCGTTCGAGGGCCTGGACCCCGGCCACGACCGGCGCCACCAGATCGCCCACCTGCAGGTGGTGCACCCCGACGACGTCGCGCGCTTCGCCGCTCTCGGGGTCGCCGCCGATGTGCAGATGCTGTGGGCCTGCCTCGACGAGCAGATGGTCGACCTGACGCTGCCGTTCCTGGGGGCGGAGCGGGCCCGCTGGCAGTACCCGTTCGGCGACCTGCACCGCGCCGGCGCCCACCTCGTCGCCGGCAGCGACTGGCCGGTCAGCACGCCCGACCCGCTCCAGGCCATCCACGTCGCGGTCAACCGCACGGCCCACGGGGAGTCCGGTCCGGCCGGGGAGGAGCCCTTCCTCCCCGAGCAGGCCCTCGCGCTCGAGACGGCGTTCGCGGCCTACACCTCCGGCAGCGCCTGGGTGAACCACCGCGACGACGCCGGCGTGCTGCGAGCCGGTGCGGTCGCCGACCTGGTGGTGCTCGACCGGGACCCGTTCGCGGGGATCCCCGCTGAGATCGGCGCCACCACGGTCACCGGCACCTGGATCGACGGTCGCCCCATCAATTGACGCAAGCGATGCCGGTCTGCGAAGTATTGCGGGAGCATGACGACGGATTCCGCGTCAGATCGCCCGCAGGGCTATAGATTTCGTCGCAGCCTGACTAGGCTCCCCACATGGCCCACCAGACATTCAAGAACATCGTCAACGGAGAGCTCGTCGACGCGTCCGCGGGGGAGACCTACAACGTCATCGACCCGAGCACGGGCGAGGTCTACGCGCAGGCGCCGATGTCGCGGGCCGAGGACGTCGACCGGGCCTACGCCGCCGCCGACGCGGCGTTCGACGCCTGGGGTGAGACCACGCCCCAGGAGCGGGCCCGTGCCCTGCTCCACATCGCCGACGCCATCGACGCCCGGGCCGACGAGATCGTGCGCGTGGAGTCCCGTGACACCGGCAAGCCCCTGGGCCTCACCGCCTCCGAGGAGCTACCGCCCAGCTCCGACCACTTCCGCTTCTTCGCCGGCGCCGCCCGCGTGCTGGAGGGCAAGTCGGCCGGGGAGTACCTCGCCGACCACACCTCCTTCGTCCGACGCGAGCCGATCGGCGTCGTCGGCCAGGTGACGCCGTGGAACTACCCGTTGATGATGATGATCTGGAAGATCGCGCCCGCGCTCGCAGCCGGCAACACGATCGTCCTCAAGCCCAGCGACACCACGCCCGCCAGCTCCACGCTGCTCGCGGAGCTGTGCCAGGAGTTCCTGCCGCCCGGGGTGCTCAACGTCGTCTGCGGCGACCGCGACACCGGCCGTGCGCTGGTGGAGCACAAGACCCCGCAGATGGTGTCGATCACCGGCTCGGTCCGCGCGGGCATGGAGGTCGCCGGAGCAGCCGCCGCCGACGTCAAACGGGTCCACCTCGAGCTGGGTGGCAAGGCTCCGGTCATCGTCTTCGACGACGCCGACGTCGAGAAGGCCGCGGCCGCAATCGCCGAGGCCGGCTACTTCAACGCCGGTCAGGACTGCACCGCCGCCACCCGTGTACTCGCCGGCCCCGGCGTCTACGACGACTTCGTGGCGGCGCTCGCCGAGCAGGCCAAGGCCACCCGCACCGGCATGCCCGACGACGAGGACGTCCTCTACGGCGCGCTCAACAACGAGCACCAGCTCGCTCGCGTCGCCGGCATGGTCGATCGGCTGCCCGACCACGCCACCCTCGAGGCCGGCGGCTCGCGCCAGGGCGACCGCGGCTACTTCTACACCCCGACCGTGCTCTCCGGCCTGAAGCAGGACGACGAGCAGGTCCAGGACGAGATCTTCGGCCCCGTCATCACGGTGCAGAAGTTCGCCGACGAGGCCGAGGCCCTGCGCTGGGCCAACGGCGTGAAGTACGGCCTGTCCTCCAGCGTGTGGACCAAGGACCACGCCCGCGCCATGCGGATGTCCAAGCGCCTCGACTTCGGTGTGGTGTGGATCAACACCCACATCCCCTTCGTCTCCGAGATGCCCCACGGTGGCTTCAAGCAGTCCGGCTACGGCAAGGACCTCTCGATGTACGGCCTCGAGGACTACACCCGCATCAAGCACGTCATGTCCTACATCGGCGAGTGAGCGCCGCGATATCGGCACGCTGCCGGCGTTGTCGGCGCTCGACGGCCCGCTTCGCTCCAAGACCGCCTTCGCGCCTCCGCCTTGGCAGCGCACCGATCTCACGACGCCCACATGTGACTTCATAGAATGGAAGAGCAGATGAGGATCCTCCTGGTCGGCGCCGGCGGCGTCGGATCGGCCTTCGCGGCGATCGCGGCACGCCGCGACTTCTTCGAGGCGATCGTCGTGGCCGACTACGACGAGGCGAAGGCGGCGGCGGCCGCAGCCATCGATGAGCGCTACGTCGAGGCCCGCGTCGACGCCTCCGACGCGGCGTCCGTCACGGCGCTCTGCCGCGAGCACCGGATCACCCACGTGATGAACGCGGTCGACCCGGTGTTCGACATGTCGATCTTCGAGGGCGCGTTCGCCGCGGGCGCCGACTACCTCGACATGGCGATGAGCCTCTCCAGGCCGCACCCGGAGTCGCCGTACGAGCAGTGCGGGGTGAAGCTCGGCGACGAGCAGTTTGCCGTGGCAGGGGAGTGGGAGCAAGCAGGTCGCCTCGCGCTGGTCGGGATCGGCGTCGAGCCGGGGCTCTCCGACGTCTTCGCGCGCTACGCCAGCGACCACCTCTTCAGCGAGATCGACGAGCTCGGCACCCGCGACGGCGCCAACCTGGTCGTCACCGACGAGGACGGCAACGAGGTCTTCGCACCGTCGTTCTCGATGTGGACCACGATCGAGGAGTGCCTCAACCCGCCGGTCATCTGGGCCGGCGACGGGACCGGGAAGGGCGAGTGGCACACGACCGCGCCGTTCAGCGAGCCCGAGGTCTTCGACTTCCCCGAAGGCATCGGCCCGGTCGAGTGCGTCAACGTCGAGCACGAGGAGGTGCTCCTGATGCCGCGCTGGATCAACTGCAAGCGCGCGACGTTCAAGTACGGCCTCGGCGATGAGTTCATCACCATCCTCAAGGTCCTGCACACCCTCGGCCTCGACAGCACCGAGAAGATCCGTGTCAAGGCCGCTTCTGGTGGGCACTGCGAGGTCAGCCCCCGCGACGTGGTCGCCGCCGTGCTGCCCGACCCTGCGACCGTGGGCCCGCGGATGAAGGGCAAGACCTGCGCCGGCCTGTGGGTGACCGGCACGGGCAAGGACGCTCACGGGAGTCCGACAGGCCCGCGGTCGACCTACCTCTATCACGTGGTCGATAACGAGTGGACGATGGCGGAGTACGGCCACCAGTGCGTCGTGTGGCAGACCGCGATCAACCCGGTCGTGGCCCTCGAGCTGCTCGCCACCGGCGTGTGGAGCGGCGCCGGCGTGCTCGGCCCCGAGGCCTTCGACGCCGTGCCGTTCCTCGACCTGCTGACCGCCTACGGCAGCCCGTGGGGGATCAAGGAGCTGTAGCCACAGCAGCCTCGGGACGCTCGGTCACCGGCGCTGTCGCCAACGCCGGACCCGGCTCACCGGCGCGCAGGAACTGCCCCGTCCGCTCCCGCAGGAGTACGTCGGTCCCCTCGCCGTCGCGCCACACCACGCGCCCGGACACCATCACGAGGGGGACGGTCGCGTCGTTGCGGTTGACCATGCGCGAGAGACCGTCGTACTGCTCGACGGGAGCCTCGGCGTAGTCGGTCAAGGTCTCGTCGAGGTGTGCCGGGTCGAGCAGGAACAGGTCGGCGCGGTCGCCGACGCGGAGGTGGCCGGCGTCGATGCCGTACCAGTCGGCGAGCTCGCCGGTCAGCCGGTGCACCGCGTGCTCGACGGTGATGAACGGCGAGCCTGCCTGGTCGGCGTCGTGCACGTGCTTGAGCAGCCGGAGCCCGAAGTTGTAGAAGCTCATGTTGCGCAGGTGGGCGCCGGCGTCGGAGAAGCCCATCTGGATGCCGGGGCTGGCAGCCATCTTCTTGAGGATGTGGGGGCGGTGCCCCGAGATCGTCGTGCGCCAACGGATCGACGTGCCGTGCTCGAGCACCAGGTCGAGGAAGGCGTCGACGGGGTGCTTCCCGCCACGCTCGACACCGACCTGCCCGAAGGACTTGCCGATGACGGAGGCGTCGGGGCACTCCATGATCTCGGCGTCGAAGAAATCACGGTGCCAGACCCGGGGGCCGTACTTGCTCTCGTAGTCCTTGCGGAAGGCCGCGCGGTAGGCCGGGTCGGCCAGCAGGTCGTCGCGGGCGATCTTCTCCGACAGGTGCAGGGCGGCGGCGCCGGAGCCGAACTCCTCGAAGATGACCAGGTCGATGCCGTCGGCGTAGACCTCGAAGGGGACCGGGAGGTGCTGCCAGCGGAAGTCGCCTCCGAGGCGGTTGGAGACGGCTGCGAGCACGCGCATCAGGTGGATGATCCCGGGGATGGCCTTGATGTCGGCCGCCGAGAGCAGGCTCGTCTTGAGGGGCTTGCGGCCGCCGAGGCCGATGGAGCCGAAGGCCTGCGTGACGATCGTGTGGGGGTGGCTGGCGTCGGGGCCTGCCTGGAGCGCACGCTCGCGCTCGCGAAGGATCCGGCGCAGGCCGCGCATCTCGCGCCACTTCGCGTAGGTCGAGGGCAGGGTGCGCGAGCGGCAGACCTCGCCGTCGAGCTTGTCGAAGAGCAGCTGCTGGGCCGACATGCCGACGAACCCGGCGTCGAGCGCCTCGGTGAGCATGTCCTCCATGCGCTGCTGCTCGCGACGCGACGGCTTGACGCCCTTGCGCGTGGCCTGGTCCAGGCCCATCGTCGCGGTGCGCATGTCGGAGTGGCCGATGAAGGCGGCGAGGTTGGGGCCGAGGGGGAGCGACTCGAGCGCGTCGACGTACTCGCCGGCCGAGCTCCAGGTCTTGGCCTCCTCGACGGCAGAGATGACGTGCTGGCGGGGGATCGCCTCGACCCGGCCGAACAGGTCGCCGGCGTCGACGCCGCCGACATGGATGGTCGAGAGCGAGCAGGAGCCGAGCAGGATCGTGGTGACGCCGTGGCGCAGCGACTCGGGCAGGTGCGGGTCGCGCAGCACCTCGACGTCGTAGTGGGTGTGGATGTCGACCATGCCGGGCAGGACCCACTGCCCGCGGGCGTCGACCACCTCGGGGCAGCCGGTCGCCTCCAGCGGGGTCGCGGAGATCTCGACGACCACGCCGTCCTTAATGCCGAGGTCGCGGACCGCCGAGGCAGCCCCCGTACCGTCGAACCAGCGGCCGTTGCGGATGATGGCGTCGTAGGTCACAGGGCGATACAACCGGAGGTTTTGACACGCGTCAAGAGTCGGGTCTGAGGGCTGGAAGAAGCAGCCGGCTGACGTATCCGGTGTCACAAGGCGGTAACAACCGCGCGAATCGTTGCCCAAAGCCGTCAAGACGATGAAAATCGGATGCTGGCTTCGCTAGGTTCCCTCCATGCCGAACGCGATTTCCGTGAGGGGACTGAGCAAGCACTTCGACGATGTGCGCGCCGTCGACGACCTCGACCTCGACATCGCCGACGGTGAGTTCTTCTCCATGCTCGGCCCCTCCGGCTCCGGGAAGACCACGGTCCTGCGGCTGATCGCCGGCTTCGAGAAGCCCACCTCCGGCCGGATCCAGCTCGGCCAGGAGGACGTCACCGACCGGGCGCCGTACGCCCGCGACGTCAACACCGTCTTCCAGGACTACGCGATCTTCCCTCACATGAGCGTGCGGCAGAATGTCGAGTACGGCCTGCGCGTCAAGAAGGTGCCCCGCGGTGAGCGCCGCGAGCGTGCCGAGCAGGCGCTGGCGACCGTGCGCCTCGACGGGTACGGCGAGCGCAAGCCGCACCAGCTCTCCGGAGGTCAGCGCCAGCGCGTCGCCCTGGCGCGGGCGCTCGTCAACCGGCCCAAGGTGCTGCTGCTCGACGAGCCCCTGGGCGCGCTCGACCTCAAGCTGCGCCGCGAGATGCAGATCGAGCTCAAGGAGATCCAGCGTGAGGTAGGCATCACCTTCGTGTTCGTGACCCACGACCAGGAGGAGGCTCTCACGATGAGCGACCGCATCGCGGTCTTCAACGAGGGACGCATCGAGCAGCTCGCGTCACCGGTGGAGCTCTACGAGAAGCCCGCGAGCACGTTCGTGGCAGGCTTCGTCGGCACCTCGAACCTGATCGAGGGCGAGGTCGCCCGGGCGATCCTGGGGGAGGCCGGGCGCTTCGTCATCCGCCCCGAGAAGGTCCAGCTCGTGGGACCGTCCGAGGCGCCGAGCGCGGACGCGCGCGTGTGCGTGGCCCCCGGAGTGGTCCGTGAGGTCGTCTACCTCGGCTCCACCACCCACTCCGTCGTCGAACTCGATGCGGGCACCACCGTGACGGTGGCCCACCACAACTTCGACCGGTCGATCGACGCCGCCCTTGAGCGTCGCGACCAGCGCGTCGTCGTCACCTGGCGACGCGACCACCTGGTGTCCCTGGGCGGGTCCGATCCCGACCCGGTGGCGTCCCCTGAGGAGGAGACAGCATGAAACGAAGCACGAAGAGGCGAACATTGGCGGTGACCAGCGCCTTCCTGCTGGCCCTCGCCGCCGGGTGCGGCACCGAATCGGGTGGGTCGGACGCGGATGACGACACGGGCTCGGCCGCCGGGTTCACACCGCCTGACCTCCCGATGAAGGAGGAGATGGGCGACATGGAGGGTGAGGTGAACATCCTTGCCTGGCCGGGCTACGCCGAGGACGGCAGCACCGACGCCGCCGTCGACTGGGTCACCCCGTTCGAGGAGGAGACCGGCTGCCAGGCCAACGTAAAGTACTTCGGCACGTCCGACGAGGCGGTCAGTCTCATGAAGACCGGCGAGTACGACGTGGTGTCTGCCTCAGGCGACGCGTCGCTGCGCATGATTGCGGCGGGGGACGTGGCCCCGGTCAACGTCGACCTGGTCGAGAACTACGTCGATGTCTACGACTACCTCAAGGACCGTGACTGGAACTCGGTGGACGGCCAGATGTACGGAGTCCCGCACGGCTACGGCGCCAACCTGCTCATGTGGCGTACTGACCTGGTCGAGTCGGCTCCGACCAGTTGGAGCGTCGTGTTCGAGGGCGGCTCGGAGTACGCAGGCAAGGTGACGGCCTACGACTCGCCCATCTACATCGCCGACGCCGCGATGTACCTCATGGAGACCCAGCCCGACCTCGGCATCGAGCACCCGTACTCCCTGGACGAGGACCAGCTCGCCGCCGCCGTCGACCTGCTCAAGAAGCAGAAGGAGAACGTGGGCGAGTACTGGTCGGACTACCTCAAGGAGGTCCAGGCCTTCACCACCGGTGACAGCGTCGTGGGCACGACGTGGCAGGTCATCGCCAACGTCGCCCAGGGGGAGGGCGTGCCCGTCGACGTGGTCCTGCCCGAGGAGGGCGCGACCGGATGGTCGGACACGTGGATGGTGGGTGCCGATTCGCCCAACACCAACTGTGCCTACGCCTGGATGAATCACATCATCAGCCCGGAGGCCAACGCGGCCGTGGCGGAGTACTTCGGCGAGGCGCCGTCGAACGCCAAGGCGTGTGACATCGCCTCCGAAGGCCACTGCGAGACCTTCCACGCAGGGGACGAGGAGTACGCCTCCAAGCTCTGGTACTGGACCACGCCGATCGAGCAGTGCCTGGACGGTCGCACGGACGTGAAGTGCACCGACTACGGCGACTGGACTCAGGCCTGGACCGAGGTCAAGGGCTGATTTCATGGCTTCATCGCAACGACCGGGACGCGGGATCCTGGTGATCCCGCGTCCTGGTCGTCGCTCCCGTGACCGCTCGGTGCTGCTGCTCATCCCGCCGATGCTCTGGCTGGGAGTCGCCTATCTCGGTGCGCTCGGGGCGCTGTTCATCACCTCGCTGTGGGGTCAGAACGATTTCACGGGGGCCATCGAGAGGATCTGGACCCTCGACAACTTCCGCGACCTGTTCACCATCGAGGTCTATCGGACGATCACGGTCCGGACGATCACGATCGCGGCCGTGGTCACGATCGTCGACGCGGTGCTCGCCTTCCCCATCGCGCTCTACATGGCGAAGGTCGCCTCGCCTCGGCTCCAGCGGCTGCTGGTGATCGCGGTGCTGATGCCACTGTGGGCTTCCTACCTCGTCAAGGCCTACGCGTGGCGCAGCATGCTCTCCGAGGGGGGACTCATCTCCTCGATCGCGGCGCCGTTCGGGCTGGAGTCCCCGGGCTACGGGCTGGTGGCGACCACGATCACGCTGGCCTACCTGTGGCTGCCGTTCATGATCCTGCCGATCTACGCCGGGCTTGAGCGACTGCCCGACTCGCTCTTCGAGGCATCCTCCGACCTGGGCGCGAGGTCCGCCATGACGCTGCGCCGGGTGGTGCTGCCCATGGCCTTCCCGGCGATCGTGGCCGGGTCGATCTTCACGTTCTCGCTGACGATGGGTGACTACATCGCGGTGCGCATCGTCGGCGGGACCAGCCAGCTGCTCGGCAACGTCGTCTACGACAACCAGGGCGCGGCCAACAACCTGCCCTTCGCAGCCGCCGTGGCGACCATCCCCGTGGTGGTCATGCTGGTCTACCTCGCTGCCGCTCGTCGTACCGGCGCTTTGGACAACCTGTGATCCTGTCGGGCGGACTTCGAGTCGCGCTCCGGATCTTCACCGTCGTGGTGCTGGTGGTCATCTACGTCCCGTTGATGCTGGTGGTGCTGAATTCTTTCAACGCAGACCGGACCTTCGGCTGGCCGCCGGAGGAGCTCACGCTTGCGTGGTGGGAGCTCGCGGCCCGCAGCGAAGGCGCGCGGGCCGCCCTGTGGACCAGCGTCCAGGTCGCGGCACTCGCCACCCTGGTCGCGCTCGTGCTGGGGACTCTGGCCGCCATGGGCCTGCGCCGCACGAAGTTCTTCGGCCGCAACACCGTCTCGCTACTCATCATCCTGCCGATCGCGCTGCCGGGCATCGTGACGGGCATCGCCCTGCAGAACGCGTTCAAGACCATGCTCGGCATCGACCTGAGCCTGTTCACCGTGGTGGTGGCGCACGCGACGTTCTGCATCGTGACGGTCTTCAACAACGTTCAGGCGCGCTTCCAGCGGCTCGGAGGCAACCTGGAGTCCGCTTCGATGGATCTCGGCGCCGGGCCCTTCACGACCTTCCGACTGGTGACGCTGCCGATGATCCGCTCGGCGCTCTTGGCCGGCGCGCTGTTGGCCTTCGGGCTCTCCTTCGACGAGATCGTCGTGACCACGTTCACCGCGGGCAGCCAGGACGAGACGCTGCCGATCTGGATCTTCCAGAACCTCTTCCGTCCCAACCAGGCCCCCGTGGTCAACGTGGTGGCCGCCGTCCTGATCGTGGCCTCCGCGATCCCGATCTACCTTGCCCAGAAGCTCTCCGGCGGCAACGCCGAGGCAATGACCGGGGCGCGCTGAGCCTCCCTCGTTGGGTGAACAGCGAAGGCCGTCGCCGCCGCGCTCGCCGCGGGCGGCCTGGAGGTGGAGCGGGCCAGGGCGAGGCCATGCACGTCGGCCCACAGCAGGTCGGCCTGCCGAGTCGGCATGGTGAACCGGCCGTAGGTCTTGCCGTGCCAGTCGTCTGTCATCCTCAGTCGGGCGCTGAGCCACCGCGTGCTCCGCTGCCAAGGCACTGCCGGCGCACTGTCATGCCGAGGTCCAGGCGGTGAGCCAGCCACCGTTGCACCACCGACGCCGGGTTGGCAGCTCACCGCCGACCCGGCGTCCGGTTCTGCTGCGTGGCGTTCGCTCGAAAACGCACGCTTCTGGCGCGTAGACGGCTACGACTCGCACGCCACGGCAACCCAGCCGCATCAACGAGAGCTGAGCCCGCTCACGCGGTGGCCGCGAACGCCTCCGCGACGACGTCGAAGCCCTCGGCGAGCAGCTCGTCGGAGATCGACAGCGGCGGCAGGAAGCGGAAGACGTTGCCCCAGGTGCCGCAGGTGAGGACGACGACGCCGTGGGCGTGGCAGTGGGCTGCTACGGCTGCGGCGCGGGCGGCGTCCGGCTCGGTGGTGCCGGGGGTGCACAGCTCGATCGCCATCATCGCGCCGCGACCTCGGACGTCGCCGACGACCGCGTAGGTCTCCTGGAGGTCCGCGAGCCGGCCGGCCATCGTCGCGCCGATCTCGCGGGCCCGGGCGCCGAGGTCGTGCTCGCGCATCTCCTCGATCGCGCCCATCGCGGCCGCGCAGGCGACCGGGTTGCCGCCGTAGGTGCCGCCGAGACCGCCCGCGTGCACGGCGTCCATCAGCTCCGCGCGGCCGGTGACCCCGGCCAGCGGCAGGCCGCCCGCGATGCCCTTGGCGGTGGTGACCAGGTCGGGCACGACGCCCTCGTGGTCGCTGGCGAACCAGTCGCCGGTGCGGCAGAAGCCCGACTGGATCTCGTCGGCGATGTAGACGACGTCGTTGGCCGTGCACCACGCGGCGATCGCCGGCAGGAAGCCGGGCGCCGGCACGATGAAACCGCCCTCACCCTGGATCGGTTCGATCGCCACGCAGGCCAGGTTGGTCGCACCCACCTGCTTCTCGATCACGTCGATCGCCCGCGCGGCAGCCTCCTGGCCGGAGAGTCCGTCGCGGAACGGGTAGGACATCGGTGCGCGGTATACCTCGCCGGCGAACGGCCCGAAGCCGTGCTTGTAGGGCATGTTCTTGGCGGTCATCGCCATCGTCAGGTTGGTGCGCCCGTGGTAGGCGTGGTCGAAGACCACGACCGCGTCCTTGCCGGTCGCCACGCGGGCGATCTTGACCGCGTTCTCCACGGCCTCGGCGCCGGAGTTGAAGAGGGCGGACTTCTTGGCGTGGTCGCCCGGTGTGAGCTCGGCGAGGGCCTCGCAGACGTCGACGTACCCGTCGTACGGCGTGACCATGAAGCAGGTGTGCGTGAAGGCGGCGACCTGCTCGGTCACCCGTCGTACGACCGCGTCGGCGGCATTGCCGACCGAGGTCACCGCGATCCCCGAGCCGAGGTCGATGAGCGAGTTGCCGTCGACGTCGCGGAGCACCCCACCGCCGGCCGCGACGATGAACACGGGCAGCGTCGTGCCCACGCCATCGGCAACGTGCTCCTTCTTGCGCTCCAGCCGCCGCCGTGACTCCGGGCCGGGGATCGCCGTGACGAGCCGGCGTTCCTGGGGCAGGGACGGTCCTCCGACAACAGATTCAGTCATGTGCTGAGCATAATGCGACGGTTTCCGTATGTGGAGGCCCCTGTTGCGACGAATTCGTGGTCGTCGGCCCAGGTGCGGGAGACTTCTCCCCGTGACCCGTCGTGATGTCGTCGTCCTCGGCTCCACCGGCTCCATCGGCACCCAGGCCCTGGAGCTGGTCCGCGCCAACCCAGACCGCTTCCGCGTCGTCGGCCTGACCGCGGGCGGGTCCAACCCCGACCTCTTCGAGCAGCAGGTCGAGGAGTTCGCCCCGGCGTACTCCGGCCTGGGCGAGGAGGCCTCCACCGAGGCCGCCGCCCAGCCTTGCGACGTCGTGCTCAACGGCATCACCGGCGCGGTCGGCCTGCGCCCGACGCTGGCGGCGCTCGACGCCGGCACCACGCTCGCGCTGGCCAACAAGGAGTCGCTCATCATGGGTGGCCCGTTGGTCCTCGAGCGTGCGCAGCCGGACCAGATCGTGCCCGTCGACTCCGAGCACAGCGCGATCGCGCAGTGCCTCAGGGGCGCCCGCCCCGAGGAGGTACGACGACTCGTGCTGACCGCCAGCGGCGGACCGTTCCGCGGCCGCTCGCGCGCGGAGCTCGCCGACGTGACCCCGGATCAGGCGGCGGCCCACCCGACCTGGGACATGGGGCCGGTCATCACGATCAACTCCGCGACCCTGGTCAACAAGGGCCTCGAGGTCATCGAGGCGCACCTGCTCTTCGGCATCCCCTTCGACCGGATCGAGGTGGTCGTGCACCCCACGAGCGTCGTGCACTCGATGGTCGAGTTCGTCGACGGCTCGACCCTGGTGCAGGCCAGCCCGCCCACCATGATGATCCCGATCGCGCTGGGGCTCTCCTGGCCCGACCGGGTCCCCGACGCGGCCCCTCCGGTGGACTGGACCCGCCCCGAGACCTGGGAGTTCTTCCCGCTCGACCACGAGGCGTTCCCCGCGGTCTCGCTGGCCCGCGAGGCGGGGGAGAAGGGCAGCACCGCACCGGCGGTCTACAACGCGGCCAACGAGGTCTGTGTCGAGGCGTTCCGTGCCGGCCGGCTCCGCTTCGACGAGATCGTCAGCAGTGTTGCCACCGTCCTTGCGCGCCACGACGTACCCTCGATCGAGGGACTCACCGTCGACGACATCCTCGCCGCCGACGCCTGGGCCCGCACCGAGACCAGCAGCCTGATCGGGAGACCCGCGTGACCGCGTTCTACTACCTTCTCGGCGTCGTCATCTTCGTCGTCGCCATCCTCGCCTCGATCGGCCTGCACGAGCTCGGCCACATGATCCCGGCGAAGAAGTTCGGCGGGAAGGTGACGCAGTACTTCATCGGCTTCGGCCCCACGGTGTGGAGCAAGCAGGTCGGCGAGACCGAGTACGGAGTCAAGGCGATCCCGCTCGGTGGCTACGTCAAGATCGTCGGGATGCTGCCGCCGGGTGCGCACGAGCTGGCCGACGAGGTCGTCGTCGACGCCGCAGGCAACACCGTCACGCGCGTGCGCAAGTCCAACACCGGCATGTTCACCCAGCTGATCTCCGACGCCCGCGCGGCGGAGTGGGAGCTCGTCGGTCCCGAGGACAACGACCGGCTCTTCTACAAGCTGGCGTCCTGGAAGAAGATCGTCGTGATGGCCGGTGGCCCGACGGTCAACCTGCTGATCGCCTTCTTCATCTTCTGGGGCGTCTTCGCGACCTACGGCCAGCAAACCGCCGAGGTCGCCACGGGGGCCCCGGTCATCAGCACGGTCTCGGAGTGCGTCATCCCCTTCACCGAGGAGGGTCGCAAGTGCACGGCTGACGACCCGCCGAGCCCGGCCTTCGAGGCCGGCCTGCGCCCGGGTGACCAGGTCACCACGTTCAACGGCGTCGCGGTCACCGGCTGGGACCAGCTGCGCGACCTGATCCGCGACAACGCCGCCGGCGACGCGACCATCGCCTACGTCCGCGACGGTCAGCAGCTCAACGGAACGACGTCGACGACGGTGGAGGCTCGTCCCACCTCGGAGACCGACGAGACCCTGCGCGAGGTCGGCTTCCTCGGCGTCACGCCCGAGCTCGAGATCATCACCACCACGGGCGGCCCCCTCTATACCCTGGACCAGATGGGCGACATGACCGTCGAGACCGTCAAGGCGCTCGCCACCTTGCCCGTGAAGGTCTTCGACGTCGCCCAGGCCATCGTCGGCCTCGAGGAGCGCGACCCCCTCGGCCCGGTCAGCATCGTCGGTGGTGGCCGCCTCGCGGGCGAGACCGTCTCCAGCGACCAGTTCCCGGTCGCCGAGAAGGCCGTCTTCCTCCTCATGCTCATCGCCGGCTTCAACTTCTTCATCGGCATGTTCAACTTCCTGCCGTTGCTCCCGCTCGACGGTGGCCACATCGCCAGCGCCGCCTGGGAGTGGGTCCGTCGTGGCATCGCCCGGCTGCGTCGTCGTCCCGACCCGGGCTACGTCGACGCCGCCAAGCTGCTGCCGATCGCCTACGTCGTCGCCTCGGCGATGCTGGTCATGGGCGTGGTGCTGATCATCGGCGACCTCGTCGTGCCGCTCAGCCTGGAGGGTTGAGGCTGCTGCGCAACGTCATACGTCCCGAGGAGTCGCCTCCACGCTCCGTATGACGTCCGGCGCCCCGCTGCCGATCCGAAGGACCACCCACCGTCCACACCGGGCCGGGCAGCCAGCTTCTTCACAGGGCACCCACGTGCCGGTCACCGATCCGGTGCGGGAGGCGCAGCCTCGGCCACATGTCGGAGTCCACGCCGTACGACGCACCCGTCCTCGTCGCCGTCCGTGCCCTGGGTGCCCAGCAGGGCCAGGTGGTGTCCCGGCCCCAGCTCTACGCGCTGGGTGTCACCCGGTGGCAGGTCAGCGGCGAGGCGCGGGCGCGTCGGTGGCAGCTGGTGGGCGACCAGTCGGTCTGCCTCCACCACGGGCCGGTCGAGGAGGTCGGGCACCAGTGGGCCGCGGTCTTCCAAGGTGGACCGCGCGCCTGCCTAGACGGGGCGTCGGCCCTGCTCGCCGGCGGCCTGCAGCGGTTCACGGTTGAACGGGTCCGGGTCTCGGTGCCCCGGGGTGCCCGGGTGCGGCGGACGAAGGGCTACGACATCCGGCAGACCCGCCGGTGGTCGGCCGGCGACCTGGCGCCCAGCGGCATCCCCCGCACCACACCTGCTGTCGCGGCCCTGAGAGGCGCGCTCTGGGCTGCCACCGACCGCCAGGCGACCTACCTGCTGACCATCGCGGTGCAGCAGGGCCTGGCCTCACCCGAGCAGATCGGTCATGAGCTCCTTCGCATCCGGCGTGACCGGCGGAGGTCACTGCTGCATACGGTCGTGAACGACCTGCTGGACGGTGCGCGTGCGCTCGGAGAGCTCGACGTGGTGCGTGAGCTGCGACGCCGGGGGTTGCCTGCGCCGTCGCGACAGGTGCTGCGCCGGGACGCGAAGAACCGCTACTACCTCGACCTCTACTGGCCCGACCACCGGTTGGTGGTCGAGGTCGACGGGATCCACCACGCCTGGGCCGAGAACGTCGTCGGTGATGCGCTCCGACAGAACTCCTTCGTCCTCGCCGGCGACGTGGTCCTCCGGTTGCCCCTGCTCGGGATGCGGCTCGAGCCGGACGACTTCTTCGCGCAGGTCGAGGAGGGCCTCCGGCTGGGTGGCTGGCAGCGAGCCGCTGCTTGAGGCCGCCAGGACGTCATACGCAACGTGGACGCGACTCCACGGTTCGCATGACGTCCGCGAGCTCGCGCCGGCGCCCCGGTCAGTACGCTGGAGGCATGACCGCCATCAACCTCGGAATGCCGGAGGCGCCGCCTCCCGTGCTCGCGCCCCGCCGCAAGACCCGTCAGATCCAGGTCGGCAAGGTCGGGGTCGGCAGCGAGTCGCCGGTGTCGGTGCAGTCGATGACCACGACGCTCACCTCTGACGTCAACGCCACGCTCCAGCAGATCGCCGAGCTGACCGCCACCGGCTGCGACATCGTGCGCGTCGCGTGCCCCAGCCAGGACGACGCCGAGGCGCTCGCGGAGATCGCCCAGCACTCGCAGATCCCGGTCATCGCCGACATCCACTTCCAGCCGAAGTACGTCTACGCCGCGATCGACGCCGGCTGCGCCGCGGTCCGGGTCAACCCCGGCAACATCCGCAAGTTCGACGACCAGGTCAAGCAGATTGCCCAGGCCGCCAAGGACCGCGGCACCTCGATCCGCATCGGCGTCAACGCCGGGTCGCTCGACCCGCGCCTGTTGGAGAAGTACGGCAAGGCCACCCCCGAGGCGCTCGTCGAGTCAGCCGTCTGGGAGGCGGGGCTCTTCGAGGAGCACGACTTCCACGACTTCAAGATCTCGGTCAAGCACAACGATCCCGTCGTCATGGTCCGCGCCTACGAGCTGCTCGCCGCGGCCGGCGACTGGCCGCTCCACCTCGGCGTGACCGAGGCCGGCCCTGCCTTCCAGGGCACGATCAAGTCGGCCACCGCGTTCGGCGCCCTGCTCAGCAAGGGCATCGGCGACACCATCCGCGTCTCCCTCTCGGCCCCGCCGGTCGAGGAGGTCAAGGTCGGCATCCAGATCCTCCAGTCGCTCAACCTGCGCCCGCGCAAGCTCGAGATCGTCTCCTGCCCGAGCTGTGGTCGCGCCCAGGTCGACGTCTACACGCTCGCCGAGCAGGTCACCGCCGGCCTCGAGGGGCTCGACGTCCCACTGCGGGTGGCCGTCATGGGCTGCGTCGTCAACGGTCCCGGGGAGGCCCGCGAGGCCGACCTCGGGGTCGCCTCCGGCAACGGCAAGGGCCAGATCTTCGTCAGGGGCGAGGTCATCAAGACCGTGCCCGAGTCGCAGATCGTCGAGACCCTGATCGAGGAGGCCATGCGCATCGCCGAGGGCATGGAGGCCGTCGAGGGCAGCGGCGCCCAGGTCAGCGTCAGCTGAGCCCGGCTCGTCGCGCTTCGGTTCCTCCCGGTGCGCCCTCGTCGGTCGAGCCCGAGAGGCGTAGAGGCGTCGAGGCGTGGCCGCTCAGGGACTGTGGTTGATCCGAGCGACGGTCAGCATCGGATCCGCCACACTGCGCCAGACGGAGGAGCCCGGGCATGCCTTCGACCCCGCCGGCGGCGGCGGCGGCGGGACGACGGGCGGGTTGGCAGGTCTCACTGGGTGGTGCGGACGGTCGCCCGGTCGCCCGGTCGCCTCGGCTTGCACGTCGTGCTGTGGCCGGACGTGCCGGTGACCCCGCCGGCCTCTCGTGCCAGTGTGGTGGGCGGCCGCCCTGGCGCTCGCGGTCTGGTCGGTGGCCTCCACGGTGATCGTCATCAACTCCGTGTCCTACCGCCGGGTCGGGATGCCCGAGCCGCTGCTGGGGAGGGTCGACACCGCCGGCCGGATGCTGTCGTGGGGGCTCGGGTGGACCGTCGTCGTGGCCCGGACCTCGCCGCTGCGGCACGCCGGCCTCGCCTCCACCGGAGAGCAAGCACCCACCGCCACCCGCGACCCGTAGAGTCGCCGCGTGCAGACCACACGCCAGGGCGTCAGGGCCCTGGGGACCTCCGACCTCGACGCCTTCTTGGCGCTCGCACAGCAGGACCCGGTGGTCAACGTGTTCGCCCTCTACCGGGCACGCACCACGAGCCTGGAGCCACGCTGGCTCGGCGGCGAGGTGTGGGGGCGCTTCCTGGACGGGGAGCTGGTGGCGGCCTGCCACGTCGGCGCGAACCTGGTGCCGATCCAGGCCACCGCCGACGACGCGCGCGCCTTCGCCGAGCGGGCGATGACGCGCAGCCGCAGCGTCTCGACGATCGTCGGCCCGCACGATGCCGTGCAGGTCCTGTGGAACTCCGTGTCGCAGAGCTGGGGCAGGCCGCGGGAGATCCGCTGGCTGCAGCCACACCTGGTGATCGACGGCCCACCGCTGGTGATGTCGGACCCCCTGGTGCGTCGTACGACCCGGCAGGACATGCCTGCGCTCTACCCCGCGTGTGTCGCGATGTACACCGAGGAGGTCGGTGTCTCGCCCGAGCTCGGCGGCAGCTCCGATCTCTACCGCGCCCGCGTCACCCAGCTCACGAGCAGGGGCTGGTCCTTCGCCCGCTTCGAGGGCGGCCGCGTGATCTTCAAGGCCGAGGTGGCCTGCGCGACGAGCTACGCGGCCCAGATCCAGGGCGTGTGGGTTCCGCCGGACCGTCGCGGCGAGGGTCTGGCGATCGCCGGCATGGCCGCGGTCGTGGAGCACGTGCAGGCCGAGATCGCTCCCCATGTCTCGCTCTACGTCAACGAGTGGAACCAGGCGGCCCGGCGCGTCTACAAGGCGGTCGGCTTCCGCGAGACCACTCGCTTCTCGACCGTCATGTTCTGACGACGTCCTCCTTGGGGCGCTCTAGGATCGCCGGCGTGAGCCTCTCCCGAAGCACCAAGGTCCTGGCCGGCATCTTTGCCGTCAGCGGCACCATCCACCTCGCCAAGCCCGACGCCTACGAGCAGATCATGCCGAGCTGGGTCCCGCGTCACCGCGAGGTCATCCTCGGCAGCGGCGTTGCCGAGCTCGGCCTTGCCGCCGGGCTGGTCGCGCCGCAGACGCGCAAGCTGGCCGGCTGGGCCAGCATCGCGCTGCTGCTCGGCGTCTACCCCGCCAACGTCAAGATGGCCGTCGACTCGACGAAGACCCGCAACACCGGCTTCAAGGCCGTCGCCATCGGCCGGCTTCCGCTGCAGTGGCCGATGCTGAAGGCGGCGTACGGCGCCACCCGCGGCGAGTGAGCGGAGGCCGGGCGGCAACTGGTTCGCGGCGGGGGACGACCCGCCAGTAGCCTGACCCGCATGATGATGCGGATGTCGAGCCTGTTCGTGCGGACCCTGCGAGACGACCCCGCGGACGCCGAGGTCCCGAGCCACCGGCTGCTCGTGCGCGCGGGCTACATCCGCCGCGCGGCTCCCGGCATCTACTCGTGGCTCCCGCTCGGTCTGCGCGTGCTGCGCCGGGTCGAGGGGATCATCCGCGAGGAGATGAACGGGATCGGCGCCCAGGAGCTGTCGTTCCCCGCACTCTTGCCCCGCGAACCCTACGAGGCCAGCAACCGCTGGACGACGTACGGCAACGGCATCTTCCGGCTCCAGGACCGCAAGGGCGGCGACTACCTGTTGGGTCCTACCCACGAGGAGATGTTCACCCTCGCGGTCAAGGACATGTATGCCTCCTACAAGGACCTCCCGGTCTGGCTCTACCAGATCCAGACGAAGTACCGCGACGAGGCGCGTCCCCGCGCCGGGGTGCTGCGCGGCCGCGAGTTCATCATGAAGGACTCCTACTCCTTCGACACCACCGACGAGGGCCTCGACCGCTCGTACGCCGCCCACCGCGCGGCCTACATCAGGGTCTTCGACCGGCTCGGCTTCGACTACGTGATCGTCAAGGCGACGTCCGGGGCGATGGGCGGCTCGAAGTCCGAGGAGTTCCTCGCCAAGGCCGACGTCGGCGAGGACACCTACGTCCGCTGCACGGCCTGTGACTACGCCGCCAACGTCGAGGCCGTGCAGGTGCGCACGCCCGCTCCCTCGGCGTACGACGACGTGCCCGCCGCACACGCGGAGCAGACGCCGGACACCCCCACGATCCAAACGCTCGTGGACCACCTCAACGAGAAGTACCCTCGCGACGACCGCCCCTGGGCCGCCGGCGACACCCTCAAGAACGTCCTTGTCGTGCTCAAGCACCCCGACGGCACCCGCGAGCCCGTCGCGATCGGCGTCCCCGGTGACCGTGAGGTCGACCAGAAGCGGCTCGAGGGCCAGCTCGAGCCCACCGAGGTCGAGCCGTTCGGCGAGACCGAGTTCGCCATGCACCCGTCACTGGTGAAGGGCTACATCGGCCCCGGCGCGCTCGGTGAGAAGAGTGAGTCCGGGATCCGCTACCTCGTCGACCCCCGCGTGGTCGAGGGCACCCGCTGGGTCACCGGCGCGAACATCGATGGCAGCCACGTCGTCGACCTGGTCGTGGGCCGCGACTTCGTGCCCGACGGCACCATCGAGGCCGCGGACGTGCGCGACGGCGACGCCTGCCCGAACTGTGAGGAGGGCGCCCTGGAGTCCGCCCGCGGCATCGAGATGGGACACATCTTCCAGCTCGGTCGTTGGTTCGCCGAGGCGCTCGAGCTGAAGGTGCTCGACGAGAACGGCAAGCTGGTCACGGTCACGATGGGCTCCTACGGCATCGGCGTCACTCGTGCGGTGGCCGCGATCGCCGAGGGCACGCTCGACGAGCTGGGCCTGGCCTGGCCGCGCGAGGTCGCGCCGGCCGACGTGCACATCATCGCCGCCGGCAAGGCGCCCGAGATCTTCGCAGCCGCCGAGAAGATCGCCTCCGACCTCGACGCCGCCGGCGTCCAGGTGCTCTACGACGACCGGGCCGGCAAGGTCAGCCCCGGCGTGAAGTTCAAGGACGCCGAGCTGATCGGTGTCCCGACGATCGTCGTCGTGGGTCGCGACCTCGCCGAGTCCGGCACCGTCGAGCTCAAGGACCGCCGCAGCGGCGAGAAGGAGAACGTCGCCGCCGACCAGGTCGTCGACCACCTGGTCTCGCTGGTCCGCAGCTGACGGCTTCGGGCTGACGGCCCGGCTCAGGGCCGTCTCGGGTCGACCAGGCGGTGCAGCGGGGTGGGTCCCCGCCGCCCGGCCGGCTCGATGAGCTCCATCAGCCGCAGGCAGTAGGCGACCCGCTGTGCCAGGACGACCGGCGCCCCGACGAGGGCACCGAGCTCCGCGGTCGAGAACGGCTCGGTCGGCAGGTCCGCCCCCAGCAGCCCGAGGGCGTCGGCGGGCTGGCGCAGCTCGTGGCGCCCCACGACCTCGGCGAGGTGGCGCACCCCGGGGTCACGGGTGCGCCGACCCGAGCGGCTGCGGGTCGGCGCGGGCGCGCGCACGTGGTCCTCGCGGCACAGCAGCACCTCCACCACCAGGTGCGGATGGCCGATCAGTGACGGGAACGAGACGAGCTTGTCGAACACCTCCAGCACACCGGCCTTCTTGGGGGAGCGGCGCTCGGAGAGGATCACACCGTCCGCGTCGACGCGCACGATGCGCCTCACGGCGGGGACCGGGTGCACGATCCGCATCCGGTGCTGGTCGAGGAGGCCATCGAGCTTGGGCCCGAGCGGTCCGAAGCCGCCGGTCTGGATCTCGACCAGCTCTCCGTCGGCGCGCACCAGGTCGACCACCCACCGCCCGATCGGCACCTCGAACGCATCGCCCGGCCGGGAGAGCCACTGCTTCACCGCTGCGTGGAGCGGCCCCTCCGCGAGCTCCCCGATCCCTGGCACGCCGCTGAGCCTAGAGAGATCTAGGGTGGCGCGATGGAGACCCCGCCACGCGAGACCCTGCCCTTCGGTGCCTGGCCCTCGCCCCTCTCGGCCCGTCGGGTCCACACCAGCTCCACCCGGCGCACCGGTCCGCGGGTCGACGGCGACACGCTGCTCTGGCTCGAGGCCCGTCCCGCCGACGACGGCCGCACCACCCTGGTCCGCCTGCAGGGCGGCGTGACCGTGGACGTGTCGCTGCCCGGACAGGACGTCCGCACCCGCTTCCACGAGTACGGCGGCGGCGAGGTCGGTGCCGTGGACGACCTGGTCGTCTACACGGTGTTCGGCGACCAACGGGTGTGGCGCGTCGTGCCGGGCGAGGCGCCGCGCCCGATCACGCCCGACGTGGGCGGCGCGCTGCGCTTCTCCTGCTTCCGCGTGGATCCCGTGCGGCGGGTGGTGTTCTGCCTGCGCGAGGACCAGCGCGACCCCGACGTCGAGCCCGTCACGTCCCTGGTGCGGCTGGACCTCGACGGCTCCGACGACCCAGGGGTCGAGCTGGTGGCCGGCCGGGTCCGACCCACCGACACGCCCGAGGAGCTCGGCGCCGACGTCGGCTCGCCACCCGACTTCGTGGCCGACCACGTGCTCTCGCCCGACGGGCGACGGCTCGCATGGCTGACGTGGAACCACCCGCGGATGGCGTGGGACGGGACCTGGCTGTGGGTCGGCGACCTCGACGACGCCGGCGACCTGCACGACGTCCGGCTCGTCGCGGGCAACGAGGAGGAGTCGCTCGAGCAGCCGCGGTGGCTCGACGACCAACGGCTGACCTACCTCAGCGACGCCACCGGGTGGTCGTTGCACCGGGTGGTGGGCGTGGCCGGCCCGGCGGTGTCTCACGCGCTGCACGACGTCGAGCTCGACCACGGCCAGCCGCGCTGGCGGCCCGACCAGTCGTCGTACGACGTGCTGGCCGACGGGCGCCTCGTCACCACCGTCACCTCGGCTGGGCGCCACCACCTCGCCGTCCTCGACCCGGCGACGGGGGAGTCACGCACGGTGGCGAGCCCGCTGACGTTCGTCCTCGACGTCCGGGCCACCGGCCCGGACCAGGTGGTCTGCCAGGCCTGCTTCGCCGACCGACCCGCCGAGCTCGTCACCGTGGACCTGCGCGACGGCACCACGACCGCGGTCGGCGGAGTCGAGTGGGCGGCCCCTGAGCCCGGGCTGGTGAGCCTGCCGGAGGCCGTCGACTGGACCGGCGACGACGGTGCCACGGCGCACGGCTTCCTCTACCCACCGGCCAACGACGCGGTGTCGGCGCCGGAGGGTGCCCTGCCGCCGTTGGTCGTGACCCTGCACGGGGGACCGACGTCGGCGGCGATCCCGGCCCACGCGGCCGACCGTGCCTTCTGGACCTCCCGCGGCTTCGCCGTGCTCGACGTCAACTACGCCGGGTCCACCGGCTACGGACGCGCCTACCGGCGGCGTCTCGACGGCGCCTGGGGCGTCGCGGACGTCGCCGACGCGGCCACCGGGGCGCGCCACCTCGTCGACACCGGCCGGGTCGACGGCGCCCGCGTCGCGATCACCGGTGGCAGTGCCGGCGGATTCACGGTCCTGCGGGCCCTGACGACCACGGACGTCTTCACCGCGGGTGCCAGCCACTTCGGGATCAGTGACCTCACCGCTCTGGTGCTCGACACGCACAAGTTCGAGTCACGCTATCCGTGGGGGCTCGTCGCGCCGTGGCCCTCGGGGCGTGAGGTCTACGAGGCGCGCTCGCCGCTGCGCGACGTCGCCCGGCTCACGGCCCCCTTGATCTTGCTCCAGGGCACCGACGACCGGGTGGTCCCGCCCGTGCAGGCCGAGGCGATGGCCGCCGCCGTGCGGGAGCGGGGGCTGCCGGTCGCGCTGGTGATGTTCGAGGGGGAGGGCCACGGCTTCCGCCAGGTCGCCAACCGGGTGCGGGCGCTGGAGTCGGAGCTGTCCTTCTACGGCCAGGTCTGGGGCTTCGACCCGGCCGGGGACATCCCGCCTGTCGACGTGGAGAACCTGCCGCCTGCTGCCGGCTCGGCTGCCGGCACGCCGGTCGGCAGCTCTGGCTAGGGTTTCGCGCATGGCGATCGACGCGGTGATCTTCGACTGGGGCGGCACGCTGACCCGCTGGCACGACATCGACTTCCACGCGGAGTCGCTGGCGCTGGCCCAGGCCGTCGTCGACCACTCCGACACCGAGGCAGCCCGGTCGCGGCTGCATGCCGCCGGCGACGTCATCTGGGGCCGCTCGCGCGACCACCAGCAAAGCTCCACGGTGGCCGACCTCTTCACCGAGGCGGGGCTCGCCCACGACCCGGAGCTGCTGCGGCACTACTACGAGTTCTGGGAGCCCCACACCTCCACCGACCCGGCCGTCGGCCCGCTCTGGGAGGCGCTTCGGGCAGACGGGCTCAAGGTCGGCGTGCTGTCCAACACGATCTGGCCCCGGGCCTTCCACGAGCAGGTCTTCGAGCGCGACGGGGTGCGCCACCTGATCGACGGCGACGTCTACTCCAGCGAGATCCCCTGGACCAAGCCGTCACCGCTGGCGTTCCAGGCCGCGATGGACGCCGTGGGGGTCACCGACCCGAGCCGCTGCGTCTATGTCGGGGACCGGCTCTTCGACGACATCTGGGGCGCCCACAACGCCGGGCTCCGGGCGATCCACATCCCGCACAGTGCGATCCCGACCTCGCAGGTGGGACACACCGAGGGCGAGCCGGACGCCGTGGCCCACGACCTCGCGGAGGTCCACAGGATCGTCTCCGGCTGGTGAGGTGCATTTCTGCAGGTTCGTGCAGCGCAGGTTCTCGCAACGCAAAGATCTAGCGCTCCGGGGTCCCCAGGCGCGAGGGTCAGCGGCGAGCCGCTGGCGCTCGGCCGGCCGCACGAACGAAACGGACGACCCCCCATGCGCACACTCGGACTGCGTCTCCTGGCCCTGAGCACCCTCAGCGCCGCGACCCTCTCCCTCACCACCGTCGGGGCCTCGGCCCTGACCCCCTCACCCGACCGGGGCACGACCTGCGTGGAGCCGGGTGAGTCCGCTGCCGCACGCGGCGGCCGCGAGACCGACCACCGCGACATCTCCGCCGCCGAGCAGGAGCGGATCGCCGCCCGCACCCAGCGGCTTCTCGCGCGCCAGGACACCCCGCTGCCCGCCGCGGTCGCAGCCGCGGGGGCGATCGTGCCGGTCTACGTCCACGTCATGGCCGCCAAGAACGGTGCCGGCGATGTCACCGACACCCAGATCGCCCAGCAGGTCCAGGTCCTCAACACGACCTTCGCCGGTGGTGAGTCCGCTGCCGCTGCCGACACCGGCTTCACCTTCACCCTGGCCGGCACCGACCGCTTCTTCAACGACACCTGGCACCGGGACGGCTCCAGCACCAAGTACCGCAAGGCCACCCGCCAGGGCGGTGCCGACGCACTCAACATCTGGCTGGTGGACTTCAGCTATCTCGGGGTCGCCACCTTCCCGTGGGACTACGCCCGCAACCCGGGCATCGACGGCATCCGCGTGCAGTACTCCTCGCTGCCCGGTGGCACGGCCGCCAACTACGACCTCGGCGAGACCGCCACCCACGAGGCGGGCCACTGGTTCGGGCTCTACCACACGTTCCAGGGTGGCTGCACGGCCACCAACGACGAGGTCAGCGACACTGCGGCGCAGGGCAGCCCGACCAATGGCTGCCCCGAGGGTCGCGACTCCTGCACGCTGCCGGGCCTCGACCCGATCCACAACTACATGGACTACTCCTACGACACCTGCTACGACCAGTTCTCCGCCGGACAGAGCACCCGCACGGCGCAGATGTGGGCGGCCTACCGGGCCTGACGCGGGACAACCCCGGCGGCCGATTTCTGCAGGTTCTTGCAATGCAGGAATGTGTCCTGCGCAGGAGGTGCCACGGGGGTCAAAGCTGTTGCATGCTTCTCGTGGAGAGACACCCACGCCTATCCCACCCAGGCGGTCCCTCCACCGGGCCTCTGTCCCAGGCCTCAACGGTCCGCTTGCTCGTCTTTTCCGGGGAACATCTCGGGCGTCCCCCGGAAGACGAGCTCGCGGACCGCTGTCATTTGCAGCGCCCGCACTGCCCACGCCCGCAGCTCGTCGGTGGTGCTCCCCACGAGGAACGCATATGTCGACGCGCAGGAGCGCTCCAGCGCCAGCGCCTGGCGGGTCACGGCGCCGGGCGTGCCCACGTCGGAGGGCACGTCGTACGCCGGCTCGCTCGGCACGGGGGTGGCCCCCAGGTCGGTGAGGACGCGGGTCAGGTGGTCACGGCGGCCCCGGTGGGTCGCGTAGGTCTCGCTGAGCGACGTGAAGAGAGCGGGGTTCGCCGACTGCGACGTCTGCCCGCCGAGCACGCCGAGGACGTAGACGACCGCGTGCTCCGCGGCCAGGGTGGTCTGCAGGGCCTGGACCTCGCTCACGCTGCCCCCTCGCGAGACATCGGCGCCATGAGCGCCAGCCGCTGGGCGACGGCAGCCGACATCTGGGCCAGCAGGACGGCCAGGGAGCCGCTGCGCGCCTCGAGCGCCGCTGCCTCGAGTCGCTGCTGGTGGGCGCGCTCGAGCTTCGACATCTCCAGCACCGCCTCCCGGCGGGGCAGCCGGTTCACGCCCGCCGCGAAGCGGTGGCCGTCCTCACCGGTCAGGGCTGCGCGGTGGGCGGCGTGCATGTCGCGCAGGTCGGCGACCTGGGCGTCGAGCCCGCGGCCCTGGGGCACCGCCTCGATGGTGGCCTCGACGTCGCGCACCACGCGATCGACGAGGTCGGCGTCGGCGTCGGCCGGTGGCAGCGTGGGGGCGGCTTCGGTGGTGGCGGATGAGGGGTCGCCGCGCGGTGAGAGATCGCTCACCGCGTCGCACCCGGCGACGGCGACCAGACTGCCCAGCGCCATGCCCAACGCCGTGCGGCGGGTGGTCGCGGCAGCCCGGTCAGTCACGCCCAGACCCTATCTCCGGGTGCTGGCGGAGCAGCCGGGAGCCGCTATCGTTGGGGAGGCACCACAGCGCTGGGCACACAGCACTGGCAGGGCAGCACCCACAACAGCACAGGGAGGTCGCGCATCATGAGCGCCAAGGAGACCGAGACGCAGGTCCGCATCGAGGCAGAGATCGCCGACCCCCTGGGTGTGCACGGTCTCGACGTCGAAGCCGTCGAGATCACCCCCGCCGGCAAGCGCCGCGTGCTGCGCATCGCGGTCGACAAGGACGGTGGCGTCACGATGGACGATGTCGCCGAGGCTGCCCGCACCATCGATGGGGTGCTGGAGGCCTCCGACGTGATGGGTGAGATGCCCTACACGCTCGAGGTGACCTCGCGTGGCGTCGACAGGCCCCTCACGCTGCCGCGCCACTGGCGCCGCAACGTCGCCCGCCTGGTCAAGGTGACCGCTATCGACGGGTCGTCGTGGACGGGGCGGATCGTGGCCTCGACCGACGACGGCGCGACCGTCGACGTCGCAGGTGTGCAGCGTCCCGTGCTCTACGCCGAGGTCGCCAAGGCCCTCGTGCAGATCGAGTTCAACCGCAAGCCCGTCGCCGTCGATGACGCCGGCGACACCGACGAGGAGGACGACGCCTGATGGACATCGACATGAGCATCCTGAGGATGCTGGAGCGAGAGAAGGAGATCTCCTTCTCCGTGCTGGTCGATGCGATCGAGCAGGCCCTCCACACCGCCTACCTCCGCACGCCCGGCTCCCACGAGAAGGCGCGGGTCACCCTGGACCGCAAGACCGGTCACGTGACCGTGCTGGCTGCCGAGCTCGACGACGACGGCAACGTCGTGGGCGAGTTCGAGGACACCCCCGACGGCTTCGGCCGGATCGCCGCGACGACTGCCAAGCAGATCATGCTGCAGCGGCTGCGCGACGCCGAGGACGACGTGCGTTTCGGAGAGTTTGCCGGCAAGGAGGGCGACATCATCTCCGGCGTCATCCAGCAGGGTCGCAACAAGGACGACGTGATGGTCGACCTCGGCAAGCTCGAGGCGCTGCTGCCCGTCGGCGAGCGCGTGCCCGGTGAGGACTACACCCACGGCACCCGCATCAAGTGCCTGGTGCTCTCTGTGCGCAAGGGCATGCGCGGCCCGCAGATCACGCTCTCGCGCTCCCACCCCAACCTGGTCAAGAAGCTCTTCGCGCTCGAGGTCCCTGAGGTCGCCAGCGGTGTCGTGGAGATCATGGCCATCGCCCGCGAGGCCGGCCACCGCACGAAGATCGCGGTCAAGACCGACGCCAGTGGGGTCAATCCCAAGGGTGCTTGCATCGGCCCGATGGGTCAGCGCGTGCGCAACGTGATGTCGGAGCTGCACGGGGAGAAGATCGACATCGTGGACTGGTCAGACGACCCTGCGCGGATGGTGGCCAACGCCCTGTCACCGGCCCGGGTCAACTCGGTCGAGATCGTCGACCTGGCCGCCCGCTCGGCGCGCGTCGTCGTCCCCGACTTCCAGCTCTCGCTGGCGATCGGAAAGGAAGGCCAGAACGCACGCCTCGCCGCCCGGCTCACCGGGTGGCGCATCGACATCCACGGCGACGACGAGGCGCCGACAGCGGCGCCGTCCGAGGGCTGAGTGGCTGCGGGGGCCTCGGTGACCTTCCCTGGGACCAACCCCGGTGCTGGAGCCGGGTCGCCCCGGTTCGGTGAAGTGGCCGGAGTTGGATAGAGTTCGCGGTGGTGGTCAACCCAAGTGCTCCTCTCACGTCGACGGATCCCGTCCGCACGTGCGTGGGGTGCCGCAAGCGGGCCGCCAAGCGCGAGTTGTTGCGCGTGACAGCAGGTTCGGACAGGCATGGCCTCGCGGCCGTCGTGCCCGACCCCGGTGGCACCGCACCCGGTCGGGGAGCGCACCTGCACCCCGTCGCCGAGTGTTACGACCTCGCCGTACGGCGAAGAGCCTTCACCCGTGCCCTCCGGCACGAGGGAGGGTTGTCCACCGTGCCGGTGGCGGACTACCTCGGCTCACGCACAGACCCACAGTGACGAAACCGACCAGAAACTGGAGCAGCAGCTCATGAGCACTCGATGAGTAACTCCCGATGAGTTTGCAACACCACCACTAACGGTCCGACACACCACCGCAGGACGCGGGTCGGGCCAGAAGGAGAATTGTGGCTAAGACCCGAGTCCACGAACTTGCGAAAGAGTTCGGCGTCGAGAGCAAGTTCGTTCTCGAGAAGTTCAAGGAGATGGGGGAGTTCGTCAAGTCGGCGAGCTCTACTGTCGAGCTCCCTGCGGAGATGCGTTTCCGCAAGGAGGTAGGCGCGTCGCTCAAGGCCGACACCCCTGCTGCCGCGGCACCCGTCGAGGACAAGCCCGCTGCCCCCCCCAAGCCGGCCCCGCGCAAGCCCGGCCCGGTCAAGAAGGCAGCCGCCCCCGACGAGGTGGCCCCCGAGCCGACTCCGGAGCCCGCCGTCCCGGCCGCGACCGTCGTCGAGGAGGTCCCCGCGACCGACCCCGTCGCCCCCGCCGCCCCCGTCGTCGAGACCGCTACCCCCGCCGCACCGCCGGTCGCCCCCGAGGCGCCGGCTGCTGCCAGCGCCGGTGCGAGCGCCCGCCCCAAGGCCCCCACTCCGGCGCCCCGTCCGGTCGGTCGCCCCGGTGCCCCGCGCCCCGGCAACAACCCCTTCTCGTCGAGCCAGGGCATGGGCCGCAAGCCCGCCGCCCCGCCGCGCGAGGCTCCTGCTGACGACGCCCCTGCTGCTGCGGCCGGCGACAACCGTCCGCCCCGTCCGGCTGCTGCCCGTGAGGGCAGCGGCGCTCCGGGTCGTCCCGGCATGCCTCGCCCCAACCCGGCGATGATGCCCAAGTCCCCTTCCGCCTTCGGTCCCGGCCCCGCCGGTCGTGGCGGCCCCGGTGGTGCGCCCGGTCGCGGCGCCCCCGCTGGCGCAGGTGCGCCCGGTGGTCGTCCCGGTGGCTTCGGCCCGAGCGGTGGCGGTCGTCCCGGTGGCGGCAACCGTCCCGGGCAGCGCGGTCAGACCCAGGGTGCCTTCGGTCGCCCCGGCGGACCGTCGCGCCGTGGACGCAAGTCGAAGCGTGCGCGTCGCCAGGAGTTCGAGGCCATGGAGGCTCCGACCCTGGGCGGCATGCGTGTCCGCAAGGGCAACGGCGAGACCGTGCGTCTCGCCCGTGGCGCCTCGCTGACGGACTTCGCCGACAAGGTCGGCGTCGACGCGGCCCAGCTCGTGCAGATGCTCTTCCACCTCGGTGAGATGGTCACCGCGACCGAGTCGGTCAACGACGGCACGCTCCAGCTGCTCGGTGAGGAGCTCAACTACACCGTCGAGGTCGTCTCGCCCGAGGACGAGGACCGCGAGCTGCTCGAGTCCTTCGACCTCGAGTTCGGCACCGACGAGGGCGACGAGAGCGATCTCGTCATCCGTCCGCCGGTCGTCACGGTCATGGGTCACGTCGACCACGGAAAGACCAAGCTCCTCGACGCACTGCGCAACGCCAACGTGGCCGGCAAGGAGGCCGGTGGCATCACGCAGCACATCGGTGCCTACCAGGTCTCCACCGAGGTCGACGGCAACGAGCGTCGGATCACCCTGATCGACACCCCCGGTCACGAGGCGTTCACCGCCATGCGTGCCCGTGGTGCCCAGGCGACCGACATCGCGATCCTCGTGGTGGCGGCCGACGACGGCGTCATGCCGCAGACGGTGGAGGCGCTCAACCACGCCCGTGCCGCCGGTGTGCCGATCGTGGTGGCGGTCAACAAGATCGACAAGCCCGACGCCGACCCGACCAAGGTCCGCGGCCAGCTGACCGAATACGGCCTGATCCCCGAGGAGTACGGCGGCGACGCGATGTTCGTCGACGTCTCGGCCAAGTCCGAGCTCAACCTCGACAAGCTGCTCGAGGCGGTCGTCCTCACCGCTGACGCGTCCCTGGACCTGCGGGCCAACCCCCACCAGGACGCCCAGGGTCTGGTCGTCGAGGCACACCTCGACCGTGGCCGCGGCCCGGTCGCGACGGTCCTCGTCCAGCGCGGCACGCTGCGCGTCGGCGACTCGATCGTGGCGGGCGCCGGCTACGGCCGCGTGCGCGCCATGCTCGACGAGCACGGCGACAACATCGAGGTGGCCGACCCGTCGCGTCCCGCGATGGTCCTCGGTCTCACCGCGGTGCCTGGCGCAGGCCAGAACTTCATCGTGGTCGAGGACGACCGCATGGCCCGCCAGATCGCCGAGAAGCGTGAGGCGCGCGAGCGTGCCGCCATGCAGGCCAAGCGTCGGGTCCGTCGTACGCTCGAGGACTTCATGGCCTCCATGGAGAAGGGCGAGAGCCAGGAGCTCAACCTCATCCTCAAGGGCGACGTGTCCGGCTCGGTCGAGGCTCTCGAGGACGCCCTCGCGCAGATCGACGTCGGCGACGAGGTCAGCCTCCGGGTCATCGACCGCGGTGTCGGTGCGATCACCGAGACCAACGTCGACCTCGCTGCCGCCTCCGACGCCATCATCATCGGCTTCAACGTCCGGCCTCAGGGCAAGGCGGGCCAGATGGCGGACAAGGAAGGCGTCGAGATCCGCTACTACTCGGTCATCTACAACGCGATCGAGGAGATCGAGGCGGCCCTCAAGGGCATGCTCAAGCCGGTCTACGAGGAGTCGACCCTGGGTCAGGCGGAGATCCGTGCGATCTTCCGCTCCTCCAAGCTCGGCAACATCGCGGGCTGCATGGTCACCTCGGGTGTCATCCGCCGCAACGCCAAGGTCCGCATCCTGCGCGACAGCAAGGTCGTGGCCGACAACCTCGACCTCGGCTCGCTCAAGCGGGAGAAGGACGACGCCTCCGAGGTCCGCGAGGGCTTCGAGTGCGGTCTGGTCGTCAAGAACTTCCAGGACATCAAGGAAGGCGATGTCGTGGAGGCCTTCGAGATGCGCGAGATCGCTCGCTCCTGATCGACCCCGTTCGAGTCGGCGCAATGTGACGGCCCCTGCTGTCACCTTGCGCCGACTCGGCATTTGAGAGAGTAGGAAGCATGACCAGCCCACGCGTGCGCAAGATCGCCGACCGGATCCAGGTGGTGGTCGCCGAGATGCTCGAGCGACGGATCAAGGATCCCCGTCTGGGGTTCGTGACCCTGACCGACGTCCGGCTCACCGGCGACGGCCAGCAGGCCACGATCTTCTACACCGTGCTGGGCGGCGACGAGGAGATGGCGAGCACGGCCGTGGCTCTCGAGTCGGCCAAGGGCATCCTGCGCTCCGAGGTCGCCAAGCAGCTCGGCACCCGCACGGCACCCACGCTGACCTTCGTGCACGACGCTCTGCCCGAGGAGGCGCGCGCGCTCGACGAGGTGCTCGCCCGGGCGAGGGCACAGGACGAGGCCGTCGCCGCGGTGCGCGCGGGCGCCGCCTTCGCCGGTGAGGACGATCCCTACAAGAAGCCTCGCGAGGACGGCGACGCCGCGGTCGAGGACGGCGACGCCGCGGTCGGCGACGGCGACGACGGCGGCGACACGGACCGGTGACCACGCAGGCCGGGATCGTCGTCGTCGACAAGCCCGCAGGCATGACCTCGCACGCGGTGGTGGCCAAGACCCGCAAGATCCTGGGCACGCGCAAGATCGGTCACGCCGGGACGCTCGACCCGATGGCCACCGGCGTCCTGGTGCTCGGCGTCAACCGCGCCACCCGGCTGCTGGGGCACCTGATGCTCACCGACAAGGGCTACGACGCCACGATGCGCCTGGGCGTCTCGACGACCACTGACGACGCCGAGGGCGAGGTCACGGCCACCGCGCCGACGGCCGGGCTCGACGAGGCGACGGTGCGCGCGGCACTGGCGCAGTTCGTCGGCGACATCGAGCAGGTGCCCACGCAGGTGTCGGCCATCAAGGTGGACGGCAAGCGGGCCTACGAGCGCGTGCGGAACGGCGAGGAGGTCGAGCTCAAGGCGCGACCGGTCACCATCCACGAGATCGTCGTGCACGACGTGCGCCTGGGTGATGAGCACCTCGACCTCGACGTGTCGATGCGCTGCACCAGCGGCACCTACGTCCGGGCCGTGGCTCGCGACCTGGGGCGGGTTCTCGGTGTCGGTGGGCACCTGACCGCGCTTCGTCGTACGGCGGTCGGGTCGTTCGACCTCGCCTCTGCCAGCACCCTCGAGGAGCTGGCCGAGCACCCCGCGCTGCTGCCCATCGCCGAGGCCGCGCGCGAGACGTTCACCAGCGTCGACCTGGATGAGGCGCAGGCCGCCGACGTGCGGGTCGGACGGGCCATGGACCTCGAGCTGGACGGCCTGACGGCGGTCTTCGACCCGGCGGGGGAGTTCCTCGCGCTCTACGAGCCGCGCGACGGCCAGGCCCGCGCCACGGCGGTCTTCGTCTGACCGCGGCCGGTCGCGGGTCCGGTCGCCAGTAGGGTCTGCACGTGCAGATCTGGCGCTCCCTCGACGACATCCCCGGCGGTCTCGGCCGCACTGCGGTCGTGATCGGCAACTTCGACGGCGTCCACCTCGGACACCGGCGGGTGCTGTCCCGCGCCCGTGAGCTGGCGGACGACCGCGGGCTCCAGCTCGTGGCGGTGACGTTCGACCCGCACCCGATGGCTGTGCTGCGGCCCGAGCACGCGCCCACCATGCTGACCACCATCGAGCGCCGCGCCGAGCTGCTCGGCGACACCGGGGTCGACGCCGTTCTGGCCCTCCCGTTCGACACCTCGGTCGCCGCCTGGTCGCCCACCGAGTTCGTGACCCGCGTCCTCGTCGACGCGCTTCACGCGTCGACCGTCGTGGTCGGAGCCAACTTCCGCTTCGGCCGCCGCGCCGCCGGAGACATGCAGACGCTGGTCGAGCAGGGTCGCGAGCATGACTTCGTCGCCGAGGGCATCGCCCTGGACGGTGGCCCGATGGTCTGGTCGTCCACCTACGTGCGCACCTGTCTGGCGGCCGGCGACGTCGCGGGCGCCGCCGAGGCGCTCGGGCACCCCTATGCCGTGCGCGGCACCGTCGTGAAGGGCGACCAGCGCGGGCGCGAGCTCGGCTACCCGACGGCCAACGTCCCCACCGACGGGCTGACGGCTGCCCCGGCTGACGGCGTCTACGCAGGTCGTCTGCGTCGGCTCGACACCGGCGAGGATCTCCCGGCGGCGATCAGCGTCGGCACCAACCCGACCTTCGACGGCCAGCGCTACCGCCGCATCGAGAGCTATGTCCTCGACCGCACCGACCTCGAGCTCTACGGCGTGGAGGTCGAGGTGTCCTTCGTGGACCGGCTGCGTGGCATGACGGCCTTCGACTCCGTCGATGCGCTGCTGGTGCAGATGGCAGACGACGTACGCCGCGCCCGCGAGATCCTGGGCGCCTGAGGTGTCGATCAGTCGCGATGATGACGTGGTCGCCGAGACCGACGCGTGGTTCCTCACGCACGGGCTGACCTACTTCGTGCCGGAGAAGCGGGCCTCGGTCCGCTCAGCGCTCCAGCCTCGTCGGGTGCTGCCACTCCTGGCCGTCGCCCTGCTGGGGGCGGCCGCTGTCGCGATCACCCTCTCGCTGCTCGCGGACGAGGCGAGCTTCCTGCCGGCGACGCTGTGGACCGTGTTCGCGGTCGCTGCGACCTCCTACGCCCTGACGGCGTTGGAGGCCCTGCCGATCGTCACGTGGGCGCTGACCCGGACCTTCGGCAGCCTGCGGACGCTGCTGCCGATGATGACTCGCGCCCTGCCGTTGCTGCTGGTCTTCGTGACGTTCCTCTTCATCAACGCGGAGGTGTGGGAGGTGGCCGCCCGGCTGGACGGGGGTGAGCTGTGGCTGGTCGCGCTGCTCTTCGGCACCCTCGCTGGTGCCTTCCTGCTGGTGCGGCTGCCGGAGGAGGTCGACCGCACGGACGACGACGTCGACGAGGACCAGCTGCTGCGCTCGACCCGGGGCACCCCGCTGGAGCAGGTCGCCCGCGAGCTGGTGGAGGATCCCGACGAGGACCCCGCGTCCTACGCCGAGGTCGCCGGCTACGAGCGGTGGAACCTGGTGCTCGTGCTCCTGGTCATCCAGGCCACACAGGTGCTGCTCCTCGCCGTCACCGTCTTCGCGTTCTTCATGATCTTCGGTGCCATGACGATGCAGCCGGACGTCGTGGAGAACTGGACCGGTGGGCCGGGGCACAACGTGCCGGGTCTGGACAACGTCTCGGCGGAGCTGGCCCAGGTCTCGGTGTTCCTGGCGGCGTTCTCCGCGCTCTACCTGACGGTCTCGACCGTGACCGACGAGACCTACCGTGAGCAGTTCTTCGGCAGCGTGCTGCGGGAGATGCAACGGGCCGTCGGCGTGCGCGCGGTCTATCTCGCGCTGCGTGCCCGACGGCCCGTCGCCGACGACTGAGCCGCCGGCTCGTCACCGACACCCAGCTCAGGCGTCGAGGTCCTTCTCGACGAGCGCGACGATCGCGTCGACGTCGGCCTCGACGTCGCCCGACACCTCGACGGTGTCACCGGGACCGGCGCCCAGTGTCATGATCAGCAGCGCCGAGCTGGCGTCGACGGCCTCGTCACCGGGGATCCCGATGAGGACCTCCGAGCCGAGCTCGTCGGCCGCCTCGGAGATGATCGCGGCGGGCCGGGCGTGGAGGCCGACGGCGGAGCCGACGACGACGGACTTGGTGGGCATGGTGCTCCTTCGGTGGTGGGCTGGACAGTGGGTCGTGCCGGGTCCTCAGGCCGTAGCGGGGGCGACCTTCGGCGAACCGATGGACTTCAGGGCGATGACCGCGGCCGCGCCGACGAGCACGCCGGCCAGCAGGGCGATCAGGAAGCCCAGGACACCGTCGACCGCGAACAGGACGAAGATGCCGCCGTGGGGTGCGCGGACGCTCACGTCGAAGGCCTGGGAGAGACCTCCGGTCACGGCGCTGCCGAGCATGATCGACGGAATGACGCGCAGGGGGTCGGCCGCCGCGAACGGGATGGCGCCCTCGGTGATGAAGGAGGCGCCGAGGAGCCAGCCGGCCTTGCCGTTCTCGCGCTCGGCGACGTTGAAGAGCCCGGGGCGGACGACGGTGGCCAACGCCAGGGCGATGGGCGGCACCATTCCGGCGAGCATGACCGCGGCCATGATCTTCAGCTCCGGTGCGTCCGCCGCGAGGGAGGCGCCACCGACCCCGACGGCGGCGAAGCTGTAGGCGACCTTGTTCAGGGGGCCACCCATGTCGAAGGCCATCATCAGGCCGAGGATCACGCCGAGGAGGATCGCGCTGCTGCCCGTCATCGAGTTGAGGCCGTCGTTGAGCCGCTCCATGACCCAGCTGATGGGCTTGCCCAGGACGACGATCATCAGGAGCCCGGCGATGATGGAGGTGAGCAACGGGATCACCAGGACGGGCATGAGACCGCGCGCCCAGTTCGGGACCTTCCAGCTCGCGATCCAGTGGGCGATGACGCCGGCGAGGACACCGCCGGCGATGGCTCCGAGGAAGCCGGTCGCGGGAAGTGCGGCGCCGTCGGCGGAGGCGACCCCGAAGAGGTTGGCAGCCAGGCCGCCCATGACGAAGCCGGGCGCGATGCCGGGGCGGTCGGCGATCGCGTAGGCGATGTAGCCGGCGAAAGCCGGGATGAAGAGGGCGAAGGCCGTCTTGCCGATGATGAAGAACAGTGCCCCGAAGTAGGCCATCAGGCCCGAACCGAACAGCGCGTGGTCGAGGCCCAGCGCCTGCGGGTCGGGGAGGTCGAAGACGGTGTTGTTGACCGCGATCTCGCCGTAGGGGCCGACGATCTCGTAGCCGCCGAGCAGGAAGCCCAGCGCGATCAGCAGACCACCGGCAGCGACGAACGGGATCATGTAGGAGACACCGGTCATCAGCACTCGGCGGGTGCGGCCACCCCAGCTCTCGTTGGCCACGCCGCCACCCTCGCCAGCGGTGACGCTGCCCTCGACGCGTGGGGCGCCCGGGTCGTCGGCGTAGCGCAGCGCCTCGGCGATCATCGCGTCGCCGTCGTCGATCGGGCGCTTGACGCCCGAGGAGACGAGCGGCTTGCCGGCGAAGCGGCCGCGGTCGCGGACCCCCACGTCGACCGCGAAGATCACCGCGTCGGCGGCGGCGATGGTGCCGGGGGCGAGCGGCGTGGACCCCGCCGAGCCCTGGGTCTCGACCTCGATGTCGACGCCCGCGCGCCCGGCGGCGGCTTCGAGGGCCTCCGCTGCCATGTAGGTGTGGGCGATGCCGGTCGGGCACGCCGTGACGGCGACCAGCGAACGACGGCGACCCGCGGTGGGCGCCTCGGGCGCGGTCTCGGCGGTGGTGGAGGTCGCGGCGGCAGCAGCAGCGGCGGCAGGAGCGGCTTTCGGCCTGGCGGGCGCGTCGACGACGCGCGTCACCAGCTCGACGGCCTCCTCCGGGCTCTCCGCGGCCCGGAGGCCGTCGGTGAACTCGGCCTGCACCAGGGCCCGGGCGAGCTTGGTGAGGATCTGGAGGTGGGTGTTGTCGCCGCCCTCGGGAGCCACGATCAGGAACACCAGGTCGGCGGGGCCGTCCTTGGCGCCGAAGTCGACCGGGGGCGCCAGCCGGGCGAAGGCCAGGGTCGGCACGTCCACGCCGGTCGTGCGGCAGTGGGGGATGGCGATGCCGTTCTTGAGCCCGGTGGGGGACGTGGCCTCGCGGGCGAACGCATCGGCGACCAGCGCCTCCACGTCGGTCGTGCGGTCGGCCTGGGCGACCACACCGGCGAGCGCGCGGATCACCTCGTGCTTCTCGGAGCCCAGGTCGGCGTCGAGCCGGACCAGGTCGGTCGTGATCAAGGCGTTCACTGACACCCTCCTAGGGTGAGGTTGACCTCGCGGACCTGCACCAGATCGGCGCGGACCTGTGAGGGTCGAGGGATGGTGGTGCCGGGCAAGCCGGCTGCTGCACTGCCGTAGGCGACGGCGAGGGCAAGGCGGTGGGCTGGGTCCTGCTGGCGCAGGTCCCCCAGGAGGTAGCCGAAGAGGCTGGAGTCGCCGGCACCCACGGTGCTGACGACGGTCGTGGGCGGCGGGTCGGCGTGCCAGGCGCCCTCGGCGTTGACGAGCACCGCGCCGTGCGGGCCGAGCGTCACGAGGACCTCGTCGACGCCGGACGTGACGAGCTGGCGGGCAGCCTGGGCCGCGGCCTCCGGGTCGGCCTCGAGGGAGACGGGATCGGCGCCGGTGAAGGAGGCCAGCTCCTCGCTGTTGGGCTTCATCAGGTGGGGCGCACCCTGGGCGAGGCGGTCGACCAGCGCCCGCAGCGGAGCGTCGCTCGTGTCGATGGCCACGCGGGCGCCGAGACCACGCAGGGTGGCGACCAGGTCGGCGTACCACTCGTCGGGCGCGCCCGGCGGCAGGGAGCCGGCCAGCACCACCCAGTCGGCCTCGACGGCGCGTCGGGCCACCGCGTCGGCCAGGACCGCGAGGTCGTCGGCCGTGACGACCGGTCCGGGGCTGTTGAGCTTGGTGGTGGTGCCGTCGGGCTCGCTGATCGTGATGTTGACGCGCACCGGCCCGGCCGGGGCGACCGCCAGGCTCGGGATGTGGGCGGCGGTGAGCTCGAGGACGAACGGGTCGTCCTCGGCCGCTGCCAGCACCGCGAGGGTGGGCACGTCGGCGCTGACCGCGGCGCGCGAGATGTTGACGCCCTTGCCGCCCGCTTGGGAGGTCATGGAGTCGGCGCGCTGGACGGAGCCGCGGGCCAGGCGGCCGGCGAGCGTCACCGTGCGGTCGATGCTCGGGTTGGGGGTGAGGGTGACGATCATGCGACGACGACCTCGACGCCGGCCTCGCGCAGGTCGCGCAGGTCGTCGTCGGAGATGGCGTCGTCGGTGACGAGGGTGTCGACGTCTGCGAGCGTCGCGAAGCGGACGGCGAGCTCGGGCCCGATCTTGCTCGAGTCGGCGACCAGCACCACGCGCCGCGACGCGGCGACCAGCGCCCGCTTGGTGGCGGCCTCGTCCCGGTCCGGCGTGGTCAGGCCGTAGCCGGCGGTGATGCCGTTGGTGCCGAGGAAGAGCAGGTCCGCGCGCAGGTCGTGGAGGGCGGCGATCGTGTCGGGTCCGACTGCTGCCTGGGTGGTGGCGCGGACCCGACCCGGGAGCAGGTGCAGCTCGACCTGGGGGAAGGTCATCAGCCGTGAGGCGACCGACACCGAGTGGGTCACGGCCACCAGGCGGTGGTCGCGGGGGAGCGCGGCGGCGATCCGGACCGTGGTCGACCCGGCGTCGAAGAGGACGGTGCCGCCCGCGGCGGGCAGCAGGTCGACGGCGGCACGGGCGATGCGGCCCTTCGCCTCGGTGTTGGCGGACTCCCGCTCGACGAGGCCGGCCTCGATGGAGGCCAGGGCTCCGGCGGGCACTGCGCCGCCGTGGACGCGGTGGACCAGACCGAGGCGTTCCAGCGCGGTGAGGTCACGGCGTACGGTCTCGGTGGTGACGTCGTACTCCTCGGCCAGCGCGTTGACCGAGAGGCGGCCGCGGGCGGTGACGAGCTGGGCGATCGCCTGCTGGCGTTCCTCGGCATACATGCTCATGGGCTATGGCCTCCATCACTTTCTTTGTATATGTTGTTTTACGCCCGAATCTGTTGACTGTCAAGGGGGTGGGCAGGTTAACTGGTGAGCATGGTCACCGACTCCGCCGCTGTCCCCCCGTCGCTGCAGAGTGAGCTCCGAGGCACCCCGGTCGTGCCCGGCCTGGCCTTCGGGCCGGCCCTCGTCATCCGCACGGAGATCCCCGCCGAGGCCGTCTCGCGCTTCGGTGACGGCGGCTTCGCCGACGAGGACGCCGCGCTCGCTGCCTACGACGCCGCGGTCGACGCCGTCGCAGCCGGCTTCACAGCCAAGGCCGAGGTCGCGTCCGGGGCGGCCGCGGGGGTGCTGACTGCCAGCGCCGGCCTCACGCGCGACAAGGGCCTGCGAAGCTCCGTGCGCAAGGCGCTGCGCAAGGGCGACGACCTGCTGACCGCGGTGAGCGAGGCCGCGGAGCAGTTCGTCACGATCTTCACCTCGATGGGCGGGTTGATGGCCGAGCGCGCCACCGACCTGCGCGACATCGAACGACGCCTCGTCGCCCGCCTCGTCGGGGAGGCCGAGCCCGGTGTGCCGACGCCCGAGCGGCCCTCCGTGGTCGTCGCCGAGGACCTCGCCCCCGCCGACACCGCCGGTCTCGACCCGACTGTGGTGCTGGCGCTCGTGACCGAGCGTGGCGGCCCGACCAGCCACACCGCGATCATCGCCCGCCAGCTGGGCATCCCCTGCGTCGTCGGCACGGCCGGCGCCCTCGCCATCGAGGCGGGGACACCGCTCCTGGTGGACGGCACCTCCGGCTCGGTGCGGCTTCGTCCCGACGCCGCCGAGGCCCAGCGGCTGGTGGCGATGGACGTCGAGTCGCGCGCGGCGCTGTCGTCCTGGGCCGGCCCCGGAGCCACGGCCGACGGCATGCCCGTCAAGCTGCTCGCCAACGTCGCCGACGGGGAGTCCTCGGCCTCCTCCGCGCAGGCGCCGGTCGAAGGGGTCGGCCTCTTCCGCACCGAGCTGTGCTTCCTGAACCGGGCCGAGGAGCCGACGGTGGAGGAGCAGGCCGACATCTACGCCGCGGTGCTGACCCCCTTCGCAGGGTCGCGGCACGTCGTGGTGCGCACCCTCGACGCCGGCAGCGACAAACCCGTGGCCTTCGCGACCCACGAGGGCGAGGAGAACCCCGCGCTCGGCGTCCGGGGCCTGCGCCTGTCCTTCGACAACCCCGGCCTGCTCGAGCGCCAGCTCGACGCCATCGCCATCGCGGCCGAGCGCACCGGCACCGAGACCTGGGTGATGGCGCCGATGGTCGCGACCGTCGCCGAGGCCCGCGGGTTCGCAGCCGCCGTGCGTGGTCGCGGGCTCAGGGCGGGCGTCATGGTGGAGGTGCCCTCGGCTGCCCTGCTGGCGCCCCGGATGCTCGCGGAGGTCGACTTCCTCTCGATCGGCACCAACGACCTCACCCAGTACACGATGGCCGCCGACCGGATGGCCACCGACCTGGCCTACCTGACCGACCCGTGGCAGCCGGCCGTGCTCCAGCTGATCGCGATCACCGCGGAGGCCGGCAAGCAGGCCGGCAAGCCCGTGGGCGTCTGCGGGGAGGCCGCCGCCGACCCGCTGCTCGCCTGTGCCCTGGTGGGCATGGGTGTCACGTCGCTGTCGATGGCCGCGGTCGCCGTACGCCCGGTGGGGGCGCGACTGGCCACCACGACCTCCGAGCAGTGCGAGGAGGTGGCCGAGGCAGCGATGGGGGCCGAGGACCCGGCTGCGGGTCGTGCTGCGGTGCTGGCGCTACTGGACGGCTGAGACCGTCACCGGCACGCCGTTGAACGCGGCGTTGCCGGAGATGTCGAGCTTGTCGGGGTCGGTCAGGTCGTTGATCGAGACCCCAGCGACCTGGCGGGCGTTGCCGAGGCGGGTGCCGTCGACCTGGTGGCCGTAGCCGTGGGGGAGCGAGACGACCCCCGGCATCATGTCGTCGACCCCGGTGGCCTCGACCTCGACCGATCCCACGCGGGAGGTCACGGTGACGCGGCCGCCGTCGGTCAGGCCGCGGGCGACCAGGTCGTCGGGGTGCATCAGCAGGTGGTGGCGCGGCTTGCCCCGGGTCAGGCGTGCGGTGTTGTGCAGCCAGGAGTTGCAGTCCTGCTGGTGGCGCCGACCGATGAGCAGCAGCTCGTCCGTGCCCTGCGAAGGCGACTCCTCGAGCGACGCATGCAGCCGGTCCAGGTCGCCGACCAGGAGCGCCGGCGCGAGGTCGATCCGCTTGTTGTTCGTCTGGAGGCGGGCCGGCATCGTCGGCTGCAGGGGCCCGAGGTCGACGCCTGCGGGGTGTGCGCGCAGCTGACGCATCGACACTTTCCTGCCGGTCAGGAGAAGCCCCGTCACCACGACGGCAGGGGACGCGGTCATCCGCGCCCACGACAGCACGCGCGCCTTGAGCGGCAGCTCGTCGCCCAGGCGGGACTGCAGCCGCGAGGCGAGGGCGCTGAAGATCTGCCAGTCGTGGCGCTGGCCCTTGGCCTTGGCGAAGACGGCCGGGGTGAAACGGGCGGTGTTGCGGACGGCGAAGTTGTGGAAGACCAGGTCGTACTGGTCGCGCTCCAGCGCCGAAGTCGGCGGCAGGATCACGTCGGCGTGGCGGGTCGTCTCGTTGAGGTAGATGTCGATCGAGACCATGAAGTCGATGCTCGCGAGCGCTCGCGCCAGGCTCGTGCCGTCCGGCGTCGACAGCACCGGGTTGCCGGCCATCGTCACCATCGCCCGCACCTGCCCGTCGCCCTCGGTCTCGATCTCCTCGCGCAGCACCGACACCGGCAGCTCGCCGGCGAACTCCGGGCTGTCGCGCACCCGGCTGCGCCAGGCGTCGAAGTGGCCCTGCCCGATGATCCGGCGCCCCACGATGTCGATCGCCGGCTCGGGGAACATCACCCCGCCCGGACGGTCCAGGTTGCCGGTGAGCAGGTTGAGGCACTGGATGGCCCACTGGCACACCGACCCGAAACCCTGGGTCGACACACCCACCCGACCGTAGGCCGCGGCTGCGTCGGCGGCGGCGAAGTCGCGCGCCACCTGGCGGATCACGTCGGCGGGCACCCCGCTGTGCGCCTCGGCGCCCTCCGGCGTGAAAGCCGTGACCAGCTCGCGGACGCGGTCGACGTGGTCGACGTACGGCGGGGGCGTGGTGAGGCCGTCGGTGAAGAGGACGTTCAGCATCGCGAGCAGCACGACCGCATCGGTGCCTGGCCGCACGAAGTGGTGGGCGGTGGCGACCTTCGCAGTCTCGGTGCGCCGCGGGTCGAGGACGACCATCTGCCCTCCGCGTGCCTTGAGCTCGCGGACCCGGGCGGGGAAGTCGGGCACGGTCATCAAGGAGCCGTTGGAGGCCATCGGGTTGGCGCCGACGACCAGGAAGTACGACGTGCGGTCGATGTCGGGCACGGGGATCATCAGCTGGTGGCCGTAGAGCTGCCAGGAGACGAGCTGGTGGGGGATCTGGTCGACGGACGAGGCGCTGAAGCGGTTGCGCGTGCGCAACGACTTCACCAGGGCGGTGCCGTGGGTCTGGGAACCGAGCGAGTGGGCGCTGGGGTTGCCGAGGTAGACGCCGACCGAGTTGCGGCCGTGCTCGGTGATCGTCGCGGCGAGCCGGTCCGCCACCAGGTCGTAGGCCTCGTCCCAGTCCATCTCCACCCAGGTGGTGTCACCTGCGTCGTCAGTCACGCGGCGGATCGGCCGCTTGAGGCGGTCGGGATCGGTGTAGACGTCGGCCATCGACACGCCCTTGGGGCAGATGTAGCCGCGCGAGAGCGGGTCGGCGTCGTTGCCGCGGATCGCGGTGACCTCGCCGCGCTCGATGGTGAGCCGGATGCCGCAGATGGCCTCGCAGAGGTTGCACACCCCCAGCCGGGTGCCGGTGAAGTCGTCGGACACGGGGGAGATCGTCAGGAGGCCCACGCTCGCATCGTGCCACGGATCGCTCCACGCCCCGTCAGGGTCGCCACTGAGCATTTGGGGCTGGTCGGGCCCCGCGATACGCTTCCTCGGTTGCCCACGGGTGACATCAGCACTGAACCAACCGCCGTACAACGGCCGCGGATCGAGAGTGCCCGGGTGAACAGGCCCCGGCGCGCCGCGCAACGAGTGAACCAGAAGGAGTCGCATGTCCATCGGAACCGACGCTGCCACCAAGAAGAAGATCATGGCGGACTACGCCACGACCGAGGGCGACACTGGTTCGCCCGAGGTGCAGATCGCACTGCTGTCCTTCCGGATCAGCCACCTGACCGACCACCTCAAGATGCACAAGCACGACCACCACAGCCGTCGTGGTCTGCTGCTGCTCGTCGGTCAGCGCCGCCGCCTGCTCAACTACCTGCGCAAGACCGAGATCGAGCGCTACCGCTCGATCGTCGAGCGCCTCGGCCTGCGCCGCTGACACGTGCGGAGGGACTCACCATCTGGTGGGTCCCTTCGTCACATGGCAGGGCGTTACATTGCAGGCAGGGTCGCGAGACCTCCAACTGAACACCACACAGATGCGATCCGCGCCACCGCAGGCCCGGTCCTCGGTAGTGATCTTCAGGAGCCCACCTCGCACCACGGGCTGCTGCGGGTCTCGATCGAAGATCGGCCACCGTCCCCCCCGACGAGGGAACTCAGGGACATGTGCGCGGGAGTCGCGGATCGCACCGCGAACAGAAAGATCAACGTGACTGAACCCGTCATCTCCGCCGTCGAGACCGTTCTCGACAACGGCAAGTTCGGCAAGCGCACCGTCAAGTTCGAGACCGGGCTCCTCGCCCGCCAGGCCGCCGGTTCGGTGACCGCCTACCTCGACGACGACACGATGCTGCTCTCGGCCACCACGGCCGGCAAGCACCCCAAGGACCACTTCGACTTCTTCCCCCTGACGATCGACGTCGAGGAGCGGATGTATGCCGCGGGCCAGATCCCCGGCTCGTTCTTCCGCAGCGAGGGTCGTCCCGGCGAGGACGCCATCCTCACCTGCCGCCTGATCGACCGACCCCTGCGCCCGACGTTCAAGAAGGGTCTGCGCAACGAGGTCCAGGTCGTCATCACGGTCATGGCGCTCAACCCCGACCACCCCTACGACGTGCTGGCGATCAACGCCGCGTCGCTGTCCACCCAGCTCTCCGGCCTGCCGTTCTCGGGCCCGGTCGGCGGCGTCCGCGTCGCCCTGATCGAGGGCCAGTGGGTCGCGTTCCCGACCTACAGCCAGCTCGAGAACGCCGTGTTCGACATGGTCGTCGCCGGTCGGGTCACCGACACCGGTGACGTCGCGATCATGATGGTCGAGGCCGAGGCCACCGAGCAGACCTGGAACCTCGTCCAGAGCGGCACCCAGGCCCCGACCGAGGAGGTCGTCGCCGGCGGTCTCGACGCGGCCAAGCCCTTCATCAAGCAGCTGTGCGAGGCCCAGGCCGAGCTGGCCAAGACCGCCGCCAAGCCGGTCCAGGACTTCCCGGTCTTCCTCGACTACGAGGACGACGTCTACGACGCCGTGCTCGCCGCCGCCTCCGAAGGCGCCGGCGCCGCGCTGGTCATCGCCGACAAGCTCGAGCGTGAGGCCGCCCTCGACACCGTCAAGGCGTCGCTGCTCGACCAGGTCGGGCCCCAGTTCGAGGGTCGCGAGAAGGAGATCGGGGCCGCGTTCAAGTCGGTCACGAAGTCCCTCATGCGCACCCGCGTGCTGCGCGACAAGGTCCGCATGGACGGTCGCGGTCTGGCCGACATCCGCGCGCTCCACGCCGAGGTCGGCGTGATCCCGCGCGTCCACGGCTCGGCGCTGTTCGAGCGCGGCGAGACCCAGATCCTGGGTGTCACCACGCTCAACATGCTCACCCTCGAGCAGAAGCTGGACACGCTCTCCCCGGAGAAGTCGCGCCGCTACATGCACAAGTACGTCTTCCCGCCGTTCTCGACGGGTGAGACCGGTCGCGTGGGCTCGCCCAAGCGCCGCGAGGTCGGTCACGGCGCGCTCGCGCGCCGTGCGCTGCTGCCCGTCCTGCCGACCCGCGAGGAGTTCCCCTACGCGATCCGTCAGCTCTCCGAGGCCATGGGCTCCAACGGGTCCACCTCGATGGGTTCGGTCTGCGCCTCGACCCTGTCGCTGCTGCAGGCCGGTGTCCCGCTCCGGGCCCCCGTCGCCGGCATCGCGATGGGTCTCATCTCCGGTGAGGTCGACGGCAAGACCGAGTACGTCGCGCTGACCGACATCCTCGGTGCCGAGGACGCCATGGGCGACATGGACTTCAAGGTCGCCGGCACCCCGGAGTTCGTCACCGCTCTCCAGCTCGACACCAAGCTCGACGGCATCCCCGCCGAGGTCCTCGCGGCCGCCCTCAACCAGGCCAAGGACGCCCGCACGGCGATCCTCGCGGTCATGAACGAGGAGATCAGCGTCCCCGAGGAGATGTCGGTCCACGCGCCGCGCATCATCACGGTCCGTATCCCCGTCGACAAGATCGGCGAGGTCATCGGCCCGAAGGGCAAGGTCATCAACCAGATCCAGGACGACACCGGCGCCTCGCTGTCGATCGAGGACGACGGCACCATCTACATCGGTGCCACCAACGGCGAGGCGGCCGAGGCTGCCCGCCAGGCCGTCAACGCGATCGCCAACCCGACCATGCCCGAGGTCGGCGAGCGCTACCTCGGCACGGTCGTCAAGACGACCAACTTCGGTGCCTTCGTCTCGCTCATGCCCGGCAAGGACGGCCTGCTGCACATCAGCAAGCTGCGTGGCCTGGCCGGCGGCAAGCGCGTCGAGGCCGTCGAGGACGTCCTGTCCGTGGGCCAGAAGGTCCAGGTCGAGATCGCCGAGGTCGACGACCGCGGCAAGCTCTCGCTGATCCCCGTGGTCGAGGAGACCGACGGCGAGGGCGACGCCCCCGCCGAGGGCTCGGACACCGAGTGACCAAGGCTTCATCGTCGACCCGCCCGAGCTCCTCGGGCGGGTCGACGCCTTCTCGGGGGGCCCAGGCCCCCCGTCCCCGCACCAAGGCTGCTCAGCCGGTCGGCTCCACGCGCACGCTCCAGACCGTCCGCGACGGTGACGGACAGGTGACCTCACGTGTCCGTCGTACGGTGCTGCCCGGAGGGCTGCGCGTCGTCACCGAGCAGATCGCCGGCGCCCGCTCGGCCGCCATCGGGGTCTGGGTGGGCGTGGGCTCGCGCGATGAGACCCACCAGCTCCACGGTGCGTCGCACTTCCTCGAGCACCTGCTCTTCAAGGGCACCACCGAGCGCTCGGCGCTCGACATCTCGATCGCGCTGGACGCGGTGGGTGGCGAGTTCAACGCGTTCACCGCGAAGGAGTTCACCTGCTTCCACGCGCGGGTCCTCGACGAGGACCTGCCGCTGGCCGTCGACGTGCTCGGCGACATGATCACCAACAGCACCGTCACCGACGAGGACGTCGAGGCCGAGCGTGACGTGATCCTCGACGAGATCGCGATGCACGACGACGACCCCGACGACGTCGTCCACAACCTCTTCGCCGAGCAGGCGTGGGGGCGTGAGTCGCCGCTCGGGCGCGACATCGCCGGCACCGTGCTCTCCATCGAGTCGTTGACGCGGGCGCAGATCAGGCGTTTCTACCGCCGGCACTACACGGCCCCCAACATGGTCGTCGCGGTCGCCGGCAGCGTCGATCACGCTGTCCTCGTGCGCCAGGTGCGCCGGGCCTTCGCCCGCAACGGCTTCCTCGAGGGCGACGCCGTTCCGGCACCCCCGCGTACGTCGGGCCGCGGCTCGCGCATCACGCCCGGCACCGTCGAGGCGACCCGCCCCTTCGAGCAGGTCAACCTGGTGCTCGGCATGAAGGGCATGGCGCGCGGCGACCAGCGCCGCTTCGCCCTCGGCGTGCTCAACACCGCCCTCGGCGGGGGCACCTCGAGCCGGCTCTTCCAGGAGGTCCGTGAGCGACGGGGGTTGGCCTACTCCGTCTTCTCCTTCGCCTCCCACCACGCCGACTCCGGCATCGTCGGTGTCTCGGTCGGATGCCTGCCGAGCAAGCTCGAGGAGGTGCTCGCGACCGTTCGCACCGAGCTCTCCCGCGTCGCGGCCCACGGCATCAGCGCCGAGGAGCTCTCCCGGGGCAAGGGACAGCTGCGGGGGGGACTGGTCCTGGGGCTCGAGGACTCCGGCTCGCGGATGTCGCGGCTCGGCAAGTCCGAGCTGGTCCACGACGAGCTGCTGAGCATCGACGAGGTGCTCGCCCGCATCGAGGCGGTCACGCTCGACGAGGTGTCGTCGGTGGCGGCCGAGATCTTCTCCCAGCCGGAGATCCTGGCGATCGTCGGACCGGGCTGAGCCGTCTGCAGCAGCTGAGCGCCGTCAGCGGCGCCCGATGATGCCGATGACCGCAGGACGCTTGTTGTCCACGACGGACACCCGGAAGCCACCGTTGGTCAGGGCCGCCGAGGCCTGCTCGACGACCCGCGGCACCTCCTCGGGGCGAGGGACCTCGTAGAAGAGGTAGACCCCGCCCCCGGGGAGCACGCGCTCGTGCAGCAGCGCGACCTCGTCGGCGCAGTCGCGCACCCAGAACAGGTTGACGTTGAACGAGAAGACCTTGTGGAGTCGCTTGACCGGGACCCGCAGGGTCGCGAGGTCGATCTGGCGTACGGTCAGGCGACCGGACTCGACGTGGGCGGCGTTGCGGCGCTTGGTGCGGTCGACCCCGGACTCCGATCGGTCGATCGCGAAGAGCTTGCCGGACTCCAGCCGTCCACAGATCAGCTCGGCCGCAGCCCCGGGACCGCAGCCGATCTCGAGGACGTGGTCGGATGGCTGGACGTCCATGAAGTCGACGGCCCAGCGAATCCGCGACGGGATGGTGTTCACGGCCATGGCTCCACACTGCCAGAAACGGACCCTGCCGCGCTGAGAACGCCATGCCCGTGGACCGCTAAGTTGGTCACGTGGCTGAGCAGATCAGGGTGGGCGTGCTGGGCGCGCGAGGCAAGGTGGGCGCCGAGGTGTGCCGCGCGGTGGCGGCGGCCGACGGTGTCGAGCTCGTCGCGGAGGTCGACCAGGGTGACCCGATCGGGGCTCTCGTCGACTCACGCGCCGAGGTGGTCGTCGACTTCACCCACCCCGACGTCGTCATGGACAACCTGGCGTTCTGCATCGAGCACGGCATCCACGCCGTCGTCGGCACCACCGGCTTCGACGAGGTCCGCCTGTCGGCGCTGCGCGATCAGCTCACCTCGGCTCCCGCGGTCGGTGTGCTGATCGCGCCCAACTTCTCGATCGGCGCCATCGTGATGATGCGCTTCGCCGCGCAGGCCGCCCGCTTCTACGAGTCGGTCGAGGTCGTGGAGCTCCACCACCCCGACAAGGCCGACGCACCCTCCGGGACCGCACGTCGTACGGCGGAGCTCATCGCGGCCGCCCGACGCGAGGCCGGCATGTCCCCTCCACCCGACGCGACCTCCACGGGCCTCGAGGGCGCCCGGGGCGCCGACGTGGACGGCATCCGCGTGCACAGCCTGCGGATCCGCGGCCTGGTCGCCCACCAGGAGGTCATCCTCGGTGGGGTGGGGGAGACCCTCACGATCCGGCACGACTCGATGGACCGGGCCTCGTTCACCCCCGGGGTGCTCACCGGGGTGCGCCAGGTCGCGGCCCGCCCCGGCCTCACGGTCGGCCTCGAGCACTTCCTCGACCTGGACTGACCACTTCTGCAAGTTCGTGCAGTGCAGCGACTCGCAGGCCTCAGCCCGATGCGCGCGCAGGGTCGGCCCGCCACCCTGGGAGCACAGACGTTCACTCGGAAACGTCCTCGTTGAGAGGTACAGCATGCGTAAGACTCTCGGTCTCGCCGCCGCCGCCGTTCTGGCAGCAGGCACCCTCGGTGTCCAGGCGACCTCCGCCACGAGCGCCCCTGGCTCGTCCGACCGACGACCCGACGTGGTCACGGCCGCACTCCAGGCGCTTGCGCAGCACCCCGGTGCCGCACTTCCCGCGGCCGAGCAGGAGTTCCTCCCCGTCGACACCGTCGTCGACGCCGACGGCAGCAGCCACGTCCGGTTGAACCGCACGATCGACGGCCTCGAGGTCCTCGGCGGAGACCTGGTCGTCCACCGCGGCCCCGAAGCCGGCTGGCGCGGGGTCAGCCAGACCCTGGCGACGCCGCTGACGCTCTCGACGACACCGTCCGTGACCCAGGACGCCGCCCGCACGCGTGCCCTGAGCCCGGCCACGGCGACCGCCTCGATCCTCAACCTCCGGGCCGAGGGGGCCCCGCGCCTCGTGGTCGACGCCCTCTCCGGCAATCCGCGCCTCGCGTGGGAGGTCATGACGCTGGGTCGTCAGACGGACGGGACGCCCAGCCGTCTCGCCACCTACGTCGACGCGAAGTCCGGCCAGGTCGTCCGCCGCGAGGAGCAGATCCACACCGCCGACGGCTCCGGCCAGTCGCTCTACAGCGGCACCGTTCCGATCAGCATCACCCAGTCGGGCTCGACCAACACGCTGACCGACGCGGCTCACGGCAACGCGAAGACCACCGACATGCAGAACAAGACCGACTCGCCCATCTGTGGTCTGTTGGGCTCGTGCAGCAACGGAGTCGCGTTCTCCAGCCCCGACACCTCCTTCGGCACCGCCACCAACGCCAACCGCGAGTCGGCCGCCGTCGACGCCCACTACGGCGGCGCGGTGACCTTCGACTACTTCAAGCTCGTGCACGGCCGCAACGGGATCTTCGACAACGGCACCGGCGCCCCGAGTCGCGTGCACTACGGCCGCAACTACGTCAACGCGTTCTGGGACGGCACCAAGATGACCTACGGCGACGGCGACGGCACGTCGTTCGGTCCGCTGGTCTCGCTCGACGTGGCCGGCCACGAGATGAGCCACGGCGTCACCGAGAACACCGCCAACCTCACCTACTCCGGCGAGTCCGGCGGCCTCAACGAGGCCACCTCGGACATCTTCGGCACGATGGTGGAGTTCTATGCCGCCAACGTCAGCGACCCGGCCGACTACCTCATCGGTGAGGAGTTCGACCTGGCCGCAGGTGAGGGCTTCCGTCGCATGGACAACCCGATTGCCGACGGCAGCTCGCCCAACTGCTACAGCACCAACACCAAGAACCTGGATGTCCACTACTCCTCGGGCGTCGCCAACCACTTCTTCTACCTGCTGGCCGAGGGCTCGGGCGCCAAGACCATCGGTGGCACCGCCCACAGCTCGACCACGTGCAACGGCTCGACCATCACGGGCCTGGGGCGCGACGCCGCCCAGAAGATCTGGTTCCGTGCGCTGGACGTCTACATGACCTCCGGCACCACCTACGCACAGGCCCGGACCGCCACGCTGAGCGCGGCCGCCGACCTGTTCGGCAACGGCAGCACGCAGCACACCACGGTGGCTGCGGCGTGGAGCGCCGTCAGCGTCTCCTGACAGCTCTCCACGTAGGGGAAGGGGCCCGTGCCGGACGGAACCGGCGCGGGCCCCGTCTGCGATCGCGCGGACCGTTCACACGCAGCCAGCTCAGATCAGCCGCACCAGCGCGGCGACGGCGGCCGAGCCGAACACCACGACCAGGAACGGCGCCCGGAGCGCCAGCAGCGCCACGGCGGCGCTGAGCGCCAGGGCCCGGGCGTCGAGCACCAGCGCCTGCCCGGTCGTGAAGACCTGGATCGCCACGAGGGCCGCCAGCAGGGCCACCGGGATCAGGTCGGCCACCCGTGCCACGACGGGACGCTCGAGCACCCGGGCCGGCACCGACAGCCCGGCCAGCTTGAGCAGGTAGCAGCCGACACCGGCCACCACGATCGCCACCCACGTCATCGGTCGACCGCCGATCGGGGGAACAGGCCGACCAGCAGCACGACACCACCGGCGACCAGCACCGGGATCCCGGCCGCCGTGACCGGCACCATGCCCAGCGCCACGGCCGCCGCGAGCAGGGCCACGAGCACGGTGTGACGTTGCTGGAGCCGCGGCCAGAGCAGGGCCAGGAAGGCGGCACCGACGGCCGCGTCGAGCCCGTAGGTGCGCGGGTCGCCGATCGCCGTCCCACCGATCGCACCGAGCAGGGTGAAGACGTTCCACAGGACGAAGATCGATGCGCCCGTGGTCAGGAAGCCGACCCGCGCCCCTTCCGTCGTACGACGGGTCACGGCCATCGCGGTCGACTCGTCGATGAGCAGGTGGGCGGCGCCGAGGCGACGTCGTCCGGTCCAGGCCAGCAGGGGCGCGAGACGCAGTCCGTAGAGGGTGTTGCGGGTGCCGAGCAGCAGCGCGGTGAGCGCCCCGGACAGGGGAGCACCGCCCGAGGCGATGACGCCGACCAGGGCGAACTGGGAGGCCCCGGTGAACATCAGCAGGGACAGCGCGCAGGTCTGCGGCACGCTGAGGCCGGCGGCGACGGAGACCGCGCCGAAGGAGATGGCGTAGGTGCCGGTGGCCAGGCCCACGCCGAGGCTGTCGCGCACGATGGCGCGACGGTCCTCGAGGGGAGCGTCGGCCTCCGGGCTCACGAAAAGGCGGTGTGCAGGCGGACCTGCTTGACGACCGTGGCGCCGGTGCCGTCGAGGTCCAGCTCGCGGTGGGCGCCGTCGGGAGCCCAGCCGGCCTCGCTGAGGAACACCCGCAACGCGTCGTCGGTGGCGATGGTCCACTGCACCGCACGCGTGAACCTGTCGGCGAGCATCGTGTCGATCGCGGCCTGGAGCAGGCGCGACCCGTGGCCCTTGCCCCGCTCGCCGGGGTCGATCGTGAGCTCCTGCATCTCGGCGTCGGCGACCGGGTCGCTGTCGGGGTCCGAGCCCGGACCGGTCATCGCGAAACCCACGACCCGGTTGCGCTCCAGGGCGACGAGCACCCGGTGGCGGGCGTCCTGCGGCTTGCGCAGCGACGCGGCCCACGCAGCGGCTGTGGCGTCGACGTCGTCAGGCAGCGCCTCGGGCGGAAGGAGGTCGGCATAGGTCGTGCGCCAGGTGCGCAGCTGGAGGGCAGCGATCGCCGCGGCGTCGTCGGCCCAGGCGATGCGCACGGACACGTCGGCGGTAGGGCTGCTCACCCCTGCATCCTGACATCCCCGTCCTGGACTGCTCGCGGTGGTCGGTCCCCGGCTTGGGCGGGGACCTAGGGTCGGAGACATGGAAATTCGCAACCTCGGGGCAAGCGGCCTCAAGATCTCGGCCATCTCCTACGGCAACTGGCTCACCCATGGCTCGCAGGTGGAGGAGGACGCCGCGCTGGCCTGCGTGCGCCAGGCCCTCGACGAGGGCATCACCACCTTCGACACCGCCGACGTCTATGCCAACACCGCGGCGGAGACCGTGCTCGGCAAGGCGCTCCAGGGCGAGCGGCGCGAGGGCCTGGAGATCTTCACCAAGGTCTTCTGGCCGACCGGCCCCGGCAAGCACAACGACCACGGCCTGTCCCGCAAGCACATCCTCGAGGCGATCGACGGCTCGCTGACGCGGCTCGGCACCGACCACGTCGACCTCTACCAGGCCCACCGCTACGACCACGAGACCCCGCTCGAGGAGACGATGGAGGCCTTCGCGGACGTCGTCCGGGCCGGCAAGGCGCTCTACATCGGTGTCTCGGAGTGGCGGGCCGAAGAGATCCGGGCCGCCCATGCCCTCGCGCGCGAGCTGAAGATCCCGCTGGTGTCCAACCAGCCGCAGTACAACATGCTCTGGAGGGTCATCGAGGCCGAGGTCGTGCCCACCAGCGAGGAGCTGGGCCTGGGTCAGGTCGTCTGGTCGCCGATCGCGCAGGGCGTGCTCACCGGCAAGTACAAGCCCGGCGAGCAGCCGCCGGCCGGCTCGCGCGCGACCGACGACAAGGGCGGGTCCGACATGATCTCGCGCTGGTTGAAGGACGACGTGCTCACGCGCGTCCAGCAGCTCCAGCCGATCGCCGACGAGGCCGGCCTGAGCATGGCCCAGCTCGCCGTGGCGTGGGTCCTGCAGAACCCCAACGTCTCCTCGGCCATCATCGGCGCCAGCCGGCCCGAGCAGGTCACGGAGAACGTGAAGGCGGCAGGCGTCAAGCTCGACGAGGCCACCATGACTGCCATCGACGGTGTCGTCGGCGACGTGGCCGAGCGGGACCCCGCTAAGACGCAGTCGCCGTCGCGACGCGACTTCGGCTGACCCACACGGCACCTGCGACCGCGAGCGTGAGTCCGGCGACCACGCTCGCGGTCCAGCCGTCGCGCACCTGGTCGCCGAGCAGCCACACGCCCAGCAGGGCGGGCACAGCGGTCTGGCCCACGATCAGTGGCGCGGTCGTAGCCGTGACCGCGTCGGCGTGCATGCCCAGGGAGTAGAGCCAGAACGAGAGCAGCCCGAAGAGCGGCACGGCGAGCGCCGCGACGACGACAGCCGCCTCGAACGGCAGCCCGACGCCGCGCACCGCGAGTGCGGAGCCTGCGTAGCCCAGGCCGGCCGCCGCCCCGAGCACCGGCCCGGCCCAGCCGCTCCCGATGAGCCCGACGAGGCCCAGCGTCAGGACACCGGCGGCCAGGGGGAGGGCGAAGGTCCACGTGGTCACCACCTCGCCCGGCTCGCCGGCACCGAGCGCGACGAGCACCAGCCCGGCGGTAACCGCCAGCACCCCGGCCCAGTCACCCGGCGCGAGCTCCTCGTCGACGCGCCGCGACGCCAGCGCCGTGATCGGCAGCGACAACGAGATCAGCACCTGCGCCAGGTAGAGCGGCACCAGGTAGATCGAGACCGCGTGCAGCACGAAGCCGCCGAGGTAGGCCAGCACGACCAGCATCGTCAGCGGGTCCCGCACGGCATGGGCCACGAAGTCGGTGAGCCGGCTCGGGCGCTGCGCGCCCCGTCGTACGGCGCGGGCCTGGGCGACGGCCGCGAGGCCGAAGAGGACGGCGGCCAGCAGCCCGGTCAGCAGACCGGCTGCCTGGCTCGTCACCGGTAGTGCTCAGGCAGCTCCTGGCCGATCTTGACCTTGGCCTTGGGCATCCGCATGAACTTCATCTGCATCGCGCGGGTGATGGAGTAGTAGGCGATGCCCTTCTGGCTCTCCCCGGGGAAGCGGCGCTCGAGCTCCTTCTTCATCCGGCGGCGCATCAGGAGGATGTCGAAGATGACCAGGAGCAGCGTGCCCAGCAGCAGCGTGTTGCCCATGCTCGCCAGGTCCGGGTTGCCGGAGTAGCCCAGGACCATGGTCACGATCAGCAGCGGGATCATCAGCTCGACGATGGAGAAGCGGGCGTCGACGTAGTCGCGGACGAAGCGACGCATCGGCCCCTTGTCGCGGGCCATGAAGTAGCGCTCGTCGCCGGACTTCATGGCGGCGCGGACCTTCTGGCTCGACTCGACGCGCGAGGAGCGCTGTGCGGCGGCGAGCTCCTTGCGGGTGCGCGGCACCTTGGCCTTGGCGCGTGCCGCGGCCTCGGCCTCCTTGCGCGTGGGCGTGGGGCGACCCTTGCCACCGGGCTTCATCGAGGTGGAGTCGACGGTGGGGGTCTCGGACTTGCTACGACCAAACAACGGGACAGGCCTTCGGGAGTCGGGGCAGGCAGGGGGCTGGCTGGCCCAGACTACCCGCGTGGTCGCGGAGCCCATCGGTGGCGCCGTAGGCTGAAGTGAGACCACGCACCACGCAGGACCAGCCGAGAGGGACCCCCCACCCGATGAGCATGATGAAGCGCATCAGCCTGATCTTCCGGTCGAAGGCCAACAAGGCCCTCGACCGCGCCGAGGACCCCCGCGAGACGCTGGACTACAGCTACCAGCGCCAGCTCGACCTCCTCTCCAAGGTACGACGGGGCGTGGCCGACGTCGCCACCAGCCGCAAGCGCGTCGAGCTCCAGGTCGCCCAGCTCGAGCAGCAGGCCTCGAAATACACCGATCAGGCCGAGAAGGCGCTGAAGATGGACCGCGAGGATCTCGCTCGCGAGGCGCTGACCCGCAAGTCCGGCCTCCAGGGGCAGATCACCGACCTCAAGACCCAGCACGCCAACCTCCAGGCGGAGGAGGAGAAGCTCACCCTCGCCCAGCAGCGGCTGCAGGCCAAGGTCGAGTCGTTCCGCACCCGCAAGGAGACGATCAAGGCGACCTACACCGCCGCCGAGGCCCAGACGCGCATCAACGAGGCGATGTCCGGCATCGGTGACGAGATGGGCGACGTCGGCCAGGCGATCCAGCGCGCCGAGGACAAGACGGCGCAGATGCAGGCACGGGCAGGTGCCATCGACGAGCTGATCGCATCGGGTGCGCTCGACGACGCCTCCTCGGTCAACGCCGGTGACGACATCGCCCGCGAGCTCGAGGCCATGAGCTCGCAGTCCGACGTCGAGACCGAGCTCGCGCGCCTCAAGGGCCTCTCGGCTCCAGCGGCGCCCGACGCGATCGCCCCCGGCGCCCCCGCCGACAGCGACATCGTCGGCGAGCCGCGGACCGAGACCGAGGGCGAGAAGCCGCGCTGACGCCTCGCTGCCAGGGCTGACAGCGAGGCGCTCAGGAAACGCTTGGGAAGCCCCTGGACACTGGAGCCATGGCTCGCTCTCGGTTCATCGGTGACAAGGGGCTCACTGCCCGCATGACGCTCGTCATGTTCCTGCTCGGCGCGCTGTTCGTCGCGCTCGTGGTGGGGCTCGCATTGGCCGTGGGGGGCGGGCTGGGTGTCGTGATCGGCCTGGTCGGGATCGGCGTCGCGGTCTACCAGTGGTCTCGTTCGGACAAGATCGCCATGCGCGCGATGGGCGCCCGCGAGGTGACCCCCGAGCAGGCTCCCGAGCTGCACGGCATGATCGACCGGCTCTGTGCCCTGGCCGACATGCCCAAGCCCCGGGTCGGCATCGCCGACACCCACGTGCCCAACGCCTTCGCGACCGGGCGCTCGCCCGACCGCTCCGTCGTCTGCGTGACCACCGGCATCCTCCAGGTGCTGACCGTCGAGGAGCTCGAGGGCGTCCTGGCCCACGAGCTCTCCCACGTCGCGCACCGCGACGTGCTGGTGATGACCGTGGCCTCGTCGGCCGGCATCGCGGCCGGGATGCTCACGCAGGGCGCTCAGTACGGCGGCCTCGGCCTCCTCGGCGGCCGTCGCGAGAACAACAACGGGCTGCCCGTCTGGCTCGTGGTCCTCGTCGTCAGCCTGGTCGTCTACGCCGTCAGCTTCGTGCTTCTGCGCCTGCTCTCGCGCTACCGCGAGATGTCGGCGGACCGCGCCGGCGCCTACCTCACGATGAACCCAGGCGCCCTCGCCTCGGCCCTGCAGAAGATCACCGGGGAGATGAACACCATCCCCGAGCGCGACCTGCGTCAGGTCAGCGCCGCCAGCGCGTTGTGCATCGCACCGGCCATCCGCGGGGTGTCGCTCAGGACCCTCACCTCGACCCATCCCTCGCTGGAGCAACGCCTCGAGCAGCTCGCGCGGATTCAGGCCGAGCTGGGCCGGCCCACGGTCTGATGGCCGGCTTCTGGCAGTCGATCACCGGCCGGTCCCGGCCCAAGCAGGCCGACCTCGACGCGCTGTTCCTCGTGCCGAGCGCGGCGATCACGCTGCAGACGGCAGCCGGGCTGATGCCGACCGGCACCGGCTCGGTCTGCTACCGCGCCGCCCGCGGGGCCGGCTTCGCGGACACGCAGACCGACGTGCTCGAGCTGATCCGGGGGGCCGCCGACGCGCCCCGGGTCGAGGTGAGCGGTGATGAGTTCGGCTTCACCTGGCTGACCGTGCACCGCGACCCCGACGACACCGGTGGCCTGTGCACCGATCTCCACGCGGTCAACACGACCCTGGAGCTCGAGGGCTTCGGACCGTCCCTGCTGTGCTCGACCATCCCGTTCGAGGACTCCGCGGGTCGCCGCGTGGCGCTGGTCTACCTCTACAAGCAGGCCTCGTTCTACCCGTTCGCGCCCGCGGCCGGGCAGAGGCGCGACACCTTGCTGGAGCTGCAGGTCGGTGAGACGCTCGCGGCGGAGATCCCGGTGGAGAAGGACAAGTCGCGCTGGCTGGCCCTGTGGGGGACACCCGGGCTCTGAACCACGGGGGCGGCCGTACGCCCGCGCGACCTCGCTGGCGATGCAAGAATCGGGACCGTGACGACGACCGCCGAGCACGAGCGCCGCGCCTCCCACATCGCCGCTTACGACGTGCTGGACGGGCCGCCGCGGCGCGGCCTGCTGGCGGTGGTCGAGCTGGCCGCCAACATCTGCGACGTGCCGATGGCGACCATCAACCTGATCACCGACGTGGCCCAGCACCAGGTCGCCACCGTCGGCTTCGACGCGTCGGTGTGCCGTCGCGAGGACTCGATGTGCGCCGCGGTGCTCGACGCCGACACCCCCATCGTGGTGGCCGACGCCAGCCTCGACGCCCGCTTCTGCGACAACCCGTTCGTCACCGGGGCGATCGGGCACGTGCGGTTCTACGCCTCCCACAAGCTGACGACCCCGGCCGGCGTCAGCATCGGCACCCTGTGCGTCTTCGACACCGAGCCCCGCACGATCGACGCGACCCAGGTGGCCGCCCTCGCGACACTCGCCGAGCGGGTCGTCGACGTCCTGGAGCTGTCGCTGCGCAGCCGCCTGCTCGCGACCACGCTGGCCGAGGTCGAGGCGATGCGTGACGAGCTGACGGTCTCCAACGACCGGCTGGCGTCGTTCGCCGGGCAGGTCAGCCACGACCTCAAGACACCCCTGACCAGCGTGACCATGTCGTTGGAGCTGATCCGGGAGCAGCTCACCGCTGGTGGCAACGCCAAGGACGCGGCCTGGCTGATCGAGAGGGCGCTCAACGGCTCCGACCGGATGGCGACCCTGATCGACGACGTGCTCGGCTTCGCCAAGCTCGGCGGCACGCTCAACGTCAGCAACGTAGACCTCGGCGACGTGCTCACCGAGGTGCTCGTCGACCTCGGCGGGGCGCTCCAGGGTGCCTCGACGGTCATCGAGACCCTCCCGGTCGTGAAGGGCGACGCCGTCCAGCTGCGGGCGGTGCTGCAGAACCTCCTCAGCAACGCCGGCAAGTTCCGCGCCACCGACCGCACCCCGCGGGTCGAGGTCAGCGCGCGTCGGCGCGGTGACGTCTGGCGCGTCGAGGTCACCGACAACGGTCCGGGCGTCCCGGAGTCCGAGCGTGAGCGCGTCTTCGAACCCCTGGCCCGCGCGACCGAGAGCGTCGAGGGTTTCGGCATCGGGCTCGCGACCTGTCGTCGCGTGATCCAGGCGCACCACGGCCGGATCGGTCTCGACGGGGCCCGCGGTGGCGGGGCCGTCGCGTGGTTCGAGCTCCCGGCCTGATCTTCACCCGGCCGGTCGCACCGGTCGCAGTGGCTTAGTCGCGGTGCGACTTGCCCGGCAGGTCCAGCATCCGCTGCAGCGCCACGAGGGCGTCGCGCTCGGTGTCGTCGTCGACGTCGATCTGGTTGACGACGATCCCGTTGACCAGCGACTCCAGCGCCCACACCAGGTGGGGGAGGTCGATGCGGTTCATCGTCGAGCAGTAGCACACGTTTTTCTCGAGGAAGACGATGTTCTTGTCCGGGTGGGCGTTGGCGAGCCGCTTCACCAGGTTGAGCTCGGTGCCGATGGCCCACGTGGATCCGGCCGGCGCCGCATCGATCGTCTTGATGATGAACTCGGTCGAGCCGACCAGGTCTGCCTTGAGCACCACCTCGTGGGTGCACTCGGGGTGCACGAGGATCTGGATGTCCGGGATCGTCGCGCGCAGCTTGTCGACGACCTGCGGGGTGAAGCGTCCGTGGACCGAGCAGTGCCCCTTCCACAGGATCATGGTCGCGTCGCGCAGCTGCTCGACGGTGAGGCCGCCGTTCGGCTTCTGGGGGTCCCAGACGACGCAGTCGTCCAGCGTGTAGCCCATCTTGAGCACGGCGGTGTTGCGGCCGAGGTGCTGGTCGGGGAAGAAGAGGATCTTGCCGCCGCCCTCGAGGTGCGCCTTCTGGTCGAAGGCCCACTCGAGCGCTACCTCGGCGTTGGAGGAGGTGCACACGACACCGCCGTTGCGACCGCAGAACGCCTTGATGTCGGCGCTGGAGTTCATGTAGGTGACGGGCACGACGGCGTCCTGGACACCGGCCTCGGCCAGTGCGTCCCAGGCGTCCTCGACTTGCGTCAGCACCGCCATGTCGGCCATCGAGCAGCCGGCGGCGAGGTCGGGCAGGACCACCTTCTGGTGGGGGCCGGTGAGGATGTCGGCCGACTCGGCCATGAAGTGCACGCCGCAGAAGACGATGTACTCCGCCTCCGGGCGACCGGCCGCGTCGCGGGCGAGCTTGAAGGAGTCACCGGTGACGTCGGCGAACTGGATGACCTCGTCGCGCTGGTAGTGGTGGCCCAGCACGAAGACCTTGTCGCCCAGCGCCTCCTTGGCCGCTCGCGCACGTTCGACGAGGGCAGGGTCCGAGGCCGCCGGAAGGTCGCCGGGGCACTCCACCCCACGCTCGGCACCGAGGTCGGTGCCGCGGCCCAGCGGCAGGAGGGGCAGGTCGACAGTCGTCATGGCTGGATCCTAGTTCGCTCGGATAGCCCGTCAGAGGAGGGCACCGTGGTGAACGTACGGCGACGGGGGTGCCATTCCCCGCAGCCCGAGATAGCCCTCCTGGTGGAGCTCCAGACGCGCGGCCAGTCCGACGTCGATCGCCCACTCGTTGGCGGTCGTGAGGTGGTGGACGGTCTGCTCGGGACCGCCGTCGGCGATGGCCGTCCACAGCAGCCGGGTCGCCGTGGTGCGGTTGGTCGCGGCCAGGAGCTGCACGCTGCCGCCCGCCGCGAGGTAGGCGTAGCCCGAGCCGGTCGTGGTGTCGGAGACGATCGGTCGCCACAGGTGCTGCATCAGCGGGTGGTCGACGCCGTGGGCGGCGCCGCGCACCTGCCGGTCGATGGAGTCCATCAGGTCGGTGTCGGCGGCCGCGCCCTCCCGCACCTTCTCGACGACCGGGATGGCGGAGCGGTCGACGGTGCCGCTCAGGTGCATCTGCGGGTGCAGCGAGAACCCCGCGAGCCGGTAGCGGCGCACGGCCCTCGGGTCGCTCGAGGACGACAGCATCCCGCGCAGGCACCCGCGACCGTGGTGCAGCGCCGCCTCGAGAAGGGCCCGCCCGACGCCACGGGCCTGCTGGCCCGGCAGCACGGCGTACGTCGCGAGGCACCAGGTCTTGTCGCGCACGAAAGAGGTCGCCATCCCGATCAGGCCGCTCTCGTCGTCGGCCACCCAGCAGCCACCGGGGTCGATCTCGAGGAAGTGCCGGGTCCGCAGGACCCACGCCTCGCTCCGTGCGGGGGGCCGGGTCTGCGGCTCGGGCGAGGCCCGCCGCGCCGTGCGCCGGTCGAGCTCCAGGAAGCTCTCGGCGCTGAGGCGTTCGGCAGCCCGGACATCGGCGGGCAGCATCGGCCGGATCGTCACCTCGGTCATGAGATGACCCTAGGTGCCCGCCGGGGGTGGGGTCCGACAAGATGGCGGCATGCGAGTCCTGGTGGCGCCCGATAAGTTCGCGGGCACGTTGACCGCCGTCGAGGCGGCCGACGCGATCGCCGAGGGCTGGCACCGCCACTCTCCTGGCGACGAGCTCGACCTGGCTCCCATGGCCGACGGTGGTCCCGGCTTCGTCGACGTCCTGCACGCCAGCCTCGGCGGCGAGCTGAGCGCCATGACCGTCGAGGGGCCTTTCGGCACCCCGGTCCCGGCCACGCTGCTGGTGATCGGCGACACGGCCTACATCGAGACCGCCCAGGCGTGCGGGCTGCACCTGACCAAGGGTGAGGGCGTCGAGTTCGCCACCACGATCGGGGTGGGTGAGCAGCTCCTCGCCGCCCTCGGCGCCGGGGTCCGCACCATCGTGGTGGGGCTCGGCGGCAGCGGCACCAACGACGGCGGCGGCGGGCTGCTCGAGGCGCTCGGAGCCCTCGGTGACGCCCCGCTCGACTGCGGTCCGGTGAACTTCGCGGGCGTGACGCGGGTCGACCTGGAGCCGGCGCGCCGGCGCATCGGCGACGTCGTGCTGGTCGCGGCCACCGACGTCGACATCCCGCTGACCGGTCTCTTCGGTGCCACCAAGACCTTCGGCCCCCAGAAGGGCGTCGCCGAGGACCGCCTGGTCCTGGTCGACGGCTGGCTGGAGGATCTCGCCAACGCGACCGACCGTCGTACCTCGCTGGAGAAGGGGGCCGGGGCCGCCGGAGGACTGGGCTTCGCCCTGATGCTGCTCGGCGCGACCCGCACCCCCGGGATCGACCTGGTCGTCGACGCGGTCGACCTGCGCGAGCGCGCCCGCCGCGCCGACCTGGTCATCACCGGCGAGGGCGCGTTCGACTTCTCCAGCCGTTCCGGCAAGGTGCCCTACGGCGTCGCGTCGGTCGCCGAGCAGGCCCTGCGGCCCTGCGTGGCGCTGGCCGGGCAGGTCCTGGTCGGCTCGCGGGAGATGCGGGCGCTCGGCGTCGAGTCGGCCTACTCGCTGGTCGACCTGGTGGGGGAGGAGCGGGCCTTCGCCGACCCCGCCGGCTCGTTGGCCGACCTGGCGGCACGTGTGGCACGCACCTGGTCGCACTGACCCGGAGCGTTCGGGGAATACCGACCCGTGTGCGACCATTGAACTAGGTAACACACCCCCGCACCACGGACTTGGGAGTCATCACATGACCGAGCAGCTCGAGACCATCGAAGAGCGCCGCACCGACCAGATCAACCTGAGCACGGTCGCGGCCGGCAAGGTGAAGAGCCTCCTCGAGCAGGAGGGTCGCGACGACCTGCAGCTGCGGATCTCCGTCCAGCCCGGCGGCTGCAGCGGCCTGCGCTACCAGCTCTTCTTCGACGAGCGCACCCTCGACGGCGATGTCGTCACGTCCTTCGACGAGGTCAACGTCGTCGTTGACCGGATGAGCGTTCCCTACCTCAACGGCGCGATGATCGACTTCGTCGACTCGATCGAGAAGCAGGGCTTCACCATCGACAACCCCAACGCGACCGGTTCGTGCGCCTGCGGAGATTCTTTCCACTGATCGCAGGGAAGCATCCTCGAGCGAGGACAATCCTGACCTCACAGCAACGCCCCCGACGGAATCCGTCGGGGGCGTTCGCGTGTCTCCGGTGCGTCAGTCCAGGTGCAGGTGCAGCGCGTTGGCGATCCGGGTCGCGGCGTCGGAGATGCGGATCTCGCGCTTGGCCACCTCGCGCGGGAAGTCCTCGAAGTGGATGCTGGGGGCCGGCTGGACGGCGCTGCGAGCGGCCTGCTCCAGGCGGGTCTCGAGGCCGAGGTTGCGGCCGGCGGCCTGGCAGTCGGCGGCCATGTCGGTGGGGCTGGCGAGGTCCTCGTACGGCGTCATGCTGCGACGCTATTGGCTACTCGGGCGTAGCCCCAGCACTACCCGTCGGTAGTCTTCCGTGCCATGACGTCTGGGTCTCTCCTCATCGCCGGTTCCATCGCCACCGACCACCTGATGACCTTCGGGGGGAAGTTCGAGGACTCGCTGGTCGTCGAGCAGCTCGACAAGCTCTCGGTGTCGTTCCTGGTCAACGACCTCGAGATCCGGCGTGGGGGAGTCGCTCCCAACATGTGCTTCGGCCTGGGCCGCCTCGGGCTGCGCCCCGTGCTGGTCGGATCGGCCGGCGAGGACTTCGGTGACTACCGCTCCTGGCTGGAGCGTCACCACGTCGACTGCGACTCGGTGCACATCTCCCAGACCCTCCACACCGCACGCTTCGTCTGCACGACCGACTCGACGATGGCGCAGTTCGCCTCGTTCTACCCCGGCGCCATGAGCGAGGCCCGCCAGATCGAGCTGGCCCCGATCGTGGAGCGCGTCGGCGCCCCCGCCTTCGTCCTGATCGGCGCCGACGACCCCGACGCGATGCGGCGCCACACCCACGAGTGCCGCCAGCGCGACTACCCCTTCATCTCCGACTGCTCCCAGCAGCTCGCCTTCTCGGGCGGCGAGCTGATCCGCGACCTCATCGACGGCGCCGCGATCCTCTTCTCCAACGAGTACGAGTCGCACATGATCGAGCAGAAGACCGGCTGGTCGGACGACGAGATCCTCTCGCGTGTGGGTTTCCAGGTCACCACGCTGGGCGCCCAGGGCGTCCGGATCACCGGTGAGAAGCTCGCGACGATCGAGGTCGCGGCCGCCAGAGGAGTCACCGCCATCGAGCCCACCGGTGTGGGTGACGCCTTCCGCTCCGGCTTCCTTGCCGGCATGGCGTGGGAGCTCGGGCTGGAGAGCGCGGCGCAGGTCGGCTGCGTGCTTGCCGCCTACGTCGTCGAGACCGTCGGGACCCAGGAGTACTCCTTCACCCACGAGCAGTTCGTGGCGCGGGTCGAGGAGTCCTACGGCGCCGCCGCCGCCGACGCGGTGGCCGCCCACCTCTGATCGGCAACGGCCCGGTCAGCTAGACGGCGCGGCGTACGAGGAAGCGCGGCGCACCGTCGGTGGCGACGTCCTCGCCGACGTACTCATGACCGCGCATGCGGCACCACGCCGGTACGTCGTGGCGTGCGGCCACGTCGGTCGCCACCACGGCGAGCACGTGCCCGACCGCGATGTCGCCCGCGTGCCGGGCCAGCTCGATGATCGGCAGCGGGCACATCATCGCCCGGCAGTCGAGCTCGAGGGCGACCTCCTCGGGCCGGCTGGTCACAGGCCGACGTCCGCGCGGAGGTCGGCCACGGTGGAGGGCAGCACCTCGAGGAAGGCGTCGACGTCGGCCTCGGTCGTGTTGCGTCCGAGCGAGAGCCGCACGTTGCCGTGGGTGAGGGCGCCCATCGCGGCGAGCACGTGGCTGGGCGCCAGCGTGGAGGCCGTGCACGCCGATCCGCTCGCGATGCCGAAGCCGCGGCGGTCGAGGGCGTGCACGAGCGCCTCGCCGTCGACGTAGAGGAAGGAGAAGGTCACCAGGTGGGGGAGCCGGTCGACCGGGTCGCCCACGACGTCGGTGTCGGGGATCCTCGCCACCGAGGCGCGGACCCGGTCGACGAGCGCGGCGTGGCGCGCGTTGAGGCTCGCGCGCTCCGCGACGACCGCCTGGAGCGCCGCGGCGGCGCCCAGCGCGGCCGGCACGTTCTCGAAGCCGCTGGTGCGATCGTCGACGCGGTCGTCGCGGGGGAACGGGCTGGACCATCGCACGCCCTTGCGCACCAGGAGGACACCCACCCCGGCGGGACCGCCCCACTTGTGGGCCGACGCGGCCGCAGCGGACCAGCCGTGGGGGAGCGGGGTGCGGCCCGCGGAGGCGCATGCGTCCATGAACAGGGGTACGCCGTCGAGACGGTCGGCAATCTCACTGACCGGCTGCGTCGTCCCGACCTCGTGGTTGGCGGCCTGGACCGCGACGACGGCTGCGCCGTCGGCCCGAGCGAGGAGCTCCGGCACGAGCACGCGTCCGTGTGCGTCGACCGGCGCGGCATCGTGATCGTCGCCGGTCCACGCTGCCGCATGGAGCACGGCGGAGTGCTCGACCGCGGTGTGGACGATGCGTCGACCGACCCTGGCGCGGGCGCGGTGCAGGCCCAGCAGACCGCGGTGCACGGCGTCGGTGCCGGACGCCGTGAACGTCACCTCGTCGGGTCGCACGCCGAGTCCCTCGGCCACCACGGCACGCGCGTTGTCGAGCAGGAGCCGCGCACTGCGGCCGGGTCGGTGCAGGCGCCGCGGATCGCCGTACCCCTGGTCCAACGCGGCCAGCAAGGTCTCACGTGCGGCAGGGTGGAGAGGCTCGGACGAGGCCGCGTCGAGGTAGCGCGGCGGCGGGGTGGGCGACCCCTGCGCGGCATTTGTCACACCGGGAGATTAGCGGTGCCCCGGACGGGGATCTCAGGTTGCGTTCAGATACTGTGTAGAACAATCGTGACCCCCTGAGAGGAAGGCTCGTACGTGAGTCTGCAACTCCCTGAGCGCAGGGACAGATCCGGCACGTTCCACCGCCGGTTGACGCTCCTCGCCCTGTTCGGCATCAGCCTCATCACCCTCACCGGGTGTTCCTCCGAGAGCAGGGGGGAGTGGGAACGTCTGGCCATGCCCGACCCGGCAACAGTGGAGGGGGAGTCGACCCTCGCGCTGTGGCAGGGCGCGTGGATCGCGGCCCTGATCACGGGGGTCTTCGTCTGGGGCCTCATCTTCTACGCCGTCGTCAAGTTCCGTCGCCGCAGCGACGACGAGATCCCGGTGCAGACGCGCTACAACCTGCCGCTCGAGATCTTCTACACGATCTTCCCGATCATCATGGTCGTCGTTTTCTTCTCTCACACCGTGCGCGTCCAGAACGTCGTCCTCGACGACTCACCGCCCGACAACACGATCACCGTGGTCGGGCAGCAGTGGACGTGGACCTTCAACCACCCCTACGACAACCAGAACGTCTATGTGAGCGGCGACGGCAACGTCATCCCGACCCTCGTGCTGCCGGTCGACGAGACCACCCGCTTCGAGCTGCGCACCCCTGACGTGATCCACGACTTCGGCGTCCCCGGCTTCCTGATCAAGATGGACGTCATGCCGGGCCAGGAGAACCACTTCCAGGTCACGCCCAAGCGCATCGGCACCTACGCCGGCAAGTGTTACGAGCTCTGCGGTGTCTACCACTCGCGGATGCTCTTCAACGTCGAGATCGTCTCCCGAGCCGACTACGACACCTACCTCCAGGGGCTCGAGGACGCGGGCGACGTGACCGACGAGCCGATCCTGGGTGGTGCCTACGCCAACGAGCAGGTCGGCCTGGACCCCACTGACGCCGAGGAGGCAGACCAGTGACCACCACCGCAGCCCGTCCGTCCGACATGACGGTGACCCGCAAGCCGCTGGGTCAGCAGCTGGTCCGCATCATGACCACGACCGACCACAAGCTGATCGGAAAGCTCTACCTGATCACGTCGTTCGTGTGGTTCATGATCGGCGGCCTGATGGCCATGCTGATCCGCTCGGAGCTGGCCTTCCCCGGTCAGCAGGTCGTCAACGAGGAGCTCTACAACCAGCTCTTCACGATGCACGGCACGATCATGCTGCTGCTGTTCGCCACGCCGTTGTTCTTCGGGTTCGCCAACGTGATCATGCCGATCCAGATCGGCTCGCCCGACGTCGCGTTCCCCCGACTCAACATGTTCAGCTACTGGCTGTTCCTCTTTGGCGGCCTCATCGCCGCCTCCGGCTTCCTGACGCCCCAGGGCGCGGCCGACTTCGGCTGGTTCGCCTACACACCGCTGTCCGACGCGGTGCGCTCGCCGGGTGTCGGTGGTGACCTGTGGATCATGGGCCTGTGGATGGCCGGCCTCGGCACCATCCTGGGTGCGGTCAACTTCATCACCACGATCATCTGCATGCGCGCGCCCGGCATGACGATGTTCCGGATGCCTATCTTCGTCTGGAACACCCTGGTCACCAGCCTGCTCGTGCTGATCGCCTTCCCGGTGCTCGCTGGTGCCCTGCTCTCGCTCGAGGCCGACCGCCTGCTCGGCGCCCACGTCTTCGACACCGCCCACGGCGGCGCGATCCTGTGGCAGCACCTGTTCTGGTTCTTCGGGCACCCCGAGGTCTACATCATCGCGCTGCCGTTCTTCGGCATCGTGACCGAGATCCTGCCGGTCTTCAGCCGCAAGCCGATCTTCGGCTACGTCGGCCTGGTCGGCGCCACGCTCGGCATCGCGATCCTCTCGGTCGCCGTGTGGGCCCACCACATGTTCGTCACCGGTGCGGTCAACCTGCCGTTCTTCTCCGGCATGACGTTCCTCATCGCGGTCCCGACCGGAGTGAAGTTCTTCAACTGGATCGGCACGATGTGGGGGGGATCTCTGTCCTTCGACACCCCGATGCTGTGGTCGATCGGCTTCCTCACGACCTTCCTGTTCGGCGGGTTGACCGGCATCATCCTGGCCTCGCCGCCCCTGGACTTCCAGGTCTCCGACTCCTACTTCGTGGTGGCGCACTTCCACTACGTCGTCTTCGGCACCGTCGTGTTCGCGATGTTCGCTGGCTTCTACTTCTGGTGGCCCAAGATGACCGGCCGGATGCTCGATGAGCGCCTGGGCAAGATCCACTTCTGGCTGCTCTTCGTGGGCTTCCACCTGACGTTCCTGGTCCAGCACTGGCTCGGGGTCGAGGGCATGCCGCGTCGCTATGCCGACTACCTGCCCGGCGACGGCTTCACGACGCTCAACCAGATCTCCACGATCGGAGCGTTCCTGCTCGGCGCCTCGACGCTGCCCTTCCTCTACAACGTCTACATCTCGCGTCGGGCTCCGCTCGTCGAGGTCGACGACCCCTGGGGCTGGGGACGCTCGCTCGAGTGGGCCACCAGCTGCCCGCCGCCGCGGCACAACTTCGTCACGATCCCGCGGATCCGCTCGGAGTCCCCGGCCTTCGACCTCCATCACCCGGAGATCGCGGCCATCGAGCTCGACGACAACACCGCTGCCCGTGACGGCAAGTTCGCCGACGCCCCCGACATGGAGGGTCGCGAGCAGCTGCTGCGCGACAACATCGACGAGCAGAAGAAGGGCGAGTCCTGATGAAGTCCGAGACCTGGATCTTCGCGATCTGCACCGTCTTCTTCGTGCTGGTGACCCCGGCCTACTGGTTCGTCACGGCCGGTTCCGACCAGGGCGGTGACTGGACGGGCACCTCGGCACTGACCATGACGGCGCTGCTGACCCTGATGATCGCCCTCTACCTCGGCTTCCACGCCAAGAAGATGGACGCCCGCCCCGAGGACCGCAAGGACGCCGAGATCGCGGACGGTGCCGGCGAGCTCGGTTTCTTCCCGCCCTACTCCTGGTGGCCCCTGTGGTGCGGCGCCACCCTCGGTGTGATGGTGCTCGGGATCGCGGCCAGCGCGTGGTGGATGTTCATCATCGGCACCGCGCTCGGCGCGATCGCGCTCAGCGGGCTGGTCTTCGAGTACTACCGCGGAGAGCACGCTCACTGATCCCTGGATCTGAAGGAGACCGGGTTAGGCTGATGACATCGGCCTGGCCCGGTCTTTCTGCTTCACACGTCGTCATCACGGGAGTCTCACCATGATCAGCCGCCGCTCGGCCGGTGCCTCTGCGCTTGCCCTCAGCTGCTTCGCCTTCGCTGCCTGCGACGCCGGAGTCGCGCTGCCGGGCGCCTTCTCCGACGATCCGTCCTCGGACGCGCCCAGCGCCGGCGGATCGCCGAGCGAGGCCGCTGTGGTCGGCGTGATCGCGACGAACATCCCGCGGGGCGGGGACGTCCAGCCTGTCGACAAGGTCGTCAAGGTGTCCGCCAAGGACGCCAGGCTGACCTCCGTCACCGTGACCTCGGAGGCCGGTGACCTGCCCGGCACCCTGGCCCGCAACGGCTCCCGCTGGACCGCCGACGAGCTGCTCGAGCCCGGCGCCTCCTACACCGTCCGTGCAGTCGCCGAGGGCGCCAACGGCGAGACGATCCGTCGTACGACGCAGTTCGCGACGCAGGCACTCACCCTGGACGACCAGACCTACCCCTCGGTGGCACCGCTCGGCGGTGAGACCGTCGGGGTCGGCATGCCCGTGGTCGTGACCTTCGACCTGCCCGTGAGCGACCGGGCGGCCTTCGAGAAGCGCATGGAGGTCACCGCCACCCCGGCCCAGCCCGGTGCCTGGCACTGGCTCAACGACAACGAGGTGCACTACCGCCCCGCGAAGTACTGGAAGCCGGGCACCGAGGTCTCCGTCGACGTCGACATCAACGGCGTCGACGCCGGCAACGGGATCTATGGCCAGGAGGACCGCGTCGTCGACTTCGAGGTCGGGGACGCCAACGTCTACAAGGTCGACGCCGCTTCGTACCAGATGGAGGTGTTCTCCAACGGAGAGCTCCTCCGGACGATCCCGATCACCACGGGCAAGCCCGGCTTCACGACCCGGTCGGGCACCAAGGTCATCATCGAGAAGTTCGAGAGCAAGCGGATGAACTCCGAGACGGTCGGCATCCCCGCCGGCAGCGCCGAGGCCTACGACATCGACAACGTGCAGTGGGCGATGCGGGTGACCTACTCCGGTGAGTTCATCCACGCGGCTCCGTGGTCGGTGGGCTCCCAGGGCAACGCCAACGTCTCCCACGGCTGCACCGGCTTGAGCACCGAGGACGCCGCCTGGCTCTACGCGATGACTCGTCGCGGCGACGTCGTGGAGTACACCGGCACCGACCGGCCCATGACCTTCGACAACGGCTACGGCGACTGGAACATGTCCTTCAACGACTACCGCAAGGGCTCCGCTCTCAGCTGAGCCGCCTGGCGCGCACACCCGCTGCCCGGCAGTGGGACCCCCTGGGGGCTGGACCGGGTGTCGCATGGCATCCGGCTCCTGAGTCCCCGTCGTGCGCCGACTCGGCGGTGCAACATCGCGCCGACTCGGCGGTGCGCGGGGGAGTGGTGCTGGCGAAATGACGAACGGCCCCGCCTGACACGAGGTCAGGCGGGGCCGCTCGGATGGATCAGTGGTCGCCGCGCAGGTTCTCCCCGTCGACCGAGTGGTGTCCGTCGAACTGGTGCCCGTCCGCCGCGTGACCTTCCAGCGACGCCTGGAGCTCATGGGCGTCGTCGGCGTGGTGGTGCGCCGCCTCGACCTCCGCGGCGGTCGGGGGCTGGACGTTGTCGGCATACATCAGCGTGGAGAGGCGGCCGCGCAGTCCGTCGAGACGCCCGCCCTTCTCGTCGAGACCGTTGCTGTCGGTCGCCGCGTTGGGAGAGTAGACCTCGTTGCGCTCGCGAGCGGTCAGGGTGTAGGCCGAGGTCTCGCTGATCGGCAGGTGACGCTCGGAGTAGCCGCCCTCGGCCGAGCGCATGATGATGCCCGTCTCGTAGCCGTGGAGGAGCTTGTCCTCGTCGTGACGCTGCAACGAGATGCACCAACGCCGCGTGATCATGAACGCGATGACCGGACCGATGAACACCGCTCCACGCATGAAGTAGGTGATCTGGTTGATGCTCAGGTGCAGCTTGATCGCGATGATGTCGTTGCCGCCCGCGGCCCACATCAGGCCGTAGAAGGTCATCAGCGCCACCATGACGGCCGTGCGGGTCGGGGCGTTGCGGGGACGCTCGAGCAGGTGGTGGTCGCGCTTGTCCCCGCTGATCCACGACTCGATGAACGGCAGCAGCAGCAGGATCGTGAACATCAGGCCGGGCAGCACGATGATCGGGAGGAAGACGTTCCAGGAGAGGGTGACGCCTAGGAAGTGCGACTCCCAGCCCGGCATGATGCGCAGCGCACCATCGGGCCAGCCCATGTACCAGTCAGGTTGGGACCCTGCGGTGACCTTGGTCGGGTCGTAGGGTCCGAACTTCCAGATGGGGTTGATGGACAACAGCCCACCCATGATGGAGGAGACGCCGAAGACGATGAAGAAGAAGCCGCCGGCCTTGGCCGCGTAGACGGGGAGCATCGGGAAGCCGACGACGTTCTCCTCGGTGCGTCCGGGACCGGGCCACTGGGTGTGCTTGTGGTAGACGAGCAGCAGCATGTGGGCTGCGATCAGGGCCAGCAGGATGCCGGGGATCAGCAGCACGTGGACGGTGTAGAGGCGCGGGATGATCGACTCACCCGGGAACTCGCCACCGAACAGGAAGAACGACATGTAGGTGCCGACCACGGGCATCGACTTCATGAAGCCGTCGGCCGCGCGGATGCCGGTGCCGGAGAGCAGGTCGTCGGGCAGCGAGTAGCCGGTGAAGCCCTCGAGGGTGCCGAGGAGGAGCAGCAGGCAGCCGATGACCCAGTTGAGCTCGCGCGGCTTGCGGAAGGCGCCCGTGAAGTAGACGCGGAGCAGGTGGATCATCATCGAGGCGATGAAAATCAGCGCTGCCCAGTGGTGCATCTGCCGCATGAGCAGGCCACCACGGACGTCGAAGGAGAGCTTGAGGCTCGAGGCGTAGGCCTCGGACATCGCCACGCCACGCAGCGGGTTGTAGGAGCCCTGGTATTCGACCTCGCCCATGCTCGGGGTGTACCAGAGCGTGAGGAAGACCCCGCTCAGGAGCAGGACCACGAAGCTCCACAGAGCGATCTCGCCGAGCATGAAGGACCAGTGGTCGGGGAAGACCTTGCGCAGGTTCTTCTTCGCCAACCCGGCCAGGCCCAGGCGCTCGTCGGCCCAGTTGGCGACGGCGCCGGCCTTGCCCGGCTTCTTCGGGGTTGCCGGCTCCCCGGCATTGCTGTCCGCGACCTTGCTGGTGTCCACGCTCATCAGCCACGCTCCCAAAAGCTCGGACCCACCGGCTCGGTGAAGTCACTCTGTGCCATGAGGAAACCCTCCTCATCGACCATCAAGGGCAGCTGCGGAAGAGATCGCGCAGCGGGGCCAAAGACAACTTTACCGGAGTCGGCAAGGTCGAAGGTCGACTGATGGCAAGGGCAAAGCAGGTGGTGGGTCTTGCGTTCGTTGAGCGAGATCGGGCACCCGACGTGGGTGCAGATCTTGGAGTAGCAGACGATGCCGTCGATGGACCAGTTCTCGCGGCCCTTGGCCACGGTGATGTCCGAGGGGTCCATGCGCAGCAGGATGACCGCGGCCTTGGACTTGGCGACCTGCAGCTCGACCCCCTCGAGGACGTGGTCACCTTCCTCGTCGACGGCGAAGATGATCTCGGGCTCGGCGTTGACGAGGTCACCGATCTCGATGTCGGCGACGTTGATCGGGGTGCCGACGACGTCGCGGACCACGCGCATGCGCGGCTTCCAGACGGTGGAGTAGAGCTTGTCTCCCGGCAAGGGACCGAGGTCGCGCAGCATCACGACGGCGGGCAGGCCGAGCAGGCCGACGGCGCCGAGCAGCGAGTTGCGCACGAGCGGGCGGCGCCCGATGCCCGACTCCTCGAGGCCCAGGCTGAGCGCCTCGAGCGTGCCCTCGCGGTCCTCGTCGGAGGAACGGGCCGGGTGACGCATCTCGACGATCTCGTGGTCACCCATGAGCTTGCGGGCCCACTGGATGATGCCGACGCCGATGAGCAGCAGGGCCATGCCGAGGGTGAAGCCCAGGGCGACGGTCGAGGCGCCGAAACCAGCGAACGTCGTGTGGTTGTCACCGACCTTCAGGGCGAAGTAGGACACCATGAAGAGCAGCACGAAGACCGAGGACAGCATGAACATCGCGGCCACCTGGCGCTCGGCGCGCTTGGCCAGGCCCTCGTCCACGTCGGTCGGGCGCCACAGGTGCGGTGGCAGGCCCGGGTCGGGGATCGCCGGGACGTTCCCCGTGGCGGGAACCTCGGTCTTCACCGGGGTCATGTCGTCGTGTGCGTCGCTCACGCGTCCGCTCCCTTCGAGGGCTGCTTGGTCGTGCGCGTGGTGTGGGCCGCGATCCAGATCGCGAACCCGACCAGCCCGCCGATGCCCACGACCCACCCGAAGAGCCCCTCGCTGACGGGGCCGAGGCCGCCGAGGCCGAACCCGCCGTACTCGGGCTGGTTACGGATGGTCTCGATGTAGGCGATCACGTCGCGCTTCTCCTCGGGCGAGATATTGCCGTTGGAGAACGAGTCCATATTGCCAGGACCGGTCAACATCGCCTCGTAGATGTGCTCCGGGGTGGTGTTGAGGATGCTGGGCGCCTGGCCGCCACGGGGCATCGCGCCGCCGTTGCCACCGAAGTTGTGGCACGCCGTGCAGTTGGTCAGGAAGATCTGGCCACCGCGGGAGATGGCCTCCTCGCGATCGGCGTCGCTCATGCCCTCGAGGCTGTAGTCGCTCTCGTTGGGGACCGCCGGGCCGGGACCGAAGGTGGCGACGTACGCCGCCAGCGCAGCCGTCTCCTCCTCGTCGAAGATGCGCGCCTTGACCGCGCTCTGCTGGCCCGGCTGGGCCATCGGCATCCGGCCGGTGGCGACCTGGAAGTCGACGGCGGCGGCGCCGACGCCGGCCAGCGGGGGACCGTACTGGGTGCCGTTGACGGTCACGACGCCCTCGCCGTTCTTGCCGTGGCAGAAGGCACAGCTGACCAGGAAGAGCTCGCGGCCCTCGGCGACGAGAGCGTCGTTGCTCTCCGCAGAGCCGGCCTGGGCGGGCGCGAAGGCGGAGTAGAGGCTGCCCGTCAGGACGAGGCCGAGGAGCATCAGGACGAGTCCCGCCAGGCGACCTCGGCGGTGCCGGGAGAGTCGACCTGCGGTTCGGTTCAGGAGGCGCACGTGGGAGTCCTTGCGGGTCACTTGATGAGGTAGATCGTGGCGAACAGCCCGATCCACACGACGTCGACGAAGTGCCAGTAGTAGGAGACGACGATCGCGCTGACCGCCTGCTCGTGGGTGAACCTGCGGGCGATGTAGGTGCGGCCGAGCACGAAGAGGAAGGCGATCAGGCCACCCGTCACGTGGATGCCGTGGAAGCCCGTCGTGAGGTAGAACATCGTGCCGTAGGCCGAGTCCGGGATCGTGATGCCTTCCTGGATGAGCTCGGCGTACTCGATGGCCTGCCCGGCGATGAAGATCGCGCCCATGGTGTAGGTCAGGATGAACCACTCGCGCAGTCCCCAGCCCTTGATGTCGAAGACGCCGCCCTTGCGGCCGACCTGGCCGCGCTCGGCGGCGAAGACGCCCAGCTGGCAGGTCAGCGAGGACAGCACCAGGATCGTGGTGTTGATCGCCGCGAACGGGACGTTCAGCACCTCGGTGTTCTGGGCCCAGAGGTCCGTGCTCACCGCCCTGATGGTGAAGTACGACGCGAAGAGGGCAGCGAAGAACATCAGCTCACTGGAGAGCCAGATGATCGTCCCCACCGCGACCATGCTCGGGCGGTCGTGGTGCCCGTGAAGTCGTGATGCCGGAATAGGTGCTGGAGCAGTCGTCGCCACGCAGTCATTATGTCTGGCACCTGGTCCTGAGGGCACCCCGACCCCCTCACTAAGAGGGTCATAAACTTCACATCGTGCCCGGACCGCTGATCATCACCGCCCTCTCGGGCTCCCAGACCCTGCCGGCGCCCTCCTTCGAGGGCTTCTTCACCCAGTGGTCCCTGGCGCCCCTGCCCCTCGTGATCACGGTGTGGGGGGTGGGCCTCTACGTGCTGGGCGTGGTCACGCTGCGTCGCCGGGGCGACCGCTGGCCGGTGGGGCGGACGATCGCCCACGGCGTCGGCATGGGGGTGTTCTATGTCGCAACCTCGTCTGGTCTAGCCGCCTACGACACCACGCTGCTGAGCCTGCACATGGTGCAGCACATGCTCCTCTCGATGGTCGTCCCGCTGGCCCTGGCGCTCGGCGCGCCCGTCACCCTGGCCCTGCGCACGCTTCCCGCCCGACCGCGGCGCTGGCTGCTCGTCGTACTGCACTCGCGGGTGGCGAAGGTGTTGTCCTTCCCGCCGCTGACCTTCCTGCTCTACGTGATCTCGCCGTGGGCGCTCTACTTCTCCGGCTGGTACGACGCCTCGCTCGACTCCGTCTACGTGCACGAGATGATGCACGTGCACCTCGTGGCTGTCGGGACGCTCTTCTTCTGGCCGCTGATGGGCATCGACCCGCTGCCCGGGCGCGTGGGCTACCCGTTCCGGGTGCTGCTGACCGTGCTCACGCTGCCGTTCCACGCGTTCCTCGGCGTCACGATCATGAGTCAGGAGATGCTGCTCGGCGGCGACCACTACCCCGGGCTCGCCGACGGCCCGATGGGCTCGTGGCTGCCGGACGCTTTCGACGACCAGCAGCTGGCCGGGGGGATCCTGTGGGGCGCGGGCGACCTCGTGGGGCTGACGTTCTTCGCCGTGCTGTTCACCCAGTGGGTGCGCTCCTCCATGCAGGAGGCGAAGCGCGAGGACCGGCGGCTCGACCTGGCGGAGCGCCGCGAGGCGAGACAGTCCCGCGAGGCCCGCGACGAGGCGCTCACGCGGGGGGAGTGACCTCGATCCGGGTGACCCGCCGTCCGGCCATCTCGACGACGTCGAGACGCACCCCGTCGACGCTCGTGGCGTCCCCGACCACGGGGATCCGGCCGAGTCGGGCGATCACGAAGCCGGCCACCGTCTCGTAGTCACCGTCGACGAGCGCGACGCCCGTGCGTCGGGCGAAGTCCTCGATGGTGAGGCCACCGTCGACGATCCTGGAGCCGGGCAGGTCGGTGTCGCCGCGCTCGGGGGAGTCGTACTCGTCGCGGATCTCCCCGATGATCTCCTCGACCAGGTCCTCGAGGGTCACGATTCCGTAGGTCCCGCCGTACTCGTCGACGACGACCGCCAGGTGGGTGCCGCCCTTGCGCATCGTGGCCACCGCAGGCAGGACCAGGTTGGTCGAGGGCAGCATCAGCACCTCGCGCTGCAGCTCACGCACGACGCGGGTGTCCGTGAGCTGCACATCCAGCAGGTCGCGGGCGTGCAGGAAGCCGGTCACGTGGTCGAAGCCACCCTCGATCACGGGGTAGCGGGAGAAGGGGCGCGCACGCACGAAGGCGATGGCATCCCGCAACGGGGTGGCCGCCTCGATGAACGCGACCTCGCTGCGCGGCCGCATCGTCTCCTTGAGGGTGCTCTGCCGGGCGGCGAAGACGTCGCCCAGGATCTGGCGCTCCTGCTCGCCGAGCGCCTCGTGGGTGGAGACGATGTCGCGGACCTCCTCCTCTGACAGCTGCTCGCTGGCGGCGGACGGGTCCCCGCCGAGCAGTCGCACGAGGGCGTTGGTGGAGAGCGAGAGCAGCCAGATGAAGGGGCGCATGAAGGCCGCGAAGCGGTCCAGCGGCGGTGCGACGACCACGGCGAGCTGGGCCGACTTCTGCAGCGCGAGCCGCTTGGGGACGAGCTCACCGAGCACGAGGGAGAGATAGGCGATCACGAGCGTCATGACCACCAGCGCCGCCGTGTCAGCGGCTCCGTCGGGAAGCCCGAGGTCGACGAGGTAGGGCGCCACATCGGGCGCGAGCGTCGATCCGCCGTACGCCGCGGAGAAGAAGCCGGCCACCGTCACGCCGATCTGGACGGCAGCGAGGAAGCGGTTGGGGTTGCGCGCCACCGAGGCGACCTTGGCGCCGCGGCTGCCGGAGCGCTCCAGCTGGGTGAGCTGGCTCTCGCGGAGCGACACCAGCGCGATCTCCGTGGCCGCGAAGACGCCGCCCACGAGGACGAAGACCAGCACCAGGCCGAAGTTGAGGAGAGTCTGGAAGTCCATGATGCCGGGAGGCTAGCGATCTCACCTGAGAGCGTGCTGGACGGCACTGCCGTGCCCGACGGGTCGAGCGGTAGCATGCCGGACGTGAGCGACTCGACGACGAACCGCAAGCTCAAGGTCCTGGTCTACAGCGACGACGTCAACGTGCGGCAGCAGGTGATCCTGGCCCTGGGGCGTCGACCCCACCCGGACCTCCCGGAGCTGACCTATGTCGAGGTGGCGACCGAGCCGGTGGTCATCCAGAACATGGACGCGGGCCACATCGACCTCGTGATCCTCGACGGCGAGGCCGTCCCCGCGGGGGGCATGGGCATCGCCAAGCAGCTCAAGGACGAGATCTACCGCTGCCCACCGGTCATCGTGCTGACCGGCCGACCGCAGGACGCCTGGTTGGCGACCTGGTCGCGGGCCGAGGCCGCCGTGCCTCACCCCATCGACCCGATCCAGCTGGCCGAGTCCGTGATCGCGCTGCTGCGCGCTCGCGTGTCTGCCTGACCCCCGTCGGCACCCCTCACATGACCACGTGGCCCGACGTCCTGTCTGCCCTCGTGGCGGGCCAGGACCTGTCCGCCGACCAGACGGCCTGGGCGATGGGCGAGATCGTCTCCGGCAGTGCCACCCCGGCGCAGGTCGCCGGCTTCGCGGTCGCGTTGCGGGCCAAGGGTGAGACCAGCGACGAGGTGACCGGCCTGGTCGAGGCGATGTTTGCCGCCGCCACGCCGATCACCGTCGAGGGCCGGCTGCTCGACATCGTGGGCACCGGTGCCGACCGCTCAAACTCGGTCAACATCTCCACGATGGCCGCCATCGTCGCCGCCGGAGCGGGTGCGCGCGTCGTCAAGCACGGCAACCGCTCCGCGTCGTCCCAGTCCGGCTCCGCCGACGTGCTCGAGCACCTCGGGATCCGCCTCGACCTGCCCGCCGACCGCGTCGCTGCGTTGGCCATCGAGGCCGGCATCACGTTCTGCTTCTCCGCAGCGTTCCACCCCGGCATGCGCCACACCGCCGTGCCCCGCCGTGAGCTGGGGATCGGCACCACCTTCAACATCCTCGGCCCGCTGGCGAACCCGACGAAGCCCGGCTCACAGGCGATCGGCTGCGCCGACGCGCGCATGGCGCCCGTGATGGCCGGCGTCTTCGCGCAGCGCGGCGTCGACGCGTGGGTCTTCCGCGGTGACGACGGGCTCGACGAGCTCACCATCTCCACGACCTCGTCGGTGTGGGTCGTCCACGAGGGTGTCGTCACGACCGCATCAGTGGATCCCCAGGACTACGGCATCGCGATCTCGCCGGCCGAGTCGCTGCGCGGTGGGGACCCGGCGCACAACGCCGACGTCGTACGACGGGTGCTGGCGGGGGAGCCCGGCGCGCCGCGCGACGCGGTGGTCCTCAACGCCGGTGCGGCGATGGCGGTCTACGACTCACCTCACCTCCCTGTCGAGGAGGGGCTCGCCGCGGGCATCGCGAAGGCCGTCTCGGCCATCGACTCCGGCGCTGCCGAGGCGACGCTCGAGCGCTGGATCGCTGCGTCGTCCGCGTAGGGCGCTTCAGAGGTCGAGCATGAACTCGCGACCGTTGCGGCGGAAGCCGACGTGCTCGTAGTAGGCGTTCACCATCCGCGGTGAGGTCCGGACGTGGTGGTAGCCGAGGTCCTTGAGCACGCTGCTGCGGCGCCACACGAACTCACCGGGAGAGAAGTCGCGGTACTTCGGGGTGACGTAGTCGAGCTCGATCAGCGCGATGTCGCCGTCGCGGCGCAGCAGCACGACTCCGACCGTCTCGTCGAGCTTGACGATGACGAAGGCGTGCTGGCCCTCGTCGGGCCGTGTGCCGAAGTCGGGCTGGAACTTCTTGATGTCCGCCTCGTGCGTCGTGAGGACGTGTCGGAGGTATTCGTCGTCGAGGTCGACCTGCACCACCTCGAACGCCGCCTCGTCGTGCCGCTCACAGCTCAGGCGCACGATGAAGACCAGGTTGATCACCGCCAGCACCGCATTCATCCCCACCATCGGCCACACGCCGAGGAGGGCGTTGAACAGCAGCAGGATCAGGCACGCCACCAGGTTGAGCGACCGGAACCGGAGCACACGGGCCTGGAGGAGGGAGAACACCAGCAGTGCGCTGCCGCCCCAGCCGAGGACGTCGAGCCAGTGGTCTTCGAGCCAGGTCATGCGGGCAGATTACTCAGTCCAGACCGAGCGAGAATGCGGACTCCAGGTCGTGCCGCGAGTAGGCCCGGAACGCGATGTGCGTCTCGGTGTCCGTGACGCCCGCGACCTTGTTGAGCTGGTCGGCCACGACAGCTGCCACGTCGTCGTGGTTGCGCACCCGGACCAGAGCGATGAGGTCGATCTGGCCGGTCACGGAGTAGACCTCACTCACGCCCTCCAGAGCAGCGATTGCCTCGGCCACCTCGGGGATGCGGGCGACGTCGGCCTTCACGAACACGATGGCGGTGATCATGAGACGAGCCTAGTCGCTCCGCGCTGCGGCACGTCCGTCACGAGGCCTTGAGCTTCCGCCACGCACTGGCACGCAGGACATCGCCGTTCGAGTCCATGGAGACGACTCGCCAGGTGTAGGCACCCTTGTCCAGCGCGTTCGTGGGCGCCCACGACGTCGCCGAGGTCCTGACCGAGTCCTCGAGGTCGTTGCCCCGACGTAGCTGCCAGTAGTAGTAGGTCGCGCGCGGGGAAGGCCGCCACGTGAACAGCGAGCGGCTGCGCGGAACCGTCTTGCCGGAGCCAGGAGCCACGAGCGTCGGGAGGGTGGCCGTAACCCGGAACGAATTCCAGGGGCCCCAAGCCGATTTGTTGCCGCTGAAATCGCTGCGGCGGATGCGCCAGACGAAGTCCTGGCCGAGGGATTGCAGCGTCTTGGTGGACGCGAACGCCGTCTGACGGATGTTGTAGGCGTAGAGGGCTCGATTGGCCGACGACGCCAGACGGTCGTTGTTGCGGTAGACCTCGAGGTCGTAGTACTTCGCATAGTCAAGGGCTTCCCACCGGAACGGCTGCACGCCCGACACTGCCTGGCCGTTGGACGGGGTCAGCGCTCGAGGAGCGGGCGAGACTTTGGTGAAGGGCCGAGGATCCGACCACGTCAACCCGTTGCCGGCACCATCGATGGCCTGAACACGCCACCACAGCTGACCCTCGGGGTAGGCCCTGGTGAAGGCGGTGTAGGTGGTTTGGTCGACGGTGACGTTGTCGATGACCTCTGTGGAGCCGAACGTCTGACGGTCCGAGACCTGCAGGTGGTAGGACCTCGCGGCCTGACCCGGGTGCTCACCCGTGCTCGGGTCGGTGGCCGCCTGGTTGGTCTCGAGGAAGTCGGTCCAGTCGAACGTCACCTGGTCCTGGAGCAGGGCGCCGGCCGTCGGCGTAACCAGCTGGATGGGGGCTGATTTTTTCTGGAATGCGTTCGTCGCCTCCTCCGGAGTTGGGCCGCACAATCCCTTGGCGTCGCACGACCGGATGAACCAGTAGTACGCCTCACCCGCTTGGGTCTCTGGAAGGGACTGTGTCAACGCCAACCGGGTGTTGGTCGTGGTCGGTAGCGAGACAACGCTTCCAGCGTCTCCGAAGCCCTTCACCATGTTCGTGAACAATCGGTCGTGTGCGAGATACAGGCGGTAGGACGTGGCCCCGATAGCCGGGTTCCAGTCAAAGACGGGCGTGTTCATCATGTTTTCGCAGAGGCGGGGCGGGCTGCTCTGCAGGGAGGCATCGCACGGGTTGGAGCCGTTGCCATCCAGCATCAGTCGTTGACCTGTGACCAACCCGAGGGTCCCCGACGGAGGCGCGGGAGCTTGGTAGGTGAACGAACTCACGCTCGAGAAGACGCTGTTGACACTTTCTGGGCCATCCATCGCGCGCACTCGCCAGAAGTAGCGCCCAGAGGCTTTCGGCAGGCAGGCGTCATCTTCGGGGATCCTCGCGGCTCCCAGTGTGAGGGTCGTCTGCGTCGTGTCGCACGAGACAAAGTTCGTGGAGAATCCAGGATCAGTTCCGACGTACAGGCGGTACGTCGAGGCCAGCCGTGTCGGGGTCCATTGCAGGTACGTGTCGTCGCTGACTGTCGCGCCCTCTGCCGGGTATATCAGTTCAGGCACGGCGTCCCAATACCTTCGAAACTCGCCGGTGCGCTCCGGGTAGATAGGCCACTCCTCGGACTGACCAAGAGCGTTCTTTGCCCGGACCTGCCACCAGTAGGACGCGTTGTCGTAGGTATTGGGCGGCGAGTAAGCCGTACCGGACAGGGTCCGTGCGTCCGTGATGACGTTGAAGTCGTTGTCGGTGCTCACCCGGATCTCGTACGCGACGGCGCCTGGGATGGGATCCCAGCTAAGCACGACCTCCTCCATCTCCGCCGATGTCTCCGTGAGCGTGACGTGGTCGAGTGCGCCGATCCGGTAAGAACGCTCGGTCGAGTCTCGTGTGTTGACCTCGTTGTCGAGGACGGCTCGGACGCGCCACCAGTAGACGCCGTTCGGCTGGGGTTCAGCGACGACCAAGGAGGTCGTGTCGGTCTCCAGCGTCTGGGTGTCGACCCAGTCGTGCTCCACACCGTCGATCTCGACTTCGTAGTGCTCGGCGCCCGGGACCGGGGCCCATGTCAGGACAGGGGGAGACCCCGGCTGTTCCAGCGTCGTTCCCGACACCGGGCCGATCAGGGCCGGCCCGCTCCTGCGAGCGGGGGTGAATGATGACGTCGCCCACTTGCTGTCTCCGGCGCTGGTGCTCGCCCGCACCCGCCAGAAGAGCTTGGCTACCGGCAGCACCTCGTCAGGAGTGAACTGCGTGTTCTCCGTGTCGTTGTCGTCGACCAGATCGTCAAAGCTCGGATCGGTTGCGATCTCGACGTCGTAGGAGGTCGCCCGCGCCACGGGCTTCCAGGTCAAGACCAGGGAGCTTGTGGACGCGTTGACGGCCTTCAGACCGCCCGGCTTGGCGACAGCCGCCTGTGCCGGCGGGGCGCCGGCCACGACCAGCAAAGGCAGCATCACCGCGCTCATCAGCAACGCGGTTCGCCGACGGATAGATCCCGAGATATTCATCATCGTCCTTGCTTCCTCATTGACTCCCAGCAGGCTAAGAGGAAGGCCGAATGTGGTGACGGCAAAAGCGCGAGGTGTGGCCTATCGGCTCGGCTCGTAGTCATTTCGAGTCAGTTGCCGAGCAGCGCCGTCCACGGGGCAGGTCCACTCGCCGTCGACCTCGATCAACCGGATGGTGGGGGACTCCAGCCACCGCAGCAGGCGTTCGGTCTCCTCGGCGGTGGCAGCTGGCAGTGGACCGTGCGACGGAAGCACCGTTTCGGCCGACTCCTTGAGGGACGCCACGAAGGCGAGGGCGTCCCCGCCGGGAGGGATGACGCCGGCGGCCGCGAGTCGGCCGTAGCGCATGACGTGGACGACCCAGCGGCCGTCCTCCTCACGTCGGCCGGCGACCACTTCCGGGCACCGCGTGAGCGAGGTCAGGCGCTGGGTCCGGGCGGCGGCTCGGACGAAGGACGCCAGCCGGTCGCGGTGGACGCCGGCCTCTTCGAATCGCTCGTCGGCCGCCAGAGCCGCCATGCGCTGGTTGACGAGCTCCACGACCTGGTCCGGCTGCCTCAGCAGGGTGTCGCGGAGCTGGCGGACGACCGCTGCGTAGGAGTCGTGGTCGACGCTGCCGTCGCAGGGTGAGAGACAGCGGCCGAGCTCGGCGAGCACGCAGGCGGAGCGTGACGGGGAAAGCGCGAGGCGGTCGGTGCACTGGCGGATCGGGAACGTCTCGTGGAGGGCGGCGAGACACTTCTCGGCCATCGACCGTGAGCCGAAGGGGCCGAGGTAGTCGGCGTCGTCATCGAGGACCTTCTTCACCAGCGACAGGCGTGGCCAGGCCTCGCGGGTTAGCTTCACGAACGTGACCTTCTCGGGGAATCGCGAGCGACGGTTGTAGCTCGGCTTGTGCTCGGCGATGAGTCGCAGCTCCCTGACTTCCGCCTCGAGCGGGGTCGCGCACTCAATCGCCTGGACGGTCGAGGCGAGGCGCACCATCTCACCCATGCGGGAGCGCGTCTCGGAGGCGGTGAAGTAGGAGCGGACCCGGGTGCGGACGTCGCGCGAGGTCCCGATGTAAAGGACGCGAGCCGAGTCGTCCTTGAAGAGGTAGACGCCGGGGGAGTGCGGCAGGCCGTCGGCGAGGTGGCGCTTGCGCCGCTGCGTGGCCGAGACCCGCGAGGAATAGGTCTGCAGCTCCTCCAGGGTGTGCACCCCCTGCGTCCCGAGGCGCTCCATGAGCCCGTAGAGGACGTCGACGGTTGCGCGGGCATCGGAGAGCGCCCGGTGGTTGGGGGTGGTCGTCGCGCCGAACAGGCGCGCCAGGGAGGAGAGCTTGCAGTTGGGGGCGTCGTCGCGGGTGATGACCCGGCGCGCGAGCTTGGCGGTGTCGACCACCTCGAAGGCCGGCCACGGGCGCGACTGCGCCTCGGAGAAGTGACGGAGGAACCCGACGTCGAAAGGGGCGTTGTGGGCGACCAGCACGGTCCCGGCGGCGAACTCCAGGAAGGACGGCAGCGCAGACTCGATCGGCGGGGAGTCGACGACCATCGAGTTGGTGATCCCTGTGAGGACGGCGATGAAGGCCGGGATCTGGGTCTCTGGGTTGACCAGCGTCTGGAACTCACCCAGGACCTCGCCGCCACGCACCTTGACGGCGCCGATCTCGGTGATCATGGACCCGCCTGCTGCCGAAGCGCCGGTGGTCTCGAGGTCGACGACGGTGAACGTGACGTCCCGCAGCGGCCGCCCCAGCTCGTCGAAGCTCCGCTGGGACTCCCAGCGGGAGGGGTGCTGCACTGCCTGACTCATGATGCTGACCGTAGGACCGGGCACCGACATCCCACGGGAGCCGCGCGCATAGGCTCGCCCTGTGACTGCATCACTCCCGGACGCCGCCCACCGCTGGCGATGCGGTGGCTGCGGCAACCTCACTCGCTTCGACGTGACGCGGACGCGGCGTACGCAGGAGTTCTGGCACTTCGACCTCGCGGGCGACCACCGGGTCGAGGAGGTCGAGGTGCGCGGTGAGGACGTCGAGGCGGTGACGTGTCGCTGGTGCGGCCGCAGCGATGCGATCGAGGTGCTTCCTCGGAACGACGCCGACTTCTCTGCAGATCCTTCCTGAGGTCAGGAATCAACCGGACGGGTACCAGAGCTCGTCGAGCGCGAACCGCTCACCGATCGAGAAGTCGTACTGCACCATCCGTAGGTCGGCGAGAAGGCTGCGTGCTCGCGAACTCAGCTCGTCCTCGGCGACCTCGTCGCCCGTGGCGGTGATGAAGCGACCTTGCTCCATGGCAGTGATCTCTCCTCGTACGGCTTCGAGCAGCGCGTAGTACGGAGGCAGCTCCGCCCCGACCGTCTCGAACACCAGAGGCAGAAACTGCGTCGGACTCGTCAACGGCATCTCCCGTGGTGCGTTGCCCTCGCTGGACCAGACGAAGAAGGGCGTCTGGTAGAGCGCTAAACCAGAGTTCTTCTCTGCGGCCTCGTCACCGTAGATCCCGGGCTGGTGATCGCCGTAGAACACGACGACTGTGTCCTCGTCGGAGGCCTCCAGGGACTGGAGGAAGCCCGATAAGGCTTGGTCGGTGTGCTCGAGCCCGCGCGCGTACTGCCCGATCGTCTGGTTCTGGGCCTTGTCGAAACCCTGGACCTGGAGGGGGTCGTCGTAGGTGTCGGTGACGGGCACGTGGTTCTGCATGGTGACGAGGTTGATCAAGAGGGGGGCATCGGATGCCGAGATCTGCCCCAGGGTCTCGTCGAAGGCGGAGGCGTCCGAGATGAAGTCGCTGTCGTCGATCTTGGTGGTCTCGCGCATCGTCGTGTCATGGATGAACTCGTCGAATCCGAGAGTCTCGTAGACCTCGTCGCGCTTGTACATCCCAGTAAAGTACGGGTGGATGGCGATCGCACGATGCCCGTTGTCGACGAACCATCGGACGGCTGACGGGTAGGACTCATAGTCCGAGACCATCATTTGGTAGGGGGTGCTCATCTGCGGCTCGAAGAGCGCCAGGGACTGACCCGTCAGCGCTTCGAACTCCATGTTGGCGGTGCCCCCGCCGTAGAGCTGGGCGAGCATTGCGCCTGAGGTCGTGGATGCCATTGTGGCCCGGGTGCGGGGGATCGGGTCTCGGTCGAGGGTGAATCCGTCCAACTTCGTCGGGTCGCTGAAGGCCTCGCTCAGCACCAGCACCACGTTGACGTCGTCGAGGCCGGTCGAGGACCGTCCAACGTTTCGTCCGTCTGCCAAGGTCGTGTAGCGAGCGACGATGTCGTCCATCGCGGCTTCGCTGTAGCCCGTCGGCGTCGCCATGGCGCGGATGGGCATGTTGTAGAGGAAACCGCCGACGAACCCGTTGTCGTGGTAGTTAAGCCGCTGGTACCAGAAGCGCCACTTGGCGTCCTTGGCCTCGTAGACCTGGCGCCAACCGTTGCCTGGCTGGTTGAAGTGGGTCGTGCTCGAAAGCAACCCGACGCAGGTTGCCGCGACGAGGAGCCTTGCCACCAGCAGGGACCACCACCAGTGTGGGGCCTCATCTCGTCGCACCCGACGGAAGTGTCGATCCATCTTTCGACCGGCTAGAACTGCTGCGGCGATGATCACCAGCACGACGACTGCGGCAGTCGTGAGCTGACCGGGGCTCGTCATGGTCAGCAAGAACCTCGGGTTTCCCAGGAAATCGAGGTCGCTCGGATAGAGCGGCTCCTGGCGCACAGCCAGCTTGGCTCGGGTGACAGCAGCCACGACGGACACCAGCGCCAGGAGGAGGCCCATGGACAGCCACAGGCGATTGGTCAAGCTGACGAGTCCCAGGAGAACCACCCAGAGCACCAGCGAACCCAGGAGCCAGCCGTAGCTGTGGACGAAGAGCTCGTACCACGGCGGGCCCGGCATCCCGAGCCATACCGACAGCTCAAGCACGACGTCACAGATCACTGCCCACAGTGGGGTGTAGAGCGTGGCGATGAGAAGCGTCCGGATCCGCTTGGCCCCTGGGACGAGTCGCTGCGCGGCCGCGCCAGGGGTCGCTGCATCGTTCTCGGGCTCGAGACTGGTCATCAGCACCGTCCGAGCCTAGGACGAGGGGACCCCCCAGGCCCCGAAACCGCCAGAAGGTAGTCCGTCCTGACCATGCGGGACCCCCGAACGGTGGAGTTGAGCGAAGACTCCGGAGCCAATGTCGGTGGGCCCTGCAAGCCTGGTGGGCATGACGACGAGAATCGACTGCGACACCTGCGTGGTGCGCGGCCTCGCATGCCACGACTGCGTGGTGACCGTGCTGCTCGGGCCGCCGCCCGAGCTGACCTTCGACGACGACGAGCGACGGGCGTTCGACGTGCTCGCCGCCGGGGGGCTGGTCCCGCCCCTGCGCCTGGTCCAGTCGGTGGCGCCTCCCCACGTCGAGTCGGCGTGAGACCGGAGTTGGCCAGGCGGTGGCACGGCGACTAACCTGACCCCTTCAGGCATTCGTGGAAGTGGGCCACCAGGGTCCGCGCGGAGGCCGCGTCGAGTTCTAGGTTGCCCTCGGGCGTCCGGGAGCCGGGGAACCAACTCATCTGGGGTGGATCTCCCGCAAGGCGTCGCGTGGGTGACCACGCGGCTGGAGCGGGAGTAAGGCAAGTCGTGCCTGAACCCGTCAGCTCACCCGGTAGGCGTACGACACGCAAGGGAGACCGCCCGCTCGTGCGGAAGCGATTCATCACTGCCTTTTCGGCGCTAGCCATGGCCACCACCATCGGGCTCGTCCCCACCACGTCGGCCCAAGCCGAGCCGGAGATCAGTGACGTGCAGGCGCGCGTCGACCGGCTCTACCACGAGGCTGAGCAGGCCTCGGAACGCTACAACGACGCCAAGATCGAGCTCGACGCGCTCCAGCGCGACCTCGACTCGCTGCGCGCCGACCAGGAGCGCCAGGACGCCGAGCTCGGCGACGTCCGCGAGCAGGTCCAGGACTCGCTGCTGCGCCAGTTCGAGGGCCAGGGCATCTCGGCGGTCGGCGAGGTCTTCGTCTCCGACGACCCCAGCGCCTTCCTCTCCCAGCTCTCGACGATGTCGACCTACGACAACTACCAGGACGCGCTGCTCGACGACTACGCGACCGAGGTCAAGGCACTCGACATCCGTCAGTCGGCCACGAACACTCGCCTGGGCCAGGTGAGCGCGAGCGAGGAGAAGCTCGCCGCGGAGAAGGCCACGATCGACGACAACCTCGCCGAGGCCGAAGGCCTGCTCGAGGACCTCAAGGAGGAGGAGCGCGCCGCGATCCTCTCTCGCAGCTCGAGCGCCGCGCCTGCGGACGTGCCTGATGTCCCGGCCTCGGGCCGCGCCGCGGCGGCCGTCGCCTACGCCATGGCCCAGGTCGGCGACTCCTACGTCTACGGTGCCGCCGGGCCGAGCGCGTTCGACTGCTCCGGCCTGACGATGATGGCCTGGGCTGCAGCAGGTGTCGCGCTGCCGCACTCGTCCTCGATGCAGTACAGCTCCGGTGCGGCCGTAGCGGCCAGTGACCTGCAGCCCGGAGACCTTGTCTTCTACTACAGCCCGATCAGCCATGTCGGCATGTACATCGGCAACGGCATGATCGTGGATGCCGCCAACCCCGGCACTGGGGTGCGAATCGCCGAGCTCTATTCCATGCCCTACGTCGGTGCGGTCCGTCCTGGCTGACGCACCCACCCCGAGAACCGGTCGCCCACGATGGTGGGTGGCCGGTTTTTCGCTGCTGGTGCTCGTCGCGGCCGGTCTCGTCGTCTGGTCGGTCGCCGGGTCCGAGCCCTACGTCGCTCCTCGTCCCGAGCAGTCGGAAGCGCGGGTGAGCCCGGCCGAGGCGTCGCGGACGCTCAACCTGCTCGTCGAGGCCGTTGAAGGCCGTGATGCCCCGGCCGCGACCCGGCTGGCCCCTGCGGACGACACGGTGGCGGCGGAGCTGCTGGCCTCGGTCGTGGAGAACGCAGGGCTCCTCGACATCGAGGACTTCGCCCTGCGCTTCATCGACGTGTCTGGCGCCATCGGGGAGGACGGCACCTGGACGGCCGCCGTGGACGCCACCTGGGCCTTCGGCGGCTTCGACCCCGGCCCGTCGAGGGCCGAGATGCTGGTGCGCTTCACCAGCGCCGGGGGAGGCGCATCGATCGTCGACCTCGGCGGTGGGGACCGCGTGACCCCGCTCTGGCTCGCCGGCCCTGCGACGGTCCGACAGACCTCGGACGTGCTGGTGCTCGCCGAGGGCACGGGCGCCGCCGTGGAGCGTTCTGCCGACCGCTACCTCACGCGGGGACGTGTCGCCATCCCCGTCGTGCGCCAGGTCCTGCCGCAGTGGCGGGGGCCGTTGGTGCTCGAGGTCCCTGCCACGGAACAGCAGTTCGATCGGAGCCTGGACGCCGAGCCGGGGGACTACTCCGGGATTGCTGCCGTGACGGCCAACCCCGACCTGTCCAGCGCGCCGGGCGCTCCGGTGCACGTCTTCATCAACCCCGGTCAGTTCGACGCGCTCCGGGCGCAGGGCGCGCAGATCGTCATCACCCACGAGGCCGCACACGTCGCCACCCACGCGGCGAGCACGCGGTCGATGCCCCAGTGGCTGCTGGAGGGCTTCGCCGACTATGTCGCCCTGCGCGACGTGCCCCTGCCCGACAGCCGCACAGCGGCGCAGGTGATCAAGCAGGTGCGGGCTGACGGACTCCCGAACACGTTGCCGGGGCTCACCGAGTTCGATGCGACGACCGGTCGTGCGGGAGCGGCCTACGAGGCGTCCTGGATCGCCTGCCGCGTGCTGGCCCAGCGCGGAGGTGAGGCCGCGCTGGTGAGCTTCTACGACAGCGTGAAAGACGGAGCGACGGTGGAGGCGGCGCTGCAGAAGGTGTTCTCGTGGAACGAGCAGCAGCTCATCGGGTCGTGGCGGACCCGGCTGGCAGACTTGGCGGCGTGACGAGCCCGGATCGCAGGACTGCCCTCGGCGTCGTGGCCGTGGGGGGCGTGATGTTCGCGGTGCTCGCAGCGCTGCTCGTGCCGTGGAACCCCGTGCCTGGTGGCGACCTGCGGCCGCTCGACGCCGGCTCGGTCTTCACCGTCGAGCAGATCGCCAGGGCGGAGGACTACTCCCGCTGGGCACGCACCTTGAGCTACGGCTCGCTGCTCGTGTCGCTGGTGGTCGTGCTCTGGCTCGCCTTCAGCGGACGAGGGCGTCGTTGGTTCTCCTGGTTGCCCGGACCGTGGTGGGTCCAGGTCATTCTCGCGGTCGTACTGGTCGAGGTGCTACGCCGCGTCGTCACTCTCCCGTTCGCGGTGTTGTTGCGACGCGAGCAGCTCGACGTGGGGCTCTCGACGCAGGCATGGAGTGGCTTCGCCGTGGACCTGGTCAAGGGCGAGCTGGTGAGCATCGTGGCTACCTCGCTGGGCCTTCTTGCGCTCATGGCCTGCGCGCGTCGGTGGCGCCGCGCCTGGCCGGCGATCGCCGGTGCGGTCCTCGGGCTGTTGGTGCTCGCGGGGTCGTTCGTCTACCCGCTGCTGATCGAGCCGCTCTTCAACGACTTCCAGGAGCTGCCGGACGGTCCGCTGCGCACGGAGATCATGCAGCTCGCTGACGAGGAAGGGGTGCAGGTCGGTGACGTGCTGGTCGCCGATGCGTCCCGTCGTACGACGACGTTGAATGCTTATGTCTCCGGCTTCGGCGGCACGCGTCGCGTCGTCGTCTACGACAACCTCGTCGACGACCTGCCGCGTGACCAGGCGCTGTCGGTGGTGGCGCACGAGCTCGCGCACGCGCGGCGCAACGACGTCGTGGTCGGCACGGTGCTCGGGGTGGCCGGGACGCTGGTGGGCGTGGGCCTCTTGTCGCTGGCGCTCGGCGGCCTACGCCGGCGGGGTCATCCGGGACTCGCTGACCCCGCGGTAGTGCCGCTCGTCCTGGCCCTGCTGGCGATCGGAACGCTGGTGAGTGCGCCGGTGCAGAACACCATCAGTCGTCAGGTCGAGACCCGAGCTGACGTCGACGCAGTCCGCACCACCGGTGATGCGGACGCCTTCATCGGGATGCAGACCCAGCTGATGCTGCGTTCGCTCGCCGATCCGAAGCCGTGGGCGCTGACGCAGCTCTGGTTCGGGAGCCATCCGGTCGGGCTGATGCGAATGGCCCTCGCCGAGCGGATCGCAGGCGACGGGTAGTCGCGCTGATCCGACCTGCGAGGGCCATCGATGTCTCATCGGGAACACGTGGCGCTAGCCGCAGCTGGCACTGACAGTCGACTGGGCTTCGAAATCGTCGCAGGTGTCAGTGAACAATTCCCGTACGGGGCCGCCGAACGCAATGACGGTCAGCGTGATCACTACTGCTATGCCAGCGATCAGGAGTCCGTACTCCACCGACGAGGCGCCCTCATCCGCTGCTGTCCGCACTCATGCGCCGAGTTCTATGAGCAGGTAGAGGAGATGGTCGAGTTTGAAGTGGTGATCTCGGTGCAGGTGTCGGTGAACGCCTCCTTGATCACCGGGCCTAGCGCGAAGACAGCGACGACGATGAGCGCCGCGATGCCGGCGATCAGCAGGCCGTACTCGACGGCGGACGCGCCACGCTCCTCCATGGCGGAGAGGCGGGCGTCGAGGAGAGCGCGGAGGTAGGTGATCATGGGGAGCTCCTAAAAGCGAAGGATCGGTGGTCCACAGGGAGAGGACCTCACACCCAGAATCATCGTGGAGGGGCGGGTTGACCGCGTCCTGCTAAGAGATCAACCCCACTAGTCACAATTGACTAGCCCAACCCCAGGAAGGATGAGTTCGCCCATACCTGCCTGGGTATTCGAGGGAAGTGCGCTCAGCGCTCGGTGGGCGAGATGCTCGACAGGAGCCCGATCCGCATGGCGGTGACGAGGGCCTGGGCGCGGTTGGAGGCGCCGAGCTTCTGGTAGATCCGGGCGATGTGGGACTTGGCCGTGGACTCGCTGAGGTAGAGTTTTTCGCCGATGGCGGAGGCGCCGAGACCGTCGGCGAGCAGCAGCAGGACCTCGTGCTCGCGGTCGGTCAGCTTGGTCGACTCCGAGGCCTGGCGACGCATCATCGCGCCGACGAGGCCGGTGCAGACGAAGGACCGTGGGGAGACGGCTGCGTGGCGGGCCGCCTTGACGACCTCGGAGGACGGGGCGTCCTTGCCGACGAACCCGGATGCGCCGGCCTGCATGGCCGCGAAGATCTGGTCGTCGCCCGAATGCATGGTCAGCACGATCAGGCCGACGGTGTCGCTCTTCTTGCGGACCGTGCGGACGATGTCGAGCCCGGTGCCGTCCTGGAGCTGCAGGTCGGCGATGACGACGTCGGGGGAGAGCGCGTCGTATTTGCTGAGAGCTTCGGAGACGTTGGCCGCGACGCCCACGATGCTCATGTCGTCCTCGAGGTCGATCACGCCGGCGAGGCCGTTGCGGATCAGCTCGTGGTCGTCGACCAGCAGGATGCGGACGGGGCCCTGACTCATGCGCTCACCTTGTCAGAAGAAGCGGTCGTGGTCGACGACCCGGGCCGCGAGGGGATCGCGCCGGAGCCGCCGACCTCCACCGAGACCGTCAGGCCACCGTGGGGGTTGTCGGTAATGGTCAGGTCGGCGTTGATCAGCTCCGCGCGCTCGCGCATGATCTTCAGGCCGTGCGAGTCGCTCCTGGCCTGCTGCAGGCCGAGGCCGTCGTCGGAGACGGTGATGCGGGCACGCGGCGCGTAGACCTGGCAGACCACGTCGATCGAGGTGGCCTGGGCGTGCTTGACCGCGTTGTTCATCGCCTCCTGGGCGATGCGGAAGAGCTCGGCCTCGATCTCGGCGCGCAGCCGGGTGGTGTGCTCGTCCAGCGTCACTGTGATGGGCACTCCGGAGACCTCGCTGAGGTGACGGGCCACGGACCCCACGGCCGCCCCGAGGCTCTCGCTCTCACCGACGCTGGTGCGCAGCGTGAGCACCGACTGCCGCACCTCGGCGACGACGGCGGTGATCCGGTCGCGGAGCATGGCGAGCTGCTTGGCCTGCTCCGGAGAGGCCGGGCGCGCCGCGAGCGCGTCGACGACGTAGCCGAGGGAGGCGATGTCCTGGGCGATCCCGTCGTGCATCTCGCGGGCCAACCGTCGTCTCTCGTCGGCCGTGGCCGCGTCGCGGAAGTCGGTGAACAGCAGCGCGGTGTCGAACTGGACGGCCCGACCCGCGAGGCTGTCGACGACGTCGTCGATGCCGGAGAGCAGCCCCTTGTCGACCCGGTCGGACAGGGTGCCGGCGACGACGGCGGTGTCGCCGAGCGGGAAGGCGAACGTGCGGTCCTCGGTGACCGTGACCGAGCGGGCCCAGGCCTCGGCGGCGAGTCGCTCGGCGTCCTCGAAGCCTTCGGTGGAGTCGGTGGACTCGGTGATCAGCGGGATCAGGGTCTCGCCGCGGGGCACGTAGAGGACCAGGACCGCGGTCGGCAGCTGGTCGCGGACCCCGCTGAGGATGGCGCCGCCCATCGAGTTGACGTCGAGGCCCGAGCTCAGGCCGGCCGACAGGTCGATCAGCTCGCGCAGCAGGCTCTGGGCGTAGCGGTAGGGGCCGACGGGATCGGGATCCTCCAGCAGCGTCGAGCGGACGAAGGTCGCCACGAAGCCGACACCGACACTGGTGACGGTCCACGTGAACGCGCCAAGACTGACCTCGGCCGTGAGGTCGCGGTCGAGAACCAGGTAGGCCACTCCGACGACGGCGGCCAACTGCGCCGAGGCGGAGAAGGCGACACCCGGAAGGCCGCGGTGCAGCCCGGCGATGAAGGGGGGCACCGCCATGGCGGCCAGCACGCCGAGCGTGGACTGGAGGGCGATGCCGCAGAGCGCCCCCACCGCGACCGCCTCGATCATGGAGACGAGCGGGTTGTAGCGTCCCCGGCGGGTCGCGATCTGCATGATGGCCCAGAGCAGGGCGAAGGCCGGCAGCGTCAGGATGGCAGCCAGGTCTTTCCCGTAGAGCACGGGGCCCGTCATGGCCGCCAGGACGAAGAAACGCGCAGCCAGCGTCAGGCGGTAGAGCTGCCGAGCGCGCATGCCGTCCCCTTAACCGAAGCTGTCCAAGATACTGATGACGGCCGGCCCCATGACCGCGATGAACAGACACGGCAGGATACAGAAGATCAGGGGCACCGTGATCTTGACAGGCACTTGCTGCGCCTTCGTCTCGGCGCGCTGACGTCGTTTGACCCGCATCTCGGAGGACTGCACCCGCAGGACGGCGGCGACGGGGATGCCGAAAGCGTCGGCCTGCACCATGGCACTGACGAAGGCCTTCACATCGGGGACGTTGGTGCGCTCGGAGAACGCTCGCAGTGCACCGGAGCGTCCCTGGCCGATCTGCATCTCGCGCAGCACCCGGGAGAACTCCTCGCCGAGCGGGCCATCGGTGTTGCGGGCCACCTGCTGGAGGGCGGCGTCGAAGCCGAGGCCGGCCTCGACGCTGATCGTGAGCAGGTCGATGGCGTCGGGCAGCTCGCGCTCCATCTTCTGGGAGCGGTCGTAGGTGGCCTGGTAGAGGTAGAGGTCGGGCACGAAAAACCCGAGCACCAGGCCCCCGAGCGTCATCAGCAGCCGGAGCGGGAGCCCGACGCCGAGCAGCAGGGAAAGGGCGAGGCCGACGACCGCCAGGGCGATCGCACCGATGACCTTGCCGGAGACGACCCGGTCCACGCTCCAGTCGCGGGGGTTCCCGGCGAAGTCGAGCTTGCGGCGCACCCGCTCGGCAGCGTCGGCGCCGGTGAGCCGACGACCCACCCGCAGGGCCCGCTCCTGCAGCGGCTCGAGCACCCGCTCGCCGAAGGGGCGGTCCAGGTCGGACGTCATCTCCTGCGGCGCGCTGTCCATCGCCTGGAGCAGGGCCAATGAGCGGGTGACCCCGCCCTCGGGGCGCGCCGGACCGATTGCCATGCCGATGAGGACGATGGCGGCGACGAAGAGCATCACACCCATGATCAGCAGCAGCGTCATGTCACACCTCCACCTTCACGAGCTTGCTCATCCAGAATGCTCCGAGGCCGAGGAGCGCGCCGGCCATGGCGAGCATCAGCCACCCGCGAGGGTCGGTGAAGAGCACCATCACGTAGTCGCGCTGGGCCACCAGCAGGTAGAGCAGGAACAGCGGCGGCAAGCCGCCGAGCACGTACGCCGACAGCTTGCCCTCGGCGGACAACGCAGCCACCTGGCGGCGCATGTACTCGCGCTCACGCATGGTCGCGGCCACCGTGTTGAGCAGCTCGGAGAGGTTGCCGCCGACCTGTCGCTGGATCTTGATCGCCATGACGGCCCAGGCGAAGTCCTTGCTCTCGAAGCGCTCGGCCACGCCCTCGAGAGCATCCTCGAGGGAGACGCCGAGCCGTGTCTCGACGAGCACCCGCTTGAACTCCGACGAGATCGGGGCACTGCCCTCGCGCACGATGGTGTCGACCGACTGAGCCAGGGAGAGCCCCGCGGAGAGCGAGCCCGACATCAGCTGGAGCGTGTCGGGCAGCTGTGAGTTGAACGCCTTGCGACGACGGCTGCGCCGCAGCCCGAGGTAGACCCACGGGCCCACCGCGCCCAGCACCAGGAAGAAGCTGCCGAGCAGCAGGCTGCCCCGCCCGAGCAGCAGCCCCACGAGCCCGGCCGCGACGAAGATCGCCGTGTGGATGAGCAGCCACTCCGACGCCTTGAGCTCGCTGCCGGCGCCGTCGAGGCGGAGGCTGATCCGGTCCTCCAGGCCCTTGTTGCGGCGCAGCACCTGGGCGGCGGCTTCCTTGGCCTGGGTCAGGGGCTGCTCCGACTCTGGCTTGGCGGCCGGGCCGTCACCGGGGCGCGCGGTGTAGAGCGAGACCCGCTCCTCGACCGACAGCGGCCGGCTGCGTCGGGGGACGAGCAGGAGGAGGAGCAGCGCGAGGCCGAGCGCGAAGACCGCGATGCCGGCGTACTTGACCCACGAACCCGGGCTCCAGCCGGCCTCGGAGGACGACGAGGGCTGCTCGGAGGCGACCTCGTCCTGCACGGTGGTGAAGGCCGCGGCGACGATCGGGCCGGTCGCGGTGCCGAGCGTGACCTCGACCTGGGCCTGGGTCGCGGTCACGGTCGAGGGCACCTGGACGGTGACGAGGACCTGGCGGGCCAGGACGTCGGCCTCCTGGGAGAACGTCTCCTGGAGTGCCTCGGGGGTCGCCGCGATGACCTGGCCGTCGCCGGCTGCGGCCAGCTCCTTCAGGGCAGCGACCGCGGCACCGCGCTGTCCGAGGGACACGACGTCGACCAGGATCTCGGCATCGCTGATCGAGCGGGTGACGGAGCCGAGGGGCGTGGTGCTGGTGTCGGCACCGTCGGAGAGCACCAGCAACGAGCGCTGGCCCTCGGTGCCGGCCATCGCGACGGCACCCAGGACCCCGTCGTAGAGGCGGGTCTGCTGGGCGAGCTCGAGGGCCTCGACCACCGCGACCGCGGCGGCGCGGTCCTGGGTGGGGGCCAGGCTGGCGGTGACCTCGGCGGCGAAGCTGACGATGCCGACGTAGACGTCGTCGGGCACCGTGTCGAGGAAGACCAGCGCCGCGGCCTTCGCCGAGACGAAGCGGTCGCCCTTCATGGAGTTGCTCGTGTCGATCGCGAGCACGGCGGTCCGCCGGACCTGCGTCGAGCTCGCGGCCGGCGCGGCTTCGGCGTCAGCCCTCGTGCCGTCCACGGTGACGGTCACGTCCGCCAGGTCCACGTCGGCGTCCGCGGGGACTGACACCAGGAGCTGTAGTCCGGAGGCGGTGGGCTCGGCGTGCGCGATCGTCCCGTCCGCGGCCCGGGCGCCGGTCGCGGCCAGCAGGACCAGCAGCCCGGCGACCAGGGCCGTCGGGAGGAGGGAGCGCGGGCGGAGTGACTGGCGAGACATCAGCGGGTCACATCCGGTCGGTGTGGAACAGCATCGGGTCGACGGTCACGTTGGAGTAGGCCATCTTCTCGAGGAACTTGGGGCGCAGCCCCGTGGAGCGCAGGCGCCCGAGCGTGCGGCCCTCGCCGTCGAAGCCGGCGGTGTTGTCGAAGACGAAGATGTCCTGGAGCGTGATGACGTCACCCTCCATGCGCTCCACCTCGGTGATGTGGGTGATGCGCCGCGAGCCGTCCTTGAAGCGGGTCTGGTGGACGACCAGGTCGACCGCGGAGGCCACCTGCTCACGGATGGCCCGCACCGGCAGGTCCATCCCCGCCATCAGCACCATCGTCTCCATGCGCGAGAGCGTGTCACGGGGTCCGTTGGAGTGCAGCGTGCAGATGGAGCCGTCGTGGCCGGTGTTCATCGCCTGGAGCATGTCGAGCGCCGAGGCGTCGCGCACCTCGCCGACGATGATCCGGTCGGGCCGCATGCGCAGGCTGTTCTTGACCAGGTCGCGGATGGTGACCGCGCCCTTGCCCTCGATGTTGGAAGGGCGCGACTCCAACCGCACCACGTGGTCCTGCTTGAGCTGGAGCTCGGCGGCGTCCTCGATGGTGACGATCCGCTCGTCGTCGGGGATGAAGGACGACAGCACGTTGAGCGTCGTCGTCTTGCCGGCGCCCGTGGACCCGGAGACGATGATGTTGAGGCGACCGCGCACGCAGGCGTCGAGGAAGTCGGCGGTCTGCGGCGACAGCGACCCGAAGGTGATCAGGTCGTTGACGGTGAGCGGGTCGGTGGCGAACTTGCGGATCGTGAGCGCCGAGCCGTCGACGGCCAGCGGCGGCACGACGGCGTTGACGCGGCTGCCGTCGGGCAGGCGGGCGTCGACCATCGGGCTCGACTCGTCGACCCGGCGGCCGATCCGCGACACGATCTTGTCGATCGTGCGTCGCAGGTGGGCCTCGTCGGCGAACGACGCGTCGGCCGGGACCAGTCGGCCGGACTTCTCCAGCCAGATGCTGTTGGGCCCGTTGACCATGACCTCGGAGACGTCCGGGTCGCGCAGGAACGGCTCGATCGGTCCATAGCCGAGGATGTCGTCGCTGATCTCCTGGGTGACCCGGGCCCGGTCGCTGCTGCTGAGCGGTCGGTCCTGGCGGCCGAGCACGTCGGCCAGCACGGCGCGCACGCGTTTGTCCAGCTCGTTCTGGTCCATGTCGGCGTCGTAGAGGTGCGGGCCGAGCTGCTTGAGCAGCTCGACGTGGACGCTGGACTTGAGCTCCTCGATCCGGTCGTGCTGCGTCGCCGCGAGCGTGCGGCGTTGTCCCGCCGTGGGATCCGCGGCCTTCGTGGGGACGCGACGTGCGGCGGCGGCGACCGCGGCAGCGGCAGCGGCAGGGTCGAGGCTGACCGTGCCGGGAGCGGCGTCGGCCTCGGGGGCAGCCGCACCCTCGACGGGGTCGGACCCGGGTGCGCGGTCGCCGGAGCGACGGGCGGCCGCCAGCCGGTCGGAGAGGCTACTCATGCGCGGTCACCGCTTCCTCCTGAAACGTCCGCGCCGGACCGGCTCCTCGACCAGCGCGGGGGCGGCGTCGCCCCCGGCCGGAGCGGAGACGGACTCACCGGCCAGGCGGCTGGCGAGTCCCATGATCGCGGTGCTGGACGGGTGGTGGGGCTTCTCGCTGACGATCGGGTTGCCGGCGTTGGTGGAGGCCGCGATGTCGATGGACGTGGCAACCTGCGTGGCGATGCTCATCCCCAAGATCGCCTCGACCTTGTCGGTGCCGATGCCGACGAGGTCGTCGGCCCGGTTGAGCAGCAGGTGCCGGTGCCCACGAGCGATGTCGAGCATCTCGAGGGTCTCGAGGGCAACCTTGACGTTCTTGAGCGTCGGCACGTCGAGGGTCGCCACGATGACGCACTCGTCGGACTGCTCGAGGGCGGTCAGGGTGACGTCGTCGAAGGCCGGCGCGGTGTCGACGACCACGTAGTCGAAGCTCTCCTTGAGCGTGCGCAGCACGCGCAGGACCAGCGCAGCACTGACCCGGTCGCGCACGTCGGGGTGCGACGGGGCGGCGAGCACCAGCAACGAGTCGTGGTGGCGGGTCAGCAGCCCATCGAGCATCGCCATGTCGATGGAGTCCTCGGAGCCCACCGCCTGCTCGATCGAGTGGGTGGGGAACAGCTGCATCGTGATGGCCACGTCGCCGAAGGCCAGGTCGAGGTCGACCAGGCAGACCCGACGTGCACCCCGCTCGGTCAGCGCCAGCGCCAGGTTGACCGACATCGTCGTCTTGCCGACCCCGCCCTTGGGCGAGAAGACGGTGACGACCTTGCCGACCTGCCGGGCACCCGAGGGGCCACGCAGGGCGGTGAAGAGCTCGTGGGAGCGGGCCACGGCGGCCGTGACGGCCTCCAGGTCGGCAGCCGGTACGACGTCACGCGCGCCTGCCTTCATGGCCCGGGCCAGCACGGCCGTGTCCAGGACCTCGCGCACCAGCACCACGCTGATCGTGGGGCGTGTGACCCGCAGGTTCTCGCACACCGCCGCCGCGGCGTCGAGGTCGACGCTCGGGCCCAGGACCACGACGTACTCGTCGGAGTGCTGGTCGAGCCACGCGTGCATGCGGTCGGGGGCGGTCACCGCGTGCGCTCCGGGCGGCATGGCCTTGAGCAGCGTGGTCGCGGTGGGGTTGTCAGGCTCGACGAGGACGGGCATCAGGTCACCGGAAGAGGTTCTCGAAGATGATGCCGAGGTCCGCGTCGACCTTGCTGCTGTCCGAGAGGAGGCCGAAGACCAGCTCTCCGTTGCGGTCGGCGTAGATGGTGCGCTCGACCTCCTTCTGGTTCAGTGCGAGGGTCAGCAGGGTCCGGGGAAGCTGCTCGACGGTCTGGGCGCCGCTGGGGTCCTCGGTCGTGGTCGTGGTGACCTGCGTGGTCGATCCGGTGCCGAGCACGAGGACCCGCTCGTGCAGGATCCGCGCGACGTTCTGGCCGGAGCGGGGGTCGAGGCCGTACCAGTAGATCGTCACCTCGGCGCCCGGGTTGACGAAGCCGGCGACCCGCTCGGGGTCACCGAGGTCGACGGTGATGGCCTGCTGGCCGTCGGGGATGGGCAGCGTGGAGGTCGCCTCGACGTCGGTGGCCGCACCGAACTTGGCAGGCAGCAGCTGCTCACCGGGGTAGATCGTGGTGAGAGCGACCAGGTTGGTGAAGACCTCGCCGTCACCGCTCGCGCCGGGCACGACACTGGTGGAGGTGACCTCCGACTGGACGATCTTGCCGGCAGCAAGCGCGGCGGCGACGCTCTCGCCGCTCTCGATCTGCTGGGTCGCCACCAGCACCTGCACGGTGTCGAACTTCTCCTGCGCGCGGTTCTCGGCGCCTTGTGCGTAGAGGAAGACGAGGGCCGCGCCGAGGGCGGCGACGACCGCGGCGGCGACCATGAGAATCCTGCGACGATCCATAGCTGTGGTGCCTCTCCCTGACCAGGACCGGAGCACGGTCCAACTGTCACCCGAACAGCAGGATGACCTCCACAGGCCCCTTCGGCTGCTCGACGTCAAACTTTAGGGGCATGGGCGTCCCCTAGGTCGCACTAACGCCGAAATCCGTTCGATCGGTTGATCCGGAGCCGACAGTGAGCGCGAGCGGCCTGGCACTGGCCTGGCACTGGCCTAGGGCAGGTAGAGCGCCGCGACCTCGTCCTTGCACTCGCGCATGACGACGTTGCGCTTCAGCTTGAGGCTTGGCGTCAGCTGACCGCGCTCCTCGGTCCAATCGTCCGGCAGGATCGTGAACTTGCGGATCGACTCGGCCTTGGAGACCGCCTTGTTGGCCTCCTCGACGGCCGCCTCGACCTGCGCACGCAGGTCCGGGTCGTCGACGTGGTCGGCGATCGACCCGCGCTTGCCGTGGGCCTCGGCCCAGGCAGGGAAGGAGTCCGGGTCGATCGTGACGAGCGCGGCGATGAAGGGCTGCCGGTCGCCGACCACCATGCACTGGCTGACCAACGCGTGGGCGCGGATCCGGTCCTCGAGCGGTGCCGGGGCGACGTTCTTGCCGCCGGCCGTCACGAGGATCTCTTTCTTGCGACCGGTGATCCGCACGAAGCCCTCGTCGTCGACCTCGCCGACGTCACCGGTGTGGAACCAGCCGTCGCGCTCCATCGCCTCGGCGGTCGCAGCCTCGTTGTTCCAGTAGCCGGCGAAGACCTGGCCGCCTTGGAACAACAGCTCGCCGTCGTCGGCGACCCGCACGGCCGTGCCCGGGATCGGGCGTCCGACCGTGCCGACCTTCATCGCGTCGGGGACGTTGACGGTCAGGGCGCCAGTGGTCTCGGTGAGGCCGTAGCCCTCGAGGATCGTCAGCCCGATGCCGCGGTAGAAGTGGCCGAGGCGGTCGCCCAGCGGGGCGCCGCCGGACACCGCGTGGACGCAGTGGCCCCCCAACGCGTCGCGCAGCTTGGCGTAGACGAGCCGGTTGAACAGCGCGTGCTGGGCCTTGACGGCGATCGAGGTGCGCCCGCGACCTGGGTCGAGCCCGCGCGACCAGCTGATCGCGGTCTCGGCGGCACGAACGAAGATCGCGCCCTTGCCGTCGGCCGTGGCCTTCTGCGAGGCAGTGTTGAACACCTTCTCGAACACCCGCGGGACCGCGAGGATGAAGGTGGGCTTGAACTCCTGGAGGTCGTCCAGCAGGTGCTTGATGTCGGAGCTGTGCCCCAGGCGGGTGCGGGTCTTGATCGCACCGACCTGGATGATGCGAGCGAAGACGTGGGCCAGCGGCAGGAAGAGCAGCGTCGAGCCCCCCTCGTCGCCGAAGAGGGCCTCCAGCTCGTCCACCGCGACGCCCAGCTCGAACATGAAGTTGCCGTGGGTGAGCATGCAGCCCTTGGGCCGCCCGGTCGTGCCCGAGGTGTAGATCAGCGTCGCGAGGTCCAACGGCGTCGCCGTCGTACGACGGATCTCGAGGTCGGCGTCGGAGACGTCCTCACCCAGCCGGGACAGGACGTCGACCGCGTTGTCGGTGATCGACCAGACGTGGTGCAGCTCGGTGAGACCTCCGCGCACCTCGGTGATCCGCGCCAGGTGGGCCGGGGTCTCGGCGACGACGGCCGTGGCGCCGGAGTCCTCCAGGATCCACGCGACCTGCTCGGCCGACGACGTCTCGTAGATCGGGACCGTCACGGCACCGGCGAACCAGATCGCGTAGTCGAAGAGCGTCCACTCGTAGCGGGTCTTGGAGATCAGGGCCACCCGCTCGCCGGCCTCGATGCCGGCCGCGATCAGGCCCTTCGCGACCGCACTGACCTCGGCGAGGAACTGGACGGAGGTGACGCCCTCCCAGCCGTTGTCGCCGCGTCGGCTGAAGGTGACGGCGTCCGCGGCGTCGCGGGCGTTGACGACGACGTCGTCGGTGAGGTTGCCCGTCGCCGGGATCTCGATCGTCAGGGGCGTCGAGAACTCGCGCACACTTCCTCCTGGGGCTTGCCATGTGACCGACAGGGCAGGCTACCGCCGACCGGCCTGACCCTGCCCATCCGGTAGCATCGCGCATCCGATCCGCCCACGCTCCCGGGAGCCAGCAAGGGGTTGCACGATGGCCGAGCAGACCACGTCCTCCATCATCGTCGACGCCCCTGCGGCCGACGTGATGGCGGTCATCGCCGACTTCCCCGCCTACCCCTCGTGGGCCAAGGGCGTGACGGTTGCCGACGTGCGTTCGTCCTCCGGTGCTGCGCAGGGTGGGCGCGCCGAGCAGGTGTTCTTCGCCCTCGACGTCTCGCCGATCAAGGACGAGTACACCCTCGCCTACGTGTGGGACGGCGACCGCGAGGTCACCTGGACCCTGGTCGAGGGCAAGATGCTGCGCTCGCTCGACGGCGCCTACGTGCTGCGCGACCTCGGCAACGGCTCCACCGAGGTGACCTACCGCCTGGCCCTCGACGTGTCGATCCCGCTGATCGGCATGCTCAAGCGCAAGGGCGAGAAGATCCTGATCGACACCGCGCTGAAGGGTCTGAAGAAGCGCGTCGAGTCCCTCTGACGCGTGCGCATCCTCCTCTTCACCGGCAAGGGCGGCGTCGGCAAGTCCACGATCGCAGCCGGTACGGCGGCCCTCGCGGCCGCCGCAGGTCAGCGCACGCTGGTGCTGTCGACCGACGCCGCTCACTCACTGGCGGACGCGTTCGGCGCGAGCGTCGGCTCCGACCCCACCGAGGTCGCGGACCTGCTCTTCGTGCAGCAGGTCGACGCCCAGCTGCGCTTCGAGCAGTCGTGGGCGCAGATCCAGGGCTACCTCCTCTCCGTGCTCGACGTGGCGGGGGTCGATCCGGTCGCGGCCGAGGAGCTCACCGTCCTCCCGGGCGCCGAGGAGGTCCTCGCGCTGCTCGAGCTGCGCCTGCACGCGTTGGCGGGGGAGTGGGACGTCATCGTCGTGGACTGCGCGCCGACCGCCGAGACCCTGCGGCTGCTCGCGCTGCCCGAGGCGCTCGGCTGGTACATGGAGCGCGTCCTGCCCACGCAGCGTCGCGTGATGAAGGCGCTCAAGCCGGTCCTCTCGCGCGCGGCCGGGGTGCCGATGCCCGGTGACGGCGTCTTCGACGCCCTCGAGAGGCTGCACGCCGAGCTCGACGAGGTGCAGGCGCTGCTCGCGGGTCCCGACGCCAGCGTGCGGCTCGTGATGACCCCCGAGACGATGGTCCTCGCCGAGGCCCGCCGCTCCTACACGAGCCTCTCGCTCTTCGGCTACCGCGTGGACGGCGTGGTCGCCAACCGGGTCTTCCCAGCCGAGGACGCCGACGACTGGCGCGCCGGCTGGGTCCTGGCACAGGACGCCGTGCTCGGGCAGGTCGAGGAGTCGTTCACCGGGCTGCCGATCTGGCGCTCGGTCTACCGGGCCACCGAGCCCGTCGGGGTGGAGGCGCTGAAGCTCCTCGCCGCCGACGCCTACGACGGCGCCGACCCGCTCGCCGTACCGACCGGGCGCGGGCCGTTCCGGGTCGACCGGACCAGCGCGGGAGCGGTGCTGCACCTCGCGTTGCCGTTCGTCTCGCGCGCCGAGGTCGGTCTCGCGCGCAACGGCGACGAGCTCGTCGTGACCGTGGGGTCGTATCGTCGCCTTCTCACGCTTCCTCCCGGGCTCGCGCGACTCCGGGTCGCGGGCGCCAAGGTGGACGCGGGAGAGCTGCAGGTCCGCTTCCGCGATCCTGCGGCCGATTCCGAGACAGACGGCCCGGCAGGGGAGAAGGTGACATGAGCGAGCCACAGGACCCCAGCGGGCCTCAGGAGCCCGTCGGCAGCGTCGGCGAGGAAGCAGCCAAGCTCCTCGGTGCCTTCTCCGACTGGGCCAAGGACCACGGCGCCGACATGGGCGTCGGGCTCGGTGGGCTCGCCGGGGCGGCTGCCGCCTCGCTGCAGGACGTCAACGAGCACCTGGCCACAGGCGGCGCGGAGTGCACCTACTGCCCGCTCTGCCGCACGGTGCACGCCGTACGACAGACCAGCCCGGAGGTGCGCGCTCACCTGGCCACCGCTGCGGCCGCCCTGATGCAGGCCGCCGCCGGCCTCATGGCCACGCCGGTGCCGCCCGAGGCCCGCGCGCGCGGGGTCGAGCAGATCGACCTCGACGACGGTGACCAACCCGACGACGCTGACGACCTGGACGGACAGTCATGACCCTGGCATGTGGAGTCGACGTCGGCGGCACGAAGATCGCGGGCGCGGTCGTCGACCTCGAGGGGAAGATCCTCGAGGAGGCGCGCGTGGAGTCGCCGGCGATGGACGCCGAGGCGATCGAGCAGGCCATCGCCGACCTCGTCGCCGACCTGCGGTCGCGCCACGAGGTCGAGCGCGTGGGCATCGGGGCGGCCGGCTACGTCGACGCCAAGCGCGCCAGCGTGATGTTCGCGCCCAACCTGGCCCTGCGCGACGTCGACCTGAAGTCGGAGCTGGAGCAGCGCATCGGGCTGCCGGTCGTCGTCGAGAACGACGCCAACGCCGCGGCCTGGGGCGAGTTCGCCTTCGGCGCGGGCGCTGACGTCGACGACCTGCTGATGGTCACCGTCGGCACGGGGGTCGGGGGCGGCATCGTGCTCGACGGCCGGCTCTACCGCGGCGCCTTCGGGCCCGCCGCCGAGATCGGCCACCTGCGCGTCGTGCCCGAGGGCCACCTCTGCGGCTGCGGGCAGCGCGGCTGCCTCGAGCAGTACGCCAGCGGTCGGGCCCTCGTGCGTGAGGCCAAGACGGCCGCGGCCGGTGGCGTCGACGCCGCGGAGCCGCTGCTGGCCCTGGCCGGGGGTGACGCCGAGGCGATCACCGGCCCGCTGGTCACCGAGGCCGCCCAGGCCGGTGACCCCTTCAGCATCGAGCTCATCGCCTCGCTGGCCCGCTGGCTCGGGGGCGGCATCGCCTCGTTGGTCGCGGTGCTCGACCCCGCGGCCGTCGTCATCGGCGGCGGCGTGAGCGAGGCCGGCGACCTGCTGATGCTGCCGCTGCGCAGCGCCTTCGAGTCGCAGCTGAGCGGTCGCGGCCACCGCCCGGTCGCCGAGATCCGGCTGGCGACTCTGGGCAACAAGGCAGGCGTCATCGGCGCCGCCGACCTGGCCCGTCACTGATGGGCCTCCCCTGATGCGTGTCGCGACGGGGCTGCACCTCGGCGTCGACATCGGTGGCACCAAGGTCCTCGCCTGCGAGGTCGACGAGAACGGTGAGGTGCTGCGCTCCACCCGTCGCGACACGCCCGACCGGCACGCCGACCCCCGCCTCCTCGACGACGCCGTGACCTCGGCGGTCGAGGAGCTTGCAGCCGGACGTGAGGTCACCGCGGTGGGCCTCTCGGTCGCGGGCCTCGTCGACCACGACCGGGTGCACTTCTCGACCCACCTGCCCTGGCAGGAGGACGACACCCTGATCCGCCTCACGGAGCGCTGGGGCGTCCCGGTCGTCATGGACAACGACGTCGCCTGCGCCGCCGTCGCCGAGATCGCGTACGGCGCCGGCCGGGGTGGGGAGTCCTTCCTGCTGGTCACCGTCGGAACAGGCATCGGCGGCGCGATCGTGCACGCCGGGTCGGTGCTGCGCGGCGCCCACGGGATGGCCGGCGAGTTTGGCCACGTCCGGGTGGTGCCCGAGGGGCACGACTGCGAGTGTGGGCTGCGCGGCTGCCTGGAGCAGTACGCCAGCGGCAACGCGCTCGTCCGCCTCGCGGGTCCCGGCTATGCCGATGGCCCCGCCGTGACGGCCGCTGCCATCGCCGGCGACGGCAGCGCGCTGCAGGCCCTGACCTCGGTCGGCGACTGGCTGGGAGTCGGGCTCGGCGGCCTCGTGTCGTCGTACGACCCGGAGCTGGTGGTCATCGGCGGCGGCGCCTCCGAGGCGGGCGACCTGCTGCTCGAGCCGGCCCGCCGAGCCATGGCCCGCTCGGTCGTCGGCACCGGGCACCGACCGCTCCCGGCGGTCGTGGTGGCGCAGTGCGGCCCCGCTGCGGGCGCCGTGGGTGCGGCGCACCTGGCGCGCACCGCTCGCTCGCGCTGATGGTGCGCTGACGGGCTAGATCCGGGCGCCGTCGTCGTCGGGGTCGCGCGGACCGCTGGGCATCTGGGAGACCAGGTAGAGAAAGCCGCCCACGAAGGCCCCAACGAGGGCGTAGGCGATCAGCTGGGGCAGGTCGATCCCGAGGACCAGGCAGATCAGGAGCACGGTGGGCGAGCCGAAGATCCCGATCCAGGCCGCCATCCGGTCCTTGGAGGTGGTGGGCACCGGCGGGGGCGGCGGCGGGACGAAGCGGTCGGTGCTCCAGTCGGAGTCGACGGACTCCTCGTCCCACGACGAGGCCGGGCGTGGCGCCGGCCGCGGTGGCTCCGGATCAGGCTCGCGCCGGGGCTCCGGCTGTGTTCCAGGCTGGGTCCCTGGCTGGGACCCGGACTGGGGATCCGGGTCGAGGTCAGCGCGGTCGCCGAAGTTCTCGACGATCGAGCGCCAGGCGTCGTCCTCGTTGTCGCGCTGCACGTCTCGAGGTTACGCCGAGGTGGTGCGGGCGATGAAAGCGGCGGACAGGTCGAAGATCTGCTGGGCGTCGTTGTCCAGCGTGGCGACGTGGTAGCTCTCGGTCAGTGGCACGACGGTGACGTCGCGCGAGGAGACCTTGCTGGTGATCAACGGCTGCGAGGCCTCGTCCACCACATGGTCCTCGGTGGAGCGCAGGTAGAGGAGCGGCGCAGTGACCTTGGGCAGGTCGGCGACCAGCGGTGGCCAGGCCTGCATGAGGGAGTGGACCGCCTTGAGCGGCGTGCGGGTGTAGCCGTGCTCGTCCATGCCCGGCTTCTTGATGTCGTTGGCAAGGCCGGGGAACGACGGCACCAGGTGCTTGAGCACCGGGAGCAGCTTGACGTCGAGGCGCTTGCTCGCGACCGCGGGGTTGACAACCACGACCCCGGAGATCTGGTCGGCGTGGTCGGCGGCGAGCCGCAGGACCAGGGCGCCGCCCATCGAGAGACCGCCCACGACGACCGCGTCGTGCTCGAGGCAGAGGACGTCGAAGGCTCGGGTGAGCTCGCCGTACCAGTCGTCCCACGTCATCGTGTTGAGCTCCTGCCACGTGGTGCCGTGACCCGGCAGGCGCGGCACCGACACGCCGTAGCCGAGGGAGCCGAGGTGCTCGCCCCAGGGCTTGATGGAGGCAGGCTGGCCGGTGAAGCCGTGGCTGAGCAGGACGCCGATGCGGCGCCCGCCCGTCAGCTCGGGGCGCGCCTCGATGGTCAGGGGCGAGGCGAGGGGGTGCAGGTTCATGGCGCCGATTGTGCCTCACCACAGTGGTAGGTGAGCGCGCCGTCAGGCACTAGGGTTCGAAACGTCGGGACCACTCCCGGGTCGGCGATGGGGAAAGGCGCTTCGTTGTTCTACTGGTTCCTCAAGTGGGTGGCCATCGGCCCTCTCTTGCGCGTGGTGTTCCGTCCCCAGGTCGAGGGCTCCCAGCACGTCCCCGAGGAGGGGCCGGCGATCCTCGCGAGCAACCACCTCTCGTACGCCGATTGGCTCTTCATGCCGTTGACGCTCGCGCGGCGGGTGACCTTCGTGGCCAAGGCGGAGTACTTCACGACGCCTGGCATCAAGGGCTGGTTCCAGAAGCAGTTCTTCTCCGGCGCCGGCCAGGTGCCCATCGACCGCTCCAGCGGCTCGGCCGCCGAGGGCGCGCTGTCGTCGGCCACGCGGATCCTGGGCGAGGGCGACCTGTTCGGCATCTACCCCGAGGGCACCCGCTCCCACGACGGCAAGCTCTACCGCGGCAAGACCGGCGTCGCCCGCCTCGCCCTCGAGACCGGGGTCCCGGTGATCCCGGTGGCCGTCGTCGGCACCGACGTGGTGGCGCCGCCGGGCAAGACCTTCGGCTCCTTCACCCGGCCCGTCGTGCGCTTCGGCAAGCCGCTCGACTTCTCCCGCTACGCCGGCATGGAGAACGACCGCTACATCCTGCGCTCGATCACCGACGAGATCATGTACGAGATCATGCGGCTCTCCGGCCAGGAGTACGTCGACATGTACGCCGGCCGCGCCAAGGAGGAGTCCAAGCGGCTCGAGGCGGAGGCCAAGGCGCTGGCCGCCGGTCAGGCCGACGGTCAGGCTGGGTCGATCACGCCGCCCGACGGCGACGAGCAGACCAAGAAGGCGTCCTGACCCAGCTGCGGCTCTGGTCACGGCCGGCCCTCGACGTCGAGGACCGGCTCTTCCGGGCGCTGGGCATCCTGCGAGTCGTCCTCCTCGTCAACGCGATCGGTCTCAACGCCTACCGCGCCGACAACTTCGTGCGCCCCGCCGCCGGGGCCTTCTGCGTGCTGGTGATGGTGCTGTGGACCGGCACCGCCCTCGTCGCGTACGCCGACCCGGCGCGCCGCCGCCCGTGGTTCCTCGGCCTGGACCTGCTCGTGACGCTGGGGCTGCTCGTAGCCTCCCCGATCGTCAAGGGTGAGAGCTTCAACGCCACGGTCCCCGGCTTCTGGGTGATGTGCGCGCTGCTCGCCTGGGCGGTCCGCTACCACTGGCAGGGCGGGCTGCTCGCTTCGGTCCTGGTCGCCGGCACCGACCTGCTGGTCCGCGACGAGATCAACCAGACCAACTACGGCAACACCTTCCTGCTGCTCATCGCCGGCCCGATCGTGGGCTTCATGTGCGAGTCGCTCCAGATGATGGCCAAGGAGCGCGACAAGGCGCAGCGGGCGGCCCTGGCCGAAGCCGAGCGGGCCCGGCTGGCGCGGGCCGTGCACGACGGCGTGCTCCAGGTCCTGGCGCTGGTCCAGCGCCGCGGTGCCGAGCTCGGCGGGGAGGCGGCCGACCTCGGTCGGTTGGCCGGCGAGCAGGAGCAGGTGCTGCGCACGCTGATCCGCTCCCAGGACGCGGTGTCATCCTCCTCGGAGTCTGCGCACGCGGTGGGCGACCTTGCAGCGGCGTTGGGGGAGCTGGGTGCGCGACCACACGTCAGCGTCGCCACTCCGGGCACCGTCGTCGAGCTGCCCGCGGCCGTGGTGCGCGAGCTCGTGTCCGTCGTGGCGGCCTGTCTGGACAACGTGGTCGTCCACGTCGGCGCGGCCGCGTCCGCGTGGGTCCTCCTCGAGGCCTTCCCCGACCGGGTGGAGATCTCCGTGCGCGACGAGGGCCCCGGCATTCCCGCCGGGCGGCTCGAGGCAGCGGCCGCCGAGGGGCGGCTCGGGGTGAGCGAGTCGATCTGCGGCCGCGTCACCGACCTCGGCGGCACGGCCGAGCTCTCGACCGGCCCTTTCGGCACCGAGTGGGAGCTCGTCGTACCGCTGGAGGCGTTGTGACCGACCTGCGGCAGGCGTGAGTGCCGAGTCGGCGCGATGTCGCAGCGGGAGCGCTCGCCTGACACATCGCGCCGACTCGCGGAGTGGTCCCTAGGCTCGGGGCGTGACCATCCACAGCACGCACCCCTTCGCCGACGCCGAGCCAGACCCGGTTCGGCGGCTGCGGGGGCGGCTCGGGGGAGCGGTCAGCCTGTGGACCGCGGGCGAAGGACGTGAGCGCGAGGGGCTGACGGTCACGTCGCTGATGCTGGCCCACGGCGAGCCCGCGCACGTGCTGGGTCTGCTCGACCCCGACTCCGACCTGGCCGATCGTCTCGTCGCGGTCGGTCGCTGTGTGGTCCAGCTCCTCTCCTGGCCCGACCGCGACCTCGCCGAGGCGTTCGCCGGGACGGCACCCGCGCCGGGTGGCCCGTTCCGGATGGGGGAGTTCGAGCAGACGTCGTGGGGTCCGCGGCTGGCCTCCGTCACTGCGTGGGCCGGTTGCACCCTCGTCGACTCCCGCGAGGTCGGCTGGTCCGTCGAGGTCACCTGCCGCGTGGACGAGATCTCGGTCGGTGACGAGGACGCGCCGCTGTTGCACCGGCGAGGACGGTTCCTCCGCCTGGACTGAAGGGCCCGTTGCTGGTCTGGTGGGGCCGCCGGATCCGACACACCTCAGTTCGTGTGTCCCTGCCAGCGCTCCAGCGCTTTCTGCGGCACACGACCCGAACGGGCGCGACCGGTGCCAGGCGCCTGATGATCTCGTCTAGGGTCCAGCCATGGACTCGGACACCGACCAGCAGCCGATCCGCGTGATGGTCGTCGACGACCACCCGATGTGGCGCGACGCGGTCGAGCGCGACCTGCAGGCTGGCGGCTTCGACGTGGTGGCGGTCGCGGCCAACGGCGCCGAGGCGGTCGCGCGGTTCCCCGCGGCCCGGCCCCAGGTCGTCGTGCTCGACCTGCAGATCCCGGCGCCCAACGGTGTCGAGGTGACGGCGGAGGTGCTGCGCCACGACCCGTCGGCCCGGGTGCTGATCCTGTCGGCGTCGGGGGAGCAGACCGACGTGCTGGAGGCGGTGAAGGCGGGCGCGACCGGCTACCTGGTCAAGTCGGCGTCCCGCGAGGAGCTCCTCGACGCCGTACGACGGGTGGCGCGCGGCGACACCGTCTTCACGCCCGGGCTGGCTGGTCTCGTGCTCGGGGAGTTCCGTCGGCTCTCCGACCCGTCGGCCGCCGAGGTCGACCAGCCGCAGCTGACCGAGCGTGAGACCGAGGTGCTCAAGATGGTCGCCAAGGGCATGTCCTACAAGCAGATCGCCGACCGTCTCTTCCTCTCGCACCGCACCGTGCAGAACCACGTGCAGAACACACTGCGCAAGCTTCAGATGCACAACCGTGTCGAGCTCACCCGCTGGGCGATCGAGCAGGGGCTCGACGAGGAGTGATCGACGAGTGACCCTCACGCACCCCGCGCCGGGTGCGGCACCCCGCCGGCGGGCGAGGCGTCGACGAGGTCGTGCTGCACGCCGTACCTCCTGCGCAGGCGGGTGTCCTGCTTGACCCGGTAGCGCTCGCCGCGCCGCGCCCGAGGCCCGAGCAGGGGGGTGATCCGGTCCAGGCCGGAGTTGAGGCGGCCCAGCACCGGGCCGGTGCGCTCGAGCAGTCGCAGCGTCCGCGCAGCGGCCGGGATGCCGAGCTCGTCGGCCAGGTCGTCGCCCAGGAAGAGCCGCTCGAGCGCGTGCACCACCGGCGGCGCGATCGTGCGCAACCGGGACGGTCGCGAGGGCAGGAGCTCCTCGATCTCGGCGACCAGGAACTCCCGGTTGATGCTCGCGACCAGGTCGCGGCAGAAGTCGTCGACGGGAGGCCGGGTCAGCAGGTAGATCTCCTCGAGCCGCTCCTGCTCGGCCCGGTCGGTCGGCAGCAGGGCCTCGTCGATGCCGAGCAGGTGGCCGAGGTAGCGCCAGCGGGCGTAGGCGGCGGCCTCCTCGTGGGGGAGGTAGGGCGCCCCGATGGTGCGCAGCCCGCGCAGCGGGATCAGGGCGAACTCCACGAGCGTGTAGGCCAGGTAGGACTGGCAGATCGGCAGTCCCCAGGCCGGCAGGTCCCAGGCGGGGTCGTCGCGCAGCGCCGCACGGACCAGGGCGTGGATGACCCGGACCCGCACGGTCAGCTCGAAGCCGACGGAGAAGCGCTCGAGCCCGCCGCTGCGGGTCACCTCGACCAGCCACGAGCTGACCTCGATCGTGCGCGCACCGGCGCTCTCCACGTAGCGCCCCGTCATCGCCAGCGGCCGGGACGCCGCGGCGTTGGCGTAGCCGCTGACCAGGGAGGCGGCGCCGAGGACGATGCCCGACTGTCGCGTGTAGCGCCCGATGTGCGCGCTGGCACGGTCGATCGCCGCCAGGTCCACCCAGGCCGGGGGGTCGTCGAGCTGGGCGAAGAGCGCGCGCAGGCTCGCGGGTGCGTCCGGCACGGCGTCGATCCCGTCGCGGCAGGCCTGGCGCAGCAGCCTCATCGCGCGGCCGTGGCCGAGCGTCGCGAAGTCGGTGACGAACGCATCGGCCAGGTCGTCACCCCGCCACATGCCGTCGACGTACGTCGTGGCGAAGCCGCCGAAGCGTGCCTCGGCTTCCGCGAGGTGCATCACCGTGCTGGGCGGCTGCGGTCGTCCGGCCGGTCGTCTCGTCGGGGTCGCTGCCATCATGGAAGCATAGAAGTGAAAGACCCTCACCTTCCATTCACTTCTTGGTGCTCCGCACGCGCGGACGATTCGGAGGACGGACATGGCTCAGAAGCAGCGGATCCGCCCGTCGCAGACCCGGGCGGTCCGGATGCGGCGCGACCTGCTCGACGCCACCCTTCACCTCCTGGCGACCGACGGGGCGGAGCGGTTGACGACCACCGCGATCGTGGAGCGGGCGCACGTCAGCAGCGGCACGTTCTACCGCTACTTCAACGACAAGGCCGAGATCCTCGGGGTGCTGCGCGACGAGGCCGTCGAGGCCATCTCGACCGACCTGATGGCGGGGGTGGTCCGCGCGCTCGACCACGACCTCGACGGGGGCGTCCACGAGATCGTCCTCACCCTGGTCGACGCCTTCGAGCAGCACCGCGCGGTGATCCTGGCGATGGTCAACGCGATGCCGGCCGGCAGCAACGCCAACATCCTCCCGGAGGTCGAGTCCCGGCTCTTCCAGCTCGCCTCGGTGCTGCCGCGTCGCCACCTGCCCGACCTGTCGCCGGAGCGGATGGAGGCGGTGGTCTTCATGACGATGGGTGTGCTCGTCTCGACCTGCCTGCGGGTCGCCCTGATGCGCCCGCAGGCGGTCAACCGCGACGAGGTCATCGACATCACCGCCGCGATGATCACCGCGGGACTCCGGGCCGGCTGACCCGACGCTCGATCTATGCTCGGTGCGTGTCGATCCGCGCCTACCTCGCGCACCTGGGCATCGAGGAGCCCCTCCCGCCGACCCTGCAGTCGCTACGGCTGCTGCATCGGCGCCACGTGGAGCAGATCCCCTACGAGAACCTCCAGATCATGCTCGGCCGGCCACCGTCGGTCGACCCGGCGTCGAGCCTCACGCGCGTGGGCGAGGTCGGCCGGGCGGGCTACTGCTTCCACCAGAACGCCGTCCTCGAGCTCGTGCTGCGTGACCTCGGTTTCACCGTCGAGCGTCGCCACGGTCACGTCTGGATCGACCCCGAGCAGCGCACCGACCCCTTCCTCAACCACCTGGTGCTGGTCGTCTCCGGTCTGCCCACCGACGACAACCCCGACGGGGACTGGTGGCCCGACGTCGGGCTGGGCGAGGGCTTCCTCGAGCCGCTGCCGCTGGTCGCCGGCGAGTTCGTCGACGGGCCGCTGCGCTTCGCGATCACCGAGGTCACCGCGGAGGGTTGGTCCTTCCGCAACGACCCGAGCGGCACCTTCACCGGCCTCGAGGTGACGCAGGCCCCCACGGACCCGATGGCCATCCTCGACGCCCACGCCACGCTCTCGACAGCACCCGAAGGCGTCTTCTCCCGGATCCTGGTGGTCCAGCGCCGCGACCCCCTCGGTGCCGACACCCTGAGGGGCTGTGTCCTCGCCCGTGTCGACGCCGAGGGACGCCGCACCACCGACCTCACGTCGTACGACGAGTGGCGCGGCGCGCTGGTCGGGCTCGGGTTGTCGCTGGTCGGGGTGGAGGAGGCCGACCTGCGGGCGCTCTTCGACCGGACTCTGGTCGCCCACGAGCAGTGGGTGGCGGCGGGGCGGCCGTGACGTTCCGCCCCGCGGTGGCCGGCGACGCGACCGGCTTGCGCGACCTGGAGCGCGAGGCGAACCTGGTGGGGCTGGCGCACGTCTTCCCGGCTGCGGACTTCCCCTTTCCCGACGACGAGGTGCTGGAGCGGTGGAGCCGCGTCCTGGCCGAGCCGGGCGTGAGCGTCGAGGTGGTCGACGGCCCGGAGGGGGACGGCCTGGACGCCTTCGTCGCCCATGACGCGACGACACTGCGGCACGTGGCGGTCCACCCGCGACGCTGGGGGACCGGCCTGGCACGACGCGCCGTCGTCCGGGCGGCGAGCGCGATCTGGGCGGGAGGGCACGAGCCGCGGCTGTGGTGCCTGGCGGCCAACGACCGCGCGCTGGGGCTCTACTTCCATCTCGGGTGGGAGCCCACCGAGGTGGAGCGACGCTCCGAGTGGACGCCCTACCCGGTCGAGCGCGAGCTGGTCCTGCGAGGATCGGCCGATGTCTGAGGAGCTGCTCGCGATCGCCGACGAGATCTATGCGTTGACGTTGGCGGAGTTCACACCGGCGCGCGACGCGCGGGCCAAGGCGCTCAAGGGTTCCGACCTCGCCAAGGCCGTCAAGACGCTGAAGAAGCCGTCGCTCGCCGCCTGGATCGTCAACGTCCTGGTGCGCCGTGACCCGGACCAGGTCGACCAGGTCCTCACCGTCGGCGCCGCCCTCCGCGAGGCCGCTGCCGCCATGTCCGGGGAGCAGCTGCGTGCCCTGACCCGCCAGCGACGTCAGGTCACCGCTGCCGTCACGCAGCAGGCGCGGTCGCTGGCGACCGAGTCGGGGGTCAAGGTCACCCAGGCCGTGACCGACCAGGTCGAGGCGACCCTCACCGCCGCGATGCTCGACCAGCGCTGCGCCCAGGCCGTGCGCAGCGGGCTCCTCGTCACCGCGATCACCACAACCGGCGTCGACGAGGTCGATCTCGGTGGTGCGGTCGCGCTGCCCGCCGCCCTGGGCTTCGAGGCCAGCCCCGTGGCCTCACCCGACCCCGACTCCGACAGCGACCCCGACGCACCCGCCGCCGGCACGCGGCCCGACCTGCACGTCGTACCCGACCCTGAGGCGGAGGTGAAGGCCCTCGCCGCCGCCCAGGAGGCGCTGGACGAGGCGGAGGAGCAGGTGAAGGGCGCGCGTCAGGCCTACGAGGAGACGGTGTCGTCCCAGACCGAGCTCGAGGCGCGCTCGATGCAGCTGCAGGCCGAGATCGACGAGCTCAAGCGACGCCTGGCCGACCGCGAGGAGTCGGCCGACGAGGTCGACGACGCGCTCGGTGACGCGGAGGATGCCCGCACCGAGGCCTACGCCGAGCTCGAGGAGGCCACCGCCACACGCGACGCCGCGGCCGCCGAGGTCGAGCGCCGCACCACCTAGCGAGCCGCGCCTAGACCGCGGCCCAGCCCTTCGAGCGCGCCACCGCGTCGCGCCACCGGGCGTGGGCGGCATCGGCGGAAGGCCGGTCCCCGGAGGGCTCGAAGCGTCGGTCGAGCTGCCAGGTCTCGCGCAGGTCGTCGGTGGAGGACCACAATCCGGTTCCGAGTCCGGCGAGGAACGCCGCTCCCAGCGCCGTGGTCTCGACGAGCTTCGGCCGCTCGACGGCCAGACCGACCTGGTCGGCCTGGAGCTGGCAGAGCAGGTCGTTGGCCGACGCGCCGCCGTCGACCCGCAGCGAGGCCAGCCCGGCCCCACAGCTCGGCAGGGTGTCGAGCACGTCGCGCACCTCGAAGGCGATCGCCTCGAGCGTGGCCCGCACGAGGTGGGCCCGTGTCGTGCCCCGGGTGATGCCGATGATCATGCCGCGGGCGTGCGGGTCCCAGTCGGGGGCGCCGAGCCCGGTGAGGGCCGGCACGAAGACCACGCCCTCGGTGTCCTCGACGGTGGCGGCGATGGCAGCGGTCTCGGCCGCCGAGCCGACGATCTGGAGCCCGTCGCGCAGCCACTGCACCGCCGCTCCGGTCACGAAGATCGCGCCTTCGAGGGCATAGGTCATCTCGCCCGACGGTGAGCGCCACGCAGCCGTCGAGAGCAGGCCGGCGTCGGAGCGCTTCAGGGTCGAGCCGGTGTTGGTGAGGATGAACGATCCGGTGCCGTAGGTGCACTTGGAGTCACCCTCGTCGAAGCAGGTCTGCCCGAAGAGCGCCGACTGCTGGTCGCCCGCGATGCCCGCGATCGGCAGCGACAGGTCCAGGAACGACCGCGGGTCGGTGACCGCGAGCTCGCCCCAGTTGGCCACCAGCTCCGGCAGCGCGTCGCGGGGCACGCCGAACAGGGAGCACAGCTCGTCGGACCAGTCGCCGGTGGTCAGGTCGAAGAGCAGCGTCCGACAGGCGTTGGACACGTCGGTGACGTGGTGGAGGCCGCGGGTCATGCGGGCGACGAGGTAGGAGTCGACCGTCCCGACGGCGTACCTCCCGGACTCGACCAGTGCCCACGTGTGCGGCTCGTGCTCGGCCAGCCACATCAGCTTGGTGCCGGAGAAGTAGGGGTCGAGCCGCAGCCCTGTCAGCTCAGCGACGCGTTCCTCGTGCCCGGCGTCGCGCAACCGCGTGCAGATGTCGGCCGTCCGGCGGTCCTGCCACACGATCGCCCGACGGGGCGATCCGAGGGTCTCGCGGTCCCACAGCACGATCGTCTCGCGCTGGTTGGTGATCCCGACGCCCGTGATCTCCGAACGGTCGACCTGGTGGAGAGCATCGCGACACGCCTCGAGCGTCGCCTGCCAGATCTCCTCGGGCGCGTGCTCCACCCAGCCCGGCTTCGGGAAGTGCTGCGCGAACTCCTGGTAGCCCTTCGCAGCGATACCTCCGTCGGGCGTGACGACGACCGCGGTCACGCCGGTCGTGCCGGCGTCGATCGCGAGGATGCTCACCGCTCGCCTCTCACGATCGCCAGCACCCGCTGGTCGATCCACTCCAGCTGGGGCGACACCCGCATCTCGTAGTTCTCCGTGCCGACCCAGGTGTGGAAGTCGGGGTGGCCGTGCGTCTGGGCGAAGGCCTCCAGCTCGGCCTCGAGCTCGGGCGTCACCGCGACCTGCTCGTCGGGGGTCGAGGCGGTCAGGTAGAGCACGTTGAGGTCGAGCAGCCGCGTCAGCTCCTCGATCGGTGCGACGTGGTCGTCGACGCGCAGGTCGGTGTCGATGTCGTCGCCGCCGGCATAGCCCGCCTCGTCGCGTACGACGAGCAGCGCGGCCGACTGTCGCCCGCGCTTGTCGCCTCCCGCAGCGTCACCGGCCGCTAGCGCGGCCAGCAGTCGCTCGGCCAGGGGGGACTCGGGGTCCGAAGCGAGCCACGCCAGCTCCATGTCCTCCACGACCGCCGAGCCGGCCAGGCAGTTGCCCTGGATGGCGTAGCCCTCGCCGGTGACCCCGCCGGCCCACTCGATGCACGCATGCCCGGTGTGGGAGGCGGCACCGCCGTCGACGTCGACGATCCCGACCTGACGGTCGTCGCGCCCCTCGTCCTCCTCGAGCAGCCGCTGCAGCGCCACTGAGGCGGTCGCCCCCTCGTCGAGGTGGGCCAGGGCCAGGCCCTTGTAGGCGACGTTGGCGTCGGCCTGGGTGGCGATGGCGCCCACCTGGGCGACCGCGGCCGGGACGACGGCGCCGACGGCGAGGAACTTCGAGGCCACCGCGACCCCCCAGGACTCGGTGTCGGCGGAGCGGGCGACGATAGAGAAGGTCATGCGCGCGACACTATCCATCCTGGCAGTGGGCAGGCTCCTGCCGTGCTCGACGATCCCCCGCCAGACCCGTCTGGGCTCCTTCTCCGCCGCGCTGCTGGTGACCTTCGCCACCTGAGAGCAAACGTGGCTAGGGTGGGCGCGCCCCATGTGAACGTTCCAAGCCCCACCCGTTGCCGGTCTCCTCGCCCGGCTCACCCAGGAGGTCCCATGCGCGTCGGAGTGCTCACCGGAGGCGGCGACTGCCCCGGCCTCAACGCCGTGATCCGGGCGGTGGTCCGCAAGGGCGTGGCCACCCACGGCTTCGAGTTCGTGGGCTACCGCGACGGTTGGAAGGGTCCGCTCGAGGGCGACACGATGCAGCTGGGCATCCAGGAGTGCCGCGGCATCCTGCCCCGGGGCGGCACGATCCTCGGCTCCTCGCGCACCAACCCCTTTAAGATCGACGGCGGCGTGGAGCGCATCAAGGACAACCTCGCGAGCAACGGCGTCGATGCCCTGATCGCGATCGGCGGCGAGGACACCCTCGGCGTCGCCACCAAGCTCGCCGACCTGGGCGTGCACGTGGTGGGCGTGCCGAAGACGATCGACAACGACCTCTCCGGCACCGACTTCACGTTCGGGTTCGACACCGCGGTCAACATCGCCACCGAGGCCATCGACCGGCTCCACACCACTGCCGAGTCCCACCACCGGGTGCTCGTCGTCGAGGTGATGGGCCGTCACGCCGGCTGGATCGCGCTCCACGCCGGCATCGCCGGCGGCGCCAGCGCCGTGCTGATCCCCGAGCAGCCCTTCGACATCGAGGCGCTCTGCGAGCACGTCGAGACGCGCTTCAAGACCAAGTACGCCCCGATCATCGTCGTCTCCGAGGGCGCGGTCCCGCAGGAGTCCGACGGCGAGCACGGCATGACGATGGTCTCGGGGGAGAAGGACGCGTTCGGTCATGTCCGCCTCGGCGGCATCGGCGACCGGCTCGCGAGCGAGATCGAGCACCGCACCGGCAAGGAGGCCCGCGCGGTGGTGCTCGGGCACGTCCAGCGCGGCGGCACGCCGACGGCGTTCGACCGCTGGCTCGCGACCCGCTTCGGCCTCCAGGCCGTCGACGCGGTCGCCGACGGCGACTGGGGCACCATGATGGCGCTGCGCGGCACCAAGATCATCCGGGTCCCGCTGGCCGAGGGCACCGCCGAGCTGAAGCTCGTCAGCCCCGAGGAATACGCCGAGGCGCAGGTCTTCTTCGGCTGATCGCTGACGTCCGGCGCAACGCCGGGGCGCCTGGTGGCCACATCGACCCGGCGGGTATTGGGTGTGCAGCACTGTCCCCTCCTCCGCAGGAGCACGCGATGACCAGCACCGACGTCGACGTCAACGGCCCCGAGCCCGACCTCCAGCGGGTGATGGGCCCGAAGCTCCTCCTGCTCTTCATCGTCGGCGACATCCTGGGGGCCGGCATCTACGCCGTCACCGGCGAGATGGCCCTCGAGGTGGGCGGCATCGTGTGGGTGCCGTTCGTCGTGGCCTTCGCGGTCGCCACGTTGACCGCGCTCTCCTACCTCGAGCTGGTCACGAAGTTCCCCCAGGCGGCAGGTGCGGCGCTCTACACGCACAAGGCCTTCGGCATCCACTTCGTCACCTTCCTGGTGGCCTTCGCGGTCATCTGCTCCGGCATCACCAGCGCCTCGACGGCCGCCAACCTCCTCGGCACCAACCTGCTGACCGGCCTCGACGGGCTCGGCGTCGGCGGCATCGACCCGGACAGCAGCACCGCGATCACGGGGGTCGCCATGGGCTTCATGGTCCTGCTCGCGCTGATCAACCTGCGCGGCGTCGGGGAGAGCGTGAAGTTCAACGTCTTCCTCACGCTCGTCGAGATGCTCGCGCTGGTGATCGTCATCGTGATCGGCTTCGTGGTGATCTCCCGCGGCGACGGTGACCTGGGCCGGATGGTGGTCTTCGAGAGCGGCTCCGAGCGCGGGCTGTTCCTCGCCGTCACCGTTGCGACCGCGATCGCGTTCTTCGCGATGGTCGGCTTCGAGGACTCCGTCAACATGGTCGAGGAGACCAAGGACCCCGAGCGCATCTTCCCGCGGGTCATGCTGACGGGCCTGGGGATCGCGGTGCTCTTCTACGTGCTGGTCTCGATCTCGGTCGTGGCGGTCATCCCGGAGGGCGAGATCGAGAAGGTCATCGCCGACGAGGGCAAGGTCCTGCTCAACGTCGTCAGGACCGGCGCGCCCGGCCTGCCGATCGACGACGTCTTCCCGTTCCTGACCGTCATCGCGGTCGCCAACACCGCGCTGATCAACATGCTGATGGCCAGCCGCCTGCTCTACGGCCTGGCCAACCAGGACGTCCTGCCTCGCAGCCTGGGCAAGGTGCTGCCGGGCCGTCGTACGCCCTGGGTCGGCATCCTCTTCTCCACCGTCCTGGCCCTCGGCCTGATCGTCGCGGTGACCTTCCTGGCCGACACCTCGGTCATCTCCGCGCTCTCGGGCACCACGGCACTGCTCCTGCTGTGCGTGTTCGCGGTCGTCAACATCGCCTGCGTGGTGCTGCGTCGTGAGCCCTCGGGGGCCTTCTCCGCGCCCACCTGGGCGCCCTACGTCGGCGCGGTGGCCTGCCTGTTCTTCGTCGGGCCGTGGGCGCGGGACCGCGACGACTGGATCCAGTACCAGGTCGCCGGCGGCCTCGTCCTGCTCGGCATCGTGCTGTGGGCGGCCACGTGGGCGACCAACAGGGGCGTGCGGGCGAAGAAGACCGGCTTCCGCGACATCGAGCACCTCGAGGACTGAGCCGCCCTGTCCGCGCGTGGTCGACGAATCGGGCGGGCGACCCCGCGCGCGTAGGCTTGACCGGTGAGCAGCAACGTCCCCGACCTCTCCGCCCTGCACGCCCTCGGGCCGGCCCAGCAACCGACCTACGCCGATCGAGCGGCCGTCGACGAGACGGTCGCTCGGCTGCGCACCATGCCGCCCCTGGTCTTCGCGGGGGAGTGCGACGACCTGAAGACCAAGCTGGCCGCCGTGGCGCGTGGCGAGGCGTTCCTGCTCCAGGGCGGTGACTGCGCGGAGACGCTGTCCGGCGTGACCGCCGACAACGTGCGCAACAAGCTGCGCGTGCTGCTCCAGATGGCCGTCGTGCTGACCTATGCCGCGTCCGTCCCGGTGGTCAAGGTCGGTCGTCTGGCGGGTCAGTATGCCAAGCCGCGCAGCTCCGACCTCGAGACCCGCGACGGCGTCACGCTGCCGGCCTACCGTGGCGACGCCGTCAACGGCTACGACTTCACCCCGGAGTCGCGCGTGCACGACCCGGCGCGGCTGCTCGACGTCTACAACGCCTCGGCCGCGACGCTCAACCTCGTGCGGGCGTTCACCACCGGTGGCTACGCCGACCTGCGTCAGGTCCACGCGTGGAACACCGACTTCGTGCGTGACTCGCCCGCGGGGCAGCGCTACGAGAAGGTCGCCCACGAGATCGAGCGGGCGATGGCCTTCATCGCCGCGATCGGCGCCGACCCCGACGAGTTCCACCGCGTCGACTTCCACTCCTCCCACGAGGCCCTGGTGCTCGAGTACGAGCACGCGATGACCCGCATCGACTCGCGCACCCAGCAGCCCTACGACGTCTCGGGCCACTTCGTGTGGATCGGCGAGCGCACCCGCCAGCTCGACAACGCCCACGTCGAGCTGCTCAGCCACATCCGCAACCCGATCGGCGTCAAGCTCGGCCCCACGACCAGCGCCGACGACGCGCTGGCCCTGGCCGACAAGCTCAACCCCGACAACGAGCCGGGTCGCCTGACGTTCATCACCCGCTTCGGAGCCAGCAGGATCCGCGACGGACTGCCCCACCTGGTCGAGAAGATCACCGCCGAGGGCATCAACGTGGCCTGGGTGTGCGACCCGATGCACGGCAACACCTTCGAGGCGAGCTCGGGCTACAAGACCCGTGCCTTCGACGCCGTCATCGAGGAGGTCCAGGGCTTCTTCGACGTCCACCACGGCCTCGGCACCTGGCCCGGCGGTGTCCACGTGGAGCTCACCGGCGACGACGTCACCGAGTGCGTCGGCGGCAGCGAGGAGCTGCTCGAGATGGACCTCGGCAACCGCTACGAGTCGGTGTGCGACCCGCGCCTCAACCGGGTCCAGTCCCTCGAGCTGGCGTTCCTCGTGGCGGAGATGCTGCGCCGCGAGACCCCCGCGACGCCCGCCCAGCCCTGATGGGGACCGGCGCGATGATCGACCTCCGCAGCGACACCGTCACGCGGCCCACCGCGTCGATGCGCGCTGCGATGGTGAGCGCGGAGGTCGGCGACGACGTCTACGGTGAGGACCCGACGGTCGCGCTGCTCGAGGATCGGGTGGCCGGGCTCTTCGGTCACGAGGCGGCGTTGTTCATGCCGACCGGGTCGATGGCCAACGTGCTCGCCGTACGCTCCCTGGTCGCGCCCGGCCAGGAGGTCCTCTGCGAGTCGGCCGCCCACATCGCGCGCGCCGAGCTCGGCGCCCACGGGGCCTACAGCGGGGTCACCATGCGCACCTGGCACCACCCGCGCGGCCAGGTCGACCTGGCGATGGTGCGGACCCTCTTCGCCCCCGACATGGGGCCGTTCTTCGTGCGCACCGCGGCGATCTCGGTCGAGAACACCCACAACTTCGCCGGCGGCGCGGTCCTGCCGCTCTCCGACCTGCGCGACCTGCGCGACTTCGCCACCGGCGTCGGTGCGTCGATCCACATGGACGGCGCCCGCATCTGGAACGCGCACGTCGCGACCGGCACGCCCCTGCGGGACTACGGAGCGATCGCGGACGTCATGGCCGTCTGCCTGTCCAAGGGGCTCGGTGCGCCGGTCGGCTCGCTGCTGGTCGGCAGCCGTGACACGGTCGCCGAGGCCCGCATCTGGCGCAAGCGGATGGGCGGCGGGATGCGCCAGGTCGGCATCCTGGCCGCAGCCGGCCTGCACGCGCTCGACCACCACGTCGAGCGGCTCGCCGACGACCACGCCCACGCGCGGCTGCTGGCCGCCGCGTGCGGGGTCGACCCCGACGGCGTCGACACCAACATCGTCGTCGTACCCCGCCCTGACGCCCCTGACTTCGTGCTCCGGGCCGCGGACGCCGGTGTCCGCGTCGCCACCGTCGGTCCCACCACGGTCCGCCTCGTCACCCACCTCGGCGTCACCCGCGCCGATGCTGAGGTGGCGGCCGGGTTGCTCGCGGGGCTGGTCTGAGCGCGCGTCGAGTGACGCGAAAAGCAGGTCGTAGGGCGCTCTGGACATGCTCAACGCGTCACTCGACGACGGCGGCGGCCGGTGAGCCCACCAGCGCCAGGTCGCTGATCGCGGTGTAGTCACGCGCCGAGCGGCCGGCGCCGGGCGAGCTCACGCTGACCAGGCGCAGCGTGACCGTGCTCGTCACGACGGGCTCGATGTCGAGGGTCTGCATCGTGCGGGTCTCCACGAGCGACTGCGCCACGGTTGTGCCGTCGTCGAAGGTCCACTCGACGGCCAGGACACGACGGTTGCCTCGATACCAGTTGAGCGGGCCGGAGTCGGCCTCCGAGGTCTTCGCATAGCCGTTGACCAGCCCGACCCGGCTCAGCGTGGTGGGACCGTCGAGGGTGAGCGTGATCGTCTGGCCCGAGGCGTCACCGGGGGTGCGCCAGCACGTCGTGCGCACGTCGTCGAGCAGGTTGCGCGCCTCATAGCGGACCTGGTTGCCGTCGACGTCCTGGTTGGGGGGCGCCGTGCCGGGCACGGTCGCCGTCGCGAAGCGGGCGACGTTCTCCGGCGGGCCGGGGGCGGCCGGGGTCTCGGTCGGGCTCAGGGTCTCGGTGGGGGTGGGGGTGGGTGTCGGTGTCGGGCTGGCTGCCTCGCTCGACGGCGTGCTCGACGGCGTGCTCGACGGCGTGCTCGCCCGGGAGCTCGCAGTGGCCGGCTCACGGTCGGCCTCGTCGTCACCGCCGGTGAGCAGCAGGATCCCGCCCAGGCCAGCGGTCAGCAGCAGCGCCAGGGCCACCAGCGCCCAGGGCAGCCAGGCGGGCCGTCGGCGCGGGTCGCGGTGGTGCCCGCGCAACGGCGGCAACGGCGGCAACGGCGGGGGACCGCTCGGCAGCGGGCCCGGTCGACCGACCTGGTCGGCGTACAGCGGGAAGCGCGGCTGCTGCGGCGGCTCCAGCACCGGCGGGGGTGCCCGTGGCGCGGCGACGGTCGGCCCGGTCGGGTCGAGCACGGCCGGTCGCTCAGCGGTGTCGGTGCCCCACGACCGGTCCACAGGGTCCACCGGGTCCACGGGCAGGCCGCAGTTGATGCAGAAGCGACCCACCCCCAGCTGGTGGCCGCACTGGGCACACGTCTCCACGACCGTCACCCTAGCGGCGGGTCAGCGGGGGTAGGGGCGGTCCGGGGGTGCATGGATACCCGGCCGGCCGGGGAAGTCGGCGCTTGTCCGCCAATCCCCCCGGGCAGTTCACCGGCGTCGGGACCAAGCTGAGCGTGAGCCCGGCCTCGACGCCGGCGAACTGCCGACGGTCAATGCAGCCCGGACCGACACAGCCCGGACCGGGCTCAGACGGTCCGGATCCGCTCGCCGGCGTCCACGCGACCGACGACCGGCGGCAGCTTGCGGACAGCGGTGGCGAGGTCGCGCAGGTCGTTGCCCAGCAGCGCCTGGGGCCCGTCGCACAGCGCAACCTCGGGCTCCGGGTGCACGTCGACGATGATCCCGTCGGCGCCGACGGCGATCGCAGCCCGCGACAGCGGCACCACGAGGTCCTTGCGGCCGGCGGCGTGGGAGGGGTCCACGATGATCGGCAGGTGGCTGGTGGCCTGGACCACCGGCACCGCCGAGATGTCGAGGGTGTTGCGAGTGGCCGGCTCGAAGGTGCGGATCCCGCGCTCGCAGAGGACGACGTCGAGGTTGCCGCGCTGGGCGATGTATTCGGCCGCCATCAGCCACTCCTCGATGGTCGCGGTCATCCCACGTTTGAGCAGCACCGGCTTGCCGGCGTCGCCGGCGGCCTGGAGCAGCCCGAAGTTGGCCATGTTGCGGGTGCCGATCTGGAGCATGTCGGCGTGCTCGGCGACGATCGGCACGTCCCGCGCGTCGACGACCTCGGTGACGATCGGCAGACCTGTCGCGGCCCTCACATCGGCGAGGATCTCGAGGCCGGCGACACCCAGCCCCTGGAAGGCGTACGGCGAGGTGCGCGGCTTGTAGGCCCCGCCCCGCAGGATCGTGGCCCCGGCGGCCTTGGCCATCAGCGCTGCCTCGAGGGTCTGCTCGGCGGTCTCGACCGCGCACGGGCCGGCCAGGAAGGTGAACGTGTCGGGACCGATCGGCACCTGGGCGCCGGGCTGCCCGACCCAGACCGTCGAGCGGCCGGCGTGGTGCTGGCGGCTGACGAGCTTGTAGGGGTCGCTGATCCGGTGCACGTCGGCGACACCGCGCAGGGTGCGCAGGTTGAGGTGGTGGAACGACTCGAGGTCGCCGACCAGGCCGATGATGGTCCGGACCACGCCCTTCGAGACGAAGGCCTCGCCCCCGACGGCCTCGACCTTCTCGACGACGTGCGCGACGTCCTCGTCGGTGGCGTCCGGTGACATGACGACGACCATGGTGTTCCTTCTCTCTGGATGCGTGCCCGACCCCGGTCCGGCACGCAGAAACGCCCCGGTCGTGGCCGGGGCGTTGGTGGGTGTGCGGCGCGTCTAGACGGCCCGCACGGGCAAGCCCGGCAGGTGTCCAAAGAAGTACGACGGCGTCACGATCAGGATTCTAGCCCTGCGCGTCCACCGCGTCGGGACGTCGCTCACACCGCGAGATGCTGGACCTCGCCCTCGATCTTGCGCCGGGGACCCGCCTCGACCACGAGCATCGCGCCGAGCACCATCGCCCCGCCGAGCACCATGCGCATCGTCATCGACTCGCCGCCGAGCAGCACCGCGAAGAACGCCGCGAAGACCGGCTCCATGCTCATGATGATCGCGCAGCGGGTCGGCGGCAGGATCGACTGGGCCCAGGTCTGCCCGACCAGGGCGGCGGCGCCGGCGAAGACCGCCATGTAGACGATCGAGACCCAGTCCCGGGTCTCGCTCGGGAGCACGATCCCATCCGGCGCGGTCGCGACGAGGCAGACCGCGGCGATGACCATGAGCTGCACGATGGACATGCCGAGCGCCTGTCCGGGCGCGGACCAGGCCCCCAGCCCGACGATGTGGAGCGCGTAGAGCGTCGCGGCCACCAGCGTGATCGCCTCGCCGTAGCCGATCGAGAAGCCGTTGAGGGTGAGCACCCCGAGGCCGGCTGCCGCGAGCGCCACGGCAGCCCAGGTGAGTGCGGTGATGCGCGTCCTGAGTAGGACGGCCGCGAAGAGTGGCGTCGCCACGACGTACATCCCGGTGATGAAGCCGGACACGCTTGCCGCCGTGTGTGCCAGGCCCGCGGTCTGGAGGATCTGCGCGACGCCGTAGAGCACCCCGAGCACGATCGCGTGGCGCCGCGACTCGGCGGAGAGCCGGGACACTGCTCGGGGCGCGACGAGGAGCATCACGGCGCTGGCGATCGCGAAGCGCACCGCGAGGAAGTCCAACGTCGGCACCCGGTCGAGCAGGTCCTTGATCAGGAAGAACGTCGATCCCCACGTCGCGGTCATCGCGAGGAGGGCGAGCGTGGCGAGCAGCGTCGTACGACGTGGGGTCGTCATCGACTGGCCAGCGCGCGCAGCGTCTCCGCACCGAGCGCACCGAGCGCGTCGGCGCTCGCCAGGGCGCCGGTCACGAGGCCGTTGCCGACCAGGACGTGGGTGCCGATCGGGTTGCGCATGGTGCTGACGCTATCGCCCGGATCCGGGTGGTCGGTCGGGAGGTGGGTGGGTGTTGGTGGGTGCTGGTGGGCCTCAGCCAGAGCCCCACGAGCCCCACGACCCTCAGTCGCGCACCTGCCACGGCCGCATGATCCCGCTCCGCTCGAGCAGGTGCCCGCGAGCGTCGAGGACGGCGGTGCCGATGGTGAAGGGTGTGGGGGAGACCCGCAGCAGCGCTGGCATGCCGCCGGGGCGTGACTCCCAGAGCCGGCGCCGCCCGGACGCGTCGTCGGACCGGATGTCGTAGTCGCGCAGCGTGAGGCGCATCCGGTTCTGGTAGACGTCCGCGACGAGGTAGTTGGTGAGGCCGAACGCGAAGAGCCCGCCGTGGGAGAGCTGGAGGACTCCGTCGCGGTGGATGGCGGTCACGTCGTGCACCTCGCCGGAGAGGTAGAGGTCGACGCCGTACTGCTTGAAGAGCTGCCAGAGCTCGGAGCTGCGGCCGCCTTCGTAGTGCAGCCCGCTCGAGCCCCGCTGCCGCACCGGCCCCACGATCGGCGTGTGGCCCTGGACCACGATCCACTGCACCCCGTCGTGGCGGGCGTCGCGCAGCACCCCCTCGAGCCAGCGCAGCTGCTTGAGGTCGAGGCGGACCCGGGCGCGCTCGTCAGTGATGTCGAAGACGTTGAGCGTTACCATCTGCAGCTCGGGCTGCGGGCGCCACGCATAGGCGGTGAACTCGTGCTGTGAGCCGCGCGGGCGGTTCTGATAGCGGGGGGTGCCGTCGGCCAACCGGGTGAAGCGCGAGGCGAACTCGCGCTCGAAGAGGGGCGCGAGGCGGCGCTTGTCGGGACCCCAGTCGTTGTCGCCGAACTCGTGGTCACCCATCGCGAGGTGGGCGAGCATGCCGCGCCGGGCGAAGCGCTCGACCCACTGCGGGTAGTAGGTCGCGGCGGCCCGTCGCAGGGAGGCACGGCGCTGGGCCTCGGTGTCGCCGGCGCCGAAGTTGCCCGACCGGTCCTGGCGGGTGCCCCACCAGCCCTCGACCAGGTCGCCGGCGACCAGCACCTGGTCGGCGTCGAGCGACTGCCAGTCGTCGAGGATCGTGTCGAGCGCGCGCTCGTAGGCGGGGTTGGTCGAGTTGGTCGTCGCACCGCGGCGCCCGGGTCGCCAGGAGCTCGGCCCCTGTGCGAGGTCGCCGACGTCGGCGTTGAGGAAGTCGGGGCTGGACAGGAAGCGGAAGCGCACCTCAGGACGCGCGTTGCCGAAGGTCACACGCTTCGCGGGGAGCGTCGTACGCCGCCCGTCGACCGACACGCTGGCCCCCACCCGCTCGCCCACACCACCGTCGATCGCGGCGGCGAAGACCACGGTGCGCCGTCGGGTCTGCGGGCTCACCCGGCAGGTCAGGTCGCGGCCGTCGGAGGAGATGAAGGAGTAGCGCCGCACCAGGACGCTGGGGCGGCACCCGGTGGGGATCGCGGTGAGACGCGCGTTGGTCAGCCGGACCCGGAGCAGGGCGTCACGGCCGCGAGTGCGCGGCACGGCGACCCGACCGCGCACGATGCTGTTGGTCTCGACGAAGAGCGACGACGAGCTCCAGGCGGCCCGGGGAGCGGCGCCGGCACGGCTCTCGGCAGCAGGTGCGACGGCACCTGAGCCGAGCGCGCCGGTCAAGGCCGCCGTCACCAGGGCGAGGACCAGTCCCCATCGGGCAGCACGCTGCCGCCATCTCCCCATGAGCATGGGTGGGATTGTCACACGAGGTTGAGGGTGATCGTGCTGCCCTTGGGGATCATCTCGCCCGCGGACGGGTCGGAGCTGAAGACGAACTCCAGCCCGATGTAGCTGCTGCCCCGCACGATGTCGACCACGAAGCCGAGCGCCTCGAGCTCGTCGACGGCCGACTGCACGGGTGAGGCGCGCACCTGAGGGACCTCGACCAGCTCGGGTCCCTTGGAGACCACGAAGCTCACGGCGTCACCACGGAAGAGCGTGCCGCTCCGGGGCTTCTGGGAGATCACACCGCCCTCGGGCACCTGGTCGTCGAACTCCTCCGAGGTCACGGTGGCCACAAGACCCCGCTTCTCCAGGGCCTCGAGCACGTCGCCGATGTCGTCGCCGATCCAGCTGCCGACCCTGATCGGCTGACGGCCCTTGCTGACGACCAGGTCCACGGAGGCGCCCGGGCGCAGCGTGGTGCCGGACGCGGGGATGCTGCGCAGGACCGTGCCCTCCGGTGCGGTCTCGGAGAACTTCAGGACCGTCTCGTCGTAGGCGAGCTTGCGCTCGAGCAACGCATCCTGCGCCTCGTCCTCGGTGAGGCCCATGAGCTTGGGGACGTCGTAGCGCTCCTTGCCGAGGCTGAGCGTGATCGTGACGGTGCCGTCCTCGAGGATCCGTGAGCCGGCCGTCGGGTCGGTCTCGATGACCTGGCCCACCGCGACGGTCTCGGAGTAGGCGGGGTCGGTGTAGTCGAAGGCCAGCCCCGCGGTGTCCAGCCTGGTCTCGGCCGCGGCCTGCACCATGCCGATGACGCCGGGGGTGGTGGTGTAGCGCGCCCAGCCGAACCAGTAGGCGCCGGCGCCGCCGGCCAGCGCCAGCACCAGGGCCAGCACGAGCAGGATCGGGCCGCGCCTGGAACGACGTGGTCGCGTCGGGCGGCGCTGCGGGCGTGGAGTGGCGGGGGGACCGACCGGCGGTGGCTTGGCCGCGGGGTAGGTGACCGTGTGCTCCGGGCCGGAGCGCGCCATCAGCGCGGTCATCTCGGCCTCGTCCCACATCTCCGGGGCGGTGTCCCCGCGCCCGGTCTCGCCCGCGTCCTCTTCCTCCCAGGCGCGGGCCAGCATCAGCGGCGTCAGGTCGGCGGTGAGCTCGGGGTCGTCGCGCACGCCGTGGGCGAGCGCGTTGCTCACCCGATGCACCTGGTGGAGCAGCACGGAGGCGTCCGCCGGTCGCAGCCCGGGCTCACGGGAGGTGGCGCGGGCGACGAGCGCGTCGACGTACGGCGGGAGGTCGGGCACGAGCGCGGAGGGCGGCGGCACGTCGTGGTGAACGTGCTTGTAGGCCACCTGGATGGGGGTCTCGCCCTCGTGGGGCTTGACCCCGGTGAGCAGCTCGTAGAGGACCACCCCGGCGGCGTAGACGTCGGCGCGCGCGTCGGCGGAGCCGGCGACCACCAGCTCGGGCGCGAGATAGGAGACGGTGCCGATCAGCACGCCCGACGTCGCGGTGTGCTGGGTGTCGGCGCTGACGGCCTTGGCGAGGCCGAAGTCAGCGACCTTGATCCGGCCGTCGTCGGCGATCAGGACGTTCTCGGGCTTGACGTCGCGGTGGACCAGACCGGCGCGGTGGGCCGCCGCGAGCGCGGAGAGCACCGGCTCCAGCAGCGCGAGCGCCTTGGCCGGCGACATCGGGCTCTCCTTGGCGATGGTGTCGCGCAGGGTGTGGCCGGGCACCAGCTCCATCGCGAGGAAGACGGTCCCGTCGTCGGCGCCCTGGTCGTAGACGGCGACCACGTTGGGGTGGGAGAGGCGCGCCGCGGCCCGGGCCTCGCGCACGAAGCGGGCCGCGAACTCCTCGTCGTCGCCCATGCCCGGGTGCATGATCTTGACCGCCACGGTGCGCTGGAGGCGGGTGTCGGTGGCCTCGTAGACACTCGCCATGCCGCCGCGCGCGATGCGGGAGCCCATGAGGTAGCGGCCCTCCAGGAGGCGGCCGGTCATGGGGTCGGTCGGGGAGGGGACATGCCGATCTGAGCTCACAGCGACCCTCCTGCGGCCGGACGGGGAAGGATCCGGAGGTCTGATCCTACGGTCGCGACCGCGCCAGGGTGCGTTCACGCGGCTCCGGCGTGGCGCGGGCGCGCCCATTTCGGCCCGGCCGCCCGGGGTGGAAGCATGGGGGTCATGAGTGAACCCCGACTGGCAGACCACGACCTCGCGGCGCTGGTCCCCGACTGGCTCGACTGGGCCGAGGCCGCCGCGCAGCTCGACGTGACCGTCGGCAAGGTCCGCACGATGATCCGCGACCACGAGCTAGCCGCCGCCGTGCCATCGCCCGAAAAGGGCCAGAAGGTGCCCGCTGCCTTCATCCAGGACGGTTTCCCCGTCAAGGGGCTGCCGGGGCTGCTGACGATGATGCACGACAACAAGTACGATGACCGCGAGATCATCGCCTGGCTCTTCCTCGACCAGGACCTGCCGGGCAGCCCGATCGACGCGCTGCGCGAGAACCGCGGCACCGAGGTCAAGCGGCGCGCACAGGCGATGGCGTTCTGACGCCGTCGGCCCTGACGCTGCCATGACCCTGAGCCGCACCACCCTGCGTACCGTGGGGATGGTCGTCCTCACCGTCGTCGTCGCCGTCGCGCTGTTCCTCCTCGGGGACACCGACGGGCCCGCGCCCTCCTCCGTTCCTGCCGTGTCCGGGGCTGTGTCCCCGTCGTCGATGTCGTCGGCCGGGGGCGAGCCCGGGCCGGAGTCCGGGGACGTCGACCCCGAGAGCGGCCTGACGTGGGTCGAGCTCGAGGACCTGCCCGGCGTCGCGCAGGACGTGGTCGAGGACATCGAGCAGGGCGGACCGTTCGTCTGCGAGAAGGACGGCTCGACCTTCGGCAACTACGAGGGCGTGCTGCCCCAGCGCGAGCGCGGCTACTACGCGGAGTTCACCGTCATCGACGACTGCTCCCGCAACCGCGGTGCCCTGCGGATCGTCGCCGGCGACGCCGACGAGCTCTACTTCACCGACGACCACTACGACTCCTTCGACCGGGTGCTCCCGGACCAGGGATGAGCGGGCTCGAGGCACTGCTCGACGGCCTCCTCGCCCCGGGCGTCCACCGCCTCCACCCGTCCTACGACGTCGGGGGGCTACGGCCGGTGGTCGAGCACGCCGGCTGGCGCTGGGCCCATCTGGACGGCTGGACGCGGGAGACCAAGGGGGAGGTGCTCCATGGGCTCGGTGAGGTGCTCGGCTTCCCGGAGCACTACGGGCGCAACCTCGATGCGCTGGCCGACTGCCTCGACGACATCTGCGACGCGACCGTGCTGGTCTGGGAGGGATGGGGAGCCTTCGCGGTCACCGACGAGCCGACCTTCGCCGTGGTGGTCGAGATCCTCCGGCGCCGGACCGGTCGGAAGGGCGCAGCCGCCTTCAGCGTGCTGCTGACCGGCGCCGGCCTCGACCTCGCCCTGCCCGAGCTCGACTAGCTGGCTGGCCGGCGGGCTGGCGGGTCGCGGCTCGCAGTCGGACGTACGCATGTGCCGAGGGACGACCGTTGCTGAGCGTGATGACCAGCGCTCCGGGTGGAATGAGTACGTCTGACTACGCGGCGCCGGACCATCAGCGGCAACAGCACGCTTCATGAGGCAGCCCTGAGGCTGGAGCGGCGCTGTCCAGGCATCGCTCGCAGACGACCCGACTTGGGTGCGCGGTGACTGTCGGGTCGTCGACCAGCACGACTGAGCACGCTCTCACGTCGTCTCCATGGGCGCAGAACAGGCTGGCGTCCGAACTACATCGTGAGGGGCCCCTAGGTGCGCTGGTGAGAGGGGCCCACCTGGGTGGCCACGAGGTGGAGGACCTCAGACGACGCGCTGCGTGGCCGCGGACGCGAGCTCACGCAGGACAACTGCAGCGTGGTCCTCGACGCCGGCCTGGTCGAGCCCGGCCACGGCGAGGCGGGCGAGCTCGGCGATGACCTCCTCGACCTGGGCGTGGGCCCCGCTGGCGTCGATGATCGAGCGGAGCCGGCCGACCTCGGCCTCGCTGAGGCGGGTGCCGAGCGAGCGGTCGAGCAGGGCGGCCTCGAGGTCGCCTGCGGCGTCGAGCGCGAGGGCCACGAGGACCGTGCGCTTGCCCTCGACCAGGTCGTCGCCGGCGGGCTTGCCGGTGGTTGCTGGGTCGCCGTAGACGCCGAGGAGGTCGTCGCGCAGCTGGAAGGCCTCGCCGAGCGGCAGCCCGAAGGACGACAGCCGGACCAGCGCGTCAGCATCGGCGCCGGCGAGGGCGGCGCCGATGTGGAGGGGCCGTTCGATGGAGTACTTGGCGGACTTGTAGCGCAGCACGGTCATCGCGGTCTCGACGTCGGCGTGGCCGCGTGCCTGCACGGACACGTCGAGGAACTGGCCGGCGATGACCTCCGAACGGCACGCGTCGAAGACCTCGAGGGCGGGGGAGATGCGCTCCGCGGGCAGGCCGCAGCGGCGCAGCAGCTCCTCGGACCAGCTCAGCAGCAGGTCGCCGAGGAGGATGGCGGCCGCGGCGCCGTACTGTCCCGCGTCGCCGCGCCAGCCGTCGGCGCGGTGCTCGGCCTCGAAGGCACGGTGCGTCGCGGGCCGGCCGCGGCGGATGTCGGAGGCGTCCATGAAGTCGTCGTGGACCAGGGCGCTGGCGTGCAGCATCTCCAGGGCGGCGCAGGCCCGGGCGAGGGCCTCCTCGTCCTCGACCTCGGGCTGGAAAGCGCGATAGCCCCAGTAGCAGAACGACGCGCGGAAGCGCTTGCCGCCGGAGACCGCCCGCCGCGCCTCGGCGATCAGCCGCTCGGCGTCTGGACCGAGCGGCGTGAGCCGGCCGGCCTGGACATCGAGGAAGTCGTCGAGGGCCGACTGCACGGCGGTGCGGAAGGCGGCGCCGTCCCAGGTCGTTTCGTCGCTCGCCACGCAACCGACCCTAGTAGCCGGCCCGAGAGCAGTCGGCCCGGGGCCGCCACGGCGTGGTCAGGATTGGGTCGGCCACCCGCCCCTTCCTTACCCTTGTCTCATGACACCGAGTCGTGGACGCAGCATGGCCGAGCTCATCGGCGAGGGCCGACGGTCCTTCTCGTTCGAGTTCTTCCCGCCGCGCGACGAGGCGGGCGAGGCCCAGCTCTGGCAGGCGATCAGCGAGCTGGAGCCCTACGAGCCGACGTTCGTCTCCGTGACCTACGGCGCCGGCGGGTCCAATCGTGACTCCACGATCCGCATCACCAGCCGGATCGCCCGCGAGACCTCGATGACCCCGATGGCGCACCTGACCTGTGTGGGCCACACCCGCGAGGAGCTCGACCAGATCCTCCACTCCTACGTCGACGCCGGCGTCCACCACGTGATGGCACTGCGTGGCGACCCGCAGGAGGGCCCGCGCGCGGCGTGGACATCGACGCCCGGTGGCCTCGACTACGCCACCGAGCTCGTCGAGATGGCGCACACGCGCGGTGACTTCCGCATCGGCGTCGCGGCCTTCCCCGAGGGCCACCCTTCGGCCGAGTCGCTCGACCACGACGCCGACGTGCTGGTCGCGAAGGCGCAGGCCGGCGCGGAGTTCGCGGTGACGCAGATGTTCTTCCGGGCCTCCGACTACGTCGGCCTCGTCGAGCGCGTGCGCGCCCGCGGCGTCGACATGCCGATCCTGCCGGGCATCATGCCGATCCTGAACCTCAACGCGATCCGCCGTCAGGGCGAACTCATCGGCACCGACGTCCCCGCCGAGGTCGTCGCCCGGATCAGCGTCCACGACGGCGACCCCGTCGCGATGCGCGCCGAGGGCATCGCGATCGCTGCGGAGCTCTGCGAGGAGCTGCTCGAGGCCGGTGCGCCGGGCCTGCACTTCTACACGCTCAACCGCTCCAAGGCGACGCGCGAGATCTTCCAGGCCCTCAAGATCACCGTCTGACCCGCCTGCAGCCAGACGCCCCCGCAGTAGCGTCGCCGCCATGCGCACCATCACCGTCGTCGGCCACGGCAGCACCCGGGTCGTCCCCGACACCGCTGCCCTCCGGGTCGGCGCCGCCCACCAGGGGACCTCGCTCGCCGAGGCGCTCGCCGGGGCGTCGTCCGCGGGCGAGGCCGTCGTCGCGGTCGCCCGACGCCACGTCGACGCCGCCAACGTCTCCTCGCGCGACCTGTCGGTGTGGCCGGCCCACGACCACGGGGGCCGCCCCGCGGGCTTCCAGGCCCGCCACGGCTACACGATCCTCTGCCCGGACCTCGCCCTGGCGGGGAAGATCGTGACGGAGCTGGCCACCGAGGTGGGCGACCGGCTCCAGGTCGACGGCGTGACGCTCGAGGTCGCCGACACCGCGGCGGCCGAGGTCGGCGCCCGCGAGGCGGCGTACGCCGATGCGCTCGCACGGGCCTCCCACCTCGCGGCGCTGGCCGGGGTGCGGCTCGGCGAGGTGCGGGCCGTGGTCGAGGGCGGTGCCGCCGGGCCGATGACCGGCGGCCCCGAGGCGCTGGCCAGGCGCGACGTGTCCTTCGAGCCAGGCCAGAGCACCCTCTCCCAGACCCTGACCGTCACCTGGTCCGTGACCTGATGCCGAGTCGGCGCGATGTTGCAGCAACATCGCGCCGACTCGCCCGACTCAGGCCGGACCGACCGCCTGGGCGACCAGCGACGCCGACAGCCCGACGAACGGCAATCCGGCGCCCGGGGTGGCGTGCGCACCCGCGGCGTAGACCCTGGGGATGGGCGTCGTCGGGCCGAGCCGATGCCGGACCGTCGAGCGACCCTGCCACAGCACGCCCATGGGGGAGCCGCCCCAGGCGTTGACCAGGTCACGGGGGGACAGGTCGACGCGGGTGACCACGTTGTCGCGCACGTCGATCTTGTGCCGTGCCAACGCGCGCAGCATGTCCTCGGCGAGCCGACCGCGGCCCTGGAGGGTCCACGCGACACCACCCTCGGGTGCCTGACCGCCGGTGCGCAGGATCAGCAGCGGGTCACCGTGCAGGACGACCTCGTGGGGCATCTCGGGCAGGTCGCCCTCGAGGCCGAGGTGGGTGATGACGGGGGGGATGGCCGGCATCGTGCGTTCGACGTACGACGCGAGGGCGGGGAGCCGGCGCGGGTCGACGGCCACGACGACCACGTCGGCGGGGATCTCGCCCATCGCGGTGGCGACCGCCACGACCCGGCCCTCGCGCAGGACCAGGTCGAGGACGGGGGTGTCCTTGAGCACCGTCACGTGGCGGGTCGACAGGCGTGACTCGAGTGCGTCGGTGAGACCGGCCATGCCGCCGGGGACGGTCCACGCGTCGAAGCGCTGCTCGAGGTAGGCGCGCAGCCCGGCCCAGGCCGGCACGTTGCGCAGGTCGTGGCCCTCGGCGACGAACGGGTGCCCGGCGACGAGCGCGAGGCGCTCGTCGCGGAAGGACCGGCGTAGCCGCTTGTGCAGGGTCTCGCGGCTGTCGAGCCGCTTCGCGAGCTGTCGGGCCGCGTCCGCGGGCATGGACGCTGGATCCCGCGGGACCTCGAAGTAGCCGCGGCGCAGCACCTCCCAGTCCTCGTTGAAGGACTCGACGTAGTCGACCCAGACCTGCCCCAGACCCTTGCCGAGCTCCTCGAAGGCCTCCAGCTGCGCGCCGCGGGTGCCACCGGGGAGCCGGAGGACCGAGCGGTCCTCGAAGCGGTGCTCGCGCACCAGGTCGAGCGCGACCAGCTCGACCTCCTTCTCGACCGGCCGGCCGGACTTGCGGAAGAGGTCGCGGATGACCGCCGGGAGCAGCGTCGAGGTCGGGCCGGCGTCCCAGGTGAACCCGTCCTGGCTGACCGAGGTCATCGCCCCGCCGAGCCGGGCCGAGCGCTCCACGAGCGTCACGTCGTGACCGAGCTTGGCGAGTCGGGCCGCCGAGGCCAGTCCGCCGAAGCCGCCACCGACCACCACCACCTGCGCCATGCGGTCAACCTACTGGGCACCCGGCGGGCCACCCGGCGGGCCACCCGGCGGGCCACCGGAGGCGGCGACCTACCGGCGCACGTCCGGCGCGGCCTCGACGGCGCCGAAGTCCGCGCCCCACTCGCGGTCGGCGAAGCGCATGAGGCCCGCCGTCAGGTCACCGAGCCGGATCCCGCGCACCAGTGACGCGCACGGCTCGACCTTGGCGAAGAACCCGGTCGGGGTGTCGCCCGCGACGAGGAGGTCACCGGTCTCCTCGTCGGTGCGGGCGAAGTCCCGTCCGTCCCAGCGCACCCGGAAGGACACGTCGCGGCCCACCTTGGCCGGTCCCCGCGAGAGCGCGCTCGGCTTGCCGGCACGATCTGCGTCCATCAACGGCACCAGGCTCTCGAGGTCGGCGACGACCGTCGCCCCGGCCGACATCCGTGGGTTGAGCTCGGTCGGCAGGAACCCCTCGGCGGTCAGCACGCCGTCGATCCCGAAGGCGCCGCGGTAGCCGTGCGCCGAGGCGAGGTGCGCCCCCACCCGTCGTACGACGTCACGCATGGCCTCGCGGTCGGCCGGCGGCGGGTCCCACGTGGTGCCGACCCCGCCGAAGACGAGGCGCCGCCGTTCGATGTCGCGCAGCGTCGCGATCTCGACCGGCCGGAGGGCCGCGGTGCCGTCGGGCAGCACGAAGCCGTGGATCGAGCACGGCACGCCCTCGAGGAACGGCTGGACCCGCACCCGGTCGCACCGGGGACGGAAGTAGGCAAGGGCGCCGGCCTGGTCGCGCTCGTCGACGACCCACCGCACGTAGTTGCCCGCGCCGTTGAACCCGTCGCGTGCGTCGCCGGACCAGACCGCGCCGAGCGGACCGGCGAGCTCCTCGGTCGCCGCGGCGAGGGAGTCGGGGTCGTTCGCCACGATGGCGTACGGCGGGTGGTCGACGCCGGCGCCCGCCCAGATGCCGTCGGAGAGCATCTTGTCCTCGAGCGCGATGAACGCGGCAGGACGCCCGAAGGCGACCGGCCGACCGTCGATCGGCTCGTCGGTCGTGACGAACAGCCCGCACCACCACACCCCGTGCCTGTCGGGGTCGAACGCCTCGACCGCTGCCCGCGCGCCGGGAGGCAGCTCGCGAGCCGTCCGGTCGAGGAGGCGCAGCTCGTCGGTGACGGAATCGGCCTCGGGTGCCGCGATCTCGACGACGGTGACCTCCGGGTCGTCGGGCACGGGGCCGGCGCCGCGGGCCGTGGCGACGACCAGGACCGGGCAGCCCAGCCCTCGCAGCGCGTCGATCGTGGAGGTCGCACCGGCCAGCACGGTGGGGCCGATGACCACGGGCCGGCCGGCGAGCGGTCTCGCGAGACGGGCGGTGACGGCAGCGCGGGCCGCGGGCTCCGAGAGATCCATGCGGATGACGCTAGGCCAGCGCGCCGGGACCGGCGACCCGTTTGCTGCGCAGCCGCCGCCAGCCTCGTCTCACGAGCCGGGCCGCGAGGTAGAGCACGACCAGCCCCACCGCGAGCAGCAGGCCGGCGATCGCGGCGGCCGCCTGCGGGTTGTCGATCGCGAACCACACGAGGCCCAGCACCACGACGTCCTCGGTGACGCTGGCGACGACGTTGCTGACCGGCTCGGGGGAGGAGTTGATCGCCAGGCGGCTCCCGGCCTTGACCAGGTGGGAGGCCAGGGCCGTCCCGCCGCCGACGACGCCGTTGACGGCCTGCGACAGCGAGTCGGCGTCGCCCGCGAGGAGCACGCCGATCACCGCACCTGCCGTGGGCCGGACCAGCGTGGAGACGACGTCCCACGCCGAGTCGACGTAGGGGATCTTGTCGGCGACGAACTCCATCGCGTAGAGGAAGCCCGCGACCGTCAGCACCTCCCACCGACCGAAGGCGGCTGTCGCTCTCGTGGCCGTGGCCGTGGCGGGAGGACGCGGCGGTGTCGGGCAGGTGCTCGGTGGGCGACTCAGGACGGTGCTTGCGCAGGTGGCTGAGGCACTGGTTGACCACGACCTTGCGGGCGTAGGCCTCCGCAGACTCACGCCGCACGCGCGGCCAGGCGGAGTAGAGCTTCACGAACGCCTGCTGGGTGAGGTCCTCGGCGGTGTGCCAGTCACGCACGATCAGGTAGGCGGTCCGTCGCAGGGCAGGGCCGCGGGCGAGGAAGAAGTCCGAGAACTCCTGCTCGCGGTCGGTACGTCGCATCGGTGCTCCGTCTGGGGTCGTAGGGGTGTCGTCGGTGTCGTCGGGTGGGGGACACCCCTTCTACGCGTGGCGAGCCCTGCGGGGTTCGCACCCTGCCCGATCGTGCGGCCGGATGGTCACGACTCGACGTCAACCTCGCGCGCCCCGGTGAGGGCGACCAGCTCGTCGTACGTCGTGGAGAAGACCGCGGCCGGGTGGCCGGCGGCGGCCCAGACGACGTCGTGGCGACGCAGCCAGGGGTCGAGGTACGTCGGCACGGGGGCCGGGTGGGCGATGGGGGAGACGCCGCCGATCACCTGACCGGTGTGCTCGCGCACGAAGCCGGGCGAGGCCCGCTCGAGCGAGCCGACGCCGATCCGTGCGGCGACCGCGACGGTGTCGACCCGGTGGGCGCCCGAGGTGAGGATCAGCACCGGGGTGCCCCCGGCATCGAAGAGCAGGCTGTTGGCGATCGCGCCGACCTCGCAGCCCAGCGCCTCCGCGGCGAGTGCGGCGGTGTGGACCGCGTCAGGCAGAATGACCACGTCGCCGATCCCGCCCAGACGCGTGTGCTCGCCTCGGAAGCGGGTGATGCCGGGGTGCTCGGTCGTCATAGTGCATAGTGTCCGTCCTCGCAGCAGGTCCTCGCAGCAGAGAGAACAGGTTCCCCCATGGTCCAGCAGCCCCGATCGCTGGTGCTCGCGGTCCGTCTCCTGCTCGCACTGGTCGTCCTCGGGGCGCTCGTGACCCTGTTGACGGCCGTGCAGCGCGAGGCGCTGATCCGGGCCTGGTCGGTGGGGCACCCCAGCGACTCCTCGATCCAGGCGCCGGCGTTCGTGCCGGTCGCGGTCGTCCTCTACGTCGTCTACGCCGGGCTGATGCTGGTGCTGCTGCCCTTCCTGCGCGGCGGCTACAGCTGGGCGCGGTGGTCGCAGTTCGCCCTGGTCGCGATCATCGTGATCTCCACGCTGGCCGCGCTGCGCACGGAGCCGCCGACCCTCTTCGTCGTGTGCTCGGTCGCGTCGTTGCCGCTCGACGCCGCGATCCTCTATCTCCTGGTGCACCGCGACACCAGTGCGTTCCTGCGTGGAGAGCCCACCCCCGCTCGGGTCTGAGGTCCTTCCCAGTTGCCGACGTCGTGCCCTTGACGCACTGTCGGTGGGTCGGTGTACCTTGAAGGTGTTCGAACACGCGTTCGAACACCTGCCGGCGGGGGCGACCTCGACCCCCGTCCCCGCCGGCCCTGGGGTCCCGGTGCACGAGGAGGACGACATGAGGCGCTACGACGATCCGGTGGAGGTCCGCCAGGGTGGGGACGGTCCCGAGCAGTTCCTGTGGCGCGGCCGGCTGTGGAAGGTCCGCTCGGTGCTCGCGCACTGGGTCGAGACCGGGCCCTGGTGGCAGGGGGCGGGCGCCCAGGCGGTGATCGGTTCCGAGGAGCCCGCCGCCCAGGGCGCCCCGGTCGGGGTGGTGCCGATCGGTGACCTGATGACCGAGCGCGAGCTCTGGCGGGTCGAGGCCGGTCGCGGCCTCGTCGACGTCGATGCGGCAGAGTCGGGGTCCGTCGCCGACCGGTCCGGGGTCTTCGACCTCTCGCTCGACTGGAGCGACGGTCGCTGGCAGCTCGTCGGGTGCGTGGACTGATGGCCGAGCAGCTCAACCCCTACGCCCTCCCGGCCACCACCCACTCCTACCTCGCCCGCTCGGCGGAGTCGCTCAGTGACGCGATCGCCGCCACCGACGTGCCCTCGCGCTACGCGTTCGCCCACGTCGCCGCGCTCCGCTCTGCCGCCGCCCTGCTCGCGGCCCGGGCCCGCCCGGCCCCGGCGCGGCGCCGTCCGCAGAAGAACGCCTGGGTCCTGCTCGCCGAGGTCGCGCCCGAGCTGGGGGAGTGGGCGACGTTCTTCGCCGCCGGTGCCGCCAAGCGGGCTGCGGCCGAGGCCGGCTCGACCCGGGCGGTCAGCGAGCGCGAGGCCGACGACCTGGTCCGCGACGCCGACCGCTTTCTCGGGGTGGTCGAGCAGTCGTTGGGGCTGGTCCCTCATGTGCCGCTGCGAGCCGTGCAGGTCCCGCAGGCAAGGGTTATCCCGCCTAGACGCGAGGTCTCGCGCTCCGCTTGAGTCGAGAGGTGAGCTTCCTTCTCGGGGTGCGCCGCCGCCCTACGGCGCAGGTCCTGTCCGTTCTCCTCCTCTCGTTGCTGCCCCTCGCGCCCGTCGCGCCCGCCGGCATGGTCGACTCCGCCCAGGCGGCGACCCCGATCACGGTGGCCGCAGCCCGCGCCACGCAGAACGGCTCGACCGCCACCGTCCGCGGTTACGTCGTCGGGCAGCCGACCTCGTCGACCACCGTGGTCACCAGCGGCTTCCCCAGCGACTACGCGCTCGCGCTGGCCGACACGGCCGGGGTCACCGACACCGCGCAGATGCTCTTCGTGCAGGTCCCCAGCGCCTTCCGGTCGGCCTGGGGGCTCAAGTCCAACCCCTCGCTGATGGGGAAGCGGATCGACGTCACCGGCGCGCTCGCGGCGTACTTCTCCCGTCCCGGCCTGACCTCTCCCACCGCCTTCGCCGCGGCCGGCGCGACCGACCCGGACCCCGACCCGCCGACCGGTGGGACGGGTGACTACGACACGACCTACTGGGCGCCCGCCATGGGCAAGTCCGGCGCAGCGCTGGAGTCCTCGCTCCACACGATCATCTCCTCGGGTGTGACCCGGTTGAGCTACGACCAGGTCTGGGTCGCGCTGCGCGAGACCGACCAGGATCCGGCCAACCCGGCCAACGTCATCGAGCTCTACACCGGCGACAGCATCTCCGAGACCGCCAACGGCGGCGGCGTCGACCAGTGGAACCGCGAGCACGTCTGGGCCAAGTCCCACGGCGACTTCGGCACCGTCACCGGCCCCGGCACCGACCTGCACCACCTGCGTCCCGAGGACGTCACGGTCAACTCCGCGCGCGGCAACCTCGACTTCGACGAGGGCGGCACCCAGAACGCCGAGGCGCCGGGCAACTACGCCGACAGCAACTCCTGGGAACCCCGCGACGCGGTCAAGGGCGACGTGGCGCGGATGATCTTCTACATGTCGGTCCGCTACGAGGGTGGCGACGGCTTCCCCGACCTCGAGGTCAACGACGCGGTCTCCAACGGGACCGCGCCCGGTCACGGTCGCCTCTCGGTGCTCCTGCGGTGGAACGTGCAGGACCCGCCGAGCGCCTTCGAGATGCGCCGCAACGACGTCATCCACGCCGACTTCCAGGGCAACCGGAACCCCTTCGTCGACCACCCGGAGTGGGCTCCCTCCATCTGGGCCGCCTGATCGGCCAGCTGGACGGATTGACGGGTTGACGCGGGGGTCGGGGGGCGGCCTACACTGGCCTGGTTCGAACATCTGTTCGAACCAGTCAGGGGTCGATCCGGCTGTCCAGGAGTGCCCGTGCCCGACCCCTTCGTCCACCTGCAGGTCGCCTCCGGATACTCCCTGCAATACGGAGCGTCCCACCCGCACGTGCTCGTCGAGCGCGCCGCGGAGCAGGAGATGGACACCCTCGCGCTGACCGACCGCGACGGCACCTACGGCGCGGTCAAGTTCGCCAAGGCCTGCCTGCGCGCCGGGATCCGTCCGGTGCTGGGGGTCAGCCTCGCTTACACCGGCGGCGCCGGAGCCCTCGTCCGGCAGACCGTCCGACCGGCCGACCGGCCGACTGCCACCCGCACCCCGGCCCGCGGCGGTGCGTTCCGCGACCTGCCGGCCGAGCAGGGCGGGCTGGCCCGGGCGACGTTCCTGGCCAGCACCGACACCCACGGCGGCCGGGCCGGGTGGGCGGCGGTGTGCCGCCTGGTCTCGGCGACCCAGCTCACCGGCGAGCGTGGCAGTCCGGTGCTCGACCTCGACGACCTCCCGGGCGAGGTGGCCGCCCTGCTCGGCAGCGGCGACCTGATGGTGCTGCTCGGGCCGGCCTCCGACGTCGGCGTGGCCGCGACCCGACGTCGCGACGACCTCGCCCTGGCTGCGCTGGAGCCGTGGCAGTCGCTGGTGCCGCGCTCCCACCTCGTCGTCGAGCTGGTCTCCCACCGGCGGGGGAGGGGGAGCGACGCCGGCTGGGGCGCCGGCACGACGCCCCACGCCGCCCGCATGGCCGGCATCGCCCACCAGGCCGGGCTGACCGCGGTCCTCAGCAACGCCGTGCGCTACGCCGATCGCCGCGACGCGGTCACCGTCGACGTCCTGGACGCCGCGCGCCGCCTGGTGGCCCTCGACCTGCGCCACCTCGACCGGCGCAACGCAGAGGGCTTCCTCAAGTCCGGCAAGCAGATGCACGAGGTCGCCGAGGAGATCTGCCGCGCCGCCGGCCTGGACGACCGCGAGGCCACCCGGCTGCTGGCCGCCACTCGCACCGTCGCCGACCGGTGCGCCCTCGACCCGCGCGACGACCTCGGGCTGGGGGAGGTGCACTTCCCGGAGTTCACCCTCTCGACCGAGCACGCCAGCGCCGACGTCGCGCTGCGCGCCCGCTGCGAGTCGGCGATCGGCGACCGCTACGGCTCGGCGCCACGGCAGGTGATCTGGACCCGGCTCGACGACGAGCTGGAGACGATCCGCGGCCTCGGCTACGCGTCGTACTTCCTGAGCGTCGGCGACGTCACCGACCTGATCCGCGACATGGGGGTGCGCTGTGCGGCGCGGGGCTCCGGCGCCGGCAGCCTCGTCAACTACCTGCTCGGGGTCTCGGGCGTCGACCCGATCCGCCACCAGCTGCTGATGGAGCGTTTCCTCTCGCCGCGGCGCGGTGCGCTGCCCGACATCGACGTCGACGTGGAGTCGGCGCGCCGGCTCGAGGTCTATGAGGCGATCCTCAACCGCTACGGCGGGGAGCGCTGCGTGTGCGTCTCGATGATGGACACCTACCGCGTGCGCCATGCCGTGCGCGACGTCGGTGGTGCACTCGGCATGCCGCCGGGCGAGATCGACGCGATCGCCAAGGCCTTCCCGCACATCCGTGCCCGCGATGCCCGGATGGCGCTGCGCGACCTGCCCGAGCTGCGCGCGAGCGGGCTCACCGACACCCGGCTCGACCTGATGTTCCAGCTCGTGGAGCGCCTCGACGGGCTGCCCCGCCACATCGCCATGCACCCCTGCGGAGTGCTGCTCTCCGACGCCACGTTGCTCGACCGCACCCCGGTCGAGGCCAGCCATGCCGGCTTTCCCATGAGCCAGTTCGACAAGGACGACGTGGAGGACCTCGGCCTGCTCAAGCTCGACGTCCTCGGCATCCGCATGCAGTCCGCGATGGCCCACGCGGTCGCCGAGATCGAGCGGGTCGACGGCCAGCTCGTCGACCTCGACGACGAGGCCCAGGTGCCCTTCGACGACCCCACGACCTTCGCGATGATCAGCAGCGCCAAGACCCTCGGCGTCTTCCAGATCGAGTCGCCCGGCCAGCGCGAGCTGGTCGGCAAGTCCGGCATCGAGACCTTCGGCGACATCATCACCGACATCTCGCTCTTCCGGCCCGGCCCGGTCAAGAGCGACATGATCACGCCCTACCTCGAGGTCAAGCAGGGCTGGCGGGAGGCGACCTACCTCCACCCCCACCTGCGCCCGATCCTCGAGCCCACCCGGGGCGTGGTGGTCTTCCACGAGCAGGTCATCGAGATGATCGCCCGCTTCGCCGGGATCGACTTCGCCGAGGCCGACGAGAAGCGCCGCGCACTGGGCGACGTCGAGGGCATGGCGGAGACCAGGACCTGGTTCTTCCCGCGCGCGCTCGCCCAGGGCTACCCGCTCTCGGTCGTCGAGGAGGTCTGGCGGGTGCTCGAGGCATTCGCGTCGTTCGGCTTCTGCAAGGCCCACGCCGCGGCGTTCGCCCTGCCGACCTACCAGTCGGCCTGGCTCAAGGCCCACTGGCCTGCCCACTTCCTCGCCGGCGTCCTCACCCACGACCCGGGGATGTATCCCAAGCGGCTGATCCTCGACGACGTCCGTCAGCTCGGCATCGAGGTGCTCGGGCTCGACGTCAACGCCTCCGAGCAGCACTACGTCGTCGAGAGGGTCGGCGAGAAGGACGACGAGAAGGACGACGACGCGGAGGGGGCGGACGGCTATGGCATCCGTCTGGCCCTCGCCGAGGTCAAGGGCATCAACGCCGCCGAGGTCGGGCGCGTCGTCGCCGCCCGTCCCTACCAGTCCCTCACCGACTTCTGGCAGCGCGCGCAGGTCTCCCGCCCGATCGTGGAGAGGTTGGTGCTCGCCGGTGGCTTCGACGCGGTCTACGGCATCGGCTCGGGCCCCGACGGGGTCCGAGCCCGGGGCAGGGTCACCCGCCGCGACCTGCTGCTCCAGGTCGCCCAGCTCGAGCGGCACGGCAAGGCCGTCGACAAGGCCGCACGTGGTCGCGGCCTCTCCTCACGTCGTACGACGACCAGGCTCGCGGCCGCGCGCGCCGACGAGGCGGCCGTCCGCAACAGCACCGACCCCCGCGACCGCGACCGCTCCACCGGGCTCGAACGGCACCCGTTGGCCGAGCAGGGCGTCTGGGCCAAGGCGGCGGCGCAGAGCCGGGCCACCGCGCCGCCGCCTGCGGTGACCTCGGTCCAGCTCAGCCTCGACCTCGGCGACGCCCCGCGCGAGGGGGAGGTCTCGGGCCTGCCGGAGATGACGGCGGCCGAGTCGATGGCCGCCGAGCTGGAGATCCTCGGGCTCGACGTGAGTCGCCACGTGGTCGACGACTACGCCCACTTCCTCGACGAGCTCGGCGTGACCCGCAGCAAGGACCTGCTGGGCAGGCGCAGCCGCTCCGAGCTGCTGGTCGCCGGGGTCAAGGTCGCCACCCAGACCCCCCCGATTCGCTCGGGGCGCCGTGTCGTCTTCCTGACCCTCGACGACTCCACCGGCCCGGTCGACGCGACGTTCTTCGAGGACGCCCAGGGTCCCTACGCCGCCACGGTCTTCCACTCCTGGCTGCTCCTCGTGCGCGGCGAGCTGCGCCGCACCGGCTACCGCGGCGTCTCCCTACGGGCGACCGGCGCCTGGGAGCTGCCCGCGCTCCACGCGCTGTGGCAGCGCGAGGGGATCGACGCCGTCCACCAGCAGCTCGCGGTGCGGCCCGAGGGCTTCGCGCCACCCGAGCAGCGCCGGGTGCTGGTGCACAGCAGCGGCTTCCAGATGTCGCCCTACGCCGACATCAAGCCGGCCGGCGAGGAGACCCGCGACGTCGCCCGCAAGCTCTGGCACCGCTCGCCCGGGAGCCCGGGATGATCCGGCGGGGGTGTGTCCTAGGGTGGGCCGCATGTCAGCCAGTGAGCGCAGGGGAGCAGCCCGGACCGCCGTCGTGTGGGACGTCCTGCGCCCGGTCCTGGGTGATGGTGGCCGCGACGTGCTCGACATCGGGGGCGGCACCGGCGGCTTCGCCGTCAAGGTGGCCGAGCTCGGTCACCGGGTCTCCGTCGTCGACCCCAGCCCCGACGCCCTCGCCGCGCTGGCGCGTCGCGCCCGCGAGGTCGGTGTCGAGGTCTCGGGCCAGCAGGGCGACCTGTCCAGCCTCGTCGAGGCGGTCGGTGCCGACAGCGCTGACGTGGTGCTCTGCCACGGCGTGCTGGAGGTCGTCGACGACCCCGCTGCCGCCCTGGCGACGCTGCGCGCGGTACTCCGTCCCGGCGGCACCCTCAGCCTGCTGGTCGCCCAGCGTCACGCGGCCGTCCTGGCCCGCGCGATGGCCGGCCACTTCCAGCAGGCCCTCGCCCTGCTCGAGCCCGGCGCGACGACCGGTCGCTCCGGTCACCGGTTCACCCACGACGAGATCACCGGGCTGCTCGACGGTGCCGGCTTCACGACCACCTCGATCCACGGCATCCGGGTCTTCGCCGACCTGGTGCCCGGCTCCCTGCTCGACCTCGAGCCCGGTGCCACTGCCGCGCTCGTCGAGCTGGAGCGCGCCGTCGCCGTCCGCCCGGAGTACCACCCCCTCGCCACCCAGCTGCACCTCATCGCGACCTGAGCCCGCGAGACGTCCAGGCTGTGCCGAGTCGGCACGATGTGGCACCGGCGCCGCGTCCCGCGACACGGGGCCCTGCGACAACGCGCCGACTCGGCGGACGGCATGAGCGCCCTCCCGATCGGGGCCGGCCCCGGCCCCGGCCCCGGCGCGCGCACCGGCGCAGCCTCCACCACCACCCCGATCCTGCACGTCGACATGGACGCGTTCTACGCCTCCGTGGCGACCCGCGAGCGGCCTGACCTCCAGGATGTGCCGGTGATCGTCGGGGGCGGGCACCGCGGGGTGGTGCTGTCGGCCAACTACCTCGCCCGTCAGTACGGCGTCCGCTCGGCCATGACCGCCACCCGCGCCCGGCGGCTGTGCCCCCACGCCGTGGTCCTGCCCCCCGACTACGACACCTTCACCACGGTGTCGACCTCGGTGATGGCCACCTTCCGCCAGGTCACCCCGCTGGTGGAGGCGCTGTCGCTGGACGAGGCGTTCCTCGACGTCCGCGGCTCCACGCGCCGACTCGGCCCGCCGCTGCAGATCGCCGAGCAGCTGCGCGCGACGATCCACGACGAGCAGGGCATCACCTGCTCGGTCGGAGTGGCGGCCTCGGTCTCGGTCGCCAAGCTGGCCAGCCGGCGGGCCAAGCCCGACGGCGTGGTCGTGGTGCCGCCCGAGGAGATGACCTCCTTCCTGCACCCGCTCGACGTGGGCGAGCTCTACGGGGTGGGGGAGAAGACCCAGGCGATGCTGCACCGCCTCGGGCTCATCACCGTCGGCGACGTTGCCCACACCCCGCTGCGCACCCTCCAGCGCGCGGTCGGTGAGGCGCTGGGCCGTCAGCTGCACGACCTGTCCTGGGGCACCGACCGCCGCGAGGTCGTGGCCCGCACCGCCTCGGCCTTCGGCCTCGGGGGTGGCGAGCCCGACAAGTCGATGGGCGCCCAGGAGACCTTCGGCCGGGACACCGATGACCGGGCGGTGGTCCTGCGCGAGATGCTCCGGCTCACCGCCAAGGTGGCCGGCCGGATGCGCACGGCCGGGGTCGCCGGGCGCACGGTCACCATCACCGTGCGCTTCGCCGACTTCACCACCATCACCCGCTCGCGCACCCTGTCGGAGGCGACCGACGGCACCCAGGAGGTCTACCGCGCAGTCACCGGCCTCTACGACGCCCTCGGGCTGCAGCGCGCCCGGGTCCGGCTGGTCGGGGTGCGGGTGGAGGGCCTGGTGCCCCGCGACCGGGTCCACCAGCAGCTGGTCCTGGGCGAGCGGGAGCACGGCTGGTCCGAGGCCGACCGGGCCGTCGACCGGGCCACCCGGCGCTTTGGCGCGGCCGCCGTACGCCCTGCCAGCCTGATCGACCAGGAGGGTGCTGGTCGAGTCCGGTCGGTGCGAGCGTCCATCGCGGCGCCTCGCCGGCCGGATCGTTGAGCGGGTTCCTGGACGACCCCGCCGCGGGGCCGCGGGGACCGGTCCGGCAGGCTTCGGTCCGGCTCGTCCTGTCCGGTGTGGCCCGTTCGATATCGCTTCGGTGACGAATTTCGTGAACGTGCCTACCGTGATGTGGAAGCGCTGCCTAGACTTGCCCCACACCACGCGAGACGGAGGAGATCCGTGCCACTCTCGGAAGAGGAACTGCGACTGCTCGAGCAGATGGAGCGCGCCCTCGTCGAAGAGGATCCGAAGTTCGCCTCCACGCTGAGGGGCACCACGCTTCGCCGATCTGCCCGCCGCCGCGCCATCGTGGCCGGGGTCGTCTTCGTGATCGGCATCGTGGTCCTCATGACCGGTGCCATCACCAGCATCATCCCGGTCGGCATCGTCGGTTTCGTCATCATGCTGGCCTCCGCGACCGTCTCCCTGACCGCCATCCGCGGCCAGGCAGCCGCCGCCGCCGCTGAGCCGCGCCAGACCGGTCATCCCTCCGGCTTCGCCGTCATCGACGGTGGCCGCAGCGGTCGCACCAAGCGTCAGCGCCGCCCCAGCAACGGCACCTTCATGGAGCGCGTCGAGGAGCGGTGGCGTCGCCGCCGCGACCAGAACGGTGGCGGTTACTAGCCCGCAGCGCGCCGACACCGACGAGACCTCGCTCGCCCCGCGACCGGGGTCTTGTGCTGTCCGGCCAACCCCTCGACTGCTCTATGTCGGCAGTTCACCTGCCCTCGCCCTCCGCTGAGCGCGACGGGCCCGACGTACGCACCGAACTGCCCGGGGGAAGTGGCGGACAGGCGCCAGGGTCCCCGGACATCCGGGTACTCATGCAGTCCGTGACGCCGACCCACGACCGGAAAGTGCGGCACGTTTTCTACCTCCGGCCGGCCCGGAAGGTCGAGAACGTCCCACACTTTCCGGGCCTGACGCTCAGCCGACGTGCTCGACGACCCCGCTGTCGAGCGACTCGGTGCGGGGAGCGGGGACGGAGGAGCTGCCGCGCTCGGGGCGCAGGAGCGAGCGCGGCCACCAGTGCGCCGTACGACGGACCCGCGGCACGCAGCCCAGGCGCAGCGCCGCGATGCAGACGGTGACGTCCTCGGCGAGCGAGGCCTCGACGCCGGCGCCGGCGTGGCCGCGGGCGTAGCGCAGCCGCTCGAGCCGCTCGACGATCCGGTCGATCGCGGCGACGGCCTCCGGTGCCAGCTCGGGCCCGCGCGGTGGGCGTTGGACCCCGTCCTGCTCCGGGCCGCCGAGCTGGGTGACCAGCCAGTCGCGAGTCTCCCGCGGCGAGCGGTCACGCGGCCAGGCCAGGCCCAGGTCGCGTGCCTCAGCCCGCAGCTCGGTCCACGCGAGCTCGGGCCCCCCGGCGAGGCGACGCTCGCGCACGCGCTGGCGCAGCAGCTGTGGGGAGAGCGCGATCGCGACCAGCAGCGCGAGCCCGACGAAGATGCCGAGCACGCGCAGCCACGGGAAGGCCGAGCCGTCGTCACCGGCGTCGGCAGCGGCCGCGTCCTCCTCGGGGGTCGCGGAGGCCGACGGGCTCTCGGAGGTGCGGTCGGGGACCGCCTCGCTCGCGCCGGCCGACGGGATCTGCGGGTTGGGGGCCGCAGGGACGTTCTCGGTGGTATAGCCCGGGACCTCGCGCACGCGGTCCGAGGGTGTGGGCTCGAAGAGCACCCAACCGGCGCCGGGGAAGTAGAGCTCGGGCCAGGCGTGGAGGTCGCGCGAGCTGTATTCGAAGACCCCCGCGCCGACGCGCTCCGGCTCGAGGAAGCCGATCGCCACTCGCGACGGGATCTCCAGCACCCGGGCCATGACGGCCATGGCAGCGGCGAACTGCTCGCAATAGCCGACGCGGCCGCCGTCCTCGTCGAGGAACGCCTCGAGCTCGTCGACGCCGTTGCCCTCGTCGGACTCGTCGATGCTGTAGGTGAAGCCGCCGTCGACGCGGAACCACCGCTGGAGGGCCTGCGCCTTCTCGAACTTGGTCTCGGCCTCGTCGGTGACACCCAGAGCCAGGTTGGTCACGAGGGAGGGCACCCCCGTGGGCAGGTCGAGGAACTCCGTGTTGTCCTCGTTGACCGCGGAGCCCGACGCCGCCATCTCGGCGGCCTGGAGGTCGAGCTCGACCGCGGTCATCGCGTAGTCGAGCCCGGCGACCGACTCCTCGTCCGGCCCGGCGATGAAGTCCATCGTCTTGGGGTCGAAGCGCCAGTCGCCGCGGGCGACGATGGAGGAGATCGGCGCCTGCGTGGGGAGCCAGGTCGAGTCGAAGCCCTCGGTGACGTTGACGCGGTAGTCGTAGGTGCGGCGCGGCACGCTCGGCAGCACGCCTTCGAGCGCGGGCATCGCGCCGTTGGGCAGGTTGTCCGTGGGCACCTCGCGGTCGCCCGAGCTCCACTCGTTCTGGCTGAAGCGCGTCAGCGCGGCGATCCGCAGGTGGTCGGGGGACGGGTCGTCCGTGGTGATCCGGATCAGGGGCACGTCCGGACCCTGCTTCAGGTCGCGCTGGAGGTCGGCCATCGGGTTCTTGATGGTGATCTCGTTGTCGCCGCCGGGCCCGTTGCCGAAGTCGAAGAGGGTCACGTCGAGCGTCGGGATCGCGAGAGGTACGACGAGCGCCAGGGCCGTCGCCACACCACCGATCGCGCCGGCGCTGGTCCTGACGGCCCCGGCCCGGACGCCGAGCCCGGTGTCGTTCTCGAGCTGCTGGCCCAGCGGGCGGCCCCAGCGGGAGACCTGCTCGCTCTCGTGCAGGTAGAGCAGGGACATGAAGCCGACGGCCGTGGCCGCGAAGACCCACCACGAGATGCTCGTGTCGAGGAGGCTGACCGGGACGCTGTAGACGCTGAGCAGCGGAAGCCCGGCCAGCGGGACGCGGCGCAGGGTGCAGGCCAGCAGGTCCACCAGCAGGAGGCACCCGAGCCCGCCCGCCACGAGCAGCGGATGGATGCCCGGCACGCCGTCCGGGACGGGAGCGGCGTAGCCGTTGGCGCTCTCGACCGCGTCGCGGAACGCGTTGACGAACTCGGCGTAGGCAGGGCCCACCGGCAGCGGGGAGCCGGTGAGCATGAGGCAGGCCAGCATCCCGGAGAGCGCGACCTGGAGCAGGAAGACCACGGGACCGGGCAGCCGCCACCAGCGGGCGAGGGCCCCGGTGCCGGCCACGACGGCACCGAGCACCAGGAGCGGACCGAGGTAGGGCGAGGACGATTCGCTGAAGTCGCGCCAGGAGAAGGTCGCCGCCCAGGTGGTCGCGGCGGCGACCAGGGCCAGGCGCAGGCCGCTGCCGAGGCTGGCGCGGTCGCGCTTCACCGGGTCACCTCCGGCTCGAGGGGACGCTCGCCGGGCTGCGACATGGCCATCCCGCCCGGCGCGTCGGCGCCCCCACCGCGGGGGGACTGGGTGTTGCGGCCGAGGTCCTGCCAGACGGTGTCGAGCCGGTCACGAGGCCCGAGGGTGACGGTGCGCCAACCCTGCTGTGTCAGCACCGGGGCGGCGCTGCCGGCACCCTGGGCCGGCGTGGCCCAGGCGTCCACGTCGAGCGCGATGGCGAGCGCCGAGGTCGTGTGGTGCTGCATGCGGCGCAGCGCCGGCACGTCCATCGGCTCGAGGCTGCCCAGGACCGCGACCGTCAGGCCGCCGTGGGTCTGCTCGCCCAACCAGCTGGTGTCCAGCTGGATGGCTGGCTCCGGCTTCACGACGGCGAGCGCCTCGAGCAGCGGTCCGGTGTTGAGGTCGGCGTCGCGCTGGTGCCACGAGCTCGCCGAGTCCTCGCCGGAGGCCGTCACGAGACGGACGGTGAAGCCCCGGTGGCTGAGGTGGACCGCGATCGACGCGGCCGCGGAGACGGCGGCCTCCAGCGAGGAGGCGATGCCCTGGCCGCGGTGGACCCGCACGCGGTTGTCGAGGAACAGCGTCGCGCGCGACTGCCAGGGCTGCTCCTCGCGGCGCACCATCAGCTCACCCACGCGCGCCGAGCTGCGCCAGTGGACACGGCGCAGGTCGTCACCCTGGCGGTATTCCCGCACCGTGACGTCCTCGGCCGAGCCGGCCGCGAAGGCGCGCGGCCGGTTGTCGCCGGAGCCGGTCCAGCCACCGCCGAGCGGGATGGTGGGCAGCGGGACCGTGCGCGGCGTGACCACCAGCGGGACCGTCGTGCGGAAGGCACGACCGAGCTCGACGAGACCGAACGGGTCGCTCACACGCACCGACATGGGACCGATCTCGAAGTGCCCGCGCACGTCGGAACGCACCTGGTAGGTCACGTTGCGACGCCAGCCGTGACCGATGCCCTCGAGCACGAAGCGCGGCCGTGTGCCGAGCACGTAGGGCACCTGGTCCTCGAGCAGCAGCACCCCGCTGGGGGTGCGCCCCTCATTGGTGAGGGTCAGGTTGACCCGGGCCGGCTGACCGGCGGCGACCAGCTGCGGGGAAACGGTGCGCACGAGCGCCAGGCGATAGCGGCTGCGACCGAGGAACACCGCGGTCACCAGCGGGAGGGCCAGGACGAGGATGCCGACGCGGGTCAGCGCAGGCTGGCCGAGCAGCACCGAGCAGACGACGGCCGTGACCCCGGCAGCGAGGAACGCCCGCCCGCGGACGGTCAGACCGGCCAGCGCCTCACGCACGGTGCTGGGGCTCGGGCACGGGCACGGCGGCCACGAGCGCGTCGAGGATCGCCATGGTCGAGCGACCGCTCATCGCCGACTCGACGCTCGGCAGCAGCCGGTGCGCGAGCACGGGCCGGGCCAGCGTGCGCAGGTCGTCGGGCAGGACGTAGTCGCGCGCGTGGATCGCGGCGAAGGCCTTGGCCGCGCGCACCAGGTGGAGCGTGGCGCGGGGAGAGGCGCCCAGGTTGAGCTGGTCGGTGCGGCGGGTGGCACCGGTCAGCGCGACGGCGTAGCGCTGCACGGCGGGGGAGACGTAGACCTGGGCCACGATCGCGCACAGCTTGCGGATCTCCGCAGCGTCCGTCACGGGCTCGAGGTCGTCGATGGGGTTGGAGGCGGAGCGCGAGTCGAGCATCGCGATCTCGGCCGCCTCGACGGGGTAGCCGATGGACACGCGGGCCATGAACCGGTCGCGCTGGGCCTCGGGGAGGGCGTAGGTGCCCTCCATCTCGATGGGGTTCTGGGTGGCGATCACCATGAAGGGGGCCTCGAGCTGGTAGGTGCCGGTGTCCACGGTCACCTGCCGCTCCTCCATGCACTCCAGCAGCGCCGACTGGGTCTTGGGGGAGGCGCGGTTGATCTCGTCGCCGACCACGATGTTGGCGAAGACCCCGCCGGGGCGGAACTCGAACTCGCGGGTGTTCTGGTTGAAGATCGAGACGCCGGTGACGTCGGAGGGCAGCAGGTCCGGGGTGAACTGGATGCGCCGCACCGTGCAGTCGATGCTCCGGGCCAGGGCCTTGCTCAGCGTCGTCTTGCCGACCCCGGGCACGTCCTCGATCAGGAGGTGGCCCTCGGCGAGCAGCACGACCAGCGCGGAGTTGACCACGTCGGGCTTGCCCTCGATGACGCGCTCGATGTTGCTGCGCACCTGACCCACCACCCGGGACAGGGTCTCGAGGTCGGCTCCCGCTCCCGGGCCCGACGGGCTCCCCGTCGTCCCAGCAGCCGTCACAGTCGTTGCCTCCACGTGCCGTTCCTTCCCCGTCGCACCTGTTGAGAGCGCCCAGGCGGGCGCCGAGACCTCCAGGTTGCCTGGATCACACCCTAGATCGCTGCGGCAACACGTGCCGAGCGGTCCTCCTGACCCGCTGCCTCAGACGCCCGACAGCGGGGGGTTGGTTGCGCCTGGGGTGCACATGGGGTGATTGGTGGTTGACGGTGGGGGAATGTGGAGTAATGTGGAGCAAAGTGGAGGAAGGGACCAGTGCGGTGGATGGCGGTGGCTCAAGGTGCTGAAGGTGGCTGACGAAGGAGGGGCTCCATGCGGTTCATGGGCACCTTCACGCCGAAGCTCGACGAGAAAGGTCGGCTCTTCCTCCCCGCGAAGTTCCGGGACCGGCTGGCTGAGGGGGTTGTCGTGACACAAGGTCAGGAGAACTGCCTGGTCGTCTGGCCCCCGGAGGTCTTCGACCGCGAGGCCGACCGGGCCTCGGAGAAGCCGATGACCAGCAAGGCCGCACGTGGCTACAACCGCATGTTCTTCTCCGGGGGCGACGAGGTCACCCCGGACAAGCAGGGCCGCATCGGCATCCCCTCGAACCTGCGGGACTACGCCGAGCTCGAGCGGGACGTGGTCGTGATCGGCGTGCGGGACCGCCTCGAGATCTGGAACCCCACCAAGTGGCGGGAATACCAGGAGGCCGAGGTCCTCAAGTTCGCCGACCTCGACGAGGACGACGAGTAGCACAACTGCACATCAGATCCGCAGGACGAGGTCTCGCGCCCGCTTCCTGTACTCGCCGAGTTCTGGGCACCTTCCCCGGCGCCAGAAAGCGGCACTTCCCTCGGGAAGCGGGCAGGGACCTGGTCCTGCGGATCACCAGCACCAGCACCAGCACCAGCACCAGCACCAGCACCAGCAGCGCACTCTCGAGCGGGGTCGAAACCGATGAGCGTCACACAGCCGGCACCACGCCGGGTCCGTCACCAGGCGCGTGATGCTGCCGCGGTGATGGCCTTCTCGGCCGGCACCTCGGTGGCCTTCGCGCTCGCCTTCCTCCTGCTCTCCCAGCTGGGTCGCTGACATGTCCGCCTCCCACGTCCCGGTCCTCCTCGACCGGGTTGTCGCCCTGCTCGCGCCCGCCCTCGACCACGAGGGCGCCGTGCTCGTCGACTGCACCCTGGGCCTCGGTGGCCACAGCGAGGCGGTCCTCGAGCGCTGCCCGCGGGCCCGCGTCGTCGGCATCGACAGGGACACCGCCGCCCTCGAGCTCGCCGGCCGACGTCTGACGCCGTACGGCGAGCGCTTCACCGGCGTCCACGCCGTCTACGACGAGGTCCTCGACGTGCTGCACGACCTCGAGCTGGCCCACGCCGACGCCGTCCTCTTCGACCTCGGGGTCTCCTCCATGCAGCTCGACGTGCGCGAGCGCGGGTTCGCCTACTCGGTCGACGCGCCCCTCGACATGCGCATGGATGGCACGACCGGTCCTACGGCGGCCGACGTGCTCAACACCTACTCCGCCGGTGAGCTGACCCGGGTGTTGCGCGACTACGGCGAGGAGAAGTTCGCCCGCAAGATCGCCGGCGCCGTGGTGCGCGAGCGCGAGACAGAGCCGTTCGCGACCTCGGGGCGTCTCGTGGAGCTGCTCTACGCCGAGATCCCGGCGCCGGCCCGCCGGACCGGGGGACACCCTGCGAAGCGCACCTTCCAGGCCCTGCGCATGGAGGTCAACGACGAGCTGGCCGTCCTGCGCCGCGCGATGCCGGCCGCCATCGACGCGATCGGGGTCGGTGGCCGGGTGGTCGTCGAGTCCTACCACTCCCTCGAGGACCGGCTGGTCAAACAGGCTTTCACCGCCGTGACCCGGTCCACGGTGCCGGTCGACCTGCCGTTCGTGCCCGAGGGCCAGGAGCCGCCGCTGCGCCTGGTCACGCGCGGCGCCGAGAAGGCCGACGAGTCCGAGATCGCCGCCAACCCCCGCGCTGCATCGGTCCGACTGCGGGCCGTCGAACGAGTCCACCCCGGCACCAACAGGAGCAGCACCTCCCGGAAGGAGCCGCGCAGATGAGCAGTCCAGCACCGGCCACGGTCCGATCCCGCCTCTCGACCCAGGGCCGAGGTCTGGCGGGCGCGGCCGTCGAGAGGGCCCGACTGACAGTCGTGCCCCGTCGTCGCACACGCGCGCCGAAGGTGCCCTTCGTGACGCTGGTGAGCCTGCTGCTGCTCGCGGGCGTCGTCGGGCTGCTGCTCTTCAACACCTCCATGCAGCAGGCGTCGTTCACGACGACGGCCCTGCAGGAGCGTGCCACCAACCTCGCTGCTCGTGAGCAGGCCCTCGAGATGGAGCTCGAGGAGCTCCGGAACCCCCAGCGACTGGCCGCCGAGGCGCAACGCCGCTTCGGCATGGAGCCGGCAGGCGCCCCGTTGTTCCTCTCCCTGGAGAGCGGTGAGGTGACAGGGGAGCGTGGCGAGCCCGCCGAGCGCCTCGACCTCGTGCCGAACCAGCCGACCCGTCCCGGCGTCCTGGACCCGGCGCCGATCATCGAGACCGTCATCGGGGACGTGCCCGCCGACCAGGTGACCGGCCAGACCGGAAACCGCGGCGACACGGCGCGTGGCAGCGGCTCGGGCCGCGGAGACACCGGTAGAACTGGACCCCAGCAGCAACAGCAGTCCCAAGGGGAACAGCAGGACCAACAGCAGCAGCGCTCCGAGCGCTGATGCCGCCGTCGAGCAGGAGACCGACCGTGAGCCGAACCCGCCAGCAGCGGCTGCGACCGCGCACGCGCGGCTCGGCCGACGTGCGCATGCGCTCCGGCTTCGTCCTGATCGCGATCGTGCTGTCCTTCTTCGGCGCCCGCCTCGTGCAGCTCCAGGGCCTCGACCCGCGGGAGTACGCCGCGATGGCGGCCGCCGACGGCTCGGTCACCGTGACGCTGCCGGCCGAGCGTGGCGACATCCTCGACCGCAACGGCGAGCCGTTGGCAGACTCCGCCGACGGGCTGATGGTCGTCGCCGACCCGGCCCTGACCACCCCCCGGGCCGCCGAGCTCGCGAAGTTCCTCTCCACGCGCCTCGCGGTCGACTACTTCCGGACCCTCGAGCGCCTGCGCGTCGAGGACAGCCGCTACCAGTACATCGCCCGCCAGGTGCCGGCCCGGATCGCGGCGACCGTCCTCGACGAGGCCCGCAGCCGCGCGAGCGACGCCGCCGACAAGGCCGTCGAGGCCGAGAAGGACGGCGACGACGAGGCGCTCGCCGAGTATGAGGAGATCGCTGACGCCTACAGCGGCCTGCTCACCGAGCGCGACCCCGTCCGCGTCTACCCGTCCGGCGACGTCGCGGCCAACCTGGTGGGCTTCCTGGGCACGCCCAACCCCGACGGCAGCGCCAAGCCGTCGGCCGGCTTCGAGGCGATGTTCAACTCCTACCTCGCCGGCACCGATGGCGAGACCAGCTACCAGGTCGGCGCCGGGAACAAGATCCCGCTCGGCGACAGCACGATCGTCGAGGCGACCGACGGCCGCGACCTCGTGACCACGATCGACCGAGACCTGCAGTTCTTCACCCAGCGCATCGTGCGACAGACCGTGCGCCAGTCCGGGGGAGAGTCGGGCATCGGCGTCGTCATGGACACGCGCACCGGCGACATCCTCGCCCTGGCCGACGACCCGACCTACGACCTGAACAAGCCCGACGAGGCCAGCGACGGCGACTACAAGTCGCGGGCGATGACCGACGTCTACGAGCCCGGCTCGGTCGAGAAGGTCCTCACCGTCGCCGGCCTCATCGACGCCGGCAAGGTCACCAACCGCACCAAGCTGCTCGTGCCCGGCCAGCTCGACCGCCAGGACCGCTCGATCGGCGACTACTTCGACCACGGCCTGCTCAAGCTCACCCTCGCGGGCGTCATCGCCAAGTCGTCCAACATCGGCACCGTGCTGGCGGCCGACAAGTTCGAGGACGGCCAGCTGCGCGACTACCTCACCCGCTTCGGCCTCGGCCAGCGCACCAACATCGGCGTCGGTGGCGAGACCGCCGGTCTCCTGCCCGACGAGAGCATGTGGACCAGCCAGACCCAGGACCGCATCGCCTTCGGTCAGTCCCTGTCGGTCAACGCGGTGCAGATGACCGCCGCGGTCAACGCGATCGCCAACGACGGCGTGCGCATCGACCCCAGCCTGATCAAGGGATCGGCCACGACCGACGAGGGGCGCGAGGTCGGCACCGACGTCGCCACCACCCGCCGCGTGGTCAGCGACGACGCCGCCTACCAGACGATGATGATGATGGAGCGGGTGCTCGACCCCGAGGAGGGCGTCGCCCCCGGCGCAGCCGTCCCGGGCTACCGCGTAGCCGGCAAGACCGGCACCGCGCAGCGTGTCGGCGAGGCCTGCGGCTGCTACGACGGCACCTTCACGGTCTCCTTCGCGGGCTTCGCCCCCGCCGACGACCCGCGCTTCACCGTCTACGTCGTGGTCCAGGACCCCACCAACGGCGGCGGTGGCGGCTCGGTCGCCGGCCCGGCGTTCTCGCGCATCATGAGCTACGCCCTGCGCCGCTACGCGGTCCCGCCGACGGGCACCCCGGCCTCCCGCCTGCCCGTCGAGTGGAGATGAGCCATGATCGTCCGGTGGCAACCCGACCCGAGCACCCCGAGGTCGTCGCGCTCCGGGACGTCGTCGCCTGGCTGAGGACGACGTACGGCGCGGCGCGGACCCTCGGTGACGTCACGGACGTGACGATCACCGGCCTGTCGTTGAGCTCGCAGCGGGTCCTGCCCGGCGACCTGTACGCCGCCCTCGCGGGCTCGCGCGCGCACGGCATCGGCTTCCTGCCGGCCGCGCTCGAGGCCGGTGCGGTCGCCGTCCTCACCGACGAGGCGGGCGCGACGCAAGCGGCGGCGATGACCGGTGTCGAGGTCCCTCTCGTCGTGGTCGCCGACCCGCGAGGCGTTCTGGGCCGGCTGGCGGCGCGCGTCTACGGCGAGCCGGCGCAGGCGCTGCGGATGATCGGCGTCACCGGCACCCAGGGCAAGACCACCACGACCCGGCTCGCCGAGAACGGGCTCGAGCGCGCCGGCGTGAGCGCCGCGGTGATCGGCACCGTCGGCACCCGCGTCGACGGCACCGACATCAAGACGACGCTGACGACCCCCGAGGCGCCTGACCTGCACGGGCTCTTCGCGATGATGCGCGAGCGCGGCGTCACCGCCTGCGCCATGGAGGTATCCAGCCACGCCCTGGTGATGGGCCGTGTCGACGGCGTGGTCTTCGACGTCGGCGTCTTCCTCAACCTCGGCCGCGACCACCTCGACTTCCACGCCGACGTCGAGGACTACTTCCGCGCCAAGGCCTCGCTGTTCACCCCCGAGCGCGCCCGGCTGGCCCTCGTCAACATCGACGACGCCCACGGTCGCCGGCTCGTGACCGAGGCGAGCATCCCCGTGCGCACGATGTCCTCGCAGGGCGCTGACGCCGACTGGCAGGCCGTCGACGTGGTCCTGCGCGCGGACGGCTCGTCCTTCACCGTGCGCGGACCCGACGGGCTGAGCGTCCCGGCCGGTTGTCCCGTGCCGGGCGACTTCAACGTGGCCAACACCCTCGCCGCGATCGCCGCCTGCGGGGAGGCCGGTCTCGACCCCGCTGCCGTGGCCAGCGGCATCTCCGGGGGAGCCGGCGTGCCCGGACGCTTCGAGCAGGTCGACGCCGGCCAGGACTTCGTGGTGGTCGTCGACTACGCGCACAAGCCCGACGCCGTGGCTGCCGCGTTGCGCACGTTGCGCCCCCTCACCGACGGCCAGGTGATCATCGTCCTTGGCGCCGGGGGCGACCGCGATCCCGGCAAGCGGCCGATCATGGCCGGCATCGCCGCCGACCTGGCCGACGTCCTGATCGTCACCGACGACAACCCCCGCACCGAGGACCCGGCGACGATCAGGGCCGCGATGCTCGCCGGCGTCGGCGCAGACGTGAAGGCGGAGGTCGTGGAGCAGGGCGACCGCGGCCTCGCCATCCTCGATGCCGTACGCCGGGCCCGTCCCGGTGACATCGTGCTCGTGGCCGGCAAGGGCCACGAGACCGGGCAGGAGATCAACGACGTGATCCACCCCTTCGACGACCGCGTGGTCGTGCGCGAGGCCCTGGCGGCGCGCGGATGATCCCCCTCACACTGGCCGAGATCGCCGCCGTCGTCGACGGCGTGGTCCACGGGGACCCGACGCTGACCGTGTCCGGACCGGCCTACGTCGACACCCGCGCGGCCACCGAGGGCGGGCTGTTCGTCGCTGTCGTCGGGGAGCGGGTCGACGGTCACGACTACGCGGCCGGCGCCCACGCGGTGCTGGGCAGTCGTCCCACCGATGCCCCGACCGTTGTCGTCGCCGACCCCGTCGTGGCCCTCGGCCGCCTGGCGCGTCACGTGCTCGACCGCCTCGACGTCCCCGTGCTGGCGCTGACCGGCTCGCAGGGCAAGACGGGCACCAAGGACTACCTCGACCACGTGCTGGCCGCGGCCGGACCCACGGTGGCGACGGCGGCCAACAACAACAACGAGATCGGCGTGCCGCTGACGGTGCTGCGCGCCGACGCCACGACCTCCTACCTCGTGGTGGAGATGGGCGCGCGCGGCATCGGCCACATCGCCTACCTCTGCGACATCGCGCCGCCGAGCGTCGCGGCCGTGCTCAACGTCGGCACGGCCCACATCGGCGAGTTCGGCAGCCAGGAGGCCATCGCGGCCGCCAAGGGTGAGATCGTCGAGGCTCTCGGCGCCGATGGCACGGCCGTCCTCAACGCCGACGACGACCTGACGGCCGCGATGGCCTCGCGCACCCGGGCCCGCACGATGACCTTCGGCCACGCCGGCGACGTGGCCTGGCGCGGCCTCGAGCTCGACGCGCTCGGCCGGCCCACCGTCGAGATCGGCCACGGCGGCACCTGGCGTCGCGTGTCCCTCACCCAGACCGGGGCCCACCAGGTCGCCAACGCGGCGGCCGCCGTGGCGATGGCGCTCGCCGTGGGCCGACCGTTCGACGACGTGGTCGACGCGCTCGCCACGGCGACGTCGGCGTCCCGGTGGCGCATGGAGCTGCACGAGCGGACCGACGGCCTCCTGGTCGTCAACGACGCCTACAACGCCAACCCCGCCTCGATGGTGGCCGCGATCGGTGCCCTGGCGGCGATCGGCGACCGCGCGGGTCGTCGTACGGTCGCGGTGCTGGGGGAGATGCGCGAGCTCGGGGCCGACGGCGTCGCCGGGCACCGTGAGGTCGGCCGGTCCGCGGGCGCCCACGGCATCGACGTCGTCGTGGTCGTGGGGGAGCCTGCTCGCGGCATCGCCGACGGTCTCGCCGACCGTGACGACTGGCACGGTGAGGTGATCGTCACGGCGGGGCGCGACGACGCACTCGCCTGGTTGCGGGAGAATGCCGTGGCCACGGACGTCGTCCTGGTCAAGGCCTCACGTGGTGCCGCCCTCGAGGTGGTGGCCGACGGGCTGCTCGACGAAGACCCGACAGATCGACCGACAGGAGTGGCCCCGACACCATGAGAGCGATCCTGCTGGGCGGCGGACTCGCCCTGCTCATCTCGCTGCTCGGCACCCGGGTCGCGATCACCTACTTCACCCGCTGGGGTTATGGCCAGGAGATCCGCGACGACGGGCCGACCAGCCACCACACCAAGCGCGGCACGCCCACGATGGGTGGCGTGGTCATCATCCTGGCCTCCGTCGTCGGCTACTTCGCCGCCAAGCTGATCACGCTCAGCGCCCCGTCGGCCTCCGCGCTGCTGCTGCTGTTCCTCTTCGTCGGGATGGGCCTGGTGGGCTTCCTCGACGACTTCATCAAGATCTCCAAGCAACGCAGCCTCGGTCTGCGCAGCAAGGCCAAGATGGTCGGCCAGACCATCGTCGCGGTGATCTTCGGCTTCCTGGCGCTCTCGCCGATGCTGGAGGACGCCAACGGGCGGACGCCCGCCTCGGAGAAGGTCTCGTTCCTGCGCGAGATCGACTGGCTCGTGCTGCCGACGATCCTGGCGATGGTGCTGATCTGGCTGATCGTCACCGCGACCAGCAACGCGGTCAACCTCACCGACGGGCTCGACGGCCTCGCTACGGGCGCGAGCGTGATGGTCTTCGGCGCCTACATGCTGGTCAACATCTGGCAGAACAACCAGTTCTGCCAGCAGGATCCCAGCGGCCAGTGCTACAACGTGCGCGATCCACTCGACCTTGCCGTCATCGCGGCCGCGATCATGGGCGCCTGCTTCGGCTTCCTGTGGTGGAACGCTGCCCCGGCGGCCATCTTCATGGGTGATACCGGCTCGCTCGCCCTGGGTGGCGCCCTCGCCGGCTTCGCGATCCTCACCCGCACCGAGCTGCTGCTGGTGATCCTCGGCGGCATCTTCGTCCTGGAGACGGTCTCGGTGATGCTCCAGGTCACCTGGTTCAAGACCAC
>NZ_FOQG01000018.1 GCF_900113685.1 Nocardioides psychrotolerans
AGGTCGGCCCAGTCGGCGCGGATGGTCATCTCCGCGATCCCGGTATGACCGATCGACCTCTCATCGAGGGTGACGTGGCGGTGTTCGAGGGCTTCGAGGGATGCTGCCTCGACCTCTTCGGCGTGCAGGAGGAGCATCGCTTCGTCGATGAGGCGGTCGAGGGTGATCAACCCGGCGGTGCCGGCGACGGGGGCGATGGCACGGTCGACGTGGGCGATGACGTCTCTGGGTGCGCCGAGGACGGCGCCCGCGATGCGCCGGGCCCGCCACACCGCGACCTTCCCGGCCACCACCTTGGCGTAGACCCTGGGCATGCGGTGGCGGATCACGAGGCAGTCACGCAGGAACGCCTTCCCGGCTGCGGTGGACATCGCGTTAGCTGTGGCGAAGGGGGCGGCGGCGGACCAGGTGATGGGGGGGATCCCGAACCACTGCACCTCATCGAGGTCACCGGTGACCGGGGACCCGTCGCCCATCGGCTCACCCGGGACATAGGAAGCTCGTGGTGCCTTCCAGGACTGGTCGCCGGGGGTCTCGGGGTGGGCGTGGGCCCACGCGATCGCGAGGTGGAACATCCGCAACCCGGCAGCGTTCTCTGCTGCCTTCGCGGCGCGGACCTGGTCGATGAGGTCAGTGGGTGTGGGCGCATCGTCGTCGACCTCGTGGGGGTCGATGATGGCGCCGGCTGTCATGCATCTAGTGCAGTCGAAGAGACGTTCGCTTGACAAGCGCAAGTGCACAGGGTTCCCAACTTGGGCTCGACTGATTGTTGCGAGGAACCTCGCGTCGAGGGCGCCGGCTAGAGCCTGCGGCACGAGGGTCGTGCGGGGCCGGGTGCTCACCTTGCAGCGGGCACCAGACCGGCCGTCGACACCAGGTCCGGGTCGTGGAGAGCAAGTCGAGACCTTCGTGTGAGAGCTCCGGTTCTCCATGCGCTGTTTGTCGGACCTCCTCGCCGAGCGTGGAGCATCCCACTACATCGGCATGCGCCCATAGGTTGGCGAGGCCGCTCAGGGCGACACCGGCGACGAGTCCCTTGCCGTCGTCGAGCACCTCGGCGCTCACGGCGTAGGCATCAGCGGCCACCAGCACCTCGACACGCTCTGCTGCCGATTGACGGCCCACGTGCCCCGAACGGAGGCTGGACGACATGGTCATGGAGGTTGCGGGCGATCCGCTCCCGATCCTCAAGCGTGGAGGTCAGATGACCGAGGACCTGGTCGCGAACCTGGAGCGAGACCCCCAGGAAGCTTTTCATGGCCGGGTGGTGAGGAGGGAAGCCGACCGACCTGCTGTCGCCCTCCATCTTGGGATCCATGCCGTCATGGATGAACTCGTCCAGACCCCGTTGCTGCCCAGCGCCCCGATGGCGCCGTACTGCACGCCGACCTTCTCGACGGCAGCCTCCTCGATCTGGTGCAGCGCGGCGGAGAGATCGAGACGCTCCACGGCCAGGCGGTTTGCCTCGAGAAGACGTCGCAGACGCGTTGGGACGTCGGGCACGTCGGGCACGTCGTGGTCTGATCAGATCGCGGATCGTCCTTCTCCGTGGACCGTCCGTGGAGAGGTCGTTGCATGCAGAGCACTGCGGGCCCTCAAGGATGCGAAGAGCTCTCTGACAGCCCGTTCCGCAGCAGCCGGGATGAGAGGCCTCGGACACCCGCGTAGCTCCAGTGCGCGCGACCCGCACGACCGAGGCCATGACCTGTCCGGGCGGCAGCACATCGGCGTGCTCGCCGACCCGGCGCTGGTGCAGGCGGCGGGCGACGACGGCCCGCTGGAGGGCGAGGCGAGCTCCCGCGAGCTGAGCCTCGTCTCCACGCTCCCGTGCCCCGTGCCCCCGCGCCCCCGCGCCCCGTGCCCCCGCGCCCCCGCGCCCCCAGTGCCGAAAGTCCCGTGCCGGGCCGACGACCGGCCCTGTCGAGACCCGCCGCCTTCCGCGACGGTGATGCTGGAGGCACCAGGGTCGCGATCCCGCGCATCCGAGTCGAGGCATCTCGGGCTCCCTCCCCAGCAGAGGGGCTCCGCCATGACGGCCGACGTCTGATGTCCGACCCGAGACCCGCACCGCGCACCGTGGCGTCCTACACCGAGCGACACCGCGGTTGGTCCTTGACCGGCACCGTCCTGGGGCTCCTCCTCGCCGGGTCCGTCCTGGGCGGCGGAGCCGGGCTGGCGGCAACCCACGTCATCTCGCTGGCGCTGGACCAGATCAGCTCATCACCATGACCCGTCCCGGAGGTGCCGAAGGACCCGACGATGAAGGGACTTCGCCCATGGGCGGCGAAGGTCGCCACGACGATGGTGGACCCATGGACACACCAGACGTACCCGCAGGCAGCATCGTCGTCGGCATCGACGGCTCACCCTGGTCGGACGACGCCCTCGACTGGGCCATCGAGCAGGCCGCCCTCGAGCAGCGCACGCTCACGATCGTGCACGCCATCATGGCGATGGGCACTCAGGCGGTGGGCCTGTACGGCTCGAGCGGACTCGACTACGGCCGACTCCTAAACGACGCACGCGCCGATGCGCAGGCACTGCTCTCCGCCGCTGCCGCCCACGCCCACGAGCGCGACCCGCACCTGCGGGTGCATGACGTCCTGAGCGTGTCCGACCCACGGACCGTCCTGCTCGCCCTGGGCGAGCACGCCGCGATGGTCGTCGTCGGCTCGCGTGGCCGCGGACCCGTCGCCAGCCTGCTGCTGGGCTCTGTCAGCGTCTCGGTCTCCAAGCACGCCCCGTGCCCGGTCGTCGTACGTCGCGGCCGCGAGGCGGTCCGGTCCGAGCAGCGGATCGTGGTCGGCGTGGACGGGACGGAGGTCTCGCTGCCCGCCATCGAGTTCGCCTACCGCATTGCCTCGTTCCGAGGGTGCGCCCTGAGCGTTCTCCACTGCTACTCGATCGCCCCCCCGGTGGCACCCGCCCGCGGGGGTGAGCTCCTGCCCGACCTCGAGGCGGACCGCGCCCTCGTCTCGGAGTCTCTCGCGGGGATGGCCGAGAAGTTCCCCGACGTCGAGGTGACCGTGCAGCTGGTCTCCGGCTTCGCCGACCAACAGCTCCTAGCTCCCGCCCCCGACGTCGACCTCGTCGTCATCGGGCGTCGCCGCACCAGCCTCCTCGCCGACCTCGTCCATGACTCCGTGGCTCCGGCTGTCCTCGAGCATGCCCTCGTCGCTGTCGCGGTGGTGCCCGCTCCCGCACTCGGCCCACAGCTCCCGACCGCGGTGTGAGGTGCGGCCAGCACGCCGCGTCGGACGTGCCTCGTGCGGCCGACGCCTGGCCGTGGTTCGTCCAGATAGGGCAGTGCAGGGGGAGTCTCTACAGCTACGACCGGCTCGATCACCTGCTCGTCGTGCGGTTCCAGGCGGACTTCGTCTCGACGTTCCCCGGGTTGCTCGCCTACAACGACGCCCGCCACCTCGTCAGGTGGAGGAGCCACCGGGCTTGACGCCGTTGCTCACGAGCGGCGACACCTCGGGGAGGGGTGTGGCGGGCAGTGCCGCAGCCGCCTTCTCGCGGGCGAGGAACGACCCCAGCTCGGCAATCGTGGTCATCAGTGGCGCCGGGAAGACGACGGTCGTGTTCTTGTCGACGCCGATGTCCACCAGGCTCTGGAGGTTGCGGAGCTGCAGTGCGAGCGGGTGGGCCATCATGATGTCCGAGGCATCGCCGAGCGCGGCTGCCGCGAGGGACTCGCCCTCGGCGTTGATGATCTTGGCCCGCTTCTCGCGCTCGGCCTCGGCCTGCCGGGCCATGGCGCGCTTCATCGTCTCGGGAAGCTGGATGTCCTTGAGCTCGACGAGCGTGACCTCGACCCCCCACACGATGGTGGTGACGTCGAGGATCTCGCGGATGTCGAGGTTGATCCGGTCTGTTTCGGAGAGCGTCTCGTCCAGCGTGTGCTGGCCCACGACCTTGCGCAGGGTGGTCTGGGCGATCTGGTCGATGGCCGAGTAGACGTTCTCGATGGCCACGACCGACTTCACGGTGTCGACCACCCGGAAGTAGGCGACGGCCGAGACGTCGACGCTCACGTTGTCGCGGGTGATGATCCCCTGCGACTGGATCGGCATGGTCACGATCCGCCGCGACACCCGATGCATGACGTCGACGAGCGGGATGATCGCGCGCAGTCCCGGGTCAAGGGGACCACGGACCCGGCCCAGCCGGAACACCACGCCCTGCTCGTACTGCTTGACGACCTTGATGGCCATGAGCAGCCCGAGGACGACGAGGGCGAGCAGGACGACGAGCGTGGTTGCGAGGGTGGTCATGGGTGGCTCCTGCCGAGTTGTCTGTGGTTCCAGCGCACCACGCCTCGTGTCCGGAGGTCAGGGTCAGAGGTCCCGGCACTCGAGCCGAACGACCCCCCGTCAGGTCAGGTCGCCCTGGGTGACTCGCGTCCTGCGGGCATGGAGGAAACCCTTGTGTGCCGCGTCCACCACGGGGATCGTCACGAAGGCCAGGAGGCAGAACAGCCACCCGGTGACCGAGGGCCACGCCCCACCGAGCAGGTCGGCGACCCACGGGATGCCGAGGAACCCGACGAGGAGCAACGCCTCGACGGCGACGGCGCCGACGACGAAGGGGTTGCGGCGAGGATCGACGCGCCACGCCGGCCGGGTCTCGCTGCGGCACGCGAACGCGTTGGCGATCTGGGCGACCGCGATGACCGCGAACGCCGTGCCCGAGGCGACCGAGAGCAGGCCGACCGACGCGTCCTCGCCGTAGGTCCAGCCGCCCATCATCAGGACCGTGATGAACGCGCCCATCGAGAGCAGCGCCTCGGTAGGCCCCAGCACCAGCAGCGCGCGTCGCATCAGTCGAGCATCGACGACGTCGGTCGTCCGCCGGGGTCCGCTCATGGTGCGCTCGTTGGCGGGCTCGGCACCCAACGCGAGAGCAGGCAGCATGTCGGTGCCGATGTCGAGTGCGAGGACCTGCAGCACACCGATGGCGAGCGGGATCTCGCTGCCCGTCAAGGCCCACAGGACGAAGGGGACGAGCTCGGCGACGTTGTCGGTGAGGTGGAAGGTCAGGAAGCGGCGGATGTTCGCGAAGGTGCCGCGGCCGAGCTGGATGGCCTTGGGGATGGTGGCGAAGCTGTCGTCGAGGAGCACGAGGTCGGCCGCCTCCCTGGCCACGTCGCTCCCGGACCTGCCCATCGCCACGCCGACGTCGGCTTCTCGCAGGGCGGCGGCGTCGTTGACCCCGTCGCCCGTCATCGCGACGACGTGGCCGTGGGTGCGCAGGGCGCGGGCGATGCGCAGCTTGTCCGCGGGGGTCACGCGGGCCACCACCGCGCCGTCCTGACGGTCCAGGAGCTCGGCGATCTCGAGGTCGGTGCCAGGGAGGTCGGCACCCTCGACCACGACACCTGTGGGCCCGAGGAGGCCCACCTCGCTGGCGACCGCAGCAGCGGTGGCCGCACTGTCTCCGGTGATCATCGCCAGCCTGATGCCAGCGCGATGACACAGCGCCACGGCGTCCGCGACCTCGGCACGCGGAGGGTCCTGAATGCCCAGGAGAGCGAGAATCTCGAGGCCACCCGCCATGGCTGCCGCGAGCGTCTCCTCGGGGTCGTCGGCGCTCGCGGGTGAGGTCGTGCGCGACCGCGCCACTGCGATGACCCGGCGGCCTCGGCCGGACATCTCGGCCAGCTGCGCCCACTCGGTCCTGTCCGGGGAGGTCCCTGAGCACAGATCCAGCAGCACCTCCGGCGCCCCCATGACGTAGGCGGTCCCGTCGAGGACGGCCGCACTGGACCTGGCAGCGGCGGTGAACGGTCGACGCGCCCGGGGGGTCGCCTGCTCGCCCACCGCGAGTCGACGGGCGAACGCGTCGAGGGCAGCGTCCATGGGATCGCCCTCGGCGACCCAGCGACCGTCACGCAAGGCGCTCCGTCCGGTCGTGCACGCGAGAGCGCCGGTCGCTGCGAGGGTTGCGAGGACCAGCACGTCGGGCTCTGCTGCCACGTGACCTGCTGGCTCGTAGCCAGTGCCGGTGGAGCGGAAGGTCCCCGCCGGGGTCCATCCCTCGACGACCGACATCTCGTTGCGCGTCAGGGTCCCGGTCTTGTCGGTGCAGATGAAGGTCGTCGCCCCGAGCGTCTCGACGGCCTCCAGGCGACGGACCAACGCATTCTGGTCGGCCATTCGCTGGGCGCCCCGGGCCAGCGAGAGGGTCACGGTGGGCAGCAGTCCCTCGGGGACGAGAGCAACCATGACCCCGACACCGAGCAGCAGGGCAGCGGTCACCCCGGACCCCAGGAGCAGGGACGCCCCGGACACCAGGACCCCCACTGCCACAGCGATGACCGCGACGACGATGACCAGCTTGTGCAGCTGCACCGACAGCGGGCTGGGCGGGCGTCGGGCCTGGTCGGTGAGGGCGGCGATGCCGGCCAACCTGGTGCTCGTGCCGATGGCGACCACGATTCCGGTGCCGTCGCCCTGGACCGCGAAGGTCCCCGCGAAGACGTCACCACCGGCCTCCCGTGGAGCGGGCACGCTCTCGCCGGTCAGCATGGACTCGTCCATGGTGAGCTCGTGGGCCTCGAGGACGCGCAGGTCGGCTCCGACCCGATCGCCGGCCTCGAGCAGGACGACGTCGTCGAGCACCAGGTCCGCCACCGGGACGCTGAGCGTCTCACCGTCCCGACGCACGCGAGTGGTCGCAGGCATCATCGCGTTGAGCTCGTCCGCGGCCCGGTCGGCCTTGTGCTCCTGCACGAAGGCGAACACCCCGTTGAGGAGCACGATCACGCCGATGGCGCCGGCCAGGGTCGCCATCCCTGCGAGGAGCGCCAGCAGGGCTGCGCCCCACAGCATGCCTGCGAAGAAGTGGGTGAGCTGAGCCAGCAGGAGGCGCCAGGCCGGCGTACGACGTGGGGGCGGCACGGCGTTCGCGCCGTCCCTCTCGTGACGCAGGAGCGCCTCCGAAGCCGACAGACCCGCAGCCGCCGAGGCCTGGGCCACCGTCACTGCGACGCCAACGTGGCGACCAGGACCGCCTTGATCGTGTGCATCCTGTTCTCCGCCTGGTCGAAGACGATGGAGGCCGGTGACTCGAAGACCTCGTCGGTGACCTCGAGGGCGCTCAGGCCGGTCTTCTGGAACAGCTCCTCACCGACCTCCGTCCCCCGGTCGTGGAAGGCCGGCAGGCAGTGCATGAACTTCACGTCGGGGTTGCCGGTGCGCCGGAGCAGGTCTGCCGTGACCTGGTAGGGCGTGAGGACCTCGATCCGGTCAGCCCAGGCCTCGACGGGCTCGCCCATCGACACCCAGACATCGGTGTAGACGAAGTCCACCTCGGCGGTGCCGGAGGCGATGTCGCTGGTGCAGGTGATCCTGGCGCCGGTCGTCGCTGCGACTCCGCGTGCGGAACTGATGACGTCCTCGGGGTTGCCGAGCGACGCGGGGGCCACCATTCGGACGTCCATGCCGAGCATGGCCCCGGCGACGAGCAGCGAGTTGGCGGTGTTGTCACGGGCGTCACCGACGAAGGCGAACGAGATCTCGTGGTCTGGCTTGCCCGCGTGCTCGCGCATGGTGAGCATGTCGCAGAGCGACTGGGTGGGATGCCACTTGTCGGTGAGCCCGTTCCACACCGGGACACCGGAGAAGGTGGCCAGCGTCTCGGCCGTGGTCTGGCTGAAGCCGCGGTACTCGATGCCGTCGTACATGCGACCGAGCACCCGGGCGGAGTCCTTGGCCGACTCCTTGTGGCCGATGTGAGAGCCGGAGGGGTCGAGGTAGGTCACGGAGGCACCCTGGTCGTGCGCTGCCACCTCGAAGGCACATCGAGTGCGCGTGGAGGCCTTCTCGAAGATCAGGGCGATGTTCGCGCCGACCAGGCGTTGCACCTCGGTCCGACCCCGCTTGGCCTGCTTGAGATCCGCCGCCGAGGTCAACAGGGACCGCCACTCGTCGGGGGTGAAGTCGAGCTCCTTGAGGAAGCTGCGCCCGTGCAACCCCATCACGAGACCGCCTCGCGCTCGATGGGACAGGTCATGCACCGCGGCCCTCCGCGGCCCCGGCCGAGCTCCTCACCGACCACTGGCACCACTGTGATGCCTTCGTCGGTGAGGTATCGGTTGGTCGTGACGTTGCGTTCGTAGCCGAGGATGACGCCAGGAGCGACCGCCAGGAAGTTGTTGCCGTCGTCCCACTGCTCACGCTCGGCACCCCTCTTGTCGATCGGGGTCCGCAGGATCCGGAGGTCGTCGAAACCGAGCGCTTCGGCCACGACCGACCAGAGCTCGAAGTTCTCCTCGATCTTGAAGGCACCGCCGTCACCGACCGCCCTCAGCGTGAAGGAGCGAAGCGCGCTGGGCAGGAACGGATACACGCAGAACGCGTCGCGGTCGATCATGGTCATCACGGTGTCCAGGTGCATGAACGCGCGCTCCTTCGGCAGCTCGACCACGATGACCGTGTCGACGGTGCCGGCCTTGAAGAGGCTACGGGCGAGGAGCTCGACACCTTGGGGGGTGGACCGCTCCCCCATGCCGATCATGACGGCACGGTTGCCGATGACGGTGATGTCACCGCCCTCGATGGTGGCGGTGTCGTGCGCCAGGGAGTCGTTGCCGTAGAGGAAGTTCACCTCGGTCGCCGTGAACATCGGATGGAAGTTGTAGACGACCCGCGAGTTGATGGTCTCGCGCTGTCGGGCCGGCTTGGCCATCGGGTTCACCGACACGCCGTCGTACACCCAGGCCGAGTTGTCGCGCTGGAAGAGGTGATTCGGCAGCGGGCGCAGCAGGAAGTCGTCCGGGGCGAGGTACTCCATCAGCAGGCTCGGTGCACTGAGCAGCGACGCGACGTCGCTCTTCAGCAGCCCGCCGATCAGCAACTCGGCCAGCAGCGGGGCATCCGTGGACTCAACGAGCTCGTCCAGCGGCTCGTCCAGCGCCGGACCGAACCTGGTGGCGGTGGCGAGCCGGTCCTGGAGGAACTCGCGCGCTCCGGGCTGGTCGAGGGCCTCGGCCAGGAGCGTGGCGAACTCGTGCACCACGACACCTCGGGCCTCGAGCTGGACCACGAACGCGTCGTGCTCCTGCCGGGCGCGGTCGGCCCACATGACGTCGTCGAAGAGGAGCTCCTCGACGTTGGCGGGGGTGAGCCGGCTCAGCTCGAGGCCGGGTCGGTGGACGATCGCCTGCTTGAGCAGTCCGACCTCGGAGTCGACGTGGAAGCTCACCGGTACTCCCCCACGGGCTCGGCCTGCGTCATCGAGCCGCGCATCCGCAGGTAGACCGGGATGCCGAGAACGGATGCACCGCCGGCCATGAGGAACGGCCCCCACACGACGTACCAGGAGCTGCCGGTGTTGCGCGAGTAGTAGATGAAGGCGATCGAGACAGCGAGCGAGACTACTGCGACCGCGAGGTCGAGGTAGAAGCGCGGGGTGTGGCCACGCTGGTGGTCGTGCCAGCGCCAGCTGATCTGGGCGAGCGCCGAGAACGCGTAAGGGATGGCCGAGGTGATCCCGGTCATCAGGACCAGCGTCGTGAACACGGTCGCACCGCTGGTCCCGAGGTAGCTCAGGACGACGGCGAGGGACGCCAGGATGGTCGAGGAGATGATGCCGAAGGCGGGCACGCCTCGCGTCGACAGCTGACCGAACCTCTGCGGGAAGAGCCCGTCCTTGGCCGCGGCCAGGGGCATCTCCGCCACGATCATGGTCCATCCGTTCAGGGCTCCGATGCCGGAGACGATCACCGCGAGGGCGACCAGCGTGCCGGCCCAGGATCCGCTGCCGACGATCGCGTCCGCGGCCGCCGAGTAAGACGCCTTGTTGCCGTCGAGCGCCAGGGCGCTGGCCGGCAGGATGCCGAAGACGGCGACCAGGGACAGCATGTAGACCACACCGCTCGCGAGCGTCCCGTAGATCGTGGAGCGACCGACGTTGCGACGGGGGTCGCGCACCTTGGCGGCGGCGACCGACGCCGTCTCGACACCCAGGTAGCTGAAGAGGCAGATCGCCATCGCCCCGCCGATGGCGGAGATGTTGCTGTCGCCGCTGGTGTTCCAGGGCGTGAAGTTCGCGGTGGAGATGAAGAACAGCCCGACCGTCGACATCAGGGCCAACGGGATGAACTTGAGGACCGTGGTCCAGACCTGGAAGACGCCCATGTTGCGGATGCCGGTGAGGTTGACGGCGGCGGGGATCCACAGGCCGACCAGCGCGATCAGGATCGACCAGCCGACGGCGCTGCCCTTGTTGACGAAGGTCTCCACGTAGTACACCCAGCCCACCGCGATGGCGGCGTTCCCCGCCCAGGCGGTGATCCAGTAGGACCAGGCGTTGCTGAAGCCCAGGCCGTTGCCGAACGCGGCACGGGCGTAGGCGTAAGGGCCACCGTCTGCGGGGAGCCGACGCGACATCACCGCGAACATCACGGCGAGAGCGATGGCGCCCGCCGTCGCTATGCCCATGGCCACCAAGCTGATCGGTCCGTAGGACGCGATGGCATACGGGAGGCTGAAGATGCCGACCCCGATGATGCTGCCCATGACCAGCGCCGTCGACTGCGGCAGCCTCAAATGCTCCGTCTCATCGACCGACGTGGTCGCCTGGCCATCCTGCACGTGCGTCATGACGCCTCCTCCGGCGAAGGCGGGTGCTCCGTCCAACCTCACGGGACCACGCTCGCGGCCACGCGGGTCAGGGCCGAAGGTCACATCTGTCGACGTGTTGGTCCCACACCCCGATCCCGGACCTGCGGCGACACCATCGCCCTCACCGAGGACAACGAGCTCACCATCGCGTTGAAGTCGCTCGGCGCGTTGGTGGTCTCGCCCGCGCAGTGCACGGTCGTCACCGAGCTGATGCCCGGCTGGGGCTCCCTGTGGGCCCAACGCCTGCGCTGGCAGCGGGGTGCACTCGAGAACCACGGCACTGACGGGACGACACCGCAGACCTTCCGCCACTGGGCCCAGCAGCGCGGCATCGGCTACGGCGTCGTCGCGCTGGGCGCCTACCTGCTGCTCGTGCTCGTCATGGCCTTGTCGCTGGACAGGTGGGTCTGGTTCCCGTTCTGGTTCGGGGTCGGCTTGCTGTTCATGATCGAGCGGGTCCTGACCGTCTGGCGAGGGGGCTGGCGAGCGCGCCTTCTGGGCGCGACGCTGTTCCCTGAGCTGCTCTTCTCCGCGTTTCTCTGCACCGTCCACACCAGGGGGATCGTGGACATCTGGCTCGGACGAGAGGCCAGCCGGAGACACGCCCCGACACCGGTGGCCGAGCCGCTCGACCGGCCCGGCGCACCATGACGCCGTGGGGGATCTTGTTCCCGTCCTCGCTCCTGCGCTCCGACCTCTTCGGTGTGCTCGCGGCGTTCGTCGCCATCAACACGATGATGTACGCCGCCCTGGCCATCGCCAAGATGCTCCCGAAGCTGTACGTCGCCGACTGGTTCTCCCACAGGAATCGGGCTCCTTCAACCTGAGGTGCGTGTGAGTGAGTCCGTCGCCGATCAGCAGCATGCGCATCGATCGGGAATTCGCTGACGTGGTGCCAGACGTGCTCATCGACTCCAAGGCGCGTCACACCGGCGAACCGGGTCTCGTTCTCGGTCATGGTCTGCAGCAACGGTCGGATCGAGGTCCAGCCCGTGCTCCACGTCGTGCCGAGCTGGCGGGCGATCCCGGCGACCGAGCCGTGCTCGCGGCGGATCTGATTGATCGCCCACCAGCATGCCCGGTCGTGAGCAGCGCCCGCGGCTTGGCAACCTCGGGGTCTTGCTCGGTGAACGTCCCGACCGGACAGGACGGCTCGGCACAGCGCCAAGTCCGTTTCCGCCAGATCAGGTTGGCGGGCCGGTCAAAGCACGGGGCGTCGACCAGGCGAGCATCCCCGTCGCCCGTGGCTTTGCGCGACGACGCCGCATGTGCGGCATGCCATCACCGACGGCGGCGACTCGACCGACACTGTCAGTGCTCCGGTGTCCTGATCGCAATGAGCGTCGGTGACACGAAGGCCTTTGAGGCCGAGGAGCACGTCGCAGCGAGAGCATTGAGAAAGCCCGGTGGAATCCTGACCGGAAGGTCTCACGCCTTCTCGTCGACCAATGCATCCCGAAGTAGCTCCCGAGCCGCGGCGTAGCGGCTGCGTGCGGTGGACGGGTTCAAGCCGAGAATCTCAGCCGCTTCCACGATCGTGAACCCATCCCAGTGAATGAGCATCACCAACTCACGTTGGGCCTGGTGTAGTCGTAACACCGCATCACGCACCGCATAGGCGTTCTCCGGGGCCGGCGTGCTCGCCGCAGCATGATGGCGAAGTCTCTCCGTCAGCTCCAACCGTCGCGAGGCGGTTCGCCGATAGTTGCTGAGGGTGTGCGCTGCGATCACGAACAACCACATTCGCTGGCGCTCGGAGGCCTCCGGCATCTTTTGGATCTTCTTCCAAGCCGTCAGCATGACTTCGCCGTAGAGGTCAGCCGCATCCTCAGGCGACGTCACTCGACGGACGAAGTAGGCGAGCAGATCGCTTGAAGCTTCACGAAGCGCGGTGCGCGCCGTGGCCCGGTCCACGGCAGTCACCGATCGTCGCCATCACACGCGCTAGCCATCGACAGACTCACGGCCGTCACGGGAAGGTGCTGCTCGACGAGTTCAGCGTCGACGCGCCGCCCGACCTCTTCGTAGACGGCGTTCACCTCATGCTCATCGACCGTCATCGCTGGACCCGTCTCCGAGTCCACCGTCGAACGCGGAGACACCGCCCGCGTTGCCTGAGCGACGCTCAGTGTCGAAAGATCAAAGTCCTTCAGGTACTTCTCGGCAGCAGCCTTTGCCCGCGCCCTCACGGCATCGCTGACGGGAGCGGCCGGAACGTCCAGCTCCTTCACGCCGAACGTCAGGGTGCACCGAGCGTCCGTCGAGGTGGTCACGACACCGTGTAACGGCGCCGACTCAAACCACGGAACGAGCCCGGCTGCAGCTGCGGCGCCCCCGGCACCGAGTGCTCCCAGCGCGACCACGCTGCCGATCACCACGCTCCTGCTACGAAGCTTCCGCCGCGGCACGGCAGAGCCCTCGGCTTGTGCGATGACGCGGACGAACTCAGCATCGAGTTCCAGTGACCGAGCGGGAACGGGGGGCGAAGACAGCGCAAGCTGCTCGTCGAACGAAGACATCTCTACTCCTCAGGCTTGTGATCCGTTGCCCAGTACATGTACCGAGCGGGCCTGTTCGTCCATCGCCCCTCGAATCTTGCACCCAGAAGCGGACCGCGACGCCCCCTCTCCACGCCTTGATGTGCCCCGGGTTCCGTGGAGTCGGGGCACATCAGAGTGTCAACCAAACCTGGGGCAGTCCCCTCCCCTGCTGAGGTGTCGTCCTACCCCGGGTTCATCTCAGGACTGCGGCGCAGAGTTGACGCTCTGTTGCTGCCCAGCTCGGTGCAACCGCTACGTTCAGCACAGGTCCCATCTCTCGCCAGGGATCGCACCCGACGTCAGGAAGGCAGATGAGCACAGAACGCACCGGCGCCGCCGAGACCCCCTCAGACGGCCGGTTGCTCATCCACCGCGCCAGTGAGCTCCTGGGCGTGCCGGCTCCGACGCTGCGTTCGTGGGAACGTCGCTATGCCATGCCCCCCACCCTCAGGACCGCGGGCGGGCACCGGCGCTACGACGCCGCTGCACTCGTCCAGCTCGGTCTGATGCGCGACGAGATCGCTGGCGGGCGCACCCCGCAGGATGCTGCACGACGCGTCCGGATCCTCGTCGACGAGCTGAACCCAGCTCGAGCCTCGATTACGACGATCATGGCTGCGGCAGCAGCAAGGGACGGCGCCACGGTCCGCCACGTCCTCGACCAGGCTCTCGATGAGCGCGGATTGGGAGCGACCATCGACGAGGTGGTGATGCCGCTCATGCGACTGGTGGGTGTGTGGTGGGAGACGGGTCGCTGCGACGTCGGACAAGAACACTGGACCACCGCCATCGTGAGGTCTTGGCTCGCCAAGATCACTGTCCTGGCCCCGCCACCAACATCTCAGGGCCACGTGCTCCTAGCGGTCGGCCCCTACGACCGGCACACGCTCAGCATCGACGCATTCGCAGCCCTCCTGGCTGACCGAGGCACGGCGTCACGGACATTGGGGAGCCGCACCCCCGCCGACGTCATCGTCACCGCACTGCAGGAACCATCCGCCGCGGGGGTCGTGCTCGTCTGCCAGCTCGCGACACGCAGACGCCCAGCCGTGGAGTCGTTGCTCGCGGCAGCCGAGACCGGGCTCCCGGTCTTCTACGCCGGCACCGCGTTCCTGGTCTCCTCTGCACGCCACGGAGTTCCCGGCACCTACCTCGGCGAGAACCTCACCCACGCCGCCGCGCTGGTCCGTGCCCAGATGCCGGAGGCCGTGACCCCAGAGGTGGCCGCCGAGGTGTGACAGGTGCGCCGGTAGCCAGCGTGGTCGCGGCGGCAGCCACAACGCTGATGCTCAGCGTCAGCTGACCTCTGCCACTCCCGAGGCGGCACCGGGCCTGAACTCGAAGTCGACGGGATGAGGAGTCACGACCCGGCCTAGTGTGGACGCTGCTCAAGGATCGCGAGGTCGCGCTCGGCGTACGTCCGGTGCCACCATTCCTCGTTGAGCACGATCGACAGGCACTCCTTCACGGGGAAGGGGCGGGGCGGGGGCCAGCCGGCGTCGTCCGGCGGGGTGGTCTCGGCGGCGAGCGTCTCCTCGGTGAGCCCCTCGACCACGCGGCGTACGTCGGCCTGCCGAGTGCGGCGCAGCTCCAGGACCTCCTCCAGGGACGGCAGGGCCGCGCGGTCGCGCGGGAAGCCCTTGCCCTCGGGTGCCTCGTCCCAGGGCAGGTCGAGCGGGTGCCATGGGGCCGAGTCGCCGCCGATCGTGCGGTGGACCCACGAGGCGGTCGCGAACGAGAGGTGCCGCAGCGTCTCGATGAACGACCACTCCCCGTCGACCTGCTCGTGCAGCTGCGCCGGCTCAAGGCTTCGGGCCCGCTCGACGGTGCCGTCCCAGAGCTTCTCGAGCAGGTCCCAGGCCTCGCGGAAGCCGGCGGGGTCGTCGGGGTGCATCTTGGCCAGGTCGGGCTCGCGGCGTGCCACCTCCGCGTCGACGTATGCCGTCACGTCGACGCCGTTGATCCGCAGTCCCCTGACTTCGCCGCTGATGTCGACGTCCCAGAGCTCGACGCCGGTCATCTTCACGTGGTGCAGGTCGGTGCCACGGATCGTGACATTGCTGAGCGAGGCGGCTCGGAACGTCGACCCGCTGAGGTCGGTCCAGTCGAAGGTCGAGCCACTCAGGTCCTCCTCGCCGAACTCAGCCATGCCACAGCGCCGGATCTTCCGCCACCGGCCACCGGCCGGGCGGCAGGTCCTCGCCCACGCGGGAGTCGGAGTCGTCGACGGCGGCGTTGGTCGCGTTCAGTGTGGTCATGGGTCCAACCCTAGAACCAGTTCCGGACGATACGGCTCCGGAACCTGCTCGCCTCTGCCGGCGGGTCGGATGCTCGGTGCAGCAACTCAACACACTGGATCCATCACGCCGACGAATGCGCGATCGGTCAGGTCCAGCTCCATGTCATCACCTCACGAGGCAAGAGATCAGCGCCGGATCTGCATGACGATGGCCTTGGGCTCGGTGAAGAACTCGCGGCTGAAGTTGCCGCCCTCGCGTCCAACGCCGGAGTCACCGACCCCACCGAACGGCGTGCGCAGGTCCCGGATGAAGAAGCAGTTCACCCACACCGTGCCGGCTCGGAGCCGGGAAGCAACCCGATGAGCCCGTGAGAGGTTCTCGGTAAAGAGCATGGCGTTCAACCCGTAGCGGGTGTCGTTGGCGAGGCTGACGACCTCATCCTCGGACTCGAACCGGTTGACGACACACACCGGCCCGAAGATCTCGTCGCAGTACGCCGATGCGGTGAGCGGCAGGTCGGTGACGATGGTCGGTCGGACCAGCCAGCGGCCCTCGGTGTCGACTCCCCCGGTGAGGATCTTCCCTCCCTCCAGACCAACGCCTTCGACGTACGACGCCACCTTCTCGAAGTGCTTCTTGCTGGCGAGGCTGGAAAACCGGGTCTTCGGGTCGAAGGGGTCGCCGATGGTCAGCGCCTCCGCGGCTGCCACGAAGCGGTCCATGAACTCGTCGTACACGGCAGAGGCGACGAAGAGCCGTGAGCCTGCCAGGCAGATCTGCCCGGAGTTGCGGAAGATCGCTTCGACGGCCCAGTGAACGGCGTTGTCGAGATCGGCGTCCTCGAAGACGATGTTCGCGCCCTTCCCGCCGAGCTCCAAGGAGACCGGCGCGAGGTGGCTGGAGGCCGAGGCCATTACGGTCTTGCCCGTGGTCGAGGAGCCGGTGAAGGTCACCCGGTCCACCCGGTCGTCGGCCGTCAGCGAAGCGCCGGCGGGTGAGCCGTGGCCGTTGAGGACATTGAGCACGCCGGGCGGAAAGCCTGCTTCGGTCGCGAGCCTGCCCAGCAGGGTGACCGACGCAGGGGTGTCCTCGGATGGCTTGATGATGCAGGTGTTGCCCCAGGCGATGGCAGGGGCGATCTTCCAGGTCGCCATCATCAGTGGGAAATTCCATGGGCTGATAGCGGCCACGACGCCGGCCGGTCCGTACTCGCTGTAGGAGTGGTGGCCCGAGTCCATCGGGTAGACCTCGCCGCAGTGGTCGCGCTGGTGGTCGGCGAAGAAGCGGAAGTTCCAGATCGAGCGGGCAACGTCGTGCTGGGCTTGGGCGAATGGCTTGGCCATGTTGGTCGTGTCCAGCGTCGCCAAGTCATCTGCGCGCTCATCCATGAGGTCCGCAAGTCGGTGGATCGCTGCCGCCCGCTCGGCGCGCGCCATCCGTGGCCACGGCCCCTCGTCGAAGGCGCGGCGCGAGCTCGCGACGGCGAGGGCGGCATCGTCGGGCCCGCCCTCGGCGGCCTCGGCCCACACTTCCTGGGTCCAGGGGTTCCACACCTCGAACCTGGCCCCGTCGACCGAGGGCACCTCTTCGCCATCGATGATGTGCCCGAAGAAGTTCAGGTCGCTCATGTGGTGCCTTCTTCGCGCATCGTTCTCTCGGCGATCGTCACGTCTCCAGCAGCCCAGTGGGTCGGAGGGACTTCTCTGATGACCACACGGATGTTCCCCATGGGCGCGTCGACCGCGGCGGAGGCTGCCTGGGTGAGTCCGCTGATCAGGGCTCGCAACTGTTCGGGGCTGCGGCCCTCCACGAGCGTCACTTCGATGAATGGCATGACCTCAGGCCTTTCCGCCGTTGAGGAACACCGAACCCAGATGGGTGAAGTGCATCGCGATCGAGGCCCCAGGAGGCGCGAAGACTGCGTCGGTCATCCCGCCGGTCAGGACGATCCAGCCCGACTCGACCGCGTGGCCGCGCCTGGCCAGGTCATTGGCCGCCAGCGCGAGCGCCTCGCCAGGGTGGCCCTGTACGGCGGCGCCGGTGGCGGAGTCGACGACCACGCCGTTGACCTCGACCAGCACCGCTTCGAGGCTCAGATCGAGTTGTGCGGGGGGTAGTCCGATCGGCCCCGTGACGAAGGCGCCAGATGAGGCATTGTCGGCCGCGACGTCGCCGGCAGTGAATCGGAAGTTCTGGTAGCGGCTGTCGATGATCTCCGCGCCGCCCCATACCGACTCGACGGCGGCCATGGCCGTGGCACAGCTGACCCCGGGGCCTTCGAGCTTCTTGCCCATCACGAACACGATCTCCGGTTCGACCCGCGGGTGGATCAACCTCGACTGGGGCACCGGGTCGCCCACCGGAAGGATCATCGCGTCCGTCAGCCAGGCGACGAACGGGAAGTCCACGCCCATGCGCACCTGCTTCGCACGACTGGTCAGGCCGAGCTTGACTCCAACCAGCCTTTCGCCGCGCTCCAGGCGATGGCGCAGGTTGAGGTCCTGGATCGCGTAGCCGGTGTCGAGGTCCAGCTCGGGCCACTCATCGGTGAAGGCGGGCCTCTCGATCCGCGCGTCCTCGCACCGGAGCAGTTCTGCAGCGACCGTCTCGATGTCCCAGCCGCCCTTCGGTGCCGGGGCCGCGCCCACGGTCGCCATCAGCGCGCCCCCGCAGCAGCCAGGTTGCCGAGTGATCGTGTCTCGGCGAGTTCGAGGGCGATGTCAATGATCATGTCCTCCTGGCCCCCGACGTAGCCGTATTCGCCGACCTTCTGCAGGATCTCGTGGGCGGGCACGCCGTAGCGCTCCGCAGCCCGCTCGGCGTGCAGCAGGAACGATGAGTAGACCCCGGCGTACCCCTGGGTGATCGAGGACCGGTCCATCCAGGGCAGCCGTGGGATGAAGGGGCGCACCACCTCCTCGGCTGCCGAGAGCACCTCACCAAGATCGATGCCGGTGCGGATGCCCATCCGCTGGAAGGTGGCCGCGAGCACCTCGGTCGGGGAGTTTCCCGCACCCGCTCCGAGAGCGCACAACGCACCGTCGATCTGTTTCGCGCCTGCCTGATAGGCCAGCACGGAGTTGGCAATGCCCAGGCTGAGGTTCTGGTGGCCGTGGAACCCAACCTGGGCGCCGTCGCCTCCGATTTCATCGATGAGGGCCTGCACCCGCTCCTGGGCGTCGACGAGCACCAGCGCACCGGCCGAGTCGACGACGTACACGCACTGCGCGCCAGCGTCGACCATGGTCCTGGCGTTGCGCGCCAGCAGCTCCGGGGACGCACGGTGCGCGAGCATCAGGAAGCCGACGGTCTCCATGCCCAGTGCCCGGGCCTCCTCGAAGTGCTGGAGCGACACATCGGCCTCGGTGCAGTGGGTGGCAATCCGGGCCACCGAGGCGCCCACCGCGTGGGCCCGCTTGAGGTGCTTGACCGTGGCCAGCCCGGGGAGCATCAGGACCGCGATCTTCGCCTGCGTCGCCTCGTCCACCGCAGCCGCGATGAGGTCGAACTCATCCACCTTGCTGAATCCGTAGTTGAAGCTCGAGCCACCAAGCCCGTCCCCGTGGCTCACCTCGATCACCTGCACTCCAGCGCGGTCCAGCGCGGAGACCACGCCACGCACCTGCTCCTCGGTGAACTGGTGGCTCATCGCGTGAGAGCCGTCTCGCAGCGTGGAGTCGGTGATGCGCAGATCGCACTCGCCGCCGGCCGCCACCTGGTTCTCGAGGACCTCGGTCTCGGTCACCTCTCGACCCACGACAGGAATATCGTCGGGTCGGATCGTCATGTCACCCATGGGATTCAGACACCTGCTTCTTGTCGTACGCCGGTCAACGGGTCGGCGAGGTCACCCAGGTCAGCTGACGACTTCCACGTCGTCGCGACACCTAGCCGGTGCGCGACCATCAGGTCGCCGACGCGGGCGGCCGCCGCAGTGATGATGTCCAGGTTGCCTGCGTAGTCGGGCAAGTAGTCGCCTCGACCCCTGACCTCGATCGGGATGAACACCCGCGCCTGGCCGTTCCAGCCCTCGCGAGCCGGGTCGAACTGGGGGGCGGCGCGCAAGTGGTAGCCAGGGACGTACTCCTGAACGGTGCGCTCCATTGCGTGGATCGATTCCAACAACCGGTCCTGGAGATCACCCGGCTCCCCCGCCTCGGGCGGGATCGCACAGAACACCGTGTTGCGCATCATCAATGGCGGCTCGACCGGGTTGAGGATGATGATCGCCCTGCCTCGTTGGGCTCCGCCCACGACTTCTACCGCGGAGGCCGTGGTCTCGGTGAACTCGTCGATGTTCGCGCGGGTGCCCGGGCCTGCGGAGCGACTGGAGACGGAGGCGACGATCTCGGCGTACGGCACGGGGACGATCGAGGAAACCGCATGCACCATGGGCACGGTCGCCTGGCCGCCGCACGTGATCATGTTGACGTTGGCGGCTTCGAGGTTGAAGGACAGGTTGACCGGCGGGCACAGGTAGGGCCCGATCGCCGCCGGGGTCAAGTCGACCGCGAGGATGCCGGCGTCGGCGTACCGCTGGGCATGGGCCTGATGAGCCTTCGCGGAGGTGGCCTCGAAGACGATGTCGGGAAGTTCGTCCTGGGCGAGCAGCCAGTCCACCCCGTCTGAGGTCGTCTCCAACCCGAGCCGCTTGGCCCGAGCGAGCCCATCGGAGGTGGGGTCGACGCCGACCATGTAGCGCGGCTCGATGATGTCGCTGCGTCGCATCAGCTTGAACATCAGGTCGGTGCCGATGTTGCCGGGTCCGACGATGGCAGCACTGGCCTTGGTCACGCTCATGGAACTCATGCGGAATCCTCTTCATCGGGAGCGAACAGGGCAGTCACGCTGCCCAGTCCGGCGAATGTGGCGGTCACGCTGTCTCCGGCAGAGACGGGCACCATGGCGCACACCGAACCCGGCAGCACCACCTGCCCTTCTTCGAGCGTCACTCCGCGCGCACCCACCGTGTTGGCGAGCCAGACCAGGGACCGCAGTGGCGAACCGAGGACGGCGCCACCTGCGCCGGTGCCGACGACCGTGCCGTTCTGGGTCATCACCGTTCCAGCAAGTCGCAGGTCGACATCGGAGATTGCCGTCGGAGTCGAGCCGAGCACCACCGCGCCGGAGCTGGCGTTGTCGGCGATGGTGTCGAACAGCCCGATCTTCCAGTCCTCGATGCGACTATCCACGATCTCCAACGCTGGAAGCACAAAGTCGACGGCAGCGATCGCCTCGTGTGCGGTTACTCCAGGTCCGCGCAGCCGGCGCTTGAGGACGAAGGCCACCTCCGGCTCGATGCGGGGTTGGAGGAACCGTCCCATTGCGATCGGCTCATGCTCGAGGTGGAAGAAGTCGTCGAGCAGGTGGCCGTAGTCGGGCTGGTCCACGCCGAGCAGCCGCTGCATCGCAACGCTGGTCAGACCGACCTTGTGCCCCTTGACGCTGCGCCCCTGCTCGAGGAACCAGTCGATCTGCAACAGCTGGATGGCGTAGGCGTCCTCCAACGTCAGGTCGTCGTACGTCGACGTGAGCGGCGAGACCGGCTTGCCGTTCGAGTAGGCCTCGAACAACAGCTGTGCGGCGTCGGCGCGGGTCTTGTCGTCCATCACAGGTCGAGCTCCAGTCGGGCGCAGGTGGGCTTCGAGCAGCAGATCAGCATCTGGTTCATCGCGGCCTGCTCCTTCTTGGTCAGAACCAGGTCACGGTGGTCGACGGTGCCGGCCAGGACCGGGGTGATGCAGGATCCGCAGATGCCGTCACGGCAGTCGTTCTCGACGTCCACGCCCAACGCGAGCACGACGTCGAGGATGTTGGCTTCGGGGGCCAGTCGCAGGGTGTGCCCGGACCTCGCCAGCACGAGCTCGTAGTTGTCGGCGTCCAGTGAAGCCGCCTCGGCGGGCTCGACACCCACCCTGCTGAACAGCTCGAAGCGGACGATGTCCTGATCGGGGCCGTGCACCAGTTCGGCCGCAGCTTGCACTGCCCGCAGCAAGGCAAGCGGTCCGCAGACGTAGACCAGACCACCCTCGGGCAGTTGCCGCACGACCTCCTCGAGGTCGGGCCTGCCATCGCGGTCCTCGGCGAGCAGCTGCACTCGATCTCCGAGCCCGCCGAGTCGGGTGCGGAATGCCATCGAGTCCTCGGTGCGTCCGCCGTAGGTGAGCCGGAACGGCTGCGCTTCCCTGGCCAGGTGCTCGGCGAAAGCCAAGATCGGCGTGATGCCCACACCACCTGCGACCAGGGCATGGAACGGCGCCTCCTCCAGGGCGAAGCTCTGCTTGGGACGGGTGACCAGCAGCCGCTGACCCACCCGCAGCTCGTCATGGAGATACGCCGAGCCGCCACGGCCCTCGGGTTCGCGCAGCACCGCGATGTCGTACGACGACAGGTCGCGCGGGTCTCCGCACAGGGAGTACTGCCGGGTGGTGCCGTCGGAGACATAGACGTCGATGTGGGCACCGGGCTGCCACGGCGGAAGTGGGTCGTTGCTCTCGATCCGCGACAGCTTGATGGAGAGCACTCCTTCGGCCTCCCAGGTCATCGCCGTGACGCGGAGCTCGCGCTGCTCACCCATGCTGCGCTCCGTCGGGCGGAAGTCCGAGGAGCTGTCGCACCTCGGCGTACGACGTGTCCGGGTCCGTGACGTCGAACCACACCGAGGCGATGCCCAGTGCCTCGGCACCGCGGATGTTGGTGCGCTGGTCGTCAAGGAAGACCATCTCGGCGTACGACACGCCGAGCCGCTCGGCGAGCAACTCGTAGAGCCGCGGGTCGGGCTTGAGGTGGCCCTCGACGGAGCCATCGACGACAACGTCCATGTCACCCACGATCTCGATCCTCTCGATCCACTCCTCGGAGTGGAACGCTCGAAGGTCATTGGTGAGGATGCCGATCCGACGTCCGGCCTCACGCGCGTCCCTGACCAGGGCGCGAGCATGCTCGCGCACCAGCTCAGGCCGTGGCGGGTCGTAGAGATGCGCGATCATCGCCCGGATGTCCGGCTCCTCCCCACCCGACTCGTGCCACTGCTCGGCTCGTGCATCCCAATAGGCGCGCTCGGTGATCCGGCCGGCCTGCAGGTCCTCCCACACCTGGTCCGGCTGCTCCGCCGTGGCCAGCGGCCCTCGTTGGTGGAGCAGCTCGTACGCCGGGGTCCCGGGCTGGTCAGCGACGAGCTCGAAGGGAGTCAGCAGCACCGGGCCGCCGAAGTCGAGCACCAGGGCAGCAGACATCAGTGCTCCGGTTCCTCGATGATGGCCCGGTCGAAGAGCACCACGTTGCCGCTCCAGTGGCACTCCGCGCACCAGGTCAGGAAGATCCGGTCGGTGGCGCTCCACCACTCGGTGATCAGGCCACGGTCCAGGGACGCGGCGCAACCGGGGCAGAACTTGGGCTTGTCCAGGAGATGGTGGGCGGCGTCCGAGGCGAACCACTCGCCCGCCGGCGGGAGCCTGTGGGGGTCTGGAGGTAGCGCCGGCATCGGCCCGTGATAGGCCTCGCGTAGCGCTTCCTCGTTGAGATCAGGCACCGGAGCCGGCCTTATCGCGCGCTTCCGCTGCGGCGTGGTGCAGAGCGAGGAGCTCTTCACGGATCGGGCTGTAGCGCATCGACCCGCCGTTGATCCACGCGTCGACGAACTCGGTGCCGGCACCAAACTTGTCCTTCTCGCAGGGCAGGTGGATGACGTCGTGCTTCTCTCGTACGACGCCCGGGGGGTCCTCGCCGTCCTCCACCGCTGCCATGGCCTCCTTGAACATCTTGCGGAGCATCGCAACGCCCTGGTCGGAGCGCCCGAGGTGTTCTTGCGAGCGGTCAGTGATCGCGCCTTGCGAGACCCACGCCATCACGTCCTGGCCCTCGACGTAGTCAGTGATGAACCCGCCGTTCTCGTCGCGGAACGGGAACTCGTAGACCGCAGGCCGATCCTGCTTCTCCCACTCCCCACCCTCGGGGTGGTGCAGGGTGTAGAAAAGCTTCCAGGTCGTCGTGTCGTCGATCGGCACCCGGATCTGCATCTGGTCGATCCACTGGCCGCCGACGCGCATGCCGTAGGGGAACATCAGCGGGTGGCCGATGGCCCAGTCGTCGCTTTCCTCGCCGTGGCCCTCGAGCACGCGGCGCTTGATGATGCCGTACTCGAACTCTTCGAACGCGACCTTCATGTGCTTCTTCTGGAAGGACTTGGGCGCCTCGAAGCCCTGGGTCTCGCCCAGGAACTGGAAGTAGGCGCCGTGCAGCCACTCGACATGGTGCGGGTCGACGGAGTTCTCCATGATCTGCAGCCAGTTGCACGGCAAGGTCGCTGTGCCGACCTCGCGAATGCCGTCGAGCACGTAGACGTCGAACGGGGGCAGCTCGGGCACCGGACCGGGGCCGACGTACACCCAGACCATCCCGCCCATCGTCTGTGCGGAGCCGGCCTTGGCCTTGATCTTCTCGCGGAACGTGGTGTTGTCGTTCTCGGCCGGCTGCTCGACGCACTGTCCGTCGAAGTCGTATTTCCAACCGTGGTAACCGCAGCGGATGCCATCCTCGTGCACGATTCCGTAGGTCAGCGACGCGCGCCTGTGGGGGCAGGCCTCGCCGATGATCCCGTACTTGCCGGACGGGGTCTTGTAGAGCGTCCAGTTCTCGCCGAGCAACCGCACGGTCTTGCTGGGCTTGGTGTCGAAGTCCTGCTCGAACGCGATGGGGTACCAGTAGCGGCGGAGCAGTTCGCCCATCCGGGTGCCGGGTCCGACCTGGGTCATCTCTTCGTTCTGTTCAACGGTCAACATCGGTGTTGCTCCTTCTCGTCTGGTGGTTCGGGTCGCCGACGTCCCGGCTTGAGCGCGCTCGCTCTCAGTCCAGGACCGTGACCTTCCCGGTGTTGCCGTCGACCCGGAGCATCTGCCCGGTCTTGATGGTCTTGGTCCCGAAGGCGGTGCCCGTGACGGCAGGCAGGCCGTACTCGCGACAGACGATGGCGGCGTGGCTCATCATGCCGCCGACGTCGGTGACGGTTGCCTTGATCTTGCCGAAGATCGGCGCCCACGACGGCGCAGTCAGCGGCGCCACGAGGATCTCGCCGTCCTGGATCTCGCTGATCTGGTCGGCCGAGAAGATCACCCGCGCGGGGCCCTCGACCAGACCGGGGGACGCGGCGAAACCGCTGAGCACGCCCTCTTCCCCTTCCTCGCCCGAGCTGAGCCAGGCCGCGACCGAGTCCGACGTGATGCCCCAGAGCATGACCGTGAACGGCTCGGTGACCACCTCCGGCGGGATACCGAGAGCGGGAGGCGGCGACCAGCCCCTGAGCATCTCGTGGACGGCGTGCCGGCGCTCGATCTCCTTCGGCCAGTACGACGGCCCACGCGACGGAGCGCCGACCGACCAACCTGCGTAGAGGTCGAAGAGGACGTCGAAGAGCTCGGACCGACGGAACATGAAGACGTCGTCGGTCTCGGCGAGGAAGCCTGCTGCCTTGAGCACCTCGCCGAGCTCACGCATCTTGCGCCAGATCACCGAGTGCGCCCAGTGCTCGACGTAGAAGTTGTGGTTCTCGACGTAGGGGAAGACCGTCCGCGAGAGACCGAGCTTGGCGTCGAAGGTCTCGCGGTCCTCGTCGGAGGCGAGCAGCTCGCGGTACTCCGACACCACCCGGTCGCGCTCGGTGTGCAGCGCCTCGATCGGCCGATTGAGGTCCACTCCCTCCTTCACCTTGACGATGTAGTCGGTGATGTAGCCGAGCGGCACCTCGACGTTCTGGATCCAGATCTTGTCGGAGTGGTAGAAGCCCGAGCCGGTGGAGAAGTTGAACCACGGCTCTGCGGCCTTGTCCCACTCAGCGATCCACGCCTGGCCCTGCTCGTCGGTCGCGAGCGCGGCCCACACCTCCTTCGGGCTGGCGCCGTTGAACCGGTCATCCACGCCGCTGCTCACGGCCAGGCGGGCCAGGCTCTTGAGGTGGTCGTCGGGCTTGAAGAGGTCGACGTCGACACCCGCCACCATCTTGGCTATGGCCAGGTCTGGAATGGAAGGGAAGGCGGCCTTGCAGAACCCGAAGAAGTCGAGGTAGGCGGCGTAGCCGAGGTTGAGGAACTCGAAGTGGTACTGCCACAAGGTGAGCACGTGGTCCAGGAGCCGGTGGTAGGTCGAAAGCAGCCGGTCACCCGAACCGCGACCGGCTCCTGAGGTGATGACCTCCAGGTCCTCCATCTGCGGCAGCGGGCTGAAGTCGAGCTCGCTGATCTGCTGGACCAGGCAGCGGACCTTGACCAGCCAGTCGTCGTACAGCCTGTCCCAGTTGGCGAAGTAGAAGCCGGCCCGCTCCATGAAGTGCGGCACCCGGCCTTCGATGTCCGCCTCCGGAGCGGGCACAGGACTCAGGAAGACGTAGCCGTTGAGGATGCGGAAGTCGACTCCATAGGCCGGCGGGACAAGGTAGTGGCGGGTGTTGTACTGGCCCAGGGACGCGATGGCGACCTCGAACACGCCGGCGTCCCAGGGCGTGAGGGCCTCGGGCCAGTGAACCCCGTCGTGGAACCAGAAACCACCGTCCTCGTAGTCGCGACGCTCCTCGGAGAAGACAGCAGAGTAGGAGTAGAGGTTCTGCCATCCTTCGGCACCTGCTGGAGCCTCGATGTCGAAGGGGCTTGAGAAACGATCGGCCATGATAATTCGTCCTTGGGTCGGGGTCGGTGTCGAGTCAAACGTTTGCGCTCCGCGCTGTGCTGACCCGAGTCAGCCTCTTTCCGCCCCCTTTCTGGAGGACAGGGGGTTGACGAGGGTGTCGACGATCGAGGACACAAGGTCGGCCTTGGCGCCGACGGCGCGGTGCCGCTTGCTCCACACGGTTTCGGGCCGCGCCTGGAGCAGCACGGTGTCCTCGCCAGCCGGGAGGTCGTCGTCCACGGCCCATTCGATGTCCTGGGGGCAGCCGTAGTGTTTCTCCGCAGCCCGGGCAAGCCTGGCGATGGCGATGATCTCCTCGTCGGTCACCGAGGGGGCGTTGACCTGGTCCTCGGGAAGCTCGACCCGACTGACCTGCGGGCAATCGGCTCCTTCGACGTCGGTCAGCAGGTGGGCATGGGTCTTGGGGCTGATCGTGCGGCGGTTGATCGTCCACATCACCTTGTCGATCAGGAAGTTGTCGGGCGTGACGTCGCCCGAGACGACGCCTTCCCCGAAACCCCAGGCTGCGTCGATGCAGATGCCGGAACGGTCACCGTTTGTCGGGTCCAGGGTGAAGGCGACGCCGGCAGCGCGCGGACGCACCATCTTCTGCACGGCCACGGCCATGTCCACCTGGTTGTGGTCGTAGCCCAGCTCATGTCGATACATGATGGCGCGCCCGGTGTAGAGGCTCGCCCAGCAGCACCGGATCTTCTCCAGCACGTCGTCGATGCCGCAGACCCACAGGTAGGTGTCGTGCTCACCCGCGAACGACGCCTCGGGCGAGTCCTCGGCCGTGGACGAGGAACGAACCGCAACAGGCACGTCTTCCACACCCGACTGCGCGCAGAGGTCGGCGTACATCTGACGGATCATGGTCGCGTGCTCGACCGGGATCTCCCACGTCATCACCACTTCTCGTGCCTGCGCCGCGACCGACTCCAGCGCCTCCTGAGTGATGTCCGAGAGGGGGCCCAGTCCGCCGTCGACGATCTCGGTGATCCGGTGCTTCGAACCAGAAGCTTCCTTGGCGTCGACGAACACCCGGGTGGTCACCGCGAAGCCGGGTGGGACCGGGAGCCCGACCTGCATCATGGTGCCGAGCGAAGCGCACTTGCCGCCGACCTGGGGGTGGTACTCCGCGGCGAGGTTGCCGAACGGAATCGCACTGGGGCAGGCAGACATGGCGTTCACTCCTGGAAGCGGGGGTCGGAATTGGCGGGCAGGGCATCGAGGTCGGGGATCACGACCTCCTGGACGCGGTTGCGATAGAGCACGAGAGCGGTGGTCCCGCCGGCGACAATCCGCACCCGGACGAACTCGGTGTTGAACGGCTCGCCCGGGTCATAACCCATCGCAAGCGTCGCGAAGGCCCGGATCGGTCCGGAGTGCGTCGCGACCACGACGGTCTGGGCCGACGTCCTGGCATGGGCGTCGAGGATGCCGCGCCAGAATCGGCGTACGCAGGAGACGGGGGGCTCGAAATACATCATCGGCATGGTGAGCCAGTGGGTGATCGGGTCACCACCGCCCTGCTGGACTCCCCAGAAGCGGTCGACGTCGACAAGCCATCCGGGGCGCTCCCCCAAACCGACTCGCTCCAGCTTCTCGATCTCGCGGTGATAGAGCCGGAAGGCGCTGGTCACATCCCTGGGGCCCTCGGGCGTGGCAACCTCGAAGTTTCGGAAGTTGGGGTCGTCATGGAGTTCGCCGATGTCGGGCTGCCCGCGACCGTAGAGCTCGATGTTGTCGAGCAGGCCGCGGCGCAGGTGCTCAGCGGTCTGCCGGGCCCGGTTCGTTGGTGCGCACAGCAGCTCGACCTTCATGCCATCGGTGACCCGACGGGCGAGTTCCTGCCCGCGCCGGTGCGCCTGCCAGGAACCGAGCGGGGTGAGGCCCGACTCCGAGGAATAGCCCTGGGTCTCACCATGCCGCACGAGGTAGATGTCGCAGTCGATGTCGGCGACGTGCTCACGCCGCTCCGGGATGATCTCCTTCGTGCGGGTCACCTCCGCCCAGGCACGAGAGCTGCCGACGACGTTGCCGTCGTAGGTCACCGGTTCGCTGGTGTGACCACGATCGCGGAACTGACGCAGGTAGAGCGGGACCGACTCGTCCTGCTCGGCCGGCCCGGCCGGCGCCGGGCTGCGGCGCGACTGGTGCCGCGTGAGATAGGCGGGTGCGTCAGGGCGCTCCGTGCGTGGCAGCGGCGAAGTCGACGACGGCTTCACGGTGTTCTCAGTGGTCATTTCCCGGCCTCAGCTGTGCACCGTGAGGAACTGCTGGTTCACGACACCGTCGTAATAGAACATCGCCCGCCCCATCTCGGCCTCGGTCCAGGTGATCGGCTCCGAGCCGGGGTCGACCCAGTAGCCGCCGGTGAACATCTCGTTGCGGTTGCCCACCGGGTCGAAGAAGTAGAGGCACTGGCCGCGGGTCACCCCGTGCCGGGTGGGGTTCATCTCGATGTTGACACCGTGGTAGACGCAGGCGTCCGCTGCGTTGCGCAGGTCGTTCCACCCGTCCACCCAGAAGGCGAAGTGGTGGAACCCCTGGTTGGGCCCGGTGATGAAAGCGATGTCGTGCGAGCGGTGGGAGACCTCGAGCCAGCTGGCGATCTGGAAACCGTCGTCGCCGACGATCTGCTCGGTGAGCCGGAAGTCGAGGTGCTCGACAAGGAAGCGGGTGTTGGTGTCGACCTCTTCGGCGGTCAGGAAGAGGTGGTCCACCCGTGGCGGCGCGATGCCGACCAGACCCATCGGCCTGGGGGGCGGGTTCGTCTGCGGGAGCAAGTTGCCGACCTGCTGCATGCCGTAGACCAGCTCCATCTCGTGCCCGCTCGGCAGGGCGAAACGGATCGAGGTGCCGTGACCCGGCGCCCATTCGTCGGCGGCATAGCGGCGGACGGCGACACCGGCAGCCTCCAGTCGCTCCTGGTAGTGGTCGAGGTCATCGGCCTCGGTGACCTTGAATCCGAAATGGTTCAGGCCGTGGGTGGGCTCCATGGTCAGGACCACGCTGTGGTGCTGGTGCTCGTCCCAGCACTTGAAGAAGACCCGGGCGGAATCCCGCCCGGTCTCGATCATGCCGATGACCTCGGAGTAGTAGGCAGTGGCGAGCTCAAGATCGGGGACGCGGAGCTCGACGTGGGAAAGGCGCAGGATCGTCATCAGGTGTGCACTCTCATGAATCGTTCGTTGACCTGGCCCTCGTAGTAGAAGATGGCGCGACCGATGTTGTCCTCGGTCCAGGTCAGGGTCGGGAAGTCCGGATCTGGGCGATAACCCCCGGTGAAGACCTCGTTGCGGGTGCCGAGCGGATCGAAGAAGTAGATGGTCGAGCCGCGGGTGATGCCGTGCCGGGTGGGACCGACGTCGAGCTGGATCCCGTTGTAGGCCAGCACGTCCGCCGCATCCCGCACGTCGTCCCAGTCGTCGAGCCAGAAAGCGAAGTGGTGCAGGCCTCCGTTGGGTCCGTGCACGATCGCGAGGTCGTGCGGGGAGTTGGACCGCTCGAGCCAGCTGCCGAGCTGGTGCCCGTTGCCGTCAAGGAGTTGCTCGGTCATGCGGAAGCCGAGGACGTCCATGAAGAACTGCGTCGACTCGCCGACCTCTTCGGCGTTGATCAGCATGTGATCCAGCCGCGGCGGGCAGATCTTGTCCCGCGGGAACGGCTGGTCGTCGGTTGCCGGGTCAGGGGTACGGCGTCGCCCTGAGGCGCCCACCTTCTCGACGTCGGCGACCAGTTCCATCAGATGCCCGCTCGGGGTGGCGAAGCGGACGGATTCACCCTGGCCCAGGGTCTCGCCCTTGCTGATCCGCTCGACCGGGAAGCCGTAACGGGTGACCTTGTTCTCCAGGTCGGCCAGGTCGTCCTCGTGGTGGACCTTGAACGACATCAGGTCCATCCCCTGCCGCGGCGCATAGCGCAGGCGCAGGGAGTGGTGGTCCTCCTCGTCCCAGCACTTGAGGTAGACCGAGTCCTCGGTGCGTGCGGTGATCTCCATCCCCATGACGCCGGTGTAATACGCCGAGGCGAGGTCAAGGTCGGTGACCGTGGTGTCGACGTGGCCCAGGCGCAGGATCCCCTGCGGCCGGCGGGGCATCTTGCCTCGCTCGCCGTAGGCGTGAGCCTGCCGGGTGTCGGACGGGTCGAACCGGGCGCCGTCCGGCGGCGCGTCCGGTGCGAATTCGCGCCGCGTGCCTGCCGGAGTTCCCTCGGCTAGGTCCGCGTGCTCTGTGACGTCGTTCACATCAACCATGTGCCCATAGTTGGCCCCCATCCCGATCCCATACACGCGCCGTTCCGCCATACGGAACACAAGATAGATTTTTGGGTGCTGTCGGGTCAGGCTGTGGAGGTGAGCGAAACCCCTGCTTCAGCCCGCCCCGAAGCGATGCGTGATCTGGTCCGCGACTATGTCAGCGCATTGCACGCGACGTACCTCGACCACGTCCGGCACCTGCCGCCCGCCGAGCGCGGGGCGCTGCCACTGGTTGCTGCCCGCCAGTTGACTGTGATCGCCGCTGCGACGCAGCACCTGCACTTGCTCGCCACCACCGATTCGATGCCAGCGCTTCACGGGCAGGAGGTCGAGCTCACCGACACCTACGAGGGGGTCACGTGGACCGTGCGGTTCTACGACCCGTCAGTGCTGCCTGACCTCGGGCTTCTGGCTGACGACTCCCCCGAGGCCGTACGACGAGTCCTGGGTGTCTCGGACACCGTCTATCACCTCGCCGTGGCGGTCGGGGGTGGCTTGGGTGCCCACCACGCCCAGCACTCCGGGGTCGCGCTCGCCAACCAGCACGCCAAGACCATCCGGGACCTCGACAGGATCCGGAGGGCGCTGCCGCGTCAGGCCCAGATGGTCGACGAGCTCGGCTCGTGCGTCCGCAACGGGCTCGACCTGGCTGCTGGTCTGCTGGCGGCGGAGCTCACGGCACGTCGGATCGTCCCCATCCCGGGAGCACCTGCCGCGGAAAGCCTCCAGTCCGTGCTGGACGACGTCACCCGATGACCGAGCCGACCGCCCTTCGCGCCGAACGACTGTCCAGTGTCGCGGCCGCCGCGCGGATCCTGCGCGAGTTCGGCAAGCACAGCACCCAACTCGGAGTCAGTCAGCTCGCCCGCCGAGTCGAGGTGGGCAAGAGCACCGCTCATCGAATCATCTGGACGCTCGTCGCGGAGGGCCTGCTCGAGAAGGTCGAGGAGACAGGCCTGTTCCGGCTCACGACCACCATGGGCTCGCTCGGAGCGAGCGCCGAGACCTCCCAACGATTGCACGAGGCAGCGACCATCCCGCTCGACCAGCTGCGCAGGAAGACGAGAGGCACCCTGCACATCGCCATCCTCGACGGTGTCGACGTGCTTTACATCGAGCGACGCGAGGGACCGGGCGCCATCCCGCTCTTCCGCGCGGTCGGCAGCCGCAATGCGGCCCATGTGACCTCGAGCGGCAAAGTGCTCCTGGCCTTCCTCCCCTCCGACCGCCAGAAACGGCTCGTTCAGGAGATGCGGCTGACGCCCAAGACACCTCGAACGATCACCTCGAAGTCGGACTTCCTGACCGAGCTGGCGCGTGTCCGCCACCAGGGCTACGCCGAGAACCGCGGCGAGTCGCAGCCCGGCATGTGCTCCATCGCCGCACCGATCCGTGATCCCCTCGGTCAGGTAGTCGCGTCGGTGTCGGTGGTGGAAGACGTGGAGGAAGTGGACCGGGGCCTGCACCACCTGATCGGCCCGATCGTCGAGACGGCCGCCCGCATCTCCTCCGGCCTGGGGTGGACCCAGTGACCGGCGTGTGGGAGAGGGTCTGTCGGGTTGACGAGGTCAAGGCAACACGACCGGTCGGGAAGATTGTCGGGAATTCCGGCCAGGACCGGGATCGCGTGTGCGTCGTGCTCACGAACGATGCCGAACACGTGGCCATGCTGGATCGCTGCCCCCACCGAGATGTCGCCCTGTCGGGCGGGATCGTCAAGGAGGGCACGCTGGTCTGCCCCGGCCACTTCTGGCGCTTCGACCTCCCGACGGGCGAACGCACCGAGCTGCCGGATCGCGGCGCAACCGTCTATCCCACCCGGGTCGTCGATGGCTGGGTGGAGGCCCTGCTGCCGCCGTTGCAGCCACACCAGTCCATGCGCGAGTGGCTGCTCGCGCAGGCTCGAGAAGGCGGGCCTGCTGTGTCAGAGGCAGCTGCCGAGAGTCCGGAGATCGGCGAGAGCGTCTCCGTCGACGGGATCCTCACCAACTACCACGACCTGGGCTCGGGCGAGCCCGTGGTGCTGATCCACGGGTCAGGTCCGGGCGTCAGCGCGTGGGCCAACTGGCGTCTCACGCTTCCCGCCCTCGCCGAGAGCTTCCGCGTGATCGCCCCCGACGTCCTGGGCTTCGGCTACACCGAACGACCACCCGGCGCCCGTTACGACCTGAGCACCTGGACCGACCACCTGGTGGGCTTCCTCGACGCGCTCGGACTGGACCGCGTCTCACTCGTGGGCAACAGTTTCGGCGGCGCCCTCGCACTCAGCCTCGCCACCCGCCACCCTGAGCGCGTCGAACGGCTGGTCCTCATGGGCAGTGTCGGGGTGTCGTTCCCCATCACGGCCGGGCTGGACAAGGTCTGGGGTTTCGAGCCGTCGCTGGCGAACATGCGGGCACTCCTCGACGTCTTCGCCCACGATCACACCCTGGTCAACGACGACGTCGCCCGACTGCGGCTGGCCGCCGCCACGCGTCCCGGAGTGCAGGAGGCGTACGCCGCGATGTTCCCCGCGCCACAGCAGGCCCGTGTCGACGCCATGGCGCTCGACGAGGATCTCGTCCGCTCGATCGGGCACCCGACCCTGCTCGTCCACGGACGCGAGGACCGCGTGATCCCCCTGACCACCTCGCTGCGCCTGCACGAGTTGATCGACGACTCCCGACTGCACGTCTTCGACCGTTGTGGGCACTGGGTCCAGATCGAACACGCGACAGCGTTCAACCGTTTGCTCGCGGACTTCCTCGGATCGTGCGGGTGACCGGCTGGGCCCGGCCCTACTCCCTGATCGCGTTGGGAGCGAAGTCGAGGTTGAGCGATGCCAGACCTTCGACAGGCCTGAACCCGAGTTTCCGATAGAGGCCGAGCGCGGCTTGGTTGTCCACTTCCGTCGCGAGGGATAGCCGTGTTGCGCCTGCGGCGAGTGCTGCCTCTCGGACTGCGCCCACCAGAGCGGCTGCCGCTCCTTGGCGGCGAGACTCGGGGAGCACGTAGAGGTCGCGCAGCTGCCAGAACCGTCCCATGACCAGAGATGCGGGGATCGCATGGGCGGTGGCTAGGCCGATGGGAGGCATGTCCACCGACGAGTCCACGGATGCCGTGTAGACCGTGAGCATGCGCGACTGGACCATGTCGGCGAGCCAGCTGAGGGTGCGCCCGTCCCCATCCCCGTCCCCATCCCCGTCTGCCGGCTCGCCGTCATGGTGCCGGTACTGGTTGAACAGGCCGCTGGCCGCTGCGAGCGTCTCGTCGGTGTCGCACGTCGTGACCCGCAGCGTGTCCCTGGGGACTGAAATGTCGCTCATGTCTGCCTCTACTCCCCTGGTGTCGGATCGTGCCGATGGGCGCCCGAGTCAACGCCTCAGGTGATCGCCCGGGCCAGTTCCGGCAGCGATGTCACGGAAAGGTCCGGCCCTGTGAAGTACGCCGGGTACCTGGCCTCGGCGCGGTTGATCCAGGCTGTGCCGAGTCCGGCGCGCGCGGCCCCGTTGATGTCCCACGGGTGCACGGCGACCAACATGGCGTCTTCCGCGTCAACACCACACTCGGCCAGCGCATAGTCGTACGCGCCGGACGCTGGCTTCCAGAGGCCCGCTTCCTCTACCGAGAGGAGTCGTTCGAAGAGCGACCGGACGCCGGAATGCTCCAGGAGCGTCTCGGCCACCTGGGTGGATCCGTTGCTCAGGGTGACGAGCCGGACTCCCAGGTCGGCCAGCGCGTGCAGGCCATCGGCCACGTCGGGGTGAAGTGCTAGCCCCGCGAAACCTGACAGCACGTGCTCGACAGCCTCGTCGAGGCCACGGTCGAGGTCTTGGCTCTCTAGCTCCAGGCGCAGCGACTCGGCGGCGAGCCGAGCGAACGGTTCGGCCATGCCGGACACCGTCAGGGCGAACCCGTCACGCAGCAACCCGGCGAACCAGGTCTGCGCCAAGAGCCTCGGAGCCCCGACGTCCTCGAACCTGACGGCGAGTGGAGACATGTCAGACAGTGTTTCGTTGACGTCGAACACCACGAGGTCGGGACGTCGTGGTCCGTCCAGGATGCTCGGGTGGTCCTTCACTTCGTGCTCCTTCGCCGGGGTCGGTCTGAGCTTGCCACTGGCGCAGCATCTCGCATGAGGCGCAGCCTTCGCTGCCCGAAACAACGACGACGTCGACCGCCGTGACGTCGTCGGCGGGGACTGCCACGGCGTAGGGCCGGAAGCGGTGCTTCCGGCCCTACGCTGATCATCTTTTTCGCGGGGTTTGCGCCCGACCCGGAATCAGGTCGTGGCCGGCCACCACGTGGACTCAGTGGACGACCGCGCTAGCAGGGCTCCACTGCGTCAACGGTGAATCCCGGCGCCGTAACCGCGGCGTCGGAGGTGAACTGCACCGATCCGGTCGAGGTCGTGATGCACGGGCTGGTCATCGGCCCGGCCACCGTGGCGTCCCCGTGGTAGGTCGCCAGGATCGTGCCCGCAGCGTCCCTGACGTAGACGTAGTCGTAGTCGGCCTCCGTGCTGAGCTGGCTGAAGTGGAGCCTGAAGCCGGCGGTGCTGTTGTCGTAGGTCCACGTGCAGTCACCGTTGTTGCCGTACGGGTTCGGGGTCCCGAACGGCAGCGAGGCGCTCGCGTCGCCCACACACGGCGGCGGCGGCGGGGTGCCGCCGGCGCAGCTCTCGTGCACGCCCACGGCGTCCCAGGCGGCTCTCACCTGCTTGTAGGTCTTGCCCATGGTGTCGCCGTCGGCTTTCGAGGTCGCCTTGGCGACGGCCACGGTCGCGTTGCGGGCGTCGCAGTAATTGGCGTACTCCGGGAGGCTGGTGAAGCCCGCGTAGTAGACCTGAGCCGCCTTGTCCACGCCCAAGCCGTCGACCACGATGCTGCAGTCCTTGGCCGCGGGGCCGGTGAGCAGGACACCGTGGTACTGGTTCGCGACGCAGCTAGCGTTGCGGCCGCCGTTGATCGTCAGGTAGTAGGCGTGGTTGGGGATGCCACTGTTGGTGTGCACCCCGCCGTTGTCCGCTTCGCCGGTGTAGGCCTGGGAGAGGTGGCTCGGGTCGCCGTCCTGCTTGGGGTCGGCCATGTTGCGGAAACCGGGGGTCGGGTCGCCCGGCGTGTTGATGACGTCCTCGCCGATCAGCCAGTCGGGCTCCGCGGCCGGGTCGAGCCCGTTCTTGTCGGCGTAGAACTCGATGGTGTTGCCCATGATGTCGCTGAAGGACTCGTTGAGCGCACCGGAGGCGTTTTCGTAGATGAGGCCCGAGGTGTACTCGGTGACGCCGTGGGTCAGCTCGTGGCCGTCCACGTCGAGGCCGCCGGCCAGTGACTTGCAGGTGGTGCCGTTGCCGTCGCCGTAGGTCATGTAGGCGCCGTTCCAGAAGGCGTTGCAGTAGGCCTGGCCGAAGTGGGTCACCGAGACGATCTGCATCCCGTTGTCGTCGATGCTGTCGCGGCCGAACGTGTCGGCGTAGAAGTCGTCGACCACGCCTGCGTAGTAGTGCGCGTCGACGCCGGCGGCTTGCCCGGGGCTGATGTTGCCCGGCAGGTCCCACACGTCGTCCGCGTCCGTCATCGTCGCGGCCCGGAAGGGGACGCCGTTCTGGCCGGTGTTAAACGCGTCCAGGGTGCGCTGGCGGTTGTCCTGCGACTGCAGCCGGTAGTCACCGGTAGCAGGCTTGGTGGTGCTGATCGTCTTCCGGTCACCCTTCACCCCGATGCCCTCACCCTCGGCGAGCGCGTTGAACGCCTTGAGGGTCTCGCCGGTGGCCGCATCGACCCAGCGGACCGGGCGGCTGGTGTCGCGGATGCTCTGCACCTCGTAGAAGTACGTGTCGGTGCGCGGGTCGATCCGCAGCTCGGCGCTGAAGTCACCGCGCTCGCCGATCGCACCCTTGACCTGGCCCAAGGCCTGGGCCTTGGTGAGCTTCGTCGTGTTGGAGGGCTGCAGATCGGGGAAGTAGGCGCCGATGACTGCCGTCGTGACGCCGTCTGCGCCCTTGATCACCGTGATCTGCCCCCCGAAGACGGTCGCAGCGCGCACCATCTGCTGGTAGCGGGTCGCGGTCGTGCCGTCGGGAAGCGTCTGGGTATGCATCTTCGTCATGTGCGGCGGCAGCACGAAGTCGGCTGCCTTCTGGTCGGTCAGCGTGAACGAGCCGGCCGGGGTCGAGATCGCGCTTGTTGCCTCGCCTGGTGACGGCAGCGCCGACGACGATCCTGTGGCTGCGACGGTGGTCGCCGCGGCCAAGGCCGTAGCGGCCGAGATCGCGAATAGCGAGCGAAAACTCATGGGGGTTCCCTCCGAGATGGGCTGGGCGACTGGGGGGTCGCTGTGTGAATCACGTCACGTTAGGCCCGAACTGACGGGTTGCCAAACCGACGCAGCGTCAGCGCCGAAGCCATCTGGTCGCCAGCCTCCCGAGGCGACGCCCACTGATTCAGTACCTGCGGAGGTGTCATTGAGTCGCGCCGGAACCTAGTCCTGTCTGCCTGCTCAGCACCGTGGGGCTTGCTCCTGACCCGGTCCAGACACGATGTCCACAAACGGATCCCGCTGCGGGCCGCGCCAGATGAGCAACGCGGAGTACTCGAGACTACGGGAGCAGCCCATCGCAGAAAGACGCACTCCGACGACCCCGTCGAGTACGAGACCATCATGACCGCACCAGCCGCTCAGCTCAGGTGTGGGCTCGTCCTACGAGCGGGTTGAGCTCGGAGACCGCGAGACCGCCCGGCTGCACCCCTGGCAAGAAGTCGCGCCACGTCCCGCTGATGAGCGTTGGAGACTCCACGACGCGGGCGCCGTCGGCGAAGTAGGTGGTCGCCAGTGCGCGCCGCGGCTGGGTGGTCAGGTTCGGTCCCGCGGTGTGGAAGCAGAGCGCGGAGTGGAAGGAGACGTCGCCCACGGCGAACGGCCCGGCCTCCACGGAGACGTCACGTTCAGCGAACCGGTGGGCGACCGCCTCGTCGTAGGACGTGCCCACCTTGTCGAACTCCAGGTCGGCTACCTCCTCGCGCACCCCGCGTCCGCGGGCGAACGACAGGGGGCCCATCCGACCGGGGATGGCCGACATCGGCATCCACGCGGTGACCGCCTGCACCGTCTGCAGTGGGAAGTGCTCCGCGTCGTGGTGCCAGGGGGTCCGGCCGCAGCCGGGCTCCTTGGACAGGGCGTTGTCGTGGTAGAGCCGCACCCCTGGCTCGCCGAGCAGCCCGGCGGCCAGTCCGCCGATCCGGGGCGAGAGGGCGACGGCTCTCATCAGGTCGTCGTGGAGCCACATCTGCTCCAGCGCGGTGAACCGGCCGGCCACGTGATTCCCGTGCTCGGCCTGCAGCAGCACCTCGAGACGGTCCGCGAGCCGGCGTACGACGGCGGGGGAGAGCACGCCGGGCAGCTTGACGAACGCCTCGCGACCGAACGCCTCGATCGACACCGCGTGGAGGACGTAGGGCTCCGCCAGCTCGCGCGCGAGCTGGTCGTCCGAGGCCGGGGCGACATCGGGCAGGCCCGGGCCGTCGACGAGGTCGGTGGGGGTCTGCTCATTCACCGCGAGGGTGACGTACCAGTCCCACCAGTCCTGGTCGTTGCCTGCCCAGTCCTGCTCCAGCCCGCCGGCTCGGTTTCCCTCGGGCAGCTTCTCGTTCCCCGTGATGCCGGACGTCACAGCCACAGCAGTGCCGCCTCGTGGGAGAAGGTGTACGAGCCGTCCGACGCACGACAGGAGGCGAGGTAGTCGCCCAGGACCGGCGCCGACTCCATCTCCGCCAGCGACACCGAGTCGTCGAAGGCGCAGCGCTGCAGGAAGCCCTCGACGACAGCCCGGTCGCTGGTGCCCGTGCGGTACGCGACGCGCTGGTCACGCACATCGGCGCCGGCGCGAACCAGGGCGTCGCGGACCTGCTCGGCGGTCGTGTACGGCGTGGCGTCGCGCACCCCGGCCCGGAAGGCGTCGTAGAAGACGAGGTAGTGGGAGGCCGCGGTGGCCTGGGCGACGAGGCCGAGGCCACCGGGGGCCAGTGCGGCGACGAGGCGCTCCGCAGCGAGGTCGAGCTCCGCAGGCGGCAGCGCGTAGAGGGCGTGGGTCGCCCACACGACGTCGTAGCCGGCGTACGCGTCGGGCAGGTCCTGCAGCGTCATCACCAGGTCGTGGCGGGCGACGAAGGGGGCAGCCAGCACGGCGCGGGTCTCGTCGACCGAGAAGGCCGAGGGGTCCAGCAGGTCGTAGGCGACGTCGGGCACCTCGCCGAGATCGGCGTAGGTCCGCAGCGCGGTCGGGAACTTCCCGCTGCCGCAGGCGACGTCGAGCAGCGACCAGCCGTCGCGGGCGCGCTGACCGAGCAGGTGGGCCCAGTCAGCGGCCAGCGCGAGCTGGCGGTAGTCCTCGGTGGCAAGCGCGTAGAACGCCTCCATCCCGGTGCGGCCGGCCTCGCTCCAGTGCTCGAGGCTGCGCTCCGCTGTATCTCCTGTGCTCACGACGCTCCTTCAGGGGCCACCGACAGTCGACCCTGTTGTCTCCGCATGCTTGAATCCCCCAAGTGTCCAACCTAGCCAGGCCATCCTCACCCTCCGAGACCCTTGGGCTGCTGGACGCTGTGATCTCGGCCCGTGCCGTCGCTGGTGTACTCCCGGGCCTTGCCCCGGCCACCTACGCCCGCGACCATGCCTGTTTCGAAACCCGGTCGGACCAGCGCCGGCTGATTGCCGACCACCTCGTCACCGTGCTGGCGGACCGCAGGATCGGTCCGATCTCGATGCTCTCCGTGGGCTGCGGCGACGGGGCCCTGGACGCGAGGCTCGCGGCGACCCTGGCCGACGTGCTGCCGACCAGGCCGGTCCGTTACGTCGGCATCGACCCGTACGCCGGGAGCGCGGCCGCGTTCGTCGCCGCTCTGTCCGACCTGGACCGGGAGTCGCTGGAGACCCAGGTGCACGTCGCCACCTTCGACGAGGCCCCGGTCGCGGGACCCTTCGACGTGATCACCTTCGTGCACTCGATGTACTACGTGCCCCGGGTCGCCGAGACGCTCCGGGCGGCGTTCGACCTGCTCGGTCCGGGTGGTGAGCTGATCGTGGTCAACGCGCCCCGCGGAGTGCTGAACGCCCTGGTCGGCGTTCTCGCTCCCCCTCTCGAGGGCCACCGGCAGTGGTTCAGCGACGACGTCGTGGCCGGTTTCGCCGAGGCCGGTCAGCAGCTCGAGGAGATCGTCACCCTCGAGGGCCGCCTGGACCTGGCCGTCGCGAGCGACGCTGTCCTCGACTTCACCGTACAAGCACGACTGACCCCCGAGCTCAGGCCGCTGGTACGTGCCTACCTGCACGCGGTCTCGGTGCCCGACGCTTCTGGCGAGATGCGGGTCCCGCACCCGGTGGACGTGTTCTGCGTCAAACGCAGCGACCTCTAGGCGCCGTCGCCCTCAGGCTGCATACAGCTCTCGACTCGTGCTGGCGACCGACTCCGCGAAGTACGGGTTCTCCAGGGCAGCCACCGAGGCGAGGTCAACCGGGCGGCCGAAGAGTGCCTCAAGATCTTCCTTGAGACCGAAGTAGGCATCGAAGCGGCTCACAGGTGCGTCGTCGAACTCGACCAGGAAGTCGATGTCGCTGGTCGCTTCGTCGAAGCGATCCGTACCGGCGGAGCCGAACAGCAGGAGGCGACGCACGGCGTACTTCAGACACAGGGCCTCGATCGCGTGGCGATCGATCACCAACGGTCCCGTCATGGCTGCCTCCTGTCGCATCGTCGAGCCTTCGTTAACAGTCTCACCGATGAGCCGCGAAGGAAGCGACTGACTGTCCACAACTCGTCGTCAATCGGCTTCGCCGAGGTCAACGGGTCATACGCTGTGGCGCATGGCCACGCCAACTCGACGCGCCAACGGCGAAGGATCTCGACCTGTTCAGCGCAAGGACGGTCGCGGGCAGATCCTGATCCGCCACACCGACGCGGACGGCGTCCGCAAGCGCGCGACGGTCACCGGACGAACCGCCAAGGAAACCCGTCAGAAGGCCGAGGGGGTCCGGGCCAGGCTGAAGAAGGAGCTGCCGGCCCGCGACACCCGACAGCTCGTCGACCAGTACGCCGCGGCCTGGATCAAGACCACCATGGCGAACTCGGACCGCAAGACGAGCACCAAGACGATGTACGCCGCCGTGGCCCGCCACCACATCATCGGCAGCCGGCTCGGCGCGACGCCCATGCACAGGGTGCGGCCGAGCGCGGTCGACGGGTGGCTGGCCGAGCTCCGCCGCAAGGGGCTCAGCGACTCGACAAGACGCAACGCCTACACGATCCTGCGCGCCGTCGTCGACGCCGCGGTCAAGGACCGCGAGCTCGCCGAAAACCCCGTGGCCGCGATCACCCGCCCGCGCGTCGAGGTCAAGGAGGCGGAGTACCTCACTCCTGACCAGGTGAAGATCCTGCTCGAAGCAGCCCGCGGCACCCGTTACGGCCCGCTCTTCGAGTTCCTGGTCAACACCGGCCTCCGCCGCGGCGAGGCGCTCGCGCTCAAGTGGCGCAGCCACGTCAAGGAGGACGACGGCTGGCTCAAGATCCGCGGCACCTTGACGAGAGAGAACGGCGAGCTCGTCACGACCAGCACGAAGACGGCGAAGTCCCAACGCGAGGTGCCCATCACCGACCGCACGGCCGAGATCCTCCAGCGGCTCCGGGCTCGCCAGGCAGCCGAGCGCGATCGGGCGGGCTCCCAGTGGAACGAAACCGGCTACGTCTTCACCACGTCCTTCGGCGAACCCTGCGACCCACGCAACGCGCTCCGGGCGCTCAAGGTGGCCGCCGACCAGGCCGGCCTGCCCAGCATCGGCCTCCACACCCTCCGGCACTCCGCCTCCAGCACCATGCTCGCCAACGGCGTCCCACTCAAGGTGGTCTCGGAGATCCTGGGCCACTCCTCGATCAGCATCACTGGCGACATCTACGGCCACGTCTCCCCAGACATCAGCGTCTCCGCGATGCAGGTGCTGAGCGATGCCCTTCGGTGAGACCGGTGGAATCTCCGAGTCCGCCACCGGTGGTGTTCAAGACCTCAGCAGGCGGGGCGCCCTCCGCGCCCCTGGCACTCGCCCGCTGCCCACCCGCGTCTATGGCGGTGGACTGGGCGCATCGCCGGAAGCAGTTCCGGTCAGGGATCGCTTCCCGGCGACACCACTGCCAACGGAGTCGAGTGCCTGACCCGCCACCTCGAGCAGCACGTCGCGCGGGGGGGGAGGGGGGGAGCTCTCGGTGACCATCGTCGACATTGGCGAGGCCACCCGGATCGACGCCACCGGCCCGGCGTACGACGCAGCGCGCGCGGCCTTCGCGGAGGCCTGGGACGGCACTAAGCCGGTCGACATGCGAGTCGGTGGGTCGATCCCGTTCATCGCGGAGTTCCTCGAGGCGCTCCCGCGGGCCAGTGTGCTGGTCACCGGCGTCGAGGACCCCGACACCCGCGCCCACGGCGCCAGCGAGGGCCTGCACTTCGCGGAGTTCGAGCGGGTGGTGCTCGCAGGCGGCGTGACTCAGGCGGCGGGGACGGTGACCGTGAACGTGCTGCCGCGGCCGAGCTCGGAGGAGACCTCGATCCGGCCGCCGTGCCGCCCTACGATCCGCTTGACGATTGTCAGACCCAGGCCGGTGCCGGGCTCGGCCACCGCCTGTGGGTTGGTGGAGCGGAAAAACTCCTGGAACAGCTTGGCGCGGTCCCCCTCGGAGATCCCGATGCCCTGGTCGGCGCAGCGGAAGACGACGCCGTCGTCGGTGTGCATCAGGGTGAGCGTGACAGTGCGTCCGTCCGCGGTGTACTTGACGGCGTTGCTGATCAGGTTGGCGAGCACGCGGTGCAGCTCGTCGGGGTCGCCGCTCGCGACGATCGGGGTGTCGGGTGCCTCCGTGACGAAGGTGAGGCCCTTGCGGGCGGCGGCGACCGACGACAGGTCGAGCACCTCCTCGAGGGTACGACGGACGTCGACGGGCACCGTGATGATCGGGTAGTGGGGGTCGCCCACCTTGGAGAGCAGGAGCAGGTCGTCGATCACCTTGGCGAGCCGTCTGGCACCGCGGTCCATCGCCCGCAACGACGCCTGCACGGTGCCGGACAGGTCGGGTGCACCCTCGAGCATCTCGAGGTGCCCGGTGATGGCTGTGAGCGGGTTCTTCAGCTCGTGGGAGACCGTCGCGATCAGCTGGCTCTTGTAGGTGTCGAGAGCCTGCAACTCTTCGACGAGGTGGTGCTCGCGCTCGAAGGTGCGGGCGTTGAGGATCGCCCGGCCGAGGTCGTGCCCGATGTCGAGGGCGGCCGCGGCCTCGTGGTCGGTCCAGTCCCGCTGGCCGGCGGCCCGGGTGAGCACGAGGTTGCCGAGGCACTCCGGGCCGGCACCGAGGGGCGTGAAGAGGATCGACGTGATCCCGATGCTCGCGAGGAAGCCCAGGATGCCGTCGCCCTGCTCGGCGGTGATCGTGGGCCCGAAGGGCCGGTCCCGGCTGACGATCTCGACCCGTTGCAGGGACCAGGCCCGCCGCGCGGAGGTCTCGGCCACCGTCACGAGCTCAGCGGGCAGCTCGACCTTCGTGCCGTCGGAGGAGTAGATCGCGCGGGTGCCCTGGCCGTCCTCGTCGAAGGTCTGCAGCCACATGCCCTGTGCCTCGAAGCCCTCGACCAGAGCCTGCTGGCTGTCGGCGAGGATGCGGTCCATGCTCAGCTGGGCGCTGGCGGCGCGGACGATGGCGCGGGCGGCCTCCGCCAACCGCACCTGCTCACCCAGTGCCTCGCGCTCCAGTGCGGTGACGACCGCGCGGCCGGCCTGCTCGGCGTACGTCTGGAGGACCTCGCGCTGCTGGGCGCCCGGACGGCGGCCGTCGAGCGGGAGGTCCATCGCGAGGGTGCCGCGCAGCTTGCCCGTGTCGTCGTACAGAGGGGCGACCAGCATGTCGAGCGGGTGCCAGGCGTCCGCAGCGTCGCTCGGAACCAGGCTGGTGGGGTCGGGCACCCACCCCCAGGCCTCCTCGCCCGTTCCGAGGTCGAGCCGTTCGTGCGGGATGAACTTCAACAACCCCCAGTCGTCGGCCTTCTCGAGCTCCTTCATCAAGCTGGCCACGGGAGTACGACGTCCCCGGACAGTCTGCGCGGCCTCGTCGTCGCCTGCGATCGCGATCAGCTCGAGCTTGCCGTCGTCACGCACCACGCTGATGGCTGCGATGCCGAACCCGGCGAGGTCGGTCACGCCCTCGGCGATCAGCTCGAGCGCGTCGCGCGAAGGCCCCGCCGACATCGGGGGCGCGGGGTCGCCCGGGTGCGCGGGGGGCTCGGTGGCCTGCGTGTCCGGGGACATGTGGTGGCGTGGGCTCCTCTGGCTGGTGATGACCATGCTACTTGTGCCACGGGGTAGCGCCAGTATGTCGCTCATCCACGTTGGTCATGGGCTCCCCTACAGCTTCGCGGTGCAAGTGACTCCAGAATCTCGGCGGTCACGGGATTCACCTTCTCGTCCGGTTCGATGTAGTGCTGCTTGGTGATCTGAGCCAACGAGTCACCGAGCATTTGGGCTGCCAGATCGGCTCCTCCAGCCGAATGGGCGCATGGCCGGACAGCAGTTCCGGTCAGGGAACCTCAATCGGCGACGGCCCTTTGTTGGGACGGCAGAGAAACGCCATGTCCCGCAACACCTGTCCGGCAACCGTCCCGGGACAGGCGTCTGCTCCGGGTGCGTGTATCTGGGCGCTAAGACACACCTCCCGGGGGGTAAGGGGGGTAGACCTGTCTGGCCGCTGTCAGCTGCCAGCACCCCCTCGACGGCATCAACTCCTCAAATGCCCGCGCGCAATCCCCGGTCACGTCCTCGACCGCTGACTACGGCCCCGTCGGTCGCTGAGAAAGGTGTGCGAAAAAGGTGTGCAACCTTCGCCTGGCATGGCGAGAGGCCGCCTCCCTGGTTCGGGAAACGGCCTCTGACCTGCGGTTTTCTTCGGTCGGGCTGACAGGATTTGAACCTGCGACCCCTTGGAGGGATCGGGCCTACTTTTTCAAGGACTCTGATTCCGGAAAATTTGCGGATTCCCTCGTGATTTCAAGGGATTGAGCAACCTGCTTGCCCTCATCGTAGCGGATCGTTTGGGGTCATTTGCCGATGGTTTCTGGAGAGTAAATGGAGAGTTCTCAAGTCTCGTCACTGCTCCCGAGTTGAGGCTGCGATCAGGAGCTCGGCGACAAGGGCGAGGTCGTCGAGGGTGATCTCGCCACCGCCAACTCCATGGATCGAGCGGAGCACGAGGTCGCGCCGGCGGACGAACCACAGGTCGACGTGAAGCGCGATATCAGCCGCCACGGGTGTTGCGACCGCGCCGATCTGGCGTAGCGCGATGGGTCGCGCACCCGCATCGAGCATCAGCCGCACGATGTCGAGAAGGTCAGTTCCTTGCTTCGCGACTGATCGGTTCATCACCGCTTGGAGTTTCATCGCGATCAGCGGGCCAGGCTCCGCGACAGGGGTCGTGACTTCGATCCGCTCACCGTTGGATCGGACCACGTCGGTGGCCGTGTCGTTCGCCCACGCATGGGCGGACGCGTGTAGGCGGTCACCCGGGTCGTCACTTGGTTCGTCCAGTTCGACCTGCCGCACTTCGAGGACATCGACCTTGACCTGCCCGTAGGGCGTCGGCAGCAACACCGCTGCCGGCTCAACCGACTCCGCATCACCTGACGCTCGGAGCACTTCGAGGTGAGGAACGTTGCCGGAGAGGCGGTCGACGATGTCGAGATCAACGGTTGCCCTGTAGGGGATCGACAGTCTGGCTAGCACGGCAAGTCCGCCGACGATGACGGGCGGCTCGCCGAGCAACCTCCGCACTTCGCTGACTCCTTGGACGACCGCGGCCATCGCGTCACCCACAAACGTGACTCGATCACCAGACACGTGCCCACCTCGCTTCCGGAGTCCAGGCCTCGAGGATTTCGCGACCTCGCCCGATGTCTTGAGCGAGGTCGAGGGCAACGAAGAGCGGGTGCGCGAGCGGCCATTCGGTCGGATTGGTGTCGACGTCCACCCTGAGTGAGCAGACCGCCGGGACGGGGGCAACCCTCACCGAGCAGCGGGCCTGGGAGCCGGGGGCGACCGCGCCCAGCAGCGTGACCGCTCGACGGACGATCGATTCGTCGGGTACGAAGAAGTCCTGGAGCTGTCCTGACTGGACGGCCATCGGTGCGCCATAGACCGCAGCCGCAACGGAGTCGGTCAAAGCCCAACCCGTTTCGTTGCCAACATCGAAACGGTTAAGCCCGAGCGGCTGGAGCGGATCGTTGTCCGTTCCCGGGTTCGGCATCGACGCCAGATATGTACGTGGACTCCCCCAACGTTCGGCGACCTGCCAAAACAGTTCGCTGCCGTGAACAACGTTGTCGGAATCCAGCAGGCCCGCGTTCCGGAGCGCAGCCAAGACGTCCGAGACGGTACTCGCTGAGCGGCCGAGCTCTCGGGCCAATTCACGCACCGCGCCCGCGCGATTGGGGTCCATGAGAAGTGCCGTTGCCACCTCCAGCCCCACCTTGCCGGCCAGCGCTTGACTCCGCTCGCTGCGTCCCTTGATTGGTTCGACCTCAGCATCGATCACGATCCGATCGGTCCGTAGTCCCAGCCGTCCACGCAGGTCGTAGTAACCCCCACCACGGGCCGTCAGAAGTCGCCGCGCAGCGCCGGTGACCCGATCACCGACCACGAAGAGGTGAGCATCGGCAGGCACGGGCTCCCTTATGAGTCGCTCAGCGACCTCATCCGTCACCAAAGCCCGGCGCTTGACCTGAAGGACCGTGCGAACCCCGACCAAGTCAAGTACGACATCGACACCGTCGGAAGCGCCTGCGGGTCGCTGGGCATCGATCTCCAGTTGGGCGAAGGCGTCGACGACAAGTGCTTCGAGGTTCATGGCTTCATTGTTTCAAGTGTTCGGCGTTCGGTCAATACCGAACACCGAACGCCGATCGATTCACTCGCCGCGTGGCTTCGGCCAAAGACGGTCGGTGCCGACGCAGCCAGCCGCTACTTCGCTGGCCACAGCTCCCAGCGGTTCGCGCGACCGCGCCGGACCTCGGCATCCGGGTGCTGCACCTGAAGTTCTTGGAGGCGCTGCACGACCTCCGTGATCGGGAGCCCAGACGGCACGATGGCGAGAGGCTCGGGCTTCGGCGCGGGAGTCGCTTCAGATCCTTCGGCGTCGCGGCGACGCTGGAAAGACTCGAAAAGTTTCATCGTCTTCTCGTGGATCGCCCTTTGCCCCGGCCAGGCGGGGCAGGGAAAGTCGAAAGGCGGGCTCACGTAGCCGTGCTTGTTGGCAGGGGTGGCGCAATCGGCACACATGTCCTCCGCCTCAAGTCGAGGAACGGCCAGCAGTTTCTCGAGACGCCACTTCTTGATGTCTCGCTCGGTGCGCAACTTGGAGCGCTCGGCCTTGTCGACTGTCGCTTTGAGTTGTGTTTCAAGTTCCGACAGCCGCTCGCGAATCTCTTGCACCTCGGTGATGCGGCGCTCGCGGTAGAAGTAGAAGGTCGAGTGCCGGCGATCTCGTGGCAGATAGCCGTGCTGATCGGGCACGTCCTCGGGATCACCCACGACTGGGGTGAGCCGATCGACGGCCGCTCGATGGCGTTCGATATCCCTGTCCAGTTCGGCCACCTGTTCGGCGCGCCGGTTGGCAGGCATTGCAGGGAAGCGATCACCACTCCTGAGCCGGGCAACTTCCTCCAGTTTGTGCGTGAGCACGCACTGCTGCTCGAGCAGTTCGAGGCGGGCCTGCTCGCGAGCTGGATCGAAGCGTTTCAGATGTTCCTGCCGGTCAAGCTCGCGACGCTCCTGCTTGCGTTGGAAGTCCCGATCCCAGCGCGCCATCTGCGCATCAAGCTGACGTTTGGTCTTGCATTTGAAGTTGGGCTCGGCGCGCTCCCACTCCTGCATCACCCGCTGAGTTCGCTCCAACTCGGCGGCTTGCTCTTCGAACCGCCAGGGATTCCAGAACTCATCCTGGTGTAGATCGATGAACAACGCCCGCGCCGCGACGTTCTCCTCGAACGTGGACGTTGCACCCGGCTTTGCGCGCCACAAGCGTTCACCGTCGCTGAAGACGCCGTCCGCCAGCACCTGCGTATCCAACTCGGTGGCCATGTCTCGATGCTCGATTCGTCGCCACGCGGCGGCAACGGGCGCAAGGTGAACCTTGCGTGACGATCCGAACGCACCCAGTCGTACTTCTTGCGGTGACTTTCGCTGGGGAGCCAGCGTCTGCTCGCGATGACGATGCCCCTCGGATGTGGTCGTCGGGCATCTGATCGGATTGCCCCATGTCACACAGGGACGTCAATCATCGCCAGCGAGCGATCCTCACTTGGATCGCCGACGGATGCCCTGAGCGAGACTGGCCTGACGAGACACACAAACATTCGGCCCGCGCCCTGGCCAACCGGGGGCTTGAGGTTCGCGCCACGCCGGAGGTTTGACACCCCGTTGACACCCCGGGCGGTCTAAGGAGGTGTGGCCCTATGGACCACACCCCCTCTGACCTGCGTCTTTCGGTCGGGCTGACAGGATTTGAACCTGCGACCCCTTGACCCCCAGTCAAGTGCGCTACCAAGCTGCGCCACAGCCCGAACGCCCGGTCGAGGCCGGTCAGACCGGCCGTTTCCCAAGCGCGTGAACCCTACAACAGGGCAGCACGCACCCGGGAATCGGGCTCACCCCATCGACTTCTGACCGTCGATGCTCTCGCGCAGGATGTCGGCGTGGCCAGCGTGCTGGGCGGTCTCCGCGACCAGGTGCAGGAAGACGCGGCGCGCTGACCAGCTGGCGCCGGGCTCGAACCACGGGGCCGCGGGCAGCGGCTGGCGGCCGTCGAGGTCCGCGGTGCGCACGAGCTCGTCGGTGGCGGCAGCGCTCTCGTCGTACGCCGCCAGAACGCCCGCGAGGGTCTCGCCCTCCAGCATCCTGAAGCCGTCCTGGTAGGCCTGGAACTCCGGCGGCGGGTTGCTCCAGTCGACGGCGTCCTGCTCGACCGGCCCCTCGAGCACGAACGTGGCCCACTCGCGCTCGGTGGAGGTCACGTGCTTGACCAGGCCACCCAGGCACAGGCTGCTGGCGGTGGGGCTCAGGCCCGCCTGCTCGTCGCTCAGGCCCTGCACGGTGTGCCGGAAGAGGCCGCGGTGCTTGTGGAGGGAGTCGAGCAGGTCGGCCCGCTCGCCCGTCGTCGTCGCGGCCGTGGTCTCGGTGTTCGTCGTCATGCGTCGACCCTAGGGATGAATGCGGTCAGTTCCTGTCCTGAATGGCGCCCGAGTTCTCCGACACCTGCAGCGAGGAGATGTCGACGGCGACGAAGGCGGAGGCCGGGATCGTCTTCAGGTCCTCGATCAGCTCCTCGGGCCAAGCGGCGTGCTGCTCGCCCTGGAAGAACCACGGCGAGCCGTTGTCGGCGAGCACCAGGCCGTAGGTCTTCATCGCGCCCACCACCCTCCGGGCGTAAGACGACAGGCCGGCCGCCGACCAGCTCGCGCGGAGGCGGAACCGGGCGCCCATGGGCGGGTAGGCCAGGCTGGTGCGGGAGCCGGCGTCGTGGCGCGCCGGCCACAGGTGGTGCGTGCTGGTGACGTCGGTCGTGAAGCGGATCGCGTGGTCGATGTCGTCGTCGCGGACCTCGTTCCACCGCAGGAGCCCCGGGAGGATCGGCAGGCCCGCGGCGTCGGCCGACGTCCAGCCGTCCGGACGCAAGGCGTTGCTGCGCAACGACCACACGGCCCCGGACCCGGCTCGCCACCGTCCGTCGCGCAGCCGGGTGTCATACGTCTCGTAGAGCCGGCAGCGGCCGCGGTCGACGATGATCGCGTGCCGGTCGCCATCGGAGGACCGGCCCCCCTCGATGCGGGTGTCCGGGCCCAGCGGGTAGCGCACTCGGTCGGACTCGGCGGCGTACGTGAACCGCACGGGCACCGTGGCGTGGCTCGACCGGACGACGGTGATCGGGATGCCGTAGTCCGGACCGTCGCCGAAGGACGGGCCGAAGTCCGGGTGCAGGTCCGAGGCGGTGGACATGTGCGAGAGCCACTGCTGGCTCCGCGCGTGCACCGGCAGCGACGAGACGTCGGCGTGCCACCAGTTGTCGGCAGGGAGCTCCGAGCACGCCGTCGAGGCGATCGGGGTGGCGGCCGCCGACGGCACGAGCGCCACGAGGGCGAGCACCCCCACAGCCGTGGCGATCCGGACCCTCATGACGCACTCCCGTCGGGGACTACCGCTTGCGCTTCTCGCGGGGCCGCTGCTGCAGGATGATCGGCGTGCCGGCGAAGCCGAACTCCTCGCGCAGCCGCCGCTCGATGTAGCGCTCGTAGCCCGCATCCAGCTTGCCGCTCGTGAACAGGATGAAGGTTGGCGGCGCCGTTGTCGCCTGGGTGCCGAAAAGGATCTTGGGCTGCTTGCCGCTGCGCACCGGGTGCGGGTGCTCGGCGACCAGGCGACCCAGGAACGCGTTGAGCGTGCCGGTGGAGATGCGGGTCTCCCAGCCGGCCAGCGCCTTCTCGATCGCGGGGACCAGTCGGTCGACGTGCCAGCCGGTGCGCGCGGTGATGTTGATCCGCGGTGCCCACTGCACCTGCACGAGGTCACGCTCGATCTCGCGCTCGAGGTAGTAGCGGCGCTCCTCATCGACCAGGTCCCACTTGTTGAACGCGATGACCAGCGCGCGACCGGCGTCACGGATGGTCTGGATGATCCGGATGTCCTGCTCGGACAACGACTGCCCACCGTCGACGACGAGGACCGCGAGCTCCGCGCGGTCGATGGCGGTCGTCGTGCGGAGGGAGGCGTAGTACTCGTGGCCCGACGCCTCCTTGACCCGCTTGCGGATGCCGGCGGTGTCGATGAAGCGCCAGGTCTGGCCGCCGAGCTCGATCAGCTCGTCGACGGGGTCGACGGTGGTGCCGGCAACGTTGTCGACGACCACGCGGTTCTCCCCGGCCAGGCGGTTGAGCAGCGAGGACTTGCCGACGTTGGGCTTGCCGACGATCGCGATGCGCCGCGGGCCACCCATCTCGCCGATGCGCTCGGGCGGGGGCTCCGGCAGCGCCGCGAGGACGGCGTCGAGCATGTCGCCCGACCCGCGCCCGTGCAGCGCGGAAACGGGGTAGGGCTCGCCGAGCCCGAGGTTCCAGAGCCCGTAGGCCTCGGCCTCGGTGCGCTGGTCGTCGACCTTGTTGGCGGCCAGCACGACCGGCTTGCCGGACTTGCGCAGGATCTTGACGACCGCCTCGTCGGAGTCGGTGATGCCGACCCCGGCGTCGACGACGAAGAGGACCGCGTCGGCCAGGGTCACGGCGATCTCGGCCTGGGCGGAGATGCTGAGCGCCAGGCCCTTGGCGTCGGGATCCCAGCCGCCGGTGTCGACCACCGTGAAGGCGCGACCGTTCCAGTTGGCGTCGTAGGAGACGCGGTCGCGGGTCACGCCCGGCACGTCCTCCACGACCGCCTCGCGGCGGCCGATGATCCGGTTGACCAGGGTCGACTTGCCCACGTTGGGCCGGCCCACCACCGCCAGGATGGGCACCGGCCCGTCCGTCGTCGTCTCGTCGGGCTCCAGCGTCTCGCTCACGTCGTCGTTCCTGTCACGCCACCGGAGGGGTCGGGCAGCTGCTCGCCGGCTGGGAGCGGGCCCGGGAGGCTGCGGCCGGTGGCCGCCAGCGCCTCACGTAGATCATGGAGCATGCGCTCGCGCAGCTCGAGGGAGGCCTGCTCGACGTCGTCGCGTCGGCGGGGCCAGGGGGTCGGGTCGAAGGAGTACGGCGCCGCGAAGACCAGCTCCAGGCAGCGACCGCGCGGCGGGATCGAGCCGGTGTGGCCGCCCGGATCGCGGGTGCCGATCATGCTGACCGGGACGATCGGCGCGCCGGTGACCAGCGCGAGGTAGGCCGCACCCCGGTGGAAGCGCTCGAGCTCGCCGGCGCCGCGGTGGCCCTCGGGGAAGATCCCGACGGCTCCTCCGTCGCGCAGCACCCGCAGGGCCAGCTTCACCGCGCGCGGGTCGGTCGAGTCCCGGTCGAGGGGGATCTGGCCGGTGTGTCGCAGGAACCAGCCGAGCCGTCCGGAGAACATCTCGATCTTGGTCAGCGCGTGCAACGTCCTCGGGGCGTAGACCGCGAGCAGCGGTCCGTCGATCACGCCGATGTGGTTGGCGGCGAAGATCACCGGACCCGTGGCCGGGACCCACTCGGCGCCGTGCACCTGCACGTCGTACCGACGACGGATGAGCCAGCGCGACAACGGCCGCAGGCGGTTCAGCATCCAGGTCGGCGGGTAGGGCGTCGTGGTCGTGCGCGGCAGGGCGTCGTGGACGTTCATGGCCCGGCCTCGAGGACCAGTCCGACGACGAGGTCGATGACCTCCTCGAGGGAGTACGGCGTGGTGTCGACGTGGACGGCACCGTCGGCCCTGACCAGGGGGGCGGTGGTGCGCCCGGAGTCGATGCGGTCGCGCTCGGCGAGGACCTGCGCGGTGGCGGCCACGTCGGAGCCACCCTGCTCAGCGGCGCGACGCAGGGCGCGGGCCTCGGTGTCGGCGGTGAGGTAGAGCTTGATCTCGGCCTGGGGCCACACGACCGAGCCGATGTCGCGGCCCTCGACGACGATGCCGCCGCCGTCGATGATGCCTCGCTGGAGCTCCAACAGGCGCGCCCGGACAGCCGAGACGGTGCTCACGGGCGAGACGTTGCGGGTGACCTCGTCGCTGCGGATCGCGACGGCCACGTCGACGCCGTCGATCTGGATCGTGGGACCGGTCGGGTCGGTGCCGGAGAGGATCGGAGCCTCGTCACAACGGGCAGCGACGGCCTCGGCGTCGTGGACGTCGACACCCTCGCGCAGCAGCCACCAGGTGATCGCGCGGAACTGGGCGCCGGTGTCGAGGTAGCGCAGACCCAAACGGGTCGCGACGCCGCGGCAGGTGCTCGACTTGCCTGACCCGGAGGTCCCGTCGACAGCCACCACCACACGAGACCCAGCACTGCTCACCACGGGAGGGGACCCTACCGGTGAGTCACCCATCCCCGGGATTCGAGAGAGGCGAGCAGGTGGTCGATCCGGTCCACGTCGACGACCAGCTCGACCAGCCCGACGCGTCGGCCGGGGTCGTGGTCGATGCGGACGTCCTCGATGTTGACCTCGCTGGCGCCGGCGTCGGCGAAGAGCCGCGCGAGCTCGCCCGGGTGGTCGGGCACCGCGACGAAGACCCTGCCGCTGGGCAGGGCCGGGCCGCCGTGCTTGCCCGGGATCGCCTGCGTGCCGGCCACGCCCTGGCTCAGGACGGCCTCGAGACCGCTCCGGTCACCCGCACCGAGCGCCTCGATCAGCGTGTCCAGCCTCCCGCGCACACTGGTGAGCAGTGCTGCGACCGCGGTGGCGTTGGCCGACACGATCTGGCCGTAGAGGCGGGGGTCGCCCGCGGCGACCCGAGTGACGTCGCGCACGCCCTGCCCGGAGAGGGCGAGGTGGTCGCTCGGGGCGTCGAGAAGGGCGCCTGCGGCGAGCGCGGCCATCAGGTGCGGGAGGTGGGAGGTGCGGGCGACGGCCTTGTCGTGCTCGTCGGGGGTGAGTCGGACGGGTACGGCGCCGCAGAGTGCTGCCAGGGCCTCCACGAGGTCCACCGCTCGTGGGTCGGCAGTGGCGTGGGCGGTGACCGCCCAGGGGCGCCCGTCGAAGAGCGATGCGCTGGCGGCCAGGGGGCCGGAGCGTTCGCTGCCCGCCATCGGGTGCCCTCCGACGTACCGCTCGACGGTGCGGTGGTCGGCGACCGCCGCCAGTGGGCCGGCCTTGACGCTGCCGACGTCGGTGACGAAGGCGCCGGAGTCGAGGGCCCGGGCGATCTGCGCGCCCAGGTGGTCGGGGGGTACGGCGACCACGACGAGCTGAGGTCGGTCTGCCGGAGTGCTGACGCGGCCGGCTCCCAGCCCCGAGGCGGTGCGTAGGTGGTCGTCGGAGGGATCGGTCAGCAGCACCTCGAGGCCCGCGCGGCGGCAGGCCAGGCCGATGGAGGTGCCGATCAGGCCGACCCCGACGATCTCGACCGGCCCGACGAGCGACTCCCTCACCGGGGTGTCACTCATCCGGGACGGACCTGACCCGGGTGAGGTCGGAGCGCAGCGCGGCCGCGCCGTGGAGGTAGACGTGGGTGATGTCCGCGCGCGGCAGGTCGGTCTCGACGTGGGCCATCATCCGGACCACGCGGGGCATGGAGCCCTCGATCTCGAGCTCGCGCGCGCAGATCAGCGGCACCTCGCCGAAGCCCAGTCCGCGGGCGGCGTAGGCGGGGAACTCGGAGACCAGGTCACTGGTGGCGGTGAAGATCACCGAGATGAAGTCGTCGACCTCGAGGCCGTTGGAGGTCATCACGTCCGTGACCATCTCGGCCACCCGCTCGAGCATCTGCTCGCGCACGTCCTCGTCGAGCTGGGTCGCTCCCCGCACCGCTCGCACTGCCACGTCTGTTCCTCGTCTCGCATCCTCGGGCCGTCTCGGGCCATGTCGGGCCATCTGGGGTCGCGGGCAAGGCTAGTGCCCGGGCAGGGATCGCTGGGAAGGGCGCCGTCAGGCGGGCTGGTAGTCGCCGAAGGACCCGTGGTCGCCCTCGAGATCGGCGACGCCGCCGCCCCGACCGCCGTAGTCCTGGTCGACCAGGCCGCCCTGCATCGCGGCGCCGGCGACGTCGGCCCAGCAGCACCCGATACGTCGTAGGCCGTCAGGCTCGCGACGTAAGGCCGCAGCGCGGGAGCACGAGCCCGGAGGCACCCACGACCGCTGCAGCCCGGATCAGAGCTGGGCGTTGTCGAGCAGCTCGCCGAGCTCGTCGTTCGTGAGGTCGCGCAGGCCGCCGCTGGGCAGCTGAGCCAGCTGGACCGGGCCGATGGCGGTGCGGGTCAGCCGGCGCACGGGGTGACCGAGCAGCTCGAGCAGGCGGCGCACGATGCGGTTGCGGCCCTCGTGGATGACCAGCTCGACGATCGACTTCGCGCCGCGACCGCGCCCGGAGACGCTGATGACCCTGGCCGCGGTCACGGTCACGGGGCCGTCGTCGAGCGTGACGCCATCGAGCAGCTCGGCCACGGTCGCCTTGGTGACCTCGCCGTCGACCTCGGCGACGTAGGTCTTGTCGACCTCGTAGGACGGGTGGGCCATGCGTTGCGCGAAGTCGCCGTCGTTGGTGAGCAGCAGCAGGCCGGAGGTGTCGGTGTCGAGCCGGCCAACGTGGAAGAGCCGCTCGGACCGGTGAGCTACGACGTCGGTGATCGTGCGCCGCCCCTCGGGGTCGGACATCGTCGACACGACGCCCCGGGGCTTGTTGAGCACGAGGTAGACCAGCTCGGAGATCGGCGGCAGACGCTTGCCACCGACGCGGATCACCGCGGTGCGGGGATCGACCTTGGTGCCGAGGCGGGTGATGGTCTCGCCGTCGACGACGACCTCACCGTCGAGCATCAGCTCCTCGCACTTGCGACGCGACGCGACGCCCGACTGCGCGAGCAGCTTCTGCAAGCGGATCAGGCCGTCCTCGTCGGTGGCGATCTCACGGCTCATGGCTGGTCCTCGGTCACAGCGCCATCCTCCGGCACCGCCGAGTCGGCAGGCGCAGCGGCCTCGACTGAAGCGAGCCCAACGGCCGCAGCCTCGCCGGCCGCAGCCTCGCCGGCCGCAGCCTCGCCGGCGGAGCCCGCCGCGCTCTCGTGCGGCATCTGGGAGGCGGCCATCTCCGCGAGCTCGTCCTCGAGGTCGTCGAGGTCGGGCAGGTAGGGCGCGAGCTCGGGCAGGTCCTGGAGCGAGGTCACGCCGATCCGCTCGAGGAAGTAGGTCGACGTGCGGAACAGGTTGGCCCCCGTCTCGCCGTCCTGCCCGGCCTCCTCGACCAGGCCACGCGAGATCAGCGTGCGCATGACGCCATCGACGTTGACGCCCCGGATCGCAGAGACCCGGGCGCGCGAGACCGGCTGCTTGTAGGCCACGACCGCGAGGGTCTCCAGCGCCGCATGGGTGAGCCGCGCCTGCTGACCCTCGAGCACGAACGCCTCCACCACAGCGGCGTAGGCGTCGCGCGAGTAGAACCGCCACCCGCCCCCGACGTTGCGCAGCTCGAAGCCTCGGCCCTGCTCGGTGTACTCCGCGGCCAGCGCGTGCAGCGCCGCGGTCACCTCGTCGGCGGGATATCCCACGGCCGAGGCAAGGCTGACGTCGTCGAGCGCCTGGTCGGAGATCATCAGCACCGCCTCGAGCGAGGGCCGCAGCTCCGCCACGGGTACGGCGAGCAGCTCGCCGTCGTCAGTGGTGTCCGTCGGGTCAGACGTGGGCTCGGTCATGGGGTCTCCTCGTCGTCGGGCCCGTCTGGCACGTCGGGCGTCTCAGCAGGGGTGTCGGCCTCGGGCGTCGCGCCGTCGAACTCGTCGCTGATCTCGATCTCGTCGTCGCTGCCGGTCCAGCGGATGGTCAGCTCGCCCAGCGCGGTGACCTGTTCGAAGGAGACTGCCCCCTCGCGGAAGAGCTCGAGCAGCGACAGGAAGCGGGCCACCGTGGTGAGCCGGTCGGGCGAGTCTCCGCACAGGGACCGGAAGGTGAGGGTGCCGGAGCGCCGCAGCCGGTCCATGACGATCGCGCCCTGCTCGCGCACGCTGACCTTGGCGGCGTGGATGTGCTGGAGCGACACCTCGAGCACCGGCTTGGGCTCGAGGGCCTTGGCGGCGAGCTGGGCGAAGTGGTCCAGCCCGATGCCGATCAGCACCTCGGGCAGCAGCGTGGCGTAGCGCTCCTCGAGGCCGACCGCGCGCGGGTAGCGGCGTGCCTCCTCGGCCAGGCGGACCGCGAGGAAGCTCGCTACCTGCTTGAACGCCTTGTATTGCATGAGCCGGGCGAAGAGCAGGTCCCGCGCCTCGAGCAGCGCGAGGTCCTCCTCGTCCTCCACGTCGCCCTGCGGCAGCAGCCGGGCGGCCTTGAGGTCCAGCAGGGTCGAGGCGACCAGGAGGAAGGACGTGGTCTGCTCGAGGTCCCAGACTGGTCCGCCGACCTTGACGAAGGTGATGAACTCGCCTGTCACCTGCGCCAACGCGACCTCGGTGACGTCCAGCTTGTGCTTGGAGATCAGGCTCAGCAGCAGGTCGAAGGGGCCCTCGAAGTTGTCGAGCCGGAGCTCGAAGCCCGGATTCTCACCGGTCTCGCCCGGGATGGCGAGGCTGGTCATCCGTCGGTCAACCGCCGCACCAGCACGCTGTCGGCGCCGTGGGTGTCGAAGTCGGCCAGGACCAGCGCCACCGCCTCGCGCACGAGGCGGCCACGGTCGACGGCGAGGCCGTGACTGGCGCGCAGCGCGAGCCGGGCGTGCTCGATCTGCAGCAGCTCGTCGGAGGTGACGTAGACCGTCATCTTCTCGTCGTGCCGGATCCGCCCGCTGGGCTTGGCGGGGTCGGCCGTCTCGGCCGGGGGCGGCTGGGCCGGCTCGGGCGCGTCGGGGACGGCACGGACCGACGCGGTGGGTCGGAAGAGGTCGTCGGCCGCAGGCATGCTCACACGTCGAGACACCGAGCCGCCACCTCCTTGGAGAGCTGTCGGTAGGAGTCGGCACCGGCCGACGACGAGGCGTAGGTCGTGATCGGCTCACCGGCCACGGTCGAGTCCGAGAACTTCACGGTACGACGGATCACGGTGTGGAACACCTTGTCGCCCCACGCCTGCACGAGGCGGTCCATGACCTCGCGCGAGTGCAGCGTGCGGCCGTCGAACATCGTGCCGAGCACACCGTCGATCTCCAGGCGCGGGTTGAGGCGCTCGCGGACCTTGTCGATCGTCGTCTTGAGCAGCGCCACGCCGCGCAGCGCGAAGTATTCGCACTCCAGGGGGACGATCACGCCGTGGGAGGCGGTCAGGGCGTTGACGGTCAGCAGCCCCAGGGAGGGCTGGCAGTCGATGAGGATGACGTCGTAGGTCGCGAGGGCCGGGGCCAGCACCCGCTGCAGGGTCTGCTCGCGCGCCACCTCGTGCACCAGCTGCACCTCGGCGGCCGACAGGTCGATGTTGGAGGGCAGCAGGTCCATGCCGGGCACGCCCGAGGGCACGACGACGTCCTCGACCTTGACGTCGCGCTCCATCAGGAGGTTGTAGATCGTCAGGTCCATCTCGTGCGGGTTGAGGCCCAGACCGACCGACAGCGAGCCCTGGGGGTCGAAGTCGACGAGCAGGACCTTGCGGCCGTACTCCGCGAGCGCAGCACCCAGGTTGATGGTGGTCGTGGTCTTGCCGACCCCGCCCTTCTGGTTGCACATCGAGATCACGCGGGCGTTGCCGTGGCTGGTGAGCACCGAGGGCTCGGGCAGGTGCGGCATCGGACGCCCGGTCGGCCCCATCACGACGGGGCCGTCGGACGGCGCAGCCGCGCTCTCGCGCACGACGGAGGGCGCCTCGTTGCTGGCCGCCACCGCGGGCACGCCACCGCGGGGCGTCTCTTCTCGGGGCGTCTCCTCCTGGGGGAGATCCTCGCGCCGGATCGGCTTCTCGAACGGCAGGGGGTCGCTGAGGGGAACGTCAGACACGTCATCTCCGAGAGGTGGGGAAGTGACCGGTGCCCTCGGCGGCATCGCGGGGGCGGAGCTCCCGCCGAATCCGGGGAACATCTGGTTGTCGCTCATGTGCCACTCCTAGGTCCGGTCCGGGGGTCGTGCTCCCCCATCACACAATGTCGACACGACGACATTGCGGCGACTCGCCGCGGACTCTAGGTCCGGTCCTCCCAAGGGGACAACAGTGCGTCGAGTTCCCACAGGCTGGGGTGATTTCCAGCACCTGCCTGTGCACTCGTCACCGCTCGTCGTACACAGGCGGCGGCGGCCTGTGCACTTTCCTGTGGAGGGCGGGGACCGGGTGTCACACTGGTCGGGTGCGTCGACGAGCAGCTCGGGTCCTGGAGCTCGGCGCCCTCGTCCTGGTGCTCGCCGTTCTCCTCGGTGGCGGCAGCGTGGCGCTGCTGACCGGCTCCGACGGCGACGACCAGCCCTCCGCGTCCACGAGCCCGTCCGGCACGCCGCTGCCCTCGCCCTCCCCCACCCCGGAGCCGACCCCGGAGCCGACCTCGCCCGCGCCTACACCATCGACCACCGTGACCCCCACCCCCGACTGCACGCCCGACGTCCCCCTGGTCGACGCGGACGCCACGCCCGAGGCCCGCTGCCTCGCCCAGGCGCTCGACGGCTGGCAGCGCGACGGGCTCATGGGCGTGGGCCAACAGCTCAACCTCTCCAACGAGGCCTACCAGGCGCCGCTGCGCCAGCTCGGAGGGCGCTCGGTCGCGCTGGTCGGCTTCGACCTGCAGGAGCTTGAGGAGGGTGAGGGGTTCGGCTTCTACGAACCGCCCGTCCAGCGACTGCTGCAGCTCGCGGCCGACGGGGTCGTGCTGACGGCCTCGTGGCACACGCCCAACCCCGACAGCGGCCTCGACGCGCGCGATCGTCGGTGGACCGACCTGGCCGCCCTGCTCCAGCCGGAGACCCCGCAGGCGGTGGCGTTCTGGGCCGACTACGACGCCAAGCTCGAGCTGCTGGGACGACTCCAATCCGGCGACGACGGGCTCCTCCAGCCGGCCGCGGTGCTGTTCCGCCCGCTCCACGAGGCCAACGGCGACTGGTTCTGGTGGGGTCAGCCCGACCCGGAGACCTACCGGGCGCTGTGGGCCGCGATGCAGGAGCGCGCCGCTGATGCCGGGGTCCACAACATCGTCTGGGGCTGGTCGGCCAACGTGGCCAGCCACGACGGCATCACCGACCCCCTCACGTTGGTGCCCGACTCGGTCGACCTGGTCGGCATCGACTCCTACGACCCGGTCGGTGACGGCTCCGGCCAGGCCGACCCGCTCGACCTGAACGGCCTCGCCGACCTCGCCGCCGACCACCCGCGCACCGCCGTCACCGAGGTCGGACCTCACGGGAGCACCGACGGCGACTGGGACCCCACCGTCATCGCCCGCTCCGCACTCGCGGTCGGGGTGCGCCCGACGTACGCCCTGCTGTGGTTCGACGACGGCGACGGCGCCGACGGCTACACCGGTGCCAAGCAGATCAGCTCGCTGCGCGGCGGTCGCGACTGGCTGGACTCCTGCACTGACGGGCTCTGTCCACTTTCCTGATCACGAGGCCCTGCCGGCTGCCAGACTGCACGGATGCGTCGCGTCGTGGTCTTGGTCCTCTGCTGGGCGAGCCTACTGTCGGTGGCGCTGCTGCCGTCCGTGGCTCCCGCGGCCGTCGCGGACCCCGTCCGCACCACGGTGACCGTCCGGCTCGCACCACCCGTCATCACCTACGACGAGGCGAGCGGCCGAAGCGACGCCACCGGCCTCGTCGCCCAGGCGCGCCCGGCCCGTGACGGGGTCCGGCTGATCTTCCAGGAGCGGGTGGGCTCCGCCTGGCACACCCTCGCCACGGTCGCGTCCGACCCGCAGGGTCGCGCCTACCTTCCCTTGACGATCACCTCCGTCGCCGCACGCAGCTTCCGCGTGCTGGCGGCCAGGCAGGGCCGCTATCGCGCGGCGACGTCACGGGCGGCCGCCTTGGCCGTCCACGCGCCGACGACCTGCGCCGACAAGCAGGTCGTCGACCCGCAGGCCACCCCCGAGGCGCGCTGCCTCGCCGCCCGCCTCGACCGGTGGCGCACCGCCAGGCTGATGGGTGTCGGGCAGCAGCTCAACGTCTCGACGGCCGACTACCTCGCCCCGCTGCGCGCGCTCTCGCGGCCGGTGCCGGTCGTCGGCTTCGACCTCGAGGAGCTCGCCATGGCGGGCCGTTACGAGTTCCCCTTCCAGGACGCGGTCGTCGCCGACCTGCTCCGCCTCGCGTCCGAGGGCGCCGTCCTCACCGCCTCCTGGCACGCCACCAACCCCCACACCGGTGGCGGGTCCTTCGACCGCAGATGGCGCACCATGTCGGCGCTGCTCGACGACACGACCCGGCAGGCGCAGGCCTTCTGGGCCGACTACGACACCAAGCTGGCGCTGCTCGCGCGTCTCCAGAGCGGCGACGGCGGCCTCTACCCACCGACCGCGGTCGTCTTCCGTCCCTTCCACGAGATCAACGGCACCTGGTTCTGGTGGTCGCAGCCCTCGACATCGGTCTTCAAGCAGCTGTGGTCACGCCTGCAGACCCGCGCGGCCCTCGCCGGGGTCCACAACGTGCTGTGGGGCTTCTCCGCGAACGCCTCCACCTTCACCAGGTCACCGTCCCCATGGCTGCCCGCCCAGGTCGACCTCGGCGGGCTCGACAGCTACGACCCGGAGCCCGGCGCTTATCCCCGCGACGCCCATTTGGCGTCGTACCACCGCGCCGACCGGCTCGACCTCACCGGCTTCAAGGACATCTCCCCCGACGTCCCCCGGATGGCGTTGACGGAGGTCGGCCCCCACGGCAGCCGCGACGGCGCCTGGGACCCTGCCACCATCACCGCCGCTGTACGACGCCTCGGGATCGTCCCCGCCTGGGCCATGCTCTGGTTCGACGACCCCGACCCGGACGATCGACTCGCCGGTTCCAAGCAGATCGGTTCGTTGCGCGGTGGCGCTGCCTGGCTGCGCGGGTGCTTCACCGGGCTCTGCCTGGTGCGCTGAGAGGCCCCGGGTGCCGAGTCGGCGCGATGTCGCAGGGCGTACGCCGAGTCGGCGCGATGTTGCATGCGAGCTGGCGGGGTCTCCGGTGGTCGAGCACGCCGAGCGCCGCCCCTCGGTGGTTGAGCCGGCCGACCCAGCCCGGCGAGGAGCAGGCTCGGCGTCGCTTCGAAACTTTCTTCGCTTGACGTCTCACAAGGCGAGATGGACGACCTCTGAGCAGGCCGGAGTGTCGGTGGTCCCTGATGCAATAGGTCTATGACCAGCACCGGGCAGCACGTCGATCGGGGACACCCGATCAGTGTCGGCCTGGAGCACCTCAAGACCCGGCTCGCACTGCTGGCCCAGGCGCCAGTGTGGTCGATGCACGATGCGGAGGTCCGCCAGGCGGTGCTCGACCTGACCGAGGTCGCCTCCCAGGTCGCGGCCCTCGAGATCACCCTGCTCGCCCACGCGCAGCGCACCGGCGCGGCCGATGAGGTCGGTGCGACGTCGGTCGCGGCGTGGTGGGCCCATGAAACCCGCACCACCGCGGTTGAGGCACACCGGCGGGTCAAGCACGCGGTCGCGGTCGAGGACCGCCACGCCGAGGTCGGCGCAGCGCTCTCGGGTGGTGGCCTGCGCCCGGACCAGGCCCGGGCCGTGGTCGACGCGGTCGACGCACTCCCCGCTGATGTCGGCCCCCAGATCAGGGACCAGGCCCGCGAGCACCTGCTCGCCCAGGCGGCCCACCATGACGCGAAAGCGTTGCGGATCCTGGGCAAACGGGTCCTCGACGTGGTCGCCCCCGAGGTCGGGGAAGCCCAGCTCGCCAACGAGCTGGCCGCCGAAGAACGCGCCGCCCAGGCGGGGCGGCGGTTCACGATGGTCGACGACGGCCACGGCAAGACTTACGGCCGGTTCACCCTGCCGACCTACGAGGCCGACATGCTCAGGACAGCGTTGCAGGCATTGGCCTCCCCCCGGCGCGACGGCGGCGGGGCATCCCCGGAAGGAATGGGGCGCGCGTTCGGCGAATACGTCCAACGCTTCCCGACCGACCGCCTCCCCGACGCCGGCGGTGTCTGCGCGACCGTGGTCGTCACCATGGACATCGCCACACTGATGGGTGACCTCAAGGCCGCGAGCCTGGACACCGGCACGATCATCAGCCCCGGCCTCGCCCGACAGCTGGCCTGCAAGGCAGGTGTCATCCCCGTCGTCCTCGGCGGTGCCTCCCAGGTCCTCGACATCGGCCGCAAACGACGGTTCCACACCACGACACAACACATCGCCCTGGCCACCCGCGACCAGGGCTGCACCACCATCGGCTGCACCCGGCCACCCGCCTGGTGCGAGGCCCACCACGACACCCCCTGGAGCAGGGGCGGCGGCACCTCCGTCGAGGACGGCCGGCTGCTCTGCTCACGAGATCACCACCTCGCCCACCACCCGGCCTACGCGATGACACAGCACCCGAGCCGGAAGGTCTCGTTCACCAGACGCGAGTGAGCACCACCCTCGTCACGGCATCCTGGTCGCGGCGGCGGAACTCCCGGACTCCGAAGAGCTCGACCTGCGGGTGCACCCCGTGGTCGACGCAGTAGACGATCAGCCGCACTGCCCGGTGAAGGCGACGTCCGCCGCGCGCACCTCGTCCGAGGCACCGGCGCGCACCAATCAGTAGACAACCGGCGTCGCCCCAGGAGGTGCCCGCGGTGTCGTCGCTGTCGACCTGCAGGAGCGGTCGCCACCGGAGTGCCTCGGCGGGTGTGAGCATCGTCGTAGGTCGCCTCGCCGAGGCAGGTCTCGGCGGCCTCGAGCTCCACCGACCCTTGCACCGGGGCCGCCCACCCGCCGATGTGGTGTCCCCACACGTCCGGGCCGAGCTCAGCATCGAGCACCTCGGAGAGCGCTTCGTCGAAGGGGTCAGGGAGAGTGTCGAGACCGTGCTGCTCGAGGACGGGATGCTCCCGGTCCGGCCGCATCAGGTCCTGGACACCCGTGAGTTCGACAGCCGCGTCCGGCGTCGGTGTGCGGTGCCAACGACGTGCAACAGCCGGGACCCCTGTCGTGAGTCCGGATCCCCGCTGTGGACGACCGCACCGATGCCGTCCGGGTCGTCGACGTAGAACCCCAGGAAGCGTCCCTCGCGAGGCAGCGCGAGCCCTGCGTCTAGACCCGCGCTGGCGAACGCCGCCAGGTCGACCTCCGCGACGAACGACAGCTCGCCGTTGCCCGGCCACTGCGGCCACGCGACATCAATGGGCAGGGCGTCCTTCCGAGCCGCGCCACGACGGTGTCGCCCTCCTCAGCGGGCTGGAGCTGGACGGCCGGCCGCAACAACCCGAGCCAGAGGTCCACAGCGGCTTCGTCGAGGTGGGCGTGGGCGTGGGCGAGATCGGCGAGGTGCGCGTAGGTCCGGCCAGTCATGGTGGTCAGTCTCGCAAGAGGTGACCCGGGACGACGTCGCGCCCTGCCCGACCACGAGCGCCCTCAGTCCCCCAAGCACCGCATCGCGGTGGTGGTCAGCACCAGCTCACCCAGCTCGTCGGACGTGTCCAGGTCGACCACGGCATCGATCACCCAGTCGTGATGGCCCTCGGGGTCGTGGATCGTCTGCTGGACGTCCCAGCGCCGCCCCGGCGCCTCCGGGTCGACGACGGAGGGCGAGATCGACAGCAGCTCCGGCCCGCGCGCGTCGGGCCCCATGTCGACGGTGTCGTGCTCGGCGTAGTACGCCTCGATCGCCTGGTCCCAGACCGATCGCGTCACCAGCACCTCCCCCGGCGGGTCGGTGCGGTCCGCGCCAGCACGCTCGAGCTTCATCAGTCCGTCGAGGTCGTCGCGGGCGACCAGCTCGACGCGTCGCATCATCGCGTTGCGGATCATCGTGCGGAACGGCCGCTCCTGCGCCGAGATCGGCCGGCTCATGGGCGGTGGTGCCCCCTCGGCCACGGTGCGTGCGACGTGCTCGGGGTCCGACAGCGCCTCCCACTCGTCGAGGAGCGAGGAGTCGGTCTGCCGCACGGTCTCGCCGAGCCAGTCGACCAGGTCGTCGAGCTCCGGGGTCTTGTGCGCCTCAGGCACGGTCTGGCGCAGCGTGCGGTAGGCGTCGCTGAGGTAGCGCAGCACCAGGCCCTCCGACCGCGCCAGCTCGTAGCGGCTGACGAAGTCGGTGAAGCTCATCCCCTGCTCATACATCTCACGCACGATCGTCTTCGGCCCCAGCGCGTCCTCGCGCAGCCACGGGTGCCGCTGGCGATAGATCTCGTAGGTCGCCTCGAGCAGCTCGGCGAGCGGCTGCGGCCAGGTGATCGCGTCGAGCAGCAGCATCCGCTCGTCGTACTCCAGACCGTCGGCCTTCATCTCCGCGATCGCCTCGCCGCGCGCCTGACGCTGCTGGCCGAAGAGGATCTGCCGCGGCGCCTCGAGCACGGCCTCGATGACCGAGACGATGTCGAGCGTGTAGGTCTCCGCCTCGGGGTCGAGCACGTCCAGTGCGGCGAGCGCGAAGTGGGCGAGCGGCTGGTTGAGCGCGAAGTCGAGGGGCAGGTCGACGGTCAGCACGTAGCGGCGACCGAGCTCGTCGGGAGACGCCAGCCGCGTCACGGTCCCCGAGTGCAGGAGGCTGCGCACCAGCCGGAGCGCCCGGCGCGAGAGCCGCAGCTGGCTGCGTCGGTCCTCGTGGTTGTCCTGCAGCAGCCGGCGCAGCACCGGGAAGGCGTCCTCCTCGCGGGCGAGGACGTTGATCAGCATCGCGTTGTCGACCTTCATCCGCGACTGCAACCGCTCGGCGTCGCCGTCGACGAGCTTGTCGAAGGTCTGCTCGGTCCACACGACCGAGCCCTCGGGCGGCTTGCGCAGCTGGGCCTTGCTCTTGCGCTTGGCCTGCTTCTCCACGCTCATCGCGGCGTTCTTGGCGTCGGCCTTGGCCTTGGCCCGCTCGTTCTCGATCGTGTGCTCCGGAGCCTGTACGACGACGTACCCGGCCGTGTCGAAGCCCGCCCGGCCCGCGCGCCCCGCGATCTGGAGGAACTCCCGTGTCCGCAGGATCCGCGCGCGGCTGCCGTCGAACTTCGCCAGACCGGTGAACAGCACGGTCCGGATCGGGACGTTGATGCCGACGCCCAGGGTGTCGGTGCCGCAGATGACCGTCAGCAGGCCGGCCTGCGCGAGCTGCTCGACGAGGCGACGGTAGCGCGGCAGCATGCCGGCGTGGTGCACACCGATGCCGCGCCGCAGCATCTTGGACAACGTCTTGCCGAAGCCCGAGCCGAAGCGGAAGGCACCGATCTTCTCGGTGATCGCGTCCTTCTCGGCCTGGGTCAGCTTGCCGATCGCCGAGCTCGGCGAGAGCAGGCTGGTGGCGTGCTCGACCGCGTCCTTCTGCGTGAAGTGCACGACGTAGACGGGCGCCTGGTGGGTTTCGACGAGCTCGACGACGGTCTCGTCGAGCGGCGTCAGTGACCACCGGAAGTCCAGCGGCACCGGACGCTCGGCGTCGTCGACGATTGCCGTCTCCCGGCCGTTGCGCCGGGTCAGGTCGGCGGCGATCTCGGTGACGTCCCCGAGGGTCGCGGACATGAGCAGGAACTGCGCGTCGGGCAACTCCAGGAGCGGCACCTGCCACGCCCAGCCACGGTCGGGCTCGGCGTAGTAGTGGAACTCGTCCATGACCACGAGCCCCACATCGGCCCCGGAACCCTCACGCAGCGCGATGTTGGCGAGCACCTCGGCGGTGCAGCAGATGATCGGGGCGTCGGTGTTGACCGAGGCATCGCCGGTGAGCATGCCGACGTTCTCAGCGCCGAAGACACCGCAGAGGGCGAAGAACTTCTCGCTGACGAGGGCCTTGATCGGGGCGGTGTAGAAGCTGACCTTGTCCTCAGCGAGCGCCGCCATGTGGGCGCCGATCGCGACCAAGGACTTCCCCGACCCGGTGGGGGTGGCGAGGATGACGTTGCTGCCACCGAGCAGCTCGATCACCGCCTCCTCCTGGTGCGGGTAGAGCTCGAGGCCCTCTCCAGCTGCCCAGGTGGTGATCTCGTCGTAGACCTTGTCGGCGTCGAGCGTCATGTCAGCGGGCTCTCGGGTGTGAGGTCGCGAAGACCTCGCGGAGGTTGTCGACGGTGACCAGGGTGTAGACCTGCGTCGTCGTCACGGACGCATGGCCGAGGAGCTCCTGCACGACGCGCACATCGGCGCCGCCGTCGAGCAGGTGGGTGGCGAACGAGTGTCGCATCGTGTGGGGCGACACGGCACGCGTGACCCCGGCCCGGTCGGCGGTCTTCACCAGCACCGACCACGCCGACTGGCGCGAGAGCCGACCGCCACGGGCGTTGAGGAAGAGCGCTCCCCCGGTCGCCGCGCCCGTCGACGCCAGCTCCGGGCGCCCTCGCACGAGGTAGGCGGCCAGGGCCTCACGGGCGTAGGACCCCACCGGCACCAGGCGTTCCTTGCCGCCCTTGCCGCGCAGCAGGACCGTCCCGTCGAGGTCGTCCACGTCGTCGACGTCCAAGCCGACCGCCTCTGAGATGCGCGCGCCGGTGCCGTAGAGCACCTCGAGCAGCGCCTTGTCGCGCAACGCCAGTGTCGTGCCGGGTGCCCCCGCCGCCTCGAGGATCGCCTCGACGTCGGAGAGTGGCAGCGCCTTGGGCAGCCGCTTCGCCGGCGTCGGGGGCTTGACTCCCGCCGCCGGGTCGGCGGCCGCCAGCCCGTCGGCGACGGCGAACTTGTGGAAGCCGCGCACCGCCACGACCGTGCGTGCCGCCGACGTCGCGCTCAGCGGCGGGTGGTCCGCGTCGCCCTCACGAAGACGCATGAGGAAGCCCGCCACCGTCGCCTCGCTGATCGCGTCCAGGCCGTCGACCCCGGACGCCGCCAGGAAGGCGCGGTAACGCCTCAGGTCGCGTCGGTAGGACGTCAAGGTGTTGGCGGCGAGCCCCTTCTCGACCGACAGGTGCTCGAGATAGGTGCGGATCGCCCGGTCCACGGTGTCGATCATGCTGCGATCGCGCTCAGGCGAGAACCGCGTCCAGCTCGACCGCGTCGATGCCCACGGCCTCGCCGACCGGCCCGTTGGTCAGCAGCCCCGCGTGCGTGTTGAGGCCCAGCGCCAGCGACGCATCCGAGCGACAGGCGCCCTGCCAGCCCTTGTCGGCCAGCGCCACCGCGTAGGGCATCGTCGCGTTCGTCAGGGCGTACGTCGAGGTGCGCGGCACCGCGCCGGGCATGTTGGCCACGCAGTAGAACACCGAGTCGTGGACCATGAACGTCGGGTCGGCGTGCGTGGTCGCGTGGGTGTCCTCGAAGCAGCCGCCCTGGTCGACCGCGATGTCGACGAGCACCGAGCCGGGCTTCATCCGCGAGACCAGGTCGTTGCTGACCAGCTTGGGCGCCGCGGCGCCGGGGATCAGCACCGCGCCGATCACCAGGTCGGCCTCCATCACCTGCTGCTCGATGGCCAGCTTCGACGACGCCAGCCCGTGGACCCGGTTGTCGTAGCGCCAGAACGACATCCGCAGCTTGTCGAGGTCGGTGTCGAGCAGCGTGACGTCTGCGCCCATGCCGAGCGCGATGTTGGCGGCGTTCTGGCCCGAGACACCGGCGCCGAGGATGACGACCTTGGCATTGTGCACGCCACCGACGCCGCCCATCAGGACGCCGCGACCGCCCTGCGCCCTCATCATCGAGTGCGCGCCGACCTGAGGGGCGAGGCAGCCCGCGACCTCCGACATCGGGTAGAGCAGTGGCAGCCCGCCCGAGGGCAGCTGGACCGTCTCGTAGGCGATCCCTGTCACCTTCGAGGCAAGGAGCTGCTCGGTCAGCGGCTTGTCGGCAGCGAGGTGGAGGTAGGTGAAGAGGGTCAGGCCCTCGCGCAGCCGGTGGTACTCCTCGGCGACGGGCTCCTTGACCTTGAGCACCATGTCGGCCGAGCCCCACACGTCGTCGGCGGAGTCGATGGTCCTCGCACCCGCGGCGACGTACTCCTCGTCGGTGATCGAGGAGCCCGCACCGGCGCTCTTCTCGATCACGACCTCGTGCCCGTGGGCCACCAGCTCGTGCACGCCGATCGGCGTGATCGCGACCCGGTACTCGTGGTTCTTGACTTCCTTCGGAACGCCGATCTTCACAGTGTCTCCCTCTGTCTCGGGGGCCAGATCGTGGCCTCGACGGCGACACTATCGCTGTCCGACCCCACGGCCCGGGACCGCCGTCAGGGCAGGTCCAGAACCATGCCCTCGTGGGCCGCCAGGACGACGAGGTCGTCCCCGGCGAGCAGGCGCGCGTCGGCAAGGATCTCATCGACCTGGTCGTCGGTGCGGTCCGGTGCGTGGTGGAAGAGGACCAGCGTCCGCACGCCCGCCTCGCGGGCCAGCTCGACGGCGTACTCCGCGCTGGCGTGGCCGAGGAAATCCACGCCGGGGAACTGGGCGGCTCGGTGCTGGGCGTCGTGGATCATCACGTCGGCGTCCCGCGCCAGGTCGAGGACGTTGTCGTGTCGGGCGCCCAGACCATCAGGACCTGGCCCCCACGCGGTCGGGCTGTGGTCGCAGACGTAGGCAAGGCTCGCACCGCCGTGCGAGACGCGGTAGCCCAGGGAGCGCCCGCCCTTGTGCGGGATCTCGCGCGCGAGCACGTCGTAGGCCTCGATCCGGTGACGGCCCTCCTCGAGGCCGTGGAAGCTCCAGCCGGCTCCGAGCGCAGACGGGACGACCGGGAAGTGCGGCGGCGAGAAGCACCGCTCGAGCACCTGCTCGGCCGACTCGCCGTCACCCTGCGCGGGGAGGTGGATCGCGACGCGGCTGCCGGCGGCGGTGCCTCCGGCGAAGAAGGGAAGTCCGTGGGTGTGGTCCCAGTGCAGATGACCCAGCAGGATCGAGCCTGCGTAGGGCTGGCCGCCCAGGAGCGTCGTCACGGCCGTGAGGCCCGTGCCGGCGTCCACCACCAGATCGGGCGCCGCCTGCTCGTCGATCGAGAACGCCACCGACGAGGTGTGCCCGCCGTAGCGCAGGAAGTCGGCACCAGGCGCCGGTGTCGAGCCCCGGACCCCGCAGAAGGTCACTCTCATGGGGCGATCATGCCGGTGCGCCGACCGATCTGCCCGGCCGCGCGCTAGGCGGGGGCAGACACGTGACCACGGGCACACGCCATCAGCACGGTCAGCACCATCGGCCCGTCGCTGATGCGCCCGTCGAGCACCGCTGCGTACAGCTCGGCGTAGGGCACCCAGCGCGCCTCCATGTCGGCCTCCTCGTGGTGCGGCGTGAAGTCCCGGTCCACCTCGCTGAGGCCGCGGGCGACGAAGTAGTGGATGAGCTCGCTGGAGATGCCGGGCGAGGAGTACGCCGACGCGAGGTGCCCCCACTCGACTGCCTCGAGGCCAGCCTCCTCGCGCAGCTCACGACGCGCCACGTCGACCGGCTCCTCGTCCTCGCCGTCGATCAGCCCCGCGGGGAGCTCGACGAAGCGGTGCTGCCCGGGGTGGCGGTACTGCAGCAGGCACAGTGCCCGGTCCTCCTCGTCGAGCGCCAGGACCACCACGGCTCCCGGGTGCTCGAGGACGAGCCGTCCGAACGGCTCCTCGTCGGGCGCGCCGGGGCGCTGGACCTCGTCGCGTCTCAGGGCCATCACCCAGTCGTCGCGATGCAGGTCCCGGGTCGACACGACCGGCCACGCCTCGGGCTGGTCGGCGATCGGCGCACGCAGTGCGGGGGTTGCCATGCGCGCGACGCTACCGTGGCGCCATGGGAGCCAAGAGCCTGACCAGGAACGAGGCGGAGCAGCGCGCAGCGCTGCTCACCGTCGACCGCTACGACCTCGCCGTGGACCTGCGCGGTCTCTTCGCGGGCGAGGTCCTCGAGAGCACCGCGACGATCACCTTCAGGTGCGGCACGCCCGGCACCGAGACGTTCGTCGACTGCGCCATGGACGTGCGGACGGCGACGCTCAACGGCGTGCCGCTCGACCTGGCCACGGTCGCCGACGGCCGCATCCCGCTCCCCGACCTGGCGGCCGACAACGTGCTGGTCGTGACCGCCACCCAGGACGACACCGCCGAGGGTGCGGGCATCCTGCGCACGGTCGACCCGACCGACGACCTCGTCTACGTGTGGACCTCCTTCGAGCCCGACGAGGCGCGCCGCGTCTGGGCCTGCTTCGACCAGCCCGACCTCAAGGCCCCGCACCGGTTCACCGTCAGCGCCCCCCCGACGTGGACGGTCACCAGCAACGACGCCCCCGAGTCCGTCACCGACCTCGAGGACGGCCGGCTCTGGACGTTCCCCGACACCCCGCCGCTCTCGACGTACGTCGTCGTGGTCAATGCCGGTCCCTTCCACGAGATCCGCAGCGAGCGTGGCGACCACGACCTCGGCATCTTCTGCCGCCAGTCGCTGCGCGGCGTCCTCGAGCGCGACGCGCCCCTGATCTTCGACGTGACCGAGCAGGGGCTGGCCTTCTTCGGCGAGCAGTTCGGGCGACCGTTCCCGCAGCGCCGCTACGACCAGGTCTTCGTGCCCGACATGGGCGGCGCCATGGAGAACTGGGGGTGCGTGACGTGGGGTGACGGCATGGTCACCCGCAGCGCCCCGAGCTACAACGACGAGATCTACTTCGCCAACGTGATCCTCCACGAGATGGCGCACCAGTGGTTCGGCGACCTGGTGACGATGCAGTGGTGGGACGACCTCTGGCTCAACGAGGCCTTCGCCTCCTGGGCCGCCGACTGGGCGCTGACCGGCGCGACCCGCTTCACCGACGCCCACGCCGTGTTCCTCGCCCAGTTCAAGATGTTCGGCTACCGCGACGACATGGGCCCGGCCACCCACCCGATCCGCGCCGACATCCCCGACGTCGACGCCGCCACGGCCAACTTCGACTCGATCACCTACATCAAGGGCCAGGGCGTGCTCGCACAGCTCGTCGCCTACGTCGGCGAGGAGGCGTTCGTCGCCGGCCTGCGGGCCTACTTCCGGGACCACGCGTGGGGCAACACCCGCCTCGACGACCTGATGTCCGCGATCGGCACCGCCGCCGACCGCGACCTCGGCGCGTGGACCCACGCCTGGCTCGACCGGGCCGGCACCGACACCCTGACCCTGGGCGACGGGGCGATCACCGCCGCCTCGCCCGACGACGACGCACCGCGACCGCACCGGCTCGACATCGGCTGCTACTCCCGCACGGGCTCCGGTCGCGGGCTTGAGCTGACGGAGACCGTCGAGGTCGAGACCGCGGGGGTCAGCACCCCGGTGACGCTGCCGGCCGCGGACCTCCGCCTGCTCAACGACGGCGACCTCACCTTCGCCGCCGTGCGCAGCGACGAGGCGACGACCCGGGCGCTGCTGGACGGCGCCGGTGACCTGCCGACCGCCCTCGGTCGCGGCCTCGCGGTCACCACCGCCTGGGACATGCTGGTCAAGGGTGAGCTGCCCACCGCCGCCTTCCTCGACTGCGTGCTGGCGGTCCTGGAGCGCGAGGACTCCCCCGCGCTGGTCGAGCCGTTCCTCACGCTGGCCCAGCGGGCGGTCGAGCGCTGGACGCCCGACGCCCAGGTCGCGACCGCCCAGCGTCGGCTGGCCGACGTGGCCGCTGCTCTCGCCGCGGTCGACGAGCACCGCCAGCCGGCCCTGAGCACGCTCGCCGCGACGGCCACCGACGACGCCCACTTCGCGTTGCTCGACGAGGCCGTGGCCGGCGCCGACGACACCGACCTGGCCTGGTCGCTGCTCACCCGCCGCGCCGAGCTGGGCGATCCGTCACCAGCGGCCGTCGCCGCGCTCCTGGAGCGCGACCCGGACCCTGACGCGCGGGTGCGAGCCCTGTGCGTGCGCGCGGCCCAGGCCGAGCAGGCCGCCAAGGAGGAGGCCTGGACCGAGGTCTTCGAGAAGCGCTCGGTGCCCGCGGGCACGGCGATGTCCCAGGTGGCGTCGGCCTTCTGGCGCCCCGGGCAGACCGACCTGCTGCTGCCCTTCGCCCACCGCTACGTCGACGAGGCCACCCGGCTCTCGGGCGGCGGCATGCTCGCCGTCATGTCGCTGTTCCGGATGATGGTGCCCGGCGTCGCCGACGACGACGTGATCGCCCGCGGCCGCATGGCAGCCGACGACCCAGCGATGCAGCCGCAGGTGCGCTCCACGATGCTCACCGCCATGGACACCCTCGCCCGCATGCAGCGGGCCCAGGCGGGCTGATCGCCCTGCGCTGACCGCCCTGCGCTGATCACCCTGCGCTGACCGTCAGTCGTCGTCGGCGCGGCGCAGTCCGCTCTCGTCGATCGGGAAGCGCAGCTCCTTCTGCCGCTCGATGGCCGCGCCGACCAGCCCAGCGAAGAGCGGGTGGGGGCGGGTCGGGCGGGAGCGGAGCTCGGGGTGCGCCTGCGTGGAGACGTAGTAGGGGTGCACCTCGCGGGGCAGCTCGACGAACTCCACCAGCCCTAGCTCGGTGTTGGTCCCGGAGAAGACCAGCCCGGCCTCCTCGAGCTGCGCGCGGTAGGCGTTGTTGACCTCGTAGCGGTGGCGGTGGCGCTCCTGGATCGAGGCCTCGCCGTAGGTCTCCCGCACGACGGTGCCCTCCTTGAGCTCGGCCGGGTAGAGGCCCAGGCGCATGGTGCCGCCGAGGTCTCCGGCTCCGTCGACGATGTCCTTCTGCTCCGCCATGGTCGCGATGACCGGCTCGGGGCAGTCGGGGTCGAACTCGGTGGACGCCGCCTGGGAGAGGCCCGCGACCTGGCGGGAGTACTCGATGACCATGCACTGCAGGCCCAGGCACAGGCCCAACGTCGGGATGCCGTTGGTGCGCGCGTAGGTCAGGGCACCGAGCTTGCCCTCGATGCCGCGGACACCGAAGCCGCCCGGCACACAGACCGCGTCCACGTCGTGCAGGTGCTTGTGGGCTCCTGCGGGCGTCTCGCACTCGTCGGAGGCGATCCAGCGCAGCTGGACCTTGGCCTCGTGGGCGAAGCCACCGGCGCGCAGGGCCTCCGCGACCGAGAGGTAGGCGTCGGGGAGGTCGACGTACTTGCCGACCAGCGCGACCGTGACCTCCTCCTTGGGGTGGTGCACCCGGCGGAGCAGGTCGTCCCACACCGTCCAGTCGACGTCGCGGAACGGCAGGTCGAGGCGGCGTACGACGTAGGCGTCGAGCCCCTCGCGGTGCAGGACCTTGGGGATGTCGTAGATCGACGGCGCGTCGGCGGCCGTGACCACGGCCTCCTCGTCGACGTCGCACATCAGCGAGATCTTCTTCTTGATCGACTGCGGCAGCTCACGGTCGGCGCGGCACACGACGGCGTCGGGCTGGATGCCGACCTGGCGCAGCGCCGCGACCGAGTGCTGGGTCGGCTTGGTCTTCAGCTCACCCGAAGGGCCGATGTAGGGCACCAGCGAGACGTGGAGGAAGAAGACGTTGTCGCGACCGATGTCGTGACGCACCTGTCGCGCGGCCTCGAGGAACGGCAGCGACTCGATGTCGCCGACCGTGCCGCCGATCTCGGTGATCACCACGTCGACCTCGTCGTCGCCCGTCCCGAGACCCATCGCGAGGACGCGTTCCTTGATCTCGTTGGTGATGTGCGGGATCACCTGGACGGTGTCGCCGAGGTAGTCGCCGCGGCGCTCCTTGGCGATGACGCTGGAGTAGACCTGGCCGGTCGTGACGTTGGCGATCTGGCCCAGGTCGGTGTCGAGGAACCGCTCGTAGTGGCCGATGTCCAGGTCGGTCTCGGCCCCGTCGTTGGTGACGAAGACCTCGCCATGCTGGAACGGGTTCATCGTCCCGGGGTCGACGTTGAGGTAGGGGTCGAGCTTCTGCATGGTCACGCGGAGCCCGCGTGAGCGGAGCAGCCGACCCAGGCTCGAGGCCGTGAGGCCCTTGCCCAGAGAGGAGGCGACGCCTCCGGTAACGAACACGTGCTTGGTGGGCGTGGGGCTCTTCACGGACGACCAGGCTATCCCAGGAATGGCCGGTCCGTTGCCACCACGCGCCGACCTGGCTCCTCAGACGCCCGGCAAGGTGAACGTGGAGCCACGCCCGGTGCTCACGCGGAGCACGTCAGCGGTCGTGGCGTTGTAGGACGTCTGGTCGGTCGCGCTGAGCACCAGGCGCACCCGGTGACCGGCCCGGAAGCGGTGCGCGAAGCCGGCCAGCTTGATCCGGACCGGCTCGCCGACCGCTCGTGCCGGCACCCGGACGGGCGCGATCAGCCGGTGGACGAGCGTGACCTCCCCCGAGGGCGCCACGTCGTAGGCCTTCGCGAAGAAGACCAGGTCGAGCCCGTTGGTGTTGCGGATGCGCAGCCGCGCAGACGGGATCCCGACCGCGTCGAAAGCGCGGGTGAAGGGCGCTGAGGTGAAGGCAGCGAACTGTCCCGGCACCTCGCGGGGCGGCACGTCACCGAGCGAGGGCGACGACGCGGGTCCGGTGAAGTTGGAGGTCTCGGTGTAGGCCGCCGGCTGCCCACCCTCGGGGTTGACGAACGTCGCCGACCCCGAGGTGGCGGTGCGTCCCGGCCTCGCCAGCCGGTTGCTCCCCGACAGCGTGAACGTGGTCGAGCGTCGGGCGACCTGCACCGAACGCGCCACGCCGTACTGCTCGTCGGCGGGGCCGCTCCCGGAGTAGCGCACCCAGTCGCGGTAGTAGGCGAACGCCGGGCCCTGACCCCCGGGCGTGCCGCGGAGCCAGTGGTCCAGCCATCGCAGCGACCTCAGGCTGAGGTAGCACCGGTCCATCTGCCGCACCGTGCGCAGCACACCGTCGTAGGCCTCGCACTCACCGGGCTGCGAGACGTAGCCGCCGTGGCCACCGGAGTTCCAGATCATTGCGACCGGAACCCCGCGGCGCCGCAGCCCGAGGAAGGTCGCGGTCGCGTCGTTGAGGTTGAAGAGGGTGTCGCTCTGGCCCTGCACCAGCAGCACGGGGATGTCGATGTCGGAGAGGTACGTCGACGAGGAGGCGCGCGCGATCAGCCGGCGGGAGGCCGCGTCGGCATCCCCGGTGCTGGTCAGCGTCGCGTAGGTGCGACACAGCGGCAGGTAGTAGCCCGGGCACCCGCCCGCACCGGCGATCTCGGCCGGGTCGCCGGTGGCGACCTTGGTCGCGGGGCAGTCGCCGCCACCCATCACCGGCTGGGTGTTGCCCAGGGCGTAGAACAGGGAGGTCCACTCGCGCTTGAACACGCCCTGGCCGTTGCGCCCGTGCTCGAGGCCGGTCCGGTCGCCGGGGGCGACGCGGTTGTTCGGGTCCAGCGAGTACCTCAGGTCGTTCCACGTGCGACCGACCACGCTGGTGCGGATGCGGCGGTCCTGGGCGGCGAGGGGCAGCTGCCCGCCCCCGCCGTAGGACCCGCCGATGGTGCCGACCACCGCGCCACGCGCGTCGTGGAGCACGTCGGCCCGTGGCTCGAGGAGCCTGTCGATCAGCTGACGGGCGCTCTTCACGTCATAATCCGTCGACTGCAGCGTCACGCAGCCACCGCTGTCGCCGAAGCCCGACGAGGTGTAGGTCAGCACGACGTAGCCGTGCGCGGCCAGGAAGCGGGCCGTGCTCACCACCTCGGCGGAGTCCTTGGTCAGGCCGAACCCGTGGGTCATCAGGATCGCCGGCTGCGGCGTACGCCGGCTGGCGTTGCCGGGCACGTAGAGCGTGGTGTCGAGGTCGATGCGGACCTCGCCGTCGGGACCGGTGCGCACCGGGACGAGCCGCTCCACGGTCCGCCACCGGTGGGTGCCGTGAGCGATCGTGACGTGGTCCGACGCGGGTGCCCCGGCTGCCGGCGCGGTGACGTCCGTGGCCGGCGGTGCACTGGTGGCGGGCGGTGCACTGGTGGCGGGCACGGACGGCAGCGTGGAGAGGCCGGCCAGCGCGGTCAGGAGACCGGCCACCCCGAGGGCGCGTCGCAGGCGGGTCGGGCGGGATGCGGACATGGGCTCACCGTAGGCCGATCCGCGCCCGGTGGAGAGGTTTCTGCGCCGGGGGTCAGTCAGCGCGCCCGGCCTGGGCGACCTCGAGCAGCTCGCGCGCGTGGGCTAGCGCGGTGTCCGAGTCGGTCTGGCCGGCGAGCATCCGCGACAGCTCACGCTCACGTGCCTCGTCGTCGAGCACCGTCAGGCCCGAGCTGGTGACCGAGCCGTCGGAGGACTTCTCGACCACGACGTGGCGATCTGCGTAGGCCGCGACCTGCGGCAGGTGCGTCACCACCAGGACCTGTGCGGTGCGGGCGAGCTGGGCGAGCCGGCGGCCCACCTCGACGGCGGCCGCTCCCCCGACCCCGGCGTCGACCTCGTCGAAGACGAACGTCGGGACCGGGCTGGTGCCGGCCAGCGAGACCTCGATCGCCAGCATGACGCGCGAGAGCTCACCGCCCGAGGCACCCTTGCCCAGCGGTCGGGGCTCGGATCCGGTGTTGGCGGCGAGCAGCAGCTCGACGTCGTCGATGCCGTGCGCGGCGTAGCGCAGCCAACGCTTGCCGACCTCCAGCGGCGCGCGACGTCCCTCGCTCCGCTCGGCCTCGGTCTGCGTCAGGCTCACGGTGAGCTGGGCGTGGGGCATCGCCAGCAGGGTCAGCTCATCGCTGACCTGCGTCGAGAGCTTGGTCGCAGCCTTCTGCCGGACCGTGGACAGCTCGGCGCCCGCTGCGGCCAGGTCGCGGCGCAGCTGCTCGCGCTCGGCCTTGAGCTGCACGATGCGCTCGTCGGTCGAGTCGAGGTCGAGGAGGCGAAGGGACGACTCCCGCGCCCAGGCGAGCACCTCGTCGATGGTGTCGCCGTACTTGCGGGTGAGCGCGGTCAGGGCCGCCCGACGCTCGGAGACGGTGGCCAGCCGCGCGGGATCGGTGTCGATGCGTGTGGCGTAGGAGGCGACGTCGGCAGCGACGTCGGAGAGCAGGTAGGTGACCTCGGCCAGCCGGTCGGCGAGCTCGCCGGCCTCCCGGTCGTGGTCGCGGACGCCGTCGAGGGCCGTGCGGGCGGCGGCCGTCGTGGCGAGCGCATCCGGTGCTTCCTGCTCGCTGCTCAGCGCCTCGCGGGCGGTCTCCGCGGCCGCGCGCAGGGTGTCGGCGAAGCCGAGCCGGGACTCCTCCGCGGCCAGGGACTCGTCCTCACCGGGCTCGGGCGAGACCCGCTCGACCTCGGTCAGGCCGAAGCGGAGCAGGTCGGCCTCCCGGGCGCGCTCGCGCGCGGTCGCGACCACGTCGACGAGCGCGGCCTCGGTCACCTCCAACCGGTCGTGGAGCGCGGTCCACGCGGCAGCGGCCTTGGCCAGTTTGGGACCACCGAACCGGTCCAGTGCGTCACGCTGCGCCCGGGTCTGGAGCAGCCGGTGCTGGTCGGACTGGCCGTGCACGGCGACGAGGGGCTGCGCGACGTCGGAGAGCGTCGCGACGGGCACCGTGGCACCACCGACGAAGGCACGCGACCGGCCCTCGGCGGAGACGTTGCGGGCGAGGACGACACGGTCGTCCTCGACCACGCCACCAGCCTCCTCCACCGCGGCGGCGAGGCCCGGGGAGTCGGTCACGGTCACGACTCCCTCGACCCGCGCGGTCCGGGCTCCGGTGCGGACCGCGCCGGTGTCGGCGCGGCCGCCGAGCAGCAGCCCGAGCGCGGTCACGATCATGGTCTTGCCGGCTCCGGTCTCACCGGTGATGACGGTCAGGCCGGGTCCGAGCTCGAGGGTGGAGGAGGCGATGACACCGAGCGACCCGATGCGGATCTCCTCGATCATCCGTCCACGACCTTGCGTCGACGCTCGGCCGAGCCGCGCCAGCCCTCGACCGGCAGCCCGAACTTCGCGACCAACCGGTCGGTGAACGGCGCGTCGTGCAGCCGCACCAGGCGCACGGGTTGCGCGCCACGGCGCACCTCGATGCGGGCGCCGGGGGGCAGGTCGACCGTGCGCCGACCGTCGCACCACAGGACTCCGGCACCCTCGGTGCGGGCCAGGACCTCGACGGCGATCACGGAGGTGGGCGCGACGACCATCGGCCGAGCGAAGAGCGCGTGTGCACTGAGCGGCACGATGCACATCGCCTCGACCCCGGGCCACACGATCGGCCCGCCAGCGCTGAAGTTGTAGGCGGTGGAGCCGGTCGGGGTCGCGCAGACGACGCCGTCGCACCCCCAGCGGGAGAGTGGTCGGCCGTCGATCTCGAGGATCACCTCGAGCATCCGCTGACGGGCAGCCTTCTCGACGCTGGCCTCGTTGACCGCGAACGTGCTGGTGACCAGCTCGCCGTCGCGGTAGACGCGCACGTCGAGCGTCAGCCGGTCCTCGGTCGTGTAGTCCCGCTCGACGATCGCCTCGAGCGTCGACTCGACGTCGTCGACCTCGGCCTCGGCCAGGAAGCCGACGTGACCCAGGTTGACCCCCAGCACCGGCGTCAGGCTGGCGTAGGTCAGCTCGACGGCCCGCAGGATCGAGCCGTCCCCACCGATGACCAGCGTCAGCTCGCAGTCGCGGCTGGCGTCGGTCTCGGACTCGGTCAGCTCGATGCCGGGGTCGTCGCGCCCGATCCCGAGGTCAGCCGCCTCCGTCGCCATCAGACGTACGACGATCCCGTGACGGGTGAGTCCCTCGCAGAACGCGAGTGCGACCTCACGGGCCTCGTCGCGCCCGGTGTGGGCGAGGACGAGGACGCGTCGCACCTGTGGTTCCTCACTCATGGCTCCACCCTCTCACCCGGCACCCCCAGCCCGGCGGCCTCCTGCACGCAACGGTCGATGTCGTCCTCACCGATCGCCGCCGGTCCACGGCGCAGCCACAGGAAGAACTCGACGTTGCCGCTTGGGCCCGGCAGCGGGCTGGTCGTGACGGCCCGCGCTCCCCACCCGCGCGCGGCCGCGGCACCTGCCACGCCCACGACCGTCTCGGTGCGCAGGGCCAGGTCGCGCACGACGCCACCCTTGCCGACCCGCTCCTTGCCCACCTCGAACTGGGGCTTGACCATGAGGACCAGGTCGCCGTCCTCCCGAGTCACCCCGAGCAGGGCCTCCAGGACGATCCCCAGCGAGATGAACGAGAGGTCACCGACCACGAGGTCCACGGGGCCGCCGACCAGCTCGGGCGTCAGCTCCCGCACGTTCGTCCGGTCGTGGACGACGACGCGGTCATCACTCTGGAGCGACCAGGCGAGCTGGCCGTAGCCGACGTCGACCGCGACCACCTGCCTCGCCCCGGCTCGCAGCAGCACGTCGGTGAACCCTCCGGTGGACGCGCCGGCGTCGAGGCAACGACGCCCTTCCACCATCAGTCCCTGCGGGACGAACGCCGCCAGCGCCCCGGCGAGCTTGTGCCCGCCGCGTGAGACGTAGTCGGGACGGTCCGGGTCATCGCTCACCACGATCGCGACGTCCGTCGTCACCCCGGTCGCCGCCTTGGTCGCGACCGCACGCGACACCTTCACCCGGTTGGCGGCGATCAGCTCGCTCGCGTGCTCGCGCGAGCGCGCGAGACCGCGACGGACGAGCTCCGCGTCGAGCCGGAGACGGCGTGGAGGCATGCCCGGGTCAGGCCGGGTCGTCGTGCGGCGTGCCGTCGAGGGCCCGCCGGAGCTCGTCGTGCGCCTGCTCGAAGACCGCCACATGCTCGTCGACCGGTCGGTCCGCGAGTGCCTCGATCGAGGCGATGACCGCATCGACGCGGTCCGCCCCCGTGCGCACCCGCTCGGGGGTGTCGGCGGCGTCGACGAAGTGGTCCTGGGTCATGGTCCGAGGCTACCGGTCGCGTGGCGCCGCGGCGGGCGGGGGCGGCTCGAGCCCGGCGGTGTCGGGCACCTCGGTCCCGAGGTCGGTCGCTGCCCACGCGGCGCACGCCACGACCCGCCACCAGTCGTCGGGACCGCCATCACCGGTCACCGACAGGCTGCCGTCGCCCACGCGGGCGGACCAGCCTCCGAGCTCCCACGCACCACCGGCCTCGCGAGGTGCCCGATGGGTCTGCAGCAGCCCGCCCAGGTCCGCCGCGACGTACGTCGGCCGCTCCTGCGGTCGTGCCGCGACCAGCTCGGCCAGCCCGGTCACCCCGGTGAGCACCAGCAGCGACGGCAGGCCGGCATTGCGCGCGCCCTCGATGTCGGTGTCGAGACGGTCGCCGACCATCAGCGGCCGCTCGCCTCCCACCCGGCGCACGGTCTCGTCGAGGAGCGGACGCTGCGGCTTGCCCGCCACCACGGGCTCCACCCCGGTGAACCGACGCAGCGTCTCGACCAGGACCCCATGACCCGGCGCGACCCCGTAGGGCGTCGGGATCGTGTAGTCGCTGTTGCTCGCCACCCACCACAGGCCCTCGCGGACCCGCACTGCCGCGCGCATGATGTCGCGCCACAGCACGTCTGGGCCGTAGCCCGTCACCACGGCCTGCGCGTCGTCGTCGGACACACCGGTCGCGACCAGCCCCTCGGCCGCGAGCGCCTCCGCGAGGCCGGCCGCCCCCAGCAGGATCACCCGCGCCCCGGCTCCCAGCCGGTCCACGAGAACCCGTGCGGCCGCTTGCGCCGACGTGACGACGTCCCCCGGAGCCGCGTCCACGCCCAAGGAGCGCAGGTGCTCCGCGACGGCCTCCGGCGGTCGGGCAGCGTTGTTGGTGATGAACGCCAGCCGCATGCCCTCCGCCCGCACCGCGTCGAGGTGCTCGGCAGCGCCGGGGACGGCGTCGGGACCGATGTAGACCACTCCGTCGAGGTCGAGCATGGCCAGGTCGTGGTCGGAGCACAGTGCTCCGTGGGACTCGCCGAGCAAGCCGCCTCCTCGGTCGGTGGGCTGGTCCGGGCACCCTACGATGCCCGGATGGAGTTCAGTGCAGTCGTCACCCCGCCGTACGTCGGCGGGCCCCTGCGGCTGCTCCCCTTCCGTGCCCTCATGCTGGCCCCCAGTCGCGTGGGCGACCCTTCGTCGGCGCGCGCCTTCGCCCGTCCGTACCGCGACGTAGCAGCGCGTCTCGAGCGCTGGCGCTCCCAGGGCCACCTGCTCCGCGACGCCGAGCCCGCGCTCTACCTGCACGAGTACACCGCCCGGGGCATCACCATCCGTGGGCTCGTCGGGCTGCTGGACGTGTCGCGTCGAGCAGCCCTGCCACGGGACCGGGCGATCCTGCCTCACGAGGGGATCTACCCCGGGCAGGCCGACGACCTCGCCGACCGGATGTGGCAGATGGAGCTCAACCCGGCACCGATCCTGCTCGTCCACCGGGGACCCGCCCGGCTGCGTGCCGTGCTGAAGCGGGTCCAGGCGCGCACGCCCGACCACGACTTCACCGACCGGGTCGACCAGCGTCATCGCGTCTGGGCCATCCGCGACGCCGCCGAGCTCGACGAGATCGCTGTCGACCTGGCGGACGAGACGGCGCTGATCGCCGACGGCCACCACCGCTACGCCGCCTACCTGCGACTGCAGAAACGCAACCCCGGGGGACCGTGCGACTACGGACTGGCGATGCTCGTTGACCAGGAGGACACCCCCTTGTTCCTGGGCGCGATCCATCGTGTCCTCGTCGGCACCTCCATCGATGACGTCCGGGCCGCTGCCGACGCGATCGGGATGGGCTTCACCGAGACCACGATGGAGGCGGCCGTCGCAGCCCTCGGCCCGGACCGGCTCGTCGTGACCGATGCCGACCGTTGGGCGATCGTCACGATCTCCGTGCCTCCGGACCGGACCGCGGTGCAGCTGCTTCACGACCAGCTCATTCCCGCGCTCCCCTACGGTCCCCGAAGCCTGGACTACCACCACACGGTCGAGGACGCCCTCAGCCAGGTCACGCCCGAGCTCGGCGTCGCGGTGCTGATGCCCGCCCCACTCGTGGACCGGGTGCTCCGGATCGTGCGGGACGACCGACTGCTGCCGGAGAAGGCCACCTCCTTCCAGCCCAAGCCGAGCCTCGGTGTTCTCATCCGCTCGTTGCGCGACGGATGACCCGACCGCTCGACACCTCCACCTCCACCCTCGAAACGGCTGCACCGCCGGCCCGGTAGAACCGCCGGCGCAGCTGACCGCTCACTTCCACGACGTCCCCGGCATGCCAGGTGCGCACAAAGCGCTTGAGCCGACCCGACCAGACGACGCACTCGAGGGCGTCCACGCTCTGGTGCGGTCGCACAGCGGCGGGAGCGCGCGGCACTACCACTCGGAACGTCCAGATCGTGTCCCCGCTGGGCAGCTCCCGGCTCTCAGGCTCCTGGGAGATACGGCCGATGAGCCGCACCTCGTTGGCGAGCTTCGCGTCGCCGTCGACCTTCCCCTGCGTAGCCATACGCATCACCTCCGCACGCACTCTCGCAACGGGAGCCGACACCGACCCACCGCTGCCCCGAGCCCTGTGGAACATCCGGGCGGGAGGCATGCTTGTGGACGCTTAACGGCGCCATCGTGGGTGGAAACGGCACCATCCGCATACCCGCAAATAGCAGCAGGGCCACCTCGTGTGAGGTGGCCCTGCGCAATATTTGTCCGGCGGCGTCCTACTCTCCCACAGCCTCTCGACTGCAGTACCATTGGCGCTGGCAGGCTTAACTTCCGGGTTCGAGATGGGACCGGGTGTTTCCCTGTCGCTATGACCGCCGTAACTCTATGACCCAGCCTCCCCACAACACGTAGCCACCTGAAACAATCATCAGGGACACGCTGTGGTGACCGGGTGGTCTTTGATGTGGACGCGAACGACGCCTCAGCGTCTTGTTCATGTGTGCGCGGAATTGTGGTTTCAGTTGAGGGTTTGTGAGACAAGCCCTCGGCCTATTAGTACCGGTCG
>NZ_FOQG01000041.1 GCF_900113685.1 Nocardioides psychrotolerans
ATCTCGGGTGCCTCGCGCGACGCCCAGCTGTCCAACATGGAGCGCATCCCGCGCCTGCGCCTGCACCTCAAGCTGCTCCGCCTGGAGATCCAGGGATGCTTCTATGTGCTGTCAAGCGGCCGAAGCAGGTCGGTCGGGAGCAGCCGCGGCGTTGAGGGTCCGGTAGATCTGGCGGGTGGTGTAGCGCTTGAGACAGCGTCGGATCTCTCGGCCGGTTTTGCCCTCCGCGGTGCGCCGGGCGACGTAGTCGCGGGTGGCTGGGTCGGTGCGCATGCGAGTGAGCACGACGGTGTTCAGGGCCCAGTTCAGGCGCCGGTCGCCGCCGCGGTTGAGCCGGTGGCGCACGGTGTTGCCTGAGGACGCTGGGATGGGGCAGGTGCCGGCGATCTGGGCCAGGGCAGCCTCGCTGCGCACCCGACCTGGGTGGGACCACACGCACAGCACGACAGCTGCGGTGACGGCACCGACCCCCGGCATCGCCAACAGCTCGGGTGCACGCTTGGCCACGATCGCGGTGAGCTGGTCACGGTTGCTCTTCAGCTCCGCATCGAGCTGGACGATACGGCCTGCCAGCCGGACCGCCTGGGCGCGCGCGGTCGCCAGGCCCACCGGTTCGCTGCGTCGACGCCAGCTGGCGATCTGGCGGATCTGGGTGCTGGCCAACGCGCGGCGTGCGTCGATGCCAAGGTCGTGAGCGCGCACCAAGGCGGTGAGGGCGTTGATGGCGCGCAGGCGCTCGGCGTTGAGCTGCTCGCGCGCTGTGGTGAGGACCTGGAGGGCGACCTGATCTTGACCGCCACGGCGGTCCCGCAGACGAGCGACCGGCATGGTCAGGGTGTTGCGGGCAGCGGTGACTGCGTCCATGGCGTCGGTCTTCCCGCGGCCCCGCTCGCGGCGTGGTGTCGGTGCCTCGACCACCCTGTAGCCGACCTCGGCGAGGTTCTCGGCGAGCACCGCACCGTAGGAGCCGGTGCCTTCCGCAGCGACCAAGACACCGTCGAGGTCGCCGTCGGTACGCCGCGCGATCCAGTCGCGTGCCCGGCCGAGACCGGCGGCCGTCGTTGGGAACGCCTGTTCATCGACCACCGCTCCAGCCGCATCGAGGACGGCGTAGCTGTGGGTCGCGGCGTGGGTGTCGACCCCGACCACGAACCGATAGGACTGCGCGACCGTCACCGGGGTGATCGTGGCGCTGTTGTTTGTCACACTGGGCACTGCGATGTCTCCTTCACTTCAACCGGGGGATGGCGTCGTTGCCGACGTCGGCCCGGGAGTGAAGTCACTACGAGGCAGGCCTGTAACGGGTCACAGCCAGAGTCGTTTCAGCGGCACTGGTTGGACATGCTTCTCATCAAGCCATCGTGGTGGGGCCAGGGTCGACGCCGGCCCCCGGACCTGACGGACAGATCCCAGGCAAGACACCCCGAAGAGGTCAGGCGCTTCACGAGTCACGCCCGATCCGGAGGACCACCGTCAACCCTGCCAGCCAGCCCCAGGCCAGCCACCACGAACACTTACAGGCTCTTCAAGCACACCGAGCACGTGTTCATCAGTGGTGACCTCAACGTCAACTACCTGGCCGACCGGCGTCGACAGAACCCGGGGCTGCCCACG
>NZ_FOQG01000020.1 GCF_900113685.1 Nocardioides psychrotolerans
GTTGACGTCACGCGAGAGGTAGGCGACCGCACGTCGCATCACCTCGGCCTCCTGCTCGAGCAGACGGATCCGCTTCTTGGCCTCACGCAGCTCGGCTGACTCGGCCGCGGTCGGGCCTGGCCGGGCACCGTCCTCGATGTCGGCTTTCTTCATCCAGCCGTGAAGGCAGCCCTCGGAGATCCCGAAGTCCTTCGCGATCTGGTTCAACGGAGCTTCGCCCTTGCGGGCAACGGCCACGACATCGTCGCGGAACTCCTTGGGGTACGGCTTCGGCATGACAGACATCCTTCCAGCGAGGAGCGATCCTCACAGGTCAGGTGTCAACCGATCCCTGGGCAGTCCCTCCTGCTGCTTTCCGTGCGGAGTGGGAGACGCCGCGCCCGTCTCGTATGCTGCGGCCCATGAGCAGCCCCGATTTGCAAATCCCCCTCCGGATGATTGGGGTCTTCGTAGTCTCATCGCCACGGTCACGTTGTCTGTTACCAAGAGTCCGGCCGAGGTCGAGTGGCTGATGTTTTTCACTGGAGCAGCGCTCATCGCAGCCAGCGTCTCCTAGAGTGCCGCGAGTGAGTCTCCTGAAAGGCGCCGCCACCAAAGTCCTCGGTCCCGTGCAGTTCGACGAGATCGCCATCGCGCACCACGTGCTCGGCAAGCGCGCCGGGTTCATGGTCGACGTCGGCGCACACCGCGGCTACGCACACACGCCATTCGTCGAGGACGGCTGGTCGGTCCTGGCAGTCGAGCCCGACCCGGCGAACCGCCGCTACCTCGAAGACGCCCCGCACCCGCGAGTAGACATTATCCCCAAGGCGATCACTGCCACGGACGGCGAAACTCTGACGCTCTACACGAGCGAGGTGTCGTCGGGCATCAGCTCGCTTGCGGCATTCCACCCCAGCCACACGCCGGGCCCGCAGGTCGAGACCGCCCGCCTCGACACCCTTGTTGCTGGACGTCGCGTGGACTTCCTCAAGGTCGACACCGAAGGGTTTGACCTGCCCGTGCTCCAGACGTTCGACTGGTCACAGAAGCCTGACGTCGTGGTGTGCGAGTTTGAGGACCACAAGACAGTTCCGCTGGGCTACACCTACCGCGACCTCGGGGACTTTCTCGTCGGCCACGGCTACACGGTCCTAATGTCCGAGTGGAACCCTATCGTCGAGTACGGCCAGGCTCACAAGTGGCGGCGCCTCGTGCCGTACCCCGCCGACCTCGTCACCGAGGACGGATGGGGCAACTTCATCGCCGTGCGCAGTCCCGATGCTGCTGCGAAGGCGATGCGAGCCGGCCGTGTTGCTGCTGTCCGCCTGCGCGTCCGCGGCGCTGTCGACAAGGCTCGCGGCAAGTAGCTCTTTGAAGATCCCGAGCGCCTAGAGCGCGTCCACGATGGAGTTCGTGAACGCCATCAGCGCGTCATGGGAGGCTCGCATGTTCTCGTAGGCCACCCTCAGCGCATTGAGGTCCGCCAGTTTTGCGGTGCTCGCAGCGTCGGCCGGCGTGCCCGTATACGCCACGTTCTGCACGTCGGGCGTGTAGGCGCTGAGCGTGGCGTCTGCGGTCAAGTAGGTCTGAGTGAACGCGAACGCGGCAATGACGCCCCGGACCCCGAACTCGGTGACGGTCGCGCCGTTGGTTTTGAATGACCACGCGTCACCGATGCTCGTGCCGTCGTCCTTGTACATGCGGTGCGTCGTCCGGCCGTCAGCTGCGTTACGAATCGCGGACAGCTTCATGTCGGCTGCGGCGTCCTTCGCGCACAGGACGTACCCCGGGGTACGTCCTCGCGCAACGATCTCATCAGTGAGGCCAGACCCCCTGCTGGGCTTCGTGTGCTGCCCATCGGCGCCGAACAGGTAACGAGAGCCGCCTACCGACTGCATGCGGTGGACCAGCTCGCGGGTGCCGTGACCGCCGTAGGTGACCTCCGGCCCGTCGTCGAGAACCGTGCGGCTTCCGCCATTGGAGAGGTCTTCGATCGCCGCGGGAGTGCTGCCCGCGGACTGTGTGGCGAGGGTGCGGATCTTCTTGCTGCGGAGCATGATCGTCGGCCGCTTCCCGGTGTTGCCGTTGGTGACCTTGACCGCATTGCCGGGCTTGGTCTTGGTGCCGCCCGTGACGGCCCAGTCTGGCGAGACGACGGTGGTGCCGCCGGTCACACTTTCCCAGCCAGCAGCCTTCGGAGTGAGTGCTCGGGGCCCGTCGGCTCCCGTGCGCGCCTCGGCCGTGGTTGCGAGCTAGACGCGGCCCTGGGTGGTGGTGCTGGCCGCCGGGACCTCGGTGGCAATAGTGCGCGGATAGGTCCGCCCGCGGGTGAGGTGGGATGGTGGATCGGAGGCGTGCGGGACGCCGTACGCTCCCTGGTCGTGAGCGAAGAGCTGCAGGTCCAGCGCCGGGACGGCGTCGTCGAGGTCACTTTCAACCGGCCGCAGCGGCACAACGCGTTCACGCGCGACATGTATGCCGGGATGCGGGAGCTGTGCGAGGAGCTGCGTGACGACGCTGACGTGCGGGTGCTGGTGCTGCGCGGGGAGGGTGGTCGGGCGTTCGCCGCGGGCAACGAGATCTCGGACTTCTTGTCGCAGGACGCGGTGGCCTACGAGGACTGGATCCGCGAGCTGCTCGAGATGCTCTTCGCGTTGCCGCAGGTGACGATCGCGGCGGTATCGGGGGTGTGTGTCGGTGGGGGGCTGGCGGTCGCGACGCACTGCGACCTGAGGGTGGCGACGGCGGGGAGCCGGTTCGGCTACCCGATCGCGCGGACGTTGGGCAACGCGCTGGCGGGGTCGTTGGTCTACCGGTGCTCGTCGGTGTTCGGGGAGTCGTTGACGCGGGAGATGCTCCTTGCGGCGCGGCTGGTGGACGCGGAGCGGGCCCATGCCGTGGGGGCGGTGATGGCCGTCGTGCCGGACGTGGAGGCGCTGACCGCCGAAGTCTCTTCTCTTGTGGAGGGGATCCTCGCGCTGTCGCCGGTGACCGTGCGGGCCACGAAGCACCAACTGCTGGACCGGGCCAAGCGGCTCGAGGTGAGTCCGGTGGGGGATGGTGAGGTGCTGCGAGAGGTCTACACGGGGCCGGACTTCGCCGAAGGAGTGCGGTCCTTCCTCGCCAAGGAGAAGCCGGCCTTCGAAGGTTGACCGGGTGCCTGGCATGAAGGAGGCATGAAGGTGATGCGGCAGATTGCCTCAAGATCCGCCTGGTGACGCCGAACAGATCCCTGTCGAAATGGATTTCGAACGACAGGGACACGGATGTCTACTTCACGAATTTTTCCTCAGGACCGCGCGCTCTCACGGCGGCAGGGCCTTCGCCTGGCAAGTGGTGCCACTCTCGCCAGTGCTGTCGCACTGCCGGCCGGTCGAGCTGACGCGGCGGCCCCGCCCTACCAGCCGATGCCCGTGTTGCCGGTCGAGTCGCGGCACCTGGTCAACCGCTTCAGCTATGGCATCACGCCCGCGCTGGCCGAGGAGGTCAGGGCGGCCGGGGGTCACCTCGCGTGGTTCGACCAGCAGCTCGACACGGCCCATGACGGCTCAGCCGACGGGCTCTGTGATTGGTGGCCTGACCTTCACCTCGATGCCGTCACGCTATGGCAGCGAAACGTGTCGGGTGTCCGTTCTGGCAGCAGTGTCATGTGGGACTACGGCCGCAGGTCGGTGCTGCGCCGGCTGACCTCACCACGACCGGTGCTCGAGGTGATGCACGAGTTCTGGGAGAACCACTTCCACGTGCCGATCATCGCCGACAACATCTTCCCGCTGCGCGCGCCGTACGGCGACGTCATCCGCAAGCACGCGCTGGGTCGATTCGAGGATCTGCTTACCGAGGCCGTGCTGCACCCCGCCATGCTGATGTATCTCGGCGCTGCGACCTCGACGAAGCTGCACCCCAACGAGAACCTCGGCAGGGAGCTGCTCGAGCTGCACACGGTCGGGGTGGGCAACTACTCCGAGGCCGAGGTCAAGGACGCGGCCCGCATCCTCACCGGGTGGCGAGTCGACCTCTATCGCACGTGGAGCCCGTCCTACTCGAACGTCGATCATTGGCTCGGGCCGGTGAGCGTCATGGGGTTCAGCGCTGCCAACCTCCTGCCCGACGGCCGAGAGGTCACCAGGGCGTTGCTCTCGCACCTGGCCCACCACCCGGCCACCGCGCGGCGGATCGCGAACAAGCTGGTGCGACAGTTCGTGTCCGATGTCCCCTCCGAGCCCCTCGTCGGACGGCTGGCGGCAACCTACCTGGCCAACGACACCGCGATCGCGCCCGTCCTGCGAGAGCTGGTGGGTTCTGCGGAGTTCGCCGCTTCGGTCGACCAGAAGCTCCGCGATCCCGACGAGGACGTGATCGCGACCTACCGCCTGCTGGGTGCCAGTGTGGCGCCCCCGACGGGCGATTCGTCGGCGGCCAACCAGGTCTACTGGACTCTCTACTCCCTCGGCCTGGCGCCCTGGAACTGGCCACGCCCGGACGGGCAGCCGGTCGACGCGGTGTCGTGGTCGTCACCGAGCCGCGCCCTGGCGTCGATGTCCTTCCACTGGTGGCTGGCAGGAGGGCAGGTCGGAGCCACGGACGTGTCCTTCCCCACCCCGGTCAGCCACCTGCCCCAGCGGAAGATCCTGTTGCGCGACCTGGTGGACCACCTGTCGCGACAGCTCTTGCACCGACCGGCGACCAAGGTGCTGGTCCAGGCCTGCTGCGAGGCGGTCGAGCTCGATCCCAAGACGATCGTGACGAGGAGGACCGACCTCTTCACCTGGCGCTGGCAGCGGCTCGTGGCCGCGATCCTCGACAGCCCCTCCTTCTACCACCACTGACTCCCTCGCAGCATCGGCGCTAGCGCGCCGTGCTGCTGGACCCTGCCCTGAGACGGAGCACGACCATGACTGCTGAAGCCCTGCCCCTGACCGGCTGCCCCTGCGTTTCGGACCCGACATCGGGTCTCCCACAGCCTCGTGGCTCCACCAGTCGTCGTGGGCTGCTGCGGGGGGCCGCGCTGGTCGGCGCCACCACGATGTTCGGCTCGACGGCGGTGACGCTGGGCCGGCTGCCCGGAGCGGCGGCCGAGATCGCGTCGGTGGCTGTGTCGCCGGCATCCTCGGTCCTGGTCGTGCTCTCGCTGCGCGGTGCGGCAGACGGGCTCTCGCTCGTCGTGCCGCACGCGGACCCGGCGTACTACCTCAGCCGTCCGACCATCGCCGTCCCGTCGGCTGCTCTGCTCGCGAAGGACGCCTCGTTCGGCCTGCACCCTGCCTTGGCGCCCCTGCTGCCGATGTGGGAGTCGGGTCAGCTCGCGGCGGTGCACGCCACCGGGATGGCCGTGCCGAACCGGTCGCACTTCGCGGCGATGGAGGAGCTCGAGGACGCTGCTCCCGGTTCGTCGAGCCGCGTCGGCTGGCTCAACCGGCTCATCGGTGACGACGCCGTCGCCTCGACTGTGCAAGGGCTCGCGGTCGGCTCCGGGCTGCCGATGTCGCTGATCGGCACCGAGGCGGCTATGTCCTTCAGGTCGCTGGAGACAGCGGTGCTGGCCGGTGGGGACAAGCGCTACGACCCCCGCGGCTCCCGGGCCCGGTCACTGAAGACCCAATGGGCCCAGTCGTCGACCCCGATGGGGGCCGGAGTCAGGAACGCCCTGGGTGCCCTGGTCGATCTCGGCCCCGCCAAGGCACAAGCGGACCGGGCGACCAGCTTTCCCCCCAGCAGCCTGGGCCAGGCACTCTCCTCGGTGTCGCGCACCCTGCGTGGAGAGATCGGTGTCTCGGTGGTCACCGTCGACGCGGGGTCCTGGGACATGCACACCGAGATGGGGACCGTCGCCGCGGGCGCCATGACCAGCAGTGCGGCCGATCTGGCGACCTGCATCGCTGCGTTCTTCGCCGACCTGGGTCCGGTCGCCGACAAGGTCACCCTGGTCACGATCAGTGAGTTCGGGCGGCGGGTGCAGGAGAACGCCAACAGGGGTCTGGACCATGGGTGGGGCAACGTGATGTTCGTGGCCGGGGCCGGGGTGAAGGGTGGCTCCTACTACGGGAGGTGGCCGGGCCTGCGCAACACGCTCGATGCTGACCTGGCGGTCACCACGGACTACCGGAGCGTGCTGGCGGAGATCGTCGCGGCGCGGACCGGTGCTTCTACGGCGACGGTGTTTCCGGGGTTCACCCGGGAGAAGGTCGGGGTCATGGTCGGGCAGTAGTGGAGCGACTTCACCTCGCTGCTCGTCCAGCGAGGTGGAGGAATCTTCTGAGGGTCGGGGCTGTTCGGACTCTTCGTGACCACTGACGACTCGCGCCGGGTGTCCCTGCTGCTCGGAGCGCTCTTCGGGTTGGCGGGGATGGGGTCGTCGTCGGCGGCGATCGCGCTGCCGCTGATGGGGCAGGACCTCGGGGTGGGGGTCGGGGAAGCGACGTGGACGATCAGCCTCTACACCTTGATGCTCGCGGTCACGACGGCCGTCTACGGGAGGGTGTCCGACCTGGTCGGCGTGAAGATCCCCCTGCTCGTCGGCATCGCCCTGATGACGGCTGGGGCGCTGGTGGCGGCGTTCGCGCCGTCGTACGGCGTGCTGCTGGTCGCGCGGCTCTTCCAGGGCGCGGGGGTGGCGGCCGTGCCGACGCTGGGGGTAGCGATCGTGAGCGCCCGCTACGACGGCGAGGTGCGCGGCATCGCGCTGGGCCGGCTCGCCGGGATGGCGGCGGCGGTCAGCTGCCTGGGGCCCCTCGTCGGAGGCGTCGTGGAGCACGCCTTCGGGTGGCGGGCCGTCATGGCGCTGCCGATCCTGGGGGTGCTCATCATCCCGTTCCTGTGGCGGGCGCTGACCGGTGAGGGCAGTGGCGCGAGCCTCGACATCATCGGCGCGGTCCTCGTCGCTGCGACCGCCGCGGGGCTGGTGCTGCTGGTGCAGTCGCCCGCGACGGGCGTGCTCATCGCCGGCATCGGGGTCCTGCTGATGGTCCTCGGGGTGCCGCTCGTGACGATGCGAGTCCGCCGCAAGCCGCACGGCTTCCTGCCGATGTCGGTGATCCGCAACGGCACCGTCGTGCGCAGCGCGGTCGCTGCCGCGGCCGTGCCTGCGGCGTGGTTCGCCCAGCTGATCGCCATCCCGGCTGTGCTGGTCGGCGATGGCTGGGAGCCCTGGCAGGTCGGGCTGCTGCTGCTGCCCAGCGCCGGGCTCGCGATCGCGATGCCGAAGACCGCCGGCGCGCTGCTCATCCGCATCGGGTCGGCCGCGTCGCTCGCGGTGTCGGGGGTGATCGCCTCGCTGGCGCTGCTGCTGGCGGCGTTCGGGACCTGGCAGATCTCCCCGGTCGCCGTCGTGGTCGCCGTGGCGCTCTGCACGGTCGCCTTCGGGCTCGGCCAGCCGGCCCTGATGGCGGCCGTGGGCGGGTCGGTCGAGGCCGACGTACGCGGTGTCGCTCTCGGCGTCGCCACCCTCCTCTTTCTCGTCGGCGGCTCCGTCGGCGCCGCCGTGGTGGGCGGGCTCGGCGGCATCATCGGGATCCCGGCTGCCCTTGCCGCGCTCGCCCTGTTGCCGTTGCTGGGGCTGGTCGCGCTCGTCCCCGAGCTGCGACGTGTGACGCCGGCACTCGTCCGCGACGACGTCACTCCCTGACGCTGTCCGCGGCGTCTGCCACAGTGTCGCCATGCACGTGGGGATGACGCTGCCGGTGATGGAGCCGGACCTGTGGGCCGACGGCGCCGCGACGCTGGAGTCGTGGGCGCGCGCGATCGACGAGGGTCCGTTCGCCTCGCTCTGCTTCGGCGAGCGGATGGCCTTCGACAACCCCGAGACGCTGACGCTGCTCGGGGCTGTCGCTGCGTGGACGCATCGGGTGCGGATCGTGACCACGGTGATCGTGCCGCAGCTGCACGACCCGGTGATGCTCGCGAAGGCGCTCGCCACCGGTGACCAGCTCAGCGGTGGGCGGCTGACCGTGGGGTTCGGGGTGGGCGGGCGCGAGGAGGACTACCGCGCTGTCGGCGCTGCGGTCTCGGAGCAGACGATGGCGGGGATGGCGTCGCAGGTGGCCGTGATGAAGCGCGTGTGGGCCGGTGAGGACGTCACCGGTGCGACGCTGCCGGTCGGTCCTCTGCCCGTGCAGATGGGTGGGCCGTCGTTGCTGGTCGGCACGATGGGGCCGAAGACGATCCGGAGTGCTGCCGCGTGGGCTGATGGTCTCGCGGGGGTCTCCCTGGACCTGGACGTCTCGGCTGCTGCCGGGTTGTTCTCGCTTGCGCGGACCTGTTGGTCGGAGGCGGGGAGGGGGGTGCCGCGGCTGACCACGTCGTTCTGGTTCGCCCTGGATGAGGGTGACGGCTCAGCGCGCGAGCAGGTGCACCGCCACCTGCGGCACTACATGAACTGGATCCCTGCTGAGTTCGTCGAAGCCATGGCGCCGACGACGAGGTTCGCTGGGACCTTGTCTGAGCTCGCGGAGGTGCTGGCGCGGTTCGAGGAGGCGGGGGCCGACGAGGTGCACCTGATCCCCACCGGCTCCGACGTGGCGCAGGTGGAGCGGGTGGCTGCGCTGCTGGCGACGTCATACTGAGGCTTGTATTCACCTAAGACGTGTCTAATACTAGAACTCTCATGCGAACTTCACCTCCCGCGCTGCTGCCCTTCCTGCGCTCTCAGGTCCAGGGCGATCTCTTGGCCCTGACCTACCTGAACCCGGACCAGGAGTTCAGCATCACCGAGGTGGCCGGTCGCATCGGTGCGTCGGTGAAGTCGGTGCAGCAGGAGGTGTCACGCCTGGTGGAGGCGGGGTTGCTGACCGATCGGCGGATGGGGACATCCCGGCTGGTGCGGTCGGTGCAGAGCTCGGTCTTGGTGCGTCCGCTGACCGACCTGTTGGCGGTCACCTATGGGCCGCTGCCCGTCTTGACGCGAGCCCTCACAGGAATCGGCGGGATTGAGCGGGCCTACATCTACGGTTCCTGGGCGGCGCGCTACTGCGGCGAGCCGGGTCACCTCCCTGGGGATGTCGACGTGTTGGTCGTCGGTGACGCCGATGTGGACGTCCTGAACGAGCGTGCGCGTGAAGCCGAGGTCGTGCTGCATCGCGAGGTGAGCATCCGCAGGGTCCGCGCCCACGCGTGGGAGGACGGGACGGATCCCTTCATCAGCACCGTTCGCGCCCGCCCCATGGTCGAGCTCCAGATTCGTCGTACGGAGGAGACTTCATGAAGTGGGAACAGGGTCGCGTCGTGGTCGATCACATGATTGTCGACGGCGAGCTCGAGCGGGTCCAGGCGAGCCGCGAACATGCCGATCGTCTGCTCGAACAAGCAAAGCGGCACGTCGAGTCGGCTGAGCAGACGTGCGCCTCAGATCCCGAAGGCGCCTACGGCATGCTCTATGACGCTGGACGGAAAGCCTTGTGGTCGGTCCTGGCCAACCAGGGGTTGAGGCCCACGCGACAGGGCGATCATCTGGCGGTCTATCGAGCAGTCACGGCTCAGCTGGACCCGCCGATGGGGCCGCAGCTGCGGCCCTTCGACCGCATGCGCCGTCAACGCCACGCCGCCGAGTATCCGCAGGCCGACACCCCTGAACTGGTCTCGGTCGACGTCCTCGACGACGTGCCCAAGATCCAGGCGATCGTGCACATCGCTGAGGGTGTGCTCGACAGCATGTCGGTGTTCTGAGCGGGCAGTTCACGAGGTGGTCAAACGTTTGGCCACGAATGACGGTGTGGTGCGGTCAGCGCAGGGCGACGGAGCCGGAGAGCTCGGGGGCCCAGCCGTGCTCCTTCTCCTCGGCGATGCGCTTGTCCATGGCGCCGGCGACGTCGTCGGGCCAGTCGGAGGTCTTGCGGGTATCCATGTCCATGTGGAGGAAGATCTCCTCCATGACATAGCTGACCTTGGAGCCGGAGTCGTCGAGCAGGTACACGACCACATGCGCCGCGCGTGCGGAGCGGCCGACGAAGCGCACGCGCACGGAGATCTTGTCGCCGGTGCGCAGCTCGGTGAGGTAGGTCAAGTGGTGCTCGGCGGAGAAGACCGCCTGGCCGGCCGCGGCGGGCCAGTTCATCGGGATACCGACCTCGATGAGGGACTCGTCCAAGCCCTCGCTGGCGATGCCGAGGTAGTGACGGACGTTGAGGTGTCCGTTGAAGTCCTCGAAGGCGACGGGGATGGACTGCTGGCAGTAGGCCGGGAGTGCGGCGACCTGCTCGTAGGACGGCTGGGAGGTGGTCACGAGGAGGAACTTACGCGACCGTGGCCGACCGCATGCCCAGGAGGTCGCGGGGTCCGCGATCTGGGCATGATCAACGCTCGACGGTCAGGCGAATCGACTGATTCACAGCGTGCTAACTGACTGATAGACCGGCCGCTGGCCGACGGTCTGGTCCTCGCTCGGAGTGGGTCAGTGGCGCGGGTTGCCGAAGCGGTCCATCACGGCCGCAAATCTGTCGCACTGGCCGGTACTGATGCCGTTGGCGGTGGCGACCTCGCGCCACGAAGCGGTCCCGGCCAGGGTTGCCGCCCACACGGCTCGCGCTTCTGTGTCGTCCAAGCCGAAGTCAGCGGCGGACGCGAACAGGGCGGCAACTGCGGTCTCAGCGGTGTCGGCGTATCCGATGGTGGTCGCCCGGGAGGCACGCGGATCAGGGTGCGGGTTGATGTCGAACGCCGGGGAAAGTCGCCACCCGGCCGTCGCGCGGAGGAAGCCGTGGTTGCGCAAGTGATCGTCGACGTTGTTGATGATGAGGGAGAAGGCGATCCGACGCCACAGCTCAGCCAGGTCCAAGGAGACCTGGCTGCCGTGCTCGCTGAGGGCTTCGGCCATCTCGAGGTAATCGGCCCGGTCCTGGTCGCGGACGCGCAGCAGCGTCATCGCGCTGACGTAGCCGACTCGGGTCCCCATGTCGCGATCGAAGCGGTCGAGCAGGAGGACGCTGCGGCCGCCGACGTCCACGAGCTGGTGATCAGGCACCCGGATGCCACAGCGTTCGGCCAGGTCAAGAGCAGTCATTTCCCAGGCCATGACGTCCCACTCGTCGCTCTGGTGAGGAAACTTTGCGATCAGCAGGTTGTCGCCGTCGTGTACTGACGCTTTGGGACGCGCTCCACCCAGGGAGCCCGACCCTGCGTCGAGCAGCTCCTTGACCGCACCCATGTCATCATCCCCATCGGTAGCCACGGCGTCGGCGGCGCGCAACAGGCGAGGGAGCGCCACGAGCTTGGGGACGTCCGGTTCGGTGCCGAGGTAGGGGCCGCCTTCGGTCAGCGAGAACCGCAGGGCCCCCTGCCGGGACGGGTCGCTGACTCCCAAGAGGTAGTCCACCTCCTGGATGGAGCCGAGCTGGCGTCCGTCATCGCGAGCTCGAGCGCGAGCGCGCTTGGCGATGAGGCTGCGGCCCCACCGGTCCGGAGCGCTGTCAGCGAAGCAGCCTGGCAGTCCTGCGAGAGAGTGCTTGCCGGTGCCGAGCGACAGGTCAGGGCTAAGCGGATAGCTGCGCCGGTTGGCGAGGTAGCCGGGGTCATAGTCGAAGACGACCGAGGTGACTCCACGTCGCTCGGTGGCGAAGGCCGTGCCCGCCTTGACCGCGGTACCGCCGATCTCGACCGTGACGTGGACACGGGTGGTGGGGGGCCCAGTCATCGGCGAACTCGTCGAGGGAGGACGTCGTCGGCGCGCGCGCGGCCGAGATCCGTTTCATATGGGTCGACGGACTCCACGACGCGGTCGAGCTGACCCAGGGCTCTGGCCACGCCCAGGAACACGTCCAAGCCCACTCCAGGGTCGCCGTGCTCGAGTCGCCGCAACGTGGTGCGTGAGATGCCCGCGCGATCGGCGACCTGCTCCGCCGTCAAGTTCTGCAGCTTGCGCCACGTGAGGAGGTGATCGCCGATCTCTGCGGCGCCGCGGCGTACCCGGACCGGCAGTGGACGCTTAGCCATGCCGCCTCCTATGACGCATTTACTGACCATTATCTGACCTAATGATCAGGTTCGTGCCCATTGTGCCTGAGGGCTGGGCGTTAGTCGAGGGCTCTCGCGAGGTCCGCGATCTGGTCGAGCGCCGGCTCGTAGCCGGGGAAGTAGGCACACACCCGCTCTGCGTGGTCGCCGAAGCGGCGGTGGAGCTCGGCGGCGCATTCCTCGGGGGTGCCGCGCACCGCGAGCGTGGAGAGCATCTCGTCGGTGACCAGCGCCATCATGGCTGGGATGTCACCGACCTTGGAGAGCGCGTTGAGCTCGGGCTGCACGTCGGCCCACCCCTCGACCTCGAGGACGGGGAGGTAGGCGGGGGTGGAGCCGTAGAACGCCAGCAGCCCCCGGGCGGCTGCGTCTGCTGCTGTCCGCTCGTCGGTCGTGCGGCCCATGGCGAGGATCGCCTGGGGATAGATGCTGAAGTCGTCGCGGCTGCGTTCGGAGCGGGCCAGGCCCTCGGCCACGGCCGGGAGGGTGCGCTCGAGGAAGTGCCGGTGGCTGTGGAACGGCATGACCAGCAGTCCGTCGGCGACCTCGGCGGCCGTGCGGGTCATCACCGGGCCGAGCGCGCCGAGCAGGATCGGCGCGATGCCGAAGGGGTTGGTGCCGGGCACGAACGTCGGTGGCATCAGCGTGTGCTGGGTGTGCTCGCCGCGGAAGTCCAACCGCGTGCCGTCCTGCCAGGAGGCCAGGATCGCCTTGACCGCCAGCACGATCTCGCGCATGCGGGCGGCGGGCGGGCTCCACGTGGCGCCGTACCGCTTCTCGATGTGGGGCTTGATCTGGCTGCCCAGCCCGAGCCGGAAGCGGCCCCTGCTGAGCAGCTGCAGGTCGTAGGCGGCGTTGGCTAGGTGCATCGGGCTGCGCGGCATCGCGATCGCGACGTTGGTCATCAGGTCGGTCTCGACCACGCCCGCCGCGCTGGCCAGGGGGAGGAAGACGTCGTGCGGGCCCTCGAAGGTGAAGAGGCCGGCGATGCCCGTGCCGGTCAGCTCGCGGGCCCGGTCGGCGGCGTGGTCGGGGCGGGCGTCGAGCTGGAGGTCGAGGAGCACGTGTCTGACGGTATTGGCTGGGGACGCTCCCGTCAGCCCTGTTCTAGAACACGTTTCAGTTGCGGGTGGTGGCGGCTGGTGGCGTCGAGTGACACGAAAAGCATGCAAAAGTGCCGTCAGGACATGCAAACGGTGTCACTCGACGAAGGTCACGGTGACCCGCCGCCCTCCAGCACCCGCTTCAGCTCAGGCAGTACGTCGTCCAGGTCGCGCTGGGTGCGCAGCACGACGACCTGGGTCTCGCCCGGGCCGGGTCGCTCCGCGGCGGGCTGCGGCGCGAAGAGCTCGACCACGGCGGCCATGGCGGCGTCGAAGTCGACCTCGGGGGTCGTCGTACGGCCTCGGAGCCATTGGCGCAGGACGTGGTTGTGGGCGGTGACGACCGCGTCGGCCATGAGCTCGGCGCGCAGGGCAGTGCCGGCGTCCGTCTCCTCCCCGGAAGCGGAGGTCATCCAGGTGCGGATGAAGGCGTGGAACGTGCGTTGGTATTGCCGCTGGCCGCTGATCTCGCGCGCGCGCAGCGCCGGGACGTTGCTGGTGAGCCGGTAGCGGCTGCGGGCCAGGTCGCCCTCCGCGAGGTAGTGCAGCAGCACGAGCCGGGCGGCCTCGGTCACCGCGACCAGGGCGGCTGCGGGGGTGGCGGCGGCGAGGCGCTCGCGCACGGAGGCGACCAGGGTGTCGTGGTCGGGGAAGATCACGTCCTCCTTGGTCGCGAACGCGCGGAAGAACGTCGTGCGCCCGACGCCCGCGCGGGCCGCGATGTCGTCGACGGTCGTCTTCTCGAAACCGCGCTGCTCGAAGAGCTCGTAGGCCGCTCGGATCATCCGTTCGCGGCTCGAGCTCGTTCTCCTGGTCTCCATGAGCGCCTCCTGCGGGGATGGTCGGGGATGGTCGGGGATGGTCGGGGGGTGGGGGGAAGACAACCACGCTGGTACTGAGTACCATATGGGAGGTATTCAGTATCGGAGCGTCGTCGAGTCGAGGGAGCAGCACATGCGCAACATCGGAGTGGTGGGCTGCGGCCTGATGGGGGCCGGCATCGCCGAGGTGTGCGCCCGGGCCGGGCTGGACGTCGTCGTCGCCGAGTCGAGCGAGGCCGCGGCAGCGGCCGGGCGCAAGCGTCTGACGGCCTCGCTGCAGCGCGCGGAGGCCAAGGGCAAGATCGACTCCGCCGCCGACGTCCTCACCCGGATCCGCGTCGTCACCGCCCTCGAGGACCTCGCCGACCGCGACCTGGTCATCGAGGCGATCGTCGAGGACGAGGACGCCAAGGTCGCGCTCTTCCGCCGCCTTGACGAGATCGTCACCTCGCCCGGGGCGATCCTCGCCTCCAACACCTCCTCGATCCCGATCATGAAGCTCGGCGTGGTGACCAACCGCCCGCAGCAGGTCATCGGCATCCACTTCTTCAACCCGGTGCCCGTGCTCCAGCTCGTCGAGCTCGTGCCCAGTCTCCTGACGGCTGAGGAGACGACCGATCGCGCGCGCACGTTCGTCGAGGAGCAGCTCGGGAAGCAGGCCATCGACTGCCAGGACCGTGCCGGCTTCGTCGTCAACGCGCTGCTGATCCCCTTCGTGCTCTCCGCGATCCGGATGCTCGAGTCGGGCTTCGCCACCGCCGCCGACATCGACCGCGGGCTGGTCCTGGGCGCCGCACACCCGCAGGGGCCGCTCGCGCTCGCCGACCTGATCGGCCTCGACACGACCAAGGCCGTGGCCGAGTCGCTCTACGAGGAGTTCAAGGAGCCGCTCTACGCCGCCCCGCCGCTCCTGAACCGCATGGTCGACGCCGGGCTGCTGGGCCGCAAGGCCGGCCGCGGCTTCTACACCTACGACAAGTAGCCCTTCCCTCCCAGGAGATCACCATGAGCAACGCTGACTTCGACCTGTTCCGCATCAACGAGGACCACGAGGCGCTGCGCGACGCCGTACGCAACCTCGCCGAGAACAAGATCGCTCCCTACGCCGCGGAGGTCGACGAGAAGAGCGAGTTCCCGCAGGCGGCGTACGACGCCCTCGTGGCCTCCGACTTCCACGCCCCGCACGTGCCGGAGGACTACGACGGCGTGGGCGCCGACGCGCTCGCCACCTGCATCGTCATCGAGGAGGTCGCCCGTGTGTGCGCGTCGTCCTCGCTCATCCCGGCCGTCAACAAGCTCGGCTCGCTGCCGCTGATCCTCGGCGGCTCCGAGGACCTCAAGCGCCGCTACCTGCCCCCGCTGGCGAGCGGCGCGGCCGGTTTCTCCTACGGCCTCTCCGAGCGCGACGCCGGCAGCGACACCGCGGCGATGAAGACTCGCGCCAAGGCCGACGGCGACGACTTCATCCTCACCGGGCAGAAGTCGTGGATCACCAACGCCGGCTTCTCGGAGTACTACACCGTCCTGGCCGTCACCGACACCGAGGCCGGGCGCGGCAAGGGCATCAGCGCCTTCATCGTCGAGAAGTCCGACGAGGGCTTCACGTTCGGCGAGAAGGAGCGCAAGCTCGGCATCAAGGGCTCGCCGACGCGCGAGCTGCTCTTCGACAACGTGCGGATCCCGGGTGATCGGATGATCGGCTCGCCGGGGACCGGCTTGGCGCTTGCCCTCCAGACGCTGGACCACACCCGCGTCACCATCGGCGCGCAGGCCGTCGGCATCGCCCAGGGCGCGCTCGACTTCGCACTCGGCTACGTCAAGGAGCGCCAGCAGTTCGGCAAGCGGATCGCCGACTTCCAGGGCATCCAGTTCATGCTCGCCGACATGGCGATGACCCTCGAGGCCGCGCGCCAGATGGTCTACGTCGCGGCGGCCAAGTCCGAGCGGGGCGACGCGGACCTGCCGTTCTTCGGGGCTGCTGCGAAGTGCTTCGCCTCCGACGTGGCGATGCAGGTGACCACCGATGCCGTGCAGCTGCTCGGGGGCGCCGGCTACACGACCGACTTCCCCGTCGAACGGATGATGCGCGACGCGAAGATCACCCAGATCTACGAAGGCACCAACCAGGTGCAGCGGGTCGTGATGGCGCGGCAGCTGCTCGCGGGGCGATAGTCGGGTGCTCTGACCGTTCGTCGGTCCGACTCGCCGGCACCACCCGGTGCTGAGAAGCTTCTCGGCGGGCGCATCCTGCTGGGTCGGCTCTACCTCGACTACGTCAGCCACGGCGCCCCCTTCGAGGACGCTTGTCCCCCCACTGTGGTGGCGGGGGACGACGTAGTGTTCCTCAGGGGAGGTCCTGCTTTCGCAGGCTGAGAGGTGACTACCCCTCACGGCCCGTCTTGATCCAGGCCGCGGACCTACCGGTCCCTTCGGACCGCACGGACCCCTCTTGCTTGAGCTGGTCCAGCGCGAGCCTGATGGTGGGGTCGCTGATGCCGGGCAGGGCGACTCGGACGTCGGCGATCTTGAAGATCTGCGGCGCGTGCTGGGTCACGTACTCGCGGACCCGGTCCTGCTTCGTGCCGCTCGAGCGCTGCGCCGTGGTGCCCTGCTCGAACCGCTCGTAGGCGCGGGACAGGACGTCGACGAAGTAGGTGAGCCAGGGCCACGGGTCGTTGGTGCGTTCGTGCCAGCCGTGCGTGGACTCGAGCAACGCCTCGTAGTACTTGTCGGCGGTCTCGGCGATGAGCTGCTCGAGGGAGACGTACTTGCCGACCGTGTACCCGGCGTCGTCGAGCAGCGCGTTGGTGAGCGCCCGGACAACGCGGCCGTTGCCATCCTCGAAGGGGTGGATCGTGAGGAGGTCCAAGACGAATAGCCCGACCAGCAGGACCGGGTGATGGGTGCCGGCGGCCAGAGCTTCGCGATAGCGGTCGACGAGCTCGGCGGTGTAGTACTCGGTGCGCGATGCCGGTACGGGGACGAACCGGACCTCGACGGTGCCATCCGGGGACCGGTCGAGGACAAGGTTGTCACTCTCCTTGAAGTGCCCACCGGGCGCCTTCGTCTTTGCGAAGAGCTCACGGTGCAGATGGAGTAACAGGCCGACGTTGAGTGGGCGCCAGTCGCTGCCGAACAGGTAGTCCAGCGCGGCACGATAGCCGGCGAACTCCTGCTCGCTGCGGGTGCGTAGTACGGCTGCCTTGCCGCTGATGATGGCCGACGCTCGGGCCTGGTCGGGCACCACAACGCCTTCGAGTGCGGATGACGCGGTGATGCTGGCGACGCGCGCGCGATGAGCGAGCTCGGTCAGCAGCGCCGGCAGCTGGTTGCGGAACAGCTCCTCGCGGCCGCGGCCGATGTCCACCCGGCCGAGCTTGGTCACTACGGCGCCCGGCACGCTGCCCAGGCAGCGGTCGAGGTCGACGAACGACTCCACGGAACCTCCCCATCAATCCTGAAAACATACTAACCGGAAGTCCGATTATGTAGTTTAGAAGGTGTTGTTGGGTAGTTACGAAGGCACCAACCAGGTGCAGCGGATCGTGATGGCGCGACAGCTGCTTGCTCGCTGATCGTCGCGATCTTGCGACATCGCGCCGACTCGGCTCAGGGGGTCAGCCAGAGGCGGGCGGCGACGAGCTCGGCGACGACCACCTCGGTGAGCAGGCGTACGTCGTCGTGGTGGTCGCCGGGGTAGCGCAGGGTGAAGGACACGCCTTCGAGGTCGCCGCCGACCGAGACGACGACGGTCGAGCGGGAGAGGGTCCACTCGAGGATGCCGGCGTCCCAGGCGGAGCCGGCGAAGGAGAGCAGCCGGTAGTCGGTGTTCTTCGTGAGGTAGACGTCCACGTGCGCCCAGTCGCCGGCCTCGCAGGCGACGGCCGCTCGGCGAGGGCCCTCGCGCAGCATCAGCGCCGACTGCTGGGCCGAGGACAGCCGACGGGCGGGGGCGACGACATGGGCGCCCGAGGGACCGTCGAGCAGGTGGGTCACCTCCGGCAGCCAGGACGGCTCCGTGGCGAGCAGGTGCTCGGTCGCATCGGCCGAGGCGAGGACGGTCGCCACGAGCGGGGCGAGCGGGTCGAGGGAGTCGCCGGTCAGGTGCGCCTCGAGGGCGAGCAGCAGGACGAGCGTGTGCTGGAAGGACCGGCAGGCGACGCCGCCCTCCTCGACGCCGGCCTGCATCTGCACGACCAGCGAGCAACGCGAGGCCAGCTCGGAGGTCGCGGTGTTGGTCAGGGCCACGACGGTCGCGTCGGGGTGCACGCGGCGCAGCGCGTCGAGGGTCTCGACCGAGCCACCGCCGGCCGAGATCGCGACCACCAGGGTGCCCTCGCCCCAGGCCGGCAGCAGGTCGCTGCTGGCCAGCTCGGCGACGGCGACCAGGCCGCGGGCGCGCAGGCGTGCGGCGGCCACGGAGGCGGCGTACGCCGACGAGCCCATGCCGATCAGGACGACCCGGGAGGGCGCGAAGCCCAGCCCGGCCCACGGGTCGCCGCTGCTGAGCACGGCGACGAGGGCACGCAGGGCCGCGGGCTTCTGCTGCAGGTCGGCGAGGAAGGCCGACGGGTTCATGAGGGCTCCGTGGGGGACGGCGGCGCGAGCAGCGCGGGCAGCGCCGCCTCGGGGACGTAGGACCAGCGCGGCAGGTGCACCGCGGCATAGCTGAACTCGCGGCACACCTGCCGCAGCCGGAAGCCGCGCACGAGGTCGGGCTGCACCAGCCCGGGGTGGCCGAGGGAGGTGACGGTGACGGCGTAGGTCGTCAGGAAGGCCGCCTCGCACATCTCGGCCGCGGCCGTGACCGCGGCGAGGTCGTGGTGCGGCTCGTGACGGCGCAGCACCAGCGCCGCGTGCCGCACCGACTGCACCAGCCCGGCGACGTCGAGCGCGGGCGGCTGGGGGAGCAGCCGCTCGCCCGGGGGCACGACGGGGTTGCCGTCGAAGTCCGTGACCACGTACGCCGCCGCCGGGCCGGCGCCCGCGCGCAGCACCTGTCCCACGTGCAGGTCGCCGTGCACGCGGACCAGACTCGACCCGACCGCACCCGCGGGCACCCTGGTGGCCGCACGGACCTCCGCGGCGTAGGCCGCCAGGATCGCGCGGGCCTCGCCGGTGGTGACCGCCAGCGCATGCTCCAGGTCGCGGTCGGCGCCGGCCTCCCACCCGGCCACGTCGTCCGCGGTCGCCGCGCTGACGCCGTCCTCGGCCAGGGCGGCGTGCAGGCGCCCGACGAGGTCGCCGAGCCGGTGACCGGTCTCGCGGACCACCTCGGGGGAGCCCGAGATGACCGCCTCACGAAGGTCGTCGACCGCCCACGTCCAGCCGTCGGTCGCGCCGGCCAGCAGGGTGTCGACCGTCGCCAGCAGCCGCGGTTCGTCGTCCCCGGGCGCGGTCCACTCCAGTAGCCCCCACGGCGCCGGCATGCCGTCGAAGTGGTGGCGTTGGAGCGCGTCCAGCACCGCCGTCCCCGGGTGCGGCCCGGGCTCGGCGGCGCGGAGCCACTTGACCACCGCCTGCTCTCCGACGACCACCGACTCGTTGGTCTGGTCGACGCCGAAGGAGCGCTCGCCCACGACCGTCGTGTGCTGCCACGCGGTGATCCGGAATGCCCCGATCGTCCGGGAGCCCGCACCGAGCAGGCCGACCAGCGCGGTGGCCGCGCCGTCCCCGCTCACGGCCCGGCGGTCGGCGTCGACCGACCACGGCACCGGCCGGGGGAGACCGTCGCCCTCGTCGGTGACGAGGAGGACCAGTCCCGGCGCGAGCGCCAGCCGGTCGAGGACGATCACGCGCGTGACGCGACGTGCTCGAGCCCGACCCGCTCGATGACGTCGGCGCCGACCCTGAGGCCGTCACGCGCGCGGATCCGCTCACCCAGCGCGGCCATCGAGTCGCGCAGCGTGGTGTCGGCGAGGACCCGGTCGATCGCGCCGGTCAGCTCCTCGTCGGCGAAGCCGTAGGTCGAGAGACGCACGCCGAAGCCGAGCTCGTCCATGCGCTGTGCGTTGTCGTACTGGTCCCAGAAGAGTGGCAGCAGGACCATCGGCTTGCCGAAGTGCAGCGCCTCGGTGGTGGTGTTGTTGCCGCCGTGGGTGATGACCAGGTCGACCTGCGGGATGACCTTGGTCTGCGGCAGCGTCTGCGCACCGACCATGTTGTCGGCCAGCGTGATGAGGTCGGCCTGCGGGCCCTTGCTGACGATGAAGCGGTGGGGGCTGCGCCCGAGCACCTCGACCAGGCGCTGCATCAGCTCGACGTCGGCGCCGCCGAGCGAGCCGAGCGAGAGGTAGATGAGCCCGCTGCCCGCGGGGCGGTCGGCGACCTCGGGGGGCACGGCGTACTCCTCGTCGGTGCGGCGCACGCTGGAGTCCATCCGGGTCCACGAGCCGTCGAGCGGCCGCTCGGTGACGTAGTCGGCCTCCTCGGGGAAGACGTAGAGGTTGGCGGCGTTGTCGCGCGGCATGAACTCCAGGTCGGGCAGCGGCGCGGCGCCCTGCTCGACGACCCAGGCGTCGAACGACTCCCACACCTCGCGGTGGGTGCGCTCGAGCTCGTCGCGGTAGGGAGCCCAGGCGGCCGGGTCGGCCTGCGCGAGGCCCGAGAGGCCGGGGGCGACCCCGGGGCCGGGGACCTCGAGGGGGTTGCACGAGACGATGCGCACGAACGGCGCGCCACTGGTCGTCAGCGCCGGGAAGAGCACGACGTTGTCCTCCACGACGACGTCGGGGCGTACGTCGGCGAGGATCGCCCTGAGGGCCGGCTCGGCGTACTTGGCGCCGTCGATGAGCGCCTCGTAGGTCGGTCGCACGAACGACTCGAGCTGCTCGGTCGTGCTCTTGCGGAACTCCGGGGCGGTCTCGGCGATGAAGTCGGTCCAGAACTGGCCCGGGTCCTCCTCCCCAGCATCGGAGCCAGCGTCGGCGTCGGCGTCGGGGTCGAGGTCGGGAGCGGCCAGGTCGACCAGCCGCTCCTCGAAGCCCAGCGGCGCGAGCTTGTCGGCCCACGACGACTCGGCGGCGAAGACCACGCGGTGGCCGCGCTCGAGCAGCAGGTCGCCCAGCCCGATGCACTGGTTGGTCGGCCCGTGGGCGGACTCGGGGAGGAACAGCACGGTCAGCTGGGTCATGCGGGCACTCCTGCGTCGGGGACGGTGTGGTCGAGGCCGACGGGGTCGGGCTGGTCGAGGAGGTGGCCGGTGGCGAGCCGGGCGTAGTCGAGGATCAGCTGGGTCGCGGCGGCGTGGTCGATGGTGGAGTGGCGCGCCACCATCCGATAGCCGTAGGCGTCCTCGAGCGCGACGATGTTGCGCGCCACCGTCTGCGAGGGCTGGGCGAGCGTGAAGACGCCGGAGGCGGCGCCGTCCTCGAGGAGCACCTGGTACATCGCGACCTGGCGGTCGTAGAGCGAGGTCAGCATGGCGGCGTAGCGCGGGTAGCGACCGGCGGCGCCGCCGAGCTCGCAGAGCAGCCGCACCGCCTCGTCCTCGGAGTCGCGCGGCAGGCCCGAGGCGATGGTGACGACCAGCTTGCGGTCGGGGGTGATGGACCCACTGATGGCCTTGAGCCGCTGGTCGTAGAAGCGCTCCATGCCGGCGCGGTTGGCCTCGACGAGCAGCGTCTGGATGTCGGGGAAGTGGTAGAGGATCGCGCCCGAGGTGAGACCGGCGACCTGCGCGACGTCCTTGAGGCGCACGTCGGCGCCGTGCTCGGCGACCGCCTTCTGGGCAGCGGCCAGGAGTCTTTCGCGACGCTGCTTGCGGCCGACGGTCATCGCACTCCTGGTGGGTCTGGGTGATGTCGGGAGGACTCTGCCAGGTCCGCCGGCGAATTTGAAGAGCCCTTCAGTGAATGTGGCATTTCGGTGTCGAACGATCGTGTTTCACCCATTGCCAATCCTGAACTTTGATGCAAGATTCTGCGTCAAGGCGACCCGCACGGGTCTGATCATGTTGCCGGGCCCCGCGCCCGAGACCGGAGAGAGCCATGAACACCAGCATCCGCCGTCCACGCCGCGCCGCGGCCGCGGCCGTTCTCGGGACCGCCCTGACTCTCGTCCTCGCCGGCTGCGGCGGGGACGACACCACCTCCGCCGAGCCGAGCGCGCTCGACCCGGACGCCGACCTCACCGAGCAGACCATCGTGGTCTCCAACTGGGAGGCCTACATGCCCGACGACATCGCCGAGGTCGTCAAGGAGCGGACCGGCGCCACCGTCGAGGTCACCTCGCACGCGACCAACGAGGACATGGTCGCCAAGGTGACCGGCTCCGGCGGCGAGGGACTCGACGTGGTCTTCGGCTCGCAGCCCTACCTCGAGGCGCTCGCGAAGGCCGGCATGCTCGAGCCGCTCGACACCGACTTCCTCGACAACTGGGGCAACCTGGACCCCGCGGCCGTCGACACGGCCGAGGTCGACGGCGCCGCCTACTGGGCGCCGTACACGTGGGGAACCACCGGGATCTGCTACCGCTCCGACCTCGTCGACGCGGCCCCGACCAGCTGGTACGACCTGCTCGAGCCGTCGGAGGCCAACAAGGGCAAGGTGACCATGATGGGCACCGAGCGCTGGGCGATGCTGCCGGCGCTGAAGGCCCTGGGCTACTCCGTCAACACCACGGACGAGGGCGAGCTCAACGAGGCCAAGGACCTGATGGTCGCGGCCAAGCCCGACCTGCTGGCCTACGACGACACGACGTTCTACGAGCGGCTCATCAGCGGCGAGGCCACGATGGTCCAGGCCTGGGACGGCTGGTGCAACTACGGCATCGCCGAGGACGACCGCATCGAGTTCGTCGTGCCCGAGGAGGGCTCCGACCTGTGGAGCGACGGCATCGCGGTGCTGAAGTCCTCGGAGAACAAGGAGGCCGCCTATGCCTTCATCGACACGATCCTGGACGCCAAGACGCATGCCTGGGTCGAGGAGAACATCCTCTACAACATCCCCAACGAGGCCGCCCTGGCCGAGGTCCCGGCTGAGCTGACCGAGACCTACGACCTGCTCGGGTCGCGTCGCGAGGAGATGCTCTCCGGCGAGAACATGACCGACGTCGGCGACGACGCAGCCGCGATCTACAACCAGATCATCACCGAGGTCACGGCCTCCTGATGCCCACCAGGTCGCACGGCGGGCTCGGGGCGCGGTTGCGCCGCGGCGTCGAGCCCGCCGTGCTGCTGGGTCCCGGGCTGCTCTTCTACGCCGTCCTGGTCGGCGTGCCGGTGGGTCTCGTCACGGGCTACATGTTCGCCCGCCGGGGCCGCTTCGGTGGCGTCGAGTGGGAGCTCAGCCTCGACAACTTCTCCCGCGTCACCGACTCGGTCTACCTCGAGGTCTTCCGCGAGTCGCTCGGGCTCGCCCTGGTCGCGACGGTGATCTCGCTCGCCATCGGCTACCCCACGGCGTACGCGATCGCGAAGCTGCCGCCACGCTGGCGCACGGTCGCGCTGGTGCTGGTCGTGGTGCCCTTCTGGACCAACTTCCTGATCCGGGTCTATGCCTGGATCGTGCTGCTCAACAGCCAGGGCGTGCTCAACGACGTGCTGGTCGGCCTCGGCGTCGTCGACGAGCGCTTCACCCTGCTCTACACGCCCGGCGCGGTGGTCGTCGGCCTCGTCTACTCCTACCTGCCGCTGATGATCCTGCCGCTCTACGCAGCGATCGAGAAGATCGACGACGAGCTGCTCGAGGCCTCGACCGACCTCGGTGCCGGGCGCGTGCGGACCTTCCTGGGCGTCCAGCTGCCGCTCACCCTGCCCGGCGTCGTGACCGGCTCGATCCTGGTGTTCGTCCCGAGCCTGGGCAACTTCGTGGTGCCCGAGCTGCTCGGCGGCGGCAAGACCGTGATGGTCGGCAACCTGATCCGCGACCAGTTCCTCAAGGCGCAGGACTGGCCGTTCGGGTCGGTGCTCGCGATGATGGTCGTGGTCCTGCTGGTGCTGCTCTTCCTGGGCCAGGCGTGGGTCACGCGGCGCGTCGAGGGTGGTGCCCGTGCCTAGCCGGACCGCCGGCCGTGCCGCCGGACGTGCCGCCGGACGGCGTACGGGCCTGGGGTGGCTGTGGCTGCCGCTGGGCCTCTGCGCGCTCTTCCTCTACCTCCCGATCCTGGTGCTCGTCGCGATGTCGTTCAACGGCGGCGGCTCGGCCTACCGCTGGGACGGCTTCAGCTTCCGCTGGTACGCCGAGCTGGCCCGCGACAGCGACCTCATCGAGGCCGTCGTGACCTCGCTGGGCATCGCGACCGGAGCCACCGCGATCGCGACCGTGCTCGGCACGCTGCTCGCGGTCGGCCTGGCCCGCCACACCCGGTCGAAGATGCTGGAGGCGGCCGCGATGGCCCCGGCGATCCTGCCCGACCTGGTGCTCGCGATCGGGCTGCTGGCCTTCTTCTACATGGCCGGCATCCCCAAGAGCGCGCTGACGATCCTGCTCGCCCACGCGGCGTTCGGCACGGCCTTCGTCGTCGCCGTCGTCCGCGCCCGGCTCGCCGGCTCCGACGCCGCCCTCGAGGAGGCCTCGCGCGACCTGGGCGCCGGGGGGTTCTCCACGTTCGTGCTCGTCACCCTGCCCTCGATCGCCCCCGCGGTCGTCGCGGGTGCGTTGCTGGTCTTCACGCTCTCGCTCGACGAGTTCGTGATCGCCTACTTCACCGCCGGCCCGACCACCGAGACCCTGCCGATCACCGTCTACGCGATGGTGCGCACCGGCGTCACGCCCGAGATCAACGCCCTCGCGACCGTGCTGGTGCTCATCAGCGTCACCGTGGTCGTCGTGGCCGCGCGAGCGGTCCGCAGAACGGAGAAGTCATGACGCAGTCCACCACCCCTGGGGTCCTGCTGGAGGTGCGCGAGGCGAGCCGGTCCTTCGGTCACGTCCGGGCGCTCGACTCGGTCTCGCTGACGATCGCGGAGAACGAGTTCTTCGCGCTGCTCGGCCCCTCGGGCTGCGGCAAGACGACGCTGCTGCGCTCCATCGCGGGCTTCGAGCACCCCGACAGCGGGGCGATCCTGCTCGGCGGCCGCGACCTGCTGGCCCTGCCGCCGAACAAGCGGCCGGTCAACCTGATGTTCCAGTCCTATGCGCTCTTCCCGCACCTCTCGGTCGCCTCCAACGTCGCCTACGGGTTGAAGCGCGAGAAGCTGCCGAAGGCCGAGGTCACGCAGCGGGTCGCAGAGGTGCTGGACACCGTCGGCCTGCAGACCATGGCCGACCGGCGTCCGGCGCAGCTCTCGGGCGGGCAGCGCCAGCGGGTCGCGCTCGCCCGCGCGATCGTGAAGCGGCCGCGGCTGCTGCTGCTCGACGAGCCGCTCTCGGCCCTGGACCGCAAGGTCCGCGCCGAGATGCAGCTGGAGCTCAAGCGGCTCCAGCACGAGGTCGGCATCACCTTCGTCGTGGTCACCCACGACCAGGAGGAGGCGATGTCGATGGCTGACCGGATCGCCGTCCTCGCCGAGGGCCGCGTGCAGCAGGTCGCGTCCCCGCTCGAGCTCTACCGCCACCCCGCCAACCTCTTCGTCGCCGACTTCATCGGCACCAGCAACCTGCTCGCCGGCCCCTCCGACCGCGAGCGGCTGATGGTGCGCCCCGAGGACGCCCGGCTCGTGACGCCCGGCGAGGGCACGCTGTCCGGGACCGTCCTCGACACGCAGTTCCAGGGCGGCACGTCGACCGTCGCGGTCGAGGTGTCCACCCTCGCGAAGCCCTTCCTGGTCTGCGAGCCCGGCGCGACCGCGGCGGTCCGCGGCACCGAGGTCGGGCTGGTCTGGGACCACTCGGTCGTCGTCGGGGAGGGACTCGCGTGAGCGACCTCCTCTCCGACGCCCGCCCCCTGCCGGTCTGGTGGGAGGGCCGGGACACCGGCCCGGTCAGCGAGCCCCTCCCGGGTGAGCGGACCGCCGACCTCGTCGTGGTCGGTGCCGGCCTGACCGGTCTGTGGGCCGCCATCCACGCGCTCGAGGAGGACCCCGGCCGCGACGTCGTCGTCCTCGAGGGCTCCCACGTGGGCTCCGGCGCGTCCGGCCGCAACGGTGGCTTCCTCGCCGAGTCGCTGACCCACGGGCTCGCGCACGGCCTCGCCACCTGGCCCTCCGAGCTGTCCGAGCTGCTGCGCCTCGGCCGCGCCAACGTCGCGGAGATCGACGACTTCGTCGACCGCGAGAAGATCGACGCCGACCTCCGGCTCTGCGGCAAGACCGCGATCGCGACGCGGCCCCACGAGGTCGCCGCCCTCCGCGCGGCACACGAGCGCAACCTCCGGCACGGCGAGGCGTCGACCTACCTGAGCGCCGAGGAGCTGCGCGCCGACGTCCACTCGCCGTCGTACCTCGCCGGGGTCCGCACCACCGGCGGCGGCCTCGTCGACCCGTGGGGGCTGACGACCGGGCTGCGCGACGTCGCAATGCGGAAGGGTGCGGTCCTGCACGAGGAGTCGCCGGTGACCGCTCTCGAGCGCGACGGCGACCGGATCGCAGTGCACACCCCCCACGGTGTGGTCCGGGCACGCCAGGTGGTGCTCGCGACCAACGCGTTCCCGCCGCTGCTGCGACGCATCCGTGCCTACGTGCTGCCCGTCTGGGACCACGTGCTGGCCACCGCGCCGCTGACCACCGACCAGCTCGACGCGATCGGGTGGTCGCAGGGGCAGGGGCTGACCGACGCGGGCAACCAGTTCCACTACTACCGGCGCACCGCCGACGACCGGATCCTGTGGGGCGGCTACGACGCCGTCTACTACTACGGCAACGGCACCCAGGCCCGGCGCGAGCAGCGCGAGGCCTCGCACCGGCTGCTCGCCGAGCAGTTCTACGCCACCTTCCCGCAGCTCGCCGACGTGCGGATGACGCACCGCTGGGCCGGCATCATCGACACGACCTCGCGCTTCACGCCCGTCTTCGGCACGGCCTACGCCGGTCGCGTGGCCTACGCCGTCGGCTACACCGGTCTGGGGGTGGCCTCGTCGCGCTTCGGCGCCCGCGTCGCGCTCGACCTGCTCGCGGGCCGGGAGACCGAGCGGACCGCCGTCAGCCTGGTGAGTCGCCGTCCCGTGCCCTTCCCGCCGGAGCCCTTCCGGTGGACCGCCGTCCAGGCCGCGCGCGTGGCCCTCGCCCGCGAGGACCGCAGCGGTCACCGTGGTGCGTTGCTGCGCACGATGGACCGCTTCGGTGTCGGCTTCAACTCCTAAAGGATCCTCATGACCCAGACCCCCGGCCTGCACCTCGACGGCACCAGCCGTCCCGGCAACGGCCTGCCCACGACCCTGATCGACCCGGCCAGCGGCGCCGAGATCTGCGTCGTCGCGCAGAGCTCGGTCGACGACGTCCGTGCCGCGGTCGATGCGGCGGCGGCGGCGTTCCCGGCCTGGTCGGCGCGCACGGCAGGGGAGCGGGCGCGCGTGCTGCTCCGGCTGGCCGACCTGCTCGAGGACGACGCCGACGCGCTGACCGCGATGGAGGTGGCCGAGACCGGCAAGCCGGTGCCGGTCTTCCGCGACGGTGAGCTGCCGTTCGCCGCCGACAACCTGCGCTTCTTCGCCGGCTCCGCGCGCTCGCTGGAGGGCACCGGAGCCGGCGTGCTCAGCGAGGGCTTCACCTCGATGCTGGTCCGTCGTCCGCTCGGTGTCGTCGCCGGCATCGCGCCGTGGAACTTCCCGCTGGTGATGGCCATCTGGAAGATGGGGCCGGCCCTGGCCGCCGGCAACACGATGGTGCTCAAGCCCGCTCCCCAGACCCCGCGCACGACGCTCCGGCTGGCGGAGCTCGCCGCTCGCGCCGGTCTCCCGGCCGGCGTGCTCAACGTCGTCACGGGTGGTGCCGACGTCGGTCAGGCGCTGGTCGCCGACCCGCGGGTCGCGATGGTGTCGGTGACCGGCTCACCCGGAGCGGGTCGCGCGGTCATGGAGACCGCCTCCGCGACCACCAAGCGCGTGCACCTCGAGCTGGGCGGCAAGGCGCCGGCCCTGGTGTTCGCCGATGCCGATCTCGAGGGTGCTGCGGGTGCGCTGACCATGGCGTCGACGTACAACACCGGTCAGGACTGCACCGCCGCCACGCGGGTCTACGTCGAGGCGAGCGTCGCCGAGGAGCTGGCGCGGTTGCTGACCGAGCGGATGGCCGCGGTCACCTGGGGCGACCCGCACGACCCCGCCACCGACATCGGCCCGCTGGTCTCGGTCGAGCACCGCGACCGCGTGCACGGCTTCGTCACGCGTGCCGTCGAGGCCGGCGCCGAGCTGCTCACGGGCGGCGAGCTGCCCGAGGGCCCGGGCGGCTACTACCCGCCGACGCTGCTGCGCGGCGCCGCGCAGGACGCCGAGATCGTCCAGCAGGAGGTCTTCGGGCCGGTCCTGGTGCTCGGCACCTTCGCCTCCGAGGACGAGGCCGTGGCGCTGGCCAACGACAGCGACTACGGCCTGGCGTCATCGGTGTGGACGGTCGACATCGGCAGGGCGCTGCGCGTCGCGCACCGGATCGAGGCCGGCGTCACCTGGGTCAACGACCACCTCCCGGTCGCCTCCGAGGCCCCGCACGGCGGCGTCAAGGGCAGCGGCTTCGGCAAGGACATGAGCCACGAGGCGGTCCTGGAGTACACCGTCACCCAGCACGTCATGATCAAGCACGCCGCCCGAGACGCGCACGACTCCTTCCGTCCGGCCTGACCTCCGACGGACGGCCTGACCTCCGACGGACGGGCTCAGCTCGGGTAGGACGGCAAGGTCCGGCCCGTGACCGCCTCGCAGTCGGGTTCAGCGAGGGAGGGTGACGCGCACGACGGTGCGCTCGTGCTCACGGAGGATCGCGATCTCGCCGCCGTGGGCTCGCACGATCTCGTCCACGATCGGGAGCCCGAGTCCGACGGAGCCATGACTGGCCGCGAAGCGCTCGAACGGTCGCTCCTCGTGGAACCCGGCACCGGAGTCGCTCACCTCCGCGACCGCATCGGGGCCACCACTGACGTGGACCTCGACGTCACCGGCGCCGTGTCGCAGTGCGTTGTCGACCAGGTTGGAGACGATGCGGCGCAGGTGGTCCGGGCCGCCGTTCACGAGCACGACCTCGTCGCCCGTCATCGACACCGACCGGTTGGCGGCGGCGGCGATCGGGCCGAACCGGCGTACGACGTCGGCGGCCAGCTCCGCGAGGTCGACCACCTCGGCGTGCACCTGGAGATGACCGGCGTCGGCGCCGGCCAGCGCGAGCAGGTCCTCGCTGAGCGTGATGAGGCGGCGCACCTCGTGCTCGGCCGAGCGGAGCGCGTCAAGGAGCTCCTGTTGGGACCGAGGGGCGGCGAGGGCCAGCTCTACCTCGGTGAGCAGCAGGGCCAGCGGCGTCCGCAGCTCATGACTGGCGTCCGCGGCGAACCGTCGTTCGCGCGCCAGGCCGTCGTCGAGCCGGTCGAGCATCGCGTTCAGGGTGAGCGCCAGCCGGCGCAGCTCGGTGGTGGGGGGCACCGGGAGCCGCTCCCCGGCGTTGCGTGAGGAAATGGTCGCGGCGTGCGCTCGCATCCGCTCGATGGGACGAAGCCCGAACCCGGCGACGAGATAGCCGAGACCCCCGGCCAGCAGCAGCGCCACCGGCCCGCTGAGCGCGAGCTGGGCGCGCACGGCCCGGACCGCGTCGTCGGCGTCCTCCCGGCCGATCGACACGGCCAGCACCTGGTCGCCCACCTCCTGCACGAGGACGATCGACAGCTCGTCCTCGGTGTTGAGGTCCGCCGCGGCACCGTCGTCGCTGCCCACCTCGAGGTCGTCCAGCACCAGGACGTGAGCCTCGGCGTATCCCGCGCGGGCCCCGGCAGGGTCGACCATGCGACCGCGGATGCTGGGCGACGTGGCCACGACGGAGCCATCACCGGACAGCAGCTGGCCGTGGATCTCACCGGCCAGCCCCGCCACGGCCCGGGTCCGCTCCGCCGGGGGCACAGCGAGCAGGCGGTCCATCTCGGTCTCCAGCTGGTCACGCAGCCCCTCCTCGAGCGTGTCCTGCACCCGCCACTGGACGAAGAGCCCGAGCGCCAGCATCGCGAGCGCGGTCGTCACCAGGAACGCGACGGCGACCCTGGCGCGGAGCGACCACGACGGGCTAGGCACCGAGATCTCCGGTCACCCGGTATCCCATGCCTCGCACCGTGCGCAGCGACTGGACGCCGAAGGGGCGGTCGATCTTCTCCCGCAGGTAACCCACGTAGACATCGACCACGTTGGACGAGGTCTCGTGACTGACTCCCCAGGCATGGGCCAGGAGCGTCTCGCGGGTGACCGCTTGCTCAGGGCGTCGCATCAGCGCCTCGAGCAGGGCGAACTCACGCGCGGACAGGTCGATGGTGACGTCACCGCGCCGCACCTGGCGCGAGCCCGGATCGAGCTGCAGGTCTCCGACCTCGAGCACCGTCGGCCGCGGGACCGGACCGCGGCGGGCGAGAGCGCGCATCCTGGCGAGCAGCTCCTCGAAGGCGAACGGCTTGCCCAGGTAGTCGTCGGCACCGCTGTCCAGGCCCGTGATCCGGTCTGCGACGGAGGTCCGGGCGGTCAGCATCAGGACGGGCGTCCACACGTGGTCGTGGCGGAGTCGACGGCACACGTCGAAGCCGCTCATGTCGGGCAGCGCCACATCCAGGAGGATGACGTCGTAGCCGGCATCGACCGCGGCCGCCAGTGCCGCCTCGCCGGTCGCGGCGATGGTGACGAGGTCGCCACGCTCCGTCAGGCCACGAGCGACCAGACGTGCGAGCTTCGCCTCGTCCTCGACCATCAACACGCGCACGGTTCCACTGTAGGGACGCTGGTGAGATGGCGATGAGAGCCTCATGGACGTCTCATCTCCGTCCTCCTGGGTTTAGGGCGCGGGGATCATGATGCTCCGGTGAGAGCTCGGTGGCGCTGCCTGCGCCCGCCGATAACGTCGTCACCATGAACATCCGAGAGCTGGACAAGAAGACCAAGATCGCGATGGCTGCAGGCGTGGCCGTCCTCATGACCGCCGGCATCGCCGGCACGGCCGTCGCCGGCTCTGCCGACGACGACGCCACGGATCGCCCCATCCCAGCAGCCGACCTGCAGCGCGCCTCCGACGCAGCTCTCGTCGAGACTGGTGGGGGCAAGGTGACCGAGACCGAGGTCGACGACGAGGAGAGCAAGTACGAGGTCGAGGTGACGCTCGACGACGGCACGCAGGTCGACGTCCAGCTCGACGAGAGCTTCGCGGTCGTTGGCACGAAGACCGAGGACGCCGAGCAGGGCGACGACTAGAGCGGCCAGCCGGTGTTGACGAAGATGCTTGCCGACCTTGCCGGGTCAGGCCCGGCCATGGTCGTCCTGCAGGCGGACGATGTCGTCCTCACCTAGATACGACCCGTGCTGGACCTCGACGACTTCGAGGATCTGGTCCTGCACGTTCGCCAGTCGGTGGACTGCTCCCTGAGGCACGAACACATGAGCGCCGATGCGCGCAGTGACGTGCTGCTCGCCCACCACGCACGTCGCCGTTCCGGCCACCACGACCCAGTGCTCGGAGCGGTGCCGGTGTGTCTGCAACGAAAGGCGCGAGTGGGGAAGGACGGTCAGCCGCTTGACCTGGTAGCCATCACCTCGGTCGAGCACTTCCCAGGACCCCCACGGGCGTTGGTGGCGCGTGCCAGTCGCGTGGGCGGGGGACCGAAGGTGGTAGATCCGGTAGTCGCCTTCGAGATCGACCAGTTGATATTGCCGATCGAAGACCGGTTGGGCGTGGCTTGCGTCGACTCCCCAGGTGGCGAGTGTGGTGCCGTTCACGACAGCCCATGTCGGCGGCTCCGGTCCGGTGAGGACGTCGGTGAACTGGGACAGGTGAGGGTCGAGCACCCGGACTGGGAGGCTCCACAGCTGGGGGTAGGGGCTGTTGAGGCCGGCGGACTCGAGAATGGCGGGGTTGCCGAACGCGACGACGCCCGTGTCTCCGGGCTGCTGGTGGGCCGCGAGGTAGCGAGCGACCGCGACGTCATCGGGGACAGGCTCCTCACCCAGGGCGGCATTGGCGGTCACGACCAGCGCCGCCGCCGTGGCGTAGGCAAGAGCTACCGCGGCCCATTTCGCGCGAGCTGGTCTGTGCGCGGTCACCGCGGCGGCGGTGAGAACGAGTCCGGGGACGAGCACGAGGAGGTAGTGGAGCCAGTAGCTGCCGCCGAACCCGACAGCGACTGCCTCCCACGCCAGGGTGGTGGCCGCCAGGACACGCAGGTCCGGGTGAGCGTGACGGGTGGCAGTGCGCTTCGGGGGGCGGGTTCGCCCGCGACCGGGCAGGAAGGCCAGGGCCACCAGGACCAGCGCGCCGCTCGACAAGAAGGAGACCGCGAGAGTGATCGCCCGTGCGGGTGTCGCCGCGTTGGCCTGGACTGCGATGACCGCGGTCGCGTCGAGGCGAAACATCACGACTGCGTCCCACAGCTCCAGCGGTCCGGTGCCGCGCAACGCGGCCCACGCCAGGGTGGCGGCGAGCACCGCGCCGGCGCCCCAGGTGAACGCAGCGGCGGCCTCGGCGGCGTTGCGGGTCCGGCGACGAACGACCAACCACACGATCGCTGTTGCGGCGACGACGAAACCGTCGACCATGTTCTGCTTCACGAGCGGGGCGGCCATGGCGGTGGCGCCGGTGACTGCCCACCACGACCACCGGACTCGGGTGGGGACGCCGGTCGAGGCAGTGGCGCTGAGGGCGTGCAGCAGCGCGAGCACGCTGGCGAGCACGAACGGGACGGCGAGAAGCTCGCCGTTGACCTCGGTGGATCCGAACAGGGGGGTGGTGAGGAAGACCGCGGCAGTTGCGGCGAGGAGTGCCGGGGCATGGCGCACGTCGGGGACCGCGCCGCGGCCGATCCGCCCGGCGAGGAGGACGGAGGCGACCACGGCGAGGAGGCCGAGAAGGTGCAGAGCGGTTGCCCCGCCACCGAGGTCGGCCAGCTCGAAGAGTCCGATCAGCAGCGGCGGCCGGTCGACCCAGTAGTCGCCGTACAACGAGGTGCCGGGTGACCACTGCGAGGCGACGAGCAGGAAGCCACCCTCATCCGAGCCCAGGGGACGCGCGAAGTTGGGCAGCCAGACCAGGGCGCCCATCGCGGCGATCACGACCACCGCTGCGGGGTGTTCGCAGAGGTTCATGAAGCTGCGCGGCCGATGGCCGAGGCCCGGTTGCGGCGGCGAGGGTTGCTGTTCGACCAGGATCGAGGTCACACCCGGGCCGCCGGCAACTGCTCGAGAGTCGGGTCGGGCTCGACGGCCCGTGGCGATCCGGCGTCGGTGAAGACGAAGCGGCGGTAGGACCAGTAGCGGAACGCGGTTCCGAGCCCGAGTCCGATGACGTTCGCCGAGATGTTGTCAGCCAGTCTGCTCGTGAGCCCGAGCACGTCGTGGCTGACGATGAGCGCAGCGAGGGAGATGGCGAGCCCGATCACGTTGAAAGCGACGAAGAGGGCGACCTGGCGACCTCGGTGCGCGCTGTTCCGGTCACGCCAGGTCAGCATGTAGTTGCCGAGGTAGGTGACGACCATGGCCGCCGCGACGGCGAGGACCTTTGACACTGTCGGGTGGTAGTCAGCCAGGGCCGTTTGGTCCCGCAACACGTTGAAGGTGACCACGTCCACGACGTAGCCGGCTCCGCCGACCAGCAGGAAGGTCGGGACCTCCAGGCTCGGAAGCAGCCGTCGTGCCCGGGCGGTCCCGGCCTCAGACTGCACGGCTGGCTCCTGTCGTGCGGTGGCTGTGCGTCCGGCTCGAGAGCTCGCGGACGCGCCACTGCACCACCCGCACGAGTGCCTCCAACGCGACCGTGCTGGTCATCTTGGAGGCGCCGGCACGGCGCTCGGTGAAGGTGATGGGCAGCTCGATGACCCGGGCTCCCCCTCGCTCGGCCCGCCAGGTGCACTCGATCTGGAAGCAGTAGCCGCTGGAGTCGGTGGTGAGCACCCCGAAGTCGATCAGGGAGCCGGCGCGCCAGGCTCGGAAGCCGGCGGCGGCGTCGTGGGTGCGCAGGTCCAGGACCGTGCGGACGTAGCGGTTGGCGCCGCTGGACAGCAGTCGGCGCCGCGCCGACCAGTTCTCGGTCCGGCCACCGGCGACGTACCGAGAGCCGATGACCAGGTCGTGCCGGTCGAGGGCGGCGACCATCGCAGGGATCCGGTCAACCGGATGCGATCCGTCGGCGTCCACCTGCACGACCCGTTCGTAGCCATGTGCCAAGGCCCAGCCGAAGCCGGCGCGGTAGGCCGCGCCGAGGCCGTCCTTGGAGTCTCGCGACAGCAGGTGGACGCGGCTCCCGAAGGCCGGATGCTTGCGCACGAGAGCTCCTGTGCCGTCGGGGCTGCTGTCGTCGACGACCAGGACCCGGGCATCCAGGTCGGAGGTCGCGGCCAGCACGTCCTCGAGGAAGAGCTCGACCGTCTCGGCCTCGTTGTAGGTGGGCACCACCACCAGGCAGCGGGGGCTGGGCGCGCTGCCGCGAGCTCCCGAAGCGGTCGTCATGTCCCCACGGTGCGGGATGGATGCTGTGGGGACGCTGTGAGCATGTGGACTCGCGTCCCTGGGAGCGGTGGCGGCGCCGCTGTGACGCCGCGTTGGCATCAGGGACTTGCCCACGAAGGGAAGGACCGACGCCACGACCACGCCGAGCGTCAACAGCTCGATGTGGTCCACGACGAAGGGGATGCCGCCCAAGTAGTACCCGGCACTGATCATCGTGGCCGTCCAACCTGCGGCGCCGAGCAAGTTCATGGACAGGAAGACGCCGTAGCGCATCTTCCCCACACCAGCGACCACAGGAACGAATGTCCTCGCGATGGGGACGAATCGAGCGAGCACCACGGCTCGGGGGCCGTGCCGTTCCACCAAGCCTGCGGCGCGCCGGGAGTGCGCCGGAGTGAACAGTCGCGACTGCGGCTTCCGGAACACCCGGTCGCCGGCATGCCACCCGATGAGGTAGCCGACCTGGTCCCCAGCGGCCGCAGCCAGGAACACCCCTCCGGCAACCGCCCAGATAGGGAGGTGGATGACCCCTGATGCTGTCAGGACACCGGTCATGAACAGCAACGAGTCGCCAGGCAGGAAGAACCCCACCAGCAGGCCGGTCTCGACGAAGACCAGCGCCATCACGACGAGCAGGCCCAGGCTGCCCATGGACTGAACGTCGGGAACCAAGGTCACCATCATGGGGCGACCGCGGTTCCGACACGTCGTCGATGAGCTGATCGGTCGGTGGTCTGCACCGCTACACGAGCCTGTCTCCTGATGCGCGTCGACACCGATGAGGCGTCGCTACTGTCCAAGCAATTCCATCGGTTCGCCAGCTCCTGGGCCAGTGCCGAGCGGCCCTGAAAGCGAGGGTCGTTGTGCCCTGCCGGCTCTGGGGACCAGCACGCCGAGCGGCGCGGACTGCGCGGCGGATGGGGGGAGGGCGCCGGTCAGTCAGCGGTCTCCGGGCCTCCGGCGTCCTTGGTGGTGGTGGCGGTCTGGGTCGCGGTGTCGGTGGCGCTGACCTCGACGGTGACGTCCAGAGCGTTGACGTCGGTGTAGTAGAGGCTGAACTCGTTGACCGGGAAGTGGTCGGCCTCGCCGGTGTTGTCGAAGTGTGCCGCGCGCTGCGCACCGGGTGCGATGGTGAACGACGCGGGGAGCTCGGCGTAGTAGCCCTCGGTGTCTCCGGTCTTGGGGTCGGCGAAGGTGTAGTAGACCTCGAAGGCGGTGAGGTCGACGGTCCCGGTGTTGGTCATCGCGATCTCGAGGTGATCGGTTGCTGCGTTGCCGGCCTGGTCGACGTTGTTCTCGACGAGCACCGTGTCGATAGTGAGGGCCTGCGTGGTGGAGGTGTTGGAGATCGGGTTGCTGGTGACCGGGAGGACCGGAGAGCCAGGCGCGGGTGCCGCGGAGGAGGTGGTGCCCGAGCCCCCGCTGGTAGGGGTTCCCGTGGGGTTGGTGGAGGAGCCGGAGCTGCATCCGACGATGGCTGCCGAGGCGAGGGTGAGGGCGAGTGCAGCACCGATGTGGCGTCGGCGACTGTGGGGTGGGGGTGCGCTGGGGGCGGCACTGCGGGACAGGTCGTGGGCGTTGATCATGAGTTTCCTCCTGTGGATGGGGTGTGCTTGTAGGTGCGTCGGAGCCCGAGGAAGAGCGCCACGGTGGCGCTCAGCAGCCAGATGATGTCGGTGCGGGTCTCGCGGAGGAGCTGTCCGAGGGTGAAGGGGCGGTAGCGGTCCTTGACATCGGTCATCGCGAAGGCGAAACGCTCGAAGTGCTTGGCGAACGAGGTGTCCTCGATGAGGGTGCGGGTCTTCTCGTAGCCGGTGAAGTGCGCCATGACGCTGGTCTCTCCGTCGCGGTCGAGGGTGAGGGCTTGGAACAGGCCGCCTGGGAGCTGGTTGTCGGCGTCGAGGGTGTCGCCGATCTGGGGCAGCACGAGCACGACGAGGAGCCAGATGGCCAGGGAGACCACGAGTCCGTTGGCTGAGGCCCGGGCGCGTGCGGTCGTGATGGCGCCCAGGCAGTAGAACGCGCCGAGGTAGAGGAGGGCGGCGAGGTAGGCGAGCAGGAGCTGGAAGCCCTCGGAGGGGCTGATCCAGTCTTGGGCGATGAGTCCGATGCTGAGGATGCCGACGAGGGCGGTGGCGGTGACCAGGGTCGCGAAGACGGCCAGGGCACCCAGGAAGCTCCCGAGCGCGCGCTCGCCGCCGGTGACGGGCCGCGACTGCAGCAGGGCGATGGTGCGGTTGGCTCGCTCTCGGGCGATCGAGAGGTAGCCCAGCGCGATGGCGATGACGGCCCCGATGATCTCCAGGTACTCCAGGCCTCCTCGCAGCAGCGACAGCGGCGCCATCGGGGAGGGCGCGATCCGGTCCAGGCCGCTTGCTTGGGCTGCGGCGCGGTAGGCGTCGTAGTCGGCGAGCTTGCTGGCGTAGCCGGCGGTGGCGATGTAGACCGAGGCTGCGGTGACGACGACCAGGATCACCAGGAGCACCATGAGGATCCGGCTCCTCAGCGCTGCTCGGTATTCGTGACGTGCGAGGCTCAGGACGTGTCGGGTGCTACTCATGGCTGGCGCTCCTGGAGAAGTCGTGGGTGCGGACCAGCGCGAAGGCAGCGACGGTGAGGATCGCCACGAAGCCCAGCAACGGCATGACCCGGGCCACGGTGTCCATGACGGCCACGGAGGGGGCCGTGTCGAGGATGGCCGCCGAGGCCGCCTTGTACTGCTCGACGATGGACAGCGGTTGGGCTTTCGCGGTGGCTTGGAAGAACGCCTGGGACAGGCCGATCGGCTCGATGATGGGGTTGAGCGACTGGGTCGGTCGCAGTCCTGAGGTGAACTGCGGCACTGCGAAGGTGATGACGAGCCAGGCACCCATCGCGCTGAGCAGCGCCAGGGAGCGCGACGTCGTCAGCAGCACCGTGATCATGCCGATCAGGGCGAAGGGGACCAGGTACAACCAGGACAGGGTGTAGAAGAGCGAGAGCCTGCCCAGATCGGCGACGGAGATCCCTTGGTTGACGAGGAGCAGCGCGGCCAGGCTGACGGCGAAGCTCGCCAGGAGGAGTCCGGCGAGCACGAGAGCCAGGCTGAGGATCTTGCCGGTGGTGTACTGGGCGCGCGACATGCTTCGGGAGAACAGCAGCCGACCGAGTCCCGAGCTCTCCTCGTCGGCGATGCTGATGTGTCCCAGGATGACGGCGAAGAGTGCGCCGACGAGGGGGATGTAGACAACCATGTTGGACAGCAGCGACAGGTGCGGCTTCAACAGGAACGGGTTGGGAGGTGCCGGAGCCCCGCTCGCGGCAAGCTGGCGGGTGGCCTCGTCGAAGACGCGCACGATGGTGCTTTGGCTCGACCAGCCCAGTGCGCCGGCCAGCGCGGTGGCGAGCAGTATCGCCGCCACCAGCACCAGCAGGACTCGTTGACGCCGCAGGGCCAGCACCTGGTGCGAGAAGATGGTGGTGATCACGGCGCGCCGCCCATGGTGACGTAGATGTCCTCGAGGGAGGCCTCGTCAGGAAAGCGTCGCGTGGTGGCTTCGATGGTGTCCTTGTAGATCAGCTCGCCGTGGTTGAGGACTCCGATGCTGGTGCAGACCTTCGCCACCTCGCTGAGGAGGTGGGTGTTCATGAAGATGGTCATCCCGAGCTCCTGGTTGAGCTGCAGGATGGTCTCGCGCAGCTGGCGCACGCCCAGGGGATCGAGTCCGGCTGTGGGTTCGTCGAGCAGGAGGACATCGGGTCGGTGGACGATCGCCTGGGCGATCCCGATGCGTTGGCGCATCCCGGTCGAGAAGGTGGCGAGGCGGCGGTTCGCCAAGTCGCTGCAGCCCAGGAAGTCCAGGGTCTCCTTCGCGGCGTGGCGTGGCTTCTTCACGTCCGAGAGGGTCGCGAGGAACTCGAGGTTCTCCAGGGCGGTCAGGTGGCCGTACATGCGCACCTCGGCGGGCAGATAGCCGATGGAGCGAGTCACTGCTCGTCGTGCGGTGACGACGTCGTGACCGCACACCTTCGCGGTGCCGCCGGTGGGCACGAGCAGTGTCGTGAGGATGTTGATGGCGGTCGTCTTTCCGGCGCCGTTGTGTCCGAGGAACCCGAAGATCTCCCCGTGCTCGATGCGCAGGTCGAGATGCTTGAGGACCGGGTCCTTGTCGTAGGTGTGGCTGAGCTTCTCGAGCTCGATGGCCGCGTCGTCCATGGTTGCCTCCTCGTGAGGTGTTTCCACGACGCTAGGAGGAGGCGGGCCAGCACCAGGGTGGTGTCAGGCCAGCGGAGGGTAAGAAGTGGCCGCGGCTCGGCGAAGGATGATGTCGATGCGGGTCGTGGGCCCAGCGGTGTTCACGACGAGTCGCCCGCGCATGGCTTTGACGTAGCGGGTGGCAAGCGGCAGCCCATGCCCGTGCGAGGGGTCGGCCGATGGATTGTCAGGGCGCGACCCCTCGGAGGTCCCGGCGGAGAAGGTGGACCCCTCGTCGTGGACTGCCAGGGTCACGTGTGGCCCGGCTGCTGTCACGACCAGACGCACCTCGCCGCTGCCATGGCGCCGAGCGTTGTCGAGCAGGACGTCCAGGACGTGGCGGAGCATCGACTGGTTGGCCCAGGCGGGCGGGAGATGCTCAGGCAGTGTCACTGCGATCGTGCGGCCCTCGGAGTGCAGGCGGGGCGACCAGGTGTCATGCGCCTCTAGGACCACCGAAGCCAGGTCGATCGCGCTGTCGGCCACGTCTGGTGTCCGGGCGATGCTGAGGAGTTCGGTGATGGTTGCTTCGAGTCGGTCGAGGTCGGCCAGGACCTCATGGAGCACGGTGGTGGTGTTGCTGCGGGGGAACTGGATCTCGGTCTCCACGGCTGCCCTGATCCCGGCGACCGGTGTCCTGAGCTGGTGTGAGGAGTCGGCGCTGAAGGAGCGCTCGCGCAAGATGAGGTCTTCCAGGGTCTGCCCTGCGCTCGTCAGCGCGGTGCCGGCCTCGTCGACCTCAGGGATGCGGGTGCGAGGCAGCGAGACGGCGTAGTTGCCGAGCCCCAGATCGACGGCGGCATCGCGCAGTGCCAAGACCGGGCGAGCGAGTCGAGCAGCGAGCAACGCACCGATCACGGCGCCGACGGCCATGACGGCGATGGCGATGGCGACGAGCAGCCCCGTCAAGCGGAAGGCTCGCTGGTCACTGGCGGTGGTTGCCTGCTCGGCGCGGATGATCCCGATGACCTGTTCGTCCGCTGCGACCGGGACAGCGACCACCCGCAGCCCGGGGAGCTCGACATCGATCACCTGGTTGGACAACGCCTGTCTTAGTGCTGGCTCGATGAGGGCAGGTCCGGACCCGGTCACGAGTGCACCGTCGGGACCGTAGAGACCCAGACGGACCTGGTCGGTGGTGTCGGGGAGCTCGACGGGGTCGTCACCGAGCACGAAGTCGGCCGGCACTTCGCGAGCTGCGAGCACCGCTTGGCGCTCGACCCTCAAGGCGGCGTCCTCGCCGACCAGCTGCTGGAGCACGAGTCCGAGGGGGATGGCGAAGAGCACGATCGCGACAGCCGTGACGGACAAGATTGCGGTGAGGATCCGTCGCCTCATGGGTTCTCGAGCCGGTAGCCGACCCCGCGCAGGGTGCTGATCCGGCCGGGAGTTCCCTCGTGGTCGATCTTGCGACGCAGCGCGGCGATGTGGAAGTCGAGGGTCTTGGTGGATCCGAACCAGTGCTCGTCCCAGACGTCGCTCATCAGCGCTTCCCGGGTGACCACCGATCCGGTGTCTGCGAGGAGTCGGGCGAGGAGGTCGAACTCCTTGGCGCGCAGCTCGAGCTCGAGTGTTCCGAGCCACGCGCGACGCGCGTCGGGCTCGATCCGGAGGTCGCCGCTGCTGGTCACCGCAGACGGGCTCCCTTCGTGGCGGCGGAGCTGGGCTCGGATCCTCGCAAGGAGCTCAGCGAGCCGGAAGGGCTTGGTGATGTAGTCGACGGCGCCGGCGTCGAGACCCACGACGACGTCGAGCTCCTCGTCACGTGCGGTGAGCACCACGATGTCGATCGCTGGATGGTGTGCATGGATCTGCCGACACACCTCGAGGCCATCCATGCCGGGAAGGCCTAGGTCGAGGAGGACCAGGTCCGGGGCGTTCGCAGCGCAGGCGCGCACACCTGCTTCACCCGACCTCTCCCACCGCGTGTCGTAGCCGGTGCCTCGCAGAGCCCGCTCGAGAGACGCGCCGATGCGCTCGTCGTCCTCGATCACCAGGACGCGGGAGGAGCCGCTCACGCCAGGTCCTGTCTTTCGCCGTGGTGCGTGAGTGGGATGGTCAGCACGAAGTAGGACCCTCCAGAACGTGCCTGGTCGCAACGCAGTTCGCCTCCGTGGGCGTGTGCGATCTGGCGGGCGATGGGCAGCCCGAGGCCGGTGCCGCCGCTGTCGCGTGCGCGGGAGTGATCGAGGCGGACGAAGCGCTCGAAGACCCGTTCTCGTTCGCCTTCCGGGATGCCGGGGCCGTCGTCGGTGACGCCGATGCGCGCGAGGTTCCCGTGTGTGCTCAACGTGAGCTCCACGCGTGAGACGGCGTGACGCAGGGCGTTGTCGGTGAGGTTGCGCAGCGCGCGGGCGAGGTGGTGCTCGTCGCCCTGGACGCGCACGGGCGGTGCGGTGACGACGACGTGGAGTCCGTCCCTACGACGAAGCCGGGTGGCTTCCGCGTGCACCAGGTCATCGAGGTCGACGTCGGTCAGGTGCAGGGTCAGGCCGTGCTCGTCGGAGCGGGCGAGGAGCAGGAGGTCGGCGACGAGGCGGTCGACGCGGTCGAGCTCGGAGAGCACCTCGTCCGACATCGTGGTCCAGTCGGCCGACTCGGGGTGCAGTGCCTGGATCTCGTGAGCGGCGCGGATGGTCGACAGGGGGCTGCGCAGCTCGTGGGAGGCGTCACCGACGAAGCGTCGCTGGGCGTCCCCGGCGCTCTGCAGCCGGCTGAGCATCGAGTTCATCGTCTCTGCCAGCCGCGCGATCTCGTCGCCGCCGGGCGGGACAGGGACCCGGGCCGACAAGGTGGAGGTGCCGTCGATGGTGGCCACCCGGCGTCGGATTGCCTCCACGGGTGCGAGGGCACGTCCGGTCAGCCAGTACATGGTCAGGGCGACGGCGAGCAGGACCAGTGGGGAGCCGAGCAGGAGCAGGCGCCCCACGATGGACGTCGACTCCTGGACGGTCTCCAGGCTCTGGGCAGCCAGCACGACCATGGGCCCGTCGGCGCTGTCCACCCCTTCGGCCACGACGACGAACCCTTCTCCCTCCCCGATCGGCAGCCGTGCACCGGAGACGGTGATGACCTCGCCGGGTGCTGGCGCGAGGTCGACCACCGGCGGCTCGCCGCTCACCGAGGCGCTTGCCGCCACGACCGTGCCGGTGGCGTCGATGACCTGGACCAGGGCCTGGTCACCTCCGCCCCCGACCAGGTCGACCTGGGTTCCCTCGCGAGACACCTGGGCTGCGACGTCACTGGCCTGTTGTCGTGCGACGTCACGCAGCGAGGACTCGAGCTGGTGGCGCTGCAGGAGGACGAAGGCGAGGGAGGCCGCGGCGAGGACCAGGGCGACGACCACCGTGGCGGCCGCGGAGGTCCGGAGCCTCAGCCCACCGCGCCGTGCGCCCGGGATGAGTCGGGACCGGGCCGATGAGCCTGGCAGTTGACCATGCGGTCCGGGGTCAGCCACCGTTGCGCTCCAGCCGGTAGCCGGCGCCGCGCACGGTCGTGATGGCCGAGCGGTCGAAGGGCTGGTCGATCTTGCGGCGCAGGTAGCCCACGTAGACCTCCACCACGTTGTCGTCCCCGTCGTAGTTGAGGTCCCACACACTCTCGAGGATCTCCGTCTTGGACACCACGTCCCCACGGTGGCGCAGCAGGAAGTGCAGCAGTCCGAACTCGCGAGGAGTAAGCGACACCTCGGTCTCGCCCCGTCGTACGACGCGGGTGCCGGGGTCCAGGGTGAGGTCGCCGGCCTCGAGCTGAGCGGGACGCTCAGGCGCACCACGTCTGACCAGGGCGCGCAGCCGAGCGACCAGCACCACGAAGGAGAACGGCTTGGTGAGGAAGTCATCGGCGCCGAGGTCGAACGCGTCGACCTGGTCGAGGTCGCCGTCCTTGGCGGTGAGCATCAGGATCGGGGTCCAGATCTTCGCCTCCCGCACTCCTCGGCACACGTCGTAGCCATTGAGCCGGGGCAGCATGATGTCCAGGACGATGACGTCGTAGGGCGTCGTCTGCGCCTCCTCCAGGCCGGTCATCCCGTCGTGGGCGACGTCGACGACGAAACCCTCCGCGACGAGGCCGCGGCGGATGGTCTCGGCGAGGCGGACCTCGTCCTCGACCAGCAGTACGCGCATCTGTGCCCCTTTCCGGGCCGTGTGGTGGTCACCATGCTCCTCGCCCTCGGCTGAGAGCACACTGTGAACGGACCCGGTGATGGTCGTGTGTCGCCACCGGCTGTGGGGCCTCTCAGGTGGGCTCAGCGTCCTCACAGCCGCACCTCGGCACTGTGGGTGTTGTCAGTCCGCACGGTGCGGTCGACGAAGGGAGCAGATCATGCGCAACATCCGACGCAACGTGGCCCTCATCGCCTCCACGGCTGTCATCGCCAGCGTGGGTATCGGCGGTGTGATGGCAGCCCAGGCCAGCGACTCCTCCAGCCCTGACCAGTCCACGGGCCAGACCCCCGGCAACGGGGCCGAGCAGGACGAGGCCGAGGGCTCGGAAGGCGCCGAGGAGACCTCGGACGGTCCTGACGAGGGCCCGGACGCGAACCCGAACGAGCCGGGTCACCAGGACGCCGACGAAAGCGGCGAGGCCGACGAGGCCGACGGTGCTGAGGAGGCTGACGGCGTGGAGGAGGCTGACGGCACCGAGGAGACCTCGGACGGTCCCGACCAGGGCCCGGACGCCAACCCGAACGAGCCGGGTCACCAGGACGCCGACGAGAGCGGCGAGAGCAACTAGTCCGTCGGTAACACGGCACCGAACGCCCCCGAAAGGTGCTGTGAGGCCGGTGGGGCCACCGCTGTCGCGGTGGCCCCACCGTGCGGTGTCAAACCGTGTCCGCCCTGGTGCCAGATGCGCGAGGACTGCCTGCGCTACGACGTCAGCGTGGACACGGTCTTCACCTCCGTCCTGACCCTGCCCCGGGCGAGGGTGTTGATGCTCCCGACCTACCTCCGCCCGCGCCCCGAGCGGCCCCTGCTCCTCCGGATCGACATGCCCGTTCCTGGCACGACTCGGCGCAGACGACGCTCGTCTCCCCACCGATCCCACGTCGCGGTCAGGTCGTGTGCAGGTTCGTCACCGCACAGTGACGTTCATGACGACAACTCTCCCGGCCGGCAGCACCGGCCGACGCATGCTGAACAAGGTCCCCGAGGTCACCGTCTTCTTCTGGGTGATCAAGATCCTCTGCACGACCGTGGGCGAGAGCTTCGCCGACTACGTCAACGAGACCCTCGGCTTCGGGCTCACCAACACCACGGTGCTGTTCTCCGCGGGGCTGGTGGTCGTTCTGGTCCTGCAGTTCCGGGCACGCCGCTACATCCCGAGCATCTACTGGCTCGCCGTGGTCCTGATCAGCGTGGTCGGCACGCTGCTCACCGACAACCTGACCGATGCCCGGGGCGTTCCCCTGTGGGCCAGCTCCACGGTGTTCGCCGTGCTGCTCGCCGGCGTCTTCGCGGCCTGGTACGCCCGGGAGCGCACCCTCTCGATCCACTCGATCAACACCACGCCGCGTGAGGCCTGGTACTGGCTGGTCGTCCTGGTCACCTTCGCGCTGGGCACCGCGGTGGGCGACTGGACGCTCGAGCTCACCGGTTGGTCGCCGGGCGCCTCGATCCTGCTGCCGGCGAGCCTGATCCTCGCGGTCCTGGCAGCGTGGCGCTTCGGGATGGGGCCGGTCCTGTCCTTCTGGCTCGCCTACATCCTGACCCGCCCGCTGGGCGCCAACATCGGCGACTTCCTCGCCCTACCCCGCACCGACGGCGGCCTCGGGCTGGGCACGCTGGTGACCAGCGTGGTGTTCCTCGTGACCATCCTCGGCACCGTCGTCTACCTCACACGCTCTCGCGTGGACCGCACCGAGTCCGTCGCTCCCTCCACTGACGGAGCAGCTAGCGCCACCAGCTGAGTCATCACGACGACTGATTGGCTTCGGGCCCCGGGCGAACAGCTGCCCGGGGCCCGAGGGTATTTCGCCCGGGGGCAGTGAGGACGCGTCTTGCTGCTTCGATCGGTCAGGTGCCCGGCAGGTGAGCGCTCCTACGGTCACACCATGATCGCCCTCCTGACTCCACTGCTCTATGCCTTGGGCCCGGCGGCCCGGCGGCCCGGCGGCCCGGCGGCCCGGCGGCCCTGCTGCTCGCCATGGCCATCGTCTTCGCCGAGACCGGCCTGCTCCTCGGCTTCTTCCTCCCCGGCGACTCGCTGCTGTTCACGGTCGGCATCCTGGTCGCGACCGGGGTAGTGCACCTGCCGTTGCCGTTGCCGTTGCCGCTGGTGGCCGCGTGCCTCTTCGCCGCTGCGGCGGCCGGGGATCAGGTGGGCTACCTGCTGGGTCGCCGGTTCGGACCGCGGCTCTTCGATCGTGCCGACTCCCGGCTGTTCTCGCGCTCGCACGCTGAGCGGGCCGAGGCCTTCTTCGCCAAGCACGGCCCGAAGGCCGTGATCCTGGCCCGCTTCCTGCCGGTGGTGAGAACGTTCACGCCGGTCGTCGCCGGCGTGGCGCGCATGCCACGAGGCAGCTTCTCGCTCTTCAACCTCGCGGGAGCGGCCATGTGGGCCGTCTCGCTCATCCCGGCAGCCGGGGCCCTGGTGCGCCACCGACAGGGCGCGATCCGGGCTCCTGGTCAGTCGACCTCCGCGGCATCTGACGAGCACGTCGAGGTGCTGCGATGAACCTGTGCGGAGCGCCGGGCCGTCCACCACCCCCGCGCGTCCGAGCGCCGTCCGCAGCACGGTCGATGACGTCGTCGGTGTCGATCACGTCGACAACCCAGCCGAGGTCCGAGTCCTCCTGCACTCCCTGGGCCTGCCCGTCGCCATGTCCCCAGGACTCGCAGCGTGGAAGCCTGCCACCGCCTCGGCCATCGACGGCCCCGTCGGGAGGGACCTGCAGCACTTCACGGATCTGGATCGCACGAAGGCCACGACCGTCCTGGGAGGCCACCAGGTCCGGGGACGCGTCGTCCGTGACCGGCCCCTATCGCTAGCTGCCCTTCCGCCACCGCCCCGACCATGACCAGATCACAATTTCGGGTCGATGGTCGGGTCGATGGTCGGGTCGATGGTCGGGCCGACGTGGACCGTGACCGCGTCCATCTTGGCCACGGCCGCCAGCACGGCGCCTTCGGCGGCATGCGCCAACTGGTGGGCGTCCGAGAGGTCCAGGGACGGGTCGGCGAGGATGCTGGCCTCACCTCGCAGACGGTGGCCCACCCAGCGCACCCTCAGGTCGATCACGCCACGGACTCCCGGGACGTCGACCAGGGCAGCATGGGCCGCGGCCGTCAGGTGAGGGTCCACGGCATCCATGAGCCTGCGGTAGACATCACGTGCGGCACTCCGCAGGACCACCAGGATCGCCACCGTGATGAGGATCCCGACGATCGGGTCGGCCAGTGGCATCCCGAGCAGGCTCCCGACGGCACCTGCCACCACGGCCAACGAGGTGAACCCGTCGGTGCGTGCGTGGTGTCCGTCAGCCACCAGGGCGGCCGAGCCGATGCGCCGCCCCACACGCATCCGGTAGCCGGCGACCACCTCGTTGCCGGCAAAGCCCACCACTCCTGCGGCCGCGACCAGCCACGGATGGTCAAGGGGCTGCGGATCGAGGAGCCGTCGGGTCGATTCGTAGCCGGCCACGAGGGCGGACAGGGCGATCATCAACACGATGAAGACGCCTGCCAGGTCCTCGGCGCGCCCATAACCGTAGGTGTAGGCCCGTGTGGCGGGTCGCCGACCGACCACGAAGGCCACCCACAGCGGCAGAGCCGTGAAGGCGTCGGAGAAGTTGTGGATGGTGTCGGCCAGCAGGGCGACCGAGCCGGTCAGCGCGAAGACCAGCGCCTGACCCAACGCCGTGACCAGCAGCACCACGAGGCTGATCTTGACTGCTCGGATGCCTTGCGTGCTCGCCGTCAACGCGTCATCGATCGAGTCCGCGTGATCGTGCGAGTGACCACCCACCAGAGCGCGGGCCTTGGCCAGCACGCTCCTCGACCCGTGGTCGTGGCCGTGTCCGTGGCCGTGCTCGTGCTGGTTCGTCATGACACCCCGTCCGGGCGTTGGTGGTGCGCGGGCACACCGTTGCCGAGGTGCTCGGCGTGATGCAACGCGTCGGTGACGAGCTGTCGCGCATGGTCGTTGGCCAGCTGGTAATAGATCGTCGTGCCCTCGCGACGCGTCGTCACCAGGCGCGCGAGCCGCAGCTTGGCCAGGTGCTGGCTCGTCGCCGCCTGCGGCTTGCCCACGGCGAGCGCGAGGTCGTGGACCGACACCTCGCCCTCGACCATGCGCCACAGCAGACGCACGCGGGTGCCGTCCGACAGCATCCGAAAGACCTCGACCGCGACGTCGACGGACTCCGTATCCGGATCGCTCATCTCCACCTCCCATTTATATGCGCATATAAGCATACGTGACGCTTGGGTCGCGGACCGAATCGGTCGGCACGGGTCAGGCCAGGAGAGCGTCGGCGAGGATCAGCTGGAGCACGATGGTGAGGATGGTCATCGCGAGGGCCGTCACGCAGGCGGTCAGGATGACGATCTGTCTGCGAAACGAACTGGGCACGCTCGTGCGGGACAGCCTCACGTCAGACGAAACCCGACACCGCGCACGGTCTCGATCGTGACGGGGGAGCCGATGGAGTCGAGCTTGGTGCGGATGCGACGCACGAAGGAGTCGATGGTGTTCTCGGCGACGACGGCGCCGTCGGGCCAGGCGGCGGCGACCACGGTGCGTCGTCGTACGACATCTCCGGGGCGGGAGGTGATGGCCGCGAGCATCCTGTACTCGGTGGGGGTGAGCAGCACCTCGCCCTGGGCGGACCTGACCCCGTGCCGGGCTGGGTCGAGCACAAGCCCGGAGGCGTCGTGAGCTCCCGCTGGCCGTCCCCGCTTCGCGAGGGCCTCGACCCTGGCGATCAGCTCCTTGACGTCGAACGGCTTGGGCAGGTAGTCGTCACCGCCGGCGCTGAAGCCGGAGAGCTTGTCCTGGACGGTCCCCAGTGCTGTGAGGAAAAGGACGGGTGCTGATTGTCCGGCCGAGCGCAGGGCCTGGGTGACGTCGCGGCCGTCGGAGTCAGGAAGCCCGATGTCCATGATGAGCACGTCGACGGCACTGTCGGCGCCGAAGCGTCGCAGCGCCTCACCTCCGTCGTACGCCGTCAGGACCTCGTGCCCGGCGAACCCCATCGCCTGAGAGACCAGACGGCGGATCGACGGGTCGTCCTCACAGATCCCGATCAACATCGTCTTCATCCTCTCGCCGCGAGTCTCTCAGCATGGCGTCCCATCGGGCTTGTCGAGCGCATGGACAACGGTCCCCCCAGGCACCTGCAAATGGCCTGACCGGCTGACGCGCTCCCGCGCCGTCGGCGGGAGCACCGTCAGGGGTCGGGCCCCTCCGAACAGCCCGGAAGATGGGGCGCGCCAGGTGCGCCCCATGCTCCGCTCTGACGCCCACCTTGAACACCAGGGCCGACCGCACCGATCAGGAGGTTCCCTCCTAGAGCCTGACCGAGCGCAACCGGAGCGCGTTGGTGATGACGCTGACCGAGGAGAGCGCCATGGCGGCCGCGGCGATGATCGGGGAGAGCAGCAGCCCGAACGTGGGGTAGAGGACACCGGCGGCGACGGGGATGCCGGCGACGTTGTAGATGAAGGCGAAGACGAGGTTCTGGCGGATGTTGGACATGGTGGCCTGGGAGAGGCGGCGGGCGTTGACGATGCCGGTGAGGTCCCCGCGGAGCAGGGTCACGCCGGCGCTCTCCATCGCTACGTCGGTGCCGGAGCTCATCGCGAGGCCGACGTCTGCGGCGGCGAGAGCGGGGGCGTCGTTGACGCCGTCGCCGGCCATCGCGACGACGCGTCCCTCGGCCCTGAGCTGGGTGACGATGTCGCTCTTGTGATCGGGCAGGACCTCGGCCTCGACCCGGTCGATGTGCAGCATCCGGGCTACGGCGGTGGCGGTGACCCGGTTGTCGCCGGTGAGCATGACGACCTCGATGCCCTCGGCACGCAGGGCCTCGAGTGCTGCGGGAGTGGTCTCCTTGACGGGGTCGGCGATCGCGAAGATGCCCGCGACCCGGTCGTCGACGCCGATGAAGATCGCGGTGGCGCCATCGGCTCGCAGCTCATCGGCACGGTCGGTGAGGGCGGTGGTGTCCAGGTCGTGGGAGAGCAGGAAGGTGGCGCTGCCCAGCAGGACGCGGTGTCCTTCGACGACGCCCACGACGCCCTTGCCCACGGGTGAGTCGAAGTCGCTCACCGAGGGGATGCTCATCCCTTGCGCCTCGGCGGCGTGGACGACGGCCTGGGCGAGGGGGTGCTCGGATGCCCGCTCGACACCGGCGGCGAGACGCAGGAGCTCGTCACGCTCGAAGCCGTCGAGCGCGACGACCTGCGTGACCGAGGGGCGTCCCTCGGTCAGGGTGCCGGTCTTGTCGACCACGAGAGTGTCGACCTTCTCCATCAGCTCGAGCGCCTCGGCGTTCTTGATGAGGACACCGAGCCCGGCTCCGCGACCGACACCGACCATGATCGAGACCGGTGTGGCGAGCCCCAGCGCGCACGGGCAGGCGATGATCAGGACGGCGACCGCCACGATCAGGGCGTGCGCGAGCCGCGGCTCGGGACCCACGATGCCCCAGACGATCGCGGCGATCACGGCGACTCCGAGCACGACGGGCACGAACCAGCCCGAGACACGGTCGGCCATCCGCTGGATCGGCGCGCGTGAGCGCTGGGCATCGGCGACCATCTGCACGATCCGCGCGAGCATGGTGTCGCGGCCGACCTTCTCGGCCCGCACGACCAAGGACCCGGTCTGGTTGAGCGTCCCGCCGATGACCGCATCGCCCGCGCTCTTGGAGACCGGCATCGACTCCCCGGTGACGAGGGACTCATCCAGGGAGGAGCGGCCGTCCTCGACGACCCCGTCGACCGGGACCTTCTCACCGGGACGCACCCGCAGCCGGTCGCCGATCTGGACCAGGTCGAGGGTGACCTCCTCCTCGGAGTCGTCGGTGCCGATCCGACGCGCGGTCTTGGGGGTGAGGTCGAGCAGCGCCCTGATCGCCCCCGAGGTCTGCTCCCGGGCACGCAGCTCGAGGACCTGCCCCAGCAGGACCAGCACCGTGATGACCGCGGCCGCCTCGAAGTAGACGTCGACCGTCCCGCCCATGTCGCGGAAGGAGTCCGGGAAGATCCCCGGCGCCAGGGTCGCCACGACGGAGAACACCCAGGCCACGCCGGTGCCCATCGCGATCAGGGTGAACATGTTGAGCTGCATCGTGCGCACCGAGGTCCACCCGCGGGTGAAGAACGGCCACCCGGCCCACAGCACCACCGGGGTGGCGAGCACGAGCTGGATCCAGGTCGCGGTCCTCGCGGACACGAACTCGAACGCCGACGGCACGAAGTGCATCCCCATCTCCAGGATCACCACCGGTACGGCGAGCAGCAGGCCGATCCAGAAACGACGCGTCATGTCGACCAGCTCGGCGCTCGGGCCGGTGTCCGCGGTGACGGTCAGGGGCTCGAGCGCCATCCCGCAGATCGGGCACGCCCCCGGGCCGGGCTGGCGGATCTCGGGGTGCATCGGACACGTGTATTCGACCGCCGCGCCTCCGTCGACACCGGCGGTGGGCCCGGTAGTGGCGGCCGGGTGCGAGGTGTGGTGATGACTGCTCATGGACCCAACATACCCCCATGGGGTATTAGGTCAAGGGGCGAAGGTCCTCGGACCCCCAGGTCCCGCTGCGTCGCATCACGGCCCAGGTGAACTGCTGGTCGGCGCCACCCGGGGTGTGGTGGACGCGCACCTCGTCGTGGGTCACCGCGAAAACCGGCGCGAAGAGCGCGCCCAGCTCGGCAGCGGAGTGACGTGCGGTCGGCAGTCCCGAGCAGGCCGTGGGGCCGTCGGGGCCGAAGGTGGCCAGGACCAGGAGACCGCCGGGGCGGACGGCGCGCGCGGCCAGGTCGACGTACGCCGCCTGGTCGGTCGGGTCGGTGAGGAAGTGGAAGACGGCGCGGTCGTGCCAGGCGTCCCGCTGCCGCTCCGGCGCCCACATCAGGAGGTCGCTGACGACGTAGCCCACCCGCGACTCCGAGGACCCGAGCCGCTCACGGGTGACGGCCAGGGCCTCGTGGGAGATGTCGAGCAGGGTGACGTCGCTGCGGCCGTCGGCGAGCAGCTCGTCGGCGAGCGTGCCGGCCCCGGCGCCGATGTCGACCACCGAGCCCGGCTGCTCTCGCAGCAGCGAGACCGAGAGGTCGTGGCTCGCCTCGAACCACGAGACCTCGTCGGTGGCCCGGGTCGCGAAGACGGTGTCCCAGTGCTGGGTCCGGTCGGTGTGGCTCATGCGCACCCTCCTCGGCTGACGAGGGCGGCCCGCAGGTCGGTCCCCGACGGCAGTCCGGACCAGCCGTCGCCCGTGCGGTAGACCCGGCACGCGACACCGGCTGGCGCTCCCGGCTGGGCGAAGGGGTCTTCGCCGTCGACGAGGAACGTCGGTGACCCGACGAAGCCCCGGGCCTCTGCCTCGGCCTGGGTCGTGATGACCGTGGTCGTCAGCTCGTCGGTGAGCCCCAGGTCGGCGAGCGTCGTCAGCGCCAGCTCACGCGCGGGCCCCTCGTGGGGACAGTCGGGTATGACGAGCAGCTCGAGCTTCATCGCCCCAGCATGCCGGGAGCGTCGCCACCCCTGCGATCCCGGTGGCTCATCGGAAGGCGCACCCGCTGCTGACGCCGAGCCGGCGGAAGACGAGCGCCGCGGGGCAGAAGCCGGTGATGCTCGACTGCACCAGGTTGAGCCCGACGAAGGTGGTCAGCAGCAGCCACCACGGCGAGACCAGGCTGGCCAGCAGGGCGCTGAGCAGGATCATGGTGCCGGCGAGGAGGAGGACGGCGCGGTCGAGGTTCACGACGACCGCCCGAAGATCCGGCTCAACAGGCCCGACCCAACCTCCCGCGGGTGGCCTGCGCAGCGGTCGGCTCGCGGGACACCGGCCAGGACCTGGTCGACATGCTGGCCGCAGCCGGACCAGGTGGTCTTGTCGCACTTCTTGCAGGTGACTGCTCGACACATGGTGGTGCTCCGATCTGTTGGGTGGAGGGGTGATGACGGGGGAGTGGTGAGGGCAGGTCAGCCGTGGGAGAACGTGATGGTGGGCAGGACCTTGCGCAGCCAGGCGGGGGACCACCAGGCGGCCTTGCCGGTCAGGCGCAGCATGACCGGCAGCAGCACCAGCCGGACCAGGAACGCGTCGAGCAGGACGGCGACGCCGAGCACGATGCCCATCTCCTTGGGCGGCAGCGGGCCTGAGAGCGCGAAGGTGAAGAACACCGCGACCATGACCGCTCCGGCGGCGAAGATCACCCGACCGGAGTGGGCCAGCGAGCCGACCATCGCGTCCTTGGGATCACCCGAGTGCTCGTAGTGCTCCTTGGCCGAGGCCAGCAGGAACACCGTGTAGTCCATGGCGATCGCGAAGATCATCGCGAAGAAGAACACCGGCGCCCACGCGTCCAGGAACCCCTGGCTCTCGAAGCCGAAGAAGTCGGCACCGATCCCCTCCTGGAAGACCAGGCGGGCCACGCCGAAGGCGGCGGCCGTCGAGAGCAGGCTGGCCAACGTGCCGAGCAGCGAGATCAGCGGCGCCTGGAGCGCGATGAGCAGCAGCAGGAAGCCGAGCACCAGCACGACCCCGATCACCAACGGCGTGGAGTCGTCGAGCTGGGTCTTGAGGTCGAGGTTCTCCACGGCTGCGCCTCCGACGAGCGCGCTCGAGGGGAGGTCGGTGCGGAGCCGGTCGACGGTGTCGCCGAGGGTGGGGTCGGACGGGTCGACGGTCGGGACGGCCTGGATCAGGACCAGGCCGCTGTCGTCGGCCGCAGGCATGGCGGGCATGGCGCCGGCGATGCCGGCATCGGAGGAGAGTACGGCGGTCGCGGCGTCGGCGTCGGAGGCCTTCATCACGATCTGCAGCGTGCCGGGTGCCCCCTCGCCGAAGGATTCCTGGACGAGGTCGTAGCCGATGCGGGCGCTGGCGTCCTCGGGCAGGACCTTGATCGAGGGCATCGCGGTCTTGAGGCCGATGATCGGCGCGGCCAGCGCCAGCAGCACGATGAGCGCGCCCAGGCCCCAGACGACGGGGCGCTTCCAGAGCCGCTCGCCCCAGGCGGCGAACTTCGCGGAGCGGTGCTCGCCGGTCTTGACCCAGGGCAGCGAGAGCTTGTTGATCTTGTGGTCGAGCTTGAACAGCACGAGGGGCAGCAGGGTGAGCGTCGCGGCCAGGACGAAGACCACCGAGAGCATGATCCCGCCGGCCATCGAGCGGAAGGAGGGCGAGGGCACGAGCATGACGGCCGACAGCGAGATCAGCACGGTGGCACCGGAGAGCAGCACGGCCTTGCCGGCGGTGTCCATGGTCTCGGCGACGGCCTGGCGCGCGGAGTTGCCGGCCCCCATGCGGGAGGCGCGGTAACGGACGACGAGGAACAGCGCGTAGTCGATGCCGAGCGCGAGGGCGAACATCATGGCGAAGTTCATCGCCCAGATCGAGACCGGGACGAGCTCGTTGATGAGCACCAGGGAGCCGGCCGAGGCGACGAGCCCGGCGAGGGTCAGGATCAGTGGGAGTCCGGCGGCGACGAGGGCGCCGAAGGCGAGCACCAGGATCGCCATGGTGACGGGCCAGGAGACCAGCTCGGACTTCAGCATGGCCTCGAGGTTGGCCTCGTTGAAGTCCGACCAGAGCAGCGAGGAGCCGGTCGGGTTGACCTGGATGCCCTCGACCGACAGGTCCTGGAGGTCGCCCTTGAGGTCGGTGGCGACGCGGACCATCTCGTTGGTGTCGGCACCGGCGCCGGCGAGGATGATCGCGGTGGTGCCGTCCTGGCTCACGGTGGCGCCGGGCATCGGCTGGATCACCTCCGCGATGCGGGGCTCGGCCTCGAGCATCCGGGTGACCTGGGCCAGGACCTCGGCGCCGGGACCCTCGGTCACCGGTCCGTCGGTGGAGTGCACGACGACCTGGATGGCCGAGGAGGCGTTGCCGCCGAAGCTCTCCTGGGCCAGCTCGCGCGCGGCGACGGACTCGGAGCCGTCGGCCTGCCAGCCGGCGCCGGAGAGGTTCTGCTCGACCTGGGGGGCGAAGGCGCCCAGGCCGACGATCAGCAGGACCCAGATGCCGGTGACGAGCTTGGCGTGGTTGGTCACCCAGACGCCGAGGCGACCGAGCGGGCCGGGGGTGAAGCCCGGCGTGAAGTCCGGCGCGGAGTCCGGGTCGGAGCCGGTCGGTCCGCTGGCGCGGCTGGCGGTGGTGGTGCTCATGGGGGTGTCCGTTCTTTCAGAGGAGGGCGGGCAGGGCCTGGGTGGCGGTGTAGCCGGCGACGGTGAGGACCAGGACGGTGAACGCCCCGGAGAGGCGCCGGGTGTCGACGCGGTCGGCGAGGCGGGTGCCGGCGACGGCAGCGAGCGCCGAGACCAGGGTGAGGACGAGCACGACGCCCCAGTCGGGTGCCGAGCCGACCCCGGCGCGCGTCGCGAGGGCGGCCGCGCTGGTGATGGTGATGACCACCAGCGACGTGCCGGCGGCGTACGGCAGGGGGAGGGCGAGGGCGATGAGGAGCGCGGGCACGACGAGGAATCCGCCGCCGACGCCCAGGAAGCCGGTGAGCAGGCCGACCACCGTGGCGGTGACCAGCACCTTGAGCGCTCGGGGACAGGCACAGGCGAAGGTCGGGCTGAAGGTGATGATCGGGTCGTCCAGGGACGGGCGGGCGGCGTGCGACGGTCCGGCGGCGGCGTCGCCCAGGCGCAGCAGCCGCCAGGCCATCAGGGCGCCCACGAGCAGCATCAGTGCGGCGAACGCGACGAGCAGGACGTCCCCGTCGACGTGGGCAGACGCCTTGGCGCCGAGCACCGCGCCGCCGATCGCGACGATCCCGAAGGTGGCGCCGCGCGCGAGCAGCACGTTGCCGGCCCGGTGGGCGGCGATCGCGCCGATCAGTGCGGTCGTGCCGACGACGACCAGCGACCCGGTCGTCGCCTGGGCCGGGGACTGGTCCAGCAGGTAGACCAGCACCGGGACCGCCAGGATCGAGCCGCCGCCACCGAGCGCACCCAGGCTGAGCCCGATGAGCGCGCCGGCGACGACCGCGAGGACGAGGGTCACGCCGCCGGCCCCACCAGGTGCAGGCCCACGGCCTCGGCGTTGTCGAAGGTGTCGTCGATCGCGACCAGGGAGCGGCCTTGCGCGTCGAGCATCGAGGCGGCGACCGACGCGCGGTAGCCGCCGGCGCAGTGGACCCAGACCTCACCGGACGGCACTTCCTCGACCCGGCTCCACAGCTCGTGGAGCGGGATGTTGACGGCGCCCTGGATCGCGGCGTCCGCGTGCTCCTCGGTGCGGCGGACGTCGAGGACGACGACCTCGCGGTGGTGGCGGACCTGGGCCAGGTCGGCGAACTTCGCGGTGGCGAAGCTCGCCAGGGCGCCGGTCGCCCAGTCGGCCTGCGAGCCCGTGGCGTGGGCGGCCGGCCGGTCGATGCCGATGCGGACCAGCTCACGCTGCGCCTCGGCGACCTGCGCGGCGGTCTCGCCGAGCAGGGTGATCGGGGTGCCCCAGGGGACCAGCCAGCCGAGGTACGTCGCGAACCCGCCGTCGAGCCCGAAGTTGAGGGTGCCGCGGGCGTGACCGGCCGCGAAGGCGGTGCGGTTGCGCAGGTCGACGACCCACTCGCCGGCCTCGATGCGCCGGCGCAGCTCGTCGGCGTCGGCGAGCGCCGGGGCGCTCAGGTCGGGCGCGGCCGGACCGGCGGCGTTGGCCGGAGCCATGTGCGCGTAGTAGGCCGGCCAGGCGCCCAGCCCCGCGAGCAGCTCGCGGACGTAGGTCTCCTCGTCCTGGGTCAGGGCCGGGTTGCTGTCCTTCTCGAGACCGATCGTCGAGGACGTCGCCTCGGACTGGGTGGCCGAGCAGAACGAGCCGAAGCCGTGCGTCGGGAAGACCTCGGCCTCGTCGGGCAGGAGATCGGCCAGCCGGTGCGCCGAGGCGTGCTGGTGACGGACCAGGGCCTGGGTGTGGTCGGGGCCGAGCAGGTCGGGACGGCCGGTGGCGCCGAAGAGCAGGGAGCCGCCGGAGAAGACGCCGACGTCGGTGCCGGTTGCGCTGTCGCGCAATGCGTAGGAGAGGTGGGTGAAGGTGTGGCCGGGCGTCGCGAGCACGGTGACCCGCATCCGCGCGCCGATCTCGAGGACGTCGCCGTCGGTGGCGGGAGTGCGGTCGAAGGAGACGTCGTCGGCGCCGTTGACGACGTACGTCGCGTCGGTGGCGGCCGCCAGCGCGAACCCGCCGGTCACGTAGTCGTTGTGGATGTGGGTCTCGAGCACGTGGGTGAGCCGGACCCCGTGCTCGTCGAGGAGCGCCAGCACGCGGTCGATGTCGCGCTGCGGGTCGACGACGAAGGCGACCTCGCCGTCGTGCACGAGGTAGCTGCGGTCACCCAGGGTCGGGGTCTCGATCGGCAGGATCGTCAAGTCGCTGAGGCCGCTCACGGGCGCGCTCATCGGGTCGAAACCTGTCGTCCGGAGCGGATCCAGGCGCCCGTGCCGCCGAGCACGTTGACGGCGTCGAAGCCCTGGGCGACGAGGACGTCGGTCATCGCGGCGCTGCGGTTGCCGGAGGCACAAATGAGGTGGACCGGGGCGGTGCGGTCGAGCTCGCCGATCCGGTTGGTCAGGTGACCCATGGGGATGTTGACGGCGCCAGGGACGTGGCCTGCGGCGAATTCGGCGGTCTCGCGCACGTCGATCAGCGTGCCTCCGCCCTCGAGGGCGATGGCGGTCTGTTCGATGTCGATCTCTCGCATGTCGTCGTTCCTTCCTGGCTTCTCGGCCCGGTGGACTGATCGGGAGGAACCCCCGGGAGGGTTACGTCGTCGACGTTAGCAGAACCCCCAGGGGGGTTGTACAGTTGACGGCACGGGGAGCCTGGACGGGCCCGCCGACATGACGGAAGGAACGACGATGGCTGACTACACGCTCTCGATCACCGCGCAGCTCCCCTACGAGGAGACGGTGACGGCCGTACGCGAGCAGCTCGCCGAGGCGGGCTTCGGCGTGCTGACCGAGATCGACCTGAAGGCGACCCTCAAGAAGAAGCTCGACGTCGACGTCGCGCCGCAGATCATCCTCGGCGCCTGCCGTCCCGAGCTCGCGCACCAGGCGCTGCAGGCCGAGCCCTCGATCGCGGCCCTGCTGCCGTGCAACGTCGTGGTCCGCTCGGTGGGGGAGACGACCACGGTCGTCGAGGCCTTCGACCCGGCCGTGATGACCTCCTTCGCCGGCGACTCCGACGCGCTCCGCGCGGTCTCCGAGGACGCCCGCACCCGCCTCTCGCGGGCCCTGGACGCGGTCGCCGCGGTGGAAGCGGGGAAGTGATGGAGCTCGAGCCCACCGACATCAAGCCGATCATCACCCGGATGAAGCGCGCCAACGGCCACCTCGCCAGCGTCATCCGCATGATGGAGGAGGGGTCCTCCTGCGAGGACGTCCTCACCCAGCTGGCCGCCGTCAACAAAGCGATCTCGCGCGCCGGCTACGCCATCGTCGCCACCGGCCTACAGCAGTGCCTGACCGACGCGGGAAACGACGGCCTCGACGGCGTCGACGTCAAGAAGATGGAGAAGCTGTTCCTCGCGCTGGCGTGAGCGCCAGCCGCCGAGAGACCGCGGCTGCCGCAGTGACGCCGAGGAACATCGCTGCCACGACGACGTACGACGACACGCTGAGCTGGGCGACCCCGGACAGGCCGTGCCCGAGGTTGCAGCCGCCGGCGATCCAGCCGCCGGCGCCGAGGAGCACGCCTCCGGCGGCGAGCTGGAAGTAGCGCACGCGCGGCTCCCCCCGGAGCCGGAAGCCGCCGGCGCGCGGGTCGCCGGTGCGGGAGCCGACGGTGCCGCCGGCGACGATGCCGAGCAGGAACGCGACGAGCCAGTAGTTCGGGTCGCTGTCGGCGATGCTCACGACCGCACCGACCGAGCTGGGTCCGAACGAGGAGCCACCAATCGCGGCGAGCGCCCAGGCCAGCGTGACGGCAGCGCCCAGGCCGAGGCCGATCCGCTGCCACCCCCACGCACCTCCCGGCCGGTCGTCCCGGTGCGGCCGGCGCAGCAGCACGAACGCGACGAGCACCAGCAGGACGACGGCGACCAGCAGGCGCGGCAGCCCCAGGATCCCGGGCAGCGTCGCCTCCTCGCCGCCGGGGAGCAGCGTGGGGCCGGGGATCGTCAGATCGCGCGCGGCCAGCTCGCCCACCGCCCAGCCGCCGAGGCCGACCAGCGCCCCGAGCATCCCGGACCCGAGCTTGTAGAACAGGCCGGAGACGCACGAGCGCGCGACGACCATGCCGACCCCGATCAGCAGGCCGCCGCTGATGTTGGCGACCGGCCGGAACGCCAGGCCGCGGTTGAGCTCCTCGGCTCCCGGCAGCAGGAACAGCACGGCCAGCCCGACGGCACCGATCGCGACCCCGAGGGCCCAGCCGCGCACGAGCAGGAAGCGACGCTCCAGCGAGTCCCGGATCGCCGAGTGGAAGCACAGCTGCCCGCGCTGGAGCACGAAGCCCGTGGCGACGCCCGCCAGGGCGCCGGTCGCGATCGCAGTGAGCATGCCGCCACCGTAGCCTTGGGCCCGTGCAGTGCTCCTACTTCGACGCCGGCCGGTGTCGCTCGTGCAGCGAGCTGGACACGGCGTACGACGTGCAGGTGCGCGCCAAGGAGGACGAGTGCCGGGCGCGGCTCGCCGCCCTGGGCGGACAGAGCGACGCCCTGGTGTGGCTGCCGACCGTGACGAGCCCGGAGGCGGGCTTCCGCAACAAGGCCAAGATGGTCGTCGCCGGCACCACAGCCCAGCCCACGCTGGGGATCCTCGACCCGCACGGGTCCGGTGTCGACCTGCGCTCGTGCCCTCTCTACTCGCCGGCGGTGCACGCGTTGCTGCCGCTGCTCGCCGACTTCGTGGGCACGGCCGCGCTCACGCCGTACGACGTGGCGACGCGACGAGGCGAGCTCAAGCACCTGCTGGTCACGGAGTCGCCGGACGGGGAGTTCCTGCTGCGCTTCGTGCTGCGGACCTCGGAGTCGGTGCTGCGGATCCGCAAGCACCTGCCGGGGCTGCTGGCCGCGGCGCCGGTGCTGGCTGTCGTGTCGGTCAATCTGCAGCCCGAGCACAAGGCGGTGCTCGAGGGGGAGCACGAGGAGGTGCTGACCGAGCGGTCGACCCTGCCGATGCGGGTCAACGACCTCGTCCTGCAGCTGCCGCCGCGCAGCTTCTTCCAGACCAACACCGCGCTGGCGGCCGTGCTCTACCGCCAGGCTGCCGCGTGGGCCGATGACGTCGCGCCGACGTCGGTGCTCGACCTCTACTGCGGCGTCGGCGGCTTCGCGCTGCACCTCGCTGCGCCCGGTCGTCGGGTCGTCGGTGTCGAGGCGAGTGCGGAGGCCGTGGCAGGGGCGACCGCGACCGCGGCCTCGGCCGGGCTGACGGCTTACTTCGTGGTCGGTGACGCGACCGAGTGGCCGGTCGACGCCGACCTGGTGGTGGTCAACCCGCCGCGACGGGGTCTCGGTCCTGTGCTGGCGTCGCGGCTCGAGGAGTCGTCGGCGCGGACGGTCATCTACTCCAGCTGCAACGCCGCGTCCCTCGCCACCGACCTGGCCGCGATGCCGTCGTGGAGGCCGGTCGAGGCGCGGCTGCTCGACATGTTCCCCCACACGCGGCACTACGAGGTCGTGACGCTGCTGAGGCGCGACCAGCCCGCGACCTAGACCCTCGCGGGGGTCTGCTTCGGGATCAGCAGCGTGAGGACGACCCCGCTGAGCGCCGCGCCGGCACCGATCAGGAAGCACGCGCGGAAGGCGCCCTCGGAGGGGAGCGGGAAGCCGCCGAAGTCGGTGGTCGAGGCGGCGAGCACACCGGCCATGACGGCCGCCGAGGTCGTCGTACCGACCGATCGCATCAGCGCGTTGAACCCCACGGCCGCCCCGGCCTCGGAGAGGGGCACCGAGCTCATGATCAGCGCGGGCATCGCGGCATAGCCGATGCCGACGCCGGCGGAGCTGATGCAGGTGACGACGAGCAGCTGCCAGGAGGCGTCCATGAAGAAGACGCCGACGAGGTAGCCCAGAGCGAGCACGGTCGCGCCGATGGCGAGCGTGATCCGCGCCCCGAAGGCGGTCATCAGGCGGCTCGAGACCGGCGCGAAGGCCATCATCACCAAGCCGCCCGGCGCCATCCAGAGGCCGGCGGCGAGGAGCGTCTGACCCAGGCCGTAGCCGGTCGACTCGGGCAGCTGGAGCAGCTGCGGCACGACGATGGCCTGCGCGAGCATCCCGAAGCCGATGGCGACGGCGGCGAGGTTGGTCAGGAGCACGGGACGGCGGGCCGTGACGCGCAGGTCCGCCAGCGGCGCGGGGTGGCGCAGCTCGTAGAAGCCCCAGGCGACGAGCACGACCGCGCCGGTCACGAGGCACAGCCACGGGCGGGCGGTGCCCCAGCCCCAGTCGCCGCCCTTGGTGATGCCGACGAGCGTGATGACCAGTCCGGCCGCGAGGCCGAGCGCGCCGACGACGTCGAGGCGACCACCCTTGACTGACGGGACGTGCGGCACGACGACCGCGACCGCGATCGCGACGAGGACGGCGAGCACGCCGGAGAGCCAGAACAGGACGTGCCAGTCGAACGCGTCGGCGACGTAGGCCGCCAGCGGCAGGCCGATCGCGCCGCCGACACCGAGGGTGCCGCTCATCGCGGCGATCGCGGTGCCGGTCTGCGCGGGCTTGGTGATCTCGCGCAGCAGGCTGATGCCGACCGGGATGAAGCCCATCGACAGGCCCTGGAGGGTGCGCCCCGCGAGCATCGGGAGGAGCGTGTCGGAGAGCGCGCAGATCACGGAGCCGAGGACCAGGATCAGCGAGCTGATCAGCAGCACCCGCTGCTTGCCGAAGAGGTCGCCCAGGCTGCCCGCGATCGGCATCGCCACCGCACCGCCGAGCAGCGTGGACGTCACGACCCACGACGCGTTGGCGGAGGTCGTGTCGAGCAGCACCGGCAGGCTGCCCTGGAGCGGGATCACCAGGGTCTGGGTCAGTGACGCGATCAGGCCGCCGAAGCACAGCACGATGATCGACACCCCGGCCCGGTGCGAGCGGTCCGGCTCGTCAGCTGGCGTGGTGTGGGTGGCGGTGGAGACGGTGGTCACCGGGAGATCGTAGGCGGATAGTTGCCAGCGACAACTGTTTTGGGGGTGGGATGTTCGTCACTCGGAGGCGCCAACGCCCGCGCCCGCCTCGCGCCGACCGACGCCGTAGGCGACAGCGGCGGCGACGACCGACGTCGAGGACAGGATCAGCAGGGCCGCCCGGAAGCCCGCTGCGCCGCCGCCGAAGACCCCCATCAGCGTGACGCTCAGGGACGCGCCGGCCGCGAAGCCGAGGTAGCGCAGCACCTGGTTGAACGCCAGGGCGCTGCCGGTCTCGCTGCGCGGGACGTGGGGGACCATGAGCACCGCGAGCGACGAGAACGTCAGGCCGCTGCCGAGGCCGCCGATGCCCATGCAGAGCGCTGCCTGCCACAGGTGGTCGTGCTCGAAGGCCAGCGTCGCGGAGGCGCCGAAGAACATCAGGCACCCGACCGGCAGCAGCGCCCCCGACCCCAGGCGCCGCCCGATCACGCGTTCCAGCCGGCTGCCCAGGATGCTCGCGAGCGAGTAGGGCACCAGCATCAGCCCGGCCACGGTCACGGGCTGGTCGAGCCCCCAGCCGCCGTCGCTCTGGACGAGCACGACGACGAGGGTTAGCAGTCCGTACATCCCGATCCCGGCCATCAGTGCGGTCAGGTTGGGCACGAACAGCCCGGGCCGTGCGGCGAGGCGCAGGTCGACGAGCGGGTGCGGGCTGCGGAGCGTCCAGGCCACCCACGCCGCCAGCAGCAGGAAACCGGCGGTGCCGAGCCCACCGGTGAGCAGCGACAGCCAGCCCCACGTGGCGCCGCGGGTGACGGCGAGCAGCACGCCGACCATCCCCGCCGAGAGCAGGACCGCGCCGAGCCAGTCGACGCGGGCCGGCGGCTCGCCGACACTGGCCGGCACGAAGCGCCAGGCCATGGCGAGGGTGACCGCGGTGAGCACGCCGCCGAGCCCGTACGCCGCCGGCAGGCCGCCGACCTCCGCGACCAACGCGGTCACGGGATAGCCCAGCCCCGCGCCTGCGACGGTGCTCACCGACAGCAGGGCGATGGCCGACGACCTCCGCTCCCGTCGTACGACGTCGCGCGCGACCGCGAGCGCGAGCGGCACCAGCGCGAGGCCGACGCCCTGCAACGACCGTCCGGTGACGAGCGCCGCGAAGCCCCACGGCACGGCCGCCAGGACCGAGCCGGCGAGGACCAGCGCCAGCCCGCCCAGGATCACCGGACGCCGCAGCCGGCCACTGCCCAGGCGACCCAGGATCGGCGTCGTGACGGCGCCCGCGAGCATCGTCGCGCTCAGCGCCCACTGGGCGTCCGTGACCGCTAAGTCGTAGTGCCGCGCGATCGCGGGGACGAGCGGTGCGCCGAGGCTGCTGACCACCGCCGTGACGGTGGTCAGCAGGACCAGCGTGAAGAGCTGGAGCCGCTCGCCGGCTACTTGCTCCCCTTGCGGACCCGGCTCGCGATCTTCGCGCGCTCGTGGGCGTCGAGGATCACCTTGCGGATGCGCACCGAGTCGGGCGTGACCTCGACGCACTCGTCCTCGCGGCAGAACTCCAGGCTCTGCTCGAGCGAGAGCTTCTTGGCCGGGATCAGCTTCTCGAAGTTGTCGGAGGTGGCGGACCGGATGTTGGTCTGCTGCTTCTCCTTGGTGATGTTGACGTCCATGTCGTCGGCGCGGGAGTTCTCGCCGACGATCATGCCTTCGTAGACCTCGGTGGCGGGCTCGAGGAACATCACGCCGCGCTCCTGCAGCGAGGTCATCGCGTAGGCCGTGGTGGCCCCCTTGCGGTCGGCGACGAGCGAGCCGTTGTTGCGCGAACGGATCTCGCCGGCCCACGGCTCGTAGGACTCGAAGATGTGGTGGGCGATGCCGGTGCCGCGGGTGTCGGTGAGGAACTCGGTGCGGAAGCCGATCAGGCCACGCGCGGGCACGAGGAACTCCATGCGCACCCAGCCGGTGCCGTGGTTGGTCATCGACTCCATGCGGCCCTTGCGGGTGGCGAGCAGCTCGGTGATCGTGCCGAGGTATTCCTCGGGGGCGTCGATCGTCAGGCGCTCGACCGGCTCGTGGACCTTGCCGTTGATGTCCTTGGTGACCACCTGCGGCTTGCCGACGGTGAGCTCGTAACCCTCGCGACGCATCTGCTCGACGAGGATCGCCAGCGCCAGCTCGCCGCGGCCCTGGACCTCCCAGGCGTCGGGGCGCTCGGTCGGGAGGATCTTGAGCGAGACGTTGCCGATCAGCTCCTGGTCGAGGCGGTCCTTGACCAGACGGGCGGTGACCTTGCCGCCCTTGGTGCGGCCGACCAGGGGCGAGGTGTTGGTGCCGATGGTCATGGAGATGGCCGGCTCGTCGACGTGGATGAGCGGCAGGGCGACCGGGTTCTCCGGGTCGGCGAGGGTCTCGCCGATGGTGATCTCCGGGATGCCGGCGATGGCGACGATATCGCCGGGGCCGGCCTCGGGGCCGGGCTTGCGCTCGAGGCCCTCGGTGACGAGGAGCTCGGTGATCTTGACGGTCTTGACGTCGCCGTTGCGACGCATCCAGGCCACGTTCTGGCCCTTCTTGAGGTGCCCCTCGTGGATGCGGACCAGGGCGAGACGGCCGAGGAACGGCGAGGCGTCGAGGTTGGTGACGTGGGCCTGGAGCGGCGCGCCCTCGGTGTATTGCGGCGCGGGGATCGTGTCGATGATCGTCTTGAAGAGCGGCTCGAGGTCGGTCGCGTCAGGCATGGTGCCGTTGGCCGGCTGCTTGATGGCGGCCAGGCCGACCTTGCCGGAGGCGTAGACGACGGGGAAGTCGAGCGCGTCCTGGCTGTGCGACTCGTCGAGCAGGTCCATGAAGAGCTCGTAGGTCTCCTCCACGACCTCCTCGATGCGGGCGTCGGGGCGGTCGACCTTGTTGACGACCAGCACGACGGGCATGTCGGCGTTGAGCGCCTTGCGCAGCACGAAGCGGGTCTGGGGCAGCGGGCCCTCGGAGGCGTCGACGAGGAGCACGATGCCGTCGACCATCGACAGGCCGCGCTCGACCTCGCCACCGAAGTCGGCGTGGCCGGGGGTGTCAATGATGTTGATCGTCATGCCGCCGGGGGCCGACGGGCCGTTGTAGTGGATCGCGGTGTTCTTCGCGAGGATCGTGATGCCCTTCTCGCGCTCGAGGTCACCGGAGTCCATGACCCGGTCGGCCACGCTCTCGGCCTCGTGCTCGGTGAAGGCGCCGGCCTGGCGGAGCATCGCGTCCACGAGGGTGGTCTTGCCGTGGTCGACGTGCGCGACGATCGCGACGTTGCGCAGGTTGGCGGACTTGATCTCAGACATGGGGCTACGACGACTCTTCCAGTGGAGGTGCAGGGGGCCCCGATGGGCCTCGTGGAGTCTAGTCGCGACCTCACCCATCCCACGATTCAGCGCCCGGTCCCGGCGCCGGGTGAGAGGGGCGTCACTAGCTCGCGAGTGATCCCGCGAAGATCTGCCAGGCGAGCGCGGACTTCGCGGCCAGGCTGAGCACCAGGTAGGCCCTCTCGCCGAAGACATAGCTGCGCCACGGCCCGATCTCGCGGTACTGCAGCCACTGGTTGAGCGCGAAGCTCATGAAGAACACGAAGAGCGACACGAAGATCCCGTAGACGAAGCCGGGGACGGTCTCGGAGCCGATGATGTTGAGGGTGATGACCACCCACGGCGTCGCACCCGCGATGCAGCCGAACCAGAACGGCAGCATCGTGGTGCTGCGACGCCCGGGCGGGTTCATGACCTCCTGCAGCCAGCCGAAGAGGATCATCGAGACGTTGGCACCGACGATCGCGATCACGGCGGTGAGCTGGGTGACACCGGCGTAGAAGGCGATCAGGAGGATCATGATCGTGGCGCTGAGTGAGTACTCCACCCAACGGAAGCGGTTGAGGCCGCCGCGCAGGTCGCTCTCGTAGCGGCCGCGCAGCACCGTCCCGGTCAGGCCGTGATCGATCGCCGCCAGCGCCAGGAAGACGGCGATCGCGGCGCCGACGGGCACGTCGAAGGCCGCGGCCGGGTCGGCGACCCGGGAGCCGGGCGGTCCTGTCGGGAACGAGTTGGACAACGTGATCGCGAAGTCGGTGGCGAGGACGAGCACGGCCACTGCCTGCGCGGCGTGCAGCACCGCGAGCGCGACGTTCCACCACCGCAGCCCAGCGAGGCGCTCGTCGTCCACGCCGCTGGCGGTCGCGAGGGCGTGGGCGGGGACGTGGTCGTTGCTCATGCAGCCAGTGAAGCGCACGGGGCCGAGCGGGCGTTCCAGTGCCTGCTGCCCTTGCCGCTGTCGGCGGTGTCGGGTTCGCTGGGGACATGTCTCGGACCCGTCACTGCTCCCTCCACTGCTTCGTCCCGCCCTACCTGCTCCAGCAGCTCGCGCTCACCGTCCCCGAGGAGGCGGACCGCTGGCGCCGGCTGCTCGCGATCGACGAGGACCTGCGGCTCCGGCGCGCGCAGGCCCCGGGCGTACGCCGTGGCGTGGCCGTCGCGCGCGGCCCGGCGTGGGTCGTCCACACGGCCGGCACCGGCACCGACCTCCCGGGCGAGGTGGCCCGCCGCGCAGGCGACCCGCCGTCCGAGGACGTCGCCGTCGAGGAGGCGGCGCTGGGCATCAGCGGCTCGTTGGCACTCTTCGAGGAGGTCTACGGACGCTCCTCCTACGACGGTGCAGGTGCCACGGTCTCGGCGACCGTCCACTTCGGGAAGGACTACGTCAACGCGTTCTGGGACGGCACGCAGCTGGTCTTCGGTGACGGTGACGGTCGGGTCTTCGACCGCTTCACCAAGCCCGTCGACGTCCTCGCCCACGAGCTGACCCACGCCGTCACCGAGCACACGGCCGGCTTCGTCTACGAAGGCCAGCCCGGCGCGCTCAACGAGTCGGTCTCCGACGTCTTCGCCAGCTGCCTCAAGCAGCGGCTGCTCGGCCAGACCGCGCTCGCGGCCGACTGGCTGATCGGGGCGGGCCTGTTCCTCCCGGGGGTCCGGGCGCGCGGGCTGCGCGACATGGCCGCCCCCGGCACGGCCTACAACGACCCCGCGCTCGGCCAGGACCCGCAGCCGGCCCACCTAGACGCCTACCTCGACACCACCGACGACAACGGCGGCGTCCACCTCAACTCCGGCATCCCCAACCGCGCCTTCCACCTCGCCGCCGTGGCGATCGGTGGCTCGAGCTGGGAGGGCGCAGGTCGCGTGTGGTTCGCCGCGCTGACCGGTGACCACGTCACGCCCCGCAGCGACTTCGCCGGCTTCGCCGCGGCCACGGTCGCTGCTGCCGCTGCCCTGGGTGACGTGGACGTCAGTGCTGTCGAGGAGGCCTGGGCGGGGGTCGGGGTCACCCCGAGCGTGTCCGCTCCCACGACCCGGCCCGCCGCCCCGGCGGCCGACCTGCTCGCCGCGACCGACCGGGTCGTCGTACGACGCTCGGGTGGCTTCGCCGGCCAGACCTCCGAGGCCCACGTCGACCTCGGGGCCGACCCGCGGGCCGGCGAGCTGCGTGACCTTGTTGGGCGGATCGACCTGCACCGGGTCGCCGTGAGTGCGCCCCAGCCCGACCGGTTCGTCTACGACTTCGACCTGTGCGGCGACCAGGCCACCCTCTGCGAGCAGGACCTCACCGACGACCTGCGTCGGGTGGCCGACCTGGTGCTGCCGTGAGCTTCCCCGAGGTGACGCACCCGAGTCCGTGGCCGGTGCGGGCCGACGGCCTGCTGTTTCGCGATGCCGTGGAGGCGGACGTGCAGACGTTGCAGTCCTTCCGCAACGACCCCGGCATCAACCGCTTCATGGTGCGCACCCACGTCGATCCCGACGACCTGCGTCGGGAGTGGCTCGCGGTGCCTGAGAGTCCGACCGACTTCTCCTGTGTCGTGGAGCGCGACGGCGAGGTCGTCGCGATGGGCTTCCTCGACGTGGTCGACGGCCCCGGTCAGCCTGGGTGTCCCAGCGGCACGGACGGACTGATCGGCTACATCGTCGATCCCCGGGTCGCCGGCCAGGGCATCGGGAGTGCGACGGCTCTGGCCCTGCTTCGAGCGGCCTTCGACGGGCTGGGGCTACGTCGTGTCACTGCGGCCGCCTACGCCGACAACACCGCTTCGGTGGCCGTGCTCGAGCAAGCGGGCATGCGCCGCGAGCGGCTCTCCGTCAAGGCGCTGTGGCACCACGAGCTCGGCTGGATCGACGAGGTGGGCTATGCCCTGCTCGCCGACGAGTGGCGCCATGGACCCGGCTGACTTCTACTCCGGGATCGTGGTGGACGCCTACGCCAGGCTGAAGTCGTCGACCTTCGACCCGGAGCCCTACGTGAGGTTCGTCCAGCGACACGGCGAGCCCGCGCTGGAGATCGGCTGCGGTGACGGGGAGCCGTTGCTGGACCTGTGTGCCGCGGGCCTCGACGTCGACGGTGTCGACTCCTCGGCCGACATGGTTGCGCGGTGCCGTGAGAAGGCGGCCGAGCGCGGCCTCACGACCGGCGTCTTCCACCAGCGCGCCGAGAGCCTCGACCTGGAGCGTCGCTATGCCTCGATCTACTTCGCCGGCCCGACGTTCAACCTGCTCCCGGACGACGACACCGCGTCCCGGGCCCTGCACGCCATCAGGGATCACCTGACGGAGGACGGAGCGGCCCTCGTCCCGCTCTGGGTGCCCGCGCCCACCCCTCCGGACGACTTCGACGTGACGCTCTCGGCCTCGGAAGATCCCGACGTCGAGCTCCGCTACACGTCGCTGTCCGAGGTCGTCGACCCGCAGCGGCGGACCCGGGTCACGACCGCACGCTACGAGCGGGTCACCCCGGCTGGGGTCGAGGTCGCCGACCGGGAGTGGCTCATCCACTGGCACACACCGTCAGGCTTCCATGCCTTGTGTGCGTCGGCCGGCCTGCGGGTCGTGTCGCTCGTCAACGACGAGACCGGGTCACCTGCTCCCGAGGCGTCGACGACGTTCACCGCGACAGTCACCCGGGAGGAGGGCCCTCCCTGAGCGCCGTGGGCGGTGCCAGACCGAACCACGGCAGGCACGGCTCGAGTCCGGTCACGCGCACCCGACTCGTGCGCGTCGACGACCTCCAGTCTGCTGCCGTCAGTCGCAGGTGCGTGAGCTCGATCAGTCCCCGTCCCGACGCGTTGAGGCTGATCCCGTTGTCGCGGTAGCCCAGATGGCGGGCGACGCCGAGAGAAGCGCCGTTGTCGCGACGGGCCGAGGTGACGGCTGCGAGCGCCCCCAGGTGGTCGAACGCCAGGGCCAGGACCGCCATCCGCATGGCGACCCCGATGCCTCGGCCGCGGACCGACGGCACGAGCCACGAGCCACGAGCCGGAGTCGACGGTGCGCACCGCCAGAAAGTCATCGGCCTCGAGCGACTGGATCCCGACCGGGTGCCCTTCGTGCTCGACCACGAAGGCCAGGGACCAGGAGGAGGGCGACCACGTGCCCATCGAACGCCAGTAGTCCTGGTAGACGAGCCGGCTCCGGTGCTGCGCGTCATCGAGCCCCTGGAACACCTCGGCGCCAGGATCGTGCTCGTAGTCGTCGGGCTGGATCGCTGCCAGACGCTCCAGGTCCGCCTCGCAGACGGGCCTGAGAGCGATCTCGCGGCACTGCAGGCGGAGACCGAACAACGGCCAGTCCACCGGCAGGCTCTCGTCAGGGCCACGGGTCATGGCGTCATCGTGCCTCAGGGGTCGGTGAGGTCTCTCGTGCCGGTGGGGGTGACGAGCATGGTCTGGCCGTGGGGTTCGTGCCAGAGGAAGGTGCCGGGGGTGAGTTGTTGGTAGCGCCAGCCGGCGTGGGTCTTGAGCTGGTGGTGGTGTCGGCATAGGGGTGCGAGGTTGCATTCGCAGGTGATGCCGGTTCTGGTGTGGGCGGTGAGGTGGTCCAGGTCGCAGGACCTGGACTTCTTGGTGCAGTGGGGGAAGACGCAGGTGGGGTTGCGGAGGCGGACTTTCTCGGCGGTGAGGAAGGTGGGGACGTAGGGGTCTGGCCGCTGGTGACCGTGGTGGCCGGTGTCTTCGCTGCCGTTGCAGTGGTCGTTGAGGTTGATGACGGGGCGGATGGTGATGTGGCGGTCGTCGCGGGCGAGCCATTCTCGGATGCGGTCGGCGAG
>NZ_FOQG01000015.1 GCF_900113685.1 Nocardioides psychrotolerans
CCCGCGCAGTCGCCGTCGCCGCGAACATGGCCAAAGCCAGATGGGCCACCGTGCGCCGCAACATCATCAACACACCAGCCCGAATCGCGGCCACCGGCCGCAGGCTCGTCCTGCACCTGCCCACCGGCTGGCCCTGGGCCGAGCACTGGCAACACCTGCACGCCACCGCGATCACCAGCAGCGGCTGACACCTCGACCTCGACCCGACGACCAGGACCACAGTGGAAGAACCGGACAGACCGGCAATCCAGCCACGCCCACACACCGGGTCCCGTCTAGCGCCACTCGAATCAGCAAGCAGAGTTTGCCGTCGGTGAATCAGGGCTCAACCACCGGTGTGGCCGGAGCTTCGAGGGCGGACCACGACAGCCGCGCTGACTGGTGTCAGGGCGGCTGTCGTTCAAGAGGGCTGGCTCTCGGTGGGGTGACCCACCGGGACCGGCGATTCTACGAAGAATCTTCGCCAATTCTGCGAAGACCCCAGGGTGGAGCTGGCGGGAATCGAACCCGCGTCCTCGAGCGTCGAACCAGGTCTTCTCCGGGTGCAGTCCGTGTTGTCGCTTTTCTCGGCCCCGGGGCTCGCACGGACACGTCCCCGACAGGCTCAGTCATGCAAAAGTCCCGTTCAACCTGCACGACGTCAGTTGAACAGCAAGTCTCCTAGATGACGCCAGGGTCCGGGACGGAGACGGGTGCCCGGTCTGACGCTTCGATCACTGCTCAGGCAGCGAGAGCGAAGGAACTGCGCTTAGCGTTGGCAGTTATAGGTTTCCAACGATCGTTTACGAGATGACGTTGGCTCCTCGACCCGCTTCCCCTGGAACTAACGTCCCAAGTCGAAACCGATCAGCCCCTCTTGAGTTATGGGGACATGCTACCCCGCCGAGACCGGGGAGCCCCCACCCAGAAGGTCCGCATGCCTGCCTCTCGACGACCTCGGCGGTCATCTCAGTCCAGGAAGGTCTTGATCCAGTCCTGCGAGACCGCGATGTCGACCCGCTGGTAGCCACCGAGGTAGCGGCAGTTCGACGTGTAGCCATAGCTGGTCACAGCCACGATCGTGCCGTCGAGGAAGACCGGACCGCCGGAGTCACCGAAGCACGTGCCACCGGTGCCGAACGGGTCGTTCTCGTTGCCGTTGGCCTGCAGGATCTGCGGCGTGAGCTTCTGACCGGGCATCTGCACGTTGCGCCGGATCAACGGGTAGGTCATCGGGGTCGGGTTCTGCGGGCCGGTGTCGGACTGGCGAACCTCGGTGCCGTAGCCCACGGCCGTGAACAAGGTCTTGCGCAGCTGCGAGGACGCGATCTGGTCGAGGCGACCCAGACCTGCGATGGTCGCGGGCGTGATGCCGGCGACCGGCGCGTCGAGCTGCACGATGCCGACGTCGTTCCAGTTGTCCGGGTCGGTGAAGTCCGAGTAGGCAGGATGCGTGGACGAGGTGCCCGACGCGAAGCCGGCTGCGGCCAGCTCGGCGTCGGTGTAGCCCTTCGACGGGTTCGCGGCGGTCGGGAAGCCCGACGGCGCCTTCTCGGCGATCACGGACTTGAAGGTCACCAGCACGCTGCCGACCGCGCCGTCGGTGCAGTGCGCCGCCGTGAGCAGGACGTCCTCGTCGATGAGCGTGGCGCTGCAGCGGTAGCGGCCACCGTCGTCGGCGTAGTAGAGGATCAGGGCGACGTTGGGATGCGCCTCACCGTCAGGAGTGCCACCGGTGCTGGCGCTGACGGGGGACGCGGCCAGGCCTGAGCCGAGCAGGACGGTGGAGAGCAGAGCGGTGGAGAGCAGGGCGAGGACGCGTGTGCGCATGGAGACTCCCGAGATCGCGGTGTGTGTCCTCATCTGACCACGGGGCAGGTCCGGGTGGAAGCCCCCTGGGGGCCGAATCGGCGCGTCCTGCTGCCTAGGCCCGCGCCCAGTCCCGCAGCGTCTCGGCGCCGGGCCCGGTGAGCTCGTCGAGGCGCGGCGTACGACGCAGCAGCGCGATCGCGAGCGCGGCGGCTGGACCGTGGACCGCGTCGCGGGCCTCCGAGCCCGAGCCGGCGTCGTGGGACCAGTCGAAGTCGGTCGCGACGTAGCGCAGCGGGGGGATGCGCCCGGGCAGGAAGCCGATACGGGCCTTGGCCGAGACAAGGAAGTCCAGCGAGGGGCGCCAGCGGGCCGCCGGACGCTCGTCGGTGAGCCCGAGCGGGAGCAGGATGTCCTGCTGGTGGACCAGCGCGTCGGTGTAGGGGCCGATGATGCCGATGATCGGCGGCGCCTGGCGCGAGCCTGCCTTCGCCCGCAGCAGGGCCACCAGCTCAGCGGGCGACTTCTCGGCACGCCGGGCCGCCATCAGCACCGAGAGCCGGGCCGGGTTCCCGCGCGCCCGGACCATCGTCGTCAGCATCTCGACGGTGGAGAACTCGCAGGGGACGACGAGGTGGGCGACCATGCCGTGCACGTCCCAGGCCGGGCACAGCGTCTGCACCCGCCACTGCTCCGGGCTCAGGGTGTCGAGCCGGTCGGCGATCGCCCGCCGTTCGTCGGCGAGGGCGGCGAAGAGGTCCATGACGACAGTCTGGCCTGCCTCCCTGCCTCCCTGCCTCCCTGCCTCCCTGCCTCCCAGCCTCAGAGGCCGAAGATCCGGACCCCGTTGTGCCAGCAGACCGCTCGCAACCAGTCGTCGCCCAGGCCTGTGGCGGCGAGGCCGTCGAGCTGCTCGACGTAGGGGTAGGGGATGGTCGGGAAGTCGCTGCCGAGCAGCACCTTGTCCTGCAGGTCGGCGAGGCGGGGCAGCAGGGCGGGGGGATACTCCACGCCGAAGAAGTCGGTGAACACCATGGTCGTGTCGAGGTGGACCCGCTCGAAGGTCTCGGCGAGCACGAGGAACTCCTCGCACTCGGGCGCCCCCAGGTGCGCCACGATCACGAAGAGCCGCGGGAAGCGCTCGAGCACGCGGCGCATCGAGGTCGGACCGGTGAACGCGTTTCCGACCGGCCCGGAGCCCGCGTGGATCACGATCGGCGTCCCGGCGTCCTCGAGCAGCCCCCACACCGGGTCGAGCAGCGGGTCGTCGAGGTGGAACTCCCCCACCTGCACGTGGACCTTGAAGATGTCGACGCCCGCCTCGACCAGCTCGCCGACGTACGACGGGGCGTCGGGCTCCGGGAAGAACGTCGCCGACCACAGCACCTCGGGGATGCCGGCGGCGAAGTCGCGCGACCAGTCGTTGAGGAAGCCCGCTACCCCCGGCTTGTGGGCGTAGGGCAGCGTCGAGAAGCGGCGAACGCCGAAGTCGCGGAGCAGCTCGACGCGCTCCTCGTGATCGAAGCGGTAGCGGATCGGCCAGTCGCGCCCGATCTTGGGACCGGCGGCGTCGAAGACGGCGTAGACCGCGCGCTGGATCGGCTCGGGCAGGAAGTGCACGTGCACGTCGAAGAGCCCCGGCAGCCCGAGGCCCTGCCAGAACGCTCGGACCGCGGCGCCGTCCGATCTCGCGTCGTCAGTCACTCATGCCCTTCAGGCGACGCCCGACGGCCTGCTCGACCTCGCGGGTGGCCTGGCGCTCGGCGAGGGAGTGCCGCTTGTCCCACGTCTTCTTGCCCTTGGCGAGACCGATCTCGACCTTGGCGCGCCCGTCGACGAAATAGAGCGCCAGCGGGATGACCGTGAGGCCCTTCTCGTTGACGCGACGCTCGATCTTGTCGATCTCAACCCGGTTGAGCAGCAGCTTGCGCTTGCGGCGGGCGGCGTGGTTGGTCCAGGTGCCCTGGGTGTATTCAGGGATGTGGACGCCGTGCAGCCACGCCTCGTGGCCCTCGATGTCCACGAAACCGTCGACCAGCGACGCGCGTCCCATGCGCAGCGACTTCACCTCGGTGCCCTGGAGGACCATGCCGGCCTCGTAGGTGTCCTCGATGAGGTAGTCGTGTCGCGCCTTCTTGTTCTGCGCGACGATCTTGCGCCCCTGTTCCTTCGGCATCCCACCAGTCTCTCAGGAGCGGTCAATCGCGTTGGCGTCGGTCAGATGAAGTTCATCGGGTCGACGGGCTCACCGTTGACCAGCACGGTGAAGTGCAGGTGGCACCCGGTGGACCAGCCGGTGTCGCCGGCGTAGCCGACGACCTCGCCGCGGGCGACCTGCTCCCCCTCGCCGACCCGGTAGCCGGCGGCGTGGTTGTAGACGACCGTCATGTTCTTGCCGTTGACCTGGCCGAGGCTGAGGTAGAGCCGGTTGCCGTAGACCGAGGAGTAGTAGATGTCGGTGACGGTGCCGCCGGCGACGGCAAACAGCGACTGGCCGCAGCTGACGCCGAAGTCGGTGCCGTCGTGGAGGCCGTAGTAGCCGTAGATCGGGTGGACGCGGTAGCCGAAGGGCGAGGTGACGTAGCCGTTGACCGGGGCGGTCAGGAGCCCACCGGTGTCGCCCTGGTAGCCGCCGCCACGACGAGCGGCCGCCTCGGCCTCGGCGATGATCCGCGCCTTGATGCGGTCCTCGCGGCGCTTGAGCGTCGCCAGGACCTGCTTGTCCTTGGCTCGCGCAGCCAGCGCCTTCTCCCGGGCGTCGCGATTGGTCTGCAGCAGCGAGATGACGTTGGCCCTGGCGACGCGCGCCTCCTCGAGCAGGTCACGCACCATGGCCAGGTTGGCGGCCGCGTCGGCACGACGGGTCTCCATCTCCTGCTGGGCGGTCTCGACCTCGCCCTCGCGGACCCGCAGGAGGATCTCGGCCTCGTGCAACCCGGCATAGGCCCGGTCCTGGCTGCCCACGACCGCGTCGGTGGCCTCCATCCGGCGCATCAGGTCCTCGGGGCTGTCGGCCTCCATCAGCGAGGCGAAGGCCAGCAGCTGCGGGTCGCCGTTCTCGTAGACGTCGTTGACGGTGTTGACGACCATGACCCGCTGGGCCGCGAGAGCGGCCTGGCCGGCGAGCACGTCGGCTCGGGCCTGCTCGAGGGCCTCCTCGGCCAGGACCAGCTTGGCCTGCATCTCGCGGTCGCGCGCCTGCGCGTCGGCGAGGCGGGCCCGGACGTCGTCGAGCCCGGCCTTGGCGCCCACCAGTTTGGTGCGGGCCACCTCGAGGGCAGCCGTGGTGCGCTGCACGCGCTTGCTGGCCTCACCGAGGTCGTCGTGCGCGGCCTCGATCTGTTGCTCGACGCGCTTCTGTTTGTCCTTGAGGCCGTCGTCGGCGTTGGCGAGGGGGATCGCGAGCCCGCCCAGCGTGGCGGCCGTGGCAAGAGATGCCACGACGACACGCTGACGTGCTGCGCTGGGGAAGTAGCGCACAGGTAAGCCTTCGGCGTTCGGGGAAGTGAACGCCTCGACGGTAGTGGCCCGAGGTCAGACTTTGATGTATTTGCGGGTCAGCAGGAGTGTCGGGAGCAGCGTCAGCACCGGTCCGAGGATCCCGATGCCGATCAGGGTGACGTAATAGTCCTCCCAGCCGATCCACGGCATGAAGGTCAGACCCTGGGCTGCCCGGTCGATGATCCCGAACTTCAGGAACGCCGCGAGGGCGCCGGCGGCCAGCGCCACGCCCAGGAACGCGGTCACCAGGGCCTCCATCAGGAAGGGGAGCGCGATGTAGAGCGTCGAGGCCCCCACCAGCCGCATGATCCCGATCTCCTTGCGGCGGGCCAGGGCTGCGAGGCGGATGGTGTTGGCCACGAGGAGCAGCGCGGCGAGCACGAGGAACGCGGCGGTGCCGATCGCGCCGTACTTGAGCGCGTCGATCGAGCTGAGGATGGGACCGACCACGTCGCGCAGGTCCTGGATCCGGGCGACGCCGGGCAGACCCTTCAGCGCGCTGACGATGCCTTCGTACTCGTCAGGGTCCTCGAGGGTGATCCACACCGACTCGGCCATGTCGTCGGCGGTCAGCGCGGCGTCGGGGCCCTCGAAGCGCTCGGGCCCGAAGAGCTCCTTGACCTTCTCGAAGGCCTGGGCCTTGGTCTCGGTGTAGGAGCCGGCGACCTCGGGGCTGTCCTCGACGACCGTGGCGATCTGCTGCTTCTGCGGGTCGGTGACCTCGGAGAGGCAGGCGGGGTTGTCGTCACCGTCGCGGCAGAGGTAGACGGTGATCTGGAGCTCGCTTCCCCACTGGTCGGCCGCCTTGACGGCCTGCTGGTTGAGCATGGCGCCGAGGCCGACGAGAGTGAGCGAGACGAAGAGGGTGAGCACGACCGCGATGTGCATGGAGACGTTGCGGCGCAGCCCCTGGCGGAGCTCGGTGAACGAGTGACGAAGCTGCATCAGACCACCGTCGATCCGTAGCCGCCGCGCGCTTCATCGCGGGTCACCCGTCCGTGGGCGAGCTCGACGACGCGCTTCTGCATCTGGTCGACGACGTACTCGTCGTGGGTGGCCATCAGCACGGTGGTCCCCGTCTCGTTGATGCGGCCGAGCAGCTTCATGATGCCGGCCGAGGTGGTGGGGTCGAGGTTGCCGGTGGGCTCGTCGGCGATGAGGATCATCGGCCGGTTGACGAAGGCGCGCGCGATCGCGACGCGCTGCTGCTCACCACCGGAGAGCTCGTCGGGCAGGCGGTCGCCCTTGCCCTCCAGGCCGACCAGCTCCAGCGTGCTGGGGACGACCTGGTCGATCTCGCTGCGGGACTTGCCGATCACCTGGAGCGCGAACGCGACGTTCTCCGAGACCGTCTTGTTGGGCAGCAGCCGAAAGTCCTGGAAGACGGTGCCGATCTGGCGGCGCAGCCGCGGCACCTTCCACCCGGCCAGGCGGTTGACCTCCTTGCCCGCGACGTAGACACGTCCGGACGTGGGGCGGCTCTCGCGCAGCACCAGGCGCAGGGCGGTGGACTTGCCGGAGCCGGACGTGCCGACGAGGAAGACGAACTCGCCCTTCTCGATGTCGATCGACACGTTGTCGAGGGCAGGCTTGCCCGGGCCGGGGTAGGTCTTGGTGACCTTCTCGAAGCGAATCACGTGAGACGACGTTAGCCGAGAGGCACACCCAGGTGGGGACCCCGCCCCGCCAGCGCCCCGCCTGCGGCCTGGACCACCCACCACGCGGCGTACGGCGGCAGCCAGACGTTGCCGTCGTGGCCCGCGGTGACCACGTGGCCGCCGATGGCGTCGTAGGGCGCGTCGAGGCCGATCTCGTGCAGGCGCCGGAGCGGGAAGGACCGGTGCTCGTCCGTGACGTTGTAGAGACCGACGAACGCCCCGCTCGGGTGGCGTCGTACGACGGCGAGGATGCCGTCGTCGGTGTCCGTGAGCGTCTCCACGGGCGCGGACGCGTGCAGCTGCGGGAGGCCGGCGCGGACGCGCGCGAGGTGGGCGATGGCGACGAACACCTGACCGGCAGGGGTGTCGGCGCGACCGCGTTGGGCGATCCTGGCCTCGTCGATGCGGGGGCGGTGGGCCCACCGGTTGTCGCCCTCGTGGCCCGGCTCGTCGGCCCAGGCAGGGTCGTTGGGCTGGGCCAGCTCGTCGCCGCTCCAGATCACCGGGACCCCACCCCAGCCCGCGACGATCGCGTGGGCCAGGAAGATCCGGGCCAGCGCCCCTGCGACGTCGAGCTCGTGCTCTCCGAGGCCGGCGAGCGACGCGGCCGTGCCGGCGATGCGTCGGTCGCCGGTGACGGGGTTGGCCTGGAACACCAGGCCCTCGGACCAGGAGCCCGGGAACTCCCCGGCGTAGAAGTCGCTGAGGAAGTGGCGGTGCCCCGGTCCCGTCAGCCCGACGGCGGCGGCGTCGCGGTCGTCGATGGCCCAGCCGATGTCGTCGTGGCAGCGGACGTAGGTGATCCAGGTGCCACTGGGAGGCGTGGGCGGAAGTGCGGCGAGGGCGTGGCGGGCCAGGTCGGTGCTGCGGGTCGCGAGCATCGACCAGACCTGCACCATGAGGCTGTTGTGATAGGCGAGGTCGCTCACCAGGCCGGCGTGGGGGCCGGTGCCGAGGTAGGGCACCAGGTCGCGGGGCCCGACGATCGCCTCGGCCTTGAACAGCACCGCCGGTGCCGCGATCTTGGCGACCGTGCGCAGTGCCTGGGTGATCCAGTGGACCTCCGGCTGGTTCTGGCAGGCCGTGCCCATCCGCTTCCACAGGAACGCGATCGCGTCGAGGCGCAGCACCTCGACGCCGACGTTGGCCAGGTCGAGGACGACGCCGGCGAGCTCCACCAGCACCTCGGGGTTGGCCCAGTTGAGGTCCCACTGCCAGGTGTTGAACGTCGTCCACACCCAGCCGGCCGCCTCGTCGTCCCAGGTGAAGCTGCCGGGTGCGAAGTCGGGGAACACCTCGGGCAGCGTCGCCTCGTAGGCGTCGGGCAGCGTGCGGTCGGGGTGGATCAGGAAGTAGTCGCGGTAGCCCTCCTCACCCGCGTCCCCGGCGCGCGCGGCTGCCGCCCAGGCGTGCTCGCGGGCCACGTGGTTGAGCACCAGGTCGACCACGAGGCTGATGCCACGCTCGCGCAGCCGGGTGGCGAGCTCGGCCAGGTCGTCCATCGTGCCGAGGTCGGCGCGCACGGCACCGTAGTCCTGCACGGCATAACCGCCGTCGTTGTCGCCCTCGCGCGGGCGCAGCAGCGGCATCAGGTGCAGGTAGGTCACGCCGAGCTCGTCGAGGTAGTCCAGACGCTTGCTCAGCCCGGGCAGGTCGCCGGCGAAGCGGTCGGTGTAGCAGGCGTAGCCGAAGCGGTCGGGCTGCTGGATCCAGTCAGGGCGCAGCAGCCGCTGCTGGTCGAGGCGGCGCAGGTCGGGCGAGCGCGCGACGTAGGCGTCAGCGGCGGTCTCGACGAGCCTCAGGCCCAGGTCGGGAGTGGTGCTGTAGACCTCGCGCACGGCCCGGTCCAGGTCGGGCCACCACCGCTCGAGGCGCAGGAGGAAGGTCTCCTGGGCGGCGTCGCCGAGGGTGCCGAGGCGCGCGACCGCGGCGGTGCGTACGGCGTCGGGAGTGCTCACCCGTGCATTTCTAGCACCACCCGCTCCGTATCGTGTGTGGGTGCGCGCCCTCCGGACCCTTCTGATCGCCCTCGTGGCGACCGTCGTGGCCGTCACGGTGGGTGTCCTGATCGTGGGCAGCGACGAGCCGGCCCCCGTCCCGCCCGCCGCTGCGCCTCCACCGGTGACCTTGTCGTCGCTCGACACCGACGAGCTGCTGGTCGCCCGGACCGACTTCTGCACGTCGGTCCCCGAGGACGCCGTGGCCGACGCCGTGGCGGGCCCGGTCGAGGAGGTGGTCGCCTACGGCAACGGCCGGCGGGCGCGGATCGTCGGCTCGCTGCGCGACGTCGCCCACGAGTTCAGCTGCGCGTGGAGCGCGACCGACGGCACGGTCGCACGGGCCTGGGTCTTCGCTCCCCCGGTGACCAGCGAGCGCGCCACGACCCTCGTGAAGTCAGCGCAGGGTGACACCGGGTGCTCACAGCTCGCCGGCGCCCCGTCGTACGGCGTGCCCTCCGTCGCGCTCACCTGCACCGAGGGCGGGAGTCGCCGTCAGTCGTTCCGGGGGCTCTTCGGCGATGCCTGGCTGACCTGCCAGCTGACGGCCCCTGCAGCGGTGCCCGTCGAGGCCCTCACCGAGCGCACCAGCCGCTGGTGCGCGGCCGTGGTCCAGTCCGCTGCGCCGGTGGAGTGATCGAGCGGCTGATGCGCGGGTCGTTCTCCTGCGGAGCGTGCCGACCCGGGCCTAGCGTGTCCGCGTGCAGCAGCCCACCCGGCGGACCCTCGCCAGCGTCGTCGTCCTGACCTCCGTGGTCGGGGGCCTCGCGGCCCTCGCCGCCCCCACTGCGTCCGTGGCTGCATCGGTGGCTGCGTCGGACGTTGACCCGACCCACCGGGCGACCACCTCCGGCAAGGTCTACGTCGTCGACCCGGCGCCGGAGGGCATCGCACCGCCTGCCGCTGCACCGGAGACACGGACGGCGCTGCGCCGCAGCTTCACCCTGCACAGCAAGCCGGGCTCGCAGCGCACGATCTTCCTCGACTTCGACGGAGCAGGAGTCAGCGGCACCGCGTGGAACGCGGAGACGGGACTGCCCGCCGGCAACCACCCGGCCTGGGACCCGGCCGGCGACGGTGCCACCTTCTCCTCCTCCGAGCTGGCCACGGTCCAGGACATCTGGGCTCGGGTCGCCGAGGACTACGCGCCCTTCGATGTCGACGTCACCACGGCCGACCCGGGCGCCGCGGCGATCACGCGCGAGGGCGCCGGGGACCAGGTCTTCGGCACCCGTGCCCTCATCACCCCCAGCGACGCGGCCATCGCTGCGATCTGCGGTGGCGGGTGCGGCGGCGTGGCCTTCATCGACGTCTTCGACGAGCCCGACGCCCACAGCCAGTTCCAGCCGGCCTGGATCTTCCCGCAGGCGCTGAGCGACGACCCCAAGGCGATCGCGGAGGCGGTCGCCCACGAGGTGGGCCACAACTTCGGTCTGGACCACGACGGCCAGGGCGGCGCCGAATACTACGAGGGCCACGGCGCCTGGGCGCCGATCATGGGGGCCAGCTACGGCCGCCCGATCACCCAGTGGAGCAAGGGCGACTACACCTCCGCCACGCGGTCCGGCCAGGACGACGTCGCCATCATCGCCGCCAACGGTGCGCCCCACCGCGCCGACGAGGACGGCGGCACGCGCGGCACGGCCAGCAGCGCGCTGCCGACCAGCGCGCCGGCGTACGTCTCGAAGCGCAGCGACGTCGACTACTTCGCGCTCGGCACGTGCTCGGGTGCCGTCACGCTGACCGGGACGGTCGCGGCGGTCAGCCCCGACCTGGACCTCCAGGTCCAGCTGGTCGACGACGTCGGTGCCATCCTCGCCACCGCCAACCCGAGCTCGGCCGCCGTCGACCTCGACGTGGCCTCCGGGCTCGGCGCCACGCTCACGCAGGGCGTGGCGAGCGGCATCTACTTCGCCGAGGTCGACGGTGTCGGCAACGGCTCGCCGTCGAGCGGGTACGACGACTACGGCAGCCTCGGCGCCTACCGGTTGGCCGTCACGGGCTGCGGCGGTGCGCCTGAGCCCGAGCCGGTGGCGCCGGGGGTTCCCGGCTCCCCGGCCGCGACCCGCGACGTCAGCGCCCAGACCATCACGCTCACCTGGACCGCACCCACCACCGGTGGGCCGATCAGCGGCTACGAGGTGCGCCTCGACGCCGGCGCCTGGTCACCCGCCTCCGGCTCGCTCACCCACACGTTCGGCGCGGTCTCGTCCGCGGCCCACACGCTCGAGGTGCGCGCCACGAGCACGGTCGGTGCAGGACCAGTGGCGAGCCTGAGCGTCCCGGCAGTGGTGACCACACCCGGCGCCCCCGTGATCGGTCAGGCCAGCTCGGGCGCGCGCGGCGGCGCCGTCACCGCGGTCGTGCGCTGGCAGCCCCCGACCGGCACCGGCGGGTCGGCCGTCGACGGCTACCAGATCGTCGCCCACAAGCTCAACAGTGCGGGTGCGGTCGTGCGGACCCTCACCAGCCAGGTCGTCGGCGCAGGCTTCCGCTCCGGATCGCTGGGCCTGCCCGCCGGGCGCTACCGTTTCGCCGTACGGGCTCACAACGCCGTGGGCTTCGGTGCGCTCAGCGCGCGGTCCAACGCCGTCACCGCCCGCTGACCGCCGCCCGCTGACCGCCGCCCGCCGAGTCGGCGCGATGTTGCAGGGCTAGTTGGCCTCGGCCTCGGCCCTGTCGGTGCCGCGACGCCAGCGGATGCCGGCCTCAAGGAAGCCGTCGAGGTCGCCGTCGAAGACCGACGTGGGGTTGCCGACCTCGTAGCCCGTGCGCAGGTCCTTGACGACCTGGTAGGGGTTGAGCACGTAGTTGCGCATCTGGTCGCCCCAGCTTGCCTGGACGTCGCCGCGCAGCCCGTCGAGGTGGGCCTTCTCCTCGGCCTTCTTGAGCGCGAGCAGCTTGGCCTTGAGCACGACCATGGCGCTCGCCTTGTTCTGCAGCTGGCTCTTCTCGTTCTGGCAGGAGACGACCGTGCCGGTCGGGATGTGCGTGAGGCGCACCGCGGAGTCGGTCGTGTTGACCGACTGACCACCGGGGCCACCGGAGCGGTAGACGTCGGTGCGGATCTCCTCGTCGGGCACGTCGATCTCGTCGGTCTGCTCGAGCACGGGGACGACCTCGACCGCGGCGAAGCTGGTCTGTCGGCGGCCCTGGTTGTCGAAGGGGCTGATCCGGACGAGGCGGTGGGTGCCGGCCTCGACGCTCAACGTGCCGTAGGCGTAGGGAGCGTGGATGGCGAAGGTGGCCGACTTGAGGCCGGCCTCCTCGGCGTAGGAGGTCTCGTAGACCTCGACGGGGTAGTTGTGCTGCTCGGCCCAGCGGACGTACATCCGCATGAGGGTCTCGGCGAAGTCGGCGGCATCGACGCCGCCGGCGCCGGCGCGGATGCTGACCAGCGCCTCGCGGGCGTCGTACTCGCCGTTGAGGAGGGTGCGGACCTCGAGGCCCTCGACGGACTTCTTGATCCGGTTGAGCTCGATCTCAGCCTCGGCCAGCGCCGACTCGTCGCCCTCCTCGGCGCTGAGCTCCAACATGATCTGGAGGTCCTCGATGCGGTCGGTCAGCGACTCGAAGCGGTCGACCTCGCCCTGGATCGCGGAGAGACGGCCGGTGACGCGCGTGGCGTTGGCCTGGTCGTCCCACAGGTCGGGTGCGGCGACCTGGTCGGCCAGGTCGGCGATCTCGGTGCGCATGGCGGTGATGTCGAGCACCTGCTCGATGGTGCGCATCGTCGCTCGGAGCGTCTTGATCTGGGTGTCGTAATCCGGGCCTGCCACAAGGGGCAAGGTTACGGGTCGGACGTGGGCGCGTCGATCCGGGCTCAGCCCTTGCGGCCGAAGACCTGCGCGGCGTACCAGGTGCCGTCCTCGCTGCGGCGCGCTCCGCTGCCCAGCAGGCGGAACTCGCGGTCGAGGATGTTGGCCCGGTGACCGGTGGACCTCATCCAGCCCTGGAGGACCAGCTCGACGCCGGTGGCGTAGCCGTAGGCGACGTTCTCCCCCGCCTTGCGGAGCCCGCACTCCTTCAGGACCGGCCCGAGGTCCTGGTGGAACATCCGTTCCTGCGCTGCCATCCGCTTGGCCTGGCGCACCGCGAAGCGCTGCACGCAGTCGTTGCCGCGCAGCTTGACCCGGTCGCGCAGCGCGCGGACCTCATTGGTAGTCACCGTGATCGCCGACTGGTACGTCGACTCGGGCGTCCGCGCCTCGGCCGGGCTCGCGACGAGCACCGCGAGCGCGAGCGCGGCGGCCACGAGGATCCGAGAGAGCATGGCTCCGACGCTAATGACGTGCTCGGGGACCCGCATCGTCCGATCGGTCGGTCCTGCATGGCCCCGGGAGGGGTCAGCGCCGGCCGAACACCTGCGCGGCATACCAGGTGCCGTCGGCGCCCTGGCGTGCTCCGACACCGAGGAGCGCGAAGTCGTTGTCGAGGATGTTGTGCCGGTGGCCCGCGGACTTCATCCAGCCCTTCTTGACCACCCAGCTGCCGGAGGAGTAGCCGTAGGCGACGTTCTCCCCGACCTTGCTCAGCCCGCAGGTGGTGAGGATCGGGCCGAGGTCCTGGTGGAACATCTCCTGCTGGGCGGCCATGCGCTTGGCCTGGCGGACCGCGAAGCGCTGCACGCAGCCGTTGACCCTGACCTTGAGCCGATCGTGCGCGACCCGGGCCTGGTTGGTCGCGGCGAAGGCGGAGGACTGGTAGCCCTGCTCCGGGGTCTTCGCCTCGGCGGGGCTCATGGTCGCGACCCCGAGCGTCGTCATGGTCAGGCAGAGGGCAGCCAGGATCCGAGGGAGCATGACCTCGACGGTAGCGAGCAAGAGCCCTTTCGGCCACCCTTTCGGGTGAAGTGCTGGCGGAGCCTCACCGCGGGTTGACCCCGACTCGGGCCCGTTCTCATCCCGCCTCGTCAGGCGCGACGACGGCCGACCCGGTGGCGCCGACGACGGGACGGTCGGGCGAGCCGGGCACGGTGAGCGGCAGGTCGAGCGGCGCGCGCAGGTCGACGACGACGCGGGTCGCCTCGACGCGCACGTCGTAGGAGAGCCCCGGGAAGCGTCGGTGGGCGCCCACGTCGGTGAGGTAGGAACGCACCGCCTCGCGCGCCTGCGCCTCGGTGAGCTCGAGCCGGTCCTGGCTCACCCCACCCTCGTAGACGTCGGTGCCGGTGGCACCCAGGTCGGCACCGCGCAGCGCTGCCCCGTCGGCGAGCGTGTCGAGGCTCTGCCGTTGCAGGTAGGCCGCGGACGCGTCGATCACCATCGCGATCGTCATCAGGAGGAAGACCGCGAAGCCACAGATGAGCACGATGGAGGAGCCACGCTCGTCCCGTGCTCGCGCGGCACTCATCGGACCTCCTGGTATTGCCCGACAGGCACCACGTGGGTGGCGTCCAGCGCAAAGCTGGGCTTGTCGCCACCGAGCACCTCCGGCATCAGCGGCAGGTCGACGCGGGAGGAGATCCGCACGGTGATGACCGCTCCCCCGCTGTGACAGCTCGTGCCCGGCGACTCGCACGTGACCCGCACCGTCAGCGGCACGTCCTCGAGCCCCTGGTCTGTCATCGCCTGCCGCGCCGCCTGCTCGGCACGACGCTGGCCCTCCGCGTCGCTCGGCGCCAACGCATAGGCCCGACCGGCTGCGCGAGCAGCCGCGCTGGTGCCGAAGGCACCCTTCTGCACCTCGAAGACCGACAGCACGATCCACAGCGTCGGGATGAGCAGGAGGATGCCCAACCAGGTCAGCTCGACGACGGCGCTGCCGCGCTCACCGCGCTCGCCGCGCGGCCGCGGGCTGCTCACGGCCGCTCCTCGATCGCGTGACCGGCGACGTCGAGCTCGATGGCAGGCCCGCCCAGGCCCAGGGCGGGGACCCGCGCGTGGATGGTGACCTCGATGGCGGGGGCGCCGTCGATGAGCACCCGTCGTACGGTGACGTCCTGGGCGTAACGGCCCGAGATCGCCTGGTCGACCTGCTCACGCGTCAGCGCGACACCCTCGCCCGGACCACGGTCGGCAGTCGCGGCGAGCCGTGCGCCCTCGGAGGCCGCTGCGGCCAGGGTGTTGCGCACGAACATCACCAGCGCGACCTGGACGATGCCGAGCACGAGCGGCACGAGGACGACGATCACCAGCACGACGTCGACGACCGCCGCGCCACGCTGGGAGCGGGCACGCAGCCGGTGCAGCACTACTGCACCGAGTTGAGCGCCGACCTCAGCATCTCGGTCAGCTCCTGGCGCGCGACGCCCCAGATCGCCATCACGATGCCGGCCGACATGACGGTGACGAGCACCCAGCCCGGCACGTCACCACGCTCGTCTCGCTGACGTGGCGCGACGAGCGCGAGGTGGAGACGGGTGACGAGCAGCAGTGCGGTGTTCCCCATGGTGATTTCCCTTCCTGGAGGCTTCACGGAGTGGTCAGGTCGAGGCCCACGACGCCGGGCCAGAAGGCGAACAGGATCGTGATGGGGAGCACCAGGAAGACGACCGGGACCATCATCAGGATCTCCTTGCGCGCGGCGACCTCGATGAGCTCGCGCCGCCCTGCCTCACGTACGTCGGCGGCCTGCGCGTGCAGCACCTCGGCCAGCGGCGTGCCCCGCTCGACGGCCACGGCGATGCCCTGCGCGAAGCGGGACACCAGGCTCAGCCCGCTGGTCGCCGCCAGGTCGTCGAACGCAGTCGAGACCGGCTGCCCGGTGCGGACGGCCGCCAGGACGCGGGCCAGGTCGGCGGAGAGCTCGCCGCCGCTTCGTCCTACGACGCGGTCGAGGGCGGCCACCGGGCTCTCGCCGGCCGCGACGGCCAGCGCGAGCATCTCGGCGATCGTGGGGAACTCGGCCAGGATGCGGCGCTCGCGTGCCTTGACCTGGCCCGAGAGGTGGTTGTCGCGAGCGATGACGCCGAGGGCGAAGCCGATCGCACAGAGCACGACCAGCGTGACCTCGCCACCCGGGCTGGTCAGGGTCTTCAGGACTCCGTAGGCGGCGACCAGCGCGAAGCCGGTCAGTCCCCAGAGGACCTGCTCGACGCGGAAGTCGTGGACGGACTTGTCGATCGCGGCGCGCTGCATCCGGCGACGCACCGACGCCGAGCCACCGAGCACCCGCTCGACGCCGTCGGCCAACGACCGGAGGACCGGTCCGAACACCCCTGCCGCGGCCGACGTCGGCGAGGTCGATGCGACCCGCAGCGCCGGGGTGCGACCCACCTGCGGCAGGTCCCGCACGTAGGGCAGGACCCGGGTCGCCAGCTGGGGGCGACCGATCACCCGCGCCCGCGCGACGACCAGCACGAGGCCGGCGCCGGCAAGCCCACCGAGCATGACACCCCACAGCAGCATGGTCACGACAAGATCCGCCTCTCGACCGGGAGGCGGCCGATGCGCATCATCAGTCGGTAGGCCACCAGGCACAGCGAGGCACCGACCACGAGCACCACGACCCCGGTGGGCGAGGCGTAGCGGCGGATCACCTCCGACTGCAACGACATCATCAGCAGCACCAACCAGGGCGCGGCGACCGCGAGCCTGGCTCCGTTGACCGTCCAGGACTGGCGGGCCTCGAGCTCGGATCGCGTGTGAGCCTCGTCGCGCAAGTAGCCGGACAGGTTGCGCAGCAGCCGTCCGAGCTCGCCGCCGCCGACCTCTCGCGCGATCCGCAGGCCCTCGACGACCCGGTCCCCGACCGGGTCCGCGAGCCTGGCCTTGAGCCGGTCGAGGCAGTCGCCGAAGCGACCCGTCACCTGGTAGTCCAGGGCGAACGCGTCGAAGGCGTCGCGCAGCGGCTCAGGGCCTCGCACCGCCAGGCCGGCGAGGGCATCGGGCAACGACAACCCGGCTCGGACGGCGGAGGCGAGGTTGTCGACCGCCTCCGGCCAGACCTCGGCGAACTCCCGCTGACGACGCCGCGCCCGACCCGCGACGATCGCGACCGGGAGGTAGGCACCCATCGCCCCGAACGTCAGCGCCACCGGAGCCGTGCGGGAGATGGCCTGGAGCACGACCGTGCAGACCGAGCCGGAGACCAGGCAGAGCAGGGCGAAGCCGGTCGGTGAGACGTCGCCGAGCCCGGCGCGGGCCAGCAGCCGAGCGCTGCGGCTCTCGCCCCGCGTGGGCCGAACGGCGCTGCGGGGCAGGAAGAAGGCGGACCAGACGAGCAGCAGCCCGGTCCCGACGCCCAGCCCGACCAGCGCACCCATCAGCGTCCCTCACCGAGGATCTGGTGGATGTCGAGGCCGGCCCGCTCGTAGAGCTCGGGCCGCGGCGGCATCCCGTTGGCGCGCTCGAGGTCGCCCCCGCGCCGCTCGAAGATCGTCTCGGTCTCGATGACGTCGTTCTCCACCCGGCCGGGCACCCCCACGATCTCGTCGACCCGACGGATCCCGTGCCGGTCGATGCCGAGGTGGACCACGAGGTCGACCGAGCTCGCCACCGTGGGCACGACGAAGCGGGCCGAGATGTTCTCCCCCGCCAGGAGCGGGAGCGTGCACATCTTCACCAGTGCCTCGCGCGCACTGTTGGCGTGCAGCGTGCCCATGCCGGGCAAACCGGCATTGAGCGCCAGCAGCAGGTCGAGGCACTCCTCGGAGCGGACCTCGCCGACGATGATCCTCGAGGGACGCATACGCAGGCTCTCCTTGACGAGGTCACGCAGCCTGATCTCCCCCGTGCCCTCCAGCCCCGCCTGGCGGGTCTGCAGGGGCACCCAGTCCGGATGCGGGAAACGCAGCTCGAAGACTTCCTCGGCCGACACCACCCGGTCCCCGCCCGGGATCGCCGCAGCCAGGCAGTTGAGCATGGTCGTCTTGCCCGTCTGGGTGCCTCCGGCGACCATCATGTTGAGCCCGGCCCGCACCGATGCCTCGAGGAACGCCGCCGCGCGCGGCGTCAGGCTGCCGAGCTCGACCAGGTCGGAGAGCCGCGCCGCCCGCAGCACGAACTTGCGGATGGAGTCCGCACGGCGAGCGCCTGACCTGCGGCGATGCGTGCCGCACCCAATCTGACCTGCACGAATGTCGTTGGCGACCGTTGACGGGTTATGACCGTTTGCGGAGTTCTTGCGGACTGGCTGCGGACCGTGCGGCGAGCAATCCGGGGGTGCCCCTGGTGTAGCTCGGCGATCGCGACCGGGACGCGTCCCGCACCGTTCACCAGGTCCGCGCGAGGGGTTGCAGCCTCTCCCCCGGACATGAAGAAACCCCCCAGAGTTGCAGCTCTGGAGGGTCAGGTCCCGAAAGGGAAGTAGATGTCTGACACAGAAGGTACTACCCCTGCGCCCAAGAGCGCTACCCCCGAAGCATGCACGGTGTTCACCTGGTGTGGCCAGGGGGCTGGGCACCATCCCGCCGACCACACCGGCGCGGCCGACATGTCACCGGCGATCGCGACCGGGCGGCGCTACGAGAGCGAAATGGTCGACAACGGTGTGACCGTCCCCGAGGTCGTCGTGCATCTGCGCGCCGACCTGAGCGCCGGTGATCCGCCGGCCGAGCTCACGGTCAGGCTGACGATCAACAAGCCGGACGGCGAACACTCCGACGTGGAGCTGACGCTGCGCGAGGCGGACTACCTCCGCCGGCACCTCGTGCAGGTCCTCGCCATGGCGGTCGACCGGTGAGCGCGGCCGTCGAGAAGCACGTCGTCGAGCAGGCCGGGAAGGTGCGGCGCAAGGTCAAGCACCTGTACTGGACCGACGAGCTCGACATGGCGCGCTCGCTCGGTCTTGCCGTGGTCAGCGTCTGCCGAGCGAAGGTCGAGAAGCCATTCCCGGTCTCGCAGCAGACCACGATCGAGGTCGTGGGCGGCCTGGTGGCGCTCACCCGCGAGCAGGACTGCGCGAACTGTGCCCGGGCACTCGCCGCGGCGCTCGAAAGGGGGGACAAGGCGCCCCGGTGACACTCAGAGCTTGAAGCGGAACCCGAGGCCCTTGCCGAGCCGGACCGTGCCGCGGCGGCGGGTGCTGAGGGTGACGGGGCCGGCGCGTCGTGAGAGCGACGCGCCGGTCTTCGAGACGTTGAGGGTGTTGCGGCCGAGGCGCTTGCGTCGGTTGAAGGTGAACCCCATGGTTCGGACGATAGTCGAATGGGGACCGCCGCGCCCCGGCTCCACCCCAGAACGAGGCGCGGCGGTGTCTGAGGGGGCCGTCCTTACCGGCCGCGCGCGCGGTAGCGACGCTGGGCGTTGCGCTGACACACCCGGCATCCCCACCGGCGGCCGTCAGCGCGTCGGAAGCCATGCTCCCCGCGGGAATGACCCGCCGAGCACTCGTCGTCCGACGTCGTACGTCGTGCTCGCGGGGCCGGCGGCGATTCGGGGGCGAACCACGCTGCGATGAACCGGGCACGAGCTGAGGCGATGTTCTTCTGGACGCTCTCCCGGCTGATGCCCAAGGTGGCCGCGATGTCCCGTTGAGTGTCGTGGTGGATCGTGGCGCCGAGGACCTCGTACTCGAGCTCGGTGAGGCTGCCGAGGATGTGAGGTATCGCCAGCCGATCGATGAGCCGGTCGGCGAAGCCCTCGCGAGGGGCGACCACGCTGGCCCAGTACTTGCCGATGTTGGGGCCAGCGAGTCCGGTCTTGTTGTCGATGCCGCCGTGGTGGTACTCGTCGTTGATCGCGCGCTGGATCGCGAGCTTGCCGACGTTAACCAGGTCGAAGTAGGTGGGGGGCTCGTCTTGCGAGTAGAGCAGCTCGACGATGGCGTGCCACGCGTTGTCGTAGGAGTCCCGGGGGTCCAGTACCTGAGCCTTGCCCTTCATCCGGGCGGCGGCCCAGGCCGCCTCGTTGATCTGCGCGAGTGTGAAGCCGTGCACGAGGGTCGCGATGCTTGCTACGGACGTTGTCGTCATGACTACTCTCCTCCTCTTACGGTCGCCACGTGCGCAGAGACTGGGTCAGCGCACGTGACGTCTCGGCCGGGGCCTTCTTGTTCTCCCTGCGCATCTGGCTGACCTCGTCGGCCAGGGCGCGCAGGTCGCCGCTCTGGACGAGCGCGAGGTCACTCAGCGCCCGTGTCTGCTCCTTGATCGCCAGGTCACTGCCGCCGGCCGATTGCGTCAGGGTGTCCCGGTTGTCGTTGAGCTGACCCAGGACAGTGCTGACGATGCGACCGGCCAGACGGTCCGCGACTGCGTCGAGCTCCTTGGCACGCTTCTCCAGGCCCTCGACCAGGCCCTGGGCTGCCTTGATCCCCGCGCCGTAAAGGTCCGCGGCCGCGGACTTCCCGAGCGACGCTCCAGCGGCCTCAATCTGCTCGGTCATCCGGTTGACCTGAGCGACCGCGGCACTGCCCCCGCTCGCGAGAGCCTCAGCGGTGGCGAGCGCCCCGTCGACCCCGGCGCCGATGAGCTGCTGCAGCGTGGTCTGGTTGAGCCCGGCACCGGTGAGCTGCTGGACGACCTCGGTGAACCGCTGCGCGTCCTTCACGCGGTCCTTCAGCTGGTCGAAGATGCCGCCCAGGCTGACGGCGCCGTCCTCGCCCTGACCGAGCCCCACCACCGACCCGAAGGACGCGTAAGACTCGACGATGCTCGCGGCGTACTGCCTGGCGGTGTCGCGGATCTCCTGCAGCTTGGCCCGACCACGCTCGAGGGCGGCCGTCACCCGGTCCTGCGCCTGCCCGTTGCGCTCGAGCGCCTTGGTCTCCTCGGCGATCCCCGCCGCCACCCCGGCAATGCGGGCCTTGAGCTCCTTGCCGTCGTACCGCTTGGCCAGCGCCTTCTCGATGAGCGCGGTGACCCGGCCCAGCACCTTCTCGACGCCCGCGGAACCGTCCTGGATGCCCCTGACGAGGCCGTCCATGATCAGGCGGCCGGCGGGGTGCAGCAGCCGGCTGTCGCGGCCCGCGGGCCCCTTCCAGTCGGGGATCTTGTCCGTGAGGCCCTGCAGCATCGACGTGACTTCGCCGATCTTCGACTGGATGCCGTCGATGAGGCCCTGGATGATCGCCGACCCGGCGCTGAGCAAGAGACTGCCGAGGTTGCTGAGCGTGTTCTTCACCCGGCCGGGGATGCCGCGCACGTACTCGAGCAGCGCGCCGGCCTTCTCCTCCGCGCCGCTGCGGAGCCGCCCGAACGCGGACGAGCCGACCTCGAGGAGCATTGAGCCGAGCGAGGAGAGCCGGCCGATGATCTTGCCCGGCAGGCCAGCGACCCAGTCGACGACCGAGGTCGCGACCCGGATCGTGCCGCTCTTGAGGTCGTCCCAGTGCTTGATGAAGAGGCCCGGCAGGGTCCAGGTCAGGAAGAACCCGACGAGCTTGCCCGGGATGCCCTTCACGAAGTCGACGACGGCACCCCAGGCGGCGGAGGTCTTCGACTTGATGTCGTCCCAGTGCTTGATGATCAGCCCGGGGAGGGTGAAGTTCATGAACGCGCTGACGAGCTTCGAGGGGATGGCTTTGATGAAGTCGACGACCGCGCCCCACGCCGCCACTGTCTTCGCTCGGACGGTCTCCCAGGCGGCCGGGACTGCCGTGCGGAACCAGTCGATGACCCCTGAGACGACGCTCTTCACGGCGTCGAAGGCGCCGTTGACGATGTCGCGGAACGTCTCCGATTTCTTGTAGGCGATGACGAAGACGGCGACCAGCGCGATGATGGCGATGACCACGAGGCCAATGGGGTTGGCGGCCATCGCGGCGTTGAGGAGCCACTGTGCGGCCGCCACGACTTTCATGACTGCGGACCAGGCCTGCTGGGCCACGGAGACGGCCTTGATGATGGCCAGGAGCCCGCCCAGCACGCCGATGATCGCAAGCGCGACCTCTTGGTTCTGCGTGATCCAGTCGACGACGGCTAGGCCCGCTGAGGTCAGCTTCAGCATGACCGGCAGGAGCTTGGTTCCGATCGACTCCTGCAGCTCGTCCATCTGGACGGCGAGGATCTTCTGCTTGCCCGCTGCGGTGTCGGCGGCCGCGGCGGCCGCGCCCCCGTAGAGCTTGGCCAGATCACCCTGCACCGCGGCCAGGCTCCGGGTCTTGCCCTCGACGTCCTTGGTCTGCACGCCGTACTTCGAGAGCCCGGCGACCGACCCCGTCTGAGCCTTCGCGAGCCCCTGGGTGACGGACTCCAAGCTCTTGCCGGTGCGGGCGCTGATGTCCATGGCCAGCGACGCGAGCTTCTGCGACTTCCCGACGTCATTGGTGACCGTGAGGAGCTTCGACATCGCCGGTCGCAGCTGGTCGTCCGCGATGCCCTTCGAGCGCCCCTGAGCGGCGATCCAGCTCTCCATGGCGGAGACCTGCTCGTCGGTCGCGCCGGCTACCTGCTTGGCCGTCTGAGCCAGCTTTGCTTGCGCCTGCGCGTCCTCGGCGGCTGCCGCGGTGAACTTGATCGCCGCGCCGACGGCGAGCAGCAGGCCGGCTGCGAGGAGCCGACCTGCTGCCTTGCCTGCGGTGCCGAGCTTGGAGGTCGTCTGGGTGGCCTGGTCGAGCTCCGCCGTCGCCGACTTGGCGTCAGCGGAGACCTTGATCGCCAGTGCGACTGCGCCACCCACAGGTCCTCCTCAGTCGTCTTGGTTGGGGTGCATCTGCTCGAGCACGTCGAGCGCGGTGGCAATCAGCCGGTCGGGGTCGGGCTCGAAACCGGCCAGCCATCGGTCGAGGTCACCGAAGTGGAGGGTGAGACCGAGGGCGAGCCGGACCCGACTGGAGGCTGGGTAGGGTCCGCCGGCGTGGCCAGCCCGTCGACGTCTGCGGCCGCGGTCTGGGTAGCGTCCTCGAAGGCGAGCAGCCGCGGGAGGAACTCCTGGAAAGGCTGGTCGACCGCGTGGGTGCGCATCAGCGCGGCCCACAGCCACAGCGTGATGCCGTGCATCGGCGCCTTGTCCATACCGGGGATCATGTTGCGGGGGCCCTCGAGCTCGGCGCGCAACTGGTCGCCGTGCAGGATCGTGACCTGGTGCTCACTGGCGTGGTCGGGGTCTCCGGGGTGCTCGACGTCGGCGACGAGCACGGTGTAGCGGGGCAGAGTCATGGTCATGGGGTGGTTGCTCCTTCAGAGCCCTCGGACGCGGCCGAGGACATCGGTGATGTGGTCGACGTAGACGTCGACGAGGGTGGATTCCTGCTGCGCTGCGGTCTCGGCCAGCCAGGGCTGGGGATCGATCCCGTGCTCGGCCCAGCCGTTGTGGATCACGCCGGCGTAGACCTCGTCGTAGGTGACCGTGGCGCCATCGCCGTCGGTGGCCACACCACCCGAGGAGGCCAGCGCACCGCTCTCGCGGGGGGTGCGCGGGTTGGCCTTCTCGAGCAGCGTCTGCGCGGCTCTCTGGTTGACCTCGCCTAGGTCATCCAGATCCTTCGCAGCGGCGCGCAAGGTGCGGGTCAGTTCGTCCGCGCCCTCGACGACGATGGGCTCGCCGGCCATCAGTCGGGCGGTGCCGGCGGGTCGGCGTCGATGCGCTTGATGACCAGGTCGTGAGAGCCGGCGATGAGCTTGGCGAAGGTCTTCGCTCCGGCCTCGTCGTCGAACTCCGGGGACACGACGTGATCGATGGTGGCGTCGTAGACGTGCCAGCGCTGCTTGCGTGCGGCGGCCATCAGACGACGACCGCACCGAGCACGAAGTCGGACCCGGTCTTGCCGCGCCACTTGATGTCCGAGGTGGGCCGGGTCTTGGCCTCACCACCGATCGAGATGGGCACGACGTGGATGACACCGTTGATTTTGCGCGCCGAGACCGTGTTCGGAATGAACTCGAAGGGCTGCTCGGTCATCTTGTTCGTCCACGTCCAGGTGACGAACCCGGCCGCGGCGAGGTCCTGCAGGAGCGTCGCCTCAAGGCCCCAGGTCAGCCGCACGGTCTCCTCGCCCGGCTGCTCCTCCCCACAGATCACGGGTACGGGGTCCTCGGTGTCGACGTTCTCCTCGCACGTGACGAGGCAGGACTTCACCTGGCAGGACGCGTCGGTGGCGAGACCGGTCCCGAACTTCAGGGTGCCCGGCCCCATCTTGTAGGACTGAATGGTCATCGGTTTCTCCTCAGTTGCTGAGCGGGTAGTCGGTCGTGGTGAGCAGGTAGGCGGCCACCCGGGACCCGTCCTTGGTGAGCGGGTACTGGATGGGCTCAGCGCGCTCGACGGTCAGCGCCTGGTCGGTGGCGTCGACGAGGTCGTCGAGCTCGGCCAGGGCGTCGAAGACACCCGCGGCGTACGACGAGAGCGCGATGATGCGGAACCGCACCGTGGGGCCGGTCATGGTGCCGTCGGCGTAGTCGAGCGTCGGGGGTGCGATGAGCAGGCAGGGACGGTTGTTGATCGCGTCCGCGGGGTCGGTGTAGCAGCGGACGTCGCCCTCGAGCGCGTTGACCGCTGCAGCGGCGCCGGTGGTGGCGTTGACCAGGCCGCCCATCAGCCGACCTTGAAATTGCTGCGGCCGAGCTGGCGCATGACGTCGGGGTCCTTGGAGAGGATCGAACCGGTGCCGAGCTCGTCGAACGAGACGACCCCATTGGGGCTATCGGTGCGCGCGAACAGGCGGGCCGTGGCGAGCAGGCCGGCCATCACGACGCGGTCCTTGGCCACGAAGACGCCGGCGACGACGAGGTCCTTGCGCTGGTCCTCGATCCACGACGCTGCGCCCATCCGGCAGACCTCGACCAGGGTCACGCGCTGGGTGTTGGCCGGGTCGACCTTGAGCCACGCCAGGACCGTCTGAGGCGCCAGCCAGGGGTACGGCGGGGGCTCGGGTGCGGGCTCGGTCATGGCGTGGCTCTCCGGTCAGTCGTCGTCGGTGGCGCTGGCCGCGGTGGCGGCCTCGAGCAGCTCGCGGTAGGCGGCGTTGGGCATCTCGGTTGCGGAGGCCTCGAGGTGGTCGAGCAGCGCAATGCGGCTGCCCTCGTAACCCGGCGGCATGAGCTCGGCGAGCTGCTCGTCGGTGAGCTCGTCGAGCAGCACCCGCAGCGCCTCGCGCTTGGCGATGAGCTGCTGGGCGTCGGGGCCGGTGACCTCGAGCAGGTATGCGTCGCGCTTGTCGAGCTCGGCATCCGCGAGGTACCGGTCGTCGGCCGGGCGCACCGCACCCCGGTCGTTACGGCCGACGAACTCCGTGGGGTCCGCGGCCGCCGGCTGCCCTGCCTTCGCTGCCGGCGAGATGCCGGCCTTGCGACGGGGGCTCACGGGGTGTCCGAGGTGGTGTAGTCGACGGGCTTGACGTCGGAGTCCCGCAGGACCGCGCTGGCGCCGTAGCCCCAGATCGCCATGTCGATCGACTTCACCTGGTACTCGAAGGTGAACTTCTTCGGGGTCGAGGCCCAGGCCCAGACCGACGACTTCACGAAGTTGTACGACTTCTTGTCGTTGCCGGTGCCCAGCGCCCAGGCGGCACGGACGTTCTGGTTGCCGACGGCGACGCGGTCGAAGCTGCCGTCGGTGCTGCCCTGGGCGTTGGTCGGGCCGAGGATCGGGAGCAGGGGTCGCCCGTCGCCATCCTTGGCGCTAACCAGCGCGGGGAAGAGGTTGCCGTCGGCGGCGAACTGGGTGAAGCGGTTGCCGCCGCGGACGAACTGGAGGCCGGCGAAGTAGCCGGTCAGGGCGTCGACCAGGGGCGCGTCGACCGCGCCGGCCAGGTTGAGCTCGGCGGTGCCGATGGCGGCGAGCGTCGTGGCGATCATCGTCTCGAGCGACTCGTACCAGCCGTTGAGCATCTCGCCCCAGATGATGGCGTCGGCCTGCGGCGAGCCGCCCTGGTCCCAGACCTCGCGGTTGATCTCGATCTTGCCCGACTTCGGGGCCGGGGTGATCGTCTGCACCGTGGCCGAGAACGAGCCCGGCGTGGGCTCGACACCCTGGGTGTGCGCGCCGACCAGGCCAGCGGCCGAGGCGAACTTCGGCACCGTGAACGGGGTGACGTCCTCGACGACCCCGCTGGACACCAGCTCCCACAACGGCCGGCTGAACTGCAGGTTCGGCACGTACAGGTCGGGGCGGTTCTTGGTGGGGTTGAGCGAGGCCGTGTTGGTCGTGGTGACCGCGAAGCTCGCGAGTTCGTCGGTGAACTCCTCGATGCGCTGGCGGGCCTCGGGGTCACCCTGCTGGGCGTCGCGGAGGTCGCCGGTGAACGAGTGCTCGGCCTTGACGCCGTCGAAGCGGTAGGGCGAGGGCTCGTTCACCGCGAGGCCCTGGGTCGCGGAGATCTGCTCCGGGCCGGAGCCCTGGGGGTTGAGCGGGTTGGTGCCGAGCGACCCGAAGGCCTGCAGCAGCACCTTGCCGAGAGTGGCGGTCGCGGCCTCGAAGGCCTCGGCACCGTCGCCGCCGTCACCAGCTGCGGACGCAGCGACGGCGTGCACACGGGCATCGTCAAAGGAGGGCGCCGGGGTCAGGGAGATCTCCATGAGCGGCACGCCGGGCTGGGCGAAGTGGACGCCGTCCTTGAGACGGAACTGCCCACCCTGGCCGAGGCCGATCGAGAGGCCGTCGAGCACGCCGTCCTCGGCGAGCGCGAGGATCCGGTCACCGTCCTCGCCGCGAGCGACGGAGAACTCGGCGTGCAGACCGTCGTCGCGGTCGTCGAGCTTGGTCGCGACGCCGACGGCCTGCTTGCTGTCGTGCTGGACCCACAGCTTCACCCGGCGCACGTCGGCGTACTTCAGCGTGCCCTTCGCGAACTGGAAGGTCTTGCCGTTGCTGCGGCCGGGCACTCCGTACGGGACGGCGAGGCCCTTGATCGTGCGCTTCTCGACGTCGACCTCGAAGGCCTCCGTGTTCTGCGGGGCGTCGAGACGGATGGCCGGTGCGTCGCCAAAGGTGACGATCGGGCCGGTCGCGGACGCTGCGACTCCTGGCAGGGTAATCACGTTGGACTCCTCGGTGTTGGTGCTGATGGGTGTTGCCGGCGCGGGGCGGTCCTCGAGCCGGGCGATGTCGTTGTCGTCGAGCGCACCGACCTCGCGGCCGGCGGCGTAGGCCTGGTAACGGCTGAGCGGGTCGGAGCGCAGGAACGCGTCAAGGCTGAACTTGGCGTACTGGCCACGGGGCGTGACGTCGCCCATGGACAGCCGGTCCTCCACGGCCTGGCGGTAGAGCCCGAGCGTGAAGTCGGTGAACGCCTTGCGCCGGTCGAACTGATTTGAGTAGGTCCGCGACGTCGTCGAGACGCCGAGCTCCTCGGGGTCGACACCGGACACGCGGGCGATCTCCAGCACGGCGTGCTGGCGCTGCTCGACCAGCTGCAGCTTCGCCGGGTCCCAGGTGCCGTCGACGAGCTTGAGCGAGGCCGGGACGTAGCCGATCGAGCGGCGACGGCGGGCCTCCTGCGCGGCGTCGAGGAGCTCCTGGATCTCGTCGTCCTCGGCCGGGTCAGCGCCCTCGGTCGGCATGAAGTACTGGACCGCCGGGACACCGTCGGAAGCGTTGGCCGCAGCGACGTCGAGCGCGAGGCACGTGCGGATCGCGCGGGCGCCGGCCTTGAGGAGTCCGTCGGTCGGTGAGTCGAAGCGGATCAGGTCGCGTTGGCTGGCTTCCTTGCCGTCGACGTATACCCGGTCGCGCTCGTCGTCGACCTGGACGCGGCCCGGGGCCAGGCGCTTGAAGTACATCGGGTAGCCGAGCTGGCCGGCCGGAGCCCAGTACCGCTCGGTGACCTGCCACCAGGCGATCTCCTCGAAGAACATGTCCTCGAAGAGCCGCGTCATCGTGACCGACCGGGGCACGTTTCGCTCGGGCTGCGCGAACGGCGACTGCGCGACCGGCTGCCGGTTGCCGTCGAAGAGGTCGAGTGGGAGACCACCGAGCGTGCCGCACACCAGGTCGCGTGAGCGTTTCACCGCGGGGACCTGGATCGCCTCGCGGCGCTGGACCCGGGCGGCCGGCGCGACCGAGGCCGAGTAGCCACCGAGCCCGAACACCTCGGCCGGCACCGACGCCGCGTCGACCGCGAACGTCTCAGCGCCGTCCTGAGAGGCGTCGAGGGCAGCAACGAGCATCGGGTCAGGACGACCCGTGAACAGCGACCTCAGCACACCCACGTCGCCGATGGTGAGCCAGTACGTCGGTGCCGACCCCTGCCGTTGCAGGATCTGGCCGACCCCGTGTCACGAACTAGGCAACACGAGCCGCTGGCGGCCCTTGCGAGCTCGCGCCGAGCCGATCGCCCACACCGCGGCTTTCACCGCGTCGGCCCGGCCCTTCGACGACACCCGCCGCCCGTCGACACCCGGCACCGTCCGCAGCGCCAGAACCTGGCCGCGTAGGTGCTCCTGGCCGTCGTGACGCACCGCGTCCTCACCCATCAGCCGCGCGAGCTCCTTCACCGCGTCCGACGTCCGGCCCTGCCCCGGCCGGGCCCGCAGCTTCGACAGCGCCGGGTCACCGAGCAGCGTCGCCCCGACCGTCGTCGTCCCACGGAACCGCGCCGCCTTCACCGCTGCCACCGCGGCCGGCAGGTCGTCGTACGCCAGCACCCGCACCACCACCGGTCCACCCTCGAGGCGCCACGCCAACGCGACCGACAGGCCTTCCCCGAACCACGACTCGATCGCCGCCTCGTCCGGCGCACGTTCCGGGACCTCGACCTCGAGCAGCCCCCACGAGTCGCCGTCGAAGACCAGGTCCCCTCGCTCCTTCGTGCGGACCACGAGGTCCCACACGTTGAGATAGTTGTTCGCCCACGACCCCACGGGGTCCGGGTCGTCGACCTGCGGGCCAGCGTCCTGCGCCTCCCGCAGCTTCGCTCCGATCATCACCCGCCGGTCCTCGGTCCAGTGCGCCGACGCCGCCCGCCACGTCGCCTCGTCGAAGAGGTCCGCGCCTGGCTCGACACCCCACAGCAGCAGCAACGTCCGCCCGTCGTCGGCCGCGAGCGCCGCGCTGATCCGGTTCTTCATCAGCGACGTCGCGGCCTGGTTGCTCGTCGACGTCAGCACCAGCTGCGACGACTCCCGCTCGAGCGTCGCCGGCTCGATCGCCCCCGAGATCTTCTGCGGCACGATGTCCCAGCACTCGTCCGCCAGGCCGAGGTGCACGTCGAAGCCGTAGCCGGCGTTCTGCGACTTCACCAACCACCGCGCCCCGTTGGTGTGAGTCACGGATTCCTTGCCGTTGCCCGTCTTCACGTCCCACCCGCGCAGCCGGCACCACGACCACGCCCTCGCCTGCACCTCGCTGGCCACGCCGACATCACGCCCAACGTGCACCACGACCTGCTCCGGCTCGAACAGCTCGACCCCACGCTCCATCCGCCACAGCGCGAGCGACCGCAGCCGCTCGGACTTCCCGATCCGCCGCGACCCCGACTCCACCACCACCCGCCACAACAGCCGACCATCGACATCGTGCTCGAGCTGGCGCACCATCGCGAGCCGCTGCCACCACCGCAGCCGGATCGTCCGCTCCCGCTCCACCCACGCGATCGCCGACGGCTCCACCACGAACGGCACCCCCCGCCACCCGTGCGTGCAGCCCTCCGCGGCGTAGCTGCAGACCGCCAGAGGGTGCACCTCCGTCATCGCCAGCGGCGGCGCCGCGTCCTCGGGCACCACGAGGTACGGCGCGAGCCAACCCGGCGCCGTCGCGACGTGATGCGCCCACCTCAGCCGCGGATGAACCTCCCACTGGCCGTCCGAGGTCGGGGAGAGAGAAGACCGGAAGTGGTGGCTGCCAGCGTCGTCGTCGTGGGAAAAATCGCCGCGTCGTTCGGCTCGTGCTCCGTCGAGTCGGGCTTTCGCGAGTGCGGTTGCGAATCCGGTTTTGTTGGAGCAGCGTCGGTGTTCGGGGCGCCAGTTGCGTGGGTCGTCTTCGAGGTGGGGGTGGGTTGCTCGGGGTTTGATGTGGCCGACGATCCAGGTGCGTGGGTTGTCGTCGGCGTTGATGGTGCGGCCGCAGCGGGCGCAGGGTGCGGGTAGTCGGGCGGCTACGAGGGCGCGGGCGGCGGTGACCTTGCGGCCGGACCAGGTGCCGCTCACTCGTCGTGGTCCGTGGTGGTCGGGGTGCAGCACCAGCCGGGGCAGGGACTGGGGTGCTGGGGTGGCGGGTCCTGGGTCAGGGGGTCGGCCTGCTGCTGGGTCATGACGCCTCCCGGTGGGTGGCTTCGCAGGGTGCGATGGCTCGGCCGGGTAGGACGAGGCAGTAGGCGCTAGAGGTGGGGTCGAGGAGGTCGCGTTCGCGGGCGAGGCGGATGGCTCGGCTGACGTCGCTGGCGTTGGCGTGGAGGACGCGTCGGAGTTCGCCTGGCCAGGCCCTCGCGTGGCCGTGCTCGTTGGCATTGGCGAGGGCCCAGAGCCAGACACGCGCCCAGGCTGGGAGTTGGTGGTTGGTGACCTGGTCGTAGACGACCTCGATGCGGGTCACGAGGGGTCCTCTCGGACTTCTCTCTCACTCTCACCCTTAAGGGAGGTGAGAGTGAGAGTAGTGAGTGAGAGTGCAGGTTGAGAGTCGTGAGAGTTGTGAGAGCCGCCCAGGTCAGGGGCGGTTTCCTGTGGTGAGAGGTCGTGAGACCTGTCCTCTATCGGTGGGATGGCCCAGACCTTCCGCTGTTGGGTGCCGAGGTTGACGATGTGACCGGCTTCAGCGAGCTCCCGGGCCACCCGGTAGTAGGTCGACTCGCCGATACCGGCGGCCGTGCAGAGGCTCATCAGTCGGCCGGAGGGCATGCCGTCTGGGTCGGACGCTCGGAGGACGTCGAGGAACTTGATCTGCGACTCGGTGGTGTTGGGCTTGGGCAGACCGCCGGTTGCGCTGAGCGTGAGCGAGTCGAGGGTCTTGTTGGCGAGCAGGTGGACGGTTCGGCCGTCGGGACCGTCCTTCATCTTGGCGAGCTCGAGGGCGAGGTACATGTCGTCCCGCTTGACCGACCAGACCACGTCGGCGTCGTCCTCGATGCCGGAGTAGCCGCGGGCATCGTTATCGCCCTTGTCGGTGTGCGCCACGGCCAGGACGGTGCCGTCTGTCGTCTCCTGGCGGATCCGGTCGAGGTTGTCGACCACGACCCCCATCTCGGACGAGTTGCCGTCAGCGTTGCCCGAGACGCGCCGCAGGGTGTCGATCACGACCAGGCCGTACTGACCGCGGCGTACGACGTCGAGGAGGTCGTCGAAGGCGGGGCCGGGTCGGTGCAGGTCGAGGGCGCCGTTGCGGACGGTGAGCATGCGGTCGTCGATGAGGTGGCTCCAGGCGTACTCCCATGCTTCGATGCGGCGGGCGAGCCCGTAGCCGCCTTCGCCAGCGACGTAGAGCACGGGGGTGGGCTTGGCGGTGTGCCCCTGCCATGGTTTGCCGGTGGCGAGGCAGCAGGCCCAGTCGAGGGCGACGAAGCTCTTGAAGGACTGGTCGCGGCCGCGGAGGATCACGTAGCTGTGTCGGGGCAGGACGTTGTCTATGAGGGGCTGTGGGGTCGGCATGTTCAGCAGCTGTGAGCGGCTGAGGTAGAGGCTGGCGAAGTCGGTGTCGGCGACCTTGTCGGCTCGGATCTCGGCGTGGGCTTGCTCGCGGGCGAGGATCCGGCCCTTCTCGATGTCGACCTGCCGGCGGTGGTCTCGGACGAGTTCCAGGCGGCGGGCGAGGTCCTCGTCGTCCTCGTTGGGTCCGCCCATCGGTGCCAGGCCGAGGGCGTTCGCGTCGGCGTATTCGGTCACTCGGCGGCTTCCAGTCGTGTGGAGTGGGCGATGACGGCGCGGTAGCGGCAGGCCTGCGCGGTGGCGGCGATGCGCTCGTCCTGGGCGGCGACCGTGGCCGCGCTGATGTCGCGGGGGTAGTGGTCGGTGCGGCGGGGTCGTGCGGCTTCGAACTGCTCGGCCCGGCGCCACCAGTAGCGCGATGTCGCCTCAAGGAAGGCGTCCTGGACGACGCGGGCTCGGAAGTTGTTGAGGTAGGCGTCGAGGTCGACTACTTGCCGCGGTGCCATGCGATGGCCTCCCCCCAGGCTGTGAGCGCGTCGGGTGAGCCCACGATGTCGACATGGATGCCGGCGTCGAGCATCGCGAGGACGGCGTCGATCACGCGGTGGTTCTCGCCGCGGGGGGTCTCGTAGGTGTCGAAGTTGCCGTAGGGGCCGGCGTTCCGACCGACGACGACTCGGACGCTCGCGCCGGGTGGGACGTGGGTGGCCCAGGCGGCCTTGCGGCGGTCGCGCTCGTGCACGGTCGTCAGGTCGATCTGGCGGGTCCACTTCACCTCGCCCGGGCGCGGCGGCGTCAAGCCTGGTTCCCGAGGAGGAGGTCGACCCACCGTGCGTCGGAGTGGAGCTGGAACCGGATGAGGTCGCGCCAGGCTGCGACGAGGCCGTCGTGCTCGGTCACGAGCTCGGGTGGGGGTGTGGTGCCGTCGATCGCGACCGCGGCCGCGATCTTGGTGGCGGCCTGGTCGACGAGGGCGCGGACTTCGTCGATGGTGTCGGCGACGAGCTTGCGCTGGTTGAGGAGGTCGGCGCAGCGGGTGAGGCGGTCGCCGGCGCCTTCCTCGTCGAGGAGCTCGCGGAACTGGTCGGCGGCGCTCACTGACCAGCCGCCTGCAGGTCGTCACCGACTGCGTTGGCGAACTGCGCCTCGATCCAGGCCTCGACCTCGGACTCGCGATAGACGACGCGTCGACCGATCCGCGTCGAGCGGGGTCCGGTGGTGCCGAGGTGACGCCAATATCTGAGAGTGCCGACGGGGACCGTTGTCCGCGCTGACACCTCCTCGATGTCGAGCAGCGAATCCGCCATGAACATGCTCCCAAAGGTTGACAGTTACCCGACCAGGGCATAGAACAGCCTAAGCCCACCAACGCCTATCGGCGAGACTCTGTGGGCATTAACCTCATGCTCGTGAAGGATGAATCGATGGCAGATGTACTCGCAGACGCCGCCGTTCTGCTCGGCGCCAACATCCGAGCCTCGCGTAAGGCGCAGCACCCGCCAGGCCCTGGCTGGTCGCAAGAGGCTCTGGCGGCACGCATGGTTGCGCTGGGTCATCCGACGTGGCGGCAGACCACCGTCGCGAAGGTTGAGGCAGGCCGGCGACCCGTCAGCATGGCCGAGGGCATCTCGTTGGCCTATGCGCTGGGTCTTCCCCAGCTGGACGCTCTGTACGGCGACGGGTCGCTCGTGCGCAAGCTTCTGCTCGGCAACTTCACGACCCGCTACCGGGACACCGTCAAGAATGCCGTGGATGCAGCGATGAAGCTTCTCGCGGAGACGAATCCGGGCGCCGCCGAGTCTCTTGGTCGCACCATGGACGAGGTCACGGACCTGGTCTACAGCAGCGACGACCCATCGGACCCCGAGCTTCGGACGAGGATCGACGACCTGGTGCGGAGCCTGCCGGACCTCAGGACGGACTGATGGCGTCGATCGCGAAGAGGCCTGACGGTCGCTGGCGTGCCCGGTACCGCGACGACGCGGGCAAGGAGCACGCCCGCCACTTCGACCGTAAGGTCGACGCCCAGCGGTGGCTCGACGAGGTGACCGCCTCCGTCCTCACGGGGCAGTACGTGGACCCCAAGGCCGGCAAGGTCACGTTCGGCGCCTACGCGGCCGCGTGGCAGGCCAGGCAGGTGCACCGGGCCAACACTCGGGCGGCTGTCGACTCAGCGTTGCGGGTGCATGCGCTGCCGATTTTCGGCAACCGGCCGATGGCCTCGATCCGGCCCTCAGAGATCCAGGCCTGGGTGCAGCACCTCTCCACCAAGGTCGCCCCGTCGACTGTCCAGGTGACCTACCAGCACCTGCGGGCGGTGTTCCGCGCCGCAGCCGACGACCGCGTTATCGCGCAGTCGCCCTGCCGACGGATCACGCTGCCGCTCGTCGAGCACCCTCAGATCCTGCTCCTCGAGACGTCGGCCGTGCTCGAGCTCGAGGCAGCGATGCCTGCCCGCTGGCGAGCCATCGTCCTGCTGATGGCCGGGACCGGTCTGCGCCCTGGCGAGGCCGCGGGCCTGACGGTGGACCGGGTCGACTTCCTGCGACGCACACTCCGCGTCGACCGCCAGCTGATGCTGACGTGGCCCCCAACGTTCGGGCCGCCGAAGACGAAGGCCTCGTACCGCACGATCCCTCTGCCCCAGACCGTCGTCGACGCCCTCGCGGCGCACCTGGCCGACTTCCCAGCCGGCGACCAGGGCGCCATCTTCACCGAGCCCGGCGGCGGGCTGCTCTACCGCGACCACGTGACCCGCGCCTTCCGCAAGGCGGTCAACGCGACGAGCGCGCCGGTGAAGACGCGGCTGCACGACCTGCGGCACTACTACGCCTCGCTACTGATCCGGCATGGTGAGAGCGTCAAGGTCGTCCAGGCCCGGCTGGGTCACGGCTCAGCGAAGGAGACGCTGGACACCTACGCCCACATCTGGCCTGACTCTGAGGACCTCACGCGCACTGCCGTCGACGACGTGCTCGGCGCTGCTGCGGACTCCACGCGGACCGAGGGTGCGCAGTGATCACGTTTGCGCAGGTCAGACCCCCTACGGTGGCCCCGTGGCTGACTTGCGGATGTTGACGGCCGAGAACCCGCGGCTGATGCCCTCGAGGACGACGTGGAGCCGGTGCCCCTCGGGCAGCATGGCGTCGACGAAGGGCTGCGAGATGTCGATGCGGCGACCGCTCGACTTGAGCATCCGCTCGACCAGCTCTGAGACCTGGGCCGAGGTGAGGATCAGGTTGGTCAGCTCGTGACGGCCATGACGTGCCACGAAGACCCGCGAGGGGTCGTTGATCCAGACCTCCTCGACGGTCGGGTCGTCCAGGAACGGCTGGAGCGGCCCGAAGCCCGCGACGCGGGCGACCAGCTCCCCGACCATCGTGCCCACGTCCGGCACCGGAGCGACCTGACCGGTCAGGCTGCGCTCGTCGTGCTCGCGCACGACGCCTTCGGCGATCCGTCGTACGACGGTCGCGTCACGCTGCGGGTCGACCCCCTCGCCGCGCACCAGGGCGCGCACGCGCTCATCGAGGTGGTCGACCAGCGTCCTGTGCTGGTCGAGCGTCTCTGCCTGCGTGGTCGCCACGACGGTCCCCGTTTCCCGAGTCAGGTTCCTGGGACCGAACATAGGCCCACCTCTCGACGTGACGCCAGGGTCCGAAACGAATCTGTGGAGAGGTACCACTGATGTGACTGGTGAGGACAGATCCAACGGGCACGATCCAGGCAGGACACCCAGTGCCACGCGAAAGCACGGCGTGGGACCGCGAGCGCAATGCCGACCGCGTCTCGGCAGCGACTGGCTCCGACCCCTCTCGCCCTCCTGCTCGTGAGCCTCGCCTCGCGGATACACCCTCGTTGCCTGAGGCCCTCTGACCTGCGCATATAAACAAGACGCAGGAGGGATGTTTCATGTCTATGTCGTCGCGGGTGTACGAGGCTCTCATGGACATCGGCATGAAGGTCGTGGACCAGGGTGACGGTTCCGTAGATCTTCTCCGAACGCCGACCGAGGGCGGAGCGCCGGACGAAGGATGACGGCTTCGACCGGACTCTGCACGGCCTAGGCGTGGTCTAGGCGGGCCTGACGAACCCCTTGGCAAAGCACTGGTTTCTGGAGCTGTAGGCCACGAACCTGTAGGTCACCCGCGACTTGACCGGCGCGGCGAAGCCCGCGAGGTCGGCAGTGCCGAACAAGCTCGTGGCAGTTGCCCCATCGTACGAGCCGGGCTGGCCCGCCTTTCCCCGCTGCTTGGCAACCCACTCCGCGCCGAACCCATACTGCTCCAGCGGTAGCGCACCCGACAGCTCGAAGCTGACGCTCACCCACCTCTCATTGCGGCGGATCGTGGTCGTGATCGTTCCACCCTGCTCGCACGACGTCGTGCGCACGATGGTGCGCACCGTCGTCGCAGTCGAGCTGTCTATGGCGACCTCGGCCGCCTGGGCGGGCCCAGCCCACACCGACCCCGAGACCACCAACCCGGTGGTGACGATCATCTTCTCCATCGCCCTCGCCGCCTCGGAGACAGAGGGCCGAGACCTCCGCTCGCCGCGCGCCGACCACATCAGAACAACACCTCCAACCCGAGCATGTCCCGCAGGCCGAGCGTGCGCTCAGCCGCCGTGCACGCACCCACGAGCGGACTCATCGTCATCTGCTGACGCTTGGACTCCGAGACGTGCCCCAGCCCAAAGAAGTGCCCGAACTCATGCGTCACCAGCGCCTGCAAGTCGTAGCGCGACACGCACCCGAGCGCGTTCGGTGTCAGCGTGAAAGTGGAGCTGTCCTGGCTGATCCGGATGTCGTCGACGATCAGCTCCTTGCTGTCCAGCGAGCTCCGCTTCGGGCAGGAGACGCCGAGCACTCCTTCGGGCAGCTTGCCGAAACCGACCACACTGATGCTGTCGCTGTTGCCGCTGCAGATCACGTCCCCGTCCGCGTTCAGGGCGATGTTCGGGTTGAGGCTCGTGATACCGGCGTAGTTGGCGTCCCGGTTCACGTTGTGGCCGCGGCCACAGTCGTTGTCGGCACCCGCCACGTTGTTCTTTGCTGCGCGAATCTGCTCCTCAGCCTGATTGTCCGTGATGTTGCTCGGCCGGTTCGCGTGGTTGATGTACCAGCTCGCGTTGGCGTACCAGGAGTGGCCTCACCAGGGTGTGGAATCTCCACCCCCAGACCGAACCCGCCGGGGATGTCACGCAGGACCAACTCCCCCACCAAGTCGCAGCGGAGCACGTTGACGCCCTCGGGCAGCGACCGGGGCGTGTGCTCCACCTCCGGCGCGGGGCACCCGCCACTCGCTTCCGTCTCGTCTCTTGGGCTCGCCGCCGCGACACCCGAGCCGACCATTGCGGCCACCACCAACGCCACGCCGAACGCGAACCGAGAAGCTTGCAAGCCCCGCATGACTACCTCGCTCGACTTGGCGTCAGCGCCTCCTGCGTCCCAGCACCGACGGCTCCACAACGCTCCGGTCTAGAACAAGTCACGGTTACCGGCTGGTATCACCAGGGTGTCTGGTCCAGACCTGTTTTGGAGCGTCGTCGACAACCGCGAGAGAGTTTGTGCTCAACCACTGCACCCAAGCGGCCCCCTGGGTACGTTGGGTTCCTAGGCCGCCGTTCCGGTCAATCACACACGGTCACAAGCGAGAGGTACAGCCATGCCGGTCTTCATGGTGGAACGTCAGTTCGCCGAGCAGTTGGACGTCGCGCCCGAGGCTGCCGTCGAGATCAACGAGATCAACGGTGACTCCGGGGTGCGCTGGCTCTCCTCGTTCCTGTCGGCCGACAAGCGCAAGACCTTCTGCCTCTACGAGGCCGACGACATCGACGCGATCCGGACGGCCGCGGTCCGCGCCGGTCTCCCGGCCGACGCCATCCTGGAGCTCTCCGGCACCATCTCTCCGGACGGCTCGTTCACACCGATGTAGATGGCCGGGGGGTCGGGTCATCCTCCGGGTCGGAGCAGACCGTGCTGGGTGGCGAAGATCGCCGCCTTGGTGCGGTTGGGGGCTGCGGTCTTGCTCAGGATGCTGCGCACGTGGTTGGCGGCCGTGTTTGCGCTGAGGAACAGCCGTTCACCGATCTCGCGATTGGACAGGCCCTCGGCGACCAAGCGGAGTACCTCGACCTCCCGCTCGGTGAGACCGTTGGGAAGAGGTGGGTGCACGGCGTCAGGCGCCGGGACAGCGTCGAGGTCACGGAGGACGCCGCGATGGCCGATCCGTCGCGCGAGCGCGCCGGCCTCGTCGGCCAGCGCCGCGGCGGTGGGTCCGCCCGCCGTTCCCGTGCCGCGGGCACGATGGCGGCTCCAGGCGGCCAGGGTCTCAGCCTGGTGTGTGACCGCGCCCATCCGCCGGTCCATGGCGAGAGCACGCTCGAAGCGAAGGTCGGCGCCCGGCGCGCCCAGCACTGAGTCCAGCTCCGCCACCCGGCGATCGGCGCTGCCGAAGACGCCGACGAACTGCCCGGTCATCAGGTTGGCATCGGCGTAGTCGGCCAGCAGCGGCCGCAGCATTCTTGCCGTCGGGGCATCATCGAGCTTCACTGCCGCCTCGGTCATGAAGGCCAGCACCCCGCCCCACTGGGCGCCTGCCCGATAGTCGTCGATCCGGTCACACAGGTGGGCCAGCAGACGGGCGGTCGGCGCCCACATCTCCAGCTCTGTGTACAGCGCCAACAGGCCTGGAAGCCAGTGGTCCGCGAGGTCTTCGTGCCCGGTCACGAGCGGACGTACCTGTGCCAGGCCGCCAGTGACCCGCCGGAGCATGAACTGCTGCACTCCCCATGACCCCTCGGTCGCGCCGTCGAACTCCTGGTTGAATTGCTCCAGCCAGGCGACGATGCGCTCCGCTGCCGCGTAGTCCCCTACGGAGTACCGATGGGCGTAACGGCAGCATCCGGCGACGTACCGGAAGAAGGGCTGCCCGCGCGACAGGGCCAGCTCGGTGAGGTCGCGTTGGGCGCTGGTCCAGGCGGGCTCGTCGCCCACGATGTAGGCGAAGACGCCGCGGTAGAAGGCTGCCGGACCAAGGTGGTCGTCGTCTCCGAGGCGTGACCCGATCTCGTGGAGCTCGACCGCCCGGGCCAACAGCTCGGGCGCGAGCCGAGGCGTCATCCCCTGCCATAGGGTCCGGCCGAGCGCATGGGCGACCAGCTCCTCGTCTCCGTCGGCTCGTGCCCGCGCCAGCGCCTCCTCGCCCCATGTGCGAGCCCGTTGCGTATCTCCGGTGAACGCGGAGGCTCTTCCCATGCTGGCCAGGGCGCGCACGTACAGCGGATCGTGCTGATCCAGGGCGGCACCGGCCAAGGCCTCGCTGAGCATCACGAGCGAAGGTTGACCGTTCACCCCCGGTCTGGCGGAGGCGTCCTCGTGCCCGATCGCCGCCATCAGCCGGGTTCGAGGACTCTCGCCCGAGCCCAGGTCCGCGTACAGGCGCCGGGCGGTCGTGAAGTCGCCGGCGTGCATGTGACAGTGGGCAGCGGCGAAGAGCAGCTCGACCCGCGGCGGGCCCTCAGCCACGTGCAGCTGTGCTGCCCGCTCGTACAGCGCCGCGGCCTCGCTGTGAGCGATGCTGCGCACCGCCTGCTCGGCTGCGAGCACCAAGTAGTGGACGGCCTTCTCCCCATGTCCGAGCGCGCGGGCCTGGACGTAGTGGTGGGCCAGTTGGGCCACCAGCCCAGGGTCGTCCTCGTCCAGGCGATGTTCGAGGGCCTCCGCGACCCGCGCGTGAGCAGCCGCGCGGCCGGTGGAGGACATCCGATCCAGGACGGCCTGCCGGGCCAACGCGTGCGCGAACCGGTACCTACCATCGTCGGTACCGGCGAGGAGAAGACCAGCGCGTACGGCGAAGTCGATCCCCTCGAGGACGACCTCCGCGTCGAGGTCGCAGGCCTGGACCAAAACGGAGGGATCAATGTGGTCGCCTGCGACCGCGGCCAGCTCGACGACGCGAGCGTGGTCGGCGGCGAAGGCCGACAGTCGACGCTCGAGCGCATCCTGGACCGACCGTGGTGCCTGGGCAGTCCACGAACGCATCGCCGCCAGGCCTCCGCGGGTGGCCAGGTCGTGCCAGTACTCCTGTAGGAAGAACGGGTTCCCCCCGGTCTGGTCCCGTAGCACCGGGGCCGCAGCCCGGGCGGATGCGCGCGACACCCCGGGCTGCCCCAAGAGGTACTCCGCCACCTCCCCGGTCGCGAGCCCGACGAGGTCGATCCGCTCGACACCGTCGAGGCGGTGCAGGTCCGCAAGCGCGTACGTGACGGCGTCGGTGCGGTCCGGAGCCGTGGTCCGACGCGTGGCCAGCACCAACAACTGCTCTCCGGCCGTGGACTCGGCCACGTGAGAAAGCAGCGCCAGAGTTGGCTCCGGCGCCCAATGCAGGTCCTCGAGGACCAGCACCAACGGCCCCTGTTCGGCCACCACCAACAGCACGCGCAGCACCGCATCGAAGAGCACCGGTCGCGACTCGCTGTCACCGGAGGAGGGTTCCGCGACTCCCGGCCAGTGGCGGGACGCGGCGGAGGTCAGCCGCGGAAGCGGGGCAGCCGCCTCGGGCGGGATCTCCTGCAGCGCCTCCGGTGGCACCTGCTCAAGTGCCTGCTCAAGGATGGCGACAAAGGGCCGGTAGGGGATGTCGAGATCCTCACGGCAGGCACCCCACAGGACCCTGGCCCCATGCTCTCGCAGCGCCGCGGCGGCCTCGGCCACCAGCCGGGTCTTGCCGACCCCTGGCTCCCCGCCCACGAAGACCAGCTGCCGCCGATCGTCCTCGACCGCAGCCCAGACCGCCTCCAGGCGTTCCACCTCCGCCCGGCGACCCACGAAAGCGGTACCCCTCCGCAGAGGCACCGTTGCTGAGCGCAGCCGGGCGGTCTCAATCACCTCTCGACTCTAACCGGATCCAACACTCGCCGAGATAGTCAGATCTGACCCCTCCCCGGCCCGAGGCGATCCGGTCAGATCAGGTCAGGTGCTGGCCTCTGATCCTCCGTAGCGTGGCCAGGGCCAGCAACAATCGATGCGAAGGAGCACTCCCATGGCAACACCGATCGCCGACATGCCCGTCGAAGTCGCCCAGGGCGACCTGGAGACCAGGTACCTCGAGCTGGGCGACATGGCCATCCGCCATGCCCGGGTCCCGGCCGGAACCGACTTCGGCCCCGTCCTACAGGGCCTACCGAACGACCGATGCCCCAGCCCCCACTGGGGGATCGTGCTGGAAGGCTCGATCCGGCTCGAGCACGCCGACGGAACCATCGAGACCGCAGCCGCCGGGGAGGTCTACCACTGGCCCGCCGGGCACACCGCCACCTCGGCGGACGGGGCCGTGTTCCTCGAAATCGGGCCGGTCTCCCCGATGCGGGACTTCCACGACCACGCCGTGCGGCTCTTCAGCTGACCAGAAGCTCGACCGACAAACACAGGGAGCAGCAATGACCGGCACACCCGCACTCAGCACCCTCGAAGCAACGAGAGGCCCAGTGATCACCTCGCAGTCCCCCGACTACGACCAGGCGCGCTCGGTCTACAACGCGATGATCGACCGCCGCCCACTCGCCATCGTGCAAGCAGTCGACGTCGCGGACGTGCGCACCGCCGTCGCTGCCGCACGCGAGAGCGGCCTCGACCTCGCGATCCGAGGCGGGGCCCACAGCGTCCCGGGGTTCGGGACCGTCGACGACGGCATCGTCCTTGACCTCAGCGCCATGAAAGGAATCCGCATCGACCCCGAGAAGCGGATCGCCCGCGTGCAGGGCGGCTGCACCTGGGGCGACTTCGACCATGCTGCGCACGCTTTCGGTCTGGCCACCACCGGCGGGATCATCTCAACCACCGGAGTCGCCGGCCTCACCCTCGGCGGCGGCATCGGCTACCTCGCCCGCGCGCACGGACTCTCCATCGACAACCTCCGCTCGGCCGACGTCGTACTCGCCGACGGCACCTTCGTGACCGCCAGCGAGAACGAGCATCCCGACCTGTTCTGGGCGCTGCGGGGCGGCGGTGGCAACTTCGGCGTTGTGACCGAGCTCGAGTTCGACCTGCACCCGGTCGACACCATCTACGGCGGCCCGATGTTCTTCGAGCTCAACGTCGCCGAGGACCTGTTCAAGACCTACCGCGAGTGGATCGCCGCCGCACCCCGCACCATGGGCGCCTTCCCGGCGTTCCAGATCGCCCCACCGCTCCCGTTCGTCCCCGAGGACCGGGTCGGCGAGCCATTCGCTCTGCTGGTGTCCTGCTTCAACGGCAGCGACGAGGACGCCGAGGTGCTCCTCCAAGAGTTGCGCGCGGTCGGTAAGCCCGTCGCCGAGCACGTCGGCAGGATGCCCTACCCAGCACTCAACAGCGCGTTCGACGGCCTGTTGCCCCCGGGCCTCCAGCACTACTGGAAGGCCGCCTTCCAACCGGAGCTCACCGACGACGCCATCGCCGTCCACCTCGAGCACGGCACCCAGGTGCCGGCCATGGAGTCCACCATGCACCTCTACCCAATCGACGGCGCAGTCCACGACGTCGCGGCTGACGCGACCGCGTTCGCCTACCGGGGCGCCAACTTCGCCCCAGTGATCGCCGGCATGTGGCCCGACCCTGCAGACAACAACGCCAACACCGAGTGGGTGCGTGAGTACCACGCGGCACTCGAGCCCCACACCAGCGACGGCGGCTACATCAACTTCATGGCCGAGGACGACCAGAGCCGCATCCGCGCCAACTACGGACCCAACTACGAGCGCCTCGCCGCCATCAAGAAGGCCTACGACCCGACCAACCTCTTCCGCCTCAACCAAAACATCGCTCCAGCGGAGTAGACCCGTGTCAGCGGACCAAGTGTGGGCGTGTCTGCTTCACGGCTACAGGTCATGTCCGCCCCGACCGATTCCCTAGGGGGGCCGAAAGGGCATGGCGTTTCCCGTGGCTTGTTCCGACGCGCCTAGGAAATTGCGCGGCCCCTCGCCTCGCCTGCTTTGGTCGTGGGCGGTTCTGTGCTGGACCGCGCCGGTGGGGGTCAGCGGGGGAGCTGACCCGTCCGGGCTGGTGCACCACCTGTGGGCGGCCTGGTCACCGGGCTACGACGCGACGGCGGACCTCGAGCACCTGCTGGCGAGCGTCGGGACGCCCGAGCAACGCTCGGCCGTGATCGGCTACTACCGCGCGGTGCCGCGGGTGTGGGCGGTGCCCGAGGCCTACGCCGACTGGCATCGCACCTGGACCGCGATGCCGACCGTGCCGAGCCTCCATCTGCACGGCGCCGACGACGGTTGCCTCCAGGCGGCGATCGCCGAGCGGGCCGCCACCCGGCTGCCCGACGGCGCGGAGATCCGGGTGGTCGCCGACGCCGGCCACTTCCTCCAGCTCGAGCAGCCCGACATCGTGAACGACGCGATCAGCACCTTCATCGACGCCTGAGCTGAGCCCGCCTGGAGGGACAGGTCAGCGTCGCGGCAGCAGGACCGAGAGGTCGATGCCCGTGTCGTCGCCGACGTCGGACTGGAGCCGTCCACCGAGCGCCTCGACGACCGAGCGCGCCTCCTCGACGAGCAGCTCCTCGCGCGGTGAGGTGAGTCGCGCGGCGCCGACGGTGATCCGCAGGTGACCCCGGGAGTCGCCCTCGAAGACCAGGCGCGCGTCACCGGTCCCGTGGCGTACGACGTGGCGCAGCAGCAGGTCGAGGATCTGCTCGATGGGGCCGGGGGTGAAGGTGAGCTCGAGGTCGCCCTCGACGGCCGCGGTCAGCCCCCGTCCGAGGTCGGCGAGCTCGTCGGCCCAGACCTGGGCGGAACCGGTCGCGAGCTCGCGCAACGGGACCTGCTCACCACCGATCAGCCCCTGGCGCGACAGGCTCACCAGCTCGCCGGCGACCTCGTTGACCTCGTCGACGGCCGACATGCCCCGCACCACGGCCGACCGCGCCGCCTCGGGGAGCTCGGGGTCCAGGGCCAGCTCCTCGAGCTCGAGGCGCAGGCGGGTGAGCGGCGTGCGCAGCACGTGGGAGGCGTGCATGGAGAACGCCTGCTCCCGCTCGAGCCGGTCCCGCAGCGCCACGGCGCTGGTGCGCAACGCCTCGGAGATGGCCCTGGCCTCGGGCACCCGGGTCTCCGGAAGATCCAGGTCGAAGCGACCGCGGCCGAGCGCGCTCGCGGCGACGGCGAGTCGTTGGAAGGGCGCCGACAGCGCGCGGGAGATGGCGAAGCCGATGAGCGCCGAGACGACCCCGACCAGCAGGAACAGCACGACCAGCGACCACACGTCCTGCCGGAAGACCCCGCCGATCGCGTCGGCGGACTGCCGCACCGTCAGGTCGCCGTCGTCGAGCGTGACCGTCGAGGAGATCTCGCCCTCACCCGGCTCGTAGGCGGGTCCCCGGACCTCGACCCTGTCGCCACCGTCACCGTTGGGGGCGGGGACGAAGACGATCGCGGTGTCGGCGCCGACGTAGTCGTCGAGGAACGCGGCGTCGATGACCTCCCGCCGCTCCTGGCGGGCCTCGACCACCGCCGCCAGCGTCGTCGCCTCGCGGAAGATGTGCTCGCCCTCGCGCTCGCGCTGCATCCCGTCGAGGGCGACCGAGCGCACCAGACCAGCGACCACGAGCAGGCCCAGGGTGACGAGGACAAAGCTGAGGGTCAGCCGTTCACGCATCGGGGGTGCTGCCCTCGAGGCGGAATCCCACGCCCCGAACAGCAACCACCCGCTCCGAGACTCCGACGCTCTCGAGCTTCTGGCGAAGGCGACCGATCGTCACGTCGAGCGTCTTCGTCGAGCCGTACCAGTTCTCGTCCCAGACATCGGCCATCAACCGACCGCGGGAGACCACCTTGTCGCGGTGGGCCGCCAGGATGTTGAGGACGTCGAACTCCTTGCCCGTCAGGGGCACCTCGTCCTCACCGGCATAGACCCGGCGCGCGGCGACGTCGATGCGCAGGGCACCCTCGTCGATGCCGTCGCCATGGCCGTTGGCACCCGACGTACGCCGGATGAGGGCGCGGACGCGCGCCTGCAGCTCGGCGAGGCCGAAGGGCTTGGCGAGGTAGTCGTCGGCGCCGTAGTCGAGCCCCACGACGCGGTCGAGCTCGCCGGCTCGGGCTGTGACGATCATGATCGCACCCTCGTAGCCGGCATCGCGGGCCCTGCGGCAGACCTCGAGGCCGTCCATGTCGGGCAGGCCCAGGTCGAGGATGACCACCTCGGCCGACCGCGACTGGAGCTCGTCCAGCGCCTTCTGGCCGCTGTCGACCCACAGGACGTCGTAGCCCTCGCGCTCCAGGGTGCGGACGAGAGGGATAGCGATGTCCTCCTCGTCCTCGACGACCAGAACCCTATGTGCCACGTTGCGAAGCATAGGGGCTCTCAGCGTCGCCTATCGCGCAGACGTGCCTACTCGGTGCGACATCCGCGCCGGGCTCGCTCGTGACCGGCGGGCGTCCTGGACGAGCAGGGAGCCCAGCAGCGCGCCCGGCACCACCAGGACCAGCAGCCACACCGACTGCCCGATCGGCGCGACGAACGGATATCCCACGTAGGGGATGCTCAGGACGACGCGCGACATCGTGGGCTGGCCCAACGGCACCAGCCACGGGTCCGGCCCCGGCTCGGCATCGCCGCGGGTCTGGAGGTAAGCACCCTCGATCCACTCGATCCGGTGCGTGACGAGCCCGTCGGAGCCCGCGGAGGAGGGGCGCTCGTAGGTGATGACATCGCCGACGCGCAGGTCACCCACCGGGACCCGGCGCTCGAAGACCACCGAGCCGCGTTCGATGCCACCGCTCATGGAGTCGCTCGTGACGACGTAGCGCTGGAGCCCGAGCACCGTCGGCAGCAGCGCCAGCAGCGTCACGGGGCCGAAGATGCCCAGCACCAGCAGCATCCGGGCGCGCGGAGAGGTCCGGCGTCGCGGCGGTGCCGGCGCGATCTCCACAGCAGTTCCTTCCCGAGATGGTGCGTGAGCGTCACGTGGTGACGGGGACCAGGACCCATGCGTAGGTCGCTTGCGCGACCTCCTGGCCAGGGGGGTTGTACGACGCGTCGTCGGGCAGCGCCACGGTGAACCGGAAGGTGGCGGATGCCCCGGGGGCGAGCTCCCCGGCGTCCTGGGTCAGGTCGGCCATGGCGCCGAACCCGCCCGCGAACACCTGACGGCCTTCGCTCTCGATGCGCAGCAGCAGGAGCCCGTCCTGCGCGGTCGAGGGCGCGCCCTGCTCGGTGAACGCGACCCGGACCGATGCGTTGGTCGAGTTGCGGATCGTGGCCGAGCGCACGACCGAGTCGCCGGGCTGGATGCCCGTGACGGTCAGCGTGGCCAAGCTGTCCTCCGCGACGAGCTCGACGCCCGCCTCGGAGCCGCTGGCCTGGCTCCACGGGACGCCACTGAGGGCTGCCACGGCGGCCACCATGAGGACCGAGGCGACCGCCAGCAGGAGCTTGCGCGTGATTGCGATCTTCATGACACCTCCCAGGGCCCGACGACGAGCGTGTCCATGACGTTACGAGCCGACCCGCCACGTCGCGGGAACGTCGGGCCCACGCTGGGTCCACGGTTGGGTAACACCCTCGGCACACCGGTCAGGACGCCGGTCAGGACACCGGTCAGGACGCGAAGAAGTCGCCGTGGTCGGCGACCCGCTCGAGGACCTCCTCGAAGCGCAGCTGCTCCAGCCCGAGGGGGTCGCCGGCCCCCTCCTCGACCTCGGCCCACGACACCGGCGCGGCGACGTACGGCTTCTCCTTGCCGCGCAGGGAGTAGGGCGAGATCGTGGTCTTGGAGCCGGCGTTCTGCGACCAGTCCAAGAAGACCTTGCCGCCGCGCCTGGCCTTGGTCATGGTGGCGGTGACGAGCCGGGCGTGCTCGCCCTGGAGCTCCTCGGCAACCTCCTTGGTGAGCGCCGTCGCGGCGTCGCTGGGCAGGCGGCGCGGCAGGTCGGCGTAGAGGTGGAGGCCCTTGCTGCCGCTGGTGACCGGCTTGGCCGTCAGGCCTCGCTCGGCGAGCTTGGCGCGCGCCAGGAGCGCGACCTGGCAGCACTCGTGGAGGCCGGCGGGCTCCCCCGGGTCGAGGTCGACGACGATGCGGTCGGCGTTGCGGGGGCGGCCGTTGCGCCCGACGGTCCACTGGTGCACGTGCAGCTCGAGCGCCGCGAGGTTGACCATCCAGGTCAGCGTGGCGAGGTCCTCGACGATCGGGAAGGTGAGCGTGCCGTCACCGGTGCCGATGCGGCTGCCGGTCGTGGGGACGGTCACCGTGCGCACCCACGACGGGGTGCCGGCGGGTGCGTTCTTCTCGAAGAAGCTCATGTCCCCCACGCCGTGGGGCCAGCGGATCCGGGTGACCGCGCGGTCCTTCAGGTGCGGCAGCAGGACCGGTGCGATCTGCGCGTAGTAGCTGAGCACTTCGGCCTTGGTGGTGCCCGTGCGGGGGAAGAGGACCTTGTCGAGGCTGCTGATCTTGAGGGTGCGACCCTCGACGTCGACGTGCACCTCCTGCTTGTCGTAGGCCTGCTTCCTCGGGCTCACAGGTCCTCGGCCCTCACATCGGTGCGGACACCGCGGTAGGACGGCTGGCGCAGGCGGGTGTAGCCGACGCCATGGGTGTCGACGTCGATGACGACGCTGGGCTCGACCCACCGGGTGCCCAGGGCGTCGAGGCGCGGGACCTCGTCGGCGAACGGGCTGCTCGACGTGCTCAGCGGCGCCAGCAGGTCGCTCAGCAACCGGCCGGCCTTGCCGCCGATACCGCTGCCGACCCGGCCGCGGTAGAGCAGGCCGTCGGGCGTCGACTCCCCCACGAGCACCGCCGCGAGCCGGTCGGTCGTCCCCTCCTGGGGCCGCCAGCCACCGACGACGTAGGAGAGCCGGTGGCGGTGCGCGAGCTTGATCCAGTGCGGGGAACGCTGGTCGAGGACGTAGCGGGAGGTGCGGCGCTTGCTGACGATGCCCTCCAGCCCCTGCTGGAGGGTCGCCTGGTGGAGCATCTGCCCGTCGTCGTACGACGTCGGCACCTGCCAGGTGCTGCCCGGCTCGAGGCCACCGAGGAGCTCGCCCAGGAGCTGGCGCCGGCGTTCGAGGGGCTGGCCGGTGAGGTCGGTGCCGTCGAGACGCAGCAGATCGAAGACCATGAACGTGGCGGGGATGCTCGCGCTGAGGCGCAGCGCCGTCGCGGCCTTGCGGGTGTGGATGCGGTCCTGGAGGACCCGGAAGTCGGGCACGCCCTTGTCGTTGAGGGCGATCACCTCGCCGTCGACCAGCGCGTCGCGACCCGCGAGCGGCCCGGCGGCGATCTCGGGCCACGCGGGCGTCACGTCGTTGCCGTTGCGGCTCCACATCCGGGTCGACCCGGAGTCGCGCAGGGTGTCGGCGAGGATCCGCACGCCGTCCCACTTGACCTCGTGGGACCAGGCCTCGCCGACGGGCACCAGGGTGCCCTTGGTGGCGAGCATGGGACGCATGACGACATCATGCCTGTCGTGGACATGACCTATGCCGTGATCGGGGCCGGGCCGTCGGGGCTCGCGGCCGCCCGCAACCTGCAGCGCGCGGGGATCGGTTGGGTGGGCTACGAGCTCGCCGCGGGGGTCGGCGGGCTGTGGGACATCGACGGGCCGCGGAGCACGGTCTACGAGTCGGCCCACCTGATCTCGTCCAAGCGGACCACCGAGTTCGCCGAGCACCCGATGGCCGACGAGGTCGCGGACTATCCCTCGCACCGCGACCTGCTCACCTACTTCCGCGACTTCGCCGACCGCTTCGACCTCACGTCCGGCTTCACGTTCGGCGCCGAGGTCGTGGCGGCGGTGCCGCTCGCCGAGGGCGGCTGGACGGTCACGGTCGAGGTCGACGGCGTGCGCACCGAGCACCAGCACGCCGGCGTCCTGGTCTGCAACGGAACGCTCAGCGAGCCGTCGGTCCCGACCCTCCCCGGCTCCTTCGACGGCGAGGTGCTGCACACCAGCGCCTACAAGAGCCCGCGTGTCTTCGCCGACAAGCGGGTGCTGATCATCGGGGCCGGCAACTCGGGCTGCGACATCGCGGTCGACGCCGTGCACCACGCCACGTCCGTCGACCTGTCAGTGCGTCGGGGCTACTACTTCGTCCCCAAGTACCTCTTCGGCAAGCCCGCCGACACCCTCAACCAGGGCAAGCCGCTGCCGCCGCGGATCAAGCAGGCGATCGACTCCCGCGTGCTCAAGCTCTTCACCGGCGACCCGGTCCGGTTCGGATTCCCCGAGCCCGACTACAAGATCTATGAGTCGCACCCGATCGTGAACACGCTGGTCCTGCACCACCTGGGGCACGGCGACCTCCGCGTGCGGCCCGACGTACGACGGCTCGCAGGGTCCGAGGTCGAGTTCGCCGACGGCAGCCGCTCGCCCTACGACGTGGTGGTCCTGGCGACCGGCTACCACCTGCACTACCCGTTCGTGGATCCCGAGCTGCTGCAGTGGAAGGGGCGCGGCACCGCGCCGGACCTCTACCTCAACATCTTCACCCAGGCCGACCCCGACCTCTTCGTGCTGGGCATGATCGAGGCGTCCGGCATCGGCTGGCAGGGTCGCTACGAGCAGGCCGAGCTCGTGGCGTCGTACCTGAGGGCGCGGCGCGAGAACCCGGCCGCCGCTCGCGCTCTGGACCGGCGGGCTGCCGGGCCACGACCGGACCTGTCCGGCGGCTACCGCTACCTGGGGCTGGAGCGGATGTCCTACTACGTCAACAAGGACGCCTACCGCTCCGCGGTGCGCGCCGAGATCGAGGGGCTCACGTCGTGACCGACGTCGACAACATCAGGATCGCCTTCGAGGAGTCGTCGCTGACGACCCTCAAGATCGTCATCGGGGCGATCCTCTTCGGCATCGCGCTCGACACCCGCTTCGAGGACTTCGCCGCTGCGCTGCGTCGGCCCGGGGTGATCGCGATCGGTGTCGTCGCACAGTTCCTCCTGCTGCCGGCGATCACCTTCGTCCTGACGCTGGCGCTGGACCTGCGCGGGTCGGTGGCGCTCGGGCTGATCCTGGTGGCGTGCTGCCCGCCGGGCAACGTCTCCAACATCCTCACCCACCGTTCAGGTGGCGACGTGGCGCTGTCGGTGTCGATGACGGCCGTCGGCAACCTGCTCGCGATCGTGCTGATGCCGCTCAACGTCGCGTTCTGGGGCGGACTGCACCCGACCGGCAAGAAGGTGCTCGAGGACATCGACCTGAGCGCGCTCGACATGCTGCTCGAGGTCGGGCTGGTGATCGGACTGCCGTTCGTCGCCGGCATCACCATCGCCCGGCTCTGGCCACGGGTGGCCTCGGTCGGCCACCGCGTCATCGGTCCGCTGTCCTACGTCGCGCTGGCCGCCATCATCGTCATCGGCGTCGCCAACAACTGGGACATCTTCGTCGACTACATCAGTGTCGTGCTGCTCGCGGTGTTCCTCCACGACGCGTTGGCGCTGCTGCTCGGCTACGGCATCGGCCGGGCGACGCGACTGCCGGACGCCAGCGTGCGCGCGATGACCTTCGAGGTGGGGATCCGCAACGCGGGGCTCGGCCTGCTGCTGGTCTTCACCTACTTCGACGGACTCGGCGGGATGGCGCTGGTCGCCGCCTGGTGGGGCATCTGGGACATCATCGCCGGGCTCACCGTGGCGGTGCTGTGGCGCCGGGTGCGCGGAGCGGCGGCGGTCTCGGGGGCGCCGTCGGGTGCATCGTCGGGGGCGCCGGCATGACCGCGGTGCTGGTCACCGGCGGCAACGGGTTCCTCGGCTCGTCGGTGGTCCGGGGGCTCGCTGGTGGTGGTCACGCCGTCACCAGCGCCGACCTGCGGGTGCCCGACGCTCCGGTGGCGGGGGTCGACCACGTGGTGGTCGACGTCCGCGACGCGGGCCTGGTGTCTGCTGCCGTGGAGCGTTGCCGGCCCGAGGTGGTGGTGCACCTCGCATCGATCGTCACACCCGGCAGAGACTCCTCACGCGAGCTCGAGCGGGCCGTCGACGTCGACGGGTCGCGCCACGTGCTCGACGCCTGCCTGGCGCACGGGGTGCGGCGGGTCGTGGTGTCCTCGAGCGGCGCTGCCTACGGCTACCACCCCGACAACGGTCGAGCCCACGGCGGCTGGCTGACCGAGGACGACCCGGTGCGCGGCAACGTGGAGTTCGCCTACAGCGACCACAAGCGGCAGGTCGAGGAGATGCTGGCGGTTGCGCGCGTCGAGCACCCCGAGCTGGAGCAGGTGGTGCTGCGGATCGGCACGATCCTGGGCGAACGGGTCGACAACCAGATCACCGCGCTCTTCGAGCGGCCGCGGCTGCTCAAGATCCGCGGCGCCGACTCCCCCTTCGTGTTCATCTGGGACACCGACGTCGTGGCGATCATCGAGCGGGCGGTCACGGGCGAGGCGACAGGCGTCTTCAACGTGGCCGGGGACGGATCGCTGACCATCTCGGAGATCGCTGCGTCGTTGGGGAAGAGGGTGCTGGAGGTCCCCGAGCCGACGCTGCGGATCGCACTGATGGTCGGCAAGCGGCTCGGCCTCACGTCGTACGGTCCGGAGCAGACGCGGTTCCTCCAGTTCCGCCCCGTGCTCGCCAACGACCGGCTGAAGGACGTCCTCGGCTACACCCCGACCAAGACCTCGCGCGAGGCGTTCGACGCGTGGCGCACTCGCGGGACGGGCAGTCGCACGCCGCAGGGTGGTGGCCGCTGACGCGGTCGCGATGAATACTGGACGCCGCGGCGGTCCACATCGGCACCACCGGTCCGATCACCTGGCACATCACTTGGCACATCACCTGGCACAGCGAGAGGCTTCCCCATGCGAGCGATCTGGAAGGGCGCGGTCTCCTTCGGCCTGGTCAGCGTGCCCGTCAAGCTCTATGCCGCAACCGAGTCGCACGACGTGTCCTTCCGGCAGGTGCACGCCCAGGACGGCGGGCGGATCAAGTACCAACGCGTCTGCTCGATCGACGGCGAGGAGGTGCCCTACGCCGACATCGCCAAGGGCTACGAGACCGAGGACGGCGAGATGGTGATCCTCAGTGACGACGACATGGCCGAGCTGCCGTCGACCTCGTCGCGCGAGATCGCGGTCGAGAAGTTCGTCCCCAGCGACCAGATCGACCCGATGCTCTTCGAGAAGAGCTACTACCTCGAGCCCGAGAAGACCGGCGCCAAGCCCTACGCCCTGCTGCGCCAGGCTCTCAAGGACGCCGACCGGATGGCCGTCGTGACGGTCGCCCTGCGCCAGCGCACCTCGGTGGCCGTGCTCCGCGTCCGCGACGACGTCATCGTGCTGCAGACCATGATGTGGCCCGACGAGATCCGCCAGCCCGACTTCACCGTCGAGCCCGGTGAGATCAAGGAGGCCGAGGTCACGATGGCCACGATGCTGGTCGAGACCCTCGCCGGCGACTTCGACGCCTCCGAGTTCGAGGACGACTACGCCGGCGCCGTCGAGGCCTTGGTCAAGGCCAAGATCGAGGGCGGCGAGATCAAGCGCACCCCCACCTCCACCAAGTCCTCCGGCGAGGTCGTCGACCTCCTCGCCGCGCTCCAGCGCTCCGTCGACGCCGCCAAGGCCGCACGCGGCGAGTCGACGGACTCGGACTCCGACGAGGCTGACGACGGGGCTGACGAGCAGCCTGCGGCGAAGAAGACCGCGAAGGCGCCGGCCAAGAAGAGCGCCACCAAGAAGTCAGCTGCCACGAAGAAGACCACCGCCACGAAGGCTCCCGCGAAGAAGGCCGCTGCCAAGAAGGCGAGCTAGCGCGGCGTCAGAAGACCCCTACCCACCCGTCGTACGGCGCCCAGGCGGCGCAGCTGCTCCCCGATCTCGGCGGCCACGGCGATGGCGAGGTCGCGGGCGGACTCCCCTTCGACCTCGGGCACCACGTGCTGGACGGTGCCGTCGGCGAGCAGGTCGGCCGCGCCGACCCGCTGTGCCGCGGCCATCTCGGCCGCGTGGGTGACGTCGCCGTGGACGATCACGCTCGCACCCTCGGGCGGGAGCGGCGAGAGCCAGGCGTGCTCGGTGGCGATGACCGTGCGGGCCGGGAGCAGCGCGAGCGCTCCCCCACCGCACCCCTGGCCGAGGATCACCGACAGCGTCGGCACGGTCATGGTCGTCAGGGTGGCGATGCAGCGGGCGATCTCGCCGGCGATGGCGCCCTCCTCGGCGCGCTGCGAGAGCTCTGCACCGGGGGTGTCGATGACGGTGACGAGCGGGAGGCCGAGCTCCTCGGCGAGGCGCATCGCGCGTCGACCCTCGCGGAGCGCGGCCGGGCCCATCGGGTGCGTCGGGGACTGTCGCGAGCGGTCCTGGCCGACCAGCACGCAGGGTTGGCCGTCGATCCGGGTGAGCGCCACGATCACGGTCTCGTCGCGCTCACCCTCGTCGGTGCCGCGCAGCCGCAGCGTGCCGGTGGAGCCGTGACGCAGCAGGTCGCGGACCCCGACCCGCTCGGGTCGGCGGGTCAGCTCGATCGACTCCCACACCGGCCGCGACGCCGGGGCAGGCACCGCGGGTCGCAACGGCAGCGTCGCCACCGTGGGCGGGTCGACGAGAACGCCGAGCGCCCGATCGACGAGCTGCGGGAGGTCCTCGGCAGAGACCACGGCGTCGATGACGCCCTTGGCCGCGAGGTTCTCGGCGGTCTGCACGCCCTCGGGGAACGCCTCGCCGTTGAGCGCCTGGAAGACCTTCGGCCCGAGGAAGCCCACCAGCGCCCCCGGCTCGGCGACGGTCACGTGGCCGAGCGACCCCCAGGAGGCATAGACCCCGCCGGTGGTCGGGTGGCGCAGGTGCACCAGGTAGGGCAGGCCGGCCGCCCGGTGCGCCATCAGCGCCCGCGAGATCTCGACCATCTGCACGAAGGCAGGCGTGCCCTCCTGCATGCGGGTGCCACCCGAGCTGGTCGTGGCCAGGACGGGCAGCCCCTCCGCCGTGGCCCGTCGTACGGCGCTCGCGATGCGGTCAGCCGACGCACGGCCGATCGACCCGGCCAGGAAGCGGAACTCGTTGGCGACCACGGCGACCGGCCGGCCGTGGACCTGGCCACGACCGGTCAGTACCGACTCGTCGGTGCCGGCCTTGGCCGCGGCGGCCTCGAGCTCGCGCCGGTAGTGCTCGGGGTGGCCGGTGATGTCGATCGCGGCATCCCACGAGGTGAAGGAGCCCTCGTCGAGGACCAGGTCGAGCAGGTCCTGCGCGCCCCACCGACGGCTCATCCCCGTGACTCCGGACCCGACTCCAGCCACGCCCGGATCGACCCGCCGTGCTGGTCGAGCGTCGGCGGGGAGACGTGGTCGCGCCGGGTGACCTCGTCACCGTCGGCCGCGAAGAAGCGCAGCGGCGGGCCCGGCAGCGTGACCGGCCCGAGCGTCGGGTGCTCGACGTCGACGAGCAGCCCCTGGCTGATCGTCTGGTCCCACGTGTAGACCTCGTCGAGGGTGCGGACCTTGCCGGCCGGCACCCCGACCTCGGCCAACCGGGCCAGCAACGGCTCGGCGTCCCAGGCGGAGAAGATGCCCTCGACCAGCTCGAGCACCTGCTCGCGCGCGGCGACCCGCTCGGGGTTGGTGGCCAGGCCCTCGGCCATCGGGTCGAGCCCGAAGCCCTCGCAGAAGCGACGCCACAGGCCCTCGGAGCCGAGCGCGATCTGGACCGCGCCGTCGCGGCAGCGGAAGAGCCCGTAGGGCACGATCGAGGGGTGGTGGTTGCCCTGGGCGCGACCGACCTCGCCGGCAACGGTCCACCGCGTGCCCTGGAACGCATGGACGCCGACGATCGCGGCCAGCAGCGAGGTGCGCACGACGGTCCCGACGCCGGTGCGCTCGCGCTCGTGGAGCGCGGCGAGGACGCCGTAGGCGCCGTACATCCCCGACAGCAGGTCGGCGATCGGCACGCCCACGCGTTGGGGGTCGTCGGGGCCGGAGCCGGTCAGGGACATCATCCCGCCCTCGCCCTGCGCGATCTGGTCGTAGCCGGCGCGACCGCCCTCGGGTCCGTCGTGCCCGAAGCCGGTGATCGAGAGGACCACGAGGCGCGGATTGCGCTCCTGGAGCGACGCGATCCCGAGACCGAGACGCTCGAGCACGCCGGTGCGGAAGTTCTCCACGAGGACGTCGGCCCGGTCGACGAGCCGCAGCAGCAGCTCGCGGTCACCGGCGTCCTTGAGGTCGAGGGTGATCGACTCCTTGTTGCGGTTGGTCGAGAGGAAGTACGTCGACTCGCGCGCGTCGGGATCGCCGACGAACGGCGGGCCCCACCCGCGGGTGTCGTCGCCGCCGTCGGGCGTCTCCACCTTGATCACCCGCGCGCCCTGGTCGCCGAGCATCATCGTGGCGTGCGGCCCGGCGAGCGCGCGGGAGAGGTCGACGACGAGCACGCCGTCGAGCGGACCGGTCGAGCGGTCGGGGGCAGGGTCAGTCATGGGCACCTTCCGGGGTCACCAGCTGGGCAGGACGAGCGTGGCCCAGACCAGCAGCGGTCCGACGAGCACGACGATCACGCTGTAGGTCAGGATCTGCTTGTAGTAGACAGGCTCGCTGATCGTGTCGGGCTTGTTGGCCAGCATCAGGGCACCGTTGGTGGAGAACGGGCTGACGTCGACGATGGTCGAGGACACCGCCAGGGCAGCCACGAAGAGCGCGGCGTTGATGCCGCCCTCGGCGATCAGCGGCACGGCGATCGGGATGATGATCGGCAGCAGCGCGGTGGACGAGGCGAAGGCCGAGACGACACCGCCGACGTAGCAGAGGATCAGGGCCCCGAGGGCGACGACGCTGAAGCCAGCGGCCCACTTCCCGACGAACTCCGGCGAGCCGGACGCGGTGAGGATCGCGGCATAGGTGCTGACACCCGCGACCAGGAGCACGGTCGGCCAGGCGATCTGCTTGACGGCGTCCTTGTGCTCGTTGGGCGAGAGCATCGCGAGGACGACCGCGGCGGTGATCGCGACGAAGCCGATGTTCTTGTCGAAGATCAACGCGATGAGGGCGACCGCCGCGAAGGCGACCAACGTCAGGACCTGGTCACGACGCACACCGAGGGCCTGGGTGCCGGTCAGCGCGGTGGCTCCGGTGCCACGGGCAGGCACGCTGACGCCCCCGCGGTGCAGGTCCTCCGTGAGGTGCTCCTCCTCGGAGGCGTCGATCCGACGTGACATCAGCTCACGACCGCCGAGCAGCACGAAGAGGATCGCGGCCATGATCGTGTTGACGACCAGGCTGGAGAGGAAAACCGTGAGCTCGCTCGTCGGCAGGCCGGCGTCCTCCATGACGGAGTTGGTGATGGTGCCGTAGATGCTGATCGGCGAGAAGCCGCCGCCCTGGGCGCCGTGCACGACGAACATGCCCATCATGAGCGGGTTGATCTTGTAGCGCCCGGCGAAGCCGAGGGCGATCGGACCGATGATCGCGCAGGCCGCCGGGCTGGCGGCTCCGATCGAGGTCAGCAGCGCCGTGACGGCGAACATCACCCACGGGATCAGCGCCACACGACCGCCGACGCTGCGCACGGCAGACCTCACGATCACGTCCACCGTGCCGTTGTTGCGCGCGATGGCGAAGAGATAGGTCACACCGATGAGGGTGAGGACCAGGTCGGCGCTCACCCCGGCGAGGATCTCCTTCTCGTCAAGGCCGAGGGAGTACATCCCGACCAACCACGCGGCGACGTAGGCCAGCGCTCCCATGTTGATCGGCAACACCGTGCCGATGACGAACAACGCCACCAGGGCGATGATCGCTACCCATTCCGGACCCATCGTTCCTCCTGCACCCGAGTGCCGGTCGCTGTGACCGGGGCCACCTTGCTGGACCAGTGGCCTAGCCAATAGGTCAATAGGCCGGAAGTCAATAGCATGGCCCCCATGACGGACTCCGCAGCCTCGGGCCCGGTCGCCGACCCCATCCCTGGCCCCGTTTTTCCGCAGCGCCTGACGCGCACCCGCCTCTACGAGCAGGTCGCGGAGCAGATCACGACGTGGATCGCCGACAACGGCCTCGGCGCCGGAGACCGGCTGCCGCCCGAGCGCGAGCTCGCCACCCGGCTCGGCGTCAGCCGCGCGACGCTCAGCCAGGCCCTCGTCGCGCTGGAGGTGATCGGGGTCGTGGCCGTGCGCCATGGCGACGGCACCGTGGTGACCGGGCCGCTCGGGGCGACCCGGATCGTGGAGGCGATCCGGTCCCACGCCGACCGGCTGCCCGAGGTCATCGAGACCCGCGACGCGCTCGAGACCAAGATCGCGGCGCTCGCGGCCACCCGCCGCACCGACGACGACCTCGCGCGCATCGACGACGCCCTGACCGCCATGGCGGCCGACATCGAGGCCGGCGGGCGCGGGGTCGAGGGTGACGAGCGCTTCCACGGCGCCGTCACCGCCGCCGCCCACTCGCTGCTGCTGGCCCGGCTCATGGACGAGATCGCCGACCTGATCAAGGAGACCCGCATCGAGTCGCTGATCCAACCCGGCCGACCGCGCGACTCCCTCGCCGGTCACCAGGCGATCGCCGACGCGATCCGCGCGGGCGACCCCTCAGCCGCGTCGACGGCCATGCACGCCCACGTCGCGATGGTGAGCGACGTGGCGCTGCTGCGCGAGCATCCGTGAGTGGTCTCGAGCAGCTCGCCGTCCTCGCGGCGGGGCTCGGGGCCGGCGTGCTCACGTCGACCGTCGGCGTGGCCTCACTGCTTAGCTTTCCCGTTCTCGTCGCGGTCGGCCTGCCCCCGGTCGTGGCCAACGTCAGCAACACGATCGGGATGACCCCGGCCGGGCTCAGCGGGTCGTTCGGCTACCGCGAGGAGCTGCGCGAGCACCCGCGGGTGACGGCCACGGTGATCGCCACGTGCGCGGTCGGCTCGGTCCTGGGCGCCGTGCTCCTGCTGGCCCTGCCCTCGAGCGTCTTCGAGGCGGTCGTGCCGTGGCTGATCCTCGGCACCTGCCTGCTCGTCGGCGCCCAGCCGACCATCTCGCGCCGGCTGCGCCGTCGACACCCCGAGGGCGAGGAGCCGGCGGCGCGCACCCGCATGTCGCCGATCACGACCGGCTTCTCGACCGCGGTCGGCGCCTACGGCGGCTACTTCGGCGCCGGGTCGGGCGTGATGATGGTGGCCGTCCTCGGCTTCGGCCTCGATCTCGAGCTGCGCGTCGTCAACGGCCTCAAGACGCTGGCGATCCTCTCGGGCAACCTCATCGCCGCCCTGATCTTCGTGGCCGTGGCCGAGGTCGACTGGAGGGCCGTCGCGCTCCTGGCCGCCGGCTCGGTGGTCGGGGGCTACGTCGGCGCCCGGGTCGGGCGGCGGCTACCGCCGACGCTGTTCCGCGTGCTGGTCGTGCTCGCGGGCAGCACGGCCGCGGTCACCATGCTGACCTGACGCAGCGGCACTCGAGTCATCGAACGCCCGATCGAAGCGGTGGAACAACGCGTCGGTCAGCCGCGGGGCGAGCAGGTTGAGCACCTCCCCCACCTGCCCCGCGACCGTGCCGACCGTGATCGGCCGGTCCTCCAGCGCCCGCACCACCCGCGCAGCCGCCTGCTCTGCGGTGGCACCGCGCCCGGCGTAGGCCTCGGTCGGCGCGGTCATCGCCGTCTGCACCAGGGCGAAGCGCATGTTGGTGAAGGTGACGTTGTCGCCGTAGGTCTCGCGCCCAGCGATCCGGGACCAGGTGTCGAGCGCCGCCTTGGAGCCGAGGTAGGCGGAGAACTTCGGCGCCTTCATCTGCACGCCCCAGCTGAGGATGTTGACCACGTGCCCGAAGCGCTGCTCGCGCATCGCCGGCAGCAGCCCCAGCGTCAGCCGCACCGGCGCGAGGTAGTTGATCGCCGTCGTGCGCTCCACGTCGTGGAAGCGGTCGTAGGACAGGTGCAGCGAACGCCGGATCGAGCGCCCCGCGTTGTTGACGAGGTAGTCGACGGCCCCGTGCTCCGCGAGCACCCGTGCCACCAGGGCGTCGACGGCGTCGCCGTCCACCAGGTCGCAGACGTACGACGTGGCGCGACCACCGGCCGCCTCGACCTGCGCCCGGACCCGCTCGAGGTCGGCGGCACGCCGGGCCACGAGCAGGACGTGACCACCCCGCGCCGCGACGGCCAGCGCCGTGGCCTCGCCGATGCCGGAGGAGGCGCCCGTGACGAGCACGGTGCGCCCTGCCAGCGGGCTGGGCGCGCCGGGCCGCAGGGCTCGTCGTACGAGCGCGCAAGGAGTCTGGAGCAGCAGTCCCACAGGGGAACCTTTCAGTCCTGCGAGCCCGAGGCCTGCGCCTCGGCCTCGGCGATGAGCGGCTTGACGACGTCGATCGACCGGATCCGCCCGGAGACCACCGACGAGCCCTGCTGGGAGAAGGTGGCCGACGGGATCCCGACGATCTCGGCCTCGTTGTCGATCGCCGCTCCCCCGGAGTTGCCCGGGGCGATGCGGGCGTCGGTGTCGATCTCGGAGCGGGGGCCGAGGCGGTCGTCGTCGAGGAAGGTGGAGATGACTCCCCGGGTGACGGACACGCCGGTCGACCCGGAGATGCCCGGGAAACCGAGGACGGTGACGTCCTCACCGGTGCGGAGGTCGGCCGAGGAGCCGATCGGGATGGTCGGCAGGTCGAGCGGCGCCTCGAGCGGGCCACCGTCGATCGTGGCGTAGATCTGGATGACCGACGCGTCCATGAAGCCGTCGCTGACGACCACCCGGGCCCGGTAGCCCGGAGCGGCGGCCGAGTCGTCGGCGTCCTCGATCAGCGCGATCTCGAGGTAGTCGGGGTTGGCCTCGTCGGTCGGGCCGTACTGCTGGGCGAGGCCGTCGGCCTGCGGCTCCGCGACGTGCGCATTGGTGAGGATCATCCCGTCGGCGCTAATGATCGAGCCGGAGCCCGACCAGGTCACCGTGGTGCCGTCGCTGTCGGTGGACTCCGCACCGATCAGCACGGTGGCGATCCTGGCGCTGTCGAGCTCATCGCTCGTCAGCAGGTCCGGGGTCGAGGGAGGGGTGGACGAGCCGACGACCTGCGCGGGGTCGGCCCGGTCGAGCAGCACCGCGGCGGTGACCCCGGACGCGACGATCACGAGCAGCACCGCGGCGCCGCCGCCGATCACGGCCAGGCGACGGGCCCAGCGGGCGCGGGCCAGCCGGCGCTCCTCCTCCTGGGCGGAGAGGATCGGCACGAGCGACACCTCGGGCCCGGCGACCGGGTGACCGAGCCGAAGGACGACGCGCTCCTTGATGACCAGCCGGTCCACCCGGCGACCACCGACGAAGGTGCCCTCCCGCGAGGCATTGGTGTAGAGCCAACCGTCGGGGACGGCGTCAACCCGCCCGTGCAGCCGTGAGCAGACCGGGTCGGTCAGGACCACGGCGCAGTCGGGAAGCCGTCCGACCGTGACCGCGGCCGGATGCGAGAAGCGGTGCTCACGACCCTCCGCCGAGATCAGCAGGGTCGGGCCCGTGCGCGAGGACGGGACGCCGGGGGTCTGGCCCGGACGCACCGCCGATGCGACGACCATGGTGTCCTCGAAGCCGGAATCCGGCGGCGTCCGGCCGGGGGCACGCGCCGGCGTCGGGCGCTCGTCGACAGGGGCGGGTGCGACCGGAGCCACCGGAGCAGCGGCCTGCTGCACCGGCACGACCGCGTCGCCCGGCGCCGCCACGGGCGTCACGGTGAAGTCGCTGCCCGCGCCCTCGGGGCCGCAGTGCACGCGGGTCTCCCGGGTCAGCCGGAGCTCGGTGACCCGCTCGCCGTCGACGAAGGTGCCGTGCGCGCTCGCGACGTCGACGAGCACCCACCCGGCGCGGGTGGGCCGCAGCTCGGCGTGCACCCGGGAGACCGAGTCGCCGGTCAGCAGGATGTCGGACTCGACGGCGCGACCGATCCGGAGGAGCCGTGGCGGGTCGACGAGGACGGTGCTCCCGTCGACCACGACGCGCAGTGCGCTCATCCTCCCTGCCAGCGGGTGGCCAGGACCGTGGTCGAGTCGATGGAGATGCGCATGCCGTCGGAGATCTCCATGGTGCGGTCCGGCTCGAGCCGCACGACCTGCCCGGCGCCGTACGTCGCCTCCCACGGGCGGGTGGACAGGTTGTGGATCCCCCAGCGGCTGGCATCCTGGGGATGGGCTCGCACCTGGCCCATCACGACCGAGTCGTCGACGCCCGAGGCCAGGTGGTCGGTGCGCAGGGTCGCGAGGGGGCTCACCGCGACCGTGCGCCGGCCGATCTTCAGCACGTAGGGCGGCTGGAGCGAGGTGGCGCACGAGCGGCAGGTCCGCTCGGGCTCGGCGACGTCCCAGAAGCCGGTCGCGCCGCAACCACGGCAGGTGACCATGCCGTCGCGCAGCCGGTCCATCGCCTTGATCCACTGGCCCTCGGTGATCCGTAGCCCGGGCTGGTGGGCACCGGCGACGAAGGCCTGCACGAAGAGGTCCTGGAGGAAGCGGGGATAGATCGCCCAGTACTGCTGGACGATCCCCGACGGACGGTTGTCCTCGCGGGCGGGGTCCATGCAGAAGACCGGCTCGGTGCCGAAGTAGGTCAGCAGCCAGGAGGTGTCCCTGAGCCCGGCGTCGGTGCGCGCGCCCTCGAACGGATGCCCCAGGAACAGCGTGTAGAAGAGCAGCACCGCGAGCGAGTGCCGGTCGGTGTCGGTGCTCGGCAGCGTCTGGTAGGTCAGGTCGCGCACGACCTCGGGCGCCATGAAGAACGGCGTGCCGAGCACCCGGCTGGTGCCGTCGTCGACGCCGACGTTGTCGTTGTCGCAGATCAGCACGTCGCCGTGCTCAGGCTCGAAGAAGACGTTGCCGAAGGAGATGTCGCGGTAGCACATGCCGCGGGCGTGCAGCCGCAGGAAGCTGTAGCTCAGCTGGCGGCACATCGCGATGGTCGAGGCGAAGGAGACCGAGAGCACCCGGCCTTCACGGTCGGTGTTGGAGAGGAGATAGCTGAGCTCGAGGAACCGGCTCTCGCGCAGCCGCATGACATAGCCGAACGACGGCTGGTCGGCCACCCGGGCCATGCTGATCGGCCACAGGAACCGCTCGTGCGGCGAACCCGACTCGACCAGGCGCTGCATCTCGTTGAACTGCTCGACCGAGGCGCACTCGGGGCGGTACCACTTGAGCGCGAGCGCCTCACCGTTGGCGAGCCTGACCTCGAAGACGAAGCCCTGACCGCCCTGCCCGAGGAGCTCGGTGATCCGGGCGCGACCCAGCGGACCCAGGTCGACCTCCGTCCCATTGGAGAGGCTCATGGGGCGCCAGTCACCTCCGCTCACAGCCGTGGATCACGAGACGAGGAAGCTCCCCGCGGGGAGCGGCAACAGGGTATATCCTCGCCACGGCCGCGGCATCGAAGGCAGGTGGAGCATGAGTGATCGCTTGGGTGGTGCCCTCGGGCGCAAGCCCCTGCACTTCATCTTCGTGCTCGACGTCTCCGGCTCCATGCTCCGCGGCGGCCGCATCCAGGCCCTCAACAACGCCATGGCGGAGGTCGTGCCCCACCTGCGCGACGAGGCCCGGGCCAACCCCCACGCCGAGCTGCTGGTGCGGGTCCTGGCCTTCGCGACCGAGACGACCTGGGTCGTCGAGGAGCCGACGCCGATCGAGCAGTTCCACTGGGAGCGGCTGCCAGCCACACCGAAGGGGTTCACCGAGCTCGGCAGCGCCCTCTCGGTGCTCGCCGACAGCCTCCACGAGATGGGCAACGCGAGCGGCTACCCGCCCGCGATCATCCTGGTCTCCGACGGTCGCCCCACCGACAGCACCGGTGTCAGCTTCGCCGACGGGCTGCAGCAGGTGCTCGACGAGCGGTGGGGCGCGGCCGCGATCAGGCTGGCGTTGGGTGTCGGGCGCGACGCCGACATGAACTCCCTGCGCCGCTTCATCGGCAACGAGGACGTCCCCCTGCTGCGCGCCGACAACCCTCAGCAGCTCGTCGAATACATCGTGTGGGCCTCGAAGGCCGCCAGTCGTGGCGCCTCCCGGCCGGTCATCGGGTCCTCCCCCGTGACCTACACCCCGCCGTCCGCCTCCGGGGGCGACCCGATCTGGAGCACGCTCGCATGAGCCGCCGCTGGACGGCCCTGTCCGGCACCCACATCGGCTCGGTCCACATCCGCGACGGTCTTCCCCTCCAGGACGCCCATGCCGTCCTGGTCGCCGACGACACCGCGGTCATCGCCGTCGCCGACGGCCACGGTCACCGGCTCCACTTCCGCAGCGACGTCGGGTCCGCCCTCGCGGTCCGCATCTCCTCGGAGCTCCTCACCGCAGCGCTGCCCCGCCTCACCGACCCGGTCACCGCCCCGGCGGTGCTGCGCGAGGTCGGGACCGAGCTCATCTCCCGGTGGACCCGCGCGGTCGGCGATCACGTCACTCAGCACCCCTTCGCCGGTGACGACCTGGCGCTGGTCGATCCGACCGACCCCGGCCGGACCACGCGCCCCTACGGCAGCACGGTCCTGGCCATGGTCGCGACCGACACCCTCCTGGGTGTCCTGCAGATCGGCGACGGCGACGCCGTCGTCGTCACCGCGTCGGGCACGTCGTTGCGCCCGGTCCCCGAGGACCCCGACCTCGACGGCAGCCGTACGACGTCGCTGTGTCAGCCCGACCCGGGGGCCTCGCTGCGGGTCGGGGCACTCGACGTGCACGCCGAGGACCTGGTGCTCGGCTACCTCTGCACCGACGGCTTCAGCACCTCGCGCGTCGACGCCGACGGCTGGTGGCGCCAGACCGGCGAGGAGCTGGTCGGCTTCGCCCGCCAGCACGGCTTCGCGTGGATCGACGCTCGGCTCCCCGGCTGGCTGGAGGAGCCGGCCGCGATCGGCGGCGACGACACCACGCTGGCGCTGGTCGGCCTGACCGCGATCGACCCGGGCGCTACTGCTTCGGCGACTCCCACCACGCGATGAGGGCGTCCTGGTCGTTGGTCGGGTAGTAGGCCTCCATGTAGCACAGGCACGCGGTCTGGTCCCAGTAGCGCAGGATCCGGTCGCCCTCGGCGTAGGAGTCGGCGACTCGCCCCTCGACTGCGCCCGACCCGAACATCCAGTCGGGCGGGCTGAGGATCAGCCCGTCGCGTCGGGAGTCACGGAGCCGGGTCTGGCGGTAGTCGATCAGGTCCTTCTTGGTGGCCATCTTGGCGACGTAGACGGTGATCTGACGCCGGGCCTTGCACTGGCTCTCCTCGATCTCCCCCGGCGACAGCGTCTGGATCCGGTCGCACTGGTTGGGGCGCAGCCAGAACTGGGCGAAGTCGAACAGCTCGGAGTTGCTGATCCGCGTCGGGTAGTCGAGGAAGCTCTCCACGCTGCCATAGACCGCGGCCAGCTCGTCGACCTCGACGTCGGCGGTGCCGCCCTTGTAGAGGCCGCTCTGCAGCGCGGCCTCGTTGTCCCAGTAGAGCGTCGGGGTCGTCGACTCGGTGTCGAAGCTGAAGATCACCCCGAAGGAGCCCTCCGCGAAGCGGCCGCCCACGTCGGTGTTGACCGCGCGGGAGCGCGCCGCCCGGAGCTCGTCAATCGTGTCGTAGGTCGTGAGCTCGAGCGTGCCGCGCGGGAAGGTGCAGGCGATCGCCTCGGTCTGCCCGGAGAGCGCCGCGCCCTCCGCGCAGTCCGACTGACCCGTCGTGACGCGCGTGCCGAGCGAGGTGTAGCGCTGGTTGATCGCGTCGAAGGCCAGGTCGGGGCCCTCGGTCACCACGTCGCTGGGCCCGTCGCTGGGCCCGTCAGTCGGCCCGTCGCTGGTCTGCCCGGAGGTCGGGCCCGCGGGTCCGACCAGGGGCTCGTCGTCGCCACCGGTGAGCTGCAGGACACCGAAGACGACTGCCAGGATCACCAGCCCGATCCCCGCGCCGATCAGCAGGGGCAGCAGGCCCTTGCTCTTCTTCGGTGGTCCCGGCTGGCCCGGCGGAGGTGGACTGGACCACTGGGGCACCGGCTGGGGCACCGACTGCTGCTGGGGGAACTGGGTGGGGGGGGTCGCGATCCCGAAGGGCGGCCTCTGAGGCGGGATGGCCGACGGCATAGCCGGCGGCGCCGGGGGTGGCGGACCGGTTGGAGACATCGTCGGCGGCACGGGGCTCGTGGGCGGGGGCGCCTGGCTCTGCGTCGGGGGCACCGCACCCTGCGTGCGATAACGACGTACGTCGGTGTCCGCGACCTTCCCGACCGCGAAGCCGAGCACCGCCACGGCCCAGCGCGAGCCGGCGACATCGGCGCTGCCACGGTCCCGGGCGAGGAGGTCGCCGGCCGACTCGATCGCGCGGGACGGCTCGGCCCCGCTGTCGATGGTCGTCAGCATCCACTGGAAGGAGCCGAGGCGCACGGCGTCGACGAGCAGGTTGATGTCCCCCGTGGACGCGGCGCCCTCGTCGAGGAAGTCGTCCAGCGCCGCGCGCAGCCCGTCGGCGTCGTCGAAGACGTCGCGACCGAAGCTCAGGCCCAGCTCGTAGAGGTTCTCGTGCAGCTCCATGTCCCTCAGTCCCTCAGTCCCCGGCGCCCAGGGCGGCGACCCGGGTCGCCACCTCGGCCGCGGTCGGCGGTCGCATCGCCAGGTCGGCGTGGACGCACGCAGCGATCAGCGCGCCCAGACCGGGCCCGACCTCCGGGCGGATCGTGGGGCTGGAGGCGAGGATCGAGCGCACCAGCAGCAACGGCTCGCGGGTCGGAAGGTCGCCGTAGACCCCCACCCCGGTGGCGGCGAAGTGGAGGCTCGCGCCCAGCGACCAGATGTCGCTGGCCCGGGACGCCTGGGCCCCCAGCATGATCGCGGGGTCGGTGTATTCGAGGCCGATCTGTCCCATCCCGGTCACGACCATGCCGGGTGACAGCAGCTGTGAGAGCCCCAGGTCGGCCAGGCGACCACCGTCCTCGGCGATCAGGATGTTCGCGGGCTTGATGTCGCGGTGCGCGATGCCGCGCTCGTGCAGCGCGTGCGCGGCCAGCGCGACATCGGCCACGGCGCGGATCGCGTGGGCCCGGTCCAGGCTCCCGGTCGGCTGCTCGAGGGAGCCGAGGGGCAGGAACTCCATGGCGTAGAAGAAGTCCCCTCCTTGCCGGCCGGCGTCGTAGACCGCCACGAGCTTGTCGGACTCGGCCAGGCTGAAGTGCTTGAGCTCGCGGGTCGCGCGGCGGAACGCGTCGTCGGAGGTCGGACCGGAGATGACCTTGACGACCACCTGCGCGTCGCCGATGCCGAGGCGCGCGGGCGCTCTGGCGAGGTAGTTGGTCCCGTAGTTCGACACCCCGAGGGCCCGGACGAACTCGTAGTCGGCGATCCCGTGCACGGGCTCAGCATGGCACCAAACGCCCCACAGGTCTCCGGTCAATTTTGCTCTTATCACCGCGCCCCAACTGGAGTACGGTTCCCCGCAATCAGCGACGTCGAAGGGATGGCCGTGATCGACCCGTCCGCCGGCACCGTGTTCCCGACCCCGGGAGCCCAGAACTACCTGCCCTCCCAGCCCGCTGCGGGCGACCTGACCGACGCACTGCTGGCCACCGACTGGTGGACCGACGAGCTGGTCGCGTCGGCCGGGATCCCCATCGTCGACGTGCCGTTCGTGTCCGTCGGCGGCGGCATCGGCAGTTTCGTCACGGCCGACTACCTGCGCATCGGTGGCGTCGACACCAGCCAGATCCGCATCCTCTCCGCCCTCGACCACCCCTGGGAGACCTACGAGTACCTCACCCGGGTCTCGCAGATCCCACGCGGCGAGCGGCTGCGCTCCGACTCAGCCTCGCGCCCCGACAACATCTGGGGCTTCCCGTCCTACGCCGTCAGCGAGGCGTGGCGCTCCAAGAACCCAGCGACCCTCTGGCAAGTCCTCGTCGAGCCGACCTTCGCGGACTTCTACACCCCCAAGGCCGGCTTCGTCTTCGAGCAGATCGAGCGCGAGGCCAAGCGCATCCGCTACGACGAGATGCTCGCCAAGGGCCTGGTCCGCGTCGTACGACGCCGGGCCGGTGGTGGCTACTTCACCATCCTGACGCCTCCCGACGGCGCCACCGCGACCAAGCGCCTGGCCTTCCGCTCGCAATACGTCCACCTGGCCGTCGGCTACCCCGGTCTGCGCTTCCTGCCCGACCTGCAGGCCTACCGCACCGAGCACAACGACTACCAGCACGTGGTCAACGCCTACGAGTCCCACGAGCACGTCTACGAGCGGCTGATGACCACGCCCAGCACGGTGCTCGTGCGCGGCGGCGGGATCGTGGCCTCCCGGGTGCTGCAACGACTGATGGACGACCGCCTCCTGCGCGGTGCCCAGACCACGATCGTCCACCTCTTCCGCACGTTCATCGACGGCCCCAACGACGGCACCGGCTCGTCCACTCCGCACCCGTTCATGAAGCGCAAGGGCGCGGACGGTTGGGCCTACCAGGGCTTCAACTACCCCAAGTCCGTGTGGGGCGGTCAGCTCAAGGCCGAGATGCGCAAGCTCGAGGGGGCCGAGCGCGCCGCGAAATACAAGGTCATGGGCGGCACCAACACCCCCTACCGACGCTACTGGCAGCAGCAGATGAACCAGGGCCGTCAGGAGGGCTGGTACCAGCTGGCCATCGGCACGGTCGACTCCATGACCCCCCACCACGGGCGGATCCTCAACCAGCTCAAGACCGCCCAGGGCGTCTACCCGCTTGAGGTCGACTTCGTCATCGACTGCACCGGGCTCGAGGCCGACATCGCCGAGCACCGGCTGCTCAAGGACCTCCTCGACCACGGCGGCGCGGGTCGCAACCCGGTCGGCCGCCTGGACGTCGACCGCAACTTCGAGCTCAAGGGCACCGTGTCGGGCAACGGTGTCCTCTATGCGTCGGGGTCCTCGACGCTGGGCGGCTACTTCCCCGGCGTCGACACCTTCCTCGGCCTCCAGGTGGCCGCGCAGGAGATCCAGGCCGACCTCGCCAAGCGTGGCTTCGGCAAGCGGATCGGCACGGTCCGGTCGACCTCGCAGTGGCTCAAGTGGTTCTCCGGCAAGCAGATCTAGGAGCCGACACATGCTGCCGACCCTCAACGGACGGATCCAGACCCGGATCTTCATGCTCGTCGTCCTCGGCGGGCTGATCACGCTGCTGATCACCCCGGTGCTGCCCGGCGATCCCGGCTACTCCATGACCTACACCGTCCTCGCGACGGTCCTGGTGCTCGGCGTCGGGTGGGAGCTCGCCTACCACGGGCTCATGCAGTGGAGGTGGGAGAAGGACTGGCCGACGCTCTTCGGCCTGCTCAACGCGATCAACGAGGGCCTGCTGGTGTGGGTGCTGCTCGAGCTCGGAGTCGTCCCCGGTCTCGACTCCGGTGTGCCCCTCTCGACGTTCCTCGTGATGTTTCTCGTGATCTGGGTGTTCATCTGGATCTGGACCAACGGACCGATGCGGATCTTCAACATCCGCTGGCGGTTCTTCGGCGGAAGGCTGGTCTGACGTGACCCCACACTCCCCCTCGCACGCCCCTTCGCAGCTGGGGTCGGCGGCGGACTGGTCCGCCGCGGCGTTCGCGCCGCACGCGGGCTCGGGCACGCTCGCGCGGCTGGGCGGCGTCGTGCTGCTCGTCGCGTCGACCGACCCTGCGGCCGTCGCGCCGCTCCTCGACCAGGCCCAGATGGTCGCGGCCAACGGCGGTGACGGGCGCCAGCTGGTGCGCGGCTTCGCGCTCCAGCTCTCGTCGGGTGCCGGCGACGAGCCGGCCTTCGCCGCCCTCGCACCGCACGGCAGCGGGCTGGCCGTCATCGTCTCCGGAGCCGCCAGCGTCACCGTCGACGACGAGACCATCACCGGCGAGGGATCCCTGTCCTGGGTGGAGCGCCTGGTGCCGTGGCCGATCGCTCGGCTGGTCGCCACCGTCGACCCGGGCGGCACCCCGCTCGGTGCGCTCTATGACCTGGGCGCCGGCGTGATCCCAGCAGGCGGCGTCTCGGTCAGTGTGGACGAGACGCCGACCATGGCGATGAGCCAGGTCGTGGGCGATGCCGCGTCGATCCCTGACCCGGCGCCCGTCCCGGCGCCCGCGCCCGCGCCCGCCCCGGCGCCCGAGCCGGTCCCAGTGCCCGTGCCCGTGCCCGTGCCCGTGCCCGTGCGGCCGCCCGCTCCGGACGTCGTCGCACCGCCGACACCCGCCGGCGACCGGCCGGTGCTGGCCGCGATGCCCGACGCGTTCGCCAGCTTCGACTCGGTCAAGCTGCGCGACCTCGAGGACGACGAGCCGGTGACGCCCCTGCCGATCGTGGCCGACCAGCGTGACGTCCAAGCCTCCGGCGTGGTCTCCGAGGTGCGCGGCGTCTTCTGCAAGAACCGGCACTTCAACGACCCACGGGTCCTGTTCTGCGCGGTCTGCGGGATCAACATGGTCCAGCAGACGCCCGTGCTCGTGAACGGCGAGCGCCCGCCGCTCGGCGTCGTCGTGCTCGACGACGGAGCGGTCTTCCAGCTCGACACCGACTACCTGCTCGGCCGAGATCCCGACGCCGACGACCGGGTGCGCCACGGTGACTGTCGCGGCATCTCGATCATCGACACCTCCAACATGGTCTCGCGCGTGCACGCCCGTCTCGAGCTGCGCGGCTGGGACGTCGTCCTGGTCGACAACACCTCGACCAACGGCACGTTCGTCAACAGCCCCAAGGCCGTCGAGTGGCGGCGCATGGCGGCGGGCGGAGATGAGGTCCTCACCCCCGGCACCCGGATCCGCATCGGGCACCGCACCCTGGCTTTCAACACCCACGGCGGTCAGTCCGCCGCAGGTCAGAGCGTCTCCTAGGGCGCGGCCTCGGCCGGAACGGTGCCGACGTCGACCTCACTCCAGTCGGTCGGCTCGGCGTCGACCTCGGCGCGCACCAGCACCTGCTCGTCCCCGGCCGCGATCCCCACGCGCAACGCGTCGCCGATCTCGGACCCGTCCGCCATGGTGACGCCGCGGCCGGCCAGTGCCTCGATCATCGGCTCGAACCGTCGGTGCTCGCGCCCGGCCTCGACCCGCAGCCGGGCGCCGAAGCAGGTGGCGACCCGGGTGGCCAGGACGACGGCGGCGTCGCCGTCGCTGTCGGGGGTCCAGGTGACGGTGACCCAGGTCCGGTCGGCCGGCGCCGGTGCCCCCGGGGCGATCGTCACCGTGACGCAGTCGACGACCGCGGCCACAGCCTCCGCTCCTGGGTTGTCGGCGGCCACGACGAGGGCCTGTGGGCGCAGCACCGTGGCGAGCTCGACCACGTCGGCGGTGACGTCGGCGCTGGGATGGTTGAGGATCCGGACGGGTACGCCGTGCGCCTGGCCGCGTCGTACGAGCGTCTCGAGGCGCTCCATGGAGGCCGTCATCTTGGCCAGCTCGTCGGTCAGCCCGCTGCCAACCTCGAGCTTGGCGCTCTGCTGCGGCTCGAGCGCGGCCACCACGACCTCGGGGTTGAGCTCGGAGCGGATCATCGCGATCGCGACGTCGAGGGCCACTGCGCTGTCCTCGCCGGGTGCCGAGACCACCAGGGCCCGGGTGGTCGCCTGGTCACCGAGCGCGGCCCGCTCGGCCTCGGCGATGTCGCGGGCCACCCGACGCGCGGGATAGGCGAAGTGCAGGAGCGGTCCGGTCATGATCGTGGTGACCACGGCCATGACGACCAGCATCGTGAAGAGCGTGTCACCGAGCAGGCCCAGCTCGCGGCCGACGTTGAGGATCACCAGCTCGGTCAGTCCCCTGGTGTTCATCAAGATGCCCAGGGAGTTGGCCTGCCAGTGGGGGACGCCGCTGAGGCGCGCGCCGACGTAGGCGCCGACGTATTTGCCGCCGATGGCGACGGCGAGGATCGCCGCGAGCTGGACGAGGTTCTCCGAGCTGAGGCCGCGCAGGTTGACGTTGAGTCCGGAGACCAGGAAGAAGACGGGGAGCAGCAGCAGGACCGAGATCTGCTCGAGGCGGACCAGGATCTCGTGGCGCATCGCGGCTGCCCGCTCGTGCGGCATGATCGCCCCGAGCAGGAAGGCGCCGAAGATGAAGTGAACGCCGAGGTACTCCGTGGTCGCGGCGAAGAGCAGCAGCCCGACCAGCACGACCGAGAGGATCCCGGGGGTGAGTCGCCCTGCGACCTCGTAGGCCTTGGTGAGCCGGTTCAGCTGCGGGCGGATCACCAGCAACGCGAACAGCGCGAAGGGGATCGCCAGCGCCACGACCCAGGAGGCGTGGTCGCCGCCGCCACCGGCGATGCCGATGACCACGGCGAGCAGGGTCCACGCCAGGACGTCGTCGGTGGCAGCGCAGGCGAGCGCGAGTCCCCCGGTCTCGGTGCGATGCATGTTGCGGTCGGTGAGGATCCGCGCGAGGACGGGGAAGGCCGTCACCGACATCGCGGCCCCGACGAACAGAGCGAACGGCCAGAAGTCATTGAGGATGTTCTGGTCCTGGAGGAAGCTGGCCAGGCCGAGCCCGAGGCTGAACGGCAGGACGATGGAGGCCAGCGACACCGAGACCGCCACCTTGCCGCGGCCCTTGATGAGCGAGACGTCGAGCTCGAGCCCGACGACGAACATGAAGAGGATCAGGCCGATCTGGGCCAGCAGGGTGAGGAACGGTCGGGTGTCGAGCGGGAAGAGGAACTCGCTGAACTCCGGGCCCAGCAGGCTGGGGCCGAGCAGGATGCCGGCGCAGATCTCGCCGACCACCGCGGGCAGGCCGATGCGGACGAAGACCCAGCCCGCCGCCCTGGCCAGGACCATGATCAGCGCGAGCTCCACGAGGATGGTGGTGATGTCGGCGGCGTGCATGGGCCCACTCCTACGGTCGCGGTGGTGCGATCACAGTAGGGCTTGGGAGCCGAGCGGTCACGCACCAGTTTTCCGGCGCAGGCGGGGGCAGGTCAGGCGGTGTCCCACCGGAAGAGGCGGGCCGCCACCGCCGTCACCACGATGGCGAAGGCAGCCAGGACCGCGATCGGCACCAGGGCCGCCGACGGACCCTCCCCGCGCACCATCACGTCCAACATCGCCTCGTTGAGGTGCTTGAGCGGCAGCACGTTGCTGAAGGCCCTCAGCCACGCGGGGGCGGCGTCCAACGGGAAGAAGGAACCGCTGAGGAAGGCCATCGGCAGGACGAAGAAGTTGGCCATGTTGACCGCACCCTCGGTGGTCTTGGCGATAGCGCCGGCCAGGAGCCCGATCGCCATGAAGCACAGGGTGCCGACGACCAGGGTGGGGATCGCCATCCACCAGGACCCCGACAGCGTCAGGCCGAACGCGACCGACCCGAGACCGAGGAAGATCGCCATCTGGATCAGGGCGACGGCGATGGTGACCGCAACGCGGGCCCCGACCATCGTGCTGGTCGAGACCGGTGAGAGCTGGAGGCGTCGGAGCAGCTTGGACTGCCGCCAGCCCTGCAGCGTCGCCGCCGCACCGAAGCTCGCGCTCATCGCGACCGCCCAGCCCAGGAGCCCCGGCGTGACGAACTGGATCGCGGTCAGCGAGTCGTCCTCGACGCTGACCGCCTCGAACGAGTACGCCGGCTGCTCACCGGTCTGCGCGGCCAGCTGCGCCACGTTGGTGGCGTCCACGAAGGCGCGCAGGGTGCCCTGCGTGATGGCGGACTTCACCTGCTCGGTCTGGGTGTAGTGCGCGACGAGCTCGTCGCCCCGCTGCTCGATCGCGACGTCGGCGTCGCCCTTGCGCACCTGCTCGAGGGCGTCGGCGAGGTCGTCGGAGGTGGTGACCTCGAAGGTGTCGGCGAACGCCTCGGCCGCACCCTCGGGCAGGTCGTCGACCAGGGCGACGTCACCGACCTGGATGAGGTCGACCTTCGACTGGTCCTGGTCGCTGAAGATGCCGCCGAAGAGCACGAGGAACATCAGCGGGAAGACCAGGGCGAAGAACACCGCGCCCTTGTCGCGCAGGAAGCCTTTGAAGATCGCCACCGACAGGGCGACGAACGCCGACCGGCTGGAGGGGCGGCCCGAGGTGCTGCTCATGCGCGGTACTCCCGTCCGGTGAGGTCGAGGAAGACGTCCTCGAGGGTGCCGGTCTGGACCCTGACCCCGTCGAGCTGGTCACGCTCGGCCAGCCGAGCGACCACGTGGGCGGGGTCGCGGGTGGTGAGCACGACCCCGTCCACGGACTCCTGGACGTCGTCGACAGCGGCGATGCCGCGCGCTTCCTCGAGTCCGACGGCGCCAGGCGCCACGGTGATCCGGGCCGGGGCGTCGAGCCTGCGGATCAGCGCGGCGGGCGAGTCGACCTGGAGGATCCGACCGGAGTCCATGATCGCGACGCGATCGCACAGCACCTCGGCCTCGTCCATGTAGTGCGTGGTGAGGACTACCGTGCGCCCGGAGTTGTTGAGCCCGGACAGCAGGTCCCACAGGTTGCGTCGGGCCTGGGGGTCGAGGGCCGCGGTGGGCTCGTCGAGGAAGACGACGTCGGGGTCGTGGACCAACGCGCAGGCGATCGACAGACGCTGGGCCTGGCCACCGGAGAGGTCCTCGACGCGCGTCCCGGCCTTGTCGTCGAGCCCGACCCGTTCCAACCATTCGTCGGCCGTGGCGGAGGGCACGGCGTACAGGGAGGCGAAGGTGTGCAGCTGCTCGCGGGCGGTGAGCCGCTCGAAGAACGCAGAGGCCTGGAGCTGCACGCCCATCCGTGGGAGCAGATCGGCGTTGCGTGGCCAGACCGGGAGGCCGAGCACCGTCGCAGTGCCGGCGTCGGGCCTGCGCAGGCCCTCGACCATCTCCAGCAGCGTGGTCTTGCCGGCGCCGTTGGGGCCCAGGATGCCGACGAACTCCCCCTCGGCGACCTCGAGGCTCACCGCGTCGACCGCTTGCAGCTCCCCGTAGGTCTTGGTCAGGTCGAGCACCTCGATGGCTGCCATGGGCCGGACCCTACACAGCACTCTTTACGCGAGCGTGTCCCCTGCCAGCAGCGGCCACGGCCGGGCTTTCTCGATCTGGGCCGAGAGGCTCAGCAGCGTGGCCTCGTCGTCGGTGCGCCCAACGAGCTGGATGCCGACAGGAAGACCGTCCTCGGCGATGCCGCAGGGCACGGAGGCTGCCGGGTTGCCGGCGACGTTCCAGAGGGCGGCGTAGGCGATCGCGGGCATCGCCAGGAGCGAGGCGGCGAGCGAGCCGCGGCCGTCGAGCACGCCGACGCGCGGCGGTCGGTGGGCGATCGAGGGCGTCAGCAGGACGTCGACGTCCTGGAAGACCCGGTTGGCCTTGGCGCAGACCCCGTCGCTGGCGCGCACCGCCCACTCCTCGACCCGGGGCGTCACCCACGAGCCGAGGCGGTAGGTCTCGCGGGTCCGTCGCTCGAGCCGCTCGTAGTGCTCCACGCCGTCCGCCTCCGCACGGATGCCGCCGAAGAACTGCGGCACGAAGGCAGCGGTCGGGTCGGGGTAGCGCGGGTCGACCTCGCGCACGTCGTGCCCGAGGTCGGTGAGCAGCCGCGCGGTCTCCTGGACGGCCCGCACGTGGATCGGGTCGGGCTTGATGCCGAGCGTCACGGGCTTGACCGACCACCCGATCCGCAGGCGACCCGGCTCGCGGCCGGCGGCCTCGACGAACGAGCCGGACTCCCCCGCGACGAAGCGGTCGCTCGGCAGGCTCCCGCGGATCACGTCGTAGACCAGCGCGCTGTCGAGCACGGTGCGCGCGAGCGGACCGACCGTGCCCAGGGCCAGCCACAGGTGCGGGTGCGGGGCCGCGGTCACCCGGCCGCGCTGGGGCTTGAGCCCGAAGAGGCCGCACATCGCGGACGGGATGCGGATCGAGCCGCCGCCGTCCCCACCGATGGCGACCGGGACCATCCCGCTGGCCACGGCTGCCGCCGTACCTCCGCTGGAGCCGCCGGGCGTGCGCGTGGTGTCCCACGGGTTGCGGGTGATGCCGCGCGACACCGACTCGGTGTAGGGCCACGCCCCGAACTCCGGCATCGTCGTCTTCCCCACGATCACCGCCCCGGCCGCGCGCAGGCGTCGGACGACCTCGCCGTCGTGGGCCACGGGCGTGGAGTTGCCCTCGCCCCCGAAGGTCGTGACGCAACCGGCCACGTCCAGCTCTTCCTTGATGGCGATCGGTACGCCGTGCAGGGGGCCCAGCTGGTCGGCCTTCTGGGCGGCCTGCTGGTCACGGGCGGTGGCCTCGGCCCGCGCCTGGTCGCCCAGCACCACCGAGAAGGCGTTGAGCCGCGGGTCCTGACGGGCCACCCGGTCGAGCGTCTCGTCCAGCACGACGCGGGCGGTCAGGTCTCCCTCGGCGATGAGACGGGCGGTGTCGGCGGCGCTGGCGCGGCTCAGGTCGGTCACGCGCCGAGGGTAGCGCTCGGGGTGGGCTCCGCTCAGGCGAGCGAGGCAAGCCAGGCGTCGTTGAGGTCGGAGAAGTGACCCTCCCCGCCGGCCACGAGGTCGGCGGGGGCGCCGTCCTCGACGATGCGGCCGTGCTCCATGACGATCACCCGGTCCGCGATCTCCACCGTCGAGAGCCGGTGGGCGATGATCAGCGAGGTCCGGCCGGCGAGCACGGTGCGCAGGGCCTGCTGGACCAGCCGCTCGGACGGCACATCGAGCGAGGAGGTCGCCTCGTCGAGGATCAGCACCGCTGGGTCGGCCAGGAACGCGCGGGCGAAGGCGACCAGCTGGCGTTGGCCAGCGCTCAGGCGCCCGCCCTGGTTGGCGACCTGCGTGTCGTAGCCCTCCGGCAACGCCATGATGAAGTCGTGGGCGCCCAGGGCGCGGGTGGCCCGCTGGACCTCCTCGATCGTCGCCGACGGCTTGCCGAAGCGGATGTTGTCGGCGATCGAGCCGGAGAACAGGTAGTTCTCCTGGGTCACCATGACAACGGCCTCGCGCAGGTTGTCGGCCGTGAGGTCGCGCAGGTCGATCCCGTCGAGCAGGATCCGCCCGGCGTCGGGGTCGTAGAAGCGGGTGACCAGCTTGGCGAGCGTGGTCTTGCCTGCCCCGGTCGTGCCGACCAGGGCCAGCGTCTGCCCGGCCGGGACGACCAGGTCGAGCCCGGGAAGCACCGGCCGATCGTCGACGTAGGAGAAGCGCGCCTGCTCCAGCCGCAGCTCGCCCTGCGCGTCGTCGAGGCGCGTCGGCGAGGCGGGGTCCGGCACGCTCGGCTCCTCACGCAGCACGCCCGCGAGCTTGTCCAGCGCCGCCGATGCCGACTGGAAGGTGTTGTAGAACTGGGAGATCTCCATCATCGGCTCGAAGAACTGGCGCAGGTAGAGCAGGAACGCCGCGAGCACGCCGACGGTGACCTCGCCGTGGTAGGCGAGGTAGCCGCCGTAGAGGAGCACGGCCGCGATGGTGATGTTGCCGATCAGGCGGATGCCGGGCATGAACCACGCGACCAGCCGGAAGGCGACCAGGTTCGCGGCGCGGTACTGCTCGTTGACGTCGTCCAGGATCTCCTGGTTGCGGGCCTCGCGGCGGAACGCCTGGACCGCCCGGATGCCGCCCATCGACTCGACGAAGTGGACGATCACCAGCGCGACCTTCTCGCGCGTGACGCGATAGCTCTTGCCCGACTCCTTGCGGAACCAGTTGGTGACCCAGAACAGGAACGGTCCGCAGGTCAGGGCGACCAGGCCGAGCTTGACGTCGAGGAAGAGCAGGAGCCCGGCCGTGCCGACGAGCGTGAGCGCGGCGGTGACCAGGCCGTCGAAGCCCGTCTCGAGCATCTCGTAGATCGCGTCGATGTCCGAGGTCTGACGCGAGATCACCCGCCCCGAGGTGTAGTCGTCGTGGAAGGCCGGGCTGAGCACCTGGAAGTGCCGGAAGACCCGGCGCCGGACCTGGAAGAGCATGTCCTGGCCGATGCGGCCCGAGCGGACCAGGAAGACCTGGCGGGCGGCGGCCTGGGTCAGCGTCGCGACGAGCATGATCGCGACGATGAGGAACAGCGGCCCTTTGTCGCCTGAGATGCGGATCGGGTCGATGCCGTTGTCGATGCCGAGCTTGACGAGGTAGGGGATCGAGAGCCGCGCGGCGTTCTCGACGACGACGATCAGGACCAGGATCCGGATCGCCTTCTTGTAGGGCCGTAGCAGCTCACGCAGGAGCTGCCCGGAGCCGCCGGTGAAGCGTCGCTCGACCTCCAGCTCGGCGGCCTCCTCCGCGTCGGTCGCGGAGACGCCGCGCCAGGTGGGCTGGGAGGTCGGCTGGGAGGTCGGCTGGGAGGTCGGCTGGGAGGTCGGCTGAACGGTAGGTCGGCTCATGCGCGTGCCGCTTCGTGGTCGGCGTCGGCGGCCAGCAGCTCGCGGTAGGCGGGGACGCTGCCGAGCAGCTCGCGGTGGTCCCCGACGTGGGTGATGGTGCCGTCCTGGATCAGGGCGACCCGGTCCGCGAGCAGCACGGTCGAGGCGCGGTGGGCGACGACCAGGCCGGTGGTGGCCGCGAGGACTCGGCGCAGTGCCTCCTCGACCAGCTTCTCGGTGTGCACGTCGAGGGCTGAGAGGGTGTCGTCGAGCACCAGGATCATCGGCTGGGCGAGCACCGCGCGAGCGAGGGCGAGACGCTGCCGCTGACCGCCGGACAGGGCCATCCCCTGCTCGCCGATGCGGGTCGCGAGGCCCCACGGCAGGTCGTGGGCGAACTGCGCCTGCGCGATCTCGAGCGCCTCGTCGATGTCGGCGTCGCTGGCGTCGGCGCGGCCCAGCGTGAGGTTCTCGCGGGCACTCATCGAGAAGAGCGTGGGCTCCTCGAACGCGGTGGCGACCAGGGTGCGCAGGTGGGCCAGCTCCAGGTCGCGCACGTCGATGCCGTCAATGGTGATGCGGCCCGCGGTGACGTCGTAGAGCCGTGGCACGAGCGCGGTGAGGATGGTCTTGCCGGAGCCGGTGGCACCCACCAGCGCGACCGTCTCGCCCGGGGCGAGGTCGAGGTTGACGTCGCGGAGGACCGGCTCGTCAGGCGCGTCCGGGAAGGCGAAGTCGACGTGCTCGAAGCGCAGGTGCCCGCGGGGCTGGTCGACCCGGCGGTCGCCGCTCACGATGTCGGGCTCGGTGTCGAATATCTCCAGGACCCGCGCTGCTGCGGTCATCGCCTCCTGGGCCATCGCGAGGATGACGCCCAACGACGACACGGGCCACACCAGCGAGAGCATCAGCGTGATGAAGGCGACCAGCTCACCGGGCGTGAGCCGGCCGTTGCCGACCCCGATCGCGCCGAGGAGCAGCACGACGACCACGGCCAGGTTCGGGATGACCTCGAGGAACGTCCAGAACTTCGCCGAGAGCCGCACCTTGTCCATGCTCGTGGCGCGCAGGCCGCGGGCGGCGTCCTCATACTGCCGCGAGACGTGCTCGCTGCGGCCGAAGGACTTGATGACGCGGATCCCGACGGCACCCTCCTCGGCCAGGGTCGCGAGGTCGCCCTGCTCGTCCTGGACGCGGCGCGAGACGACGACGTAGCGCTTCTCGAAGCGCATCGAGAGCCAGACGATCGGAGCCGCGGTGGCGGCGACCACGAGGCCGAGCGGCCAGTACATGGCGAGGAGCACGGCGGTGACGACCGTGACCTGGAGGATGTTGATGACCAGGAACAGCATCCCGAAGCCGGCGAAGCGGCGGATCGCGGAGAGGTCGGTCGTGACGCGCGAGAGCAGCTGGCCCGACTGCCACTTGCTGTGGAAGCTCATCGGCAGCACCTGGAGGCGCGCGTAGAGGTCGCCGCGCATCGCCGTCTCGACCCCGAGCACGGCGGTGGACTGCACCCAGCGGCGCCAGAAGATCAGCACCGCCTCGAGCACCCCGAGCCCCAGCGCGAGCAGGCCGAGCGGCAGGACCGGCGAGATGTCCCGGTCGGTGATGGGGCCGTCGATGATCGCCTTGGTCAGCAGCGGGATCGCGATCGACAGCCCGACGCCGACGAGCGACGTGCCGAGCATGATCGCCAACGCGGTGCGGTGGGGCCGGAGGTAGCCGCGCAGCCGCCACAGGGAACGGACTCCTGCGGGGGGCTCTTGATCGGTGGTCGCACTCATCTGAGCAGCAGCCTATGTCGGCCGCCGGGCCTGATGCCAATCGGTTTCGGGAGCACCGTCGCGAATACCTCGTCCAGGGGCTCAGCCGCCCGCGAGCAGCCCCCGCACCACGCGCAACCCCACCGACATCCGGGCCAGGTCGGCCTGTTCGTCGGCACAGATCTCCTGCAAGGTCGAGGCCGCCCGGCTCACGATGACACCGTCGACGTCCTCCCAGCCCGAGATCCGCACGGCGGCGGACTCGTCGGCCGAGGTCGAGGCCAGGACCTGCCCCGTGAGCTGGGCGTGGACCGAGTGCAGGTCGTCGCGCAGCGCGGCCCGGGCCATCGTCTGCCACCGGTCGTCGCGCGGCAGCGCGAGGATCCGCTGGACGAGCGAGGGCAGACCGAGCCGCTCCCCCAGGGCGAAGTGCACGCGGGCCACGTCGGCGGGATCCAGCGAGGAGGCCTCGGAGATCTCGATGACGTTGAGCAGCATGTAAGCCGTCGGCAGCACGGCGACGCGTGAGGCCAGGTCGTCGGGCACGCGTTGGGCGACCAGGGCGTCCCTGCGCGCCTCGTAGGCCGTGAGCTCGCGGCCCACCATCAGCTCGGGCAGCCGGGCCAGCGTCTGCTGCACGGGGCCGGAGAAGAAGTCGACCGTGGCCTGGCTGTCCAGCGGCGGGCGTCGGTTGGTAACCAGCCAGCGCGAGGCCCGCTCGACCAGGGTGCGCATCTCGAGGCGCATCTTGGTCTGGACGCCGGCGTCCAGGACGTTGTCGAAGGCCTCCAGCTCTTGGCGCAACGGCAGCGAGGCGAAGATCTCGCGCGCCACGAAGTTGGCCCGGGTCAGGTCGGCGACGTCCGCACCCGTCTCGCCGGCCAGACGTGGCCAGTAGGTCATGCCGGCGCCGTTGACGAGGTCGTTGACCACCTGCGTCACGATGATCTCGCGGCGCAGCGGGTGATCGCTGACCTGGCTGACGAAGCCCTCGCGGACCTGCGTCGGGAAGTAGGCGCGCAGGTCCAGGTCCAGGTAGGGGTCGTCGGGCAGGTCACAGGCCAGCAGGGCGTCGGCCAGCACGATCTTGGTCCAGGCCATCAGCACCGACAGCTCCGGGAGGGTCAGCCCGTCGTGCTGGTCGAGGCGGCGTCGTACGGCGCGGCTCGAGGGCAGGCCCTCGATCTCCCGGTTGAGGACCCCGTCGCTCTCCAGCTTCTTCATCCAGAACTCGTGGACGTGCAGCAGGGGCACCGCGTTGGCCGCGGCGTTGGCCAGCGCGAGGTTCTGCTCGTAGTTGTCGCGCAGGACGAGCTGCGCGACCTCGTCGGTCATCTCGACGAGGAGCTTGTTGCGCTGCTTGCCCGTCAGATCGCCCGCGAGCACGACCCGGTCGAGCAGGATCTTGATGTTGACCTCGTGGTCGGAGGTGTCGACCCCGGCGGAGTTGTCGATGAAGTCGGTGTTCATCCGGCCGCCGTTGAGGGCGTACTCGATCCGGCCTCCCTGGGTGAAGCCCAGGTTGCCGCCCTCGCCCACGCACCGTGCACGCAGCGCGCCGCCGTCGACCCGGATGGCGTCGTTGGCCTTGTCGCCGGCGTCGGCGTTGGACTCGCCCTGCGCCTTGACGTAGGTGCCGATGCCGCCGTTCCAGAGCAGGTCGACCGGCGCGAGCAGGATCGACCGCATCAGCTCGGCCGGCGTGATGGTGTCGACGGCGCCCACGATCCCCAGCGCCGCACGGATCTCGGCGTTGAGCCTGATCGACTTGGCCGAGCGCGGGAAGACACCCCCGCCCGTGGAGATCAGCGTCTTGTCGTAGTCCTGCCAGCTCGAGCGTGGCAGCTCGAAGAGCCGGCGCCGCTCGGCGTAGGAGGTGGCGGCGTCGGGCGCGGGGTCGATGAAGATGTCACGGTGGTCGAAGGCCGCGACGAGCCGGGTGCGCTCGGAGCACAGCAGGCCGTTGCCGAAGACGTCACCGGACATGTCGCCGATGCCGACGCAGGTGTGGTCCTCGCTCTGGCAGTCGATCCCCATCTCACGGAAGTGGCGGCGCACGGAGACCCACGCGCCACGCGCGGTGATGCCCATCGCCTTGTGGTCGTAGCCCACGGAGCCACCGCTGGCGAAGGCGTCGCCGAGCCAGAAGCCGTAGTCCTTGGCGACACCGTTGGCGATGTCGGAGAATGTCGCGGTCCCCTTGTCGGCAGCCACCACCAGGTAGGAGTCGTCACCGTCGTGGCGCACGACCCGGGCGGGCGGCACGGTCCGGCCCTCGACGCGGTTGTCGGTGATGTCGAGCAGCCCGGAGATGAAGGTGCGGTAGCAGTCGACGCCCTCCGCCAGCCAGGCGTCGCGATCGGCCGGCTGCCCTGAGCCCTGGGCAGGCAGCTGCTTGCAGAAGAACCCGCCCTTGGCGCCCACGGGCACGATCACGGTGTTCTTGACCATCTGCGCCTTGACCAGGCCCAGCACCTCGGTGCGGAAGTCGTCACGCCGGTCGGACCAGCGCAGGCCCCCGCGCGCGACCGCGCCGAAGCGCAGGTGGACGCCCTCGACGCGGGGCGAGTAGACGAAGATCTCGAAGCGGGGTCGCGGCTCAGGCAGGTCGGGGATGTGCGACGGCTCGAGCTTGAACGACATGTAGGTGTGCGGAGCGCCCGCTGCCCCGTCGACCCGGGAGGTCTGGAAGTAGTTGGTGCGCAGCGTCGCCAGGACGTGCGTCAGGTAGGACCGCAGGATCCTGTCGTGATCGAGGCTGGCGACGTCGTCGAGGGCGCGGCCGATGCGCTGCTTGATCTCCTCGATCTGTGCGGTGCGCGCCTCGGCGTCGGCTGGGAGGTCACTGGAGCCGGGGTCGAAACGGGCCTCGAAGAGCCGCACCAGCAGTCGGGTGATCTCGACGTTGCTGCCCAGAGCGCCCTCGATGTAGTCCTGGGCGAACGGCGAGCCGCCCTGACGCATGTATTTGGCATAGGCGCGCAGCACCGTCGCCTGGCGCCAGGTGAGGCCGGCGCCGAGCACCAGGGCGTTGAACCCGTCGATCTCGTTGAAGCCGTCCCAGACCGCGCGCAGGGCGTCCTGGAAGAGCGCGCGAGCATCACCGGGAAGCGACTTGCCGTAGCGCAGGCCGAACTCGTAGATGTAGGACGCCCGATCGAGCCCGGTGAGCTCGTAGGGGCGCTCGTCGACGACCTCGACGCCCATCGAGGACAGCATCGGCAAGATCTCCGACAGCGACAGCGGCTGCCCGATCCGGAAGACCTTGAGCCGCGCCTCCCCGCGACCGGCGTCCAGCTCCTCGTAGAGCGAGATGTCGATGCCCTCCTCGCCCGCGATCGCCTCCAGCCGGGCCAGGTCGACAGCGGCCGTGCGTGCGGAGAAGTCCTCCTTGTAGGCCTCCGGGAAGGAGTCGAGGTAGCGGCGACCCAGGATCGAGCCGACCTCCTCGCCGTACTCGGTGATGACGGCGGCGGTGAAGTCGTCGCGCCACGACCGCGAGGCCTCTGTGAGCCGGCGCTCGAGGTCCTGGGTGTCGATGGTGGGGACGGCGCTGCCCTTGGGGAGGTGCACCACGAAGTGGACGCGGGCCGTGGTCGACTCGTTGATCCGGACGGTGAACTCCACCGAGTCGCCACCCAGTCGGTCCTGGAGGATCTCGGAGAAACGCTCGCGGACGCTGGTGTTGTAGCGGTCGCGGGGCAGGTAGACCAGCACGGAGACGTAGCGACCGTAGGTGTCGCTGCGCACGAACGTGCGCAGGCCACGACGCTCCCGGGCGACCATGGCTGCCTCGGCCATCGGGCCGAGCTCCTCGACGGCGGTGTGGAACATCTCGTCCCGGGGATAGGTCTCGAGGGTGTCCATCAACGCCTTGCCGGCGTGGCTGCGGGGGTCGAACCCACTGCGCTTGAGCACTGCCTCGGCCTTCTCGCGGATCAACGGGATCCGCATCAGCGACTCGGTGTAGGCGGCGCTGGAGAAAAGCCCGAGGAACCGACGCTCGCCGGTCACCTCACCGTCGCCGCCGAACGTCTTGACCCCGACGTAGTCGAGGTAGGCCGGACGGTGGACGGTCGCGCGGGAGTTGGCCTTGGCCAGGACCAGGAGGGTCCTCTCCCGCGCCTTCGCCTTCACCAGCTCGGGGAGCCGACCGAAGGAGGCCGACATCTCCTGGTCGGCGCGCAGGATGCCGAGACCGGTGCCAGGGACGGCGCGCAGCACGTCGTCCTCGGTGCCGTCGATGGTGGCCCGGTCGAGGGAGTACTCGCGGTAGCCGAGGAACGTGAAGTGCTCGTCGGCGAGCCAGGAGAGCAGGGCGGCCGCCTGCGTCACCTCCTCGTGATCGAGGGGCGGCGGGTCGGAGACCAGGCCGGCCACGATGGCGCGGACCTGGGCGTGCATCTTCTCCCAGTCCTCGACGGACTCACGGACGTCGCGCAGCACCCGCTGGACGTCCTCGACGATCGCGGCGGGGTCGTCGCCCTCGCGCATCCGATCGATCTCGACGTGCATCCAGGACTCGCGCGTGGCGCCCTGCGCCGGGATCGAGGAACCGTCATCGACGGGGCTCACGGTCCGCAGGGCGCCGGTGATGTCGCGCACGACGTCGTAGTTGGGGTGGATGACCAGGTGCACGTCACGCAGCTGTCGCGAGAGCTCCATGGTGAGCGAGTCGACGAGGAAGGGCATGTCGTCGACGACGACCTCGACGACCGAGTGCCCGCCGGCCGTCCAGCCGTGCTCGCTCAGCGTCGGCGTGTGGACGCGGACGCTCGCCGTGCCCTGCGGCCGGTCGGCGGCCAGCTTGAAGTGGGAGGCGAGCGCACCGAACACGTCCACGTCGTTGCGCCCGAGGATGTCCTCGGGGGCGACATGACGGTAGTAGGCCCGAAGCAACGCCCGCACCTCGTCGTGCGGCGGTCCGCCGCTGCCCTTGCCGTGCTGGGCCAGGGCGATGGCCTGGTCCAGGAGCTCGGTCTTGTCCACGTCCTGCGTCGTCGTTGACACCCTCAGACACTAGGCCCCGGTCACACCTGTCACAACACGGGGCGCTATCGCTCCGGACTGACGTAGGGTCCCGTGGTGCTGCGTCGCTTCTCGGGTCTGGTCCTGCTCCTGTCGTCCCCCGCGCTCCTCGCCTGCGGAGGCGGTTCGGAGCCCCCGGGGCCGGCACCGACCAGCGAGTCGAGCCTGCCCGGGCCAGACGAGTTCCCCACCCCGGGAGACCCCTTCGCCAAGGACGGGCCGGACCGGCAACACCGCTCCGCGCTGAGGGCGGCGGACCGAGCGCTGTCCAGCCTGGCGCAGCACCGCACCGGGCACTACCAGACCCGCATGGTGCTGCCCGGGCTCAGCATCGCCTTCGAGGGTGACTACGACATCGCCCGGAAGTCGAGCACCAACCGGGTGACGTTCCGCGCCGAGGGCGACCCCTCGATCGAGCTCCAGATGGTGTCCGTCGACCAACGGATCTGGCTCACCCTGGCCGATGCCGCCACCTCGGACGACCCCGACAGCTGCTGGCTCCTGCTCGACGCCGACCTGATCGAGGAGGAGACCGGCATCCCCCTGCCGACCTTGAGCGGGGTGCCTGCGGCCGTGGCCGTGGTGGACCAGGCTCGGCCGGTCTCCGTCCAGAGGGGGAGCGGCCAGGTGACGGCCACCGCTCCGCTGGGTCTCGTGGCAGGCACGACCACGCAGACGCTGGCCGACAACCTCGGCATCCCGCCACGATCGACCATCGAGGTGCAGGTCGACGTCGACGTCTTCGACGGTGAGGTCACCGGCCTCAGCACCTACATGGACTCGATCCACGTCGCCGCTCTCGACGCCGGCTACGAACCTCGCAGCGAGGTTCTGGACACACCGGGTCTGCTCTCGGGCTACTCGGTGGACACGACGTTCACCGCGCGCGGGCTGCCCGTCTCGATCACCGCGCCGCCGCATGACCAGGTCGTCCCCTTCACCACCGGGCGGGGCCTCGACGGCGCACTTTCGGCCTGTCAGGGACGGGTGTCGCCGCGGGGTGCATGATGTGCGACATGTTGTTCCGCACCGAGCAGTCCTACGACGCTGCCCCTGATGCCGTCCTCGCCATGCTGTCCGACCCCGCGTTCCGCGAGAAGGTCTGTGCAGCCCAGCACGTCGTCTCGTGCGACGTGAAGATCGAGATGGCGGGCGCGGGCTTCACCTCGGTCGTCACCACCGAGCAGAACACCTCGGGCCTGCCCTCGATCGCCAAGAAGTTCGTCGGCGAGACCACCTCGGCGATCATCACCGAGACCTGGAAGGACGGCTCGGGCGGCACGCTCGAGATCAAGGCGCCCGGCAAGCCGACCGACGTCTCCGGCAGCATCCGCCTCGTCGAGGCCGGCGCCGGCACCACCGAGGTCGTCGAGCTGACCATCAAGGTCAAGGTGCCGCTCATCGGCGGCAAGCTCGAGCATCTCCTCGTCGACAGCATCCAGGCCGGCTACGACGTCGAGCAGCGGGTCGGATCGGCCTGGTTGGCAGGCGAGCGTTGAGTCGTCGTCTCGTCCACGAGCTGATCTACGACGCGCCGGCCGCCGAGGTCGCCGCCATGCTGGCCGACCCGGCCTTCCGCCAGGCCGTCTGCGACTTCCAGGGCGTGCTGCGTGCCGACATCTCGATCACCACGCCGAGCCAGGGTCACACCGAGGTCGTGATCGACCAGTGGCAGTCGACCTCCGGGATCCCGTCGTTCGCGAAGACGATCGTCGGCGACGAGACCAACGTCGTGCAGGCCGAGTCGTGGTCGACCCCGCTGCTCGGCGACATCGTCGTGACGATCCCGGGCAAGCCCGGCGACATCCGCGGCACGGCCACGCTGAGCGAGTCCGGTGGCACGACCACCGAGACCGTCGACCTGGCCATCAAGGTCGGCATCCCGCTGCTGGGCGGCAAGATCGAGGCGCTCATCTCCACCCTGCTGCTCAAGGCCCTCAAGGCCGAGAACAAGGTGGGGCGCGACTACCTCTCGCGCTGACCCTCGGCCTGTTCCGGGGCCTGTTTCGGGGCTGGCTCATCGGCCCGGTCGTGGCGACGACGGACCAGCACCACGATCCCGAGCACGGCGAACGGTCCGAAGGCGAGCACCAGCGTGAGGGCCTGCTCGATCGGATGCAGCGAGCCCAGGTGCAGCAGGGTGACGTTCATCGCCCCCTATTCTCCACCCTCGTCGGAATGACTGCCCGGGCGACCCGGTTGTGCTGGACATGCCTGATCTCTTCGATGACCTGACCATCAAGTCCTGGACCGTCCCGAACCGTCTCGTCCTGGCGCCGCTGACACGCAACCGCGCCGACGCGCAGGGAGTCCCGGGCGACCTGGCCGTGGAGTACTACGCACAACGCGCCTCCGCCGGCCTGATCATCACCGAGGGCACCCAGCCCAGCGCCGTGGGCCAGGGCTACCTGCTGACGCCGGGCATCCACACGCCCGAGCAGGTCGCCGGCTGGCGCCGCGTGGCCGACGCCGTGCACGCCAAGGGCGGCCGCATCGTCGTGCAGCTGATGCACGCTGGACGCGTCTCGCACCCCGACAACAAGCACGGCCTCGAGACCATCGCCCCCAGCGCGATCGCCGCTCCGGCCGAGATGTTCACCGCGGACGGCATGGAGCCCCACCCGGTCCCCCGCGCCTTGGAGCTCTCCGAGATCCCGGGCGTCGTCGAGGACTACGTGCATGCCGCGAGGAGCGCCATCGAGGCCGGGCTGGACGGCGTCGAGGTCCACGCAGCCAACGGCTACCTCATCCACCAGTTCCTCGCACCGGGCTCCAACCAGCGCACCGACGAGTACGGCGGGTCCCCGGCCAACCGGGCCCGTTTCGCCATCGAGGTCACCCGCGCCGTCGCCGAGGCGATCGGTGCCGACAAGGTCGGCGTCCGCATCTCGCCGGCCCACAACATCCAAGGCGCCACGGAGCAGGACGAGGCGGACGTCAAGGCGACGTACTCCACCTTCGTCGAGGCCATCGCACCGCTCGGTCTGGCCTACCTCAGCATCCTGGCCGAGCCGCGGCTCGACCTGGTGCAGGATCTGCGCCGCACCTTCGGCGGTGTGCTGATCGCCAACGACGGCTTCGGTGAGGTCACCACCCGCGAGAGCGCCCAGGAGATCCTGGATAAGGACCTGGCCGACGCGGTCGCCGTCGGGCGCCTGTTCCTCGCCAACCCCGACCTGCCGAAGCGTTGGCAGACCGGTGCGCCCCTCAACGAGCCGAACCCCGACACCTTCTACGGCGGCGGCGCCGAGGGCTACACGGACTACCCGTTCCTGGAGGCCTGAGCCTCGGGAGGCGGGCCTATCCCTGGTAGGGGTAGCGGTAGTCCTTGGGCGGCACGAACGTCTCCTTGATGGACCGCGGCGAGGTCCAGCGCAGCAGGTTGACCGCCGCGCCGGCCTTGTCGTTGGTGCCGCTCGCGCGACCACCGCCGAAGGGCTGCTGCCCCACGACGGCACCGGTGGGCTTGTCGTTGATGTAGAAGTTGCCGGCCGCGAAGCGCAGCGTCGCCTGGGCCCAGCGGATGGCGGAGCGGTCCTGGGCGATGATCGCGCCGGTCAGGGCGTAGGGCGCGAACGACTCGAGCTGGGTGACGACCTTCTCGAAGTCGCCGTCCTCGTAGACGTGCACGGCGAGGATCGGGCCGAAGTACTCGGTCGAGAACATCTCGTCGGTCGGGTCGGAGGACTCCACGACCGTCGGGCGCACGAAGTAGCCCACGGAGTCGTCGACCTGCCCACCGGCGAGGATCGTCAGGTGCTTGGTCCTCTTCGCGCGCGCGATCGCGGCCTGGTGCTTGGCGAAGGCGCGCTGGTCGATGACGGCGCCCATGAAGTGGGAGAAGTCGGTGACGTCGCCCATCGCGATCCCCTCGACCTCGGCGAGGAAGTCGTCCTTCATCCTGTTCCACACCGAGCGGGCGACGTAGGCGCGTGAGGCGGCCGAGCACTTCTGGCCCTGGAACTCGAAGGACCCGCGCAGCATCGCGACCCGCAGCACATCGGGGTCCGCGGAGGGGTGGGCGACGATGAAGTCCTTGCCACCGGTCTCCCCCACGATGCGCGGGTAGGAGCGGTAGCCCGCGATGTTCTCGCCGACCGTGCGCCACAGGTGCTGGAATGTCGGGGTGGAGCCGGTGAAGTGGATGCCGGCGAGGTCCGGGTGCGCCAGCGCGACCTGCGAGACCTCGAGTCCGTCACCCGGCAGCATGTTGATGACGCCCGGCGGCATGCCGGCCTCCTCGAGCAGCTCCATCGTCAGCGACGCCGCGACCTGCTGGGTCGGTGAGGGCTTCCACAGGACCGTGTTGCCCATCAGCGCCGGTGCGGTGGGCAGGTTGCCGGCGATCGCGGTGAAGTTGAACGGCGTGATCGCGTAGACGAAGCCCTCGAGGGGGCGGTGGTCGGTGCGGTTCCAGATGCCGGGGCTGTTGGCGATCGGCTGGTCGGTGAGGATCTGCTTGGCGTAGGTCACGTTGAAGCGCCAGAAGTCGATGAGCTCGCACGCGGCATCGATCTCGGCCTGGAAGGCGGTCTTCGACTGTCCGAGCATGGTGGCCGCATTGAGTCGCTGACGCCACGGTCCGGCGAGAAGGTCGGCGGCCTTGAGCATGATCGCGCACCGCTCGTCGAACGGCATGGCGCGCCACTCCGGCGCCGCCTTGCCGGCCGCCTTGACCGCCGCCTCGGCGTCCTTGGTCGTGGAGTTCTTCATGACGCCCAGCACGTGTTGGTGGTCGTGGGGCTGGACGACCGTGATCTCCTCGCCGCCACCGGAGCGCTTGCGGCCCCCGACGTGGGCGCGCAGCGTCAGCTGCGTGCGCTCCTGCTTCTCCAGCTCCGCGACCAGCTCGGCACGCTCCCGGCTGCCGGGTGCATAGGTGAGGTTGGGCTCGTTGACGGGTGCCGGCGGGAAGGAGATCGCGTCCATGCTGGGATGTTGTCACCGCCGGACACACTTGTCGAAAGCGGCCTCGCTCCCCACCCCTAGCCGTGGAGCAGCTGGTCGATCTCCTGCGGGGCGAACCACGCCAGGTCGTCGTCGGGATCGGTGAAGTCCTCGACGTCGGCGTGGACGGCGACCACGCGGCGAAGGGCGATCGGATGACCCGTCGAGCCGTCCTCCACGACCACGACCACCCGGCGACCGACGCCGCCGATGAGCTCGGCCGAGGCGTCCGCGGCGGTCATCAGCGCGGCGTACTCGGACTCCTCGTCCACGTCGGCGGCCAGGATCGGCTCCTCCGGCCACGAGACCTCACCGGCTCCTGCCCACGAAGCGAGGAGGTCCAGCGAGGCCGGGATGTAGAGACGCACGCTCACGGCTTCTTCGCCGTCGACCGGGGCGTGCGCTTGCGACCGCGCAGGGCCCGCACACGGGTCCCGCTGGAGGCGTCCATGAGCTCGTCGAGCGACTCGGTGATGCAGGTCCCGAGGAGGTCGGCGTCGGGCATCTGGTCGCGGTCGGCGGTGATGCCGTAGAACACCCGCCCGTTGTAGGAGGTGACCCCGATCGCGAGTGGGTGCCCCGGCAGCAACGGCGGGACGGGATAGCTGCTCACCATCTCCGCGCCGGCCGCGTAGAGCGGTGACTGCGGGCCGGGGACGTTGGTGATGCTGAGCTGGTAGCTGCGCCGCTCGTGGGCCGCGACCCTCGAGCCGATGGCATGGAACGTCGTGGGGGCGAAGCCCGCGATGCCGGCCAACCGGTTGGCGGCGACACCGCGCCCGGCCTCCTTGTGCGCCTGGAACGAGTAGGAGACCTGGTGCAGTCGGACGACCGGGCTGGCCTCCAGGATCGGCAGGTCGACGAAGTGGGCCGCGATCTGGCTGCCCAGCGACGTGGCCTCGAGCTCGGCGTCGATCACCGAGACGGGGACGACCGCACGGATCTGGCGGATGCCACCCATCGACTCGGCCCGGGTCATCAGCCAGCCTCGCAGGCCACCGGCGATGGTCGCCAGGATGACGTCGTTGACGGTGCCGCCGTGGGCCGCCCGGATCGTGCGGTAGTCGGCCAGCGGGGTGTCGACGGTGACCACCCGGCGCTGCTGCGACAGCGAGCCCGAGATCGGTGACGTCCTGACCGGACGGCGACCGCTGAGCGCGTTGGCGACCCGTCGTGCGTTGGCCGTGGCCGCACCGGCGGTCCGCAGCGCCGCGTCGGTGCGGGTCCGGACGGTGTCGACCAGCGTGTCGGGCTCGGTGAGCGAGTCCTTGACGGCGCCGGCGAGGAGGGTGAACGGCGACGGTGCGCGGCGGGCATACCAGTCGTCGGACTCCATCGACCTGGGCGTCGGGCTGGTGTCGAGCAGCACCTGCCCGAGGTCGACGGTCTCGACGCCGTCGACGAGCACCTGATGGGTCTTGGAGAGCAGGGCCACGCGCCCCTCGCTCAGGCCTTCGACGAAGTAGATCTCCCACAGCGGCCGGCTGCGGTCGAGGGGTCGCGAGACGATCCGCGACACCAGCTCCCGCAGCTGGTCGAGCGAGCCGGGACGCGGCAGCGCGGAGCGCCTCACGTGGTAGCCGAGGTCGAAGTGGGCGTCGTCGACCCACACCGGGTTGGCGAGCTGCCCCGGGACGCTCTGCAACCGCTGCCGGTAGCGCGGCACGAAGGAGATGCGGTCCTGGATCAGCTCCATCAGCCGCTCGTGGTCGAAGCCGGACTCGCCCGGGTCGAAGATTTCGATCGTGGCGTTGTGCATCGGCGTCTGAGCCGTCTCCTCGGCGAGGAACGCCAGGTCCCGCGGGCGCAACCGCTCACTCATCGGGTTCTCCCAACCTCGTGCGTGCCCACCGTGACCCCCCAGCAGCCACGTTGGCCACGCATGGGATTCTGACAGAGGTGTGTCACGGTCGTGGCACGCGTCCGCCGAACGATAAGGAATCTCACCATGCGCCGACTGATGGCGACCACGGCCATCCTCGTCTCGACGCTGACTCTGGTCTCCGGCTGCGGTGAGGACACCCCCGCGACCGACACCGGCGACATCGAGACGATCGAGATCACCTTCGAGGACGGCACGGTCACCCCCAACGGCGAGCGCGTCGAGGTCGGCGCCGGCCAGCCGGTGGACCTCGTGGTCAAGGCCGACGAGCCCGGTGAGATCCACGTGCACTCGGAGCCGGAGCAGCAGTTCGAGTACGCCGCCGGCACGACGACGCTCAAGCTCACGATCGACCAGCCCGGCGTCGTCGAGGTCGAGTCGCACGACCTGGAGCAGGTCATCGTCCAGCTCGAGGTCAGCTGAGTGATGGGCGAGGCCCCCTTCGCCCACGGCATCGGCGGCTCCGCCGACCTGCCGATCTCGCCTTCGCTGGCGATCGCCGGGGCCGTCGCCGCCCTGGTGGTCTCGTTCACCGTCCTGGCCGTCGCCTGGCGCACCCCGCGCTACGACGAGGCCAAGGGGGAACGCCCCGTCCCGCCGTGGCTCGACGGCCTGGTCCGCTCGGTCGGCTTCCGCGCCGGCCTCAGGGTCTTCGGCTTCGTCGTCTTCGCCTACGCCGTCACCGTGGCGATCTTCGGCGAGGACCTGCTGACCAACCCGATCTTCGGCATCGTCTACGTGTGGTGGTGGGTCGGCCTCGTGCCGCTCTCGCTGTTCCTCGGACCGTTCTGGAAGGCCATCAGCCCGGTCCGCACGATCAACCTGCTCTTCGCCAAGCTCTCCGGCAGCGATCCCGAGGTGGGGGTATTCGACTACCCCCGGTGGCTCGGGCACTGGCCGGCCGCGCTCGGGCTCTTCGCGTTCGTCTGGCTGGAGCTCGTCTACCCGTTCATGACCGAGCTCGGCCCCCTGCGGCTGTGGTGCGCGATCTACGTCGCCGTGATGCTCGTCGGCGGCGCGCTCTTCGGCAACACCTTCTACGAGCACGCCGACCCCTTCGAGGTCTACTCCAGCCTGGTCGCCAAGCTCTCGGTCTGGGGCTCGCGCGACGGCCACCTGCTGCTTCGCAGCCCGCTCGCCAACCTCGACACGGTCGTCGTACGCCCCGGGCTGGTGGCGGTGCTGGCGGTGCTGTTCGGGAGCACGGCGTTCGACTCCTTCCGCGACTCCTCCAGCTGGGTGCAGTACATCCAGTCGACCGAGACCTCGTCCTACCTGCTCAACAACCTGATGCTCGTCGCCTTCTGCGTGGGCACCGGCCTGGTCTTCGCGCTCGGCTGCGTGCTCACGGGCGTCGAGGTCGGGACCAGCCGCTGGTCGCTGCCGGACAGGTTCGCCCACTCGATCGTGCCGATCGTCGTGGGCTACATCGCGGCCCACTACCTGACCTACCTCGTGGAGTTCGGGCAACGCACGTTGATCCAGGCGAGTGACCCTTTCAGCAACGGGGCCGACATCCTCGGCACGGGCGACTGGTCGGTCAACTACTGGTTGTCCTACCACCCGACCCTGCTGGCCAACGTCAAGGTGGTCGCGGTCGTCGTGGGTCACGTGCTCGGCGTCGTCGCCGCCCACGACCGGGCGATCAAGCTGCTGCCCCAGCGGCACCAGCTCACCGGACAGCTGCCGCTGCTGATGGCGATGGTGGCCTTCACCGTGGGTGGGCTGTATCTCCTGTTCGCGGCCTGACCGACCCCGCAGGCCCTGCCGGTCCCACGGGTCCCAGGAGGGCGTCGACCAGCGAGGCGACCGCGCGCACCAGGGGTGAGTCCCCGGTCTCCACGAGCGTGCGGCCCGCGACGAGCGCCCGGTCGACGACCGCGCGGTCGTCGGGCAGGAAGTGCAGCCCGGAGAGCCGGGCGAAGCCGCCCACCATGCCGGCGATGTCCTTCTCCGACCAGCCCAGGGTCGGGCGCATCCGGTTGACCACGACGCGCACGGGCGCACCTTCGGTGAGGTCGCGGAGCTCGACCAGCGCGCGGGCGAGGCGCGAGAGCCCCACGGGGTCGGCGGTGCCCACGACGACCACCTCGTCGGCGCACGCGAGGGCCCCGAGGGTGAGCTGGTTGCGCGCCGGGCGCGTGCCGTAGTCCTGACCGGGGTCCTCCTCGAGGCTGAACCCGGTGTCGACCACGACCTGGCCGTGCTCGCGGGCGGTCTCCAGGACGTGCTCGATCGCACCTGGTCGCAGCTCGACCCACCGGTCGGCCCGGGGCAGCCCCGTCACGACCGAGAGGTGGGCGTCGATGCCGCGCTGGACGGAGAAGAACCGTTCCGCAAGGTCCCCCGAGGTGGCCAGTCGGCCGGCGGCCAGCAGCCCCGAGACCTCGTCCATGATGCCGAGCTGCTGGGCGACCGTGCCGCCGTAGGGGTCGGCGTCGACGAGGATCGTGCGCTGTCGCCGACGGGCCAGCTCGGCTGCGATCGCGGCCGCCACCGTGGTGCGCCCCGGGGCGCCGGCCGGGCCCCAGACAGCGATCACCCGTGCCCGCGGGACGGCAACGCCCTCGACGACGTCGACCGGCGGCTGCACGACGGGAGCGGAGGGCGCCTCCGGGGTGGTGACGGCGACGGGCAGGGCAGCGAGGTCGGTGTCGGCGATGAGGGTCGCGATGCCGATCCGCGAGGCCCGCAGCCGGCCGGCGTCCCACGAGTCCACGGCGACCACCGCCACCGGACGCACGCCGTGACCGCGGAGGCGGTCGACCGTGACAGCGTCGAGACCCGGGGCGTCGAGACCCACGACGGCGACCTCGGCCTGGCCGGCCGAGGCAGAGGCCAGCAGGTCGTCCACGTCGACGCAGCGTTTGAGGACGACGATCTCGCGGTGCCTCCCGAGCTCGGTCAGCGCCGTGGACTCCCACGCGGCACCGGCGGCGACCACGAGGACGACGATCATCAGCCGCGCCGCAGGACGGTGAGCACCGGGCTCTCCAGCGAGTTGAGCAGCTCGAAGAACGCCTGGGCGTCGGCCTCGGGAACCGCGAGGTCGAGCTGGCGCTCGCCGGAGGTGCCGAAGCTCTCCGACAAGGGCGGCGCGGCCACCACCGTGACCCCCTCGAGCGCCGCCTCGCCCGGCCCGATCGGCGCGCGGGCCCCGGGTTGCGCCGGTCGGGCCACGATCATCACGTCGACGACCGAGCCTGCCTCGATGGAGACCGGCACCCGCTCGGAGGCCACGGAGATCGGCACCTGGAGGACGTCGGACTCGGCCGAGGAGCCCACGGCCCCGCGCGCCAGCAGCTCGCCCCCTCCCACCCCTCGGAGCAGCTCGAGATCGGAGGGCAGCTCCTCGTCGGCGCTGAAGTAGAGGTCGATCCGCGCGGTGTTGGCGAAGCGCACGCGCTGGACCACCAGGTCGTCCTCGCTCACCACGTCACCGGCACCCATGTCGGCGCTCACGGCCCAGAGCCCGACGGTGTCGTCGGCCGAGGCGAGCAACCGTGCCCCGGCGACGACCGAGACGGCCACGATCGCGATGCCGATCCAGAGGCGTGGGTCGCGCCAGCCGGGCGTCGAGGCGCGCACAGCAGGGGGCGGCGTCGACGCACCCTGGCTCCCGAGATTCCTGGCCACGGGGACATCATGCAATGTCGCACCGGATCAGTCACGCTTTCCTCCACAGCCGACGGCGGCTCCCTGTGGAGGAGGTGGCACGAGGTGCGACGATGGGCACATGGTCGCCACGCCCCGCTTCCTCACCCTCACCGACGTCGCCGAGGTGCTCAACACCTCGAGCGCCCAGGTCTACGCGCTGGTGCGTCGCGGCGACCTGCCCGCCATCAAGATCGGTGGCCGCGGTCAGTGGCGCGTCGAGTCGAGCATGCTCGAGGACTACATCGCCCGGATGTACAAGCAGGCCGAGGACTTCGTGGCCCAGCACCCCTTCGTCGACGCGGACACCACCGACTGAGCTCAGCCGGTCTCGCCGTCCAGCGTGATGTCGGTCGTGCGCTCGTCGCCGTCGCGCAGGTAGGTGAACTCGATCGTCTGGCCCGGCTGCCGGGTGCGGATCGACACGATGAGCGCGATGCCGTCGGTGACGCGCTCCCCCTCGACAGCGATGATGACGTCGCCCTTCTCGAGGCCCGCGTCCTCGGCAGGACTGTCGCCGAGCACCTTGGAGATCTCGGCGCCCGTGCCGTCGCGCACCCCGGTCTGCACCTGGGCGCCGATGACGGGATAGCTGGACTCGCCGGTCTTGAGGATCTGGTCGGCGGTGACGATGACCTGCTCGACGGGGATCGCGAAGCCGACCCCGATGTTGCCGGCCTCGCCGCTGAAGGTGCCTCCCCCGGTGGTGGCGATGGCCGAGTTGACGCCCACCACCTGGCCGCGCAGGTCGACGAGGGGACCGCCGGAGTTGCCGGGGTTGATCGCGGCGTCGGTCTGCACCGCGTTGATGTAGGACGACTGGTCGTCGGACTCCCCCGTGGTGACCGGGCGGTTGAGCGAGCTGACGATGCCGGACGTGACCGTGGAGCTGAGCCCCAGCGGCGAGCCGATCGCCACGACGCCCTCGCCGACGCGCAACCGCTTGGACGAGCCGAGCGAGGCGGGCTTCAGCCCGGTCGCGTCCTCGGCGTAGAGCACCGCCAGGTCGTAGACCGGGCTGCGACCCACGACGGTCGCCTCGTAGCGGTTTCCGTCCTGGTCGACGACCTCGATCAGGCCGTCGTCCTCCGCAGCCGACTCGACGACGTGGTTGTTGGTGACGATGTGCCCCTGGCGGTCCAGCACGAAACCTGAGCCGGTGGCGCCACCGTCCTGGCCGTCCAGCGCGGCGGAGATCTGCACGGTGCTGGGCAGCACCTCCTGCGCCACCTTGGCCACCGATCCGGCCGCGTCGTCGGAGAGCGGCGGGAGCGAGACGGTGTCGACGTCCGCGAGACCTCCGGGTGTGGTCCCCGGGGTGTCGGTGCGCAGCTCGTCGTAGGCGACGCTGCCGGCCACCCCGCCGATCACGCCGACCACGAGTGCCACGGAGGCGACGAGCGGCCAGACCCACCCGCTGACCCGCGGCCTGGCCGGGGCCCGGTGGGCGGGCTCGACCGGCATCGGCTGTGTGCCCGGGGGCGGGAAGCCGGCCCAGGGCGCGGGGGGCGGGATCGCCGGCGGCGGAGAGGGCGGCAGCCAGGACGGCGAGACCTGCGGGCCCGGCTGCCCCGGCTGGGCCTGGGGCGCGATGGGCTGGGTGGTCTCGTGGGCGTCGTCCGGGCGCGACGGCTGGTCAGGGTCGTTCACCTCACCATCATCCCCCGTGGGTGGGCATCGGGCGTCGCGGGACCGCCGGGCGCCCGCTCAGGGCAGGTCGCGCCGCGTCGCCCCGCCCAGCGGCGAGGGAACCGGGGTGGTCACCGACGTGACCGGCGTACGACGGTCCAGCGGCGGCGCGTCCGCGGGCGCGGCCCCGAGCGCGAGGACGCCCATGACCGCGGCCCCGACCGCCCCACCGCCGAGGGCGGCCAGGCCGACCGTGCGCCGCGAGCGGTGGGGGTCGTCGCGGGCGATGGAGAGGTAGAGCTCGCCGGGCGTGACGCCGAGCAGGGAGCCCTTGAGGTGCTCAGGAGCCGAGTCGGCGCGATGTGACATGCCGGCCAGGCGGGTCTTGACCCAGCCCTCGTGCTCGACCAGGTCGCGGCACTGGTGACACAGGTGGACGTGGGCCCACGCGCGCTCGGTCTCCTCGGCAGAGAGCTGCCCGTCGAGGAGGGCGGAGATACGCGGGCCGAGATGCCCGATCACGAGGTGCTCCACGCGGCTGCCGGGTCGGGAGCGGGACCGGAGTAGCGGGCCCTCCCGTCGGCGGGCGCGCGGTGCGACAGGGCGGTGCGGAGCATGGCGCGACCGCGGTGGATGCGGGAGCGGACGGTGCCGAGCTTGGCGTCGAGGATGCCGGCGATCTCCTCGTAGGTGAGGCCCTCGACGTCGCAGAGCACGACCGCGGCGCGGAAGTCGGGCGGCAGCGTGGCCAGGGCCCGCTCGATGTCGTCGTCGAAGCGCTGGTCGGCGTAGGCGACGTCGGGAGCCGGCGAGGAGCTGGTGAGCCGGTCGGCGCGCTCGTCGGAGAGGGCGTCGAAGCGGATCCGCTGCTTGCGGCGCGCCTGGTCGAGGAAGAGGTTGGTGGTGATGCGGTGCAGCCAGCCCTCGAAGGTGCCGGGCGTGTAGGTCGACAGCGAGCGGAACACCCGCACGAAGACCTCCTGCGTGAGGTCCTCCGCGTCGTGACGGTTGCCGGTCAGCCGGTAGGCGAGGCGGTAGACGCGATCGGAGTGCTGCTCGACGATCTCGTGCCACGAGGGAACGCCGTTCGTCGTCTCCTGCATCGTGGCTCCCCCGTCGGTGTCCTGCGGCTCTCGTCGCTTGGTGAGTCTCACGCTAGAGGTCCTGTCTGAAGGTTCCCTGTGAAGGCGCCCTGTGCAGGGCATGCCGTGAAGTGGGCTTCACACTCCCAACGGTCGGCGCACGGGCGGTGTTCCCGCTCCCGGGGCCCTGCTGGCGATACGGTGTTGCCCGCTCGATCTTTCGCATCCAGGAGGCTGTCATCACTACCCCGCTCACGCCCGCGAGTTGGTCCTACGCGGAGGCCTTCGTGCCCGAGGACGACGTCCTCGCCGCCGCCCGTGCGCGCGCCGAGGAGGTCGGCGTCACCCCGATCAGCTCCGGCGGGGGTGCCGCTCTGCGTTTCCTGGCCTCGGCCATCGACGCGCGCGCCGTCGTCGAGATCGGCACCGGCACCGGCGTCTCCGGCCTGTGGCTGATGCGCGGCATGCGCTCCGACGGGGTCCTGACCACGGTCGACATCGAGGCCGAGCACCAGCGTCTGGCCAAGGAGTCGTTCCTCGAGGCCGGCTTCCCCAACCAGCGGGTCCGCACGATCGCCGGCTCTGCGCTGGACGTCCTGCCCCGCCTGACCGACGGTCACTACGACCTGGTCTTCTGCGACGGCGACAAGGCGGAGTACGCCGCCTACCTCACCGAGGCGCTGCGGTTGCTGCGCCCCGGCGGCGTGGTGGTCTTCGACAACGCGCTGTGGCACGACCGGGTCGCCGACCCGGCCCGCCGTGACGAGGAGACCGTGACGATCCGCGACCTCGGCAAGACGGTGGCCGAGCACGAGTCGCTGGTCTCGGTCATGCTCCCCGTCGGCGACGGACTGCTGGTCGCCAAGAAGGAGTGGCTCGCCGAGACCGACTGACCCCGGGGAGGCCTGGCGCGTGAGGACGGGCCCCCACGAGCCTCAGCGCACGCCGGCGAGCGGGTCCTCGGAGCCGAGCCAGGCCAGCAGCGCCCGGGCGCCGAAGCCGGTCGGGCCCTTGCTCCACTCGTAGCGGTCGTCGGGCGAGTCGCCCGCCGATGCGACGTCGAGGTGGGCCCAGGGGGTCGAGCCGACGAAGTGCTGGAGGAACAGTGCCGCGGTGATGGCTCCGGCACCTCCGGCAGCGTTGTCGGCGTCCGCGATCTTGGAGGCGAGCTTCTCCTCGTAGCCGGCGTAGAGCGGGAAGCGCCACAGCGGCTCCCCCGCCTTCTCGGCGGCATCGAAGAGCACCGTCGCCAACGCGTCGTCGTTGGCGAAGTAACCGCCGGTGTGCTGGCCGAGGGCCACCTTCATCGCGCCGGTCAGGGTGGCGACGTCGAGGATCACGTCGGGCTCGATCTCCGCGACGGCGTAGGCCAGCGCGTCGGCCATCACCAGGCGCCCCTCGGCGTCGGTGTTGGTGACCTCGCTGGTGCGGCCGCCGTAGTGGCGGATCACGTCACCGGGACGCAGGGAGTTGCCGGAGACGGCGTTCTCCGCGGCCGGCACGAGCCCCACGACGCGCAGGGCGCAGCCGACGTCGGCGAGCGCGGCCATGGCGGCCATGACGACGGCGCCACCGGTCATGTCGCGCTTCATCGTCGACATGGCCTCACCGGGCTTGATCGAGAGACCACCAGTGTCGAAGGTGATGCCCTTGCCGACCAGCACCACGGTCTTCGTCCTGCGATCGGCCCGGGGCGGGGTGTAGTCGAGACGGATCAGTCGCGGCGGCGTGGCCGAGGCCTTGCCGACCCCGACGATCCCGCCGAAGCCGCTGTCGGCGAGCTCCTGCTCGTCCCAGACCCGGAAGCCGAGCCCGGCCGCGGCGGCGAGCTCGGCAGCCTGGTCGGCCAGCCACTGCGGGTTCTTGAGGTTGGACGGCACCGTCGCCAGCATGCGGGCCCGCCAGCCGGCACCGCCGGCCGCGATCGCGCGACCGAGCACGGCCTTCTGCTCGGCGGTGTCGGCGAGGTCGGCGAGCACCACGTGGGGCACCGGCACCGACGCGGGCGGCGTGGAGCGCCACTGGAAGCCGAACGAGCCGAGCATCATCCCGACGACGAAGGCGCTCAGGCCCTCGTCGGGGTCGAGCGCGGGGATGGTGGTGGCCACGGCGGTGCGGTCGTGCACCGCGCGGGCCAGGGTGGCACCGGCGCGGCGGAAGTCGGTGGGGGTCTGCTGTCCGACCCCGACCAGGAGGACCAGCCTCAGGCCGGCGTTGTCGGGCGCCCCCAGCGGCACGGGGACGCTGTGGACCTCCCCGACGGCACCGGTGGCGCGGCTGACCTCGAGGATCCCGAGCAGGTCGAGGTCCAGGACCTCGCCGAGCTCCACCCCACCGGGTCCGAGCAGCACCGATCCGTCACGGTCGAGGTCGTCGTCGGCCGGCAGGACCGGCACGGCGACGACGTCGACCCCGAGGATGGCATGGGGCCGGAGCCCGCTGATCGCAAACTCCGGGGGTGAGACCTGGCTGGGCAGGATGGGAATCGTGGGCGTACTGGTCACCCGACGACGTTCTGGAGGGCCTCGGCGAGCGAGCCGGCTTCCTCGGCGTTGAGCTCCACGACCAGCCGGCCTCCACCCTCGAGCGGAACGCGCATCACGATGCCGCGTCCTTCCTTAGTGACCTCCAGCGGACCGTCGCCCGTCCGCGGCTTCATTGCCGCCATGCGGCACCTCTTCCTGTCCCGATCGAAGCACGCAGGTGACCTGCCGCTCTCTGCCTGATGACGCTGAGGTCCATTATCCCCTATCGAGGGAGTGATCGGGACCACAGCCCTGGCAGACTCGCCGCCATGCACGCACGGTCGGCACTCTTCGACCTCTACGGCGACCACCTCGAGGCCCGCGACGGCCAGGCACCGGTCGCCTCCCTGGTGCGCCTGCTGGACGCCGTCGGCATCGCCGCTCCGGCCGTGCGCACCGCGATCTCCCGCATGGTCGCGCAGGGCTGGCTGGAGCCCGCCACCATCGGCGGCGCCCGCGGCTACTACGCGACGGAGCAGGCCACCAGCCACCTCGCCGACGCCGCGGACCGCGTCTACCGCCGCACCGCGCGCCCTTGGGACGGCAGCTGGCAGCTCGTGCTCGTCGAGGTCCCCTCGGGTCGGGCGACGCGAAGCCGCCTCAACGCCGACCTCACCTTCCTCGGCTACGCCGAGCTCACCGACCGGGTGTGGGTCAGCCCCTTCCCCCGCAGCCAGCTGTCCTCGGTGCTGACCCGCGCGGGCGCGACCGCCCGGACCGCCCGAGCGCTCGACGTCGACCCCCCGCCCATCTCGGCCTGGGACCTCGACGCCCTGCGAGCGGCGTACGACGAGTGGCTGGGCAGTGCGCCCGACCTGCTGCGACGCCACCTGGCCGCGCACGCAGATCCCGAGGAGGCGGCGTTCGCGGCGCGCTTCCACCTCGTCCACGGCTGGCGGAAGTTCCTCTTCGCCGACCCGGGCCTGCCCGACGAGCTGCTTGCCCACGACTGGCCCGGGCGCTCGGCGGCCGAGGTGTTCGCCCGTGAGGCCGAGCGGCTCAAGCCGGCGTCCGACCGGTTCGTGGTCCGCTGCCTCGACGGGTGAGGTCAGTGCGAGACTGACCGGCATGACTGATGCTCCCGTGCTCCTGGACGTCACCGACGGCGTCGCCACCATCACGCTCAACCGCCCCGACGCGATGAACAGCCTCGACATCGCGACCAAGGTGCTGCTGCGCGAGATCGTGCAGACCGTCGCCGAGGACCCCGCCGCGCGCTGCGTCGTGCTGACCGGCACCGGGCGGGCGTTCTGCACCGGCCAGGACCTCAAGGAGCACATCGGCCTGCTCGACAACGGCGGCAGCGAGCAGCTGTTCAACACCGTGGACGCGCACTACAACCCGATCGTCACCGCGCTGGCCGGGATGGCCAAGCCGGTCATCGCCGCGGTCAACGGGGTCGCCGCCGGTGCCGGCGCAAGCCTCGCCTTCGCGTGCGACCTGCGCATCGTCGCCGACACCGCCGGCTTCAACCTCGCCTTCGCCAACGTCGCGCTCTCCTGCGACACCGGCGCCAGCTATCACCTGCCCCAGCTCGTCGGGCACGCCAAGGCGATCGAGCTGCTCTACTTCCCCCGCACCATCAAGGCCGAGGAGTCCTTGTCGCTCGGGCTGGCCACGCGTGTCGTGCCGGCCGACGACCTCGCCACCGAGGTTGCCGCGCTGGCCACCAGGCTGGCGACCGGGCCGACCGTCGCGCTCGGGGCGATGCGCCGCTCGGTGGCCTACGCGTCGGGCCACACGTTCGTCGAGGCGTTGGAGTTCGAGAGCTCGATGATGCAGCTCTCCGGCGCCACCGCCGACCACGGCGCTGCGGTGGCGGCGTTCGTCGCCAAGGAGAAGCCGGTCTTCGAGGGCCGCTGAGCCGTCGGCCGTCAGCCGCGGGCGGGCTCCAGGCTCTGCGGCCCGCGATAGGCGCCGAAGACGGACAGCACCTGGTCGGGCGCGATCTTGGTCATGCGCTTGCGCGAGGGGCTGGCGCCGTACTCCACGGTCAGGGCGTTGCCCTGGAAGCCATGGTTGAACCACCCCGTCATGGTGCCGTGGCAGACGCCACCGCAGTCGAGCGTGCGGCGGGGCAGGTCGAGCTTGCGGGCCACCAGCCGAGCGAAGGCCGGCCGCTTGGTCGCGGTGTCGACACCGAGCAAGGGCTGGTGGAAGCTCAGGACTCGCTCGGGCCGCACGTCACGCAGGAAGCCCATCATCGCGCGGGTCTCGGGCTCCGAGGCCGGCTCGGGGCCCGACTCGTAGTTGCCGTCGAGGTCTTTCCAGCCATAGGGGAAGTTGCGGTTGAGGTCCACGCCGCGGGCATTCTTGCGGCTGCCGCGCACCAGGCCGTCGGGGTTGTAGGTCGGGACCACCCACACGTCGATGCCGTGCAGGGGCGCGCCGTCTCGCAACGTCTCGAGGATGCGGCGGGTGGCGGGCTCGTTGCCGTGCATCGTCGAGATGAGTACGACGGTCGGAACGTCCTCGACGTCCGGCTCACCGAGGTGCCAGGCGACGATCGGACGACCGCGGACGGACTCTCCGATGACGCGCTTCTCGATCACCGCGGGGCGTGCAGCTTTCGCCGTTTCCAGCGGCGCAGCACCGGCGCCTGGAGAGGGAGCGAGCAGACCGGACGCCAGGACCAGAGCGGTCACCATCACGCCGATCCTGGGACCACGCCTCATGTCGGAGGTGCGGCGTAGAAGTAGGTGAAGACCATGACCCCGACGAGCATGCCGACGTGGGCGAGAACCGACAGGCCGGGCCCTTCGGACCAGGTGTCCTCGGTGCCGCTGGCGGCGTGCTTGCCACGGCTGGGCAGCCAGCGCACCAGGATCAGCAGACCGGCGACGACCACGACCCACCACAGTGCGAGCGCGACGATCCCCACGACCCCGGCGGTGTTGTCGCTGAGCGAGCCCCCGGCGACGAGGAAGACCAGCCAGACCACGAGTGCCGTGGCGCCGCTGCCGGTGTGGACGTTGAGCAGCAGGCGGCCGACGTGGAGCCGGCCGGCGGCGCCGTCGTCACGGCCGAGTCGCAGGCGCGTCAGGACGATGACCAGAGCCGCCAGGGCGGTCAGGACGTAGACGATGACCTCGGTCGACACGGTGGGCAGTGTGCCCTACGGGGCGGGGTCGCCGCCACGAGCCCCGCGGACGGGGTCGTCATCGGTCTGCTCGGCGCGGTCGGTGTCGTCGCGCTCGGTGGCCAACCGGTCGAGCAGCGCGTCGACCTCGGACATCCGGTATCCACGGAACGCCAGCGAGAACCTCACGCGGCGCAGGTCCTCGCTCCCGAGCGGGCCCTCGCTCGAGGCGAGCGGTGACGGGCGGTCGTCGTACAACGGCTGGAGGGGGGTGCCACGACCAGCGGCGACCATCGCGACCCCGCCCATGGCGAGCACGATCAGGATGGCGAAGACCCACATCATGGCCGGCTCCTCACGCCTGGGCTCCGCTGGCCTGCGGCCTGGCGTCGACCATGATCCGCACGGCCTCCTCGACGTCGTCGGTGAGGACGAGCCGGTCGAGGTCGCCCTGGGAGATCTTGCCGTCGGCGAGCACGGTGTCGCGCAGCCAGTCGAGCAGGCCCGACCAGTAGTCGACGCCGATCAGCACGACCGGGAACGCCGTGATCTTCTGCGTCTGCGCGAGCGTCAGCGCCTCGAACATCTCGTCGAGGGTGCCGAGGCCTCCGGGCAGGACGATGAAGCCCTGGGAGTACTTCACGAACATGGTCTTGCGGGCGAAGAAGTAGCGGAAGTTGATGCCGACGTCCACCCACTCGTTGAGGCCGGTCTCGAACGGCAGCTCGATGCCGAGCCCGACGCTGACGCCACCGGCCTCGCAGGCGCCCTTGTTGGCGGCCTCCATCGCACCCGGCCCGCCGCCGGTCATGACGGCGAAGCCCTCCTCGACGAGGCGACGACCCACCACCTCCGCGATCGCGTACGACGGGTGGTCGGCCGCGGTGCGCGCGGAGCCGAAGACACCGATCGCCGGCCCGAGCTCGGCCAGTGCCCCGAAGCCCTCGACGAACTCGGCCTGGATGCGCAGCACCCGCCAGGGGTCGGTGTGGACCCAGTCGCTGGGGCCGCGGGAGTCGAGCAGGCGCTGGTCGGTCGTGGTGCCGTCGACCTGGTCGCGGCGCTGCATGACAGGGCCCTTCATCTTGGACTTCACGAGGCTCCTCCCAGCCACTGCGTCAGCGCGCGCTCGCAGCTGCGGATCTGGTCGACGGGCACGTGCTCCTCCTGCTTGTGCGCCAGCATCGGGTCGCCGGGGCCGAAGTTGACCGCCGGCACGCCGAGTGCGGTGAAGCGGGCGACGTCGGTCCAGCCGAACTTCGGGTTGACCTCACCGCCCACGGCGTCGATGAACGCCTTGGCAGCCGGCCGGTCCAGCCCCGGGAGCGCGCCGGGCGCCATGTCGGTGAGCGTGACCTCGAAGCCGTCGAAGAAGTCGCGGACGAACGCCTCGGCCTCCTCCTCCGAACGGTCCGGCGCGAAGCGGAAGTTGACCTCGACCACGCACTCGTCGGGCAGCACGTTGCCTGCGACGCCGCCACGGACGAACACCGCGTTGAGTCCCTCGTGATATTCCAGCCCGTCGATCACGGGCCTCCGCGCCTCGTAGGTGTTGAGGCGAGCGAGGATCTCGGCCGCCTTGTGGATCGCGTTGACGCCCTTCCAGCTGCGCGCGGAGTGGGCCCGCTCGCCCGTCGTACGGACGTCCACGCGGAGCGTGCCCTGGCAGCCCGCTTCGACGACGCCGTTCGAGGGCTCCATCAGGATCGCGAAGTCGGCGGTCATGAGCTCGGGGTCGCTCTGGCTGAGGTGGTGGAGGCCGTTGAACTCGGTGTCGATCTCCTCGCCCTCGTAGAGGATGAAGGTCAGGTCGCGGTCGGGCCGGGTGATGGTCTGGGCCAGACGCAGGATGACCGCGTCACCACCCTTCATGTCGCACGTGCCGAGCCCGTGCAGCAGCCCGGTCGCCTCGTCGAGGCGGCTCGGGAGGTTGTCGTTGAGCGGCACGGTGTCGAGGTGGCCGGCGATCACGACGCGCTCGGCGTGGCCGAGCTCGGTGCGTGCCACGACGGTGTTGCCGCGCCGGATGACGGTGAGGTGCTCGAGCGGGGTCAGTGCGGCCTCCACCGCGTCGGCGATGGCTTGCTCGTCCCTGCTCACCGACTCGATGTCGACGAGCTGCTGGGTGAGGGTGACGGCGTCAGCGGTGAGGTCGAGGTGCACGGCGCCAGTCAACCAGCCGGGGGGTGGCCGGCCGGGTGCATGAGTACCCGGATGTCCGGGGACTCCTGCACTTGAGGGGTGTTGCAACCCCCCTCAAGTGACCGACTCGCCCGCCAAGTCCGCCGCCACTTCCCCGAAACTGAAACACGTTCTAGTCTTCAGCCATGCGCAACGGACTCGTCCTCTTCACCTCCGACCGCGGGATCACCCCCGCCGAGCTGGCCGTGGCCGCTGAGGAGCGTGGGTTCGACACGATCTACGTGCCCGAGCACACCCACATTCCCGTACGACGGGACGCGGCGCACCCGACCGGCGGCGAGACGCTGCCGGACGACCGCTACACCCGTACCCTCGACCCGTGGATCTCGCTGGCCACCTGCGCCGCGGTGACGAGCCGGATCCGGCTGTCGACCGCGGTCGCGCTGCCCGTGGAGTCCGACCCGATCACGCTGGCCAAGCAGATCGCGACGCTCGACCACCTCTCCGGCGGCCGCGTCACGATCGGCGCCGGTTTCGGGTGGAACACCGACGAGCTCGAGGACCACCACGTGCCGCCCGCCAAGCGGCGTACGGTCCTGCGTGAGTACGTCGAGGCGATGCGCTCGCTGTGGACCGAGGAGGAGGCGTCCTACGCCGGGGAGTTCGTCAGCTTCGGCAAGTCGTGGGCCTACCCCAAGCCCGTGCAGCCCCACATCCCGCTGGTCATCGGCGCCGGCGGCGGGCCCAAGACGTTCGAGTGGATCGCCCGCACGGCCGACGGCTGGATGACGACCCCGGTCGAGAAGGACATCAGTGGCAAGGCCGACGCGCTGCGCGAGGCGTGGTCCGCCGCCGATCGCGCGGGCGCGCCGGAGATCCACGTGCTCATCGCGATGCGGCCCTCCCCCGAGGACCTCGCGTCCTGGGCCGAGGCCGGCGCGACCGACCTGATCTGGGGCGTGCCGGACAAGTCGCGCGACGAGGTGCTGGTCTACCTCGACAAGCTGGCGGGGCGGATCGGGCTCACCGGCTGAGCGACCGGCTGACCGACCGCCAGCACCGGGCGAGTCGGTGCGTCCAGACGAACAGGTTCGATCACGAGACGCGTTTAAATCTGTGCAGAACTGTTTGTTTCGCCTAGCCTCGCTCTCATGTGGCGCTCCTCACACGTGACCTTCTCCCTGCTCGTCGCCGGGATGCTCACCGCTTCCCTCGTGGACGTCGCCGCGTCCCAGGCCGGTCCGACGTCCGGCCCACCGTCCGCGACCGCCCCTGCCACCACGCAGGACTTCGCGCTCGACCTCGCCGGGGACTCGTGGCGGCTCAAGACCGGCGACAACGTCGCCTGGTCCCGGCCCGGCTTCGACGACTCGGGCTGGGAGACCGCCCAGGTGCCGCAGGAGGGTGGGCAACCGGTCTTCGCCAACTACGACGGCTACGCATGGTTCCGACTGGAGTTCACGCTCCCGGCGTCGGCCCAGGGAACACCCCTCGTGGCCGCGTTGGGGGGCATCGACGACGCGGACGTGACCTACCTCAACGGTCAACGGATCGGGAGCACGGGCACGTTCCCTCCTGACGACGACAGCCAGTGGTTCGAGCAACGGCTCTACCCCGTGCCGGCGTCGGTTCCGCGCTACGGGGCCACGAACGTGCTGGCCGTGCGGATGAACGACTTCACCGGAGGAGGCGGCTGGTACGCCGGCCCCGTCGGCCTCTACTCCAAGGCGGCCCTGAGGGAGACCTTCTACGGCCTCCAGGCCACCCCGGCGAGCCGGTCCGAGCGCAGCTCCGTGCTCCGGGTCATGCGCCGACAGGCCGACGCCATCCGGGCCGGTCGGTGGGCCACCTACCGCGGCAGCCTCGCCGCTCGCTTCTTCCACGACGGGGACACCCGCCAGCGACGCGTGTCGGACCTCAGGTCGCTGAGTCGTCGCTTCGGCCCCCTGCGCGTCCGTGACACGGAGGTGCAGGTGCTTCGCGACCGTCGGTCGGGTGCGCTCATCGCAGACACCAACCGCTCGATCGTCGGGCAGGACGGCTCCGGCACCAAAGTCGTGGCCGAGGTGTCGCAGGAGTTCCTCTACTTCTCCCGGAACCCCGCGACGGGGGCCCTGCGCGAGCGTGGCAACCGATCGCGCTACTTCCTGGACTCGGTCCGGTCCAAGCTCGAAGGGCGGGAGCGGGACTTCGCCGTCTACCTGCCGCCCTCCTACGTCAGCCACCCGCGGCGGCGCTATCCCACCATCTACCTGCTGCACGGGATCAACGGCGGCGCCGCCGAGTGGGCGACGCGTGACATCCAGGGACGCATCGACCGGCTCGTGCGTCGGCGTGACCTCGCAGAGGCGATCGTGGTGATGCCCGACGCGGAGTCGCTCTGGTACGTCGACTCCTCGCAGTCGCCCTACCGCTCCATGTTCATCAAGGAGATGCTGCCGCTCGTCGACCGGGCCTATCGCACTCGCGACCGCCGCGGCATGCGAGGACTGACGGGGGTCTCGATGGGAGGCCACGGTGCGTTCACCATCGGGTGGGCCCACCCCGGGCTCTTCTCCTCCATCGCCTCCCACATGGGTGCCCTCGACCTACCGCCGCTGGCCGGCACTCCCGATGAGGTCGCGAGCCACTCCGACCAGACACCGACGATCCAGGTCACCGGACGCTCCTCGCAGTTCCTCTCCCGCTACCGGTACTTCTTCGATGCCTGTCAGGACGACGACTTCGACTTCGACGACGCGGTCCGCGTCATGGATGCTGAGCTCACCGCCAAGGGCGTCGAGCACAGCAGCGTCGTCTACCCGCGTGGTCGCCACAACGACGCGTGCTGGGTGCCGCACCTCTACGCCTCCTTCAAGCTGCACTCGGACAACTTCCGGGACCGCTGACCCGCACGACCCGCGCAGCACGCTCAGGCCCTCGCCACCACCACGGTCGCCTTCTCGCCCTCACCGACCACCACGTCAGCGCCACCAACGCCACCGACATCGCCGGCTCCGCCGCGCACGTCGTACGACGTCGCGAGGGTCTCGCTGGTGATCAGCTGCTCGTGGGTGCGGGCCGCCTCCTGGACGAGCGTCGAGCCGACGACGGTCAGCGCGATGCGGTCGGAGACGTCGAGGCCGGCGTCGCGGCGGGCCTGCTGGATCGCGCGCACCAGGTCGCGGGCGAGCCCCTCGGCGGCCAGCTCGGGCGTCACCGCGGTGTCGAGCACGACGAAGCCACCGCTGGGCAGCACACCGGTGGCGGTGTCGGCGTCGGCCGACCCGGCGACGGTCTCCAGGGCGAACTCGCCCTCGACCAGCGCCAGCCCACCGGCCGTGACGGTGCCGTCCTCGGCCACGGTCCAGTCGCCCGACTTGGACCCCTTGATCGCGAGCTGCACGTCCTTGCCCAGGCGGGGACCGGCGGCGCGGGCGTTGACGGTCAGCTTCTGCTCGACGCCGTAGGAGGCCGCCTCGTCGGAGTCGACGCCCAGCAGCCGCACGGTCTTGACGTTGACCTCGTCGGCGATGATCGACTCGAAGCCGGCGAGCGCAGCCGGGTCGTCCACGACGACGGTCAGCGTCGAGAGCGGCAGCCGGTTGCGCAGGCTGCCTGCCTTGCGCAACGCCGAGGTCGCGGAGCAGACCTCGCGCACCTGGTCCATCGCCGCCACGAGGGCGTCGTCGGCCGGCAGGTCGCCGGCGAGCGGCCAGTCGGCGAGGTGCACCGAGCGAGCGCCGGTCAGGCCGCGCCAGACCTCCTCGGTCGTCAGCGGCATCAGCGGTGCGGTCGCACGGCAGACGACCTCGAGCACGGTGTAGAGCGTGTCGAACGCCCCCGTGTGCCGGTCGGCGTCGTCGCTCCAGAATCGCGTGCGTGAGCGCCGGATGTACCAGTTGGTGAGGACGTCGAGGAACGATCGGGTCGTGTCGCAGGCGTCGGCCACGGCATAGTCGTCGAGCTGCGCGGTCATCGACTGGACGTACTGGCGGCACTTCGCCAGCAGGTAGCGGTCCAGCGGGTCCTGCGAGGCCGTCGACCACTGCGCGTCGTACCCGGCCCCGCCGTTCGCCCCGGCCCCGCCGTTCGCGGCATTCGCGGCGTTGGCGTAGAGCTGGAAGAAGTACCAGCTGTTCCACAGCGGGATCATCACCTGGCGCACCGAGTCGCGGATGCCCTGCTCGGTGACGACGAGGTTGCCGCCGCGCAGGATCGAGCTCGACATGAGGAACCAGCGCATCGCGTCGGCCCCGTCGCGGTCGAAGACCTCGGAGACGTCGGGGTAGTTGCGCAGCGACTTCGACATCTTGTTGCCGTCGGAGCCGAGCACGATGCCGTGGCTGATGCAGGACTTGAACGCAGGCTTGTCGAAGATCGCGGCGGCCAGGACGTGCATGGTGTAGAACCAGCCGCGGGTCTGGCCGATGTACTCGACGATGAAGTCGCCGGGGAAGTGCCCCTGCTTCTCGGCGGTACCGTCGAACCACTCGGCGTTCTCGAACGGGTAGTGCACCTGGGCGAAGCTCATCGACCCCGAGTCGAACCACACGTCGAGCACGTCGTCGACGCGCCGCATCGACGACTGCCCCTCCTCGGGCGTGCGCGGGTCGTCGGGGTTGGGGCGCACCAGGTCGTCGACGTACGGGCGGTGCAGGTCGGGCACGCCGTCACCCTTCCCTGGCAGGCGTCCGAAGTCGCGCTCGATCTCCTCGAAGCTGCCGTAGACGTCGATGCGCGGGTAGGCCGGGTCGTCGCTCTTCCAGACCGGCACCGGGGAGCCCCAGAAGCGGTTGCGGGTGATCGACCAGTCGCGGGCGTTCTCCAGCCACTTGCCGAACTGGCCGTCCTGGATGTGGTCGGGGACCCAGCGGATCTCCTGGTTGAGCTCGAGCATCCGCTGCTTGACCGCGGTCACCTCGACGAACCACGACGAGACGCCCTTGTAGATCAGGGGCTCGCGGCAGCGCCAGCAGTGCGGGTACGAGTGGTCGTAGGTCTCGCGGCGCAGCAGAACGGTGCCGGGCGTGACGGAGCCCGTCCTGCCCTCGCCCGACGTGGCGTTGCGGAGGTGCTCGATGACCTCCAGGTTGGCGTCGAAGACCAGCAGGCCTTCGTAGTCGACGACCGGGTGGGTGAACTTCCCGTCCTTGCCGACCGGCATGACCGCCTCGATGCCCTCGCGGTCGGTGACCACCTTGTCGTCCTCACCGAAGGCGCCGGCGGTGTGCACCAGCCCGGTGCCGTCGGTGGTCGTGACGAACTCGGCAGCCACGACACGGAACGCGTTCTCGTGGCCGAGGTAGTAGGAGAACGGCGGGGTGTAGGTGAGCCCCACCAGGTCGGCGCCGACGCCGCGCCACGTCACCTCGGGCTCGTCCCCGAGCTCACGCGCGTACGACGCCAGGCGGGCGTCGGCGATCAGGTAGCGGGTGCTCGCCCCCGAGTCCGACACCGTCTCGACGACCACGTAGTCGATGTCGTCACCGACCATGACCGCGAGGTTGGACGGCAGCGTCCACGGGGTCGTCGTCCAGACGAGGAGCTTGACGCCTTGGAGGCTCTGCCCGTTGACGGGGTCCGGCGTCGTGACGTCGTACCCCACGGTGACAGCCGGGTCCTGACGGTTCTGGTAGACGTCGTCGTCCATGCGCAGCTCGTGGTTGGACAGCGGCGTCTCGTCGTTCCAGCAGTAGGGCAGCACGCGGAAGCCCTCGTAGACCAGGCCCTTCTCGTGCAGCTGCTTGAAGGCCCAGATGACCGACTCCATGTAGTCGGGGTTCATCGTGCGGTAGTCGTGGTCGAAGTCGACCCAGCGCGCCTGGCGGGTGACGTAGTCGCGCCACTCGCCGGTGTACTTCATGACCGACTCGCGGCAGGCCTCGTTGAACTCGGCGATGCCCATCTCGACGATCTCGTCGGTGGTCTTGATGCCGTTGAGGCGCATGGCCTCCAGCTCCGCAGGCAGACCGTGGGTGTCCCAGCCGAAGCGGCGCTCGACCTTGCGTCCGCGCATGGTCTGGTAGCGCGGGATCAGGTCCTTGACGTAGCCGGTCAGCAGGTGGCCGTAGTGCGGCAGCCCGTTGGCGAACGGAGGTCCGTCATAGAAGACGAACTCGTTGGAGGCGTCGTCCCCTGCGTCACGCTGGTCGATGCTCGCCTGGAAGGTCCCGTCCTGCGCCCAGAAGTCGAGGATGCGCTCCTCGATCTCGGGGAAGCGAGGGTTCGACGGCACGGCGTCGGCGCCGGTCTTCGGGTAGGTCATCTTCGGGCTCCTGCGCTCGTCGGGTCTGGCTCGACGAGGACGACTGGGGAGCCGCGGTACCACCTCGATTGCCGTCCCAGGTGCAGGACGACCACTCGTTCACGGCTGTGACGGGCCTACCCGTCCGGGTCTAGTGAGCACTCGCGTGCCGTTCTTCCGGAGGCTCACCGCTGATGACGGCTCAGACGCCTGTGCTCACAGCGTACGGCGGCGCTCGTCGCGCGCGCGAATCAGTTGCCGTCGTCGAGGCTCGCCCGCCAGGCGAGCACCTGCTCTGCGACCTGGTCGGGGCTGAGGTCGGTGTTGTCGAGCCGCAGGTGGGCGAAGTCGCGCAGCACGGTGTCGGCGGGGGTGGTCGGGTCGTCGGGGTCGGTGTTGAGCCGCTGGGTGGCGTGGGACTCGCGCACGTGGGCGTCGGACCAGACCAGGTCCGCCTTGGTGGGCTTGGCCGCGACCCGGTCCGGCTGGACGTTGCGGACCAGCCGCGTCTCCAGCCCCGCGTAGAGCTCGACGAACGTGATCCGCAGCCCGCGGTCGACGTACGGCGTGAGGTAGCGACGCACGGTGGCGGCGTCGTCGGGGTCCTCGACCGGCCAGACGAAGGTGAAGACGAGCCGCACACCGTGCTCGGCGGCCGCCTCGATCACCCGGACGCGCAGGTCGTCCTTGAGGGCCTCGAAGGCCGGGCTGGCGAAGCCGAACACGTCGGCGAGCGGCTCGATCACGTGGTGGTTGTGGAAGAGCCGGAAGTCGCTCGCGGCGCAGATCGCCCGCCCCACCGTCATCTTGCCGACCGCGGGCGGGCCGATGACGACCATCAGCTCGCCGGCGTCCTGAGCGCTGTTCACGGCTGCTCCTTCGTAAGGTGGACCAACCAGTCGCGGCCGGTGTCGATGAGCGCGTAGCGACGCGCGCCGGCGGTCCCGTGCAGCTCGATGAGCGACCGCTTGTCGGTGCGGTCGAGCAGCTCCCACCAGCCGTGGTCGGCGATCTCCTTGTGCTCGTCGGTGTAGGTCGCGTGGTCGAGGTCGTGGTCGTCGACGGCCACCGCGAGCCGGTCGTGCTGCGAGCTGGTGGGCAGGCCCTTGGGCACCGCCCAGCTGCGAAGGACGCCGTGCTCCTCGAGCCGCAGGTCGAAGTGGTGGCGGGGGCGGTGGTGCTCGTGCAGGACGAAGACGGGGCGGACGCTCACAGCCCCATGCTGCCCCACCCGCGCCACACCTTTGCCTGCCCTTGACGACCTGGACTACGACGACGGCATCGCGACCTGGGACGTCCAGCTCGGCGAGGACACCGCCTCCGAGCAGACCGTCACCATCGACGCGGTCACCGGCGAGGTCCTGCGCACCGAGCTCGACGACTGAGCCCTAGGGTGGGGTCCCGTGACTGAGACTCCCGCTGCCCTCGCCGCTTGGGGCCACGGCCTCGCCACCCTCGACGCGTCCGACGCGGTGCTCGACGTCTGGTTCCCGACCCCGGCCCTCGGGTCCGCCGGCGACGCCCAGGCCCCGGCCTCGCTCACTGCCCTGGAGGGCGACGACGAGGCGCGCGACGTACGACGTGAGGTGCGGCTCGTCGAGATCGCCGACCTGTCGGCTGCTCCCACGAGCACCGCGGACGTCTGGCTGCGCCTGCACCTGCTGTCGTCGCGGCTCGTTGTGCCGCACACGATCTCCATGGACGGCGTCTTCGGGCTGCTGACCAACGTCGTGTGGACCTCGGCCGGCCCCTGCGCCGTCGAGGGGTTCGAGCTCACGCGCGGGCGGCTGCGCGCGACCGGCGTGCACGTCACAGTCTTCGGGGTCGACAAGTTCCCCCGGATGGTCGACTACGTGCTGCCGTCGGGCGTGCGGATCGCCGACGCCGACCGCGTGCGCCTCGGCGCCCACCTCGCGTCGGGCACGACCGTCATGCACGAGGGCTTCGTCAACTTCAACGCCGGCACGCTCGGCGCCTCGATGGTCGAGGGCCGCATCTCCGCCGGCGTCCTGGTCGGCGACGGCTCCGACGTCGGCGGCGGCGCCTCGATCATGGGCACGCTGTCGGGCGGCGGCAAGACCGTCATCTCGATCGGCGAGCGGTGCCTGCTGGGCGCCAACGCCGGCATCGGGATCTCGCTCGGCGACGACTGCGTGGTCGAGGCAGGCTGCTACGTCACGGCCGGCACCAAGGTCACGCTGGCCGACCTAGACGGCAAGCCGAAGGTCGTCAAGGCCAGCGAGCTGTCCGGCGCCAGCAACGTGCTCTTCCGCCGCAACTCGGTCTCCGGTGCGATCGAGGCCGTGCCGTGGAAGGGCGACGGCATCGCCCTCAACGCGGCGCTCCACGCCAACTGAGGTTGTCCCTCACCTCGTCCGTCTCGTCCTCCACAGGGGTCACGGAGGGGGTTCCACGGGCGTGTGAACGTGGGTACGGTCCCTTCTGTCGCGCTTTGCTGGTTCGGGCGCGGGATTCTCGGGAAGGGCCTGCGCCATGAGTCGTGTCGGTCGGTGTGTTGCCGTCGCTCTCCTCGGCGCGCTCCTCGTCGGCTGCTCCGACGACGAACCGCGGCCGAAGATGGCGCCGACGCAGTCAGCAGCGCCGACGACCTCGTCCTCCGTTGACCCCACCCCGACCGAGCCGCCTCCCGAGGTTCTGGGACCTGAGGACACTGTCCGGGCCTGGGTTGCTGCGCGCAACGAGACGGTCCAGAGCGGGGACTCCGACGCGGTCTATACGTTGAGCGCTACTGACTGCGCCACTTGTCGCGATTCCGTCGAGCCGGTCAGGGATGTCTACGTCGCGGGCGGGCGCTACGAGACATTCGGTTGGCGGATCGCCGCCCTGAAGCTGGACGACAAGTCCGCTTCCTCATCACCTGCCGTGAACGTCGGGCTTGTCTACTCGGCGGGACGAACGTTCCCTGACGCTTCGGCCGAACCGATCCTCTACGACACGGAGCGACACATCGTCACCTTCCGGTTGGCCCGGGAAGCCGGGGTCTGGAAGGTCCACGAGTTGGTGTACCGCTCATGATCGTCAGGCTTGCCATCTTCGTGGGGCTGGTCATGACGTTCCTCGTCGCGGACGCTCGGCCCGCCGCTGCAGGGTGCCAGCTCATCGAGCATGTCACCTACGTGCAGGGATCAGTGCAGGTCAACAGTCACGAGGTGTGCTCACCACAAGCGAGCCAGGGCGCGTCTTCCGCCCCTTCCGTCACTGTGCCCAACATCGAGGACGAGGTCTGCATCAGCATCGCTGCCGCGCTCGACTTGACCTACATGCCGTACTGCTTCCTCGGGGGTGGGGACCAGGCCGTCCCCGCACAGGTCACACCGGGGCTGGTCTCGGCAGCCCTGCGCCGCATTCCACTTCCGGCCAGCGTGCTGGTGGTGCAGCCGCCGAACGGTCGGACCCTGGTGAACTTCGCGACCAACTTCTACACCGACACCCAGGAGCTCACCCGCACGATCACCCTGCTCGGCCAGCGGGTCGACCTGCGGATCACGCCGGCCTCCTACGGATGGCGCTTCGGCGACGGTGAGTCCGCTTCGACGACCACACCGGGTGCGGCCTACCCCGACCTCCAGGTCACCCACGACTACCTCTCCGCAGGAGGCGTGGCCCCGGCAGTGGACACGACCTACACCGCCGACTTCCGCGTCAATGCCGGCGCGTGGCGCCCGGTGCCCGGCACGGTCACGATCCCGGGCGCGACCATGCCGCTCGAGGTCGTCGAGGCGACGCCCACCCTGGTCGGCTACCGCTGACCCCTCGACCGCGATCTGTCGAACACCCCCTCCAAGTCGTGGCTGAACGCCCGACGAACGCGACCGCGCCCCGCGCGGTCGCTGGTCGCTGGTCGCTCAGCAGCGCGGTGGATTGGGCACCCCAGGACCAGATTCACCGCAGCCCTAGTGAGATCCGCCAAGGCCTCACGGTGGTCGAGCGGTCCCCTGCGACAAGGGAGGACCCCAAGCGTCACTGGTGCGTGTGATCCTCCCCGGTCGCGACGGAGCAAGGAAGCGTCGGGCCGCATCAACGGCATCGGCATGCTGGTGCGCGGCTGTCGGTGCTCACTCCCCCTGGTGAAGGGGACTTTCCGCCCGGGGTGGTGCGTGATCGTGTAGTCGGGGTGATGCGAGGTGGTGATGTCGCGAGCACAACAGGCGCCGCTGACACCGACCAAGGTCCCGGTGTCGAGCTGGGCTGCCTTCAGCCCGCCCATCGACGTCTCCTGCTCCATCGGGACCACGGTCTCTACAAGGCCGAGTGCCTACGCACCACCGTCTTCCACGACGGCCCCTACAAGACCATCGCCGACGTCGAGTACGCCACCGCCGGCTGGGTCGACTGGTCACAACAACCGCAGGCTCCACTCGACCCTGGGAAACGTCCCACCAGTCGAGTACGAGCAAGCCCACGACGCTGCCCTCAACCGAGAGCCGCCACTCGTATAGGAACGGCCGAGAACCTGGGATGCTTCTATGTGCTGTCAAGCGGCCGAAGCAGGTCGGTCGGGAGCAGCCGCGGCGTTGAGGGTCCGGTAGATCTGGCGGGTGGTGTAGCGCTTGAGACAGCGTCGGATCTCTCGGCCGGTTTTGCCCTCCGCGGTGCGCCGGGCGACGTAGTCGCGGGTGGCTGGGTCGGTGCGCATGCGAGTGAGCACGACGGTGTTCAGGGCCCAGTTCAGGCGCCGGTCGCCGCCGCGGTTGAGCCGGTGGCGCACGGTGTTGCCTGAGGACGCTGGGATGGGGCAGGTGCCGGCGATCTGGGCCAGGGCAGCC
>NZ_FOQG01000022.1 GCF_900113685.1 Nocardioides psychrotolerans
TCCCACCTGATGAGATGACAAACGAAACTTTCTTCGAGATATCTTCCGGCCCCTTGAGCTGGGGTCACGGGTCGGCTCACGTGGTCTCGACGTGCGCTCGTTGCTCGCCCAGCGGCGGGAGCTGGTCGGGAGTGTCGAGACCTCCCGCTCTGGGGCGCTTCCCGGCTCGCGCGGTCTCGCCGCGGCCGCGGCCCAGCCCAGCCCAGCCCAGCCCAGCCCAGCCGAGTCCGACCGGCCCAGCCCGGCGCGGGCTACGGTGCGGCATGCCGATCGTCGAGGTGACCTACGCCAGCGACATCGAGGACGACGCGCTGCGACGCCTGGCCGAGCTGCTGCCCCACGAGGTGTCGCTGGCGGTGGAGTGTCCGGAGGAGCCCTACGACCACGACCTGCAGCCGGGGGACGTCGAGCTGCGCTTCCGGGGGCGGAGTCCCTTCGACGCACCAGGCCTCGATGTGGTGATCGAGGTGCGGTCGACGTTGATCGAGAGCCGGGGGGTCGACCGGCAGGAGCGCGCCGAGCAGGTCCGGGCCGCGGCTGTCGAGGTGCTGGGCAGCCGCACCGTCGGGGTGTTCCTCACGCTGTCGGTCGCCGGGTGGGCGCAGGGCTAGCCTGAGGCGCCGAACTGCTCGACCCTGATTGCGTCGGCGCGCATCCCGGCCTCACCGAGGACACGTTGGGCGAAGGACGCGAAGCCGACCGAGCCGCAGACGTAGGCGCGTTGGACTCCCTCGACCAGGTCGACCAGCTCGTCTGGGTAGGGCGGAGCGGCGACGCGGCTGCCGAGGTTCTCCCGGGTCAGGGCGATCATGTCGGCGCGCCCGACGAGCTCGTCGTCGTAGGGCAGCTCGGGCAGGGTGCGGGCGACGACCACGACGCGCAGGAGGTGCTCGACACCGAGGCGGCGGGCGTGGCGCATCATCGCCACGACAGGCACGACGCCGGAGCCGCCGGCGAGGCAGAGCGCGGGCACGTCGCCGGCCCAGGTGAACCAGCCGCCGATCGGGCCGCGCAGCTCGAACTCGTCGCCCACGCGCGCCTCGGCGTGCATGAAGCCCGACACCTCGCCGTCAGGCAGGCACTCGATCATCAGCTCCAGCAGGGGATCGGCCGGGTCGGAGGCGATCGAGTAGGACCGCTGGGCGGTGTAGCCGTCCTCGGCGCGCAGCCGCAGCACGTAGTGCTGTCCCGGCAGGTGGTCGACCCGGTCAGCGACCTCGAAGCGCAGCCGCACCAGCTTCTCGGAGTCGCGCGTGACCTCCATCAGCCGCCCTGTCGTCCAGACCCCGGTCGGCGCAGCAGGACCAGCGCTCACGGGTCGCCCTGGTAGCGCTGCTCCAACCACGGGTCGCCGCGGTCGTGGTAGCCGTTGGCCTCCCAGAACCCCGGCCGGTCCCGGTCCATCAGCTCCAGCCGCGAGACCCACTTGGCCGACTTCCAGAAGTAGAGGTGCGGCACCAGCAGCCGGACCGGACCGCCGTGCGGCACCGACAGCGGCGTGCCGCCGACCTCCCACACGATCCACGCCCGGCCACCGCGCAGGTCCTCCAGCGGCAGGTTGGTGGTGTAGCCGGTCGAGGAGTGCGCCATCACGTAGGCCGCCTCGGGTCGCGGGCGCGCGGCGTCCAGAAGGGTGTCGACGCTCACGCCGGTGAAGGTCATGTCGAACTTCGACCAGGTCGTGACGCAGTGGATGTCTCCGGCGTACGTCGACCCGGGCAGCGCGTGCGCCTCCGACCAGGACCACGTGCGCTGCTCCTCCACGAGGCCGTCGACGGTGATCGACCAGTCCTCGGGCGTCAGTCGCGGCGTCGCCTCGGCGGTGAGCGTGGGCCAGTCCTCGCCGGAGTCGTACTGCCCGGGCGGGAGCCGGTCCCCGCGCGTCGCCCGGTCGCCGCGACGCTTGCCGGTGAAGCCTCGGGTGAACGCCATGGCGTGATTCTCGCTCATGCCCGCCGCGGTGGCATTCTGGAGGTGATGAGCACCAGCGAGACTCGGCTCCAGCGGCCTCTCCACCGCCCGGGCACTCCCGGCTTCCGCCGCCTCAACCTGGCCATGGGCCTGGCCGGGCTGGCGGCCTTCGGGATGCTCTACACCACGCAGCCCCTCCTGCCCGAGCTCAGCGAGGCCTTCGACGTCGGGCCCACCACCGCCAGTCTTACGCTGTCGGTGTGCACCGGCCTGCTGGCCCTGCTCGTCGTGCCGGCCACGGCCCTCGGCCAACGCTGGGGACGCCCCCGCACCATGGGCGTCGCGCTCCTGGTCGCGGCCGTGCTCACGCTCGCCTGCGCCGTCGCGCCGACCTTCGCCGTCCTCCTCGTCCTCCGGGCCCTGACCGGGGCGGCGCTCGCCGCGGTCGTCGGTGTCGCCATGGGACACGTCGGGGTGGAGGTCCACCCGTCGGGCCTCGCGACCGCGATGGGCCTCTACGTCGCCGGCAACTCCCTCGGCGGCGTCGGTGGTCGGCTCATCACCTCGGGGGTCGTCGACGTGTCGTCGTGGCGCTGGGCCATGGCCGCGCTCGGCCTCGCTGCGCTGGCCGCCACCGCCGGCTTCTGGCGTCTGCTGCCCGCCGGCACGGCCACGTCGTACGACGCCGGCGAGACGCGCGCCCGCCCCCGCGCCTACCGCGACCTCCTGACCGACCCGGCGATGCTCGCGGTGCTGCTGATCCCGTTCGTGCTCATGGGCGGGTTCGTCGCGACCTACAACTACCTGGCCTTCCGGCTCACGACCGCGCCCTTCTCGCTGCCGGTCGCCGTGGTCGGCCTGGTGTTCGTCACCTATCTCTCCGGCACGGCCTCGTCCGCCCTCGCGGGCCGTGCGGCCGACCTCGTCGGTCGCGGGCGCGTGCTTCTCGGCTCCGTCGTGGTCATGGGTGCCGGTCTCGCGCTGACGCTGCCCGACCACCTCGCGCTCGTCGTGCTCGGCCTGCTCGTCCTGACTGCCGGGTTCTTCGGCGCCCACTCGGTCGCCAGCGGCTGGGCGCCGGTGGTCGGTGGCCGCCACGCGAGCCAGGCCAGTGCGCTCTACGTCTGCTCCTACTACGTCGGCTCGAGCATCTTCGGTGCCCTCGTCGGCCTGAGCTGGCGCGCCGGTGCCTGGCCCGCGACGACCGCCTCCGTCGGCGCCCTCGTCGCCGTCGGGCTGGTCGCGTCGTTGGTCGTCGTGACCCGGATCCGCCGTGCCCTAGGGTGACGGCACACGTCTCGTGGCGCAGGAACCCGGTGAGACCCCGGGGCGGTTCCGCCACTGTGATGCCCGTCAGGGCACAGCCAGACACTGGCCACGGGACCTCCACCTACAGGGGCGAGAACCCCGGGAGAAACCATGCGCATCGCACTGCTGTCGACCTCCGACACCGACCTCCTCTCCGCCCGGGCCTCCGGCGCCGACTACGTCTGGGCCAACCCCTCACGGCCCGGCCACCAGTCGATGGCCGAGACCATCGAGGGCGCCGACCTGGTCCTCGGCCGCATCCTCGGCTCGCCCCAGGACCTCTGCTCCGGCTTCGCCCGGATCCGCCGGACCGGCATGCCCATGGTCGTGCTCGGTGGTGAGCAGACCCCGAGCGCGGAGCTGATGGAGCTCTCGACCGTGCCGGTCGGCACGGCGGCGGAGGCGCACCGCTACCTCGCCGAAGGCGGCCCGGCCAACCTGGCCCAGCTGCACGCGTTCCTCTCCGACACCGTGCTGCTCACGGGTGAGGGGTTCGAGCCGCCGGCCGCGCTTCCCGACTGGGGACTCCTGGAGCGCCCGCCGGTCGCGGGAGACCTGCCCCGCGTGGGGATCCTCATCTACCGCGCCCACCAGGCCAGCGGCAACACCGCCTTCGCCCACGCGTTGGCCGACGCCGTCGACGCGACCGGCCGCGGGGTCGGCGTACCGATCTTCGCCGGCTCCCTGCGCGCTGCCCCCGACGAGCTGTACGACGAGCTCGGCACGCTGGACGCCCTCGTGGTGACCGTCCTCGCCGCAGGCGGCAGCAAGCCGGCGACCGCGAGCGCGGGGGAGGACGACGAGTCGTGGGACGTCGAGCGGCTCGCAGCCCTCGACATCCCTGTCCTGCAAGGGCTCTGCCTCACCAGCAGCCGCGAGGAGTGGGAAGCCTCGGACGAGGGGGTGACCCCGCTCGACTCGGCCAGCCAGATCGCGATCCCGGAGTTCGACGGACGCATCATCACCGCGCCGTTCTCCTTCAAGGAGATCGACCCCGACGATCCCGCCGGGCTGCCTCGCTATGCGGCCGACGCCGAGCGGTGCGCCCGGGTGGCCGGGATCGCGGTCAACCACGCACGGCTGCGCCACGTCCCAGCGGCCGAGCGCAAGGTCGCGCTGATGCTCTCCGCCTACCCCACCAAGCACTCCCGCGTCGGCAACGCCGTCGGTCTCGACACCCCCGTCTCCACGATCCGGCTGCTGCGACGGCTGCGCGACGCGGGCTACGACGTCGGCGTCCCGGGCGACGTGCCCGGGCTCGACGAGGTGGACGACACGGTGGCCGGCGACACCTTGATCCACGCCCTGATCGCGGCGGGCGGCCAGGACCAGGAGTGGCTGACCAGCGCGCAGCTCACCGAGGCCCACGTGCGGATCCCCGCGGCGCACTACGAGCGCTGGACCGCCGACCTGCCGACGTCCCTGCGCGAGGAGATGGTCGAGGCGTGGGGCCCGGCGCCCGGCACGCTGTTCGTCAACGATGCGAACGAGATCGTGCTCGCAACCATCCAGGCCGGCAACGTGGTGCTGCTGATCCAGCCGCCGCGTGGCTTCGGGGAGAACCCGGTCGCGATCTACCACGACCCCGACCTCGCGCCGAGCCACCACTACCTCGCGGCCTACCGCTGGCTCGCCGCCGGGACCGACGAGGGTGGCTTCGGCGCGCACGCGGTCGTCCACCTCGGCAAGCACGGCTCGATGGAGTGGCTGCCCGGCAAGAACGCCGCCCTCTCGGCGTCCTGCGCCACCGACGCCGCGATCGGCAGCCTGCCGCTGATCTACCCCTTCCTCGTCAACGACCCGGGCGAGGGTGCGCAGGCCAAGCGCCGGGCCCACGCGACGATCGTCGACCACCTGATCCCGCCGATGGCGCGCGCCGAGTCCTACGGCGACATCGCCCGCCTCGAGCAGCTCCTCGACGAGCACGCCAACATCGCCGCGATGGACCCGGCCAAGCTGCCCGCGATCCGGGGTGAGATCTGGCAGCTGATGCACGCCGCGGAGATACACCGCGACCTCGGCCTCGACGAGCAACCAGATGACGCAGAGTTCGACGAGTTCATCCTCCACGTCGACGGCTGGCTCTGCGAGATCAAGGACGCCCAGATCCGCGACGGCCTGCACGTCCTGGGCCAGGCTCCGGCAGGCGAGGCCCGGGTCAACCTGGTGCTGGCCATCCTGCGCGCCTCGCAGGTCTGGGGAGGCGAGACCGCAGCGGTCCCCGGGCTGCGGGCCGCGCTCGGGCTCAAGGAGGGCGCAGAGGCCACGACCACCGTCGACGAGGTCGAGCAGCGGGCGCAAGCGCTCGTGCAGCGCATGGAGGATGCCGACTGGGACCCGGCTGCCGCGGCCACCGCCCACGACGACCCCGAGGTGCAGCGGGTGCTGGAGTTCGCGGCGACCCAGGTGGTGCCGAGGCTTGCGCGGACCACCGACGAGCTCGACGCCGTCCTGCACGCGCTCGACGGCGGCTTCATCCCCGCAGGCCCGAGCGGGTCACCCCTGCGCGGGCTTGTCAACGTGCTCCCGACCGGACGCAACTTCTACACCGTCGACCCGCGAGCGGTCCCGTCGCGCCTGGCCTGGCAGACCGGGGTCGCGATGGCCGACTCGCTGGTCCAGCGCTACCTCGACGACACCGGCACCTATCCCGAGTCCGTGGGCATCAGCGTGTGGGGCACCTCGGCGATGCGCACGTCGGGCGACGACATCGCCGAGGTGCTCGCCCTGCTCGGCGTGCGGCCCCAGTGGGACGAGGCGTCACGTCGCGTCGGCGAGCTGACCGTCGTGCCCCTCGACGAGCTGGGCCGGCCCCGGATCGACGTCACCGTGCGCATCTCGGGCTTCTTCCGCGACGCCTTCCCCCACGTGCTGACGATGCTCGACGACGCCGTGCGGATGGTCGCCGACCTCGACGAGCCCCACGACCGCAACTTCGTGCGCGCGCACGCCCAGGCCGACCTGGCCGAGCACGGCGACGAGCGTCGCGCGACGACGCGGATCTTCGGTTCGATGCCCGGTTCCTACGGCGCCGGCATCCTCCAGGTCGTCGAGAACGGCTCGTGGCACGACGACCAGGACCTCGCCGAGGTCTACACGGCCTGGGGCGGCTTCGCCTACGGTCGCGACCTCGCCGGCGTCGCGGCGCCCGACGACATGCGCACGAACTACCGGCGCATCAAGGTGGCGGCGAAGAACATCGACACCCGTGAGCACGACATCGCCGACTCCGACGACTACTTCCAATACCACGGCGGCATGATCGCGACCGTCCGGGCGCTCACCGGCTCGGACCCGCAGGCCTACGTCGGCGACTCCACGACACCCGACGCCGTGCGCACCCGCACGCTGCAGGAGGAGACCAACCGGGTCTTCCGCGCCCGCGTCGTCAACCCACGCTGGATCGGCGCGATGCAGCGCCACGGCTACAAGGGCGCCTTCGAGCTCGCCGCCACCGTCGACTACCTCTTCGGCTTCGACGTCACGACCGGCGTGCTGCACGACTGGATGTACGAGGCGCTCGCCCAGGAGTACGTCCTCGACGAGACCAACCAGGCCTTCATGCGCACGTCGAACCCGTGGGCCCTGCGCGGCATCGTCGAGAAGCTCCACGAGGCCGTCGACCGGGGGCTCTGGGCCGAACCCGACGCCGACGTGCTCGCTGCCATGCAGCAGGTCTACCTCGACCTCGAGGGCGACCTCGAGGACCGATGACGCGCCGGTGAAGGAGGAGTGGTGAGGAGGGTCCGGATCGTCGGCATCGGCATGGGTGTCGAGCACCTCACGGCGGAGGCCGAGACGGCGATCCGCGGTGTCGACTACGTCATCGCCGCGCAGAAGTCCGACGAGGACCCTCTGCTCGAGGCACGTCGCGCGCTGTGCCGCGACCTGGGCGTGCCGCTGGTCGCGGTGCCCGACCCGCCCCGTGACCGCGACGCCCCGGTCGACTACCCAGGTGCGGTGCGCGACTGGCACGACGCCCGCGCCGCGGCGTACGAACGGGTGCTGCTCGAGCGCGACGGCGATGCCGCCTTCCTCGTCTGGGGCGACCCGGCGTTCTACGACTCCACGATCCGCATCGTCGAGCAGGTCGCCGAACGTGGCCGCGTCCCCTTCTCCTACGACGTGGTCCCCGGCGTCAGCGCGCCCCAGCTGCTGGCGGCGCGCCACCGGCTCGTGCTGCACGAGGTGGGCCGGCCCGTGCTCTTCACGACCGGTCGTCGGCTGCTCGAGGACGTCGCGGCCGGGCACGACAACCTCGTCGTGCTACTCGACGGCCGGCTCGTGTGCGCGCTGCTCGACCCCGACACGTGGGACGTGTGGTGGGGCGCCAACCTCGGCGCGCCGGGGGAGCGGCTGGTCGCGGGCCGGCTCGGGGCGGTGCTGCCGGAGATCAGTGCCGCGCGCGCGGCGGCGGCCGCGGAGGCCGGCTGGGTGATGGACGTCTACCTGCTGCGCCGCGCCTGACGGCGCTGGTGGGCCGCTGACCTGCATCGACGTCGCCGACGTCACGTCCAGACCGCTGGTGAGATCCGGTCCGTGATGCGACACCAGGCACTACTCTCGGCCTCCAGGCCCTCATGGGGAGGGCTTGCGTCGACGCGTGCTGGACGGGGTGCAGTGTGGACTGGTTCAGCGACTGGGCTGGTGACATCCACTGGGTCGCGTTCGTGTCCATCCCGGTCTTCACCGGCGTCATCGGCTTCCTGATCAACTGGTCGGGCCTGTGGATGCTCTTCAGCCCCGTGAAGTTCCGCGGCATCACGATCCCCGGGATGCGCGAGCTCGCGACGGTCCTGCCGCGCAAGATCCAGGAGGTGCCGGGCGTCCTCCAGGGCGGCATCGGCTGGCAGGGCATCGTGCCCGCGCGGGCAGCCAAGATGGGCTCCATCGCCGTCGACAAGGCGATCGCCAAGCTCGGCACTCCCTCGGAGTTCTACCAGCAGCTCGAACCCGACCAGATCGCCGAGCACATCGTCACCGTCTTCCGGCCCGAGATCCCGCAGCTCGTCGACGAGGTCATGCTGCGCGAGCACCCGCGGTTGTGGCGCGACCTGCCGCGCCCCGTGCGCGACGCTGTCGTCGAGCGGGTCCAGGCCCAGCTGCCGGCCGTCGTCACCCGGGTGACGACCGAGATCGGCATCCACATCGACCAGCTGCTCGACCCCAAGATCATGGTGATCGACCACTTCCAGAAGAACCCCGCCCTGGTGGTGCGGATCTTCCGCGACTTCGGTCAACGCGAGCTCAACCTGATGGTGTGGTTCGGCTTCATCTTCGGCTTCCTGCTCGGCATCCCGGTCGCCGTCGTCGACAGCATCTTCCACCAGGCCTGGCTGCTGCCGGTCCTTGGCGTGGTCGTCGGCTGGCTGACCAACGCGCTGGGCATGTGGCTGATCTTCGAGCCGACGGAGCCCCGGCGGATCCTCGGCATCAAGGTCCACGGGCTCTTCCTGCGCCGCCAGGACCAGGCGGCCGAGGTCTACGCCCAGATCATCGCCGAGGACGTCATCACCCTCGAGCGCATCGGCGACTTCCTGCTCGACGGTCCGCGGGGTGACCGGACTCGCCAGATGTTGGCCACCGCTCTACGCCCCGCGATCGACAAGGCCGCCGGACCGCTGCGCGGTGCCGTGCGGGTCGCGGTCGGCGCCACCCGCTTCGACACCATCCGTGACTCCGTCGCCCGGGAGGCGGTCGGCCGCACGCTCACGCCGTTCAAGGACCCGGTCTTCAGCGCCCGGCAGGCCGAGAAGATCCGGGTGCTCATCGCGCGCCGCACCAAGGAGCTCCCTCCTGCCGACTTCGTCGACATGATGCGCTCGGCCATCAAGGAGGATGAGTGGATGCTCTACGCACACGGGGCGATCATGGGCCTGGCCGGCGGCTTCCTGCACCTGTGGATCTTCGGGGTCGGCTCGTGACCGACAGCCGCCACGACGGCACCCCGGAGGAGGGCACTGCTGAGGACCTCACCGCCGACGTCTGGACCTCGGCAGGGGAGTCGCTGCCCGGGCTCGCCCGGGTCGCGGCCTACGCCGCACTGCACACGACCGAGTGGGGGGTGAAGACCTCCGCCAGGGCGTGGCTGCGCGTCGGCAGGGCGGTCACGCACCCCGACGAGGCCGCCTCGCTGGCCCGTGATGCCAGCAAGGCCATGGTCGTCGTGGGCGACCTGGCCCGCTCGGTCTCCTCCGGCACCCCCGTCGCGAAGGCGCTGATGTCGGCGAGTGAGTCCCTCGGCGGACTGGTCGAGGCCAGCAGCACCGAGACCGCCAACGGTCACGTCGTGTCGTCGGGCCCACCGCAGGCCAGCCTGCGCGAGCTCGGCCAGCAGCTGCTCGACCGCTCCCGCGACGTGTGGAACACCGACGAGGGTCACCCGGCCTACGAGCGGATCCTCACCGAGCTCGCCCCCGACGAGGCGCGGATCCTGATGCTGCTCCTCACCGGCGGTCCGCAGCCCAGCGTCGACGTCCGCACCGGCGGCCCCATCGGGATGGTGAGCAGCCAGCTGATCGCGCCCGGCCTGACGATGATCGGCGCCCGCTCCGGGGTCAGGTACGTCGACCAGGTGCCGGCCTACCTCAACAACCTCTTCCGCCTCGGCCTGGTGTGGTTCTCCCGGGAGGCGCTGCGTGATCCCATGCCCTACCAGGTCGTCGAGGCTCAGCCCGACGTGCTCGCGGCGATGCACTCGGTGAAGTTCGCCAAGGTCGTGCGCCGCAGCATCCACCTGACCCCGTTCGGCGAGGACTTCTGCAAGACCTGCCTGGTCGAGGAGGAGACGCTCGCGGTGGCGGCCTTCCCCGAGCACGGCGTGCCACCCGAGGTCGCCGACCCGCGCGACCCCGCCCCGGGGTGAGTGCTCCGGACCGAGGGCTCAGCAGGCGAGCAGCTTGATGGTGAACACCGAGCCGTCGTGGGTGCCGCCCGCGTGGCCGACCTCGCCGTTCTGCGCACGGGCGAGGGTCTTCACGACGTAGAGCCCGAGGCCGGTGCCGCTGGCGACGGCGTCATTCGCGCGCGCGAACTCCTGGAAGAGCCGGTCGGTGAACTCCTCGGGCACCCCCTCGCCGTGGTCGACGACGTCGATGCACACCAGCTCTTCCTCGGCGCGCACGTGGATCGAGTACGGCGCCGCGCCGTACTTGTGGGCGTTGCTGAGGAGGTTGGTGAGCATCTGCTCGAAGCGCAGCGGGTCCGCGCGCACCGAGCGGGTGTCCTCGACGGAGACCTCCACGTCGTAGCGGTCGGCGATCGCGCCCTCGATGATCGTGCGCGGGTCGACGACCTGCATGTCGATGCGCAGCGTCCCGCGCTGGATCTGGGCCGCGGTGAGCAGGTCGGCGGTGATCGAGTCGAGGATCCGCGCCTGCCGCGCGACCGAGCCCATCAACCGGTCGCGCTGGGCGTCGTTGATCTCGGCCGACTCCCAGCCCATCGTCTCGGCGATGCCGCAGATCACCGCGACCGGGCCGCGGATCTCGTGGGCCGTGGTCGCGATCGCCCGCCGCAGGAGGCCGACGTCCTCGGCACCGGAGTCGAGGTAGACCAGCACCGACCAGCCCGTACGCCGGAGCGTCGCCCGCACGCGGCCGCCGTCGACGTCGACCTCGAACGACGCGTCGGAGTCGAGGCGGTGGAAGGAGACGAGCTGGGAGAGCTCGGCCGCCGTCATGCTCAGCGGCATGCCGATCGAGGCGGCTCCGAGCAGCCGCAGCGCCATGCCGTTGGCGTGCATGATGCGGAAGAGCGGCTCGTCGGCCAGCTCGATGATGCCGTAGGGCGCGAGCTCCATCGCCTCCCAGGCCGAGATGTGCGCGCGAGATTCGACGGGCGCCTGGGCGCCGGGCGGGGCTTCCGGGACGGTGGCCTTCGTTGACATGGTGGGCCTCTCTGCCAGGGTCTCGGCCTGGACGGCGCGGCTGCTGCTGGGGACCACGGACAGCGTCCGGGCGGGCTTGCGGGATTCACCCGAGGCGATGTCACGGACGTAGTCGAGGATCGTGGTGAGAGGAGCGCCCTTCTGGACGTAGCCGTCGGCCCCGGCGGCGACGGCCCGGGCCGACATCTGCTGGGCGCCGAAGCCGGAGAGCACGACGATCTTGGCCGTGGGGCACAGGCGACGGATCGTCGGCAGTGCCTCGATGCCGTCCATCACCGGCATCGCCAGGTCGAGCAGGATCACGTCGGGACGGTGGGCCCGGACGACCTCGATGCCCTCACGCCCGTCGCCGGCCTCGGCGACCACCTCGAAGCCGCCCCGCGTCAGCGCGAGCCTCAGGAGCTCGCGCAGGTCGGGGGTGTCGTCGATGATCACGACGCGTCGTGGCCGGGTGGTGGCGAGTGCGCTCATGGTGAAGGCCTTTCGGGGGGAAGGTCGGCCGGGGCGCTGCGGAGCAGCTGGATGGCGAAGTGCTCGCTGCCGAGCAGGTTGGTGATGATGCGGCTGGCGCTGTCGATCGAGGTCGTCAGGGCCGCGTTGGCCTTCACGGTGTCGTCGAGGTCGAGCGCCATCTTGGCGACGACGAGGCCCTGGAGGACGCTGTCGTTGAGCTCGAGGGCCTGTTGCTCCCGCTGGCGCAGGTCCTCGAAGAGCTGGGCGCCCTGCATGAGCGAGGAATAGTTGCGACGCAACGTCCAGTAGTAGACCGCGACGGCGGCTCCGACGATGTCCCAGATCGCCAGCGGCCAGCTCCAGGCGGCGCGCATGGCCAGGCCCTGTTCGTCGGCGAGGCCCAGAGACGGCAGCAGCATGTGCACCGGGTGGCTGCCGTGGTGCACCGCGCAGGTGAAGAAGATGGCGGCGGTCGCGGCACCGAGCGGGTTGGTGCGCAGCTGGTTGCTGCGCGCCAGCGGGACGACGATGGCCAACGCGATGAGCAGGTAGGCGAACGCGATGACCGTGTTGGCCACCAGGCCGATCTGCCAGGTCATGAGGTTCCTTCCGGTCGACGGCGCCCGGCGCCGAGCAGGTGCACGCACGTGCCGACCACGAGCAGCTCCCAGCCGGCACAGGCCAGGTCCCACGGGCCGACGGCCTCGGGGGTCGGCATCAGTCCGCCCGGGAGCCCCCACACGCGGGTGGTCAGCCACAGGGCGAGGATCGCGCTGTTCCCGACGATGCCTGCGACCAGCAGGCGCGGGGTGCACCACGTGGTGACCAGCGCCGCCCAGGTCAGCTGCCCGAGCGCGGCCAGGGTGAAGAACAGGCCGAAGAGGGGGTGCTCGGCGAGGTGGTGGGGACCGGCCGCGGCGTGGATGGCGGCCGCGGCGCCGCTGGCGAGGCAGGCAAGCCGTAGGGCTCCGGGCAGGACGCCGCCGTGCTCGTGAGCGGGCGAGCGCCGCGAGCGCGGGGATGGAACCGTCGTGCGTGGCAGGGTGAGGGTGCCGGAGGCGACCGCGTGGCGCAGCGCGAGGACCCGCAGGTCGTGGTGGTCGCGGGGGACGACCGGCTCGGCGCGGAACCGGCCGAGGGCGTGCGGGAGCAGCACCACGGCCAACGTGAGCAGCCCTCCCACGACCAGTGCGTAGTGCACGGTGTGCGCAAGCATGCCAGCGCCGGTAGACATTGCTGTCACCGTCGTTCCCTCCCCACGCCGCCTCCCCCGGCAGCGTGCTCCGCTCTTCACGGTAAGGGAAGGTGCTCGGGAACGGGTGGCCTTTTTCTAAAAGTCGTTCCGGAACCCACTCAGGGGTCTGGTCCGGGCGCCAGGGCCGAAATTCCTAAAGTTGAGTGGAACAGACTCAACTCTGCGAACGTTGTGCCAGGCAGCAGAGTCCGCACGCACGTCAAGGAGAAGCCATGAGCCAGTTCGGCGCCGACAAGTTCACGACCCGCAGCCGCGAGGCGATCGAGGCCGCCCAGCTGTTGGCCACGACCGCCGGCAACAGCACCACCGAGCCGCTCCACGTCCTCGTCGCGCTGCTGCGCCAGGACGACGGGATCGCCCGCAACCTGGTGACGAAGGCCGGCGTCGACGCGGCCACGCTCACCGCCCGCGCCGAGACCGCCCTGGAGGCGCTGCCCAAGGCCAGCGGCGCCACCGTCCAGCAGCCTGCCGCCTCCGCCGCCCTCACCCGGGTTCTCGCCGCCGCGCTCGACCTCGCCCGCGACAGGTCGGACGACTACGTCGCGACCGAGCACCTGCTCATCGCGGTCGCGGGCACGGCGAGCCCGGCCCAGACCCTCCTCACCGACGCGGGCCTCACCGAGGCGGGGTTGCGCGAGGGGCTCACCGCCGTCCGCGGCAACCGTCGGGTCACCAGCCAGGACGCCGAGTCGACGTACGAGGCGCTCGAGAAGTACTCCGTCGACCTCACCGCCGCCGCCGAGGAGGGCCGGCTCGATCCGGTGATCGGCCGCGACGCCGAGATCCGCCGCGTCGTGCAGGTGCTCTCGCGCCGGACGAAGAACAACCCGGTGCTGATCGGCGAGCCCGGCGTCGGCAAGACCGCCGTCGTCGAGGGCCTCGCGCAGCGCGTCGTCGCAGGCGACGTTCCCGACTCCCTCAAGGGCCGCCGGGTGCTCAGCCTGGACCTGGCCGCGATGGTGGCGGGCGCGAAGTACCGCGGCGAGTTCGAGGAGCGGCTCAAGGCCGTCCTGGAGGAGATCAAGGACGCCGGAGGGCAGGTCATCACGTTCATCGACGAGCTGCACACCGTCGTCGGGGCCGGAGCGGGCGGGGACTCCGCGATGGACGCCGGCAACATGCTCAAGCCGATGCTGGCGCGCGGCGAGCTGCACATGATCGGTGCCACGACCCTGGACGAATACCGCGAGCGGATCGAGAAGGACCCCGCGCTGGAGCGTCGCTTCCAGCAGATCTTCGTCGGTGAGCCGACGGTCGAGGACACCATCCAGATCCTGCGCGGCATCCAGGAGAAATACGAGGCGCACCACGGCGTCCGCATCACCGACGCCGCTCTGGTCGCCGCCGCCACGCTGTCCGACCGCTACATCACCGGTCGCCAGCTGCCCGACAAGGCCATCGACCTGATCGACGAGGCCGCGTCCCGGCTGCGCATGGAGATCGAGTCCTCCCCGGAGGAGATCGACCAGCTGCGGCGCCGGGTGGAGCGGCTTAAGATGGAGGAGTTCGCCCTCGCGAAGGAGTCCGACGCTGCCTCCGTCGACCGGCTCGAGCGGCTGCGTGCCGACCTGGCCGACCACGAGGAGGAGCTGCGCGGCCTCGAGGTGCGGTGGGAGCAGGAGAAGTCGTCGCTCGAGGGCGAGGGCGAGCTGCGCCGCCGCCTCGACACCGTGCGCGTCCATGCCGACAAGCTGATGCGCGAGGGCAGGCTCGACGAGGCCAGCGAGATCCTCTACGGCCAGATCCCCGAGCTGGAGCGCAAGCTCCACCAGGTCGAGGCCGACCAGTCCTCCACGCTCGAGCCGATGGTCGGCGAGCAGGTGGGTGCCGAGCAGATCGCCGACGTGGTCGAGGCGTGGACCGGCATCCCGACCGGGCGGATGCTCGAGGGGGAGACCGCCAAGCTGCTGCGGATGGAGGAGGTCATCGGCGAGCGGCTGATCGGCCAGGAGGACGCCGTACGCGCGGTGAGCGACGCCGTACGACGCTCGCGTGCCGGCATCGCCGACCCGAACCGACCCACCGGCTCCTTCCTCTTCCTCGGCCCCACCGGCACGGGCAAGACCGAGCTGGCCAAGTCGCTGGCCGACTTCCTGTTCGACGACGAGCGCGCGATCGTGCGCATCGACATGAGTGAGTACGGCGAGAAGCACTCCGTCGCGCGGCTCGTCGGCGCCCCTCCGGGCTACGTCGGCTACGACGAGGGCGGCCAGCTCACCGAGGCCGTGCGGCGTCGCCCCTATGCCGTGGTCCTGCTCGACGAGGTCGAGAAGGCGCACCCCGAGGTGTTCGACGTGCTGCTCCAGGTGCTCGACGACGGCCGGCTCACCGATGGCCAGGGACGCACGGTCGACTTCCGCAACACGCTGCTGATCCTCACCAGCAACCTGGGCTCGCACTACCTCGTCGACCCCACCCTGGACACGGACACGAAGCGCGAGGCCGTGCTCGCGACCGTGCGGGCGAGCTTCAAGCCCGAGTTCCTCAACCGGCTCGACGAGATCGTGCAGTTCGAGGCACTCTCCCCCGAGGCGCTGACCCACATCGTCGACCTGCAGCTCGCGCTGCTCGAGCACCGGCTCGCCGTGCGCCGGATCAACATCGAGGTCAGCGACGCCGCCCGCGCGTGGCTGGCGGAGACCGGCTACGACCCGGCCTACGGCGCCCGTCCGCTGCGTCGCCTGATCCAGAGCGCCATCGGTGACCCGCTCGCCCGGCTGCTCATCGGCGGGGAGGTCGTCGACGGCGGCACCGTGCGGGTCGACCTGGCAGACGGGGGCGGGCTGGCCCTCGCCGTGGCCGCATGAGTCGCCCCGTGGTGAGGGTGTGACCAGGGCGCTGGTGGAATGGGTGCCATGAGCGACAAGCCCCTCGAGCGACCACGCCAGGTCACCTTCGCCGCCGCCCTGATCATGGGTGGGTCGGCGCTGATCGTGGCGTCGGTCTTCGAGCGGATCGCGGGGCTCGGCACCCTCGAGACCCAGCAGACGATCGACACCTTCCTCTCCGAGCCCCCGGGCGACGGACTGGGCCTCTCGGCCACGTCGGTGGAGACGATCCTGCGGGTCCTCTCGATGGTCGCCGGCGCCACGGCGACGGCGACCGCGATCCTCGGCTTCCACGTGCTCAAGCGCACCAGGAGCGCCCGGCTCGGACTCGCCGTGCTGGCCCTGCCGCTGTTCATCAGCGGCATGGCCGTCGGCGGGTTCCTCGCCTCGCTCGTCGTCGCGTCGTCGGTGATGCTGTGGTTCCAGCCGGCCAAGGACTGGTTCGACGGCGTCGTACGACGACCCGCCGACGCCGAGCGCACCGTCGGGCCCGGCGCCGGCAGGGCCGGGCAGCACGTCGCGCCGCCCCCGCCGCCGACCGGGCCTCGCGCGGTGCAGGGCTTCGGTTCGGCCCCCTCGGCTACTGCGACGCTGCCTGCCCGCCACCAGGCGTCCGCACCCGAGCGACCGGCCGCGCGTCCGAGTGCCGTGCTCTGGGCGTGCCTGGTGACGTGGTCCGTCTGCGGTCTCGGCATGATCTTCATGGCGCTCAGCGTGCTCACCCTGATCGCTGTGCCTGATCTGGTCTTCGACGAGATCGACCGGCAGAGCCCCGACCTTGCCGCGGAGGGGCTCTCGCGCTCCTCGATCATCACCGGCACCTACGTCAGTGCCGCCGTCGTGCTGCTGTGGGGTGCAGCCGCCGTGACCTTCGCGGTGCTGGCATTCCGGCGGACGGCCTGGGGGCGCACGGCCCTGATGATCTGCGCCGGCGTGGCCGGCGTGGTCTGCCTCGTCGGGTCGCTGTTCAGCATCGTGCTGGCCCTGCCGTTCGTCGCCTGCACGGCCACCTTCGCGCTGCTGATGCGACCCGAGGTGCGCGCCTGGTTCGCCTGAGGGTGCTCCGGCTGGGGTGGTGTGGTTGAGTTTTCGCATGAGTGACCCGAACTTCCCCTCGGCCGACAACCCCTACGGCACCCCGCCGGCGAGCCCGAATCCCTATGGGCAACCGGCCGGCGAGCCGTCCTACGGCCAGCAGCCGCCGCCGCTGGCCGCCCCGGCGCCCTACGGCCAGCAGCAGCCCTACGGCGCCCCGACCGGAGACCCGGACAAGCGCCCGGGCACCGTCACGGCCGCCGGGATCGTGGCGATCGTGATGTCGACGATCTCGTTGCTGCTCTTCCTCGTCGTGACGGCCGCAATCTTCGTCGCGCGTGACGACGTCGAGGACACGATCAACGACGAGCTGGCCAACCAGCAGGGCATGGGCGACATCTCCGCCGGAGACCTCACCGCCGTGGTGCTCGCGGTCATGGTGGTCTTCGTCGTCTGGTCGGTCAGCGCCATCGTGCTCGGCATCCTCACCCTCAAGCGTCGCAACTGGGCGCGGATCATGCTCGTGGTCTCCTCGGCCGTCACCGCGCTGTTCAGCCTGATCGGCATCACCTCGGGCGTCTCGGCCCTCACGCTCATCGCGGCCGTCGCCGTGATCGTGCTGCTCTTCACCGGCGGCGCCAACCAGTGGTTCGCCAAGCGCCAGCCCGACCAGCTGCCGACCGGCACGTCGCAGCCCTGGGGCTGATGGTCGGGGGCGGCCATCACGCCGCCAGCCTCACGCCCGCAGCTCAGCCGCAGCCAGCCGTCGTACGCCGTCGGTGATGGTGTCGCGCTCCTTGCAGAACGCCCAGCGCACCAGCTGACGACCGGCGTCCTGGTCGTCGTAGAACACCTGGGCCGGGATCGCGACGACGCCGGCTCGCTCGGGCAGCGCCTCGCAGAACGACAGCCCGTCGGGCCAGCCGAGGTGGGTGATGTCGGTGGAGGCGAAGTAGGTGCCCGCGGGTGGTCGCACCGGCAGCCCGGCGTCGGCCAGGCCCTCGCAGAGCAGGTCGCGCCGGGACTGGAGGTCGGCCGCGAGCCGGCGGGGGAAGTCGGGCTCCTCGTCCAGTGCCTGCGCGACCGCGGGTTGGAGCGGCGAGCCGGAGGTGAAGGTCAGCCACTGCTTGGCCGCCAGCACCGCGCCCACGAGCGCGGCCGGACCGGTCGCCCAGCCGACCTTCCAGCCGGTGAACGAGTAGGACTTGCCGACGCTCGACAACGTCAGCGTGCGCTCGCGCATCCCGGGCAGGGTCGCGATCGGCACGTGCTCGTGGTGGTCGTAGACGAGGTGCTCGTAGACCTCGTCGGTGATCACGACCAGGTCGTGCTCGACCGCCACCTGCGCGACGGCGGCCAGCTCCTCGCGGGTCAGCACCGTGCCGGTCGGGTTGTGCGGCGAGTTGAGGAGCACGAAGCGCGTCGCCGGTGTCACGGCGGCGCGCAACGCGGCCACGTCGAGCCGGAAGTCCGGGGCGCGCAGGGTGACCGGTCGGCGGATGCCGCCGGACATCTGGATCATCGCCACGTAGGAGTCGTAGTAGGGCTCGAGCACGATGATCTCGTCGCCCGGGTCGACCAGTCCCAGCAGCGCCGCGGCCACGGCCTCGGTGCAGCCGGTGGTCACGACGACCTCGCGGTCCGGGTCCAGCGAGATGCCGTAGTGGCGCTGCTGGTGCCGCGCGATCGCCTCGCGCAGTGCGGGAACGCCGATCCCCGGGGCGTACTGGTTGGCCCCGGACCGCAGGGCCTCGCCCGCGCGGGCGATCGTCGATGCCGGGCCGTCCACGTCGGGGAACCCCTGGCCCAGGTTGAGCGCCCCGGTCCTGATCGCCAGCGCCGACATGGTCGAGAAGATCGTGGGCGGGATGCCGTCGAGCCGGTGTGCGAGCGCCATGCGTTTCACCCTACGGGGGACCAGGCACACCAGCCGCTAGCCTCGTCCCGTGACCGACGCCGCCACCCCGGACCCCATGCTCGCCGCCGACATCGACGCCTGCTCCCGGCTGACGGGGGAGTTCACCCTCCGCTCGGGCCAGCTGTCCTCGGAGTACTTCGACAAGTACCTCTTCGAGGCCCAGCCCGCCCTGCTGGCCCGCGTGGCCGCCCAGATGGTGCCGCTGCTGCCCGAGCGCAGCGAGCTGCTCGGCGGTCTCGAGCTCGGCGGCATCCCGATCGCGACCATGGTCAGCAGCATGACCGGGACGCCGGGGCTGTTCGTGCGCAAGAAGGCCAAGGAGTACGGCACCTGCAAGCTGGCCGAGGGCCCCGACGTGGCGGGCCGCTACGTCACGATCATCGAGGACGTCATCACGACGGGCGGCGCCGTCCGTGACGCGACGCAGGCGCTGCGCGCCGCCGGTGCGATCGTCGAGGTGGTCGTGTGCGCGATCGACCGCAGCCCGGTGGAGGAGAACCCGCTCGCGGACGTGGGGCTCGAGGTGCGTGCCGTCCTCACCAAGGCCGACCTGGACGCCGCCCGCGGCTAGGCCTGCTCGGCGCCGCTCTCGTCCTGGTCGGCGTGGTTGAGCTCGCGGCGGTGCTTGATGCCCTCGTAGGCCAGCGGGGCCACGGTGAAGACCAGGATCGCGATCATCGCGTAGTCGATGTTGTCGCCGACCGCGGGGAAGGTGCGCCCGAGGAAGTAGCCCAGCATCGTGATGCTGAAGACCCACAGCACGGCACCGACGGCGCTCCACTGGAAGAAGCGGCGCCGCTCCATCTGGGTCACGCCGGCCACGACGGTGATGTAGGTGCGCACGAACGGGACGAAGCGCCCGATGACCAGCGCCTTGTTGCCGTGCCTGTCGAAGAACGCAGAGGTGTTGTCGAAGTACTTCTTCTTCAGGATGCGGCCGTCGCGGTGGTAGAGCGGTGGCCCGACCCTGCGCCCGATCTCGTAGCCGACGACGTTGCCGAGGAAGGCCGCGATCGACATCAGGACCAGCGCGATGGCGAGCTCGACGCCCGGCGTGCCGATGCCGAGAACCTCGATCTGCTGACCAGCGATGAAGAGCCCCAGGGCGAAGAGCAACGTGTCACCGGGCAGGAACGGGAAGAACAGCCCGCACTCCACGAAGATGATCGCCAGGCTGATCCAGATCAGGCTGCCCCCGAAGCTCTCGAGCAACCACTCCGGCTCCATCCACTTGATGCCGAGCAGCAGGGGATGGAGATCGGGCAGCACCGCCAGGAGGCTCACGGGAGAACGGTACCTGCCGTAGGGTCACCGCCGTGCCCGCTCTCACCCCTGAGATCCCCCTGATCCGGGCGCGGGGTGAACAGCCGATGGACGACGACGAGCGCCGGGCGCCGTACGACCCGATGCCGCACGGTCCGGCCGAGGTCGGCGTGGGCCCGTGGGAGGGCCCGCTGCCCGAGGGCGCGCAGTACGACGAGCAGCTCCTGGCCGAGGGCGACCGGCGCAACGTGGTCGACCGCTACCGCTACTGGAGCATGGCGGCGATCGTCGCCGACCTCGACCTGCGCCGCCACGACTTCCACGTCGCCATCGAGAACTGGCAGCACGACTTCAACATCGGCACGATCGTCCGCTCCGCCAACGCCTTCCTCGCCGCCGAGGTGCACATCGTCGGCAACCGACGGTGGAACAGGCGCGGCGCGATGGTCACCGACCGCTACCAGCACGTCCGGCACCACGCGACGGCCGCGGACCTGGCCGCCTACCTGCGTGAGCACGACGTCCGCCTGCTGGGGATCGACAACCTGCCCGGCAGCGAGCACCTCGAGACGATGGAGGTGCCGCGGCGGGTCTGCTTCCTCTTCGGGCAGGAGGGTCCCGGCCTTTCCGAGACGGCCCGCGAGGCGTGCGACGGCACGTTCTCGATCGCGCAGTTCGGCTCGACCCGCTCGATCAACGCCTCGGCCGCTGCCGCGATCGCCATGCACGCCTGGGTTCGCACGCACGCCGACCTCTCGGCCGACGACAACTGGCGCGGCTAGCGCGGCGTCAGTGCTCGGCCAGCACCTGCTGGAGCCGCTCGACGCCACGGCTGGAGTGGCTCTTGACCGTGCCCTCGGCGATCCGGAGCTTGACCGCGGTCTCGGCGACCGAGAGCCCCAGCCAGTGCCGCAGCACCACGACCTTGCGCTGCATCTCCGGGAGGTCCTGGAGCGCGTCGAAGAGCGCCGAGCGTTCCTCGGGCGGCAGGCCGGTGCGGGCGGCGCGGTCGTGGCCGTCCAGCCCCGGCTTCTCCTGGTTGCGCCACGGTCGGCGGCGCGGTTCCAGTCGCCGCACACGGCATACGCGATCCGGCGCAGGTGGACCTGGCGGGCGGCCACGAAGTCGGTGAACTCCACGTCCCGAGAGGAGATCGTCATCGCAGGCCCTCTCCGCCGGCGTACTGGCTGCGGGCGTAGGAGAGGAGCTCCTCGAAGGTGTTGCCCACCACGTCGATCGGTGGTGTGTAGATGACATCGAGGTCGCCGTCGACGACGCGCCAGACGACGAAGTAGCCCTGGCCGTCCTCGGCGGCGGTGACGATCGCGGCGCCGGTCGGCTCGCCGGGACCCGCGAACGTGGCGCCAAGCTGCGGGTCGTCGGTGCGCTGGAGGACCTCGCTGCCGGGACCCGCGACGACCTCGCCGATGTCGGTCAGGACCAGGGTCTCGGGCCAACCGTTGTTGCCGCCGGTGGTCAGGTCCGCCTGGTCGGCGACGTAGTCGGCGAAGCTCGCCCACCCGTTGCTGGGCACGGACTCGGAGTAGCCGAACTGCAGCTGCCCGTCGGATCGCCGGAGCGTGGCGATGACCCACGCCCGCCGACCCTCGAAGGTGACGTCGAGGGCTGCGGAGGCCTGAGGCGCCTCGTAGTCGAAGGGGTTGTCGACGCGCTCGTGCACCACCGCGTCGAGGCGGACCTCGAACTCGCCGTCGCGGTAGCGGATCGGGACCATCTCGTCGGTCCACGGCGCCTGGCTGGGCGGGGCCGCGGGCGTCGTCTCGGCCGTGGGCGTCGGTGTCGGGTCGGCCGCGACGTCGGGGGAGGCGTCCGGGGACGTGCCGCCCGTGACGGAGAGGACCACGGTCAGCGCGACGGCTCCCGCCGCAGCAGCGACAGCGCCCGTCAGGCCGCGCCGGCGACGAAGGGCGCCACGTCCGGCGCTCAGGTGGTCGTCGACCGGGCGCGGCGCAGGGCCGTCCCCGAAGCTGCGCTCGAGCTCGCCGGTGAGGTTCATACCTGGTCTACGGGCCAGCTCCCCGATCGGTTGTCACGGGCGAGGTCGTGCAGCAGCCGGCGGTGGGTCAGCTCGAGGACGGCCTCGCGGGCGGGTAGGTCGGCCAGCAGGTAGGCCGCTCCCAGCAGTCCGCTCGGGTCCAGGCGCACCGTCTGGCGCACGAGGCAGCCCTCCACGTCCGGCAGCACGTCGGTGAGCAGGGTGACGGTGCCGGGCGCGCGCACCTCGGCGACCAGCACCAGGTGCCGCTGCTCGAGGTCGGCCTCGGCGACCCGCCAGAAGCCGGCGCGGTCGCCGGTCGCGAGCAGGGCCGTGTCGGGAGGGGGCCACGCCCGGCCCGCGCCGCCGACGAGCCGGTCGATCCCGCCGCGTACGACGAACGGTGCCGCGTCGACGTACCACTGCGGGCCGGCACGGCCCGACGCGACGACTGCCCATGCCTGCTGGGCAGGCACGGGCAGTCGTGACTCACGCGTGGTGGTCCTCAGGGTGCTCTGGCGACGCATGCCTTGAGGCTACGTCGTGGTCCGGGAACCCCTCAGGCGCGGCGGCGGCACTCCCCGAGGTCGACCTGCTTGACCTGGCCGCGGTCGATGAAGACGCGCATGCTCTGCAGCACCTTGCCGTTCTTCTCGCAGGTGAGGCGGTAGCTCTCGCGCTTGCCCTGGGTGGTCACGACCTTCGCGTCGAAGAACGACTCCGTGAGGGTGTAGGACGGAGCGACCGAGGCGTAGTTGATGACCCGCAGGACGTAGGTGCCGGCCTCGGGGTTCGGCAGCTCGACCATCTCCTTCTCGCCCGGGAGACCGCCGGAGGTGCCGACCTCGACGAGCTCGCCGCCCTGCTTGCGGAAGACCGTCAGGTCGAGGTCGTCCGGCGTCGGCCAGTCGAGCTCGGTGCGCCACAGGTCGACGCCCGCCGGGACGGTGAAGGTGGTGTCGGTGAACCCGTTGGGGGCCGGCGTGGTCTCCTCGATCACCTTGACCGACGAGGGCTTCACGGCGGTCATCTGGTAGGTCCGCGGCTGCACGACGGGGCGGGTGGAGGGGTTGACGATCATCGAGAAGGGACCGGCGCCGCCCACGCGGACCGGGGTGTTGATCCGGTCGCGGAAGGAGGACTCCCAGGTGGGGGTCTGGAAGGTCTTGGAGAGCCGGATCACCGCGCCCTTCGGCGCCGTGCCCCTGATGACACCGCTGAAGCGGGTGTCGACGGCGTGCTCGAGAGCGACGAGGTAGGCCTCGCGATTGCCCTTGCCGGCGTACTTCCCGGCACCGACGTACTCGTCGACGACCTCGGGGAACGGCGGGTGGAACTCGTTCTCGCCGATCTCGAAGGTGTAGCCGAAGCCGCCGGTCGCGTTGTAGGACCAGTCCTCGGTGGTGCCGGTGGTGTCGTAGAGCTGCCAGCCGTGGATGTTGGCGTAGCCGTTGGCGGCCGTCATCTTCGCACCGAGCTGCTTGAGGGCCGTCTCGTCCGGGGCGTCACCGACGGGCAGGCCGTCGAAGCCGATGGTGCTCGGGTTGACGCCGTTGGGGCGCAGCACGAGGTTGGAGAAGGTGTGGTTGGAGATCAACATCGTGACCTGGCGGCTGGAGACGAGGTCCTGGATGTTCTTGGTCTCAGGCTCCGAGAACGGACCGGCGCCGCGGTAGGTCGGGTCGGCCAGACCGGTGGACACCTCCTGGGCGTCGGGCACTGGCCCGGCTGCGCCGGGGCCGCCCCAGAAGCCGCCGTAGTTGCGGTTGAGGTCCACACCGAGGCCGAACCCGCCGTTGCTGTTGAGCGTGAGTGCGCAGGTGCCGTCCGGGGTGTCCTGGCCGTCCACGACGCGGCAGTTCTTGCGCTTGTAGGCCTGGCCCGGGGTGGCCAGGATCGAGGTGCTGCCACCCAGGGGGTCGCTGTCGTTGAGCGCGCGCAGGTCGACGAACTCACCGTCGGTGCGCGAGAGGTCGAAGCCGTCGACGTTGACGACGGGCACGACCATGACGCGGCCGCGGTCGAGCAGCGACGTGATGCGCTTGTTGGTGCCGTAGCCCTTCGCGAGGTCGACGGCGAACTCCATGGCGAGCTCGCCCGAGGGCCACTCACGGGCGTGGTGGACGCCCATCAGGAGGAACGTCGGCTGGCCGCTGAGGGGCGCGCGGACGTTGCGGCCGATCTCCACGCCGTAGACGGTGCGGCCGTCGAGGCTGGGGCGCTTCAGCGCGAACTTCCTGACCAGCGTCGGGTGCTCCTTGGCCAGCGCAGCCATGTCCGCGTTGTAGTCCTCGAGGGTGCGGTAGTCGGTGTTGCCCGACGGCAGCTCCGAGCGCGAGACACGGGCGGCGTAGGCCTCGTTGATCTCGGCGATCTCGACGCCGCGCTTCACCAGGTCCGCGATGCGCACGTCGTAGGTGAAGCCGGCCGCCGTCAGTGCCGCGACGTCGGCCGGCGTGTGCAGCACGACCTCGACGTAGTCGTGGCCGGCGTGCTCGGTGAGGTCGAGTCCCAGCTTCTGCAGGCGAGCCTTGTCGCCGCGGGTCGGGGTGTCGACCGTGACGAGCTGGGGGGCGAACAGGTCCAGGACCGCGGCGGTGGGCGGCGTGGCCTGGGTGGGCTGGGTCAGCATCGTCGCGGTCAGGGCCAGGGTGGCGGCCCCTGCTGCGAGGGCGGTGCGGGACCGCGTGCGGGACCGAAGGGGACGGCGGATCATCGTCGAGCTCCTGAGGGTGTGGCTGGGCCGAGACATCTGCCCAGGCAACGCACGAGGCGTCCCGAGGTCACGCGTGATCCTCGCCTCGGGTGACCCGCCGGCAGTCCACCGGCAGTCCACGGGCAGCCACTAGGGTGGCGTTCGACGCCCACTGTCAGCCCGAGGAGCACACCCGAGATGCCCATCGCCACTCCCGAGACCTACGCCCAGATGCTCGATGCCGCCAAGGCCGGCGCCTTCGCCTTCCCGGCCATCAACGTCTCGTCGTCCCAGACCCTCAACGCTGCCCTCAAGGGCTTCGCCGACGCGGGCTCCGACGGCATCATCCAGGTCTCGACCGGTGGGGCCGACTACTTCTCGGGTCCGTCGGTGAAGAACATGGTCACCGGCTCGGTGGCGTTCGCGGCCTACGCCGCCGAGGTCGCCAAGAGCTACCCCGTGCAGATCGCGCTCCACACCGACCACTGCCCCCAGGACAAGCTCGACGGCTTCGTCCGCCCGCTGGTCGACATCTCCGCCGAGCGGGTCAAGCGCGGCGAGCTGCCGCTCTTCCAGTCGCACATGTGGGACGGCTCCGCCATACCCCTCGAGGAGAACCTGCGGATCGCTCGTGAGCTGCTCGAGAAGTGCACCGCCGCGAAGATCATCCTCGAGGTCGAGATCGGCGTCGTCGGTGGCGAGGAGGACGGTGTCGCCAACGAGATCAACGAGCAGCTCTACACGAGCCCCGAGGACGCGCTCGCGACCATCGAGGCGCTCGGCAACGGCGAGAACGGCCGCTACATGGCGGCCCTGACCTTCGGCAACGTGCACGGCGTCTACAAGCCCGGCAACGTCAAGCTGCGCCCGGAGATCCTCAAGGCCGCCCAGGAGGCGGTCATCGAGAAGCTCGGGCTCACCGCCGGCTCCAAGCCCTTCGACCTGGTCTTTCACGGTGGCTCCGGCTCGAGCGCCGAGGAGATCGGCGCGGCCGTGGACTACGGCGTCGTGAAGATGAACGTCGACACCGACACCCAGTACGCCTTCACCCGCCCCGTCGTCGACCACATGTTGAAGAACTACGACGGCGTGCTCAAGGTCGACGGCGAGGTCGGCAACAAGAAGGTCTACGACCCTCGTGCGTGGGGCAAGGCCGCCGAGGCCGGCATGGCCGCCCGCGTCGGCGAGGCCTGCGAGAACCTCCGTTCGGCCGGCACGTCGATCTCCTAGGCCTCCTAGGCCTCCTGGGACTCCCGGGCCTCCTGGGCCTCGGCCTCCGGGCCGCGCTCGAACCCTGAGTGCTGGGGCCGCTCGAACATCAACGACGCGAGCAGCCCCAGCACCAGCACGGCCGCCGGCAGCAACATCGTCTGTGCCATGGCCTCGGCGAAGGGTGCCTGCGCCTGGGCCGGCAGCTGGGAGCCACCCGCCTCGGGGCTGAAGCCGCCGGAGAGGCCCTGGGCAGCGAGGCGGACGTCGATGAGCACCGCGATGCCGGCGGCGCCGAGCACGGCGCCGACCTGGCGGGTCGCGTTGTAGACCCCGGCGCCAGCCCCCGCCTGGTGGATCGGCAGGTTGCGGGTCGCGGTCGCCGAGTTGGGCGCCCAGACCAGGGCGTTGCCGATGCCGAGCAGAGCCATCGGCAGCAGGATCTCCCAGTTCGCCGAGTCGGGTGTCATGACGGCCGAGAGCCACAGCAGGGAGGCGATGATCGCGGTGAAGCCGACGCCGGTGAGGTTGCGCGGGTGCACGGTGTCGGTGAGCCCGCCGACGAAGCGGGCCAGCCCGATGGTCATCAGCGCCATCGGCACCAGCAGCAGCGCGGCCCGCGTGGGGCTGAGGCCGCGCACCAGCTGGGCGTAGAGCATCAGGGGGATCGCCAGGCTGGTGATCGCGAAACCCATCGTGGTGATCGCCACGTTGGCGAGGGAGAAGTTGCGGTCGCGGAAGAGCCCGAGCGGCACCAGCGGCTCCCGGGTGTTGAGGCGCTGCCACAGGACGAACGCGGCGAAGATCACCAGGCCCGCGCCGATCATCCGCCACACGGTGACCTGACCGGTGATGGTGCCCCAGTCGTACTGGTTGCCCTCCTGAATGCCGAAGACCAGCAGGAACATGCCCGCGCCGCTCAGCGCGACCCCCAGCCAGTCGAAGCGGTGCGTGTTGGTCGGCAGCGTCGGGACCAGCCGCCAGGCGAGCGCGAACGCGACCAGCCCGACGGGCACGTTGATGAAGAAGATCCACTCCCAGCCCAGGCTGTCGACCAGGACACCGCCAACGATCGGGCCGACCAGCGTGGCGACCCCGGCGGTCGCGCCCCAGAGCGCCATCGCCTTGCCGCGTCGTGCGGCGGGGAAGATCCGCGTGATGATCGCCATCGTCTGCGGCGTGATCATCGCGGCGCCGAGGCCCTGCACGACGCGGGCCACGATCAGGCCCTCGATGCTGCCGGTCAGGCCGCACCACAGGCTCGCGAGCGTGAAGACCGTCAACCCGGTCAGGTAGAGCCGCTTGGGGCCGAAGCGGTCACCGAGCCGACCCGTGATCAACACCGGGACGGCGTAGGCGAGGAGGTAGGCGCTGGTCACCCACACCACGCTGTTGACCTCGGTCTGGAAGTCCTCGATGATCGCCGGCGTCGCGACGCTGACGATGGTCGAGTCGACCAGGATCATGAAGAAGCCGAGGCAGAGGGCGAGCAGCGCTGGCCACGGGTCCTGCTCCTGGGTGGCCCCGGGAGTGGGTTGCGTCTGGGTCACCGTCCCAGTGAACACCCCACCTGGGACACTTCAGGGCATGAGTCACATGGACCTGATGGCCGGACCTCCTCCCACCCACCTCCCCGTCGACCCGGCGACCGCCGAGCTCGAGGGCTCCACGCCCGCCGACGTCGTACGACGGCACCCGGCGTCCCCGTCGGCCTGGGCCGCCCTGGCGACCGAGGCCCGCGACGGCGGCGCCGACGACGTGACCGTCTACGCCTTCGCTCGCGTCGGCTACCACCGCTCGCTCGACAACCTGCGCCGCAACGGCTGGAAGGGTCACGGCCCGGTCCCGTGGGAGCACACCCCCAACCGCGGCTTCCTCACCTGCCTGGCGCTGCTCGCCCTCTCCGCCCGCGCCATCGGCGAGACGCCCGAGTGGGAGCGCTGCTCGGAGTTCCTCCGGGACTCCAGCCCGGCTGCGTTCGACGCGCTGCTGGGCTGAGCTCGCGCTCAGCCGCCCGACGCGCTCAGCCGCCCGACGCGCCCAGCAGCTCGCGGACCCGTGAGGGGCCAAGAGCGACGAAGAGGGTGGGGAGGCGGGGGCCGCGGTCGGCGTCGACGAGCAGGTTGTAGAGGAGCTTGAAGAAGTCCTTCTGGTCGGCCTTGACCTGGTCGGTCGGCGGGTCGTCGAGACCCATGCCGCGGGCGAGCTTGGGAACGCCGTAGATCAGCGTGGTCAGCTCGTCGAGCTCGAACTCGTCCGGCAACCGGTCCATCAGCTGGGCGAGCCAGAGCTGCTCGTCCTCGGTGAGCGTGAGGAGCCGTACGCCGTCGGGCTCGTCGCGCACGGTCGTGCGCTCCTCGGCGGGCACGAACTGCGAGGTCCAGGTCATCGCCTTCGACAGCCGGGGCTCCAGGTCGGCGACGGAGCCGTGGACGTGACCCACCTTCGAGACGATCGAGGACACCAGGTCGGCGGAGCCGGCGGTGACGTCGGCGACCGACGACAGCAGACGGAACGGCACGCTGACGGCAGACGTGGGCAGCCGCCCCGCCGTCGTGGTCGCCGAGGCGCGTTCGAAGGCCAGGGTCGCGACGTCACGCTTGGCAGGGTCGGATGCCTTGCGAGCCAGCGCGTCCCACTCGTCGTACAGCCGCACGACCTCGGGCCCGAAGTCGATGTTGAAGACCTGCTTGGGCGCACGGCGCACGTAGAGCCAGCGCAGCATCGGCGCCTCGAGGATCCGCAGCGCGTCGGCCGCTGTCGGCACGCCGCCCCTGGACGACGACATCTTGGCCATACCGGCGACGCCGACGAACGAGTAGGCGACGAACGACGGCGCGCGCCCGTCGTAGATCGTGGACACGAGCTCGCGACCCACCGTGTAGGACGAACCGGGCGTGGCGTGGTCGTCGCCACCGGGTTCGAAGTCGACACCCTCGAAGGCCCAGCGCATCGGCCAGTCCACCTTCCACACGAGCTTGCCCTCGTCCTGCGTGGCGACGTGGGTGACGCCGGTGAACTCGCACGAGTCGCAGGTGTAGGTCAGGTCGGTCGTGTCGTCGTCGTAGGCCGTGATCGTGACGGTGTCGCGGCTGCACTGGCGGCAGTAGGGCCGGTAGGGGAAGCGGGCGAGCGAGCCGCGGTCGGCCGTGGCGGACTCCTCCTCGTCCTCGGAGGAGGCGCCCGCCTTGGTGCGGTAGCGCGACATCACGGTCTCGATGTCGTCGCGTCGCGAGATCGCGGTGAGGATCTGCGAGCGGTAGGTGCCGGCGCCGTACATCTCGGTCTGCGACACCTCCTCCATCTCGCAGCCCATCTCGGCCAGCGCGGAGCGCAGCGGCGCCTTGTAGCGCTCGGCCCAGGAGGAGTGCTCGCCCGACGGGTCGGGCACGGCCGAGAGCGGGCGCCCGATGTGCTCGGCCCACGAGGCGTCGATGCCCGCGGGGACCTTGCGGAAACGGTCGTAGTCGTCCCAGCTGTGCAGGTGACGCACCTCGATGCCGCGCCGGCGGATCTCCTCGACCACGAAGTGGACCGTGAGGAACTCGCGCAGGTTGCCCAGGTGGATCGGTCCCGAGGGGCTGATGCCGGAGGCGCACGTGATGCGCGACGCTCCCTCCCCCGCGTGCCGGACGGCGTCGTCCGCCGCCCGCGTCACCCAGTCGGTCGGGTTGCCGTCCTGCTGTCCTCTGCCTCGTGCCACAGGCGGCAACGCTACTAGGACGGAGGGCGCCGACTCACGGCAGCACCATCGAGTACGCCGCCGGCTCGATGTGCCAGGTCCGGTTGCGCTCGGGGCCGTAGATCTCGCCGTCGGCGCTGACCCAGAACGCCTCACCGCTCACGGAGACCTGACGGGCGCGCAGGGCCGTGACGTCCTCGGCCTCCTGGTGACGGCCCATGCCGAGTCGCGCCGCGTAGACGAGGCGGGCCAGGGGACCGGTCGCGAAGGAGATCATGACGTCGATCCGGCCGTCGCCGGGGTCGGCGTCGGGCGTGAGCTCGGTGCCGCCGCCCACCGACGAGCCGTTGCCGAGGGCGACCATCAGCACCTGGGTGTCGAGGTCGGTCACCGTCGTGCCGTCGACCTGGACGTGCAGGCGGACCACCGGGGGGTTGAACGCGGTGAGCGCGGCGCCGATCGGGTAGCCGAGCTTGCCGAGGTTGACCTTGCCGAACCCCAGCGAGTGGAGCCGGTCCTTCCAGCGCTGGCCGCGGCGGCTGGCGTTGGCGCCGGCGCCGACGTGGACGCTGTTGACCACGATCTCGCCGACCTCGTCGACGATCAGGTCCATCGGGCGGGGGGTGCCGGTGACCAGGACCCGGGCGGCCTCCTCGATGTCGAGGGGGATGCCGAGCCCACGGGCGAGGTCGTTGCCCGTGCCCAGCGGCAGCAGGCCGACGGTCGCCCCGCGCAGCTCGTTGCGGCGGTAGAGCGCGGAGATGACCGCGTGCATGCTCCCGTCGCCACCTGCCACGACGATGCGCCGAGAGGCCGCGCGGTGCAGGACCCCGTCGAGCTCGCCGGGGTTGGAGGTCGCCTGGACCTCCACGGAGGTGTGCTCACGGAGCACGGCGAGGGCGGCTGCCAGCGACTCTTCGTCGGCGGTGCCGGCGTCGCTGTTGGTGATGACGAGGAGGGGGTCCATGGTGGTCGGACCTTAGCCGACCGAGGGGCCGACCCGAGGGGGCCGACCCGAGGACCCCGGCGCGGGCGGATTGAGACCCCGGGCGCTCGCTTTGCTACCGTGTGGCGGCAAGAGCCCCGGCCGTTGCTGCCGGGGCTTTGGTGTTGTCAAAGGAGTGCAGATGCCCGCGATCGCCATCATCGGAGCCCAGTGGGGCGACGAAGGCAAGGGCAAGGCCACCGACCTGCTCGGTAGCCGTGTCGACTACGTCGTGAAGTTCAACGGCGGCAACAACGCCGGCCACACGGTGGTCATCGGCGACGAGAAGTACGCCCTCCACCTGCTGCCGAGCGGCATCCTGAGCCCCAACTGCACGCCGGTGATCGGCAACGGCGTCGTGGTCGACATCGAGGTCCTCTTCGCCGAGCTCGACGCCCTGATCGCCCGCGGCGTGGACGTCAGCCGCCTCCAGGTCAGCGCCAACGCCCACGTCATCGCGGACTACAACCGCAGCCTGGACAAGGTGACCGAGCGCTTCCTCGGCTCGCGCCGCCTGGGCACGACGGGGCGCGGCATCGGACCGACGTACGCCGACAAGATGAACCGCATCGGCATCCGGATCCAGGACCTCTTCGACGAGGGCATCCTGCGCCAGAAGGTCGAGGGGGCGCTGGAGCTCAAGGGCCAGATCCTGGCCAAGATCTACAACCGTCGCGCGCCCGACGTCGACGCGATCGTCGAGGAGCTCCTGTCGTACGCCGACCGGTTGCGGCCGATGGTCAGCGACACCGGGCTGCTGCTCAACCAGGCGCTCGACCGTGGCGAGACCGTGCTCCTCGAGGCGGGGCAGGCCACCCTGCTCGACGTCGACCACGGCACCTACCCCTTCGTCACCTCGTCGTCGGCGACCTCAGCGGGCGCCTGCACCGGCTCGGGCATCCCGCCGATGCGCCTCGACCAGGTCATCGGCATCGTCAAGGCCTATACGACCCGCGTCGGCGAGGGCCCCTTCCCGACCGAGCTCGATGACAGCTTCGGGGAGCACCTGCGCAAGGTGGGTGCCGAGTACGGCACGACGACCGGCCGCCCGCGCCGCTGCGGCTGGTACGACGCGGTCATCGCCCGCTACGCCGCCCGCGTCAACGGGGTCACCGACTTCGTGCTCACCAAGCTCGACGTGCTCACCGGTCTCGAGCAGGTCCCGGTGTGCGTGGCCTACGACGTCGACGGCGTGCGCCACGACGAGATGCCGGTCAACCAGACCGACTTCCACCACGCGGTCCCGATCTATGACTACCTCCCCGGGTGGTGGGAGGACATCAGTGCCTGCCGCACCTTCGAGGAGCTGCCGGCCAATGCACAGGCCTACGTCAAGGCCGTCGAGGCCATGTCGGGCGCCCGCATCTCGGTGGTCGGCGTCGGCCCCAAGCGCGACGAGTCGATCGTGCTCCACGAGCTGATCTGACTCGGCGTTGACGTGGCGGGTGGAGGGGTCCTTCCCGGGCAGAGGGCTGCGCGATCCTCCTGGCCACTAGGCTGGCGACCCGTGAAGACCCTCGTCATCGGCACCGGCGGCCGCGAGCACGCCCTGGCTCGAGCGCTCTCCCTGGACCCCGGCGTCACCGAGGTCCACGCGGCCCCCGGCAACCCCGGCATCGCAGCCGTGGCGACGCTGCACGACGTCGACCAGATGGACGGCACCGCCGTGGCCGACCTGGCCGTGCGCCTCGGCGTCGACCTGGTGGTCGTCGGACCCGAGGCGCCGCTGGTCGCGGGTGTCGCCGACGCCGTGACCGCCCGCGGGATCGCGGTGTTCGGGCCGTCCGGTGCCGCCGCCCAGCTCGAGGGCTCCAAGGCGTTCGCCAAGGAGGTCATGGAGGCCGCCGGAGTCCCGACGGCCCGCGCGTTCGTCTGCACCGACTCCGACCAGGTCGCCACCGCGCTCGACACGTTCGGTCCGCCCTACGTCGTCAAGGACGACGGGCTCGCCGCCGGCAAGGGCGTCGTCGTGACGCTCGACCGGCAGGAGGCAGCCGACCACGCGGCGGGCTGCGGCCGGGTCGTGATCGAGGACTACCTCGATGGCCCCGAGGTCTCGCTCTTCGCGATCACCGACGGCACCACCGTCTACCCCCTCCAGCCGGCACAGGACTTCAAGCGCATCGGCGACGGCGACGAGGGCCCCAACACCGGCGGCATGGGTGCCTACACACCACTGCCGTGGGCGCCCACCGACCTGGTCGCCGAGGTGCTCGCCACCGTGCTCCAGCCGACCGTCGACGAGATGGCCGCGCGGGGCACGCCCTTCGCGGGCCTGCTGTATGCCGGACTGGCGCTGACGTCACGCGGCACGCGGGTCGTCGAGTTCAACGCCCGCTTCGGCGACCCGGAGACCCAGCCGCTGATGGCCCTGCTCGACTCCCCGCTCTCGCCGCTGCTCATGGGTGCCGCGACCGGCACGCTCGCCGACGTGGCGTTCCCTCGATGGAAAACCGGGGCGGCCGTCGCGGTCGTGATGGCCAGCTCGGGCTATCCCGAGACGTCCTCCAGCGGCGACGTCATCACCGGGCTCGAAGCTGCCGAGGCCCACGAGACCGTCCACGTCATCCAGGCCGGCACGGCCCTGCGGGGCGACGACCTGGTCACGGCCGGCGGGCGCGTCCTCGCCGTCATCGCGACCGGCTCGAGCGTCGCTGATGCCCGTGAGGCGGCCTATGTCGGTGTGGCCGACGTGAGCTTCGACGGTGCGCAGCACCGGGCGGACATCGCCGCGGGCATCTGACGAACGTCCCGGCCCCCGGGTGGAGGTCCGGTCGCGGCCGGCCAGGTGCTCGCAGGGAGACGGTTCCTCCGCGCTAGTGAGAGGGGGCCACGGTCGGCTGCTGAGTGCGCGAGCATCCTGCGAGCGACTCCGGGCCGTCGGGCTGAGCCGTCGGCATGCCCAGCGGGTGCTGGACTCCGGTCTCGCGGGCCCGCCCACCCGGCTGCCATCAGCCACGCTCTACGACGCCGACCGGGTGGACCGCCTCCTGACCTCCCCGAGCCCGGAGCTACCTCGGAGCAGCAGCGGGACCAGGCCGGGGTGGGGTGGGACGTGCCCGCGATCGCCGCCGTGTGGATGCGCCTCTGCACCGATCGGCACGGCTTTCTGCCGTTCGTGCTGACGGTGGGGGGCTTCGTCGTCCTGGGTGCCGACATCATCGGCGTGCGCACCATGACGCGCTGCAGCACCGACGGGTGGTGACCGGCCCGGGCCCGCCGTACTTGGTCCGCGGCTGGCACCCCACGCCTGGCGGCGGCCCCGGCTGGGGCGTGGGACACTGGAGCCCGTGACCGCACCCCTCGTCCCCAACGTTCTCGCCACCCGCTATGCCGGTGCCGACCTTGCCGAGATCTGGTCGCCGGAGCACAAGATCGTGCTCGAGCGGCAGCTCTGGATCGCGGTCCTGCGCGCCCAGCGCGACCTGGGGATCGACGTCCCCGACGGTGTGGTCGAGGCCTACGAGGCCGTCGTCGACCGAGTCGACCTCGCCTCGATCGCCGCCCGTGAGCGGATCACCCGTCACGACGTGAAGGCGCGCATCGAGGAGTTCTCCGCGCTCGCCGGGCACGAGCACATCCACAAGGGCATGACCTCGCGCGACCTCACCGAGAATGTCGAGCAGCTCCAGCTCAAGCAGTCCCTCGAGCTGTTGCGCGACCGCGCGGTCGCTGCGCTCGTCCGCCTCGCCCGCCTGGCCACGGAGCACGAGACCACCGTCATGGCCGGACGCTCGCACAACGTCGCTGCCCAGGCGACCACCCTCGGCAAGCGCTTCGCGAGCGTCGCCGACGAGATGCTGATCGGCGTCGAGCGCCTCGAGGACCTGCTGCGTCGCTACCCCCTGCGCGGCATCAAGGGCCCGATGGGCACCGCCCAGGACATGCTCGACCTGCTCGACGGCGACGAGTCCAAGCTGGCCGCGCTCGAGGAGGGCGTCGCCCGCCACCTCGGGTTCGAGCGGGTGCTGACCTCGGTCGGGCAGGTCTACCCCCGCTCACTGGACTTCGACGTGCTCTCCGCGGTGGTGCAGCTCGTGTCCGGCCCGTCCAACCTCGCCACGACGATCCGGCTCATGGCCGGAAACGAGATCGTCACCGAAGGGTTCAAGGAGGGGCAGGTCGGCTCGTCCGCCATGCCCCACAAGATGAACACCCGCTCCTGCGAACGCGTCAACGGCCTGGCCGTCGTCACCCGCGGCTACCTCTCGATGGTGGGTGAGCTCGCAGGTGACCAGTGGAACGAGGGCGACGTCTCCTGCTCCGTCGTACGCCGCGTGGCGCTGCCCGACGCGTTCTTCGCCGCTGACGGGCTCTTCCAGACCTTCCTCACCGTGCTCGACGAGTTCGGCGCGTTCCCCGCAGTCATCCAGCGCGAGCTCGACCGCTACCTGCCGTTCCTCGCCACGACCAAGGTCCTGATGGCGGCGGTGCGCAACGGGGTCGGCCGCGAGACCGCCCACGAGGCCATCAAGGAGGCCGCTGTCGGCACCGCGCTGGCGATGCGCCAGGGCCAGGCCGTCAACGACGTGTTCGCCAAGCTGGCCGCCGACGCGCGGCTGGGGCTCACCGCTGCCCAGCTGGAGTCGCTGGTCGCCGACCCGATCACGTTCACCGGCGCCGCGGTTCACCAGACGCAGGTCGTCGTACGCCGGGTGGCCGAGCTCGCCGAGCGCTACCCGATCGGCGCGGCCTACGTGCCGGGAGCGATCCTCTAGATCCCGGCCGCGGCGCGGCTGGCAGCATGAACCCATGACTGCCTACTGGATCAGCCTCTACCGGGAGATCACCGACGAGGCCAAGCTGGCGGCCTACGCCCAGCTGGCCGGACCGGCGCTGACCGGCGCCGGTGGCACCTTCCTGGCCCGCGGGATGCCCGAGCAGACCTACGAGGCCGGCGAGGCGACCCGTTCGGTGCTCATCGAGTTCGACTCTGTCGACGCCGCGCGCGCGGCCCACGACAGCCCGACCTACCAGGAGGCGCTGGCTGCGCTGGACGGTGGCGCCGTGCGCGACCTGCGGATCGTCCCCGGGGTCTAGCCAGTTTCGCAGGGACTCTCAGTCGTCGGCTGGCGGGTCGCTCTCGAAGGCGGGACGCATGCGCAGGTCGTCAGCCGGGTCCGACGGGGCACAGCAGGACTGCCGCGCCGGTCCGTGCCTGCGGGACGCGAGCGTCAGCGCCAGCACGATGAGCAGGAAGACGCCGAGAACCAGGATCGCGACCATGTCTGCGTCCCCGCCTCAGGAGTAGCGGTGGCTCTTGGCTGCGTGGCCCTGCTCGCGCGTGCAGGTCTTGCCGCCCATGTTGCGGTGTCCGCACGGCTCCTCGGAGCCGGACGGCTCGACCGCAGCCTTGGCGGGAGCCCGCTTCGCCTTGACCTTGGCGGGCGTGGCGGACGCCTCGGGTGCGACTGGCGACCGCGCAGCCTTCTTCGCGGGCGCACCGGCCTGGGCAGCTGCGTAGCGGGCCTCGCGCATCGCGCGCAGGGCGTCCATCTTGCTCATCGTCCACTCACGACCCTGATCCTAGTCGGCGGCACCGACAGCCGGCGAACGCCCTGTGCGGTCCTGTGGAACCCGATAGTGCAGTGATTTGGTTCAGTGAGGGGAACCTGACCGGGACAGCGCCCGCGGCGGGCTGCGTCGCTACAGGTGCGCAGACCCACAGCCCCGGGGGCCGCCCTCGGGTTGCTGCTCGCACGGTCCAGCCGCGACCATCACAGGCATGACCACCCCCGCCACGACGTCCCCGGTCACCGTGTCGATCACCCGCCACCTCGAAGCGGGCCACGAGGCCGAGATGGTCAGCTGGCTCTCGGCCGGCATGGCGCTGGCGGAGCGCTTCCCCGGCTTCCTCGGCGCCGGCTGGGTGCGGCCCGACACCGACTCCGAGACCTGGCACATGCTCTACCGCTTCGCCGACCACGACGCCCTGTTGCACTGGGAGCAGTCGCCCCAGCGCGCCTGGTGGCGCTCGTCGGCCTCCGGCCTGGGCGTCGTGGAGTCACGCGTCGAGAAGCGCACCGGCATCGAGGGTTGGTTCGACGAGCCGACCTCGACCGACGTGGGCGACCTGCGCCCGGCCGCGGCCGCGCCGCCGCGCTGGAAGCAGGCCTGCGTGATCTTCCTGATCTTCTTCCCGCTGAGCCTGGTGGTGAACTGGCTCGGCGTCACGCTCCTCGCGGACGTCGTCCTGCCCTTGCGGGTGCTGGTCTCGGTGCTGGTGATGACGCCGGTGATGACCTACGTCGCCCTGCCGTGGATCACCCGCCGCATGGAGTGGTGGCTCCACGATCGCCCCGCTCCCTGGCGGCGCTGAGCCCAGCAGGAGCCGAGCTCAGGAGCGGGCGTCGCCGCCCCAGTTGGCGAGCTTGGTCGCCACGGTGTGCAGGTCGGCGCGCCAGATGCCCTCGGGACCGGCCGGCAAGATGTCGTCCCACTCGAGCGCGGTGGAGCCGAGCACGTTCGTGAGCCGTGCGGTGCGGGCGAAGAACCAGACGTGCAGGTGCGCGCCACCGTCGCCCCAGCGGTCGACGTGGACGCGAGCGATCTCGGGCAGGTTCTCCATGATCCGCACCAGGCGGTTGGAGATCCGGCCGAGCTGGGAGGCCAGCTCGTCGTCGAGGTCGCCGAGATCGAGGTGCTCGCGGGTGTGCAGCGTCAGCACCAGCGGCAGGCCCGAGGGCTGACCGCCGTGGGTGAGCACCCAGAACTCGTCCTCCCAGACCAGGCGCGTCGGGTCCGGCCTGGTGCAGGCCCCGCACGGCTTGTCCATGCTGTCGCCGAAGCGGGCGGGTTCGTCGCTCGGCGGCTGGAGGACCTTCGGCACGAGGGCGCCGTCGACGACCTCCCACGGAAAGATGTCCCAGTCGCCGATTGGCGGCATGGGCAGGCGACCGTCGGTCCCGACGGCGGCGACGATTCGGGCGTAGACCTCTTCGGCAGACTCCGGCATGACCCAACTGTGCCACTGCGGCTCCGACGGTCCCGACGCGGCCTGGGCGGAGGACGCCCTAGGCTGGCCGCGTGGCCGACCTGAACATCCCCGAGGCGCCGGTCATCCCGGGCGCCACCCACCTGCACTCGGGCAAGGTGCGTGACCTCTACGTCCTCGACGCGGGCGACCTGCTGATGGTCGCCAGCGACCGGATCTCGATCTTCGACTTCGTGCTCGACTCGACGATCCCCGACAAGGGCGAGATCCTCACGCGGATGTCGCTGTGGTGGTTCGAGCAGCTGGCCGACGTGGTGCCCAACCACGTCATCTCCAGCGATGTCCCCGACGTCGTCCGCGGCCGGGCCGTCGTGTGCCAGCGCCTCGACATGTATCGCGTCGAGTGCGTCGCCCGCGGCTACCTCACCGGCTCCGGACTGGTCGACTACCGCACCTCCGGTGAGGTCTGCGGCGTCGCCCTGTCGCCCGGCCTCGAGGACGGCAGCCGCCTCGACACGGCGATCTTCACACCCGCGACGAAGGCCGCGCTCGGTGACCACGACGAGAACGTCTCCTACGACGCCGTCGTGGCCGAGGTGGGCGCGCCGGTCGCGGAGCGGCTGCGGGGGCTCACCCTCGAGGTCTATGACCGTGCCGAGGAGATCGCCCGCGGGCGCGGGATCATCCTGGCCGACACCAAGCTCGAGTTCGGCGTCGGCGCCGACGGCGAGATGGTCCTCGGCGACGAGGTCCTCACGCCCGACTCGTCGCGCTTCTGGCCGGCCGACCAGTGGCAGCCCGGCCGCACCCAGCCGTCGTACGACAAGCAGATCGTGCGCAACTGGGCGCTCTCGCCGGAGTCCGGCTGGGAGAAGGCGTCCGGCGAACCGCCGCCGCCGCTGCCCGCAGAGGTCGTCGATCGCACCCGGGCCCGCTACGTCGAGGCCTACGAGCTGCTGACCGGGGAGAGGTTCTGATGCACTTCCCCGTGAGCCCCGAGGTCGCCTTCGACTACCTCGCCGACCCGGTCAACCGCCCGGAGTGGCAGTCCAGCCTCAAGGGGGTCGAGGACATCGACGGCCTCGTCCGCGTCGGCCAGAGCTGGATCGACGTCACCACCCCGGGGCTGCGCCCGCGGATGGAGACCACCGAGCTCGACCGCCCCCGACGCTGGACCGAGCGCGGCACCTGGCGGATGGTCACCGCCGAGCTGACCCTGGAGTTCGCGCCCGCCCCCGGCGGCTGCGAGGTCGGCGTGCAGATGCACCTCGAGGCCAGCGGCCTGCTGCGTCCCGTGGGGCCGCTGCTCACCCGGCTCTCGCCCCTGGCCGTGCGCTCCGACCTCAAGCGGGCCGCGGCGATCCTGGCGAAGCGCTACCCCGCCTGACACCTCAGCCCGCGTCGATCGCGAGGATCACCACGAGGCCGGAGCGCGGGTGGCCGGTGACGAGTTGGTGAGCGGTCAGTAGGTTGTCACCACCCACGACGATGTGACGGAGGACTCGTGTCGGACACGACGTACAACCTGGCCAGCCTGCTCGAGAAGAGCGCGGAGAAATATCCCGACCGCGAGGCAATCGTCCTCGCGGACACGCGGATGACCTACGCGCAGGTCAACGGCGCCGCCAACATGGTGGCCAACCTGCTGGTCTCCCGCGGGATCGAGCCCGGGGACAAGGTGGCGCTCAGCTGCGCCAACCTGCCCTACTTCACGATCATCTACTACGGGATCCTGAAGGCCGGCGCGTCCGTCGTGCCGCTCAACGTGCTCCTCAAGGGGCGCGAGGTGGCCTACCACCTCGGTGACGCGGAGGCGAAGGCCTACTTCTGCTTCGAGGGCACCGCCGAGCTGCCGATCGGCGCCGAGGGTTTCGCCGGTTTCAATGCCGCCGACGGGTGCGAGCAGTTCTTCGTGGTCACCGTCGACCCGGCAGCGCCAGCCCCGATCGAGGGCGCGGAGACGTTCGGCCAGGCGCTGTCGGGCCAGGCGCCGACCTTCGAGACCATCGCCACCGACGAGGACGACACCGCGGTCATCCTCTACACCTCCGGCACGACCGGTCAGCCCAAGGGCGCCGAGCTGCGTCACCGCAACATGCGCGACAACGCGCTTGCCGGTGCCGACCTCTTCGGCGCGAGCGAGGACAACCCGGACACCGCCCTGTGCGTGCTGCCGCTCTTCCACTCCTTCGGTCAGACCGTGGTGCAGAACGGCACCTTCGCCTTCGGCGGCACCGTCGTCATGCTGCCGCGCTTCGAGGCCGACGCCGCGCTGAAGACCATGGCCAAGGAGAAGGTCACCTTCTTCGCCGGCGTCCCCACGATGTACTGGGCCCTCCTCGGGGCGCTCGACGACTCCGGGGTCGACGTCAAGGAGCTCGCGGCCAACCTCCGCGTGGCCGCTGCCGGTGGCTCGGCGCTCCCGGTGGAGGTGCACAAGGAGTTCGAGAAGCGCTTCGGCGTCACGATCCTCGAGGGCTACGGCCTCTCGGAGACCAGCCCGGTCGCATCGTTCTCGCCCTTCGGCCAGGACGTGCGGGTCGGCTCGATCGGCCTGCCGATCCCCGGCGTCGAGATGAAGCTGCTGCAGTCGGAGAGCTGGGACGAGGTCGACGACGCCGACAACGCCGACGCGGTCGGCGAGATCGCGATCAAGGGCCACAACATCATGAAGGGCTACTACAACCGGCCCGAGGCCACCGAGGAGTCGATCCAGGACGGCTGGTTCCGCTCGGGTGATCTCGGTCGCAAGGACGCGGACGGCTGGTTCTACATCGTCGACCGGTCCAAGGACATGATCATCCGCGGCGGCTACAACGTCTATCCGCGCGAGATCGAGGAGGTCCTGCTGACCCACCCCGACGTCTCGCTGGCGGCCGTCATCGGCGTGCCCCACGAGAGCCACGGCGAGGAGATCAAGGCCGTGGTCATCCTCAACAAGGGCGCGACTGTGACCGAGGACGAGCTGATCGCCTGGGGCAAGGAGCAGATGGCCACCTACAAATACCCGCGCCAGGTGCAGTTCGTCGACGACCTGCCCATGACCGCGACCGGCAAGATCCTCAAGCGCGAGCTGTCGTGAGGACCATCGGCCTGGCCGTGGCCGGGCTGATGGTGCTCGCCGGGGCGCTGTGGACACTGCAGGGTCTCGACTACATCGGGGGCAGCGCTATGTCGGGTGAGCGGACCTGGTCGATCATCGGTCCCATCGTCGCCGGCCTCGGCGTGGCCCTGGGCATCGTGCTGCTGCAGAACCGCCGCACCTGAGGCGCCTCACCGATGACAGCAGCGCGCCCCGCCGGGCCTTCCCGGCGGGGCGCTGCTGCGTCACAATGCCGACACGGGACCACGCCCGTTGACGCTGAGGTGGCCGATGGAGCTGCACGAGAGCCTGGCTGAGCTGGTCGGGCACGTCGGCCCCCAGGTGCTCGACGACGCCGACGGACTCCGGGCCGCGCTCGACGACTACCTCGACGAGGGTGCGGCCAGCACCGGTGACATCAACCTGCTGGTCGACACCGTCCGGCTCGGTGCCTACGCCTGGATGATGAGCACCATCGCCAGCGGTGGTGAAGGCGCCAAGGCGGTCGAGGCCGCCGGCGTGATCCTGGCCCGTGACCGCGGCAGCCGCGATCTCGACACCGCACGGTGGGCCTGCGCCGTGCTCGGCTTCGCGGTCGGCGAGGTCGGTGACGCCGACGTGCGCCGCTACCGCACCCGCACCATGGAGGTGCCGCTCGGGCAGGCACCCGAGGACCCCCGGCCGAGCCCGCCATCCGTGCCCGCGGTGGACCCCCACGTCGCCACGGCGCCGGCCCAGCCGGCACTCGCCCCGGTCACGGAGGCCGCGGCCCCCGCGGTGATCGGCCCGGGCCAGCCGTCACCACTGACCGGCCGCAGGCGGCGCCGTCGTACGCCGGTCCTCGCGGTGCTCGTCGTCCTCGCCGTCGTCGGGGGCGGGCTGGCGGCCTGGCGGGTCCTCGAGGGCGACGACGACCCCGACCGCAGTCCTGTCGCGGTGGATCGTGAACCGTCCCCGACGGGCGACCCGACGCCAGACCCGACACGCGAGCCCGAGCCGCTGCCGTTCGACGTGGGCGCCGCCTTCGTCAACCAGCCCTGCTCGGGCGAGGTGATCGTGATGCTGGCGACCGCAGGGGTGGCGGACAACTACGCTGCCAAGCTCGGCAACGCGGTCGAAGGCGTGCCCGACGCGAAGGTGCTGCGTGCCTCCGACTCGTGTGCTGCCTTCCAACGCACGCACCCGGAGTCGGGCCAGCCGATCTACAACGCTTACGTGGGGCCCTACGCGACCGTGCCGGAGGCGTGCCAGGCGATCGAGGGCCTGGACAGCGGCACCGCCTGGGTGCGCGAGCTGGCCAACCCCTCGCAGGAGCGGGAGCTGTGCTTCTGCGAGTCCTCGGTCGACGCGCTGCCGACGATCGGTCCGGACTCCGACCTGACCTCGCGGCAGGTGCGGCGGCTGGTCGGCCAGGTCCAGTGGGGGCTCTACCTCTTCGGGCTGATCCCCAAGGAAGGGGTGTTCCAGAGCTACGGGCGAGTCACCCCCGACCTCGTCGCAGCCCTCCAGGACTTCCAGTCGCAGGTGCTCGTCGAGCCCGACGGCGTCATCGCCCAGGAGACCTGGGAGCGGCTGCTCGACGAGTTCTGTGAGACCGAGGTCTACGACGTCGAACGCTGAAAAGTAGGATGGTCGTGTCCGCGCACCCCACCCGGTGCCGCCCTCACCGCAGGAGCCTTCCGTGCCTCGAGTCGTCGTCGACGTCATGCCCAAGCCCGAGATCCTCGACCCGCAGGGCAAGGCCGTGCTCGGGGCCCTGCCCCGCCTGGGCTTCTCCGGCGTCACCGACGTCCGGCAGGGCAAGCGCTTCGAGCTCGAGTTCGCCGGTGAGGTGACCGAGGCGGTCCTCGCCGAGGTGCACCAGATGGCCGAGACCCTGCTCTCCAACCCCGTCATCGAGAATTTCACCGTCCACGTGGAGCAGCCCGCATGAAGATCGGCGTCGTGACGTTCCCGGGATCGCTCGACGACGTCGACGCGCAGCGCGCGGTCACGATCGGCGGCCACCAGGCGGTCGCGCTCTGGCACGGCGACCACGACCTGCGCGGCGTCGACGCCATCGTGCTGCCGGGGGGGTTCTCCTACGGTGACTACCTGCGCTGCGGTGCCATCTCGCGCTTCTCGCCCGTCATGGCCGAGGTCATCGCGGCCGCCGGTCGCGGCATGCCCGTCCTGGGCATCTGCAACGGCTTCCAGATCCTGTGCGAGTCCCACCTGCTCCCGGGAGCGCTGATCCGCAACGACCACCGCAAGTTCGTCTGCCGTGACCAGCGCCTGCGCGTCGAGAACAACCGCACCCCGTGGACCTCTGCCTACGCCGAGGGCGCCGAGATCACCATCGTGCTCAAGAACGGCGAGGGCGGTTTCGTCGCCGACGAGGCCACGTTGGACCGGCTCGAGGGCGAGGGCCAGGTCGTCGCGCGCTACCTCGGAGACAACCCCAACGGCTCGCTGCGCGACATCGCCGGTGTCACCAACGCCGCCGGCAACGTGGTCGGGCTGATGCCGCACCCCGAGCACGCCGTCGAGGAGCTGACCGGCGCCGGCACCAACGGCCTGGGCTTCTTCACGAGCCTGGTGGAGCAGTCGTTCGCATGAGCGCTCGCACCGGCACGGGTCCCACCCGGCTGTTCCGCGTCGTCGCCACCGCCGAGGCGATCACCTGGGCCGGGCTGCTGACCGGGATGTTCCTCAAGTACGTCACGGAGACCACGGAGGTCGCGGTGTCGGTCTTCGGGATGCTGCACGGCATCGTCTTCATCGCCTACTGCCTGACCACCGTCGTCGTGGGCATCGACCGTCGCTGGTCGGCCTCCCGGCTGATGCTCGGCCTGGTCTCGTCGGTCCCGCCGTTCATGACGATCTGGTTCGACCGGCACGTCGAGAAGGCCGGCGGGCTGTCGGACTCCTGGCGCCTGACGACCGAGCCGCCGCACGGTGCCGTCGAGCGGCCTGCGGCCTGGCTGCTGCGCAACCCGCTCCAGGGCGCGGTCGCCGGGATCGTGGCCGTCGCCGCCCTCACCGGCGTTGCGTTGCTCGTCGGGCCGCCCGTCGGCTGACACTGGGCTGACACTCGACTGACTCTGGGCCCACACTGGGGGCCGACGCGGTCCACATGGGGTGGGGCGGCAACCGGGGGGACGAGCAGTGAGCACCGAGCAGGACGCGCCGGCCACGGCGAGCTGCACCTACTGCGGCAACGCCTACGGCCCCGCCGACGTCGCGTGCCCCCGCTGTGGGTTCCCGACGCCCCTGGCGAAGGTCAAGGCCGCCTCCGACGCCCGTCGGGCCCGGCTGCGCACCCGGGTCGTGGCGGGCGCCGTGGCGCTGGCCGTCGTGGGCGGCAGCGCCTTCCTGCTCCTCGGCGGCGACGACGAGACCGCACCGACGACCTCGAGCAGTCCCTCGGGCACGCCGTCGACGTCGGGGTCCGATCCCGGGGTCCGCGAGCTGCAACGCGTGTGGGAGACCACGCTGGACGGCACGGTGCTGGGCGAGCTCGGGGTGGGTGACGGGGTGGTGGTCTCGATCGACTCGGGCGACCTCGTGTCGCTCGACCTCGCAGGCACGGCCACGTGGAGCAGGGCCCAGCCCTCGCGACCCGTCGTGGGGCTCGACGCGAGCGGCCAGGTGCTCGTGAGCGCCGAGGACGGGCCCGGCATCAGCGCCAACGCGCTCGCCGACGGTGAGGAGCTGTGGCGATACCCCGACATCACCTACGTCGGCGTCGCCGACTCCGGGCTCGTGGTCGACGTCGAGGCCGGGGGCGGGCCCTTCGGGGTGCTCGACGCCCGCACCGGCGTTCCGACCTGGTCGGTCCCCGACGTCGATGCCTCCGCCGTGGCCGGCGCGATGGCCTACGTCCTGCGGGGCCCCGAGCTCACCGCGCTGAGTGCCGCCGACGGCAGCGTGCTGTGGACCAGCGACGTCGGTGCCGGAGCCGAGGCGACCCTGGTCGCCAACCTGGGCCTGGTCGTGGTGGTCAAGGGCTCCGAGGTGCTTGCGCTCGACCCGCTCAACGGCACCGAGCGCTGGGCGGCGCAGGCACAGGGCGCCGCGGTCGAGGTGTTCTCCGATGAGCTGGTGGTGGTGACGAGCGAGCGTGCGGCGCCCCCGACGGCGGTGGTCTACGACGCGATGGGGGAGCGTGGCACCCTCCCGGTCGAGGACGGCCTACCTGCCGACCTGGTGCCGTTCACCGTGGACGGTGAGTCCTACGCCGTCGACCCCGTCTCCGGCGCCGTCCTCGACGAGGACCTCACCGTGCTCGCGACCTACGACGGCACCGTCACCCCCGCCGCCGACGGCGTCTACGTCGTCGCCGACGGCGTCGTCTCCCACTACCCGCTGGGCGCCCCCACCCCCGATGCCGGGATCGAGGTGCCCGGCGCCGAGCGGGTGGTCGTCCTCGCCGACGGCTTCGCGGTCGTCGCCGGCGACACCGTCATCGGCGTGCGCTAGCGGGCTCCGGCCTCGAGCTGGCCCCAGGTCGGGAAGGCGACCACGCCGTTGACCGGGGTGCCGGTCTTCTGCTGGTAGGCCCGGACGGCGTTGGTGGTCGCGGCGTCGAAGACCCCGCTCGCCTTGATGGGCTTCGTCAGCGCGGCGGCGTTCAGGGCGCGCTGGACACGGCGTACGGCGGGACCGGCGGAGCCGACCTTGAGCACCTCGCGCGGGCCGGCGGCCAGCAGCATGATCCAGTGCCTCACGAACCACGACGAGGTCACCGCCACCTGGTGCTCGGTCTGCCAGGCGTTCATCGCCTTGACGAGCTTGGGGTTGTAGTTGCCCCCGGTCGGGCCGTCGTAGAAGCCCTGCTCGCGGAGCAGGCACTGCAGCGCCTTCATCTGCGCTGCCGGCGGGCGGTAGGTGTCGGTCGGGGGCCGCAGCAGCGGGTACTCCCAGAGGGAGACGTTGACGTCACCACAGTGGGTCTCTGCGTCGGCGACCGAGCCGCGGCCGAGGTCGAGGTAGTTGCGGTCGATGTTGATGCGAACGCCCCCCCAGGTCTCGTCGTGACCACCCATGTATTGCTTGATGCGGCCGCCGGGGCGCCAGCCGTCCTCACGGATGTAGGAGGTCGAGGTGTTGGCGATGCCGTCCCAGCGGGCGACCCAGATCGCGTCCGGGAGCGTGAAGCGGTCGGGACGGTTGATGCGGGCCGCGTCGAGCGCGGCGATGCCGGAGCCGGCGCTGGAGTAGACCCCCGAGACGTAGCCGAGCTCGTGGAGCTTCTGGGTCCAGCCGCTCAGGAAGGTCAGCGCGGACTCACGGCAGTCGGTGTTGCTGTTGTCGTAACCCTCGAGGTCGTACCACAGGGTGCTCCTCGCGACGATGCCGATCGCCTTGGCTGCAGTGACGGCAGAGACGGCCTCGTCCATGCCCTGCTGCCTGGCCAGCGCGTAGCGGCCGACCTTGCCCGGCTTGGGATTGATCGTGACGTCGTCGGAGTAGCGCGGGAAGCGCGGCTGGCAGGAGGCCTGCGGGCCGAGGGTGATCGGCAGCAGCCGCCAGCCGTTGCGCAGCTGCTTGCTGATCCAGGTCGGGGTCAGGTTGGGCTGGTCGCGACAGGCGCGCGACGTCCCGGAGAGGTAGATGCCGACCGCGAGGAACGGCGAGTTCTGGAGCCAGGCGTTCATCGCCCTCTGGTCGGGCGCGTGGCACTGGTCGAAGCCGTAGCCGGTGAAGTCGCCGGGCGTCACCACGTTGCCCTCGCGGGCCGCGGTCGCCGGGGCGTTCACGGGGGCGCTCGCTCCCGCCTGCGCCGCTGGGCTGACGACGCTCAGCGTGGCGAGCGTCAGCAGGCCCACGGCCGCGAGGCTCGAGGCGTGTCGGAGTCGGGAGGAAAGGCGGCGAAGAGGGGCGTGAGGCATGGCGGAGCTCCAGGGGAAGGGTGTCGATCCGTCGGACGGCGACGTCACCATAACCTCATGAGTCACACCCGTAACAGGCCTCCGGAGTAACTACAGATCTGTAATTCGCGGACGTTCCGAGAGGCTCCGCGGCCAACGCTGAGCGGTCCCGTCCGTTGCCCGCGCCGGGTGCGGGCCTGCCGCCCGGCGCCGGTAGATTGGCCGCGTGCCCGAGACCTCCCCCGGCTCCCCCCAGCGGGGGACCACCGCGACGACGCCCACCCTCGACACCGTTGCCGTCGCCAGTCAGGACCCGACCCGCGAGCAGCCCTGGGCCGACCTCGGTCTCAAGGCGGACGAATACCAGTCGATCCGCGAGATCCTCGGCCGGCGCCCCACCAGCGCCGAGCTCGCGATGTACTCGGTGATGTGGAGCGAGCACTGCTCCTACAAGTCCTCCAAGGTTCACCTCAAGCAGTTCTCGGAGATCCCGCAAGAGACTCCCGCCGGCAGGATGCTGGCCGGCATCGGCGAGAACGCCGGCGTCATCGACGTCGGCCAGGGCTATGCCGTGACGTTCAAGGTCGAGTCGCACAACCACCCGTCCTACGTCGAGCCCTACCAGGGTGCCGCGACCGGCGTCGGCGGCATCGTCCGCGACATCCTCGCCATGGGCGCTCGCCCGGTCGCGGTCATGGACCCGCTGCGCTTCGGCCCGCTCGATGCCCCTGACACCCTGCGCGTGCTGCCCGGGATCGTGGCCGGCGTGGGTGGCTACGGCAACTGTCTGGGCCTGCCCAACATCGGTGGCGAGGCCGTCTTCGACGAGTCCTACCTCGGCAACCCGCTCGTCAACGCGCTGTGCGTCGGCGTGCTGCGCCACGAGGACCTGCACCTGGCCAAGGCGTCGGGTGCCGGCAACCAGGTGATCCTCTACGGCGCCAGGACCGGCGGCGACGGCATCGGTGGCGTCTCGATCCTCGCCAGCGAGACCTTCGAGTCGACCGGCCCGGCGAAGCGGCCCGCCGTGCAGGTCGGCGACCCCTTCATGGAGAAGCTCCTCATCGAGTGCACGCTCGAGATCTTCGCCGCCCGGCTCGTGGCCGGCATCCAGGACCTCGGCGGCGCCGGACTGTCCTGCGCGACCTCCGAGCTGGCCAGCGCCGGTGACGGCGGCATGCACGTCGAGCTCGACCGCGTGCCGCTGCGCGACTCCACGCTCTCGCCCGAGGAGATCCTCATGAGCGAGTCGCAGGAGCGGATGATGGCGGTCGTCGAGCCCGACGACGTCGCGGCGTTCCTGTCGATCTGCGCCAAGTGGGAGGTCGACGCCACCGTCATCGGCGAGGTCACCGACACCGGCCGGCTCCACATCGACTGGCACGGCGAGCGCGTCGTCGACGTGCCGCCGCGCTCGGTCGCCCATGACGGCCCGACCTATCACCGGCCCTTCGCCCGCCCCGACAGCCAGGACGTGCTCCAGGCCGACGTCGCCGAGGCGCTGCCGCGTCCCACGACCGGCGACGAGCTGCGTGAGACCGTGCTGCGACTCGCGGCGTCGCCCAACCTGTGCGACAAGTCCTGGATCACCGACCAGTACGACCGCTACGTCCGCGGCAACACCGTGCTCGCCCAGCCCAGCGACAGCGGGATGATCCGCATCGACGAGGACACCAACCTCGGTGTCGCGGTCTCCACCGACTGCAACGGTCGCTTCGCCCGCCTCGACCCCTACGCGGGTGCGCAGCTGGCGCTGGCCGAGTCCTACCGCAACGTCGCGACCGGCGGTGCGACCCCGCTCGCGATCTCCGACTGCCTCAACTTCGGGTCGCCCGAGGACCCGGCCGTCATGTGGCAGTTCGCCGAGGCCTGCCGCGGCCTCAAGGACGGCTGTCTCGAGCTGGGCATCCCGGTCACCGGCGGCAACGTCAGCCTCTACAACCAGACCGGTGAGACCGCGATCCTCCCGACCCCGGTCGTCGCCGTGCTGGGGGTCATCCAGGACGTCACGAAGCGCACCCCGTCGGCCTTCGAGGCCGCCGGCGAGCGGATCTTCCTGCTCGGCGAGACCCGCGAGGAGCTCTCCGGCTCCGAGTGGGCGCACGTCGTGCACGGTCACCTCGGCGGTCGCCCGCCGGCGGTCGACCTGGCCGGCGAGAAGGCTCTGGCCGAGCTGCTGCGCGAGGGCGTCGGCCTGCTCACCAGCGCCCACGACCTCTCCGACGGCGGGCTCGCCCAGACGCTGGTCGAGGCGGGCCTGCACAGCATGATCGGCGCGAACGTCTCGTTGCCGGGCGACGCGTTCGTCGGGCTCTTCGCCGAGTCGGCGGGTCGCGTGCTCGTCACGGTCGCGTCGGGCGACGAGGAACGGCTGATCGAGCTGGCTTCGCGCCACGGCGTGACCCTCACGTCGCTCGGCGACACCGGCGGCGACAGCATCGTGGTGTCCGGCCAGTTCGAGCTCGCGCTGCTCGAGGTGCGCTCGGCCTGGATGGCGACCCTGCCGGCAGCGCTGGGCTGATCGTTGGCCGACGACCTGGTCATCTCGCGGTCGCTGGTCGTGCCGGCGGCCGAGCTCGCCGAGCGCTTCTCCCGCTCGTCGGGCCCGGGCGGTCAGGGCGTCAACACCGCCGACTCCCGGGTCGAGCTGTCCTTCGACCTGGGCGCCTCGCCCAGCGTGCCGGCGTACCTCCAGGAGCGGATGCTGGAGCGGCTCGTCTCGCGCCTGGTCGACGGCGTCATCACGGTCGCGGCGAGCGAGCACCGCACCCAGCTCGCCAACCGACGCGCCGCCCGGGAGCGGCTGGCCTCGCTCCTGCGCGACGCGGCCCTGCCACCGTCGCCGAAGCGGCGCGCGACCCGGCCGACGCGGGGCTCCAAGGAGCGACGGCTCGGCGCCAAGAAGCGGCGCGGCGACATCAAGAAGGGGCGCCAGGGGCGTTTCGACCAGCCGTAGTTGGAGGGGGCTGCTGAGATGGCGTTCGTGCACCGACGGATGCTGCTGAGGCTCCCTGCTCTGGGGGTCGTCGGCCTCGCGCTGGCCTCGTGCGGGCAGGATGCTCCCGTGAGAGAGCCCGACGGTCCCGGTGAGGGACGCTTCGACTACGGCGCCGACCCCAGCCAGTACGGCGAGCTGTACCTGCCGCAGGGCACGCCCCGGGGCGTCGTGGTGGTCATCCACGGCGGTTTCTGGAAGGCGGAGTACGACCTCTCGCTCGGGCAGCCCCTTGCGACTGCGCTGGCGGCGCAGGGGTGGGCGGCATGGAACATCGAGTACCGCCGCGTCGGCAGTGGAGGCGGCGGGGGCGGGGGTGCGCCGGAGACCTTCGACGACGTCTCCGCGGCGATCGACGCCCTCGCCGGGCTCGGGGTCGACACCTCGACGGTCGTGACGCTCGGCCACTCCGCCGGCGGCCACCTCGCTGCGTGGGCCGCCTCACGCGGTCGCGACGGTGCCTGGCCGGACCTGGTGCCGGTCACCCACGTGATCTCCCAGGCCGGGGTGCTCGACCTGGTCGCCTCCGAGCGCGACGGGCTGGGCGGGGGCGCTGCCGCGGCGCTGCTCGGACACGCCCCGGGGCCGGAGGACGCGGCGTACGACCCGATGCAGCAGGTGCCCCTGGACCAGCCGGTGTGGTGCGTGCACGGCAAGGCCGACACGATCGTGCCGATCGGACAGTCCGGCACCTACGTCAGCGCCGCCACCGCCGCGGGGGCGCAGGCCGAGCTGGTCGCCGTCGAGGGTGACCACTTCGTCGTCATCGACCCGCTGTCGCCGGCCTGGACCGAGGTTCTCGAGATCCTGGACGGGATCGGCTGAGAGTCAGGCAGCAGGCGGCAGCGTCGAGATCTTCTGCCAGATCTTGCGCGACATCCCGGTCGTCAGCTCCTCGATCGAGTTGACCGTGTCGAGCACGACCGCGTCGCGCGACTCCTCGGCACACAGGGCCGCGGTCTTCGCGACCAGGCTGAGCAGCGTAGCTGGTGGAGCAGCGCGAGGGTGCGGCCGCGCTGCAACCGCTCCGGCACGGTCCACAGGAAGAACGCCGCGATGCGCTCCTGGAGGTGCCGCACCGTGTCACGCACCGGTCCTGCCTCCAACGGCTCGTGCAGGTCGCGGGTCACCGTCGCAGCGTAGGCGTTCGCGGGGGGCGTGTGCGGGGCGTGTGCGATGGCACCGATCCGTCATGGTGCCCACCAACTAGGGTTCACCCCGTGCCCGAGGACGACGACTGATGCCGCCCCGCCTGCGGGTGCTGGGCGCCGACGAGCTCGCCACCGCGACCGCGGCCGACGACCTCCGTGCCCTCACCAAGCACTTCATGGCCGTCCTCGAGCAGCGCGCGCCCGGCCACTCCGTCGAGGTGCGGGTGCCGCCCTATGCCGCCGTGCAGGTCGTCCCCGGGGTCCGGCACACCCGCGGCACCCCGCCGGCCGTGGTCGAGATGGACGCCACCACCTGGATCGCGATCGCGACCGGCGAGCTCGACTGGTCCGTCGCCGTGGCGAGCGGCAAGGTCCGCGCGTCCGGCGAGCGCACCGACCTGTCGACGTACCTGCCGCTGGGGTGACGCCCGAGGTGACGTCCGAGGTGACGTCGGGCCGGGTGTGTGCGTCTGGATAGGTTGGCGACCATGACTGCACTGATCCGCGCCAAGGTCACCGCTCTCCTCCCCAGGATCCGTCAGGACCTCGAGGACCTGGTCCGGATCGAGTCGGTGAGCGCCGACCCCGCGCGCGCCGGTGAGGTGCAGCGCAGCGCTGAGGCCGTGGCCGCGCTCCTCCGCGCCGAGGACTTCGACTCCGTCGACATCGTCTCCGCCGACGGGGGAGCGCCCGCGGTGATCGCCCACAAGCGCGGCCCCGAGGGTGCGCCGACGGTGCTGCTCTACGCCCACCACGACGTCCAGCCGGAGAACGACCACGCCGAGTGGGACTCCCCGCCCTTCGAGCCCACCGAGCGCGACGGCCGGCTCTACGCCCGCGGTGCCGCCGACGACAAGGCCGGCATCGCGGCCCACCTGGGGGCGCTGCGGGTCTTCGCGGACGACCTTCCGGTGAGCGTCACGATGTTCATCGAGGGCGAGGAGGAGGTCGGCTCCGACACCCTGCCCGCGCTGCTGAAGCAGCACCACGACGCGCTGCGTGCCGACGTCATCGTGATCGCCGACTCCGGCAACTGGGACATCGGCGAGCCCGCCTTGACCACCAGCCTGCGCGGCCTGGTGCGCGTGGACGTCGAGGTGCGCACGCTCACCCACGCCGTCCACTCCGGCATGTGGGGCGGTCTGGCCCCCGACGCGCTGATCACCTTGAGCCGCCTGATCGCCAGCCTCCACGACGACACGGGCGACGTCGCGATCGCTGGGCTCCACGCCGGCCCGGCAGCCGATGTCGTCTACCCCGAGGAGCGCCTGCGCGCCGAGTCCGGCGCAGTGCCCGGCCTCGAGTGGATCGGCACCGGCTCGGCCGTCGAGCGGCTCTGGACCAAGCCCGCGCTGAGCATCACCGGCCTCGACGCCCCCAAGGTCGACGGCGCGAGCAACACGCTCGTGGCCTCGGCCCGCGCCAAGATCAGCCTGCGCATCGCGCCGGGCGACACCACCGCCAATGCGCTGACCTGCCTCCAGCAGCACCTCGAGGCGCACGTCCCGTGGGGCGCCGAGCTCACCGTCACGGTCGTCGACACCGGTGAGGCGACCCAGATCGATGCCACCGGTCCGGCGTACGACGCGGCACGCGCAGCGTTCCGGGAGGCTTGGGACGGCACCGCTCCGGTCGACATGGGTGTTGGCGGGTCGATCCCGTTCATCGCGGAGTTCCTCGAGGCCTTCCCGGAGGCCAGCGTGCTGGTGACGGGTGTCGAGGACCCCGACACCCGCGCCCACGGCGCCAACGAGGGCCTGCACCTCGCGGAGTTCGAGCGGGTCGTGCTGGCCGAGGCGCTGCTGCTGAAGAACCTCTCCGAGCTCTGAGACCGACACCCCGACCATGCGCGCCGACACCCTCGCCTTCCTCACCGAGCACCGGCGCGCCAGCCTCGACACCCTGACCGAGCGCCTGGTCGTCACGATCGAGGAGGACAACCCGGGCTACCGCGCGACGGGACTGGTCCCGCGCACCGACCTGTGGCGCTCCTGCCACGACAACATCAGCCGGATCCTGGAGCTGCTGGCCGAGGCGCTGGAGCGCGATGCGCCCCACGGTCGTGCCGACGACAACCCGGCCTACGACGCGGCGCGCACCACCGGGCGTCGCCGTGCCGAGCAGGGTCTGCCCCTGGACGTGGTCCTGCGCTCGTTCCGCATCGGCGGGCGGCTGATCTGGGACGACCTGGTCGCCGCCGGCGAGACCGCGCTCGACGCGGTCGAGCTGCGCGAGATCGGCACGCTGCTCTGGGAGGTGGTCGACGAGACGTCGGCCCAGGTGGCCACGAGCTACCACCTCCACGAGCGCGCCGCCGTGCGCGCCGACGAGCAGCTGCGGGCCCAGCTCTGGGAGGGCCTGATCAACGGGCGCGCCAAGGAGCCGGGCTTCGCCCACGAGGTCTCCAGGTTGCTCGACCTTCCGGTGTCTGGTGACTACCTCGTCCTCGTGACCGGCACCGAGCTCGACCCGACCGCGGCCGACCGCCACCTCGCACCGCACGCGAGCGCCTGGGTCCGTCGTACGGGCGGGCTCGTGGGAGTGGTCGCGCTGCGCGACGACCGTCCGGACGAGGCGCTGGCCGCGCTGGAGCAGCTTGCCTCCTCACTGCGCGCCCCGCTGGGGGTCTCGGTGGTGGTCCACGGACTCGCCGGGATCGACCACGGCTACCGGCAGGCCTCGCTGGCGCTGCGCGTGCAGGACGGGCAGCCGGGACTGGCACCCTTCGACCGCCAGCTGCCCGAGGCGCTGCTGCTGAGCTCGCCAGAGGTCGCCGCCCGGTTGGTGTCGATCTGGCTGCGTCCGGTCCTGGAGCTTCCCGACGCCGAGCGTCGTGTCCTCGTCGACACGCTGCGGGCCTGGGTCGCAGCGGGCGGGTCCTCGACCCGCACCGCCGAGGCGGCCCACTGCCACCGCAACACCGTGATCAACCGGCTGAGGCGCGCCGGTGACCTCACCGGGATGACCTTCACCGACGGTTGTCCGCCGGTCGAGCTCGACCTGGCGCTGCGGGCGCTCCGGCTTGAGCCGCGCTGACCCTGCCCGCGCACCTCAGGGGTCGGTGAGGTCGCTTGTGCCGGTGGGGGTGACGAGCATGGTCTGGCCGTGGGGTTCTCGCCAGAGGAAGGTGCCGGGGGTGAGTTGTTGGTATCGCCAGCCGGCGTGGGTCTTGAGCTGGTGGTGGTGTCGGCATAGGGGTGCGAGGTTGCATTCGCAGGTGATGCCGGTTCTGGTGTGGGCGGTGAGGTGGTCGAGGTCGCAGGACCTGGACTTCTTTGTGCAGTGGGGGAAGACGCAGGTGGGGTTGCGGAGGCGGACTTTCTCGGCGGTGAGGAAGGTGGGGACGTAGGGGTCTGGCCCCTGGTGACCGTGGTGGCCGGTGTCTTCGCTGCCGTTGCAGTGGTCGTTGAGGTTGATCACGGGGCGGATGGTGATGTGGCGGTCGCCGCGGGCGAGCCATTCTCGGATGCGGTCGGCGAGGAGGGTGTGGCCGGCCTCGTCGTGGGCGA